>CAVSQF010000022.1:0-441720 GCA_963729835.1 uncultured delta proteobacterium | reverse complement strand
GGACTTGCCACTTGGTACCCGCGGCGCGGCGGCGCATGCACCACCGCGCCGCGGGCGTGATTCCAGGCGTGGTTGCTGCCAGCAACTTCAGTGGGACCAGAGCCCGGCAGGGTCCGCAGCCCCGTCGTCGAAGATGGGCAAAGTACTCGATAGCCACGCGGGCGTTCGCGCGGGCGTCGGCGCCGGCGGCGGCGCAATTTCGGATTGTGGATTTCGGAGTGCGGATTGCGGGGTGCGGATTCCCTTACCTGTTCCGCTCCCTTGTGATACGGGCCGTCTTGATTGAGGATACCGTGATCGCCAGGAGTTGATCCGCTTCTTGAAGCAAGGCGTGCACTCCAGCGGCGCGAACACAGCCGCTATCCACGAGCAGTTCCATCCAGTAGATCGCCTCGTCAGCTTCTTCCTCGACGATCCCCATTTTGGAAACGAAATCTCCCGACGACTTCGCACGGCAGGCGGCGCGATAGTTCGCTCCCACCGACGTCCCCGAGCGCAGGAGCTGCTTGCCAAGAACTTCTGTTGTTCTGCTGCGCGGTAGCAACTCCACCAACCGGATCACGTCCAAGGCAAACTGGCGTGTTCGCCGTTTGAGCTCATCCTTCGTCATAAGCTCTGCCTCCTCCATCCGTGCAATCCGCAATCCGCAACCGTGTCAAGGTGTTCCCGTACGACGCGATGCAGAACGGTCTACGGGGGCTGACGGAAGCCGATCTGGTAGCGCACAAAGAGAATCGACTCTCCCTGTAGCCTGACTCAGGGTTGGCGTGACCACACCTGCTTGCCGCCGCGGAACGTTTGCACGACGTTGAGGTCGGCATCAAGGAGAACCACATCGGCTTCCTTGCCCGGCTCGATCGTTCCGCGCCGATCGGCCAGACCGACGGCGAGCGCCGGTGCCCAGGAGGCACTGTGCAGCAGATCCGTGAGCGGCAGCGCCGGCTTCCACCGGTGTACGTGGCGCACCGCACAGTCCAGTGTCAGGCAGCTGCCGGCAAGTTGCCCGCCGGACTTGAGGCGCACGGCGCCATCGGCCACCACACAGGCCATGCCGAACATTTCGTACTCGCCGTCGGGCAAACCCAGCGCGCCGACGGCGTCGCTGACAAGCACGGCCTTTAGCGTGGGCTTGCAATGCAACGCTAGATCGACGGCGGTTCCACTGACGTGATGTCCATCGCAGATCAGTTCGACGGAGAGCCTGTCGTCGGTCAATGCGGCGCCGATGATGCCGGGTTCGCGATGATGGAACGCGCGCATGGCGTTGAAGAGGTGCGTCACGTGCGTGACGCCGGCGTGTACCGCCAAGCGCATCTCGGCCTCGGTCGCATTCGAATGTCCGGCCGCCGCAACGACCCCCCGCTCGCGCACGGCGCGGATGAACGGCAACGCCCCCTCCAACTCCGGCGCCACGGTGATTAGCCGGATCATTCCGCCGCTCAACTCTTGCAGCGCATCGAACTCCTCGATCGACGGCGCACGCATCCACGCGACAGCCTGGGCGCCGGCCCGCAACGGATTCAGATATGGTCCTTCAAGATGAATTCCCAGGATACGCGCTCCCGATTCGTCCCCGGCGGCGCTGGCAACGCTGCGGACCGCAGCGCGCAACGCGTCCGGAGGCAAGGTCGCAATGGTGGCGAGGAATCCGGTCGTGCCGAAACGGGCCAGCGTCGTGGAAATCACTTCGAGTTGATCCGGATCGCCGACCTCGCACATCGCGCCGCCGGCGCCGTGAATGTGGATGTCAATGAAACCGGGCGCAACCACCAACCCACGTGCATCGACCACCATTGCGCCCGCCGCCGACAACTGCGGACCCACGTGCGTGATCACACCATCGTCGACCCGGACGTCGATGCCACGCCGCAACCCTTGAGGGGTGACGATGTCGCCGCCGTGAAACAACAGGCTCTTCATAGCTGAGTGCTGATCGCTGACGGCTTCTCTTTCATTCCCAATGCCGAATCCGGTCGCGGTAGCGGCTCAGCTCCGCGGCCAGGTCGGCCACGTTGGCACCCTCCACGTTGCCGCTCGGCAAGTTGAGCACCTTCTCGCCTGCCGCGACCAGACGTTCCATGGCGGCGATGAAAATGGCGTGCAAGAGTGCGGCCCCGGCGATCGTCGAGGTGGGACCCACCGGATGCGCAACTCCAGGCAGCTGCAGGCTGGCGTCGCCATACGCGCCACCGTTGTCCAGGACGATATCGGCAACTTCGAACAGTCGTTGCGACTGCGGCGGGACGGGGCACACGGCGGCGGAATGCGCCCGGCTGGTGAGTGCGATCACGGTGAGCCCGCGCGCCTTCATCAGCATGGCCATCTCGACCGGCGCGGCGTTGCGTCCGGAATTGGAGATCACGATACCAACGTCGCCGCTCCGTAACTCGTAGCGCGCCGCGATCGCGGCAGCGAGGCCGGACGTCCGTTCGGCGACCGTGCTGCGTTGCGCCCCGGTGCTGAGTAACACGGCGGGATCGAGCATGGCATCGACCGGAATCAAGCCGCCGGCGCGATAAAACACTTCTTCCGCCAGCATGTGCGAGTGCCCCGTGCCGAAGAGGTGCACCAGACCACCCGCCTGTAGGCTGTGCGCGATGGCGTCAGCCGCTGCCGCAATGGCCGGGCGCTGACTGTCGCCTAAGCGCGCCATCAGCTCGATCACCAGCGAGAAGAAACGCTCCGCTCCGTCTGTCTGACTCTCAGTCATCGACTTCGCATCCTGCCGATTGGGCCACGCGTACCAAACCATCTCGGATCGTCGCTTCGCAAGCTGGATCGACCATGGCAATCAAGGATTCATATCCGCCGGCAGCCGCCTCCTGCTCGGGAATCAAGTAGCCGAGATAGTCGTTCGCGTACCCGATTACGAGAGCGCTCTCGCCCAGGCGGCGGCGCAGCCACCGTGCGGCCGATGAGAACAGCTCCCCGGGTGCGCCGACGATGGCCACCTCACCGCAGCGTAACGCCTGGACGGGCGCCGCCGGCTGCCGCGAACCGAGCAGCGCTTCCCAGCCGCCCTGGCTGCTCACCCACGCCTCGGCCTGCGCGCCTTCGACGCGCGCCTCGGCCAGGCGGAGCGCCGCAGGGTCTGCTCCTACGGCGCGTAAAGAGTGCAGCGCATCCAACGCGCTTTGCAGTCGCGCCACGGCGGCCTCCGGCGCCGGCAAACTACGCCAACTCACTGATAGTGATCCCACTGCTGCATCGAAAAGGCGTCGGTCACTTCGGCCGCCGATGCGTGCGGCGCGGCCCACGCCGGCGCAGATGCCATTCGCGAGAACGGCGCCCAGGCGGCGGGCTTCGCTCGGCGTCTGCGCCCGCCGCGTGAAGCGGGTACTGACGTCACCCGCAGCCCCGTTGGCGAGCAGCACGGGGACACCGAGATCGTGGCAGGCAATCTCGACGGCGGCACCGAAGAGGTCCGCCGAATACGAGTGATTCGCCGCGGATAGCACCGTCGGGTGGCACGCGAAGTTCGCCAGCACACCGCGCAGCTGCCCGGACTCGTCGTGTGCGCACAGCACCCGCACCGTTTCGTCGATTGGCAGGGACGGTATCCCGGCGGTTGGCCGCCACTCCCGCAGCCGCAGTCTTCCCACAGCGCAGATGTGCGGGCGCGCTCGCGGCGCTGGCGGCACTCAGACACTCAATCACGCGGTCCACAAGCGCGTCTTCGTAGACGCGTAGCCGCGGGTCGGAGTCGAGCGAGGAGCGAAAGACACCAGGACCTGCATGGGTATGCGTTGCGCTGATGAGCAAGCGGTCGGATGCGAGCCCCACCACTTCACTGGTGCGTGCGCGCACACGCGCCGTCCAGTCGGCGAACACATACACGAGATCGAGGACGACGACCGCCATCGGACCCGTGTCATCGTCGAGCACGACAGCCCGACAGAAGAGCGGATCCAGAGTTCCGTCCGCCCCGCCCGTCCGCATCCCATAGCCGCCCAGGGGAAGGCCCGCCGGCGGCGTGATGTCCAGTTCCGCAAAGCCGGCATGCACGGTCATACGCGGTCTTCCTCGAAGCCGGCGCGCAGCACGGCTGCCGTTTCCGGCGTGAACGCCACCTGCATCTCGCGCAACGCAATTTTGAATGCACCGACCACCGGGGGAAACACGGCGGACGTAATGACGGTCCGGGGACATGCGGCGCGTACGGTGCGGCAGAACGGCTCGACGATGAAGGCGCCCGCATCAAAGACCGCGCCGGTGTACGCCACGGGCGCCTCCACATCTGCCAGGCACAGACTCCGCAGAGCAGCAACTGCCGCCGCTCCCAGCTCAGCACCGGCGTCCGCGAGAATGGCGATCGCGACGGCATCACCGTCGGTGGCCGCTCGGCAGACGATGGTGGCAAGGCCCGCGATGGCCTCGCGCGCCAGCGGCTCGCCGTACACCCGAAACGCCACCTCGACAAAACCGCTCACGCCCAGCGCATCAGCAATGCCTTCGAGTAAGGCGGTCCGCGGCCCGCGCCCGTCGAGCGCGCGGGCACCGGCACGTAACCCCCGCACGGCAATGTCGTACGCACTGCCTTCGTCGCCCATGATCTGTCCCCATCCGCTGACCTGAATGCTGGCGCCGGTGCGGTTGCGGCCGTAGCACACTGCGCCGGTGCCGGCCGCGACGACGACGCCGAAGTCCGCCGCCAGCGCGCCCCAGAAGGCTGCGACCATATCGCCGACGGCTCGTACCCGCGCGCCGGGAACGATCTCCGTGAGCAGCGCCTCGATGACTTCGCACCCTTCTGCGTTGGCCCCCACGCCGGCACTGGCCGCCACGGCACAATCGATCGTTTCAACCGGCGCTGCCGCCGCAGTGCACACCTGCGCAATCGCCGCGCTGATTGAGGTCCGCGCCACCTCCCACCCCGACAGGATATGATTACCGGGCCCTGTGCGTGCTTGGGCGAGGACCGTTCCGTCAGCTCGGGCGATCATGCATCGTGTCGAGCTGCCGCCGGCGTCGAGAGCAAGAATGAGCGGTATCGTTTTCGGGGGGCGCATTACGATGACAATTATCATCGGAGGCGGGGGTGAGTCACGGCGGCACTCAAGCAGCTGCAGGCCGAGAAACATTTGCGGCGGGTGTTCGGAATCTATACGGGCCGCGAATCGTTGCGCGACGGACCGATCGCCGTGCTTCCATTACAGCAATTCCTCAAGCGTCTGGCCAATGGAGATATCCTCAGGTTGAGGGGGTGGGACAGGCTTGTGGGTTACAAATGCGACTTGGAGGTGACGATGCCGCTCTCATGGCCCGCAGCATTTCTTGAACTTGCGCCCGCTGCCGCACGGGCACGGATCATTACGACTGACCCTCTGTTCTCGGCGTATCGGGGTAGCTCCTCCTCGCATGAGCGTCTCGATGTCGGCGGTGTTTTCCGGCTTATCCGACTCAACACCAACGATTACTTTCCAGCCGTTGCGTTCAGCGATCGCCATTAGCTCATCCGCGCGTTCCATCGACTGCACGCGAAGAACCGCCGGCCGTTGCGTCGTTCCCAACTTCGCCACGTGATCCCCTTTCCTTCACGCGCGCTCCGCTGCTGCCGAACGCTGCTCCTTAGCGGTGGCCGGAAGCCGCAGGCTGAAGGCCATCCGTCTGCAGGCACTGGTTAGCGATTCACCTAAGCCACACGCAATAGGGCTCCGCAAGTCGGGCTACTGCGACAACTCCTCTGTAACGTTTTCTCATTCTGTCGGGGTGTGACGTCATGTTTCCTCGCACTGCACAAACCGTAGAACAACCAAGTATGAACTTAAGAGGTTTCTTCGCATCAGGGAAATCTCCGTAACCCCATAGGTCCAGTCTTTCACTGACGGCTGTCTCCATCATGTCGAAAACAAGAGCGGCCGCGCCGGTATCGAGTTTCCCGGTAACAGGGCCGATACCTTCCGGAAGTCGATGCCAGGACTCCCCATCAACGGAGTACTCCCTGGCTGCTGTCTCTGTCGTAGTGGGACGGGCGCCTCCCTTGGTCGCAGGTTCAACGAAAATTGTGTATGCGGGGACTGTCCCGCATATCTTCTGGACTTGCGCGGGTCGTGCTTTGGGTGACTTCATGAGCCAGAATGTCTTGCCTGTTCGCCCGATATCGGCAATCTTCCTCTTGAAGATCGCGCCAACGCCTTCGCCAGCATGGTCTCCCATCACGCTCACTACGCACCGTGAGGATACCCGTGCTTCATCGAGCAATTGCATAGCGACGCTCCCCATCGCTGACTTTGAAATCGGCGTGTCAATGAAATCCCCAACCCACGCCAGCCCTGGCGGTTAACACCGCCGCTTCCACGGGCCGCTCATACACCCGACTCCACCATGGCTTCAAGCGGTTGGGTACTCCTCCTTTCTGTGATTCCACGCTGTGTTACCCCGACGCACCCAGGCGGGTGAACACCTTAACCCGGCAGAGCCGGAACCGAACAGGAAGAAGATGAAAAACAGGAAACCGAAAACCGGAAATGAAAAACCGGCCAATCGATCAGTTTCCCGTCTCCGGTTTCCTGTTTCCCGTTTTCCATTTCTTTGCCGTTCGGCTCAAGATCTTTGCTGAACCGCTCAAGACTTGGTGATCGTCTCTAGTCCTGCGCCCTGCCTCGACGGTCGTCAGTGCCTCCCAGCCGCGCAGGCGCAGGGCGTCGGCGATGAACGGGTGAACGTCTTCGTCGAGGTAGACTCTAATGGCCGCCATTGCCGGCGATTCGGACCTTGCGCGTCTGTTCCATCCGACATTTACTCTACCTCCGCCGATCCCGAGACCCATATCTATTTCGCGCGGCGCGCGTGGATCAACGCATGTTACGCGGAAGCTTTCTCGCGTCGATGTCTCTCCAGAGATTCCTGCGGCGCGCGTGCCGGGTGGTCCAGTCGGCGAGCATACGCCGGTAAGCAGTGGCATTCAGCTCGCACAACGCAGCGAGCCAGTCTGCACACTGGGAGTAGTCGGAGCCAAAGGCCGAGCCGGGATCTGGAACGACATCGGCGATGTTTCGTGTCCAGAAATTCATGAGAAGCTCCCCCACCTCCGTTCCGCCCAAGCGCTTGGCCACGCGCCGTCTCCAGGCTTGCAGGGCGTCATCTCTCTCGACGTCGTGACCCAGAGCACGGGCAAGGGCCGGGGCACGGTGCTTCAGGCCGTTGCCCCAGACGTCACCAGTAAGAATCGCGAGAGCGGATGTTGAGGCGGCCAGGGTGTCTCGACTGCCCGCCAGCTCGCCGAGCCATGTGGTGATCGCCCGGCGGAACGCCAGCGGAGTGCGGCTCGCGGCGGCGTCGACGAGACCACGAACCCACGCCGCGCCGGGCGGGTCATCGGCTCGGGACGTCGCGCCTAGTGTTTCGCGCACGACCAGCTCGCGCCACTGTTCGAAGAGACGTTTACCGAGCGGCGCGAAGCGCTCGGGGGAGGGCGTCGCGCGCCGCGAGCACAGCGTCTCCGTCGGCCCATCCGCGAGCAACGGCGATTTGGAAATCGAGTGCGTGATCCTCCTCTTCGCGGTCGAGCTGCGAGGCGATCTTGCGCCAGCTCTCGACGAGTCTGAGGACCTCGTTGGTGTCGTGCTCGTACCTGAACCGGTGGGCTGAGGCGAGCAGCGACAGGCGTGGGTCCCAACGCTCGCCCTCAGCGAGTCCCAGGTACGAGGCCATTGCCGTCTCGACCACCGGAAGGGCCTCTTCGTAACGGCGCTGGCGGAGCAAGCTCGAAACGAGCGGCGGCGCCAGTGTCCAGTCCCTTGCGATGTGGCGGCGGCTGACCTGCTCGAAGAGTTCCGGCTGCCAGCGCTCGGCAAGCGCGTGGCGGAGCCGGAACCAGGTCGAGTACGGTGACTCCAGCTCCCCGGCCCAGTGCTCCTCGGCATGGTGAGCCTCGATCCCAGCGAGAACCTCGCGCTGCTCCGGTTTGCCGAGGCCGATGACGAACCGGGTGATCGTGTCGCCATCCAGGCCGAACACCTTTGCTGCGGCCTCCGCCTGCCGGATCCGGTCAACGAGCGCGAAGGCACCTCCAGGCTCAAGCGGTGACGAAAGCTGCTCCCACTCGAGTATGCCGCGCGTCACCTCGGGTCCGAGGTCACAGTCTTCTTCCGGTACGTCCATCCAATCGGGAAGGCCCGCGCCGACCTCGTCGCCGAGACTCTCGAGAACCTCCGCTGCACCGAGGCCGGGCTCCAGGCCCAGATCGATTGCATTCGGAAGAAGCTTCCGCATCTCGGCCGCGATGGGCTCAAGATCGTGGGCCAGGCCGGAGATGTCCAAGTACGGTTGCTCCCAGTGATGCTCCTGGATCACGTAGCGACCGTCTTCAGAGGTAGTCTCATCCACAGCCGCGGACCAATCCGCCCACAGCTTCGTCCATCGCTCACGAATCTTCTCGGAGCTCGCCGCGAGCGCAGGCGTCCGCTGTGATGTCGAACCTTTCTCCAGCAGCGCGCGCAGGACGCCACTCGTCTCTTCACCCAGTTGCCCGTACAGCCGCTCCCGACCGGCGGCATCCAACGCCAGCACCGCCGCAGCCAGCACCCCGCGAACCTCCTCCGTTGACAGCGCCGTCGAGAGAGCGTCAAGGAGACGCTTCTCCTCCTCGCTGGCTTTCGATGTGCTTCGCCGAGTGTGTCGCACCATTCCGATGCTCCCCCTTCTGGTGTTGATTCCGCCCACTTTCGCACGCTTCCCCGCCGATGGGCAAGTACAGCCATCGAACAGACTCTGATCCGAATCGGATATCAGATGCTGACAAATGTCACTCGCATCTCAGTACCGCCAGCGAGGCGCGCCTCAGACACGTATGAGGCGCGTGTAGGCCCCACCGGCGCCGCAGGGGCGCTCACCGCTCGGGAAGATACGCCGCGAGCTGCTCGAGCAGCTGCGAGAAGAAGGCCGCGCTCCAAGCACGCAGCCCCTCCTGCTCGCGGGCGGGAACAAAGCGGGCCACGTCGGCGCGCGCCGCCCGCCAGTCGATCTGGCCGATGCGCACACGCATGGCGTCGAGGTACCACCGGCGCGTGACCTTCACGGGCCGGCCCGCCCACGGCCCGGCCTGCAGCAAGGCGTTGGCCAGCAGCCGATAGCTGAGCCGCGTCCGCCGCCCCACGTACCAGACGAAGTCATACCAGTCGCGTCCCTTGGCATAGGACCGGCACAACAGTGCGTGCGACTTGGTCGCGAACCCGCATTCCAGTGTCTGCGTGGTGATGGCGCTGACGACGGGAAAGGTCAGATACCGGGTCTCGCAGTCCGAGCCGGCGGGTGGGTTGGTGTCGATCTCCAGCTTGATCTTAATCTTCCTCGACGCGTGGCGGGAGAAGGGCAGGTCCAGCTGCAGGACCTTGCCGATCGAGTCGGTCTTCAAGAAGGCCGCCTGCACCGCGGCGCCGGCACGCGAGCGATCCTGTACCTCGAAGTGGATGCCCTGCTGGGCACAATCGTCCCGCACCGCGTGCAGATAGGACTCCCAGCGAAAGCGCGTGTTCGCCTTGTGCAGCAGGAAGTCGAGATCCTCCGAGAAGCGGCTCATTCCATATAGCATCCGCAGGCAGGTGCCGCCCTGGAACGCGGCGCGGGAGAAGAAGCCGCAGCGCGCCAGACTGGCGAGCACGAATGCCTGCATCACCTCCTGAACGGCGTTTTCTTGCTCGACGACGTTCGCCGGCTGCAGCTCGCGGACACGTGCGTCGATCAGGCCCTCAATCATCGCGCCAACTCCTCCCGTAACCCCGTCAGGTAGCCGCGCACCCGCGGATTGCGGAAGCTCGTGCAAATCTCCTCGAAGTCGTCGAGCGGCAGGCTCCGCAGATCCTCCATGTCGATGCGCATCGAGTCCGTCAGAAACGCGACGCCGTCCGTGCGCCACGCGATCGCCCGGCGCGCCGAGACGAGATCGGCGATGGCCCGCAGCGGCGACGCCACGAAGGCCCACCACTGGCGATCCAACGGCACCGCCGTGACGCCGGCGGTCGGGTCGTCACAGGGCACGCGGACATAGGTGAAGTGGCCGAGCGGCGTGGCATACTCGCGGCCGCGTTGCAGCGTGGCGCTAGTGACTCCATAGACCGCTTCGGGAATCAGCGCGTGATACGCCAGCGCCGACTCGAGGCTGACGTGCGAGGGAAAGCACAGCAGAGCCGCCACGGCGAACGGATGGGGATGGCTCTTGCGATACGGTGCGGCGAGACAATAGACGCCGCGCGTCACGCGCAGCACCTCGCCGCGGCCGACGGCCCGATGCAGCAGCAGCCGGCGCGCCCCGGTCGAAGCGTTCGGGAACAGATTCCGCATCACGGTCTGGTCGAACAACCCGCCCGGCGGGGCCAGCTCAAAGACGCGCTCGGTGAGGGTCTGCATGCATAGAAATTACGTCATACGTAATTTCTATGCAAGCACTGGCAAGCGCGTCACCTGTTGACTTCACCTCCCATTCTTCTTCAAAGTCTATCGGAGGGCAGTCGTTTACGGAGGTGACTTGCATGTCTGGTCCGATGGAAGGTGTCCGCGTCGTCGAGCTTGGATTCTGGGTTGCTGGCCCGTCTGCGGCCGCAGTGTTGGCGGACTGGGGAGCCGAGGTCATCAAGATCGAGCCGCCGAACGGCGACCCGTTTCGCAATCTGTTCCAGCAAGCGGCGGGACTGGAGGCGCCGGTCAATCCGCCGTTCGAGACCGACAACCGCGGCAAGCGCAGCATTGCCATCAACTACGCCGAGACGGAAGGGCACGCCATTGCGCTGCAGATCATCGACCGCGCCGACGTCTTCATTTCCAATCTGCGGCCCGGAGCGTTGGCGCGTGCCGGCTTGGATTATGCGAGCCTCTCGCAACGGAACCCACGCTTGGTATACGCCAGCGTGACGGCCTACGGCCTCGAAGGCCCCAATCGCGACCGCGCCGCGTTTGACATCGGCGCCTACTGGTCGCGCTCCGGCATCGCGGCGTTGCTCACTCCCCCGGGAACGGAACCGCCGTACCAACGGGCAGGGATGGGTGATCACGTCGCCGGCATCGCCGCTGCGGCCGGGGTGTGCGCGGCACTGCTGGCGCGCCATCGGACCGGACGCGGCCAGCTGATTTCCACGTCGCTGCTGCGCCTCGGCATCTTCACGATCGGGTGGGATACGAGCATCATGCTGCGCATGGGAATGTTCGCCCCACCGATGAGCCGACAAGCCACGCCCAACCCGCTGATCAGTTGTTACTACGATCGTGATGGCCGTTGGTTCTGGCTCCTGGGCCTTCAGGGAGATCGCATCTGGCCCGCCCTAGCGCGGGCCGTTGGGCGTCCGGAATGGCTTGCCGATCCGCGGTTCGACAACATGCTGGCACGCGGGCTGAACTGCGCCGAGTTGGTGCAGCTTCTCGACCAGGTCTTTCCGACCCGGCCGCTGACGGAGTGGGCCGAAATCTTCGACCGCGAAGGCGTGTGGTGGGCGCCGGTGTTCACCCCGGAGGAAGTCGTCAACGACCCGCAGGCGATCGCCTGCGGTGCATTCGCCGACGTGCCGGTGCCGGAGGGCAGCGCCCGCATGATTGCCTCGCCGGTGGATTTCTCAGAAGGTGGCTGCCAGCCACGTTCCACTGCTCCGGAGTTGGGCCAGCACACGGAAGAGATCCTCCTCGAGCTCGGTTACGACCGGGACGCGATCAGCCGTTTGAAGGAGAAGGGGGCCATTCCGTGATGCGGGGAAGTGCTGTTCGAGTAGGCGGCTACGGTAGTCAGTTTTGTCCTTGTGAAGGGCTGTGTTGACGCATGTGGACCTCGTGTAGAAGCCTCGCATTGGCACACCGGGCGGCCGGCGCGCCCGCCGTTTTGGCCGGCGCATTTTCGCGTCGATCGCGTCGCCATCCCCTGAAGCGCTAAAGCCGCCGTAAACGGGCCTGCTCATGCCGCAAGGCTTCCACAGCGAGTACGATGTCTTCGTCGGCCGCGACATGGGCGGCCATGAGTACACCATCTCCCCCGACCTCGTCAGCCTCTACGAGGAAGGCACGGGAGACCGCCACGACTGGTACCACGGCGGCTCGCCGTTCGGTGGGCCCATCGCCCCCGCCCTGCTGTTCCATTCCGAAGTCTACCGGGATCTCGGCTGGTACCTCCCCAACCTCATCGGCAACCTGCACGCCAAACAGGAGTGGGAGCTGTTCCATCCGCTGCTGCTCGGTGAGACCGTGCGCGCGCGCTCAACAGTGGTGGAGCGCTATCGCAAACGCAACCGTGAGTATGTCGTAAACGAGGTGTTGATCACCGACACCCCAGGGCGGTGGCTGCAACGCAGCCGCACGCATCAGAGCTTCTTGGTTGAACAAGGGGGCGAAGGCTTCGTGGTCGACAAGAGCCGAGAGAAACAGCAGGAACGCACGTTCAGCGTCGGAGAGGGGGCGGGACCCGAGCTGAGCCCGCTAGAAAAGACGATCACCATCGACATGTGCCAAGCATTTTCCGGCCCGCACCGCAGCTATCACACCGACCGCGAGATGGCGCAGGCTTTTGGTTTTCCCGACATCGTCGTGCAAGGCATGATGTCGGTATGTTTCGTCTCCGAGATCCTGACACGTCACTTCGGTGCGGGCTGGTTGTGTGGCGGCAAGTTGAGCGTCAGCCTGGTCAACGTCGTGTGGGTCAACGACCGCCTGGGCGTGCGCGCCAAGGTACGTGACGAGGTACGGGAAGGTGTGAAGACGCGCGTACACACCGACGTCTGGTGTGAGAAGCCGAACGGTGTCAAGACCCTCGTCGGCACTGCAAGCGCATTGCGGTAAGAACGGGAAAGTTTTCTTTTGACGTTGATTTTCCTCGGCGCCGCATTTACCATGGCCCCTGCGGTGGCGGTTTGATGAACGGTCTGCGCTGGCTGATGCGTCTCCTGATGGTTGCGGTGCTCGGGGCGTGGTTGCCCGGAGTCGCGTGGGCGCAGCCACCGGCGCAGAAGCTGCCGTCCGCGTTGCTGGTTTTCCCGTTCATTGAAGCCGACGGCGTGCACGACACCCGTATCGAGCTCGTCAATCTCTCGGGCGATCCGCAGGTCGTACAGTGCTTCTACATAACGGCTGACGCCTGCAACGAAGTCGATTTCATGGTGTACTTCACCCCGTATCAGCCGCTGTCGTGGCTGGCCAGTGTCGGGATGAACGACATCCTGACCGGCACCGCGGTGCCCCCGTTTTTCGGCGACGGCGAGCTTAAATGCGTGGTCATTCCGTCGCTCCCACAGATCCAGTTCCACAACACGATGCAAGGGCGCAGCACGGTGTTCGGCGTCGATGGCACCACCGTCTCTAACAACGCCGTCGGCTTCCTCCGTCTCACGGATGGTGACTTTTCCAATGTCATCACCTTGGACGGCAGCACGTATGCGCAGTGCCCGGACAAGCTGCATTTTCAGGTGTTCGCGGATCAGCCGGGCTCGACCAGCGAGTTGGTGCTGGTGCCGTGCACGGAAGACCTGCAGCAGCAAATCGCAACATCGACCGCGGTGCAGTTCCTCATCGTGAGCGAGTTTGAGCAGACGTTCTCAACCTCGTTCACGGTGACCTGCTTCAACCGCCAGGCGCTCGGTGACATCAGCTCGACTCTGACGCGCGCGGTTCTCGGCACCGATACGGCGCACCTGATCGTGCGCGGCACCAGCTCCCCGCTCCTCGGACTCGCGATCGATACCGTTTCGTTCGCCGGGCAGACGGGCACGGCGGGCAACGAGCCGTCTTTCCAAGGCGGCCGATCCGCCACGGTGACGCTGCCATGAGCGATCTCTTCCGTATCTTCGCCGCGCTGATCATCATGTATCTCCAGGCCCTCAGCCGCGGGCCGTTCCATCCCACAGTGGCGCCGACCGCCACGCCGAGTTTCACGGCAACGGCGGTGTGGACGAATACCGCGACGCCGACGCTCACTTTCACGAGCACGTCGACGCCTGTGCCGAGCGCGACGACGACTCCAACGTCCACGCCGCCCCCGACTTCGGCGCCGTCGGTGGGGCCGGCAGTGCCCGACCCGACCGGGTTCGACGTCGCCGGAGCCCCGCCAGCGCAAACGCTGCCCTCGGCGATCGTGATCTATCCACTCCTCCAGGTCTCGGCGACCCAAGAGACACGCATTGAGCTGGTGAACCTCACCAATGCTGCCATTTCCGTCCAGTGCTTCTTCGTCAACAGCGGCACGTGCAATGAAATCGATTTCTTCCTCTCGCTCACCGCCAGCCAGCCACTTTCGTGGACCGCAAGCACGGGATTGGGCGGCAACGGCGTCCGGGTGGCGCCGCCATTCGTCGGTGAGGGGGAGTTGAAGTGTGTCGTACGCCCGAGCACGCCGGACCTGAGTTCCCACAATGCCCTCCAGGGGCGCGCGTTGATCTCCGACACCTCCGACACCAACGACCAAGTCATCGGTTACAGCGCAATTGGCTTTCGCCGTCTCACGCCAGGAGCGTTTACGGGTAGCGTGTCGCTCGACGGTGTGAATTACGAGCAGTGCCCGGATCGGCTGCACTTCGAAGCGCTCACAAGCCAGTCGGTTTCCGATAGCCAACTGGTGCTGGTCCCGTGCTCGGAGGACCTCGAGAATCAGATTCCCTCGGCAACCACCGTACAGTTCTCGGTCATTAACGAGCTCGAGGCAGCGATTATCGGCGGCAACGATGCTGAGCTGTTTTGACCACCTCAACTTCAGCTCGATTTCGGCGCTGCGGCGCAGCAACGTCGGTACCGATACGGCGCACGTCATCGTGCGCGGAACCGATGTGCCGGTGATCGGGTTGGTGATCGAGCGCTTCGCCGTGCCGGGCTCGAACGCGTTGTCCACCTCCGCCAACGAGCCGACGCTCGAAGGCGGCCGGTCAGCGAGCGTCACGCTGCCGTCGGAGTAAGCGCCCGACATCCGCCGGAGGTTGGACGTAACCGACCAGGCGTTTGCTGAAGTGAAGAAGCAGCTTGCGTAAACATCCGAGAGCGCTTCCTCTTGCCGCGGGTGGCGCCACGCCACGACGTTTAACTGCCGATGTCGTGCACGTCGGCGTCGAGCACCTGCGGGCTGCGGATGCGCGGCTGGCCACGCTGATCGATCGCGTCGGTCCGTGCACGTTGCGACCGCGAGGCCAGATCTATCGCTCCCTCTTCCGTGCTGTGCTCTATCAGCAGCTCGCCGGCAGCGCCGCCGGTGCAATCGAGCGCCGCGTGTGTGCGCTGTTCGGCGGGCGCATCCCGCAGCCGGCGGAGTTCTTGGCCGCCGCCCCGCCACTGCTGCTTGGCGCCGGGCTGTCGCGGCAGAAGCTGTCGTATCTGCGCGATCTCGCTGCAGCGTTCGCCACCGGCACGCTACGCGCGCAGCGTCTGGCGCGCTTGCATGATGAGGAGATCATCGCGGCGGTGACCATGGTGCGCGGCATCGGCGAGTGGACGGCACACATGCTCCTGCTCTTCTCCCTCGGCCGGCCCGACGTCTTGCCGGTCGGCGACTATGGTGTCCGCAAAGGCGTGCAACGCCTCTACCGCTTGCGGCGACTGCCCGAACGGCGCGCCTTGGAACGCATCGCCGCACCGTGGCGGCCGTACCGCAGCATCGCGGCGTGGTACATCTGGCGCAGCATCGACACGGAAGAATGATTTGAGTGATTGTGTGATTTGAGGATTGGATGATTGGATGATTTTGGTAATTTGTCCAGCGAACTGGGACAGGATGATTCAGCAAGTGAAACAATCTCTCAATCCTCAATCCGTCAATCTTCCAATCCCTCAATCCCCCAATCCTTCAATCTCTCAATCCTTATGAGTGAGAATCGGCAGATTGCGCGCGCGGCGGGATTGGTGAGCGTGTTCACGTTCATCAGCCGGATCGCCGGGCTCCTGCGTGACGCCGTGGTCGGCTACTACTTCGGCACCGGGCTGGCGGCGGACGCTTTCTTCGTGGCCTTTCGCGTGCCCAACCTGTTGCGGCGCTTCGTCGCCGAAGGCGCGATGAGCGTGGCGTTCATCCCGGTGTTCACCGATTATTTGACCAACCGCTCGCGCGCCGAGGCCGTGGAAGCAGCTTCCGCGCTGGCCACGTTCATGGCGGCCGGCTTATCTGTCCTCACCGCGATCGGCATCATCTTTGCGCCCTTCTGGACGAGCCTGTTTGCACCCGGATTCGTGGGAGAACCGGGGAAGTTCGAGCTGACCGTGACCCTCACGCGCCTCGTATTTCCGTACATCTTCCTGATCAGCCTGGTGGCGTTGGCCTCGGGCATCCTCAACTCGCTGCGTCACTTCTCGACGCCGGCAATGTCGCCGATCTTTCTCAACATCGCCATGATCGTGGCCGCCGTGGTCCTGTGCCCGCGGCTCGGGGTGCCGGTAAAAGGGCTGGCGTACGGCGTACTCATTGGCGGTGTGCTGCAGCTGCTCCTGCAGCTCCCGCCGTTGTTGCGGCGCGGCATTCGGATTGTGCCGCTGTGGCGCCCGCGTCACGAAGCGGTGCGGCGCTCCTTGGGTCTGATGGCACCGATGATCTTCGGGGCGGCCGTCTATCAGATCAACATCATGGTGGACACCATCCTCGCCTCCGTGCTGCCGAGCGGCAGCGTGTCGTACTTGTGGTACGCCGATCGCGTGTTCGAGTTCCCGCTGGGCATTTTCGCGGTGGCCTTGGGCACGGCGGCGCTGCCGAGCTTCGCGGCGCAAGCCGCGCGCGGCGCATACGACGAGTTGCAGCGCAGCCTGTCGTTCTCCATTCGCATGACCAATTGCATCGTGGTGCCGGCGGCGGTTGGAATCATGACCCTCGCCATACCGATCACCTCGGTGTTGTTCCAGCGTGGCGCGTTCGGGTATCCCGAGGCGGTGCTGACGGCCCGTGCGTTGTCGGCCTTCGCGGTCGGGCTGTGGTCCGTCTCGATGGTGCGGCTGGTCATCCCCGCTTTCTACGCCATGCAGGACACGCGTACGCCGGTGATCACGGCGGCGTGGGCCTTTGCTGCGAACTGCTGTTTCAGCCTCCTGTTGATGGGACCCGTCGCGCCGACCGGAGAATCACGGGTGGCGGATGCGATCGCCGCCGTCACGCAGACCATCTCGGTGTTCAACTTGCGGCACGCGGGGTTGGCCCTGTCCACGTCGTTGGCGGCAACGGTGAATCTGATTCTGCTCGTGGTGTTGCTGGAGCGGCGGCTCGGCCGGTTGCGCCTTGGCGAACTGGTGCCGTCATTCATCCGCAGTCTCGTGGCGTCCTTGGCGATGGTGCCGGTGGTTCATTTCATCGCGACGCGTACCGACTGGTCGCAGCACGGGCATCTGCTCACGCATGCCTGCGTGCTCGGGCTTGCGGTGGCTGCCGGCATCCTGGTGTTCGCGGCCGTGGCACTATTGTTGGGTGGGGATGAGGTTCGGTCCACGATCCGCGTGCTCCGCCAGCGCTTGGCCCGCGGCCAGGCGGCGAGCGACGCGCAGCAGTGAGTGGGTTCCGACGCGGGGCTGTTGTGCGCTCGCCTTCAGGGGCGAGACAATACTCACAACGGAGAGCGGCGCGGAGCCCCACCAGCGCATAGCGCGGATTCGGTGTTGAGTGACGAGCAAGTGCGGCAACTCGTGCCAACGTTGATGACAAAAACGGCAGGCTTCGATGCCTCACTCGTGCGAAAGCAGTTGTGTAGGCGCGGGTTTCTGCAGCAGAACGTCATCCGCTATTGCTACCGTCCGTTCGGCCTCCGTTGGCTCTACTGGGAACCCGAGACGAAGCTGCTTGATCGCAACCGGAGTGAGTATTTCCGGCATGTTCGCGAGAGCAACATCTGGTTGAGCGCGGGGCAACGTAATCGCAAGGAAGATTTCTATCAGCCTCAATTCACCCGCTGCCTGGCAGATCATCACCTTGTGGAGTTCAACGTTGGAATGTTCCCGCTGTCCCTTTATCCCGACACCCAAGCGGCCCCCCTGCTGAAACGAAATGGCGATGAGGCTCGGGCCAATCTTCGAAGGTGCACGACAACTCGGGTTTCGAGCGCGTCACCAACGCCCGTTCGCAGGCGGGTGTTGGGAGAGGTTAACGCTGGGTTACTCGGTAGGCTAGGGCGTAAGCGCGCGGCGTAGCAAATACCACCTGTCATCCTCCAGTCGCTAGTTGTGATCAGTAGTCAGCCCAAAGCGGGCCCAACCGACCGGTCGGCTGAAAACTGATCCATGTCAGGCCATATCCTCTCTCCCGTCAGTGCACGGCGCCGTGAAGTCGGTGTAGGAAGAACCGTGAGCGGCTGACATCGGTAGCCAGAGATGGAGACCGCTTGCGTTACGGGGTACGTTGCATCGCAAACGAAGATTCACCGGAGGAGGCAGGGCATGGCATCAGTCGTCCGGGGTGGCGTACGCGCTCAGCCCGCTAATTATGTGTCGTCGGGCGATGTCGATGTGAGCTCACCGGAAAAGCGGCTGCTCATGGCGGTCTTGCTCGATGCCATCGAGGAATTCAAGGCCGTGACGCAGTCGGCGAGCGTGGGCAATGAGGCCCGTCACCGCCGGTTGATGGCCTGGTTTGCGGCGCGTGACGTGGAGTGGCCGTTTTCGTTCGAAAACGTCTGTGAGGAGCTCCACTTGAACCCCGATTGTGTTCGCTCGCGCTTGCGTCTGCTCGCCCAGCAGCCGTCGATTCGCACGCGACGCGCCAGACACATCATCAAGTGACCGCTGCGGCGCGGCGCTCCGTTTTGCGCCGCTCGCTGTGACCATCACGTTCGCAGAGAATAGGGTTCGAGGGGCTCACTCCCCTTGACGCCGAGCCACATCCGTACAATGAGATATGCGGGCTGTACGCGGCGTCAGCCCGGCGGGTGGAAGTCGCGAACTCATTGGGATTGGGGGTTCAAACATGAGCGAGATTGCAGGACGACATATCCTCGTGACCGGCGGTGCGAGCGGCATCGGCCGGCTGATGGCCAAGAAGCTGACCGCACTGGGTGGCCGGCTCAGCGTGTGGGACATACAGCGGGAGAACCTCGATAAGGTTGTTGCCGAGCTGAATGCGGCGAAGCGTGAGCCGGCGCGCGCGTTCCTGTGCGACGTGTCGAAGCGCGAGAACGTCTACCGTGTGGCAGAGGAGACGAAGGCCGCCGGCGGCGCGGTGGACATTTTGATCAACAACGCCGGCGTCGTCAGCGGCAAGCGGATCGTCGAAATCCCGGATGAGAAGGTCGAGAACACCTTCGCGGTCAACACACTGAGCTTGTTCTGGACGGCGAAGGCGTTCCTGCCGCAGATGATCGAGCACAACCGCGGCCACGTCGTCACCATCGCCTCGGCGTCCTCGTTGATCGGCGTCGCCAAGCTGGCGGACTATGCGGCCAGCAAATGGGCCGCGATGGCCTTCGACGAGTCGTTGCGGGCCGAGCTGCAGCAGGACGCGCCGGGCGTGCTGACGACGGTGGTCTGTCCATACTACATCGACACCGGAATGTTCCGCGGCGTCAAGTCGCGCTTTCCCATCCTGCTGCCGATTCTGAAAGAGGACTACGTCGCCGAGCGGATCGTCGGCGCCATCCGAGCAAACAAGCGCCGGTTGATAATCCCGCCCCTTGTTTCTACGATCCCGTTGATGCGCGTGCTCCCGGTCGGGGTGTTCGATTGGATCGCGACCTTCTTGGGCGTGAACGCGTCGATGGAGCAGTTCAAGGGCCGCGGTGTCTAAGCAGCTTTTGAGCCGCATACCACGCTCAACGCCAGGCCGTCAGGCCGTCCGATACCGCGCCGCGATGTTCGGCTCCTTCGTCATCGCCCTCGATCCGATCTTCGCCCAAAGGAACCGGCGCCGCCTGCGCCTCCCGAGTGTGAGCGGTGTACCGATCGTCTGCTGCGTGCTGTCGGAATCGGACCGCAATGGTGCCACCTCAGCCGGTAAGGCACCGGCCTGCAGTCGACAAAGCCGGTCCGTTCGAGGTCGGCGATGAGTTCTCTCATCTTCGCCGGCACCGACTTGTCCCCCGTGCGTCGCTCGCTTAACAGCGTGGCGATGAGCCGCGCGGTCTTTTCGCGTCGGTCTCGATCGATCGCCGAGTTAGGCCTAGACGTCATCGAGAATTCCGGCAGCCACGAGATCCCTTCTCATGTCCGCGACGCGCTCAGAGACGTTTCGAGCGAAGCGCTTCTGAATGATCCCGCCGAAATCCGAGAACACGGACGTGCCTTCTTTCAGTAGAAGCATGGCTCCGGACCGACCGAGCCGCCCGCAAAACCACCCGAGCTCGTAGATGACATTTGGGCGTGCTTGCAAATACGTTTCCTCTTTGGTCGTCACCTCGTCGTCGGGTGTGAAGACCGCGATGGCGTAGCTACATGTCTGCGCATAGAATTCAAATTTCTCAACGACGGTTTGACAGCCCGCGTCTGGCTGCTCAAGGAGAACTATTGGGCTCAGCCGAAACTCGGATGTGACGATGTCCTTGAGCTCACGCCATTTCGCTTCATCTCGGCCGTGGATGATGAAGACATTGTCGCGTCGAGCGAGAACTTGTTGAGATCTCCTTCGATCCAGGAGGTCGGGACTTCTCTGGAGCCGCGTGATTGCCGCGCGAACAACGGAGATGATGTTCTCAACGCTCTTGTAGGACGGAGAGCCGATGAAGTTCGACACCCCTTCGTTGAATTCGGCCGCGATTTGCCGGGAGTAACTGTTCGATCCGAGCACATCGCCGAATAGGTCGACGAGCTCGCGGACAATTTGGCGCAGCAGTGGGTCATCGTCCCGGGCGATGTATATGCCGTCGCTGGTACGCCTGAAGCGCGACAGGATCGCCGACAGGGTCGCCTCGTAGCGCTTGATCTCAGCGATGATGTCTTCGTTGGTCACGGGAAACCCCGGCGGCTCGCCCCCTCTTCTCAACGTTTCTTCAAGAAGTGGTCTCTGGGTGTCAGCACTTCATAACGCTGCTCGAACTCGTCGTAAAACACGTCCTCCGTGACTGAGTGCCTGTAGTAGATGTACGCCTGTCCATCCAGGCCATCCCACGAGAAGTCTGGCATTGGATAGCCCCTGCCGCACCTATCGCAGTTGTTCGTGCCCAAGTAAGCGAGCCCTTCGAGAGGATCAACATATAGCGTGTAGTGACCACAGTACTTGCAGCGGAGCTGCGGCTTTGGGGGAGTCAGGAGCTTTCTGAAGAGGGCGGGTTTTCGTTCCCACTCGGCCGACTTCTTTTCGTAGAGAAGATCCTTGCCGTCTTTCGCTGTGCCAATGACACGTTTGCAGGCGTCGATGTGCGGCTGCAGTTCCATCTGAAGTCCGCGGTGCAGGGAGACTGCCTTCGTGAACCACTTGAGCGCTTCTTCGTACTCACCGCAGTTGTATGCGTTCACGCCCGGAATCACAACCTTGTCGCCTTCGTCACCTTGAAGGTACTTCGCCATTCTGATGAATATGCGCCGGGGAAGACTCGTTCCGTCCTCGAAGTTGCTTCGAGTCCCGAGCGTGCCATTGTCTTGCTCAAACTGGTGGTTCACTTTGATCTTGTCCATCGGATGCTCCAGAGGAAGCGCTGGCTGCAGGCCTAACGGCTCAGGCATCAGCCGCGCGCGTCCTTCCAGCGCGTCGGCTGGAGGATCCCTTTGTTTGGCGCCTCGCCGCGCTCGTGAGACAACAGATCGTCACTCGCAGAGGCTAGAACATCGGACAAACGAAACTTCTTCTCGAATGTCACCTGGTCGTCCTGACGGCACTTTCGAATCAACTCCGAGAGGTCGTGAAACGATTTCAGCAGATGGCACTCTCGCTCGGGACCGAAGTACACAACACACTTCCTATTGGCACGGAGAAGAGCAAGGATGTTGTTGAGAGTCCCCTTGCTGCTTCCGTCCCACAGCATGAAGCCGCAGGAAGCAATCTCCGCCATGCGTGCATCCTTCTGCGCGTAATATTCAAAATCGCGTGAAGTCCGTTCAACGGAAACGTGGATGGTTGGCCAGTGGCCCACGTTGTTTCGGCATGTGGCGCCAGCGCAGTAGACCGTTACCTGCCGATAGCTCCGTTCAGCCAGGTAGGCTTGCACGGCCTTGTCTGCCCCGTTGGCATCTCCGATCGCCACCGCGAGGTGACCGCGAATGATGTTGTCGAGCCGAGCACGGATCATCTCGTTGAGGCGAGACATCTTGCGAGAGCCGCCTATAAAAACGGTCGTCATGATGCGCTCCGCGTTCGGGTTACCGCAAGCGCGTATATCTGGACGCAACCGCCTTGCTCCGAGAGGACACGGGCTGACACGCGTTCATTGTTGCTCCGGAACGATACAGATCGTCGAACAGGAGAACAGATTTGCCGCGAAGAGCATCTCCGCGAACCGCGAACGCCTGGTCCAAAAGCTTGATTCTCTCGCCGAAGTCGAAGACGTTCTTGAGCTCTTTGACGTTCTTGACGTTTCGGATGAAGTCCGGAAGTGCGGGAACGCCCAGAGCCTTTGCGAGTCCTTTGGCCATCTCAATGACAGGCTGGGGTCGCCGCAGTTTGGTGGCGGGGACGGGTACGATCGCGTCGATGTAGATACCCCATTTCCGCACGAACCGGGCCGCAACCGAGACGATCGACTCGAGGACCTCCGCCTCCCGTTTGTACTTCAGCCGATAGAGAAGGTCGCCGATTTCAGTCCGCGTCGTCTCGAACCTCGCGTGCCCGAAACTCGTCATACCCAAGAAAGTCGCTGCTGCGGGTGTGGTAGTCAAGAACGTAGCCTTCCCGCCACCGACCGGGAATTCGCATCGGGTTGATCCGAATCACGTCAACACCTTCCCTGGGGGCCTATTTACCACGAAATCGCGCCGTCCCGCACAGGTCAGCAAACACATTCGGCGATTTGACTTCCATGCAAGGTGGAGCGCTGCGCGAATCCAGCTAGTTCCGCGAATACAATCGATAGCTGAGTTCAAGAATAGCGAGCATAAGCAAGGCGGTGAAGATGCCCATCGGCCACCCGTAACTCTTGAGTATCGCCAAGGTAACACCAAAGATCACGAGCAAGAACATCCCATAGCCGAATCCGTCGAAACGATCACTCAAACTGCTTTGAAGCTGTCGGGCGTCCTCCTCCGCTTCCAGGCGCATGCGCTCCGGGTATGTCTTCGGTCGAGCAAGCACCTCCGCCGTCTACGCATCTCGATTTCGTACTTTTCAAATGCTTCGGCCTGCTTCTGGATCGTCTTTTGTGGGACGTAGCTGAGCGCAGTCAGGCCCTCTTGCCTGACGAACTCCTCCTCTTCCGCGGTCAAATCGCCGGGCTTGAACTCGGTCGCTTCGTGGAACGCACGGTCCCTCTCTGCCTTGAACTTCTCCCACGCTGCTCGCAGTTGATCCATGTCACTCTGCGTTGTTTCGTCCGGTCTGGACTTTTTCATAATCGCTTGCGTTGTTCCCGCCACGAAACCACGGCCGCATACCACGCGACAATCATAACGCTGGACCCACCGCGCTCTGTCTCGCCCGCGGCGCCGAACTACTATTCGGCCCCACCGGGGCCGACCCGCGCGCGTGAGAGGTCCATGCCGCCGGCGTGAGCGGCGCGTTCGCGACCAGCACTCGTGCGGGCAGAAGCATGCCGCGGTATTGAACGTGTGGGAGGAGCACCTCAGTCGTTGGATCGACGCTCTTTCTGCTCAACCTCCGTCCAGTACGTCCACGAGTGAACGACGACGGACTGCCACCAAGCCACAATAACGAATAAGATGAGCCCATACCACCAGGAGAGTTTCACCATCGCTGTGAGGACGAACGTTTCAAGCAGGACGGCAGTGATCGCGAAGAACCATTTCATGACTTCCCGCCTTCAGGCAGGGCCTTGGAAGACGCAGTTCAACGGGCGGACCAGTTCGCCATGCCGCCCAGGTGCAGCAACGCCTCTCTGAACGCCTGCGGTATCTCAACGCCGCCTGCTTCTCGACGCTGTATCTCCTCCGCCAACTCGTGGCGCGTCCATCCCACGGACGACAGAAGACGCCCCTCCGCCTCGAAGTAAGCTCTTGGCTGCTCCAACATCTCCCCACCAGCCTGCGATTCGTAACCGTAGTGATGAAGCGTTATCTGCTCGGCTCCCATGTGACCTCCTTGATTTCATGCTTCTTCATCTCTGTCAGCCGAACTATGTACTTAGCCGTCCCGCTTATGCAGCGATTTTTTGGGGCTTGATGATTTGTCCGCGTTGCAAGAGTATCCACACCAGACCACTGGCCTCCAGCGCGTCGAGTCCTCTTCAGCAGACTTCTTTGCACCGTAGCCGGAGAATTCCATTCTCCGGCGGGTGGTCACGACGACTCTGCCGTGGCCCTGCTGCAGATGACTTCCGCCGTTGGTAGGCCGAGACGTCGATTCTCGGGCGGCGCGGCGATCCGGGCCACCGGACTTTGCCGTGGCTCTGATCCACACAGTCGGTGCCGTTTCGCGCAGACAGCAACGATATGTCTAATTAAATATGGCGATACTCTCCCGTGAATCAGTGATGTAGCAGCTGATCATGCGGGATGATAGCCTGGCCACTCACCTCAATTCCGCCATATTTGATTAGACTACCGCCCCCGCGTGTGCTAGAAGATCGCAGACGTGCGGCAGGAGGAAGCGGGGATGGTCTCATTCGATTTCGTGAGCCGGTCGGTGGTAGGAACTGCGGGCTCGTTGTTGGTGCCCGACGATGATGAAATCACGCGCAAGCTGTTGATGCTCATCGAGGGAGAGTGTGAGGGCGTGGGACCGTGTGCGGCGGCGGCGAAGTTCGATTTCAGCAAGCAACGCTATTTCCAACTGCGGGCGGCATTCATCGAGCGGGGTGCCCTGGCATTGCTGAGCCAGAAGCGCGGACCCAAGACCAACTACCGGCGCACTGAAGAGGTCGTGCGCCAGGTGATCCGTCACCGCTTTCTGGACGCGGAGGCTTCCGCGGAGGTCATCGCCCAAATGCTGGTGCAGAGCGGGTTGGCGATCAGCATCCGTAGCGTGCAGCGGATCATCGAGAGCTTTGGCCTCCAAAAAAAAACTCTACTCCTATCGGCCCGGGCCGCAGAAGCTGATTGAGACCCAGCACACCAAACAACGTGTGCAGCTGAAGTCCGCTACCCCGCGCCGTCTCGAACGCGACGTCCGCCAACTGCTGGCGGACAAGGTCAGCGGCAACATGGTCGGACTGTGGCTGCTGGTCCCCGAGCACTTGCGTCTGGGCACGTGGGACCTGCTGCGCGCCTGGAGTGGGTGCGGGCCCGAACACGTCGAGCCCCGCTTGGCCCTGCAGTTGGTGCATGAGGCCGCGCTGTGCACCACGGGCATCCGCGCCAAGCGGTGTTTGTCGCAAAAGGGGTTCGAACTCACCAACGGCCTGCCCTACGTCGGCAGTGACCAGGCCATCCACGATCTGCTGGCGGCGCACACGGTGGCAGAGGCGCAAGGCCTCCAAATCGCCCTCGGCAAACTGCGCCGCGCCGGCGGCGACTTCTGCGGCAAGCTGCTCGCGGTCGATCCCCACCGCGTGCGCAGCTACAGCAAGCGGCAAATGCGCCGCCACCAGAAGAGCCCGCAATCCAAACCGAGCAAGATCGCCCAGACCTTCTTTGCCCTCGATGCCGAGAGCCACCAGCCCCTGTGCTTTACCACCGCCACCGCGGCGCGCTCGGTGACGCAAGCCACCCCAGAGTTACTCAATATGGCCGCCGCCATCCTCGACTCCACTGCCACCACCACAGCGCCCACCGTCCTCGCCGATTGTGAACATTTCTGCGTCAAACTCATCGAGCACATCCATGAACAAACCCACTTCGACCTCTTGGTTCCACTGCCCCAGCGAGCTTCCCTCGATCGGCTCGCCGGGACTGACCCGTGAGGGCCAGCCCGGCTGCCACACCACCGTACGTGCGGGTCCGCATACGGCGGTTCCGATCAGATGCGGGCCTGCGGCCCGTAGTGAAGAACAATCCACAACGTGCGCATGTCGGGAACTCCCTGTTCGTGCAGCCAGCGGTTATTCAGGGCACGTTGGACGATGCTGTTGGCACTCATCCGCCAGTACCCTTTACGGCTTCGCGTGGCCATGTGAACCTCCTTGGGTGGGATACCCAAGACGATCAGATGGCGGCGGCGAGTCCGGGGCCGTTTCCATTGCTTCCAGTAGTACAACCGCACTCTTCGGCGTACCCATTCCTCCAGTTCCAGCAACGCCGAGTAGGTGTGGCTGATGCCGAAGTAGTGGAGCCAACCGGTGACGTAGACGCGCAGTTCGTCGATGACGTCCTGCACCCGATGCCCCCGGTTGCGACGGGTGATCTCTTTCACCCGTCGCTTGAAGCGCGCATAGGCCTTGGTCGTCCACACCGCTCTGCCTCGGGCGCCGATCTGGAAGCCCAGAAAGGTGCACTGCTTGAGCGGGGCGGCTTGGCTTTTGACCCGGTTCACTACCAGCTGAAGCTGCCCCTCTACGTATCGCGTCAGGCTTTTCATCACCCGTTCGGCCGCTTTCGCGCTCTTGACCATAACCAGGAAGTCGTCGGCATAGCGGGCAAACCGATGTCCGCGCCGTTCGAGCTCCTTGTCTAAGGGGTCGAGCGTGATGTTGGCCAGCAAGGGCGACAGCGGCCCGCCCTGCGGCACTCCTTGAGGCGTGGCCTCGCGGGTACCCTCGGGCAGCACCACTCCGGCTTCGAGGTAGCGGCGGATCAGACCCAGGACCTTGCGGTCCCGGATCTTCTCGCGCAACTGACTCATCAGCCGGATGTGGTTGACGCTATCGAAGAAGGATTTGAGGTCACAGTCCACCGCATAGTGGCGTCCCTCATGCCAGCAGGCTTCCACTTCCCGCACCGCCTGATGGGCGTTGCGGCCTTCGTGGAACCCGTAGCTGTGAGCACTAAACCCGCTTTCAAAGAGCGGGGTCAGCACCTGCGCCAACGCCTGCTGAATCAGGCGATCCAACACCGTTGGCACCCCCAGCGGGCGCAGGGTCCCGTCGGGTTTGGGAATGAATACCCGGCGCACCGGCGCCGGGCGGTACGTCCCCGCCATGAGCGCGGAGCGTATCCGTGGCCATTGTTCCCGGCAGAACGCCGGAAACGCCTCGACGGTCGTGCCGTCGAGGCCCGGAGCCCCCGCGTTGGCCTTGACTCGTCGCCAGGCCACCCGCAGATTTTCCGGGGCCAGAACTTGCTCCATCATGGTCTGCTCCTGAACGCTCCCATGCTTCCCTGCGGGGCGGCCCTCACCGCTTCCTGGCCTGCCGGCGTCATCGGTCGCGATGTCCTCCACGCGGTCGGAACGTTCCTGTTCGGTTCGGCCCTTCATGCGCATCAAGACTTCCGGTGTGCGGGTTTAGGTGGGCGCCTTCCAGCCCCCGGCTTGCTGCTCATTACTATGGCCTCTGCTGACTCCCCGCCAGGTCGCCCCAGCGGGGTCTCCCCAGGTAAGAACGCGTTGCTTCCCGGCACCACCGCCGCATTTACCTCCGCGACTGAACCGTCGACTTCGCTGTGTTGTGCCAGCTCGTCGCATCACGTCGGCCTTCATATGCGGTTCTTGTCCATCGGCCCGCCGGTTTCCCCTAGCCTTCCTTCCCCCGACCGGTTACCCTGCCGGAGTTGGCTTCGAGTGGTAGGTTGTTCATGTTGCCATGATCGGTCCTCCTACAAGGGACTTTCACCCCATTT
The DNA here is from genome assembly GCA_963729835.1 of uncultured delta proteobacterium. Lineage (GTDB taxonomy): Bacteria > Desulfobacterota > Binatia > HRBIN30 > HRBIN30 > CAVSQF01. Next base: position 414,114 of record CAVSQF010000022.1, on the reverse strand, counting down.
GCAACGCGCCCATGCTGGGCGCACACAAGCGCCTGCGGGCGATCCCGCCCGAACAGTTCACCCGCAGGTGGGCCGGCTATGCCACCACCACCGTGCCCTACACCCTGACGGCCAGCCACGCCGGTCCCTTCTCCCAACTCGTTCAACGTCTGGGCGAAGATCCCGCGCAATGGCGCTTCAAAGCTTTCCTTTCGACCACCCGCGGGGATGAACTCGATGCCCTTACCCTCGACTACCCCAAACGTTGGCACATCGAAGAGTTCTTCAACGCCAATCAAGCTCTGGGCTGGCAGCGCGGGGGAACCCTCAACCTCAATATCCGCTACGGGCAAATGACCATGGCGCTGATCGCCCAGAGCGTCATCCACCAACTGCGCCGTCGCCTCTTGCCCCCGATCTCCGGCTGGGACGCATCTCACCTCGCCAGCGCCCTGTTCCAGGGACTCGATGGGGATGTCCGTGTCAGCGACGATACAATCCTGGTTACCTACTACAACGCTCCCGATGTCGAACGCCTCCGCCACCACTACGAGAACCTTCCCGCCAAACTCCGCTCCGAAAACGTCTGCCCTCGCATCCCCTGGCTCTACGATTTCCAACTCGATTTCCGCTTCCGCTGACGGTCAAATTAATTGGCCCCAAAAAATCGCTGCTTATGCTGCAACCCTTATTGAGCCGTGCAGAAGTAATAGAAACCGGCGGGGCCGCTCAGGCCCGATAGGAGAGGCTTTCCAGGGATCGATACTTTCTTTTACTTCCGCAACCCTCAATAATCAGCTCATCACGCCGCCAGGAAGGGGTGGGCGGCGCCGTTTTGCCACACGGAATCACTCAGTTGGTCGGTGAACCGAGATCGTCCCGTCGCGTGGATATGCTGCATAGCTGGGCACCCTAGCACACTGTTGCGCTCACCTACACCAAAGGCTGTACCGTCCGGGCAGAACCGGCCGACGCCATCTCAGGCGACGACCCTCAATGCTTCGCCCTCATTGTGCAGCGGAATCAGCTGATCACGGCGCAAAGCCAGGTCCGCATATTCGGGGATCGGGCGGCCCGCAGGTCCCAGCAGATCTGCTCGAGGGTGATGCGAGAAGAGGTGGCGGCGGTCAGCGGGGGGCCATTTCATTGAGGCTACGGCGCGCGGCGGCCAGATTTTTCAACTTGCGCACGAGTTGGATCTCGATCCCTTGGTGTTCGCAGATGCCCGCCAGCAGTTTCGCCAGTAGCGGTCGGTGCACGAAAATGCGTTCCGGCCGTGCAGCGGCACTGATGAGCAGATCGGCGAACGCCGCCGGGACCTGGCTCCACATCTGCTCGAGACCCTGCAGCGCGGTGAGGGTCTTGAAGCCGACGATCAGGCCCTCGCCACGTTCGACGCCCAGCAAGAGGTATGGGTAATACGGTTGCCCGACGCCTTCGCTCTTGCCGTCGATCCGCAGCATCGGTGCCGCAAACAGGTCCACCTCTATCTCCAACGCCAACTGCGGAAGGGCATCGACCTGCTGGACGCGGCCGGCGTCGACGACCGTAGCGATTCGAATTTCTTCTGAGAGGGGCAACGCGTCGAAGCGCTCGCGCCAATCGGACGGCGGCGCTGCCGGCGAGGGCGGATAGCGGAGCAGGTAATGCCGACCGGGCGGCGGCGCCAGGAAGGTGCTATCGGAGCGTAGCCGCGGTGACATTGCCAGCAGTTGTTCGAGAGCGGAGATTATCATCGCCACCTCGTCGTGCGTGGCGAACCACGGAGTGTATCCGGCGCGGTAGCGCCGCAGCATCGGCCAGCTGTGCGAGCCGCGTGGTTTCACGCCGAGGTCGGCGAGCAACTGCCGGTCCCGGCGGTCGAGTACGCTGCGATCTTCCCACGATAGCTGCAGTTGATCGATCTCAATGATCGCTTCCGGCTCGTCCCCGCCCTCGTCCGCAACGAAAGCCCGGAAGTCAACGATCGCGCACCGTCCGAGATAGAGGGCCACCGCGAAGTGCTCCCCGCGAGCCCCCATAATGCTCACTAGTCCGAGGGCGTGCGGCTCCGGCAGGGGGATGGCAAAGTTGTCGGTCTCGAACATGAAGTTCCACGGCGCCAGCGCTTTGACATCCGCCGCCAGCGCCAGCAGCCGCCGCCATTGATCCTGAAGCTCAGTCATCGGACCGTGTTCTGCACCATTGCGAGACGCCTGACAATGGGGAGCGTGCCGGCTGCTCTCTGCAGTGGCGAGAGATTCAGGGCGAAATCAGATAAACTGGATGCCGAGGTCGGAGACCGAATGGAAGCCGGCAGGTGCGACAATTTGGTACAGTGTCCCACATGCAAGGACGGCTTCCTTGTTCTTTCCGCTGCGGAGTGCGGGGAAGTCCGCTGCGCGGCCTGTTCAGAGTCCTGGCCGGTTGACACGGGCGTCATCGACCTCTTGCCCAGCGCCTCGACCGCGCGTAGCCCGGTTCAGCTCTTGATGGAGGCGGAGCCGGTGGTCCGGATATACGAAAGCCGGCTGTGGCGGCGGAGCTTGCCGACGGCGCTGGCGCTCGGCATCTCGTTCGAGCAGGAACAAGCGCTGATTTCCCGCCTCGCCAAAGTCAAACGGGATGCGACCGTGCTCGATCTCGCCTGCGGCCCGGGATCCACACCCGTCCGCTGGCGCAGCGTGCGACCGGCGGCACCGTCGTAGGTGTCGATCTGTCGCTGCCGATGCTGCGCTACGCCAGCGCCCGCGCCCGCGAACAGCGGCTCGACAATATCGTGTGGATTCACGCCAACGCGTTGCACCTGCCATTTCCGTCGGAGCGTTTAGACCTGGTCAATTGCTGTGGCGCGTTGCACCTGTTTCCCAGCGTCGGGCGCGTCGTGCGCGAGGCACACCGAGTGCTGAAGCCCGGTGGACGTCTCACTGTCTCTGCAGCCCGCCGCTACAGTGGGGCCGTGGGCGTACTGCAGGCGGCTTTTGGTCCTCGCCTGTTCGGGGTTCACCCGTTTTCCGCCGAGGAGCTGCAGGTGCACTGCGAACGGGCAGGGCTGTGCGACGTACAGTTCCCTTACGCGAAACGGCTGTGGTTGATCATGAGCGCGAAGAAGGGGCGCGCAGCCGGCTGACCCTGGCCAACAGTTGACGAGACTCCACGGCGGGCGCGTGCACGCGCGCCCAGCCGGGGTGCTGCCAAGTACCGCCGCAGCCCGCTATTCGTCGAGCACGAAGGTCACGTTCATGTGTACGCGGTACTCCTGCAGCTTTCCCTTCTCCACCTTCCCGGTGATCCGGGTCACTTCGAAGCCGGTGATGCCATGCAGCGTTTTCGTTGCACGCTTGAGGCCGGCTTGCACTGCTGCCTCAACGGACTCCTTCGACGACGCCACAATTTCACTCACTCGCGCAACGGCCATGAAGCCCTCCTTTCGAACCGCAACACAACACCAGTGGATCGTACCGGAGGTGGTGCGCCGGCACAACGGTTGATTACATGCGCGCGCTCGTTGTTGCGCCGCCCACTCGAAACCGGTTTACTGTTCCCCATGGGCAGGTTCGACGATGTCTACCGGCGCAGTCTCGACCATCCGGATGGGTTCTGGGGCGAGGCGGCGGAGGCCATTCACTGGGATCGGCAGCCCGACCGGGTGCTCGATGATAGCCGCGCGCCTTTCTATCGCTGGTTTCCGGGCGGCACGCTGAACACGTGTTTCAACGCGCTCGACCGTTGGGTGGACGGCGGCCAGGGTGTCGGACCCACGCGCGGCGATCAAGTCGCGCTCATCTACGACAGCCCGGTCACCGGCGTGATCACGCGCTACACCTATCGCGAGTTGCGCGATGCGGTGGCGGCATTCGCAGGCGCGCTGCAGCGCCTCGGTGTCACTCATGGTGAGCGGGTGGTGATTTATATGCCCATGGTGCCGGAAGCGGTGGTAGCGATGCTCGCTTGCGCGCGCATCGGGGCGATCCATTCGGTGGTGTTCGGCGGCTTCGCGGCCCACGAGTTGGCGGTGCGCATCGACGACGCCAAGCCAAAGGTCGTCGTGTCCGCATCGTGCGGCATCGAGGGCAAGCGCGTGATCGAGTACAAGCCACTGCTCGACCGCGCCATTGCGATTGCCAATCACAAACCCGAGCGCTGCATCATTGTCCAGAGGCCGATGGCATGTGCGTCGCTCGTCGCCGGCCGCGACCTCGACTGGCGCGACGCGCTCGATGGCGTGCAGCCGGCAGCGTGCGTCCCGGTGGCGGCGACCGATCCTCTCTACATCCTGTACACCTCCGGCACGACCGGCCGGCCGAAAGGCGTCGTGCGCGACAACGGTGGGCATGCGGTCGCATTGCGCTGGAGCATGCCCAATATCTACGGGGTGCACCCCGGCGAGGTGTTTTGGGCGGCATCTGACGTCGGCTGGGTCGTCGGCCATTCCTATATCGTGTATGGGCCCCTGCTCGCCGGCTGCACGACCGTGCTGTACGAGGGCAAGCCCGTCGGCACGCCCGATCCGGGGGCATTCTGGCGCGTGATCGCCGCGCACGATGTCGCTGTCCTGTTCACGGCACCGACGGCGTTCCGGGCCATCAAGAAAGACGACCCGGCGGGTGAGCACTACCGGCGTTATGAGCTGACAAAGTTCCGCACGCTGTTCCTCGCGGGTGAGCGCACCGATCCCGATACCTATCACTGGGCGCGCCAGGTGCTGGGGCGGCCGGTCATCGATCACTGGTGGCAGACCGAGACTGGCTGGGCAATCGCCGCGAACTGTTTGGGCCTCGAGCCCTTGCCGATAAAGCCCGGCTCAGCAACCAAGCCCGTTCCAGGGTATCGCGTCGAAATCGTTGGGCCGGACGGCGACGCCCTGCCACCCGGCAACGAGGGCGCCATTGTGATCAAGCTTCCGCTGCCACCCGGATCATTGCCGACGTTGTGGAACGACGACGAGCGCTTCGTCTCGTCGTACCTCACGCGCTACCCAGGCTCTTACGTCACCGGAGACGGCGGGTACTTCGACGACGACGGCTACCTGCACGTGATGGGACGCATCGACGACGTGATCAACGTGGCCGGTCACCGGCTCTCCACCGGAGCGATGGAGGAGGTCATCGCAACGCACCCCGCAGTCGCGGAGTGTGCGGTGATCGGCGCTGCGGATGAGTTGAAAGGTCAGGTGCCGATGGGCTTCGTCGTGCTCAAAGCAGGGATCGACGTCACGCCGGAAACGTTGGAGGCTGAAGTGGTTCGACTCATTCGCGAGCAGATCGGCGCCGTCGCGTCGTTCAAACACGCGTTCGTCGTCGGTCGTCTGCCGAAGACCCGCTCAGGCAAGATCCTTCGGGGGACGTTGCGGGCCATCGCCGATGGCGCGCCGTACCAGGTCCCTTCCACCATCGAGGATCCGGCGAGCCTCGACGAGATCAAAGCAGCGTTGCACCGTCATCACTGGCAGTGATAGCGGCGTAGTCTCCTGCGGAATCCGTTTTGCTGCTCACCGCCGTGTCCACCGGTCAAGCCCCGGCGACACCCTGACGTTCCTCGATCACGGCACCCGCCCGCCGCATCGCATCGAGCGCGCCCTGGCCATCCTCGTGGCGCACAGGCTTCGTCGCTGCGGCAATGACGTGCACTTCGAACCCTTCCTGCACAGCATCCAGGACCGTTGCGCGGACGCAGACATCTTGGGCAAGGCCGCCCACCCAGAGCCGGCGCACGCCGCGCTGGCGCAGCTCCACCGGGAGGCCGGTGTCGTCGAAGGCCGAGTTCTGGTCTTTGTCGAAGCGCACCCCCTTGCTGACGACGATGGCCGAGGGGGGCAGGCGCAAAGCGGGATGAAACTGTGCTCCAGGGGTATCTTGGATGCAGTGTGCTGGCCACGGGCCACCGCGTTCCGTGAAGCTCAGGTGTGCGCGCGGATGCCAGTCGCGCGAAGCGTAGACCGGGGCGCCCGCATCCTGCGCGGCTTCTATCCACCCATTGAGGATCGCAACCACTTCATCGCCGTGGGGGACCGGCAAGGCACCCCCGGCACAGAAGTCGCGTTGGACATCGACGATGATCAGTGCATCTCCACGTTCCATTTTCGGTTGCATGCATCCTCCTGTTCCGCACAGGGCACAGAAGAATTATAGACCGCAGCGGTGCCCAAGCCAGGAGGGCGCTCACCCGCTGCCCGTCGAGCCTCTTCCCCGTGGTCGCGCCTGCGCAGGACCTCATCGCCCGGCTGAACCAGCGCCTCGGCTCTTCTTCGTGCCGGGAGCTTTCTGGTGTGGACTTCACCAATTTCGAAGAGGCCATACGGTTCATGGCTACGGGAGAGAATCATCGTTGTTTCTCCCTCGTGGCCGACGGTGCCGAGGTCATCGCCACGTTCCTGCAGGAGATGGCAGCGAGCGGCCAGTTGTTCCGGTTGCTGGAGACGCCGGCGCCACCCATCGCACAGTAAGCTGCCCCGAACACTCCGATGCGAGTGCCGGCGATTGCGATCTGTGGTACGCCGTGGCAGGAATTGTGACCAATGGATGAAGCGATCACTGCAGCTGCCATTCAGATGGATGCGCGGCTCGGCGACGTCGCGGGCAATCTCGCACGGGCCGAGCGTTTGGTGCGCGAGGCCTTCCGCCGCGGCGCGCAGTGGGTGGTGTTGCCGGAGTTCTTCACGAGCCCGGTCGGATACCATTTCGCTCTCCGGCACGTGGCGTTGCCCCCCGACGGGCCGGCGACACGGCTCCTGTGCGCGCTCGCGCGCGAGCACCGCGGCGTGGTCGGTGGCTCGTTCATCACTGCCGAGCGCGGCGAGGCGTACAACCGATTCATCCTCGCGGGCCCCGCTGGCGTGCTCGGCCAGCACGACAAAGATCAGCCGACGATGTGGGAGAATGCGTACTACGTCGGCGGGCACGATGACGGCGTGATCGACACGCCACTGGGAGCGGTCGGGGCCGCGGTGTGTTGGGAACTCGTGCGCACACGCACGGTCAAGCGACTGCGCGGGCGGGTGCGTTTGGTCGTGGGTGGGTCGTGCTGGTGGACCGTTCCGGACTGGCCACTCGCGCGTGCGTTCGCGACGCGATGGGACGAACAGAACCGTGAGATGATGCGCTGGACTCCCGTCCGGTTCGCGTCTCTGGTTGGCGCTCCGGTGATCCACGCGGCACATTGCGGCCGGTTCGCTGCCGGCACACCGCGCCTGCCCTGGTTGCCGTATCGCTCCCATTACTTGGGAGAGGCGCAGATCGTAGCTGCGGATGGGACCTTGCTGGCCAGACGCATTTACGAAGAAGGCGAGGGCGTCTTGGTCGCGCGCGTGCCACTCGTGCCGGTGGGGCTCGCGCCCGTGGCGGCTGCGGCGCTTACGGCCGGGCCGTCGGTTCAATCACTGCCAGAGCGCTTCTGGATTCCCGAGTTGCCGTGGTGGACGCGGGCGGCCTGGGCGTATCAGAATGCGCATGGCGTCCGTGAGTACCAGCACGTGAAGGCGGCCCACGGCTTCAATTGGCAGCAACCCGGCTGGGAGCACTTGTACGCGACCGCCGAGGAGCCTCGTCGTTAATCACGCACTTCTATCAGATTGGACTCGATTTCGGCGGGCGTCTTTCCCACGCGTGGCTCGCAGGTCGCGAGCAGGATGCGCGCGCGGGCGGTCTCCGAGCCCGCTACCGGCGCCGCCGTGACGACCCGGAACTCGTACGCCTGTGCCGGCGCGGCGATGGCGAAGCACCCCTCACGCTGCGCGATGCCGTCACTCACGGGCTGCAGGGTGATTGCGGTGGTACCGCTTGGCCGAGCCAGCGTCGCGTGCGGTGAGACGAGCAGCGGAAACGCCGTCACGCTGTGCAGGCTGCAGACCGCGCCCTCAATGCTGTCGTAGCGGTCGAAGTCCGTGCGCACGAACACCCGCGCATTACCCGCGGAGAGATTTTCGCTCACTCGTGAGGTCGTCTCCTCCCAGAACCGTGGCGGACCGGTGTCGATATGCAGGAACTTGCTCTTGCGATAGTAGCCGACGCCCCCCGCATGCAGCTCGCGCAGCTGGCGCCACAGCCGCTGCATATCGATCCCTGTAAACGTGACATCGGCCGCCATCGCCTGCGTATGCAACGATGCCAGCGCCACCACCTGCCCAGCATCACGTAATTCGGAGTTGAACTCCAGACTGCGGAATCCGGAGAGCAAGATCATCTGGCGAGGATGGTAGCGATTCTGGACATACGCGAGCAGCTCCACCAGACGCAGCGGGATGCGCGCCTCACGGCCGTCCACACGGGAGCGGAAAAAGTGATTGATCTGCGCCAGCGCCTCGGGATCGTAAGTGCCGTCCGCGCGCCGGTAGCGGACGTCGAGTGTCGTGGCGAAGTGCCCGTGCTGCAGCGCTAGATGGCCGTCACCGGCGAAGAAGAAGCGGGGCGTTGCGGTGTGGCTGATTGCTCCGGCGACGCACGTACAAACGGCCACGGCGCAAAGCGCCACCGCTGTGTAGACCAAGACTGCCGGACCTACCCCCCTAGCCCCCTTCCCGGCACGGGAAGGGGGAAAAGCAGCCTTCCCTCCCCGCGTCGGGGAGGGATCGAGGGAGAGGTGTGCTCTCACCGTGTGATCAGCTCCGTTGCACTACTGCATGCGGCGCCGGTACGCCGCCCACTTGGCGTCGACCTCCTGCTGGAGATTATCGACGGCCTCCGGCCCCAGGGCCTTGAAGCGGCCCTGTGCCTCCAAGTACTCGCGTACCGGCGGCAGATCCTTCTTCCTCAGCAGTTTGGCTGAGGGCTCACTGAGTTTCATACGGCCATCTTCAATCTCGTAGAGCACGCAGAGGCCGGTAGCGACCGCAAGCCTGCCAATGGTCACCGCGAGCCGTTCTTCCATTACCCAGCCCGGAGGACACGGCGTGTGGGCTTGAATGTATTTCAACCCTTTCAAGGTCAGCGCCTTCTTGATCTTGTCGTGAAAATCCATCGGATACGCGGCCGAACACGTCGCCACATACGCCGGCGAATGCGCCGCGATGATGCCCGGGACATCCTTGCCCCGCTCGCGCTTGCCGTTGATGGTGGTGTTGGCCGTCACCGCGCCTTGTGGCGTCGTTCCCGAGCGCTGCACGCCGGTGTTCATGTAGCCTTCGTTGTCGTAGCAGATGTAGAGGAAATCCTCGCCGCGCTCGATGGCCCCGGACAGCGCCTGCAGGCCGATGTCCGCCGTTCCGCCGTCGCCAGCCCAGGCCACCACCCGGGTGTGGTCGTTCTTCTGCACCCGGAGCGCCGCCCGCACGCCAGACGCCGCAGCTGCCGTCGACGCAAACGTGACGTTCAGCACGGGCAGTTGCGTCGACGCGATGGGATACAGCCCCTGCATGACCGTCAAACAACTCGGTGGGACGATCAGGATCGCGTCTCTGCCGATGGCTTTGAGCCCAATGCGGTACAGGATGTTCAGCCCACAGCCGGCGCATGCGCGGTTACCCGGATACACGAACTCTTCGTCGGTCAGATTGAGGGCGGTGGTCTTCTTCTTGTCCATTGCTGCTCGTCTCGCCAGCCCACTCCAACCCGGACTCTGGCCAGTTATTAGGGGCGCGATGAGTTAGAGATACGAGATCCGACTTTGTTGCGCAAGGCAGGACGCGGCCACGCCGGAGAACGTCGCCCCGTCCAGAGCCTCCGCCATAGCCTTCATCTTGGCAATTCTATGGAAGCAAATCTGGGCGCGGTTGCCAGTGCGCGCCCTTGGCCCGCTTTGCCTCCTCAATGTTGTGAAAGCGCGTAACGCCGCGCCGAACCGGGCGTGGGGCCCCGGCGCTTGCAGCCAGGCGAGACATGCGTGGCAGGAGGTCCGGGTTCTCCGGCGCTAGCCAGAGCGCCCGCCGCGCCGCTTCGAAGGTGTGGAACTTCCAGACCGGCATCTCACTCGTCCTTGAGCCGGAACTTTGCCTTTAGGTCAGCGGCATCCGCACGGTCGAGGGGCCGAAAGGTATCCTTCTTCATCCGGTACAGCATTCGAGGTGTGGCAAGCCGCACACGAACGCCGCCTCGCTCCACCCAGGTGGCTTCCACGTCTTCGAAGGTGAACGCCTCGCCCAGCCGCGCGACGATGTCTATGTAGAACGCGTCCGGCGTCCCGTAGCGAACGACCGCGTAGTCCCCCGACAAGTCCTCGCTGCGGATCTCGTCGATCGACGGGTCCATCCACACACGACGCAGCGCGCGCCGCAGACGCTCCACATTCTCGGGGGTGGGCGAGACGAACAAGTCGATGTCGTCCGTGAACCGCAGGATCCCGTGCAGGTTGACGGCCTGCCCGCCGAACAGCACGTACTCGACTTCCTCGGCATTGAGCGAAGCCAGGATTTCGGGAAGCCGATCCATTGCCTGCATGGCTAGCGGTCCGGCCTCAGTTGTGCGGGCCGCTCCCTGTTGGGTCGCTTTGGGCTACCCGTCGCTTGCGACTCTGACAAATCCTGGGGCGAGCCATCGACCAGAACCTAGAACTCCAACTATTAGCACAGTGCGGGCTCGCCTTGCAGGCCCTTCCGGTCGCAAGTCAGTAAACGGGCCAGAAGCGGGACGTCGGCGACGCGCGGGCACGGCGGCCGCTCGCCCGGAGTGTGGCGAGCCGACGAAGAGGAGGAGGCCCGACCCAGATTTGGCTTGCCTTTTTTCCTGACTCCGGCGTATTGCTAGGACCTTGCGGCTTTTTGTGAGGAGGATGAGTGCATGCGTGAGCGGATTATCGTCTTTGGTGCCCATCCGGACGACGGCGAGATTGGCGCCGGGGGTACGATTGCAGCCTACGCACAGCGCGGCCACCGCGTCCTGATGGTCAACGTGCGGGTGCCGGGCGGGCACGACGACACGAACGGTAAGGAACGGGAACGGCGCCGCCAGGAGGCTGACCAGGCAGCTCGGACGCTCGGTGCGGAATTGCTGAGCTTCGGCCTGACCCGCGATGCCGTGCAACCCAACGCCCGCTTGGTCTCCGCCATCGACCAGTTACTGGCCGATGTGCAGCCCACCGCGATCTACACGCATTGGCTCGGCGACAGCCATCCGGAGCACGTCGGCCTCGCGCGCGCCGTCCTCGCCGCTGGACGCAAGAACCAGTGCTCGGTGTACATGTACGAGGCGACGCTGCCCGGCGGCATCAGCGCGCATCCGTTCCGAGCACAGAAGTTCGTCGACATCAGTGATACGATCGAAAACAAGATGACGAGTCTCGCCTCGTATGAAACGCAGCTCGAGCGCTACGGGCAGGAGTGGTTGGACGCGATCCGCGGCCGCGCCGCACATCGCGGCTTTCAGATCGGTCGCCGCTACGCGGAGGCGTTCCAAGTGGTGAAGGAATTGACCCCGATCCCCGAGGCGTTGTGAGGATGACGGCGACTGCACCGCCTCTGCCCGACGCGGCCGAGGCGCGCCGCATTCTCTACCTGCTGGCGCTCATCCGCGCCTTTGAAGAGCGTGTGCTCAAGCTGGTGGGTGACGGCAGCATCCGCGGCACGACGCACCCCTACGTCGGCCAGGAGGCCGTCGCCGTGGGGTCCTGTTTGCCTTTGCGAACCCAGGATCTCGTCGTGAGCACGCATCGCGGCCACGGCCATCTGCTCGCCAAGGGCGGCGACCCCAACCGCCTCATGGCGGAGCTTTTCGGCAAAGCCACCGGGTATGGCGGCGGCAAGGGCGGCACGCAGCACATGGCCGCTTTCGCCGTCGGCCACTTGGGCTCGAACGGCGTCACCGGCGGCGGGATTCCGATCGGCACCGGCGCGGCGCTCTCCGCACAGATGCAGGGCACCGACCAGGTCGTCGTCATCTTCTTCGGTGATGGGGCCGCGAACCAAGGGACGTTTCACGAATCACTGAACCTCGCGGCGGTCTGGCGATTGCCGGCAGTCTACGTTTGTGAGAACAACTTGTACGCCATGTCCACCTCGATCCGCGACGTGTGCCCCATCGAGAACATCTCGGACCGGGCAGCGGCCTATGGGATGCCCGGCGTGCACGTGGATGGCATGGACGTGCTCGCGGTGGCGTCGGCCGTACGCACGGCAACAGACCGCGCGCGCTCAGGGCGCGGTCCGAGCTTGATCGAGTGCAAGACCTATCGTTTCCTCGGCCATTCCAAGAGCGACCAGCGCATATACCGGCACAAAGACGAAGAGGCGGCCTGGCGCGAGCGGGATCCCGTCACGCGCTTCCGCCAAACCATGCTCGAACAAGGCCTGGCGAGCACCGCGGATCTCGACGGCGTTGCCCGTGACGCCCTCGCGACCGTCGATGCTGCCGTCGAGTTTGCGCGCCGCAGTGCGTTCCCTGAACCACAGGCACTGACCGAGGGCGTCTTCGCGGACAAGCACGATGCGTGAGCTGACGTATTGGCAGGCACTGCAGGAGGCGCTGCGCGAGGAGATGACGCGCGACCGGCGCGTCTTCTTGATGGGCGAGGATATCGGCGCCTACGGCGGCGCGTTCGGCGTGACGCGCGGCCTGCTGGCCGAGTTCGGACCGGAGCGGGTGCGCTGCACGCCCATTTCCGAGGCCACGATCGTCGGCACCGCCGCTGGAGCCGCCCTCACCGGCATGCGCCCGGTGGTGGAAATCATGTTCATGGATTTCCTCACGCTGGCGATGGACCAGCTCGCCAATCACGCCGCGAAATTCCGTTACATGTATGGCCCGCAGGCGTGCGTCCCGATGGTGATCCGCACGCCTGCAGGCGGGGGGCGCTGTTATGGGGCGACGCACTCGCAGAGCTTGGAAGCCTGGTTTCTGCATGTTCCCGGCGTGAAGGTCGTTGCCCCCGCAACCCCCGCCGACGCGAAAAGCCTGTTGATCGCCGCCATCCGCGACGACAACCCGGTACTGTTCGTCGAGCACAAGCTGTTGTACGCAACCACGGGCCCGGTGCCGGACGGTGAGAATCCGGTCGCGATCGGCGAGGCAACAGTGCGGCGCGAAGGCAGTGATGTCACGCTGGTTGCCTACTCGTATCATGCCGGCATTGCGTTGCAGGCGGCGGAACAGCTCGCTGCCAGAGGTATTGATGCCGAGGTGGTTGACTTACGCACGCTCGTGCCGATGGACACAGAAGCCATTCTCGCGTCGGTGCGGAAGACCGGCCGGCTGGTCTGCATCGAAGAAGGCACGCGCAGTGGTGGCGTCGGTGCCGAGATTGCCGCCCGCGTGGCGGAATCGGCCTACGAATATTTGGATGCGCCGATCCGGCGCATCGCAACGCCCGATGTGCCGATTCCCTTCAGCCCGCCGCTGGAGCAAGCCGCGCTGCCGAAAGCCGACGATATCGTCCGCACGGTCGAGGAGATGGGGGCGCGGTAGATGAAAGCGGTCATTCTCCCAATTCTTGAAGCCAACATGACCCAAGGGATCATACGCGCCTGGTTGAAACGCGAAGGTGAGATGGTCCAAGCGGGCGACCCGCTGTTCGAAGTCGAAACAGACAAAGTCAACGCCGAAGTCGAAGCCGAGGTCTCCGGCGTGTTGCGGCACATCGCCGTTCCGGTGGGCGCACGCGCGCCGGTGTTGAGTGTGCTGGCGTTCATCGGCGCAGCCGACGAGGCGATCCCCGCACCCGAAACGTGGAGCAGCCTTGTCCCACCCAATCCCGTTCTCGAGGGGACTGTCGATAAAGGCGAAAGACGTGCTTCGAGAGCCTCATCCTTCGACAAGCTCAGGAGAGCGGTTGTTGATCCATTTCAAAAGGACTTTTCCGCTCACCCTGAGGCTCTCGAAGCCTGCCCTGAGCCCCGTCGAAGGGGGTGTGTTCCGAGAAAATCTACAGTCTCCGGGCAGCAGGATCTGCCTGCCGTTGCGGTCGAATCGTCTGCACCCGCGGCAGCTGCGACTGCCGCTCCGAGTGCCGTCGTGGCGAGCGAGGCGCGGGTTGCAGCCAGTCCCGCCGCGCGCCAGTTCGCCCGCGAACGTGGCATCGCGCTCGAGAAGATCCGCCCGACGGGGACACGCGGCGAGATCACCCGCGGTGACGTGGAAGCCGCCATCGCCTCCGTGACGGTGACAAGCGGCGACGGCGCGCTGGACCCGTCGTTCCTGACGTTACTGCGCAAGGACGGTGGCGCGATTCGCCAGCTGTCCTCGGAGATGAAGGTTCGGCTGTACCGCGAGCATGGGGCGTACATCGGCGAGGGCGTGCGCATTGAGTCCGGCGCGTTGATGATTGCACCGATAGTGAGGATCGGCGCGATGTCCACCATCGGCGCCGATTCGACGATCGAGTGCGACCGACTGCAACTCGGACGGCTGGTGGCGTTTGGCAAACGGACCCGCGTCCGTTGCCGCTCCGCGGAGATCGGCGACGCGCTGTGGTCGAAGGACGACGTAATTATCGGCGGCGGCGGGAGCGAAGAACCGGGTGCCCGCCTGCGCGCCGGCGACGCGTGTTTTTTCGGCGAAAGTGCTTACCTCAATACTTGCCACCCTCTCACGTTGGGAAACGAGGTGTGCATCGGCTCACGCGCGATGCTGTTTACGCATAGTCACTGGCAGTCCGTCCTGCGCGGGTACGCCTCGATGTTTGGACCGATCCAGGTGGGCGACCATGTCTTCATCGGAAACAACGCCTTTGTCTTCCCGGGCGTGACGATTGGTTCCGGCGCCACCGTGATGGTCAACTCGTTTGTCGGGATCAACGTCCCGCCTGATACATTCGTTGGTGGCGTGCCGGCACAGGTGATCCGTCACATCACGCGGCCGACGCGCGATCAGCAAATCGCTCTCGTGCGCGACCGCCTGATGCCGGAGATCGGCGCCGCATTGGCCGCCAGTGGCTATCAAGTTGTTCGTCGCGGCGACGGCGACCCTTCCACCCTCGATCTGGGGAAGGGTGCGACCGTGCAGTTTGTAGCCACGCTGCAACCGGCGGATATACCGCGTGGTGGGCGCGCAGTGATTCTCACCTTCGCCGACGATGCCGTCCCTGCGGTGCCCCCTGGAGTCACCCTGCTCGACTTAGAGGGGTATCGGATTTTCGGCGTGCAAGACGCGTTATCGGATACGATACGAGAGTTCTGCCGGCGGCGCGGCATCCGTTTTCGCCCATTCGCGTGGCGCTACCGGGTAGGGCATTTCGAGGGCGAAAACTTCCGTCCGTATACTGACCATCGCCAGTGAACTCGACGATGGCATGAGGTCTCGCCGAGACGGAATCGTGCCGCCTCGCGTCGCCTTGCTTTCATTGCCTCGCCTCGCTGTACGACATCTCGTGTTCCGGGGGGTTGCAGTTGCTCTCCATTTTTCCACTGATTGACTGTCCCGTGATCGAGGCGTACTCATCGAACTGTCCGGAGGGACTCGGATGAGCAAGCGTGGATCTGCGGCACAGGCCCTTTTGGCAAAGATCGACGAGCTGCCCCCCGATCGGCTCGCCGAGGTAGCGGATTTCGTCGAGTTCCTCCGCCAGCGCGAGGCCGACAGACGTCTCGCACGGGCGGCGAGCAAACTCTCGGAGCGCTCCTTCGCCAAAGTGTGGGACAACGCCGCCGATGCCGTCTACGACGAGCTTTGAGTTCGGCGACATCGTCCTCGTCCCGTTTCCCTTCACGGACCAGCGCGCCACCAAGAAGCGACCGGCGGTGGTGGTCAGTCCGGCGGCGTACAACTCCGATCGTGCCGACGTGATCGTCATGGCAATCACCAGCCAGTCCCGTCCGACAAGGGCCGCCGGCGAAGCAGCGGTTCGCCACTGGCGAAGGGCAGGCCTGCTCAAGCCTTCGGTCTTCAAGCCGGTTCTCGCCACGCTCGAATAAGCGCTCGTATTGCGGGTGCTCGGCAAGCTCGAACCTGAAGACCGGGCAACGCTGCGCGGTCTGCTCAACGTCATCATCGAGCGATAGCGCGATGCTGCCGTCCGCGAACTTGCGCTGCGAGCCCGGCGTGCGCCCGCGTATTTTCTCGCCTCGCTTGCCGCTCGTTACCTGCGGGCGACAGTAACACCCCACTCGCTGTTCGCCGCTTCCGGCGCATCCGTTGCCAGCGCCCCGGATTTGACGGCTCTCCCCACATAGTTCTACACTCCCAGGATGCGGAGATTTCGGACCAAGAAAGGAGGAACTAGTATGACGCGGACCATTCGTGCGCGCGTCACCCACGGGATGTTGGCGCCCGTGGAGCCCCTCGATATCCCTGACGGCAGCGAGGTGGAGGTTACGGTCGCCACGGAATCGAAGCCCAATGGCGCCGAGGACTTCCGCCGGGCAGCCGGCAGTTGGAAAGGCACGATCGACGCCGAGGCGTTGATTCGCAACATCTATGCGGATCGCCTCATACAGACCCGCCCGGTGCCGCGCTTATGACGGCGCGCTATCTGATCGACACGGACTGGGCGATTCACTACCTCAACGGCCATGTTGCGATCACCGCGCGCTTGCAGGCGCTCGAACTGACACGGTTCCGTCGTACAACGGGTGGCAGATCGTGCCACATACGCTGCCTGTCCACGTTGTCCTTGACATTCGGAGCCGTGGTGGCAGAAGCTGCAACACCATATCGCAAGAGGGAGGCAGACAACGAAGCTGACACAGCTGTCCGCAGTGGTTGGGGCGCTCATCGTGGGACTCGCGGCGCATCACGCGCACGCCGCTGGTCCGCCCAGCGGGCCGCTGACGAAGTGCCCACCGGATGCGGTGATCGCGGGTACGGTCTGTATGGACAAGTACGAGGCGAGCGTGTGGCAGATCCCGGCCACCAACCCGACGGGCGGGAGCAACAAAGGGCTGATCACGAAGATTCAGAAGGGCACGGCGACGCTGGCCAATCTGCAGGCCGGCGGGGCGACGCAGATGGCCCCGGCGGGAGAGTGCCCTTGGTGGCCGGCCACGTTTCCAGAGAACGGTCAGTGGACACAGCCGCTGTACGCCATCTCCATTCCGGGCGTGCTGCCCATCCAGTGTGTGACCTGGTTACAGGCCCAGCAGGCATGTGGCAACTCGCGCAAGCGCCTACCGAGCAACGCTGAATGGCAGCTGGCGGTGGCGGGGACGCCGGAAGGAGCAGCTGGAGACAACGGCACGACGGACTGCAACACCGGCAATGTCCTTCAACTGGTGAACACGGGGTCGCGCAGCGGTTGCGTGTCGAACTATGGTGTTTTCGACATGGTGGGGAACGTCGCCGAATGGGTGGCGGACTGGGCGCCGTTGTCGACGACCTGCTCGGGTTGGGGCACGTTCAGCAACGACATCAACTGCTTTGCGGGAGCGAGCACTGCACCGAATACCGGACCCGGCGCGCTGGTTCGTGGGGGCGACCTCGGGTTCGGTTCGGGAGACGGACCGCTCTACGTCCGTGCTGACGCTCCGCTGTGGGGCTTGGGCTATCTCGGCTTTCGGTGCGCACGGTAGGCGGTCCGCTTTGGCCCACCGACGATGACACCGCAATCGTCCTAGGGCTGCTGCCGTCCCCTCAAGCCAACTTGCTGAGCTCCGACCACATCGTCGCCCTTGGTCGGTGCGGTGAGCTTGACCAAGACCGCCATTCTGTGCGAAAGTAATACTCATCGAAGTATTACCGGGGAGGCAATTCGCAGGCCGATCGGGAGGTGTTGGCGATCAATCCGATCATCTATGCGGAGGTGTCGATCGGCTTTGAACGGATCGAAGCGCTCGAAGAGGCCCTTCCGACGTCCACCTTCCACCGGTTGGCACTCCCCTGGGAGGCCGCCTTCCTGGCAGGCAAGTGCTTTCTGGCGTACCGCAGGCGGGGCGGAGTCCGCTCGTCGCCGTTGCCGGACTTCTACATCGGCGCGCATGCCAGCGTCTTGGGAATGACGCTGCTGACGCGTGACGCCACGCGCTACCGGACCTACTTCCCCAAGCTGCAACTCATTGCCCCGTGAGCCACAATCGCGTTCGACACGTGGGATTTGGAGGAGGCGTCGCCAACGATCGACGCGGATTGGTCGTCCTTGACATACGACCATCCTGACCAGTAGGTACACTTTGTGATTTAGACTCATCAATCTGAAAACTGGCCCCGCCCGAGATTGGGGCGTGGCGTTCGGACTCGCCTGGTGGCGCGGATGCCGTCACGTATAGTTCTCAGTGAAGTTCTGCAGCACCGCATTGCGCACCCTTTCGTTGAGCGCGTTACGGCGGTCCAACGAGTATGCCGTGGTGTCGATCGGTTCGCCCAGCACAATCTTGACCCGCCCGCCCGGACGGATCACGGCCTGCCCTTTGGGCAGGAACTTCCGCGTGCCGCTGATGCTCATCGGCACGATGGGCAAGCCGGTGCGGATGGCCAGGGTCACGCCGCCCTTCTTGAACTCGTGAATCTTGCCGTCCGGGCTGCGCGTGCCTTCGGCGTAGAACAAGAGGCAGAAGCCCTCGTCGATGCGCTTCGCGACGTGCGCATTGATGCGTGCGATCGCTTCCTCCGGCTTGGCGCGATCGATGATGATGTGGTCGCTCAACGCCAGCGCCCAACCGAACACCGGCACCTTCGTCAGTTCTTTCTTGGCAACGAACCGGATCTTCAACGGCAGCGCTCCCAGCGTTGCCCAGATGTCGAAGTTGCTCAAGTGGTTCGAGATCACGACGTACGATTTCAAAAGATCGATGTGCTCCAGGCCTTCGATTTTGACATCCATGCCGCACGCTTTCAGAATCCAGCCCGCCCAGATGGGGCCGAAGGCATCAATCGGCCATCCGCTGCGAGTGACCAACGTGAGAGCGACGGCAAGGGTTCCCCACCACAGCGTCGCGCCGGCGACGGCGGCATCGGCAGCTAAGCCCCACAGAAAGTACGCAGGTTTCGGGCGGCGCATGTGCAGTCAGGCGATGGGAAGCGGTTCACACGTGTATGACAAACTCCGACAGGTTGGCGCACATGTATGCGACGGTCATATGCGCAGTGTTGTGAGCGTAGCCGAAACGGCCGAGGGAGTCGACGATGATAATGCCGCCCGCGGCGCGCAGGCGCTGCCCCAACGTCCGGATGCCGAGTTGCGCGGCGCGCTCGGGTGCGTTCCCGCAGCCCAAATCACTGATGACGGATTTGGCCAGCGCCAAGCGGATGATCGCCTCGCCGTCACCGGTGGCGGAGGCGGCTCCCCAATGGTCGTCCGCATAGGTGCCCGCGCCGATCAGCGGCGTGTCGCCGACGCGGCCCGGCTGCTTGTGGAAGATGCCGCCGGTGGATGTCGCCGCGGCGACGTGGCCGTCGCAGTCGACGGCAACGGCACCGACGGTTCCGGCGGACGCTGGCGTGGGGTGCTCGTGCCATTGCTGCCAGCGCCGCAGTTGTCGTGCGGTGATCAACTCCTGCGGTTCGCAGGTCGGCACACCGCACGCCGCTGCGAAGGTATCGGCACCCGCTCCCGCGAGGAGCACATGGCGACCGTCATCCATGACCGCGCGCGCCAGTCGGATAGGGTTGCGCACCGTGCGCACCGCGGCCACTGCACCGGCGCGCAGGCCAGCACCATCCATCACCGCGGCGTCCATTTCGACCGTGCCCGCGCTGGTGAGGCAGGAGCCCACGCCGGCATTGAAGACCGGATCATCCTCCAGCTGGGCGACGGCCGTGCACACCGCGTCGACAGCGCGCCCGCCGCGCTCGAGCACCAGCCAACCCGCTTTCAGTGCTGCGCCGCAACCAGCACGCTGCGCCGCGCTCAGCTCAGGGTTCGCGGCGCCGGCGCCACCATGAATGATGAGGGTGGGAGGCATGGAAGAATTGAGGGATTGGTCACCCAATTCTCTTCATCTTCCGCCGGTCGTCGTATGCAGAATCGTCCCTTGATCGCCGACCACCCATCCGGTGAGTGCGTCGACGAACACGACCGCGCTGAGCGGATCGACAGTGAGGCTGTTTTGCACGTCCCAAGTTGCGCCGCCGTCGGTGGTGCCGAGCAGCACCCCATTGTTGCCGACAGCCCATGCCGTCTGCGCATCAAAGGCCGCGACGCCGAACAGGGGCTGTGTGTAGAGTAATGGGTTGGCATACGTCGGCGTGAGGCGCGCCCAGGAGGCCCCCCCGTTGGTTGTTCGCAGTATCACCTGCGTGAGGTTCTGCGGGTCGGGATTTCCCCCGACCGCCCAACACGTCTGTGGTTGCACGCAGGCAACCGCGGCCAGCGGATCAGTGGTCTGAATCTGCTGCGCCACCCAGTTCGTCCCGTCCGTGGTGGCGGCGATCACCTGCGTCGTCGGTGTCAGATCGGGATTCCCCCCGACCGCCCAACACGTCTGTGAATCAAGACAAGCCAGCCCAAACAGCGGGTCGGATGTCAAAGTGTTTTGTGCGCCCCAACTCGTGCCACCGTTCACGGTGTGCAGAATCACCTGCGCGGGTTGATCCGCATCCTGGAGCCCGCCAACGGCGAACCCGTTGTTGGCGTCGACGAACTTGATGGCGAACAGCGGCAACTGCGTGGGCGTCGCCTGCAACTGCCAGGTTGCGCCGGCGTTCGCGGTGTAGAAGACCTGCCCGAAGTCGGCCGCGATCCAAGCGAGCTGGGAGCCGACGGCGCTGACGGCAAACAAGCCGTCGGTGCTGCCGGACGGCTGGTCGAGCCACGTCTCTCCGCCATCCACAGTGTGCGCAATCGCGCCGAAATCACCAACTGCAAAACCCGTCGATGCTGATCCGAAAGCCACGCCGAACAGCTGGTTCGTGGTTGCCGGGTTCTGCAGTTGCCAGGTGCTGCCGTCCGCCGTGTGCAGCAACGTGCCGCCACCACCCACGATCCAAGCCGTTCCGGCGTTCAATGCGGCGGCGGCGAAGAGCGGATTCGTGTTGTTGCTGGCTTGCGCCGTCCAGGTGGTGCCGTCGCTCGTGTGCAGGATGGTTCCCATGCCGGTCGAAGGATCCAGGTCACCGACCGCCCAGCCGTTTTGAGCATCGGTCAGGGCGACCCCCGACAGCGCGACCGTCGTCCCGCTGGACTGCAGATTCCACTGGGCGCCGCCATCAGTGGTGCGTGCGATCAAGCCCTGGTCTCCGACGATCAGGCCCTGTTGGCCGACGAACGCCACGCCGAATAGGTCGGGCATGCTCGGGCAACCGTCCAAAGCATTGTTCACCGCAGTCAGCAGCTCATCGATCGTCACGCTGCCGTCGCCGTTGCCGTCGAAAGCCGGGCAGTTCGTCAGCGGCGCTCCGAGCGCGATGTTCACGCCGGTGATCAGCTCACTCACGGTAACCTCGCCGTCACCGTTGCAATCCCCCACGCACGTCGACTGCGCGGTCCAAGTCATCCCGCCATCTGCAGTGTGCAGGATAGTTCCTTGATCGCCCACTACCCAACCATTCAGCGCGTCGATGAAGCTGACACTACCCAGCAGCTGGGGGGTGCCGCTTGCCTGCGCTGACCACGTCGCACCGCCGTCGCTGCTGTGGAGAATCGTTCCCATCCCGGTGACCGCATCCTGGTCGCCTACGGCCCACCCGTTCTGCGAGTCGGCAAATACGACGGCCAGCAGGAGTGCCTGCGTACCGCTGGACGGCACCGACCAGGTGTTGCCGCCATCGGTCGTACGCAGAATCGTCCCCTGGTCGCCAACGACCACGCCGTGCTGTTCGTCGACAAAGGCGACCCCGAGGAGATCGTTCAGGCTGTCTGTCGATTGATCGATCCAACTCACCCCGCCGTCTGCGGTGCGTAAGATCTCCCCGAAGCCGCCGACCGCCCATCCGGTTTGGTCCGTAATGAAATTGACGGCGAGCAGGTCTTCGCCGGTCGGAGAGGGGTTTTGGAAAACCCACGGATCGCTCGATTGCGCCAGCCCCGGTGTCCGCAGGATCAGGAAAAACAGGGCGACGAGCGCGAAGATCGCGAGCTGTGTCGTACGAGGTGCGACCGAGACAGCCTGCCGGTGCATCACAACCCCCACGAGAAGCTGCGGGTTGGGGTAACGCAGACGATGACCGACTCGCCCTCATTAATGGGCGCGACGCGCTGGTAGAGCTTATACTTGCGGTACAACGCTTGCCGCGCCCGGCGGAACGCGACGCCCTGGTCAATGATGACACTGGTGCCGATGATCATGGTTCCCGCTATCCGCTTCCAGTTTTCGGTGTACTGGTCAAACGCCAGCGCCACCCGTGGGTTGCGGCGCAGGTTGCGCACCTTACGCGCGTCTTTTTCGCTGGCAAAGTAGAGACGGCCGCTGGCGGCGACCGTGCACACGGGCACGTTGTGCGGGATGCCGTCACCGGAAACGGTAGCGACGCGTGCCACACGCTGGGCCCGGACAAACGCCAAGACTTTTCCGCTCAACTTGTGCGCCATGCTTCCTACACGGCCGTCGTGCCGGCCCCGCCAACGCCCGCGTGCGGCGGCGCGAGCAACTGCCGGGTTGCACTCTCGATATCCAGGAAAACGCGCAACGCTTCAATCCGCACCATCACCACCACATAGACGGCGGCAGCCAGCAGAATGGTGACCAGGAAGGAAAAAAAACCGCCGCCGCCACCCTGGTGACACGAACTCACAGTGCCACCAATGAAGATGATGACCGCCAGCGCCCCGGCGATGATCTGCCCCGCATCGATGATGAATTGGATGTATGGATACCGCTCGTGCATAGATGGCCTCCGGTCTTCCAGGTCCTGCAGTGACTCTGTAACGTGACCCGACTTATTCGTCACGACCCTACCCAATTTCGGGAAAGCAGACAATACGGTGTGCCTTGGCACGGTGTGCCTTGGCGCGCGGGTCCGCCGGCGCCCCTGGCTCCTGGCCTTTGCGGTGGTCCTGCCCGACCCCGCGCTCCACTACGCCGGCATTTGACCAACGCGGGCGCAGGGCATTATAGATACAACATGTGCCTGAGGGGAGGAATCGTATGCGAAGCCTGCCGGTCGCTGTAATGGTGCTGCCGCTCGCCACGTTGCTTGCGGCATGCGGTGAAAATGCGGAACATTTTGGCCCTGCGCCCCTGCCAACCGCCACCGGTCCAGCTGTAACCTTCTTCCGCGCGCCGGCGCTCGCCGAACCGTCCGGCCCGCGCACCGATCGCGCCTCGGCCGTGCTCCCCAACGGCCGCATCATCACACCCGCCGGTCGCCAGGCCACGGTGGAGACCCTGCCGCTGAACCTGCGAGTGGGGCCGAGCGGACACATCTTCGTCACCAACGATGGCAACGGCGACGCAGACCTCAACCGGTACATCCAAGTCATCGATCCGCAGACGTTGGACGTGCAGCGTACGTCTTCGGTGCATTTCTTCGGGCTGGCGGTGAGCCCGGACGAGCACCGCGTCTACGTTGCGAATGGACCGTCCGATCGGGTTGACGTCTTCGCCTTCGATGGCGGCGCGTTGAGCCCAGTGAACGGGGCCGCGATCAGTTTTCCCGCCAAGAGCTTCCCGATGGGACTCGACGTCAGCGCCGACGGCAACACGCTGTACGTCGCCGGCTTCCTGAGCAACTCCCTCTGGCGAGTCGATCTGCGTACGGGCACAATACAGGAAGCATTCACCGAGATCGGTAACTTCCCCTACAGCGTCGTCGCGGCCCGGGATGGCACGCGCGTGTACGTCAGTTCCTGGGGTCTGAACAACGGCAACCCGGCCAACCTGGTTCCAAAACCGTTGCCGCCCACCGATCCCAATGCCGTGGCCCGCTCCTCAGTGGCGGTGGTCGACACCAGCACGAGCAATCAACCCACGCTCATCAAGTATGTTCTCATCGGCCGCGGCCAGCGGCTCGACAACCAGCACGTGTTCGGCGGGAGCCATCCGAGCGGCATGGCTCTCAGTCCAGACGGCACGCTGCTCTACGTCACCGCGACCAATATCGACATACTCAGTGTCATCGACACCGCGACCAATCAGCTCGTCACTGAGCTGGATCTCAATGTCTTTGCCGATGGCTTACAGGGTCTGTATCCGGATGCCGTGGCGGTGAGCAGCGACGGCACGCGGCTGTACGTGGCCGACGCCGGCATCAACGCCGTGCAAGTCATCGATGTGGATCCGGCGCAACGCACCTTCACACCGCGCGGGTTCATCCCCGCCGGCTGGTACCCAAGCGCGCTGGGCCTGAGCCCGGACGGCGCGACGTTGTACGTCGCCAACGCGAAAGGCGTGAACGTGGGGGGCAATGCTGGCGATCTGGTGGACATCAGCCAGGTTTCACTGAGCAGCACGTCGCAGTACATCGGCCGCATCATCAAGGGCACCGTGTCGGCGATCCCGCTCGCTGCGGTTGATCTCCAACAGGGCACAGCCACCGTGCGCGCCAACAACGGCTTCGATGCCGTTACGGCTCCACTTGACGCGAGTCTGGTGCCGGCCGATTTCGGCGCCGGCGCATCGCCGCAGATCAAGTACGTTGCCTACATCCTGAAGGAGAATCGGACGTTCGATCAGGTGCTCGGCGATCTCGGACGGGGGAATGGGGATTCCCGATTAACGCTGTTCGGCGAGGACGTAACGCCCAACGCCCACGCCTTGGCGCGCCAGTTCGCGATGGGGGACAACTTCTTCGACGATGCCGAGGTGTCGTATCCGGGCCACGAGTGGATCACGCAGGGCAACAACAACGACTTCGTCGAGAAGATCTGGGAGTTCGAGTACAACGGCCTCATGCCGTTTTCGTTCAATGTCGAATCCGGCCAGGAAGGCTTCTGCAAAGCGGGCTACATCTTCGAGGCCTTCGCGCGCCAGAATGTCACGCTGCGTACGTACGGCGAGGCGCTCGCCTTCAATTCACGGTTTGGCGCCGGCATTAATGGAGGAGGTGTGGCCTCGACTATGGAGTTACTCCTCCAGGCGTTCGGCGATGTGGCAACGCTCGTGGCACACATCGACGATCTGCTGGCTGGAGACTTGGACACGCTGCGCGCCGCGGGGGTCAACGTCGACATTCTCGTTAATCAGGTCTGGCCGGATGTCCGCCTCGATTACTCCTCCAACATCTTGCCGCAGAAGACGGACGTGGAACGCGCCCAGATCTTCTTGTCCGAGCTGGCGCAGTTCACGGCGAACAACAACCTGCCGCACTTCCTGTTCATCTGGCTGCCCAACGACCACACGTTCGGCGCGGTGCCGAACAACCCCACCCCGCGCACGGCGGTGGCCGATAACGACAGCGCCCTCGGGATGGTGGTCGAAGGGCTGACGCAAAGCCCGTTCTGGTCACAGATGGCGATCTTCGTCACCGAGGATGACGCCCAAGATGGGCAGGATCACATTTCCGCGCACCGCACATTGGACCTGGTCATCAGCCCGTACGTCAAGCACCAGTACGTCTCGCCCGTGCACAGCTCCAACGTCGGCATGCTGAAGACGATGGAACTCCTGCTCGGCGTGCAGCCGATGAGTCAGTACGATCGGTACGCAACGGACATGCGTGACTACTTCACGACCACACCCGACCTTACTCCGTTCACCGCACTGGCGGCGCGTGTGCAGGCGGAGAAGAATCCGGCGGTTGCCGCGGCGCCCAATCCGTTGCTGCGCGAAGCGGCGGAGGTGTCGGCGACGCTCAACCTGAGCGACTACGACGAGGCGGGTCCGGAGCTGTCACGGGTGCTGTGGCTGGTCCACACCGGCGAGCGCGTGGAGCGGCAGCGACGTCTGGCGACCGTGGCAGCCGTGCTGATGACGTTGCTCTTGGTCGGGGCAGGACTGGCGATGCAGTCCCGACGACGAGCCGGCTGCGCCACGTGAGTGCGGCTCTGATTTCCGTCACCGCCGGTGTGATCCGGCGCGCCGGGACAGTGCTTGCCTGCCAGCGCGCACCCGGCGGCCATCATCCCGGCAAGTGGGAATTTCCCGGCGGCAAGGCGGAGGCGGGAGAAAGTCTCGAAGCCGGGCTGCGGCGCGAGTTGCAGGAGGAGTTGGGCATCGACGCGGTGATCGGGCCGGTACTGTGGCGCACCCGCTATCAATACGCAGGACGCGATCCGTTCGAGCTGACGTTCCTGCTGGTGCCGGACTACACGGGCATAATCACAAACCGTGTCTTTGCCGCGCTGCGCTGGGTGCCGGTGAGGCGTTTGAGTGAGCTGGATTTCCTGGAAGGCGACCGCGAGTTCGTTGGGCTGCTGGGGCGCGGCAAAATCGCGCTTCCCTGAGCCTCTAGAATCGAAACGCGTCAGTTCACCACCGTGCCTGGTGGACCAGGCACATGACTGCTCCGCCGACCAAGAACAGCTCCGCCCGTTCGCCGCGTGATGCCAGCTGGCGGTTCAGTCGCTGCAGTGCTTCGGCAATCGTGGCACGATCCAGGAGGGTCATTTTGACGGCTCAGCTTATTCCGAACCTCTGCTCAGTGCCAGCGGGCCGCACCCCAGGGCTCCGTCAAAGTCACCGACCGACACCGCTCGCGAGCACCGTCCCGACGCTGCACCCCTCTCAACTCAGCGGTGACCGGCGCGGTGCGGTGGGGACGCGCGGGAAGCGACTTGCGGGTCAATCCCGTGAGCCCGGCAGGAGTTCGGTCGCCGGGTGCCAGGCGGCGGAGATCTGCGGGACGCCGTCCCTCATGACGAGGGCGGGTTTCCTGATCGATGCGATGTGCTCCAGCGGATTCTCGTCGTACAGCACGACATCTGCGCGATAGCCGGGCTTCAGCCGTCCGACGTCCGCCACGCGGAGGAGCTTAGCGGCATCCGCGGTGGCGGACCGCAGAACCTTCGCGTTGGCGATCCCGGCGCCGGCCATCCGGCACAATTCGTCCGGCAGGATCCCCATCATCATGTGCACGCCGGAATCCGACGCCGCGCCGAGGAGGATGCCGGCGTCCGACAGTCGCTTCGCGTTCCGCGTCTTCTGCAGCACGAGATCCTTCACGAACGCCAGGTCCATGATCTTGCGCCGCGGCTTCAGGCCGTAGATATCCCGCCCCGCCGCCACGTCTTCGAGCAGCCGCGCGATTTCTCGCCGCGGCCTGGGCAACAGGTGATCCGTGCCATCTGCGATCTTCTTCAGGAACTTCTCCGGCTCGTAGGCGAACGCGGATTGTTCGAGGTCCGTGGTGACGGGAAGGCTTCGTTCCGCCATCCTCTCGATCGTCCGCGCGTCGATCTCGCCGTCCTCGGTGATGTGTTCGAGCGTGTCGAACGGGAGATCGAGCAGTTTCTTCAGATCGTCGATCCAGTAGTGATGAACCGCCACCGGCAGGCCACGGCGATGCGCCCGGTCGACGATCGCCCTGAAGAGTTCCGGCGACGGTGTCCGCATCGGCGTCCGCGCGACGTCGAACAGGGCGCTCTGGTATCCGACCTTGACCCAATCGACGCCGGCGTCGGCGAGTCGATCCACCCACGCAGCGGCGTCGCGTTCGTCCTTCAGCTCTAGTTTCAGCGGCCCGCCGAGGATTCGCTGAACGAGCCGGTCGCCAGGGATGTACGGCGGATAGCCGCCCGCAACCGTCAACATCGGCCCCGCGCACAAGACCCGTGGGAACCCGGAGCACGGATCCGCGGCAACAGACCTCAACAGGAGCGACGCCCTCAGGACCGACATCATGTCGCGCACGAGCGTCACTCCGCTCTGAATCTGGACCTGATGGTTGAGAAAGATCTGCCGCACCATCCAGCCGAAGTCCGCAACCCCCGGCAGCTCGGTGATGAAGATCCCGCTGACGTGAATGTGGCAGTCGATGAGTCCCGGAAGGGCAAACCGGTTCTGGCCGGCGACGACCTTGCAGCCCCGGGAGTCCATCTCCCCGGCGGGAGCGATCCTCGATATCCTGCCTCGTTCGATTTCGATGTCGCTGGGTTGCTCGTCGGCGCGCGCCGCGTCGAGGTCGACGAGGCGGACATTCGTCAGCACGACCGGCGCATCCCTGTATGCGCTCATCGGGCCCTTCCAGGCCTGCGCGGCGGCTCGAACGGCGCGGACGAGGCTCTCCGCCGAGCGGATCGCGGACGCTATCGTGTCTCTCAACATGGTCGTGCCCCCTTCGCCGACGCTCGTCAGCCCCGCGCCTTCAGCACCCGGAGCCGCGCCCCGACCTCCAGGGCGCACCCGGCGCGCTCCGCGGGCGTCTTCAGCCCATCGATTATTTCCGCGATGCGCACCAGCTTGAAGAACGTAGAATCGGGGAGCGCCCGCCATTCGCCGTCGATATAAAGCCGATGGCCGAAGATTTTTATTGGCTCCTTCAATTCCGTCCTCAGGCATTCCAACAGGACCTCGAGCTCGGGGGCATCGAGGCGGTCAAGATCGGCGCGCACGCGCCGGGGCGCCTTTGCGTTCGCCCGTACCGCCAGGCGGAGCTGCAGGTCTCTCATTTTCCGAATTACCCAGTGCCGGCGGTGGAAGGCGTACGCCAGGACCGGCGCTATTAACAGATAACTAAGTATCAGTCCCGGCAGTCTCCTCCGGAAGGGAGGACTGCCCAGGCCGTCCGAGAGCGTCTGCTGGAAACAGTACCAGCGGTAATGCTTCTCGGTCGCGGGAAATCCCCGGACGATGAAGGCGGGAACGTTCCGCCACGGCTTGAGGGGCCGGATATCGCCGTCGAGATCCGCAGGCTCCGCGAGCATATCCACCGCGGCCTTCGTCATGGGACTGCGCTCGACCTTCACTCCCATGATCCGGCACGCAGCCCGTTCCACCTCACCGATGTTCCGTCCCGCGAGGATGAATCCGGGACGCCGGGGAATCGCCCGGTCCCACTTGGCGCCCAGCCAGCCGTCTGCCGCGGTGATGCCGTCGACGATGCCGAAATGGACCGGGCACAGCTTGAGCTGCGCGAGGGTCGGAAGAGCGCAGCCGGTCGGCCGGTGATAGTGCCACATCTTGTCGCCCTCGGGGAGGCACCCGTAGGTGTTCTTCACCACGAGCGTGTACCCGCCGTAGACGTGCGTCTTGAACTTCGCGAAGCTGATTCGGAAATCCGCCTCGAGCCATGCCGTCGCGAGCCGCAGCTCGTGCCCGGGCATATCGTCCGCTTGCACCACGGTGGTATCGGCGCCCAGATCGACCAACCGGTACGGCAGGAGACGGCCTCTGGATGTTGCGACGTGGGCGACCATAGACGGTCGCACCGGCACGTACGAGTGCACGCCGCCGTTGAGTCCCATCGCCGTCATGACGGTAACAGGGTTCCGCTCGGTGAAGGTGACCTCGTACGCGTTCGAACTCTCGACGACGCTGATGTCGGGGTAGCCCATCTCGTTGAGCCGCTCCACGAGGGCGAGCACCAGCACCGCGTCGGTCGTAACGCCGTCGTCGTCGCGCCGGACAAACATGGAGGCGTTGGGCTTGATCGCGATTTTCAAATCGCCCCGCTTTTTGCCCAGCGATTTTCTCACCGCCTTGAGTTCCCCCTCCAGGCCGGCTGCATTCAGGACCTGGTTGAGAAGCGCGACTTTGTCCCGGCCGTCGAGATACCGTAAAACGATTTTCACGGGCATGGGCGCCGCCTCCGGTACGAATACGTATGCTGACAGGAAGTGTCAATAAACGCCAGACATCCTGAGCGCCGGCGTGCCTGGATTATGCGCCACGCGTTTGATTGAGCGAGCGGTTCAAGTGAAAGCGGCCGGCGCACGGTGCCGCCGGTGATTGTTCGAAAAAGGTGACCTTTCTTCTCATCCTACAAGTTGGCACCGTTGACCGGGCCACGAAAAAGGCGCGAGCGCCACGAGGTGCCACGCCGACATACGCTTGAGGAGTACTTTGGCGCGTACCTAAACGGACCCTATGCCGGCTTGATGATGCGCAACCGAGGGAAGTACGTGCGCAGATAGCCGCGGTCGATCACGGCGATCTGATCTGCCTGTCGCTGCGCATGGGCGCCGATGAGAAAATCCGGAATCAAGTGCTCTCGTGGCCCGCCCGTCCGGCGGTAGTCGCGGAAGATGCGCCCAGCGAGGCGAGCAGCATCGAGCGCAGCCGCGCTGAAAACAATGCCGAGGCCGCTCAAACTCTGCTGGAATTTCCCTTCGTCCAACAGCAGCGCGAAGAACTCCGCCGCGACCACCTCGCAGATGACCAGATCTCCTTCCGCTCGGGCGGCGGCCAGGAGGTCCGTCCAGCGGCGCGCCTCGGGTTCGCCCTTGGCGATGGCAATCAGCACCGAGGTATCGACGGCCGTGATCATCGCCGACGCTTGCCCGGCAGCCGCACAGGGCCGCGCAACTCATCGAGCCATTCCGCCACACTCCGCCCGGCGAGTTCTTTCTTGGCAATCCCGATCACCGCCCGCATGCGCTCTGCGTCGATCTGTCTGGCCGCTTTGAGATGGTCGGCGCTCTCATCGAATTCCAGAACCGTCCCCTTTTGCAGCCGCAGTTTGCGCCGAATGGCAAGCGGGATGGTGATCTGCCCCTTGCTAGTCACCGTGGCCTTCATACAAGGGAGGGTAAGGCATTGAGTAAGGAAAGTCCAGCAAGGCGGGCGCGCTGCTTGTTCCGCCGGGGCGCTCGCGCGGCTCACGGCCCCGCTTCGCAGTACGCATCGAGATAGATCTGGAGCGTGTGATGGCACGGCACGTCGCGGCGCTTGCTGCCCTTCTCGTGCGGCCGTAACCCTGCGCAAGGTTGCCGACGAGCAAGGGACGGAGGTCGAGCGGATCGTGAATGCCTGGATCGGCAAGGATACGGGAAATCTGCGCGCGCCTGCAAACAGACCCGCGCTCTTACGGTCGGGAGAAGTCGGTCGACCTATGCAGCCCTGCGGGTTGTGTAATGGTCATGCGACCACTCCCCTCGCGCGTAGTTCGGCGATCGCATCATCCCCGTAGCCAGCCGCACCCAGCACCTCATCGGTGTGCTCACCAAGCCGCGGCGGGTGGCGGCGCAACGACGCCGGGGTCTTCGGCGAGCGCACCGGGTTACGCAAGTAGCGAATGCGGCCGGCGGCGGCATCGTCGGCCTCGAACACTGTCTGACTTACGGCCACCTGCTCGTCCGCAAGGAAATCCTGCAGGCGATTGGCCGCTACGAGCGGCGTCCCCGTTGCTCGGGAGCGCTCGACGAGCACCGCCGTGGGCCACTTGCGCAACTCGGATTCGAGGATACTGAACGCCTCATTTATGTTGACGACGCGCATCAGCAGCGAGCTGAAGCGCTCGTCGGTGATCAGATCCTCGCGCTCCAAGATCTTGCAGAGTGCCTGAAACTGCCAGTCCTCAATGATCAGGAACACGACGTGGCCGTCCGCCGTCTCCCAGGTGCGGTGTACCATGGCGAGGTCGGGTAGGCTCTGCCACTCGTCGCTCGGCAGAAACGTATCCCGCACCAGGGCGTCGGGCAGAATGAAGGCGGCAAAGGCATCCAGCATCGCAATGTCGATCATCTGGCCGCGCCCGTCTCCCCGTTCGCGCGCCAGCAACGCCGCCAGGATGGCGTAGGCGCCGGTCAAGGCACTGGCCTTGTCCGCAACCAGGCTGCGGATCAGTGCTGGCGCCTGGCCGGCCCCTTGGATCGGCATGTGTCCGGTCAGTCCCTGAATAACCGTGTCGTAGGCCGGGCGCTGTGCGTACGGCCCGTCAGGACCAAAGCCGGTGATGGCGAGGTATACCAACCGCGGATTGTGGCCGGCGAGCGAGCCGTAATCGATCCCCAGCCGCTCCGCAACTCCGGGACGGAAGTTATGGACGACCACGTCGGCGCTTTCCGCCAGACGCGCGGCGACCTCCCGCCCGCCCGCTTGCTTCAGATCGAGCACGATGCTCCGCTTGTTGCGATTGAACTGGACAAACATGGCACTCAGGCCGCCCTTGAAGGGCGGGCCCATCATCCGCGTGCTGTCCCCCCGGGGCGGTTCGATCTTGATCACATCGGCACCGAGATCGCCGAGGATCATCGTACACATCGGGCCGGCGATCACGGTCGAGAAGTCGAGAACTCTGATGCCGGCGCAGGGACCGGTAGGCGCGTGGTCAATTTCGACTTTCATGATCCTTCCTTCCGCCCGACACTAAACGGCATTCTGCGAGTTCTCCAAAGGGTCAGCGGGTAGCAGCTACCCAGCCGTCAATCAATCGGCGGCAGTGTCTCGGCGCGGAAAATCGCCAAGAACCGCGACCGCATGCAGCCGCTGCGCGATCAAGTTGTTGCACCGTGTGGCGCCGTGTGGCGCCGTATTGCCGACACGGGAACCGATGCGATCTGTTTCAGAGCGCGGCGCCCGGTGCTATGAGGAAGTCTTATCGCCGACCGCACATTACTACAGCGTTGACTACAGCGTTGAGGCGACCTTCGTGGTGACAGGGCACCTCATGACGCTTACCGCCCATCGCGTGGAGCGGCAACACCAGCGCTGGCCTTCTGGGTAGTACTCCTCGACTTTCATAGTGAGCGCGGCGCCGATGCGCGCGGAAGAGACGACGAGGACGCTGATGAGCACGCGGTCGCGCAAGCCAACGATGGTGCCAGTGTCGATTGAATCGAGCAGTGGACGTGTTTCTTCGCGCGTGAGGATCGGCGTCTGCCGCGCTTGACGACGTGCTTCGGCCTGCGAACGGAGTGCGCCGGGTTGGTCGGCATGATCTGGCCGACCACAAGCCAATCAAACAGCATCCGCACCGCAGCGAGGTGTTGCTTCACGCTGGGCTTCGCGAGCGTCTCGCTGCGCTGCTCGACATACGCGGCGACGATTGTCGGAGTGATCTACTATTTGCGGCGAGCACGGCCCGACCGCTTCAGCCGCCGTTCGAGTTCACCACGAGTGACGGTCTTCTCCTTTCGCCGAGACTCGATCAGTCGCCAGAACGTGTCGCTACTTCCGAGATCGAGTTGCTCGCAGCGGTTTGTAGAACGTTTGCCGACGGGCGCGGTGGATCACGACTGCGCCGTACGCAAGCCCGCCGGGACCGCATATCACGAGCGCGACCGACGGGGGGAAGAGCGAAGGCCAGGGAGCGCTCATGATGGCGGAGACAAGCAAGGCGCCGGCTAAATGCACCACGGTCGGTGTCCCAAAGGCGCCCAGTGAGTCGGCCGTGGGGCGCACGCGCATGTTGGCGATGAGCGTCATCACGACAAATTGGATTCCAATAAGCGCCGCGCCGGACGATCCAACGATGACGTAAAAGCTCTGCCACGCGGACAGTGGTGTACTCCCACACTCAGTCACCGGATTCGGCCGCCTTTCGTTGCGCGTGTGCCGGTCAGCGACCGGTCATTTGCTCCAGCTTTTCCGGGTACCGAGCGCCGTGAACCGTGATCTGCGCGGCAGCGCTATCGATGTCGCGCAGATCGCCGGGCGTGAGTTGGACTGCAACTGCTCCGATGTTCTCGTCCAGTCGATGCAACTTCGTGGTGCCGGGGATCGGAACAATCCACGGCTTCTGCGCCAGCAACCATGCAAGTGCGATTTGAGCAGGTGTGGCTTTCTTCCGTTCTCCGATTTTGCCGAGCAGATCAATGAGGGCCTGATTGGCCTTGAGCGCCTCCGGCGTGAAGCGAGGGAGTGTGCTGCGGAAGTCGGTGCTGTCGAAGGTCGCGTTCTCGTCGATCTTCCCTGTGAGAAAGCCCTTGCCCAGAGGGCTATAGGGAACGAAGCCGATTCCGAGTTCTTCGAGGGTCGGTATCACTTCCTTCTCAGGGGTTCTCGTCCACAGTGAGTATTCGCTCTGGAGGGCAGTGAGCGGCTGAACTGCGTGTGCGCGCCGGATAGTTTGCACGCCCGCTTCAGAAAGCCCGAAGTGCTTGACCTTGCCTTCCCGAATCAAGTCCTTCACCGCGCCGGCCACGTCTTCGATCGGCACGTTCGGGTCAACGCGATGCTGATAGAGCAAGTCGATCGTCTCGACCTTGAGCCGCTTGAGCGAGCCCTCGACGGCCTGCTTGATGTGCTCCGGCCGGCTGTTCAGGCCCGGCGAACCCTTCATTCCGCGGGGATCGAAATCAGGACTGAGATCGAACCCGAACTTGGTGGCGATCACCACTTGTTTGCGGAAGGGAGCGAGGGCTTCGCCCACGAGTTCTTCGTTGATGAACGGGCCGTAGACCTCCGCGGTGTCGAAGAACGTGATGCCTCGTTCCACGGCTGCATGGAGCAGGGAGGTCATCTCCTGCTTGTCCTTGGGCGGGCCGTAGGAAAAGCTCATCCCCATGCAGCCGAGGCCGAGAGCCGACACTTCCAAATTGCTTTTTCCCAGTTTGCGCTTTTGCATTGTTTTCTCCTTGAGTGTCACGTTGGTTATTCAGTTTCAAGAGACGCCATGTCGATGGAGAAGCGGTACTTCACATCGGACTTGAGCAGTCTCTCGTAGGCTTCGTTGACCTTCTGGATGGGGATGACTTCGACGTCGGCGGTGATGTTATGTGCCCCGCAAAAGTCGAGCATCTCCTGGGTTTCGCCGATGCCGCCGATGTTCGAGCCGGAGAGACTGCGGCGGCCCATGATGAGGCCGAAGGCGGAGACGCCCAGGGGCTTCGCCGGAGCGCCGACAAGGGTCAGGTTGCCGTCGCGGCCGAGCAGGTTGATATAGGCATTGATGTCGTGATCGGCCGAGACGGCGTCGAGGATGAAGTCGAAGCTGCCGGCGTGCTTCCGCCTCTCGTCGGTGTTGCGGGAGACGACGACTTCGTCGGCGCCGAGGCGGAGCGCGTCCTCCTTCTTGCCGGGCGAGGTGGTGAAGACGACGACGTGGGCTCCGAGCACATGAGCAAACTTCACGCCCATGTGGCCCAGTCCCCCGAGACCGACCACGCCAACTGTTTTGCCCTTGGTGACGCCCGAGCGGCGCATGGGCGAGTATGTTGTGATCCCGGCGCACAGGAGCGGCGCGGCTCCGGCGAGATCGAGGTTGGAAGGGACGCGCAGAACGAAGCGTTCATCGACGACGACGCTGTCGGAGCAGCCACCATACGTGACGCCTCCGAGGTGCTTGTCCGGGGAGTTGAAGGTGAGGGTCAGGTTCGGGCAGAACTGCTCAAGACCATCCCTGCAATGCGGGCAGGTGCCGTCCGAGTCGACCATGCAACCGACCGCGGCCAGGTCGCCAGGTTTGTAGTTCGTGACCGCGGAGCCGACCTTGGCGACACGGCCGACGATCTCGTGGCCCGGCACGATCGGGTAGACGGTGGGCATGATGCCGCTCCACTCGTTACGGACCTGGTGGAGGTCGGAGTGGCAGATGCCGCAGAAGAGGATTTCGATCTGCACGTCGCGTTCGGTCGGATCGCGCCGCGGGATCGTGGTGGAAGCCAACGGTGATGTCGCACTGGCAGCGGAGTAAGCCTTCGTGTTGTACATGGATTCATCCTCCTATTGGTTTCCTTTTCGGCCCTGGTATTGTTCGTCGCTGACCTTCTCCATCCAGTCGACCGTCTTGCCGTCGAGCTGTTCCACAATCGCGATGTGCGTCATGGCGGTGGTTGGTGTGGCGCCGTGCCAATGCTTCTCACCCGGCGGGCACCAGCTCACGTCGCCCGGCCGAATCTCCTGGATCGGACCGCCCCAGCTCTGTACCAGGCCGCAGCCGGCCGTCACGATCAGTGTCTGACCCAGCGGATGAGTGTGCCATGCGGTCCGAGCGCAGGGCTCGAACGTGACACTGACGCCGAGCGCGCGTGCCGGATCGGGTGCTTGGAATAGGGGGTCAATGCGTACGTTGCCGGTGAAATGCTCGCCCGGTCCTTTGCCGGAGGGTTGTGAACCGCTGCGTTTGATGTCCATTTGCAGAGTCCTCCTTTGATTGGAGCAGTGGTCTGTCTCGTGACTGCTGACAAGGTAGCAACTGCGGCTCCATGTGATTAGATGGCAGAATTCGCATGGGCATATGAGAGGGATTCATCAATGGTGCGCCAAGACGTCAATGACCTCCTCGCTTTCCTCGCTGTAGCGCGAGAACGGAGCTTCACCAGGGCGGCTGCAAAGCTTGGGGTTTCCCAATCAGCATTGAGCCACACCATTAAAGGGCTGGAGGCGAGACTCGGCCTTCGGCTGCTGACTCGCACCACGCGGAGCGTCTCGCCGACTGAGGCGGGCGAACGCCTGCTCGTGACTGTGGGGCATCGCTTTGAGGAGATCGAGGCCGAGCTGGAAGCCCTCAGCGAACTCCGGGAGAAGCCCGCCGGCACCATTCGGATCACGACGACCGACTATGCGGCCGACACGATCCTCTGGCCGAAACTTGCGAAACTCCTGCCGGAGTATCCGGACATCAAGGTCGAGATCGTCATCGACTACGGCCTGACCGACATCGTTGCCCAACGTTATGACGCTGGCGTGCGACTCGGCGAGCAAGTGGCGAAGAACATGATCGCAGTGCGTATCGGGCCGGACATGCGTATGGCGGTCGTCGGCGCTCCATCGTATTTCGCGAAGCGATCACCACCAAAGAAGCCATACGACCTGACCGACCATAACTGCATCAATCTGCGCCTGCCGACCTATGGCGGGTTGTACGCGTGGGAGTTTGAAAAAGGCAACCGCGAGCTGAAGGTGCGAGTTGATGGCCAGCTCGTCTTCAACGGCATGGCCCAGATGCTCAATGCGGCGCTGGGCGGATTCGGCTTGGCCTATGTGCCGGAGGACCTGGCGCAGCCCCATGTCGCCCAGGGTCGTCTCAAGCGGGCGCTTGAGGACTGGTGCCCTCCGTTTTCAGGCTACCACCTCTACTACCCAAGCCGACGACAGTCCTCGGCGGCCTTTGCCCTGTTGGTTGACGCGCTACGCCACCGGGGTAGCGAGCAAACCCGGCTTGCGTGCTAGTCGGGACGTTTCTCGAAGACATCCTTTGCGACCGGTACCGCCGACGTTGCGTTCGGCCTGCCGGCATAGAAATATTCTCGGACTGCGAGCGCAATTGCGCCGGCGGGCTCTACCTCAAGTAGGTTACAAACACCGTGGGCCGCAGCCTGAACGTCTCGTTTGGCCCCCCAATGGCCCCCCCGCAACGAAGTTTTAGACTGCCAGAGGTTATTGATATTGAGTCACTGCTGTCCGGTTAACGAAATCATGCCGAAATCCAACCTCTTGAAAGAGAAGCGGTATTGCCACAGTTGGCAGTTAAACGACTTGAACTCTTTTTGCCTTTCGCGCCCGCCCGCCCCGCGTATCCTGCCTCCAGCACAGATGGAGGTGGTTGGGGATGTATCAGGGACAGACGGTCCTGGCTCAGATTTTCGAGTTGGTATCGCACTACGAGTTCCAGTGCTGCGCGAAGCGTTACGACGGCAATCGACGTGTGCGGCGCTTGAGCTGCTGGGAACAGTTCGTGGCCATGGCGTTTGCGCAGCTGACCTGGCGCGAGAGCCTGCGCGACATCGAAGTGTGTTTGGCGGCCCAAGGCCGCAAGCTCTACCACTCGGGATTGCGCCACGCGATCAAACGCTCCACGCTGGCCGAAGCCAACGAGCAGCGCGACTGGCGGATCTACGCCGACTTCGCCCAAACGCTTATTGCTCGCGCTCGCCCGCTGTATGCCAACGAGGACCTGGGGCTGGACCTCGATGCCACCATCTACGCCCTCGATGCCACCACCATCGACCTGTGCTTGGCGTTGTTTCCGTGGGCCCACTTCCGGCGTACCAAAGCGGCGGTCAAGCTGCACACGTTGCTCGATTTGCGCGGCTCCATTCCGGCCTTTATCGACATCACCCACGGCAAAGTCCACGATGTCAAGGTGCTCGATCAGCTCCTCTACGAACCCGGCGCGTATATCATTATGGATCGTGGCTACCTCGACTTCGAACGCTTATTCGTCCTGCACCAAGCCGCCAGCTTCTTTGTCATTCGCGCCAAGAGCAATCTGCAGTTCCGGCGGCGCTACTCGCACCCCATCGACACCAGGAGCGGGGTCCGCAGCGACCAGACGATCGTGTTGACCGGACCCAAAACCTCTGGGCTCTACCCCGCACCCCTGCGCCGCATCACTTACTACGCCGCGGAGATCGACAAACGCTTCGTCTTCCTCACCAACAACTTCGCTCTGGCGGCGCAGACTGTCGCCGCCCTGTATCGCTGTCGCTGGCAGGTGGAGCTGTTCTTCAAGTGGATCAAGCAACATCTGCGCATCAAGCGCTTCTTTGGTACCTCGCCCAACAGCGTCAAGACGCAGGTCTGGATCGCCGTGGCGGTCTACGTCTTGGTGGCCATCCTCAAAAAGCAACTCCATTTACCTCACAGCCTCTACACTATTTTGCAGGTGCTCAGCCTCACGCTCTTCGAGAAGATCCCCATTTCAAGCCTCTTCCAACGATTCGACGCTATGACCGAGCCTCACGAGGTCAGCAACCAGCTGAATTTGTTCCCCTATTAACCGGACAGCAGTGATATTGAGTAACTAAAAGTGCGAAAGGGGGGACTTGAACCCCCACGGATTTTACCCCACAGGATCCTGAATCCTGCGCGTCTGCCAGTTCCGCCACTTTCGCGCGCCAAGGTAATTAGCGCCTTAGGACCGGCGGGGCAAGGTGATCGCACTGTGTTCTACTATCTCGCAAGATCGTCGCCTGGTAGTGAGAATTTCAGAATTTCGAATTGCGGATTTCGGATTGCGGGTTCCGCAATCCGCATTCCACAATCCGCAATGGGTTGCGGGCTGGAGCCCGCGCTGTGCGTTTGTGCGGCCATTCCAGCTTGGCACATCATTGCACCGCGGGTAGAGTGCGCGCATGAAAGACGGACTCACCCGTCGCCAGCTCCTGATCGGTGGCGCAGCGGGCACATTGGCGTTGTCCCTGGGCGCGTTGACCGGGCCATGGGGTGGGAAGCTTACCTCTGGTGTTGCCGCCGCAGCGGTCCCTCCCAGCACCCCCGACTATACGTCGTCGGAAGACGTCTACCGCGCCAAGTGGAGTTGGGACCGCGTGGTGCGCGGCACGCATCTGCGCGCCAACTGCTTCAGCGCCTGCGCCTTCGATCTGTACGTGAAAGACGGGGTGGTGTGGCGCGAGGAGCAAGCGGATGTCTATGCCCGCCAGGCTGAGGCGCTCCCCGACTACGCCCCGCGCGGCTGCCAGAAGGGAGCCTGTTACAGCTCGTTGATGGTGGCGCCGGGCCGCGTCACGTACCCCCTGGAACGCGTCGGGCCGCGCGGCTCGGGCCGGTGGCGCCGCATTTCATGGGACGATGCCCTGACGCGCATCGCCGATGCCATTCTCGACGCGCACCGCGACGGCCAGCCGGACACGGTGGTGTACGACAACGGCACCTCCAACGTCGACTGGGGACCGAGCACGGTCGGCGAGATGCGTCTCTTCGCTCTCCTCGGCGCCACCATGCTGGACGGTTTCGCCGGCACCGGCGACCTCGCCAAGGGCGCGCTGCAGACCTGGGGCACGTCCTTCGTCGACGGCAGCTCCGACGACTGGTTTCGTGCCGACACGCTCGTGTTGTGGCACTGCAACCCGATCGTCACCCGCATCCCGGACGCGCACTTCGCGACCGAGGCGAGGTATCACGGGACGACGGTCGTCACCGTTAGTCCTGATCTATCACCCTCTGCCATTCATGCATCACTATGGGTGAATCCGCGACCCGGCACGGACACGGCGTTGGCGTTGGGCTTGGTGCGCGCGCTGCTCGAGCGCCGTGCCGTCGACGAAGCCTACGTCCGCGAGCAGACCGATCTGCCGTTTCTCGTCCGTGACGATACCGGCCGGTTTCTGCGGCAATCTGACGTCGTGGCGAACGGGCGCGACGACATCTTCTATGTCGCTGACCTGCGCGCCGGGAAGCTCGTCGAGGCGCCCGGCACCCCGGGGCAGTGGAGCGACTCGCTGGCGCTCGGCGAGGTGCTACCGGCCCTCGCGGGGAGTTTCGAGGCGAAGACTGTCAAAGGCACCGTCACGGTGCGTCCGGTGATGGAACGGCTGCGCGAGCGGGTTGCGGAATACACGCCGGAGTACGTTGCGCAGGTGACACGGGTCGGACCGCAGACGCAGCGCCAGCTGGCGGACCTGCTCGCCACGTCACCGCGGACGCTGATTTATCCGACGTGGGGGTCGTGCAAGTCGTACCACGGTGACCTCCTGCAGCGCGCGTTGATTCTGTTGTCGGCGTTACGCGGCCAGCACGGCCGCACCGGCTCCGGCGTCCGCTTCGCGGCGTGGATTCCCTTCGAGGGCGCGGATGAGCTGCTCGGCGCGCAGCCCTCGTGGGCGCAGCGCCAGGTGCTGCAGGTGTACACGCCGCCGCCACGTGCCATGGAGGATGCGATTGCGGAGGCTTCGCGCACACGCCTGACGTGGACGCCTTCGCATCTCTTCTTGTACGTGCACGGCGGGCTCGCCGAGGCCCAGGACCAGGCGGTAGACGATGCCAGCCTGCGGCGCTCCGGACGCGAGTATTTTCGCGATGCGCTCAAGCGTGGCTGGATTCCGGTGCGCCCGGCTGTGGACCATCCGCCACGCGTGCTGGTTACCTCCGGCGTGAACCCGCTGCGTCGCTGGCCGGTCCCGCAGGTCATCGAGCGGGTCCTGTGGCCCAAGCTGCAGCTGATCGTGACCATCGATATGCAACTGTCGACCACGGGCATGAAGGCCGACCTCGTTCTGCCCGCAGCGGGATATTACGAGAAGCGCGGCATCAAGTATGCCGTGGCGCTGACCCCGTACATCGTCATCGGTGATCGGGCGACGCCGCCCTTGGGCGAGGCGAAGCCGGAGTGGGAGATCATGGCGTTGCTGGCGCGCCGCCTGCAAGAGCGTGCCCGCGCCCGCGGCATGCAAGGCGAGATCGCCGACATCTACGACCGCTTCACCATGAATGAGCGCTATGGTCCGGACGAGGACGAACGCGTCCTGGACCATATTTTGACAGAATCATCGCCGACACGCGGCTTGAACTGGACTGCAGCGCAGAAGGCGGGGGCGATGCAGGTGCGCTCGATCGGCGCGTGGGGTCCCAACAGCGGGATCGGCAGTGAAATCGAGCCGCAGGGGAGCCTCAGCCCCTCGCGCATTCACGTCGAAGGCAAGCACGCCTGGCCAACCCTCACCGGCCGCCAGCAGTTCTATCTCGATCATCCGTGGTTCTTCGAAGCGGATGAAGTGCTGCCACGCTGGAAGCCGTTGCCGGGCGTGGGCGGGCGCTATCCGATTCTGCTGACGGGTGGCCACACCCGCTGGAGCATTCACGCCATCTGGCGCACTGAACCGAAGTTGCTGCGGTTGCAGCGCGGCGAGCCGTCGATGTGGATGTCGGTGGACGATGCGCGCGCGCGCGGCATCACCGACCAGGAGTTGGTGGTGGTACGCAACGACCACGGCGCGTTTCGGGTGCGGGCCCGCATCGCGCCGGCGCTGCCGGCGGGGATGGCGATGCTCTACCACGCGTGGGAGCCGCTGCAGTTCGCGGAGTGGCGCAGCAACATGGAGGTGGTGGCGTCGCCGTACAAGCCGACGCACCTGGTCGGTGATTACGGCCACCTGCGGTATCGCGTTTTCTCCAGCGGCCCGGTGCACGTCCCGCGCGGCGTGCCCGTGGAAATCGAACGGGCGTAGCGCCTCGGTCACGGGCCGCTGCGTTTCGCGGCACGTTGGAATTGGGCGACGGCGCGGTTGTGCTCTTCGAGGGTGCGCGAGAACACAGGCGTTCCATCGCCCTTCATGCTACTGGCCTCATGGTAAGGTAGGCATGGGTTCAGACTCGTAAATCCTCTCTTCAGTAAGCTGTTCTTCGGTGAGGGCGACATCGGCTTCGATGTCTCTGCCGTCGACCCCCTTAGCGAGGATTTCCTTGTAATATTCATGCTGGATGATCAAATTCATGATCTCGCTGGTCCCGGTCCATATCATGGCTAGCCTGGCTTCTCTCATCGCTCGCTCTACAGGATAGACGTTGGTGTATCCGATACCGCCGAGAATCTGCATGGCATCGTTCACTACTTCCCAATGTGTTTGTGTGGCCAGTTTCTTGACTTCGGATACCAGCCTCCTTTGATAACCGGGTGTACCTATGCCGTCATCTATCGTTTTGGCTACGGCGTATGACAGGCTGCTGACAGCATCGAGTTTAGTTACGCAGTCGGCTATTTTGAAGCTGACTCCTTCGAAGTTTCTTATGGTCTGGCCGAAAGCCTTCCTCTTGTTCGCATATCTGGCGGCTATTTCCAGGATAGCGCGGGAGCCGCCCACGCCGCCGGACAGAAGCCTTTCTGGCACCATCAGCTTGTAGAATATCATCGCCCCCTCGTTTTCCTTACCGAGCAAATTCTCCTCTGGCACCGGCACATCGCGGAAGACTAACCTTCCTGTGCCTGTACCTCGGCTGCCCATCAGACCGTAGACATGTCTAACCTCCACGCCCATGGCTCTTTCAACGATGAAGGCGCTGATCGAATTGCGGCCGGCTCCGGGGTTGGTGACGGCGAATACCAGGAAGAAGTCGGCGCCTTCAGAGCCGACAACAAAGCGCTTTTGCCCGGTTAGGTAATAGTTGTTGCCTTTCTTTCGAGCCACGGTGGTGGCACCGAAGAAGTCAGAGCCTCCTCTTGGCTCAGTAA
This sequence comes from uncultured delta proteobacterium, assembly GCA_963729835.1. Lineage (GTDB taxonomy): Bacteria > Desulfobacterota > Binatia > HRBIN30 > HRBIN30 > CAVSQF01. Next base: position 371,824 of record CAVSQF010000022.1, on the reverse strand, counting down.
GCGCTTCGCCGGCCCATTGTGTACCGGCTATTAAAGGCTTGAGGTATTTTTGCTTTTGGGCCTCGGTGCCGAACACATTTATCCCCTCGCCAACTATGGAGAGCACTGCGCAGAGACAGGCAAAAGGTATGCCGAGTTTGTTTATCTCTCCAATGTAGAGTACTTCATCTACCCATTTAAGGTCCCTGCCGCCGTATTTCTTGGGGAATCTCAGGCCAAGCAGGTTTCTCTTTCCCGCTTCCCTGACAAATTCATAGGGGAACGTGACCTTATCAGCATCCATGTCGAGAATAAGCTGCCGTGGGACGCTCTTGACGAAATCCTGCACCTCGCGTTTGAGCTTCTTCTGTTCCTCAGTCAAAAATACCTCGAGCATTTTCTCCTCCTCATTTTACGGCCTGAATAATTGGCTGTTTCAAAACGACCAGTTGTTTCGATTTTAACCTCAGTGCCCGGGTTTTCGGGGAGGAAGCGTCGTGGACGAAACCCTGCCGCCAGGATGATTTCCTCGGGGATGTAGGAGCATGTGTACAGCACGTCTCGCGGTCTTTCTTGGGCACTTATATACTTGACTAAGCACCACCGCTGTGTTATCTTTGCAGCATGGATACGGAAGGACAACCCAAGACCCTGCTGCAAGCCATCCGGTACTTCGCAGACCCGGCAACCTGCCTAGCGTTCATGGTGGCCGTGCGCTGGCCCAACGGCGTGACCTGCCCGATTTGTGGCAGCAAGGACGTGATCTTTCTGGCCAAGCACCAGCGGTGGCAGTGCCGCACGAAGCACGCACTGCGCCAGTTCTCCGCGAAAACCGGAACCATCTTTGCCGATTCCCCGATCGGCTTCGACAAGTGGCTCCCGGCCATGTGGCTGTTGTGCGGTGCCAAGAACGGCATCAGCTCGATGGAGTTGCATCGTGCCCTTGGTGTGACGCAGAAGACCGCGTGGTTCATGCTCCACCGGCTCCGGTACGCCTTGCAACGTGGAACCTTCGACACGCCCATGGGGGAAGATGGCGGCGAAGTCGAAGCCGATGAAACGTTCATCGGCGGTCTCTCTCGCAACATGCACAAGTGGAAGCGCGAGCAGAAGATCACGGGCACGGGCGGGGCGGGTAAGGAACTGGTTGCCGGGCTGTTGGATCGGAAGACCAAGAAGGTGCGCGTTCAACACCTGCCGAACCGCAAGAAGAAGACCTTGCAGAGGCTCGTGCGCGAGCATGTAGCCCCTGGCGCCCAACTGATGACGGATGAGCTGGCGAGCTACACCGGCCTAGAGAAAGACTACGTCCATCAATTCGTGAACCACGCGGAATCCTACGTGCGCGGCAACGTCCATGTGAATGGCGTGGAGAACTTCTGGACGCTCCTCAAGCGGATGCTCAAGGGCACCTACACGTCTTGTGAACCCTTTCATCTTTTCCGTTACCTCGATGAAGAGGCATTCCGCTATAATGAACGCGGAAACGAAGACGGCGATCTGGGCCGGTTTCTCGAAGGCATGTCCACGGTGACTGGCCGACGATTGACTTACAAGCGACTGATCGGGGAACGCGAGGCCCTGCTGGCATGAGACGGCAGGGAAGAGGCAAGAGAACATAGTCAGCGGACATATTATTCCTTGACAAAAGTCATCGTACGGAAATAGGCTTGGGCGTAGCAAGGGTGTAGTAGAAGTGCGAGGGTAGCGGTGCTATTCTACGAACAGGAGGATCATGGGCGCGATGGCTAACAAGCGGAAAGCTGTGGGCGCAACAGCTCTTCACGCTTCCTTAAAGATGAAGGGCGGGTCTGCTCACATTGTGGGCATTGGTGACCTTCGGGTCATCCTCAGCAAAGAGGATGGCTCGTGGTTTGCCCAAGCGTTAGAAATCGATTACTTCGCGGAGGGCGTTTCTCTTGAGGACGTGAAGAAACGTTTTGAGGATGGTCTTGTCCTGACTATCGATGAAAATCTGCGGGTCTTTGGGCATATCAAGGGCGTGCTCGTTCCGCCCCCAAGGGGAGTGCTTGAGGAGCTGGTCAGCTGTCAGCCAGTTCGCTATTCCCAGCTGTCTCGGCATGTGTTCCTGGATGAACAACCGCATCTGTTACCATCCGGTTTTCCATTCCAGGCAATTCAGTATTTCGAACGGCTGCGCCAAACTCAGGTTGCCGTCTAGAAAAGCACAAGAAGGGCGGCGGTGCGGAAGTGGCGGATGATGGCAAGGTAAGTCGGGTGGATGTTATTCGCGTGCTGCGAAGCAAGGATCGTCTGTTTGTGGCCGCAGAAGGGGATGGTCCCGTGGTTGTGAGCTGCGATGAGTCTAGCCGAACATATCCGTTTCCCGATCGAATCAGCCGCAAGACATTGCATCGCCTCTCGCTGGCCTACGACATTCCGATCCACTTATTTTTTAACCCGGAGCTGATTGGGATGATCAAACAATGAAGCGCCCCCTCGAACTGCAGCCGCCGACCATGGACGAATTTAAGGACTTCGTGCGCCGCGTGATCTCGGCGCCGAAGCGTGAAGTGGAACAGAAACTCGCCGAGTTGCACCGCGTAAACAAGCGTAGGCGCCATCGTGCCGCGCACCAATGACACCCGATATCTACAGATCGTTCTCGACCCAATCCGCGTATGCGCCCGGTACAAGCCGAAGTTCGGGCAGGGCGCAAGCGGCCCGGGCCTGACGCTGCCGCAGTTTCGCACGCTCTACCAACAAGACGTATTTTATAACTGGTTTGGGCTCGATAACCCACTGATGTACGCTGCGCACAAAGCGGCCGGCGGGATGACGAGCGTGTATCGGCAGATCGGGATCGGTTGCGAGGCGCTGTTTCGGCAAGTGCTCATGGATATGCTGGGGCTTTCAGCTACGGACGTAGCTTGGTCCTACAAAGTTCCGCTGCAAAGTGGCAAGACAAAAACCTTGCGCCTTGATGGTCGTGTGCCGCTCGATAAGATCACGGACCGCGGAAAGCGTGATCGGTTTCGTGAATGGATGAAGAACGCGGCGACCAAGATGGGCGTGAGCGCGCGGGTGTTCCAAGCCCTGACCGGGACGGTATTTGAGGTACGGCAAGGCTACAAGAGCAAGGATTCAAAGCGGCAGAACGCAGACATCGCCAATGCGGCAACGGCGTATACGAAAGCGTTGCTGCCGTGTGCCGTTATCCTCTCAACGCAAATTGATAGCGATATTCTGCTGCGGTATCGTGCGGAGAAGTGGGCTGTTGTCACTGGGCTTGTTGGGCTGAATGATCCGCTTCTGTCTACCTACGATTTCATGCGAGAGGTAATCGGCTACGACCTGGCGGCATTCTTTGAGCGCAACAGTCGGACGCTTCGCCGCGAAGTCGACATGGTTTTGAAATGCTTGCTGACGCCGGATGCGAGATGAACGCCCCGATCCGCGAAGATCTCCGACAGCGTGCAGACTACACCCACAAGTTCAATCTGAAAACGGGTCGGCACGGCTGGTTACGTCTCACGCCGGCTTACTCCGTTAAGGTGGTTGAGGAACTGATCAGTCGTTGCGATCGTTCGGCGTTCATCTATGACCCATTCTGCGGCACGGCAACGACCGGGCTAAGCGCCGCGTATCACGGACTCGACAGTGCGACCACGGACATCAATCCGTTCCTCGTGTGGCTCGGACGAGCCAAGACAGCTCAGTATCCGGCAGCGGTGCTCGGGCAAGCGCAAGATGCCGGTTCATCCGTGCTTACGCTCGTAAAGACAAAAAAGGCTGAGCCAGTCCCCGTGCCGCCGCTTCATAAGATTGAACGATGGTGGGCGCCATCTGCGTTGATGTTCCTGCGGCGATTGCGGTCGGCGATCGACACGGTGACGGAAGCGAATCCTCCTGCCCGACGCTTGTTGCTCGTCGCTTTTTGCCGGACGGTTATTGCCTCATCGAACGCAGCGTTCAACCATCAGTCAATGTCCTTCAAGGACGACGCGCAAGCGTCATTACCACTCGATAACGAGCTGACGACCACGTTCGCGGAAGACCTACGTTTTGTATTGCGGGGCGCCGCTGAAAATCCGACAGCGAAATGTGACGTGATACTCGGGGACGCTCGGCAGCCCGCGAGCGTTGTTCGGGGACCATTCGACCGCGTGATCACCTCTCCACCCTACGCCAATCGAATGTCGTACATCCGGGAGCTGCGGCCATACATGTATTGGCTCGGCTTTCTGACGAACGGGCGGGACGCCGGCGAACTGGACTGGTCAGCCATCGGCGGCACATGGGGCATAGCGACAAGTCGTTTGATCGACTGGAGACGCAAAGGCGATGGCCTTAAAAATCGACACCTCGAAGCTGTCCTTGAGCGGATCGCGCACGACAACAACAAGAGCGGGCGTGTACTGGCCAACTACGTGGCAAAGTATTTCGATGATATATGGGTGCACCTCCAGAATCTGCCGGCCGTTCTTGCATCCGGCGCGGAGGTGCACTACGTGGTGGGGAACTCGACGTTCTACGGCGCGCTGCTGTCAGTTGAACAGGTTTACGCTGCGATGTTTAAGAGCGTGGGGTTTGAAGACGTTGAGTGCCTCCCTCTCAGGAAGCGTAACTCAAAGAAGGAATTGATCGAATTCGACGTGATGGCACGATGGCCTGGATAAACCAGTAGCCGGCCTGTCACGTCCCCGTACGCCTAGCAACCCGCCCGCACTTAGGCAAGTATATAAGTGCCCTTTCTTGGAGCGGCCCGGGTCGCTACAAAGAACTGGCCGGCCTCAGCCTTCCTTCGTCGGAATCGAGCCGATGTAGTCCATCTTGCCGAGGTCAACGCCGTTGTGACGGAGGATCGCGTACGCCATCGTTGCATGGAAGAAGAAGTTCGGCAGCGCGACGTGCACCAGGTAGTCGTCGCCGCGGAGCCACTTCCCGCCGAGCCAAGGCGGGGACACCTTGCGCTCCTCGGCTCCGGCCAAGTCCTTCGCCTGGACGGTCTCGAGGAAGCTGAGGCACTTCTGGATCCGCTGCCGGAGCTCGGCGAACGTCTGCTCCGTGTCCGGGTGGGACGGCGCCTGCTTGCCACCGAGGTACGCGGCGGCGTATTTCGCCTGATCGCAGGCGGCCTGCACCTGGCGAACGAACGGGTACTGATCCGGCGCCAGGCGGGCCTGGGCGAGCACGTCGACCTCGAAGGATTTGGCCTTCGCGTGCGCGGCGGCCTTGTCCATCCACCGCTCGAGGTTCTGCAGGGTCTTGGCGAAGAGCCGGATGGCATCGTTGTGGGTCATGTGAGCCTCCTTTCGTGACCACTACACGATAGCCCACGGCATCCGCTCGGGCGACCCCCGGAGGCGTCCGCAGCGTCCGGTCTACAGCTGGAGCGGGCTGATCGAGGCGACGATGGCCGGATTCGTCTTCCACGCGTCCGAGGCGTCGACGTACAACTCCACCGTATTGCCATCGGGGTCGGCGACGTAGAGGGATTGGGTGACGACGTGATCGAAGGCGACCGCGTTCAGCCCACCGGCTTGGAGACGCGCCTTCGCCTCACGGAGCTCGTCCAGCGTGTTGCCCACCTTGAAGGCGACGTGGAAGAGCCCGGGCGCCTTTTCCGGAGCGCTGGGCGCATCGTCGCCGACCACCGTAATGGCGAAGTCATGATGATTGCCGAGTGAAAAGAAGGTCATCGGCGGTTCTGCCATTCGTGCGGCGATGGGGATGCCCAACAATCCATTGTAAAAGCGTTCCGCCCGTTCGCGGTTGCGGACCTTGATCACGACATGTCCCAGCGCCTGTATCTTCACGGTTCGACTCCTCTCAGCGAAGCACCCGGGAACCTCGTCAGAGGCTGCTCCGGCTACCGACTCGTTGTATCGATCTGTAATGTTTCCCTACGCGCCTTCACCAGGCGGCGCAAGCAGGCATGTTCGTCGACGAGCCCGGAGGTTCGCGGTCGACGGTGTTTGCAGCTATACTTGGTGCATGGATCGTGCGCGGCTTCCGATTCGCGTGTGCCGACTCGGCGAGGAACCGGATGACGACTACGTCGCGCGTTTGACGCCTGCAGAACGCATGGTGTTGGTGTGGCCGATCACGCTGCAAGCGTGGGCCTTTCAGACGGGGACAACGGATGAACCGCGACTTCGTCGAGATGTTGGCCGCGTTATCCGCGGCGGGCGTTGAGTTCCTCGTCGTTGGAATTCGTCGGCGCGCCCGTTGCTTACGCCGCCTTCGAAAAACTGATCTTCGCGCGATATCCCAGCCGGGCCAGAATGCGCAGCAGCAGATCAGTCGAAACGTCCTGCGTGTTGCGATTCATGATGGCTGTAATCCGCGTGCGCGAAGTCCCACACAGTTTGGCAACCTGCGCGTGGGTGAGCGCGAGTCGCGCCACGACGTCGACGATCTTATCATTGAGGGTGCTGCGCACTTCCATCTCCACGGCGTCGGCGGGTGTCAATCCGAGCGCTGCGGCAAGCTGGCGAGCGTCACGTGCGATCATCGATTTGCTGTTCTTCATCCCACGTCTCGAGCCGGCCGGTGGAAGATCGCTGGCTTCGCCGGCGGAACGTCTCAGATATGGGACATTTCGTCAAGCCTTGCTGTGTCGACGGCTTCTCTTTGGCCGGTCTGGGCGAATTCATTCGCCGTGTCCGCTGCCGCAGGCCGAGCCTTTCGACTTCGCGTGCAAGGCAGACATTGTGTGCAAACCCCGTCAAAGGGCTTCGCAAGGAGCCGAGCAGACAGTCATCGAGCAGCACGTGGTCATCGAACCTAACACCTTAACACCCTAACAGCGTAACAACCTGCCTCTATCCGCTTGTGATCGGTCATACTGTCCACAGAAGGCAATGAGAATCTCTATCTTGAGGTAGTCCGACGCCCGGACGGCGCAAATGCTGGCGCCTAACAAATAGCGGCTTGGAGAGACCGAGCGCGCCACGTCGCCGGCGGTGAGGTCGGTGCCGGAGTCGGCCGCAATCACCTTCACGCCCAGTTCGCGAAATTGATTGAGGATCAACTCCCCGACGACGAGATCCCGAGCGAGCCGATCCGCCCGCTCAACCAACACCACGGACACGCCATTGCTCCGAATGCGCGCGAGCAACTCGGAAAGCCCTTCCCGGTCGTCGAGGTCTTTGTTCCCGACACGCCTTCGTCCCGGAACTCGCCCGCCAACTCGAAGCCGCCGGTCTTCGTGCGTGGCTGTACGTGATCCACAGTGAACGTCGTTGGCATTCTGCTGAGACCTGTTAACATTGGCTTGGCACCGAGAAAGGGGGCACCAAATGCGCTGGTATCACTATGTGGCGTACTTCTTCGGGGGCGCATTCCTCGCGAACACCCTGCCCCATCTTGGCAATGGGATTTCGGGGCATGCCTTCCAGAGCCCCTTCGCATCACCACCTGGGGTAGGCTTGTCCTCCTCAATGGTCAATGTCCTATGGGGTCTCTTCAACCTCGCCGTTGGCTACCTGCTCGTCTGTCGTGTCGGCACCTTCAATCTACGCAAGACCCAGCACGCGCTCATCCTCGGGGCGGGCATCCTGGTCATGTCGCTAGTGCTCGCCAACGCATTCGGACCGCTCCACGGGGGAAAGTGAGCCTGCCTTTTCAACGGTGGAACGATGTGGTGCGTGGAGATTTTCGGCTCAGGGGACACCAGGCAAGCGTTGAGGGCATTGTTCATCGCACTGGTTGCAAGGGTGCTGTCCGGCTTTGCTCCCGAGTGCCCTAGTTTGAAATCGTGAGCATCCTAGTTTGATTTGGGGGCTCCGGTATTCAGAGCGGCTCGCCAATCGTGACTCGGCCGCTGCCCGCAGGGATCGGATATTTCTCTCGAAGTGCATCTCGTTCCGTACGCGACACGTTTTCGCTGACCCATTCACAGGTCCATTCGACATCAGTTCTCGACCATGGGGACGCTTGCGTTACGTGGCGCCTCCAAGTCTCAATTCGGTCGTCCGGGATCGGCTTATCCTTTTGGATGGCACCGAAATATCGCTCCTGCTTTTCTACCCAGCCCTTGGGTGTGAGATGAAAAATCGTTTCAAGGTCATCGCACCTCACTTTGCGATTGCTCCCTTCCTTCCTGTTCGGTGCTCTTCTAAGTGACGCCTTGGGGAGCGCGTCGTGAGAGCACGTGGGCTTTGTAGAGGGAATCGTGGGATATCCGCGCTGCTTTCGCCAATTCACGGTTGGTGTTCACTTCGTCCAAATTTAGACGAAGTGTTCGCCATCCCGGTGCGGTCCCTCCATGTTGACGCTGCCGTGCCCTCGCCTGTGCCGCGATCATGGGCTCCAGGCGCAACGTCACCTCAGCACGGTCGAAGGGGGTCCTATACGGTGACGTTGATGCTGACCGGAGCGCTCGTTAACCCAGTGGTGTCGGTTACCACAACGGTGAACACGGAACTGGCCTGCCGACAGGGCGGATGCGGACAGGTGACCCGGATCTGCACCGGAACGGTGGCGCTGCCGGTTGGTGTTCCGAAGTTCCCATCACTGACAGTGGAGACAACGCCATCGTCACGCAGCGCGCTGATGTGCCAACTGATGGCGTTCCCGTTCGCGTCCGTCACACTGAATTGCAGCATGAAGGATTTGCCGTTCGGAATCGTGCACTGCGTGGCGCCATTGCAGGTGAAACTCGTTACGACCGGCGCCGCCCCAGTCCCCGGCGTCAATGTCCGTGTCCGTGTAGGGGTACTGGTCGGTGTGGGGGTGCCGGGTGCCAGCGTGGGGGTCGGGGAACCGGACGCGCCAACGGTGATATCGACGCTGGCGGGAGCGCTCGTTAATCCCGTGGTGTCGGTTACCACAACGGTGAACACAAAACTGGCCTGCCCACACGTCCCTTGAGGACAGGTGAACGAGACTTGCACCGGGACGGTGGCGCTGCCGGTTGGTGTTCCCAAGTTCCCGTCGCCGACAGTGGAGACGACGCCATCTTGACGACGCGAGGTCATGTGCCAACTGATGGCGTTTCCGTCCGCATCGGTCAGACTGAATTGCAGCCTGACGGGTTGGCCAATCGCGACCGTGCACTGCGTGGCGCCATTGCAGGTGAAACTCGTTACGACCGGCGCTGCCCCGGTCCCCGGCGTCGATGTCCGTGTAGGAGTGCCGGGTGCCAGCGTGGGGGTCGGGGTTGGCGTCAGCGTTCCACCCGGTGAGCACGGGCAGTACCGGCCATGGCTGTCGCAAACCTCACCCGATGCACAGCGTGGCAAGCCGCCGCCGCACGGGCGTCCCGTGCAGCGCAGGTGCCGTGCATCAAAACATTGCCCGACGGCACATGCATGCAGGGTCGCCCTTGCATCGAGGGGTCGCCCTGCGGCCCACACGGTGACCGAGCGCCCGAGCCGTGCCCTCAGTGTGGAAGCCCTCCTATCGTGGTGAGAGAACCGTCACTGTTCATTTACGGAATTTCACTTCGCCATACCGTCCGCCTTGGGGTGATCTTCCAACAGCAGAAGGTTCTCTATCTGGGACCCGAGACGAGCGGTCAGCATGCTGTGGAGGTTGAGAATGGAGAACATCAATCCTTGGGCGAATTTGATCTGACGAAGATGGGGCTGTTCTACTCGGCGATACGAGGAAACCGGCATTGGGAGTTTGTCGGATTTAGCAGGAGCATCGAAGAACTGAGGTGGCTCGGCATTTATGAAAGGCGGCTTCGGCAGGAACAGGGTGGGGAGTGAAAAACACCTGCCCAGGATTATCCAGAAATGTGATACAAGGCGCCAACGTGGGCTGGTGGAGATGGTCGCTGCAGCCCAACTCATAGAGGTTTGCAGAAGTCGAGCGAGCCACGCACGTTCGCGACGAGCCACAGCGGTTGTCGAGCGAGCACTTTTGCAAACCGGAGTTGAACTGAGCAGTCTGAGCAGCGGCGCACCGAGTGATGCCCTATGCACATTCCATTGTGGCGCTAACGATCAACAGATGACAATAGGAAGCGCGAGGGCGTTGGTAAGGTGGTGTCCAGCTATCCTGTGGCGCGGGCCAACGCCGACGATGCGGTGCGTCGACCACTCGCGCCCCGAAGTTGGGGGCACTGCTGCGCGCCAGAACGCACGGGGGCAGCGCCACGCGAGGTGGCCTCGATCGCCGCCACGGCGAGCTTGGGCAGTCATGCGGCCTGTCCAAGATGTGGTGGGCCGCGATCGGTGCGGCGGTGGAAAGGCGCCGGGCTGAGGGCATGGCGAATCATGCGCCCGTGTGGACAGCGCGGGCAGCGCGTCAGGTCAATGCCCGTGAGGTGCAGCAGTCGGGTCTGCCAGTCGAGTGTAGCGCCACCGCGAGCTAGCGCAGGCTCGGGTACCAGTAGCGCAGTCGCCTGCAAGAATGCACGGGCGCGTTCGAGCTGCGTGGTGGCGTTGCCCGCGGCGAGCAGGCCGTAGTGACGGATCTTGACGAAGCCCGCGGGCAGCACGTGGAGGAGGAAGCGCCGGATAAACGTGTGCACCGGCAGGGTGATGCTGCGGCCCCCCTTGGTGGCAAAGCGCACGCCGTCAGCATCGATCGCCTGCAGGCGCTGATTGGAGATCCCAACCCGGTGCGTGTAGCGGCCGAGATAACGGAACACATGCTGCGGCCCACCGAACGGGCGCTTGGCGTACACGACCCACTCGCTGCGGTGCAGCTCGTTGACGAGGTGTTGAAACGTGCCCGCGTCGGCGAGTGACTGCGTGCCGCCACCGAACTGCAGTTCGTCATTGCGGTACGCGGCGACGAGGGCGGCCAGAAACTTTCCACGGAAGAGCCGCGAGAGCACCTTGACGGGGAAGAGGTAACGGCGGCGGGCACTCTGCCAGCGCTGCCGGTCGACGCTGAGTCCGCCACCGGTGACGATGCAGTGCACGTGCGGGTGGAACTGCAACTCCCGCGTCCAGGTATGCAGCACGCTGGTGATGCCGAGCTGAGCGCCCAAGCGCGCCGGATCGCGACCGAGAGTGAGCAAGGTCTGCGCGGCGGCCTGAAACAGGAGCGTGAAGAGTCGCCGCCGATTACGATGGGCGAGAGGCCGTAGCGCGGCGGGCAGCGTGAAGACAACATGAAAGTAGTGCGTCGGCAGGAGGCGGGTGAGGCGCTGCTCGATCCACTGCGCCTGGCGCAGGCTCTGACACTTGGGACAGTGCCGGTTGCGGCAGGAATTGTAGGCCGGACGTTCGTGCCCGCAAGTGTCGCACACGTCCAGGTGTCCGCCCAACGCCGCGGTGCGACACGTTTCGATGGCGTGCATCGCCGCACGTTGGTCGGCGCTGACTGGGTGCCGCTGCCGGTACACCTCGCCGTGGGCGCGGAAGATCGAGGCGATCTCCAGGGCCGGGCGGGCCGCCGGGCGACACGGCTCGGCTGCCGCGTGCCCCACGGTTACTCGGGCTCAGGCGCGGGCGGGAAGTCGAGGCGGTCCAGTGGACTGTGCGTCTGTCCGATCTGCAGCGTACTGACCTGAGTGTAGCGGACGGTGGTGCGAATCGAGGCATGGCCGAGCAGTTGTTGAATCGTACGGATATCGGTGCCGGCTTCCAGCAAGTGCGTGGCGAAGCAGTGCCGCAGGACGTGGGGCGTGACTCGCTTGGAAAATCCGCACGTGGCCACCACCGTCTGCAGCATGCGTTGGACGGTCGTGGGCTGCAGGTGGGGCGCCCCTTTCGTCCCGGGGAACAGGAACGACCCCGGCGGCTTGACCAGACGCCAGTACTCCCGCAGCACCGCCAGGAGTCGGTCGCCCAGCATGACGTAGCGATCCTTGCCCCCCTTGCCGTCGCGCACGTGGATGACCATGCGTTGACTGTCGATGTCGGCGACCTGGAGGGAGCACACCTCACTGATCCGCAAGCCGGCACCATAGGCGAGCATCAGGACGACCCGGTGTTTGAGGGAGCGCACGGCGCTCAACAGCTGCGTGATCTCACCGGGGGTGAGAATATCGGGCAGCCGCTGCGGGACCTGGGGCCAAGGAATATGCGCCACCACTTCGGGGCGACGCAGCGTGTTTACGTACAAGAACTTCAACGCCGCGACGTACATCCGTACCGTGGCCGGTTGGGCCTGCCGCTCGTGGATGAGGTAGAGCAGGAAGGCCCGAATCTCCGCTTCGCCCAATGTGGCCGGCGAGCGTCCGTGGTGTGCGGCAAAGCTGCCGACGCACCGTAAGTAGTGGTACCGGGTCACGGGCCGGTAGCCCTTGAGCCGCAAGTCACCGTCCATCTGATCGCGTAGCTGTCCCATCGTCTCCTCCTTTGGCGCACCCGGTGATCGGGTGTCGCGCTCCAGAGTGTGGAACACCCGTGTCGGAATCTGAAGGAGACTGCTGCTACCGCGGAGAATGCACGCGTGCGAGGTGAAACGCTGCTGCAGTCCATGCTGCCGCAGGCCTTAGTTCAAGAACTTTTATCTGGCAAGGAGGGAATCCATGAAAGTGTTTTTCAAAGTTCTTACTGGCGCTGCGTTCTTGATCTTGTTGACCGGTGTTCGCAGTGCCGGTGCCGGGTCCACGTGTCCGCTCGATGTGGACGACTCGGGACCGCCGCCTGATGTCGCCACGGATGTCGTCTACGTAGCGCGCACGTTGCTTGGGCTCACCCCCGTGCCGCCGAGTTTCCGGGCGCTGGACCCGTCGATTCCGGCGGACAGTGTCGTGGCGGCTAATGTGGCGGCGCTCTGTCCGCCACGATTCGTCGATAACGGCAACGGAACGATCACGGACAGGCAGACGGGGCTGATGTGGGAGAAGAAGACGACTGACGGGAGCATTCACGACTTGTACAACTCTTACAGTTGGAGCGACCCACAACCCGACCCTGGCTGAGCATCGATACCCGGTTACATATCTCGGTCGCTGAAGTGCCTGTGTCTGGAAATGCGGTGACCACGCGTGCCAACTGCCGATTCTCGTAGTAAACTATGGGGTGCAAGGTGAGCGCTCTGTGTCGCCCCGTCCGACCTGTCCGACTGCTACGAAACTCGGTCCGACACGCTAAGTACTTGAACTCATCGTCACCGGTTCGACAGGTTCACATTGGCAGCCACTCAAAGGATTCAGCCCGCACACGCCAAGCATAACGGAATTTGGGCAGGCGGTATTGGGACCGGGAGTGCACGGCGGCGCTATCGTACAGGAGCCTCCGCATGGCACCTCGCTGCACTGGGGCGTTGGTGTCGGTGGTGGTCCGACCAGGCAACCGTACAGCGCGTTGTTCACCGCCGCTATAAGGTCGTTGACGGTGCACCCCTCGGGACACCACCCATGGACAGCGGGGCACGCAGCGCTCGACACGTTGCCCAGCGTGATGTTCAGCATGAGGATGATCTCGTTGATGGTCACCGCCCCATCGCCGTTACAATCGCCGATACAGGTCCCAGGCAGTAGCGTGGGTGTCGCGGTGGGTGTTGCTGCTAGACCGGGGGCACAAGCACAACTCCCAGCGGCGCTCAACTCGCAGTGCCCAAGTTCGCATGGAGCCAACGGACAGATCGTTCCCGGTGTACACGGCGGACAGATTACGCAGGTGCCACCACAAGGCGATCCACTGCAGGGCTCGGTTGGTGTCGGTGTCGCCGTGGAAACCGGTGTCGGGAACATGCAAGCGATCTCACAGCAGATTTCGGTACCGTGCAGACATTCCCATGCCCCGCAACAGCAGCCGCAGGTAGTTCCGAGAGGGCAGTTGTTTATGAGCGGATCACATGCACTAGGAGTTGGTGTCGGTGTCGCGGTCGGCGTCGGTATTGACGACAAACAGGCAATATCGCAGCAGGGTAGATAGGGCGGCATGCATATCCACGTGCCGCAACAGCACAGGCACTGACTACCAACCGGGCAGTCGTCTGCTGATGGGTTGCATTCGCTGAAAGTCGGAATCGGCGTCGGTGTTGCCGTCGTTGGCTCGGCTGACGAACGTACCGCCAGGATCAGCGCAATCATGAGGATGGATAATGTGCGCACGGGAATCACCACATCTGCATTCTACTCCAGCGGCAGCATGATTGAACAGCACGACCTTGCCCGCGAGTACAAAAGGGACGTAGGTCGGAAGAGTCGGATTGATACGCCTTTTTCATAAAAGGTCATACCCTATGCCACGCAACCCACAAAGCAGCACCGCATTCACCGTGTCGATGCCCGTGCCGATGGCCCGACAGATTGACCGCGCCCGCAAAGCCGAGCACCGCAGCCGCTCGGAGATCACCCGCGAGGCTTTCCGCGTCTACTTCCGCGCCAAGGCCGAGGAAGACGAAGGCCGGGCCGCGCGCGCCCGCGCCGGCATCGGCCTGTCGCGCGCCTACGACAACGTCGACGAGTTCATTGCCGACCTCCACACCGCCGCGCAGCGCTTGAAGTCAAAGCGCCGTCCCCAGTAACACGGGTGGCGGTGGTGAGGCTCAACAATTCCCTACGAGAAGACGCCGAAGGCGCCCACCTTTTCGGTAAAAGCCACCCCAGGGGTGCACCGAAATCGCCCCTGTTTTCCACGGAAAATTTCGGCAATGCACGTGCGCCGTATAGTTTCAAGTTTCCCGTTTCCGGGTTTTCCATTTCTCATCCGTCTTGTTTAAGACCTTTTAGGGTGAGGGCGTATCGAGTCGAGGACGTGGTCCTCGCCTGGGTTGCATTGTCGTTGCACAAGCAGCCGCAGTGATGGTACCAAGACCCCGTGAGTCATACATCCAACCGGCGCGGAAACGGTGAGGGCTGCGCCCGGCGTCCGTGCGGCGGGTCCGCTCCCTCCTTCGACGGGGCTCAGGACAGGGTTGGTCGCTGCAATGTCTATAGAGGGCTGCCCGTCATGCATTGGGCGCCCGATTTGCTCTGAGGGGCGATGAAGCGTCAACTGTCCGCCCTCCGACAAGCACCTCGCTCTCAAGTCGTCCCACTCGCCCCTACGTTTCTGTCAGCTCAGCTGTTCTGCCTTGTCGACCGCGGCGCGCGCGTGCTACGTTCTGCGCCATGAGTACACTGGCCGAGATCGAGGCCGCGATTCCGTTATTGAGCCCGAAGGAGCTTTCGGAGCTCGAGCGCCTGGTGCACTCGGCGCGGCGGCGACAAGCCGGCGGCGTGAGGCGCAGCCCGCTGGACCTTCCGCCGCTCCGGCTGGGTGAAGTTCTCCGGCCGCTGAGTGCGGAGGACGATCTGCTCGCGGAGATGCTCGATGACGCACGGTTTTGACACGAGCTTTCTCGTGGCTGCGGAAGTGGCGGAGCACGCCGAACATTCTGCAGCTCGCGCTAAGCTGAAGGCGTTGCGCCAGGCCGGAGACACCTTCGCGCTCACGCCGCAGGTGCTCGCGGAGTTTGTCCATGTGGTCACCGATGCAAAGCGGTTTTCCCAGCCGCTGCCAATGGGCGAGGCATTGGATCGCGCGGAGAGTTGGTGGAACGCGCCCGAGATCGAGCAGGTTACCCCGGACGCCGAGGCGATGCGGCTGTTTCTCGACTGGATGCGCGCGCACCAGCTCGGGCGAAAGCGCGTGCTCGACACGATGCTGGCCACCACGTTCCGCAGCGCAGGCATCTCCTCCGTGCTGACTACGAACGCGCGCGATTTTGCCACGTTCGGTGGCTTCACCGTGGTCGCGCCGTAGGCAAACGGTAGGTTACGCCGCGTCGGTCCTTCGCCGAGGTTGCCCGCGTTTCGTCAATCCAGGAACGCCTTCACACTGATATCTTCGTCAATCTCAGGCCAGTGAATACCGTATCCTCCAGGCGAAATCTCGAGCCTCCTTCGTTGTGCCGGAGTGGCATTCAGCAAGCGTGAAAACCACGCCAGCGGCACCGACACCTCGCGGCCGTCGCTCAGCTTCGCCGTCAGTTGGTCCGCGCTGACGCTCGCGCCGACAATCGCCGGGTAACTTCTAGTTCTTCTTGCGGCTAAACTCATTCCAACGCTCCATGAGTAGTGTCATATTCTCGTGGGTGATCTCTACGACTCGTCGCTGGGCGGGCGGCGACAAGCCGAAGGAGAACGCGACGGTCAGCGAGGGGAGCCAAATCTTCATCTCGCCGCCCTTGCCCGTGACATGAATGTGCGGCGGCTCGTTGCGCTCGTTACTGTAGAAGTGAAAGCGAAATCCCTCCTTTGTGAATACCGTCGGCATGATGGCTTCTAGCATATTGGGAGGTGCGGTTGGAGCACCCGTTCCGTCGCGCTCGGCAGCCTGGATCAACTGGTCAGCGTAGAGAAACCCCTGTTGCGATCCAGGGACGTTGCGATCCAGCGCGATCCACGGACGATGGCACTCTTGATACGAATCACCGGCGAAACGTACCGAAGGTGCCATCGTCCCCGAAGTCACGAAGTCATGGGTCGCGTTGACGTTGCACAAGCAGCGGCACTGATGGTACCAAGACCCCGGGCGTCTATTGTATGAAGGATGCGTCGCGCAGCGGGAGTGGCTCCACCTGGCGCGGAAACGGTGAGGGGCGCGGGACGGGGACGCGGCAACTGTCCGGCCGTTGATCTAAGATTGTCCAGCTGCGACCGAATGCTCTGGTCGAGAACGAGAACACGCACAAAACGCCACTGCGACCAAGCACGGAGGTGATGCATGAACGAGGCTCCAAAACGAATTGTCGAAGTAGCACAGCAATTGAAGAACGGGGAAGTTCCCAGGAGGTACAAGGTTCGCGCAGTCCTCAAGTGGTTTGGGGCCTCCAGGCGTGGGGCCAATGTTCTTTCCGATATTAAAGTTGTTATGGCAGGTCTTGGCCTAGAAACTGACCCGATGCTGGACGATGCGGGAATCGACGAGCTGGTTCGCTTCGTTTTGGTTCCAACTACCGCAAGCAAGCAAGCCAATACCCCACCGACCCATCACGAAGCCTCAAGTTCGCAGAATTCGCCGTCAGCATCTGTCACTGCGAGTGCTGGCAACGGCGAAGCTGAAGAGCCAACACTTTCAGAGGATCAGCTAGAACCGGATCAAGAGGAAGAGCAACCTATTGGAAAACCCGATGATCGCCCTGTAATGAGCCAGAGTTCTGACTGGACGATCTCGGCTCTTAGGGACAAGCTGGACAGAGGGCAACTGGATCTTCAACCCAAGTTTCAAAGAGAATACGTCTGGAACTTGCGCCCCGAACTGCCTTCACGTTTGATTGAATCATTGCTGCTCGAAATCCCGATCCCGCCAATCTATTTCGGAAAAGTTAGCGATGGGCGGCTGGAGATGATCGATGGCCAGCAACGTCTCACGACCCTTGTGAACTTCGTCTTGAACAAGTTTCCCCTTCGGAAATTGCACCGAATGGCCAGCCTTAATCACAAGTTCTTCCGGGACCTCACCAAACAGCAACAAGAAAAGATTTTGGATACCCCCATTCGGAGCATCGTCATCGATGCCGGGGTTAACACGGAGCTCCGGTATGAGGTCTTTGAGCGCCTGAACCGTGGTTCGATGACGCTGAACGAGCAAGAACTTCGGAACTGCGTCTATCGCGGACCGTTCAATGACCTCCTTGCGGAACTGGAACAGGACACATACTGGCGGAAGTCCAAGGGAGGAGATGGACCTGAAGGGCGATTCAAGGAGCGGGAAATGATTCTACGTTTCTTTGCCTTTGCAAACAGGCTGAACAGCTATACTGGAAACCTTAAGAGGTTCCTCAACGAATATATGGAGCAATACGCTCCACGGGACGACCAACAACTAAAAGCCCATGCAACGCTATTCA
Source organism: uncultured delta proteobacterium (assembly GCA_963729835.1). Taxonomy (GTDB): domain Bacteria; phylum Desulfobacterota; class Binatia; order HRBIN30; family HRBIN30; genus CAVSQF01. The sequence continues at coordinate 354,187 of CAVSQF010000022.1, read as the reverse complement.
GGCAAACTATGCAGAACATCTACGCAGTTTTCGGCGACAAGGCTGCCAGACTTTACGAAGTCAATCCACGCACGAACAAGGGCAGCTGGGACATGAGATTCTCCGTGACAGCCTTTGACATTCAGGCGTCAGCGTTAATGAATCAGCAAGCGGCTAAAGTCCAACAGGCGGCGGAACAGATTCGCGAGCTGTTCCTGCTAACGATGTTAACGGACGTGGAGATGCAGGATGCTATTTCGAAACGAACCGGTAGCACTGCGCAGACAAAACTCCGATGGACCAAGTTTCGCGGACTCGTCCAGCCCATCATCGATGGCAGTTTGATCGAGCCACGTTTCTTCGATTTTGAGTTCAGGAAGAATCTGTACGACAAGTCCCCCGTGTGTCAGCTCTGCAAGAATGAAATTCACTCGCTGGATGATAGTACCGTCGATCACATCATCCCCTACAGTAAGGGCGGGAAAACTGTCCCTGAGAATGGGCAGCTAGCTCATCGCGGCTGCAATGCTCGGAAAAACGCTCAACTACCTGAACCAGCAACGGCGGCGCCCTAAGGACCAGGGTACAAGTACCCTTTGCGCTCGGATCTGAGATCTCGCCCTCGTAACTTAGGGGAGAGTAAAGCGCCGGCCCCCAAAGACCGCTTCGAGCTGTTCCCGTCCTTTTTTCTCTGTTCCTTTTTCTTCTTCATTACTCCGCCCTCATCCGGGTGGACGCCGCTCAGCCGGGCTCGGACGGGCGTTTCGGACTGCGCCGGTTTCGCGCCAAACAAAACCCAACCCCGTTTGGCACTCACCGCGCTTTCCGTAGGGCGTCCGGAATTTTCCGGGGCAGATCCGGGATGACGGGAACGTCTGATAGGTAGCCCTTATGGCAATTACCCCGTTTGTAGGAACTATCCACTGAGCCGCATTCTCGTTGCACAAGCAGCGGCACTGATGGTACCAAGACCCCGTGAGTCACCACGCGAAGCATGCCCATAAGTGCATCCACCTGGCGCGGAAACGGTGAGGAACGGTGAAGCGGGATATCGTTCTGGCCGGCGTCGGCGGACAAGGCATCCTCACGCTGGCGGTGCTGATCGTGAATGCCGCCGTGCGCGAGGGGCTGAACGTCCGGCAGGCGGAGGTGCATGGGATGAGCCAGCGCGGTGGGGCGGTTGAAGCCCATGTGCGCCTCTCCGATGGGCCGTTGTTCAGCAACCTCGTTCCGAAGGGCCGCGCCGATCTCATTCTCGCAACCGAACCGCTCGAGGCGCTGCGGAACATCGATTACCTGTCGCCCGGCGGCTTGATCGTGACAAACAGCGCCACCGTCGAGAATATTCCAGACTACCCGCCGCGTGAGAAGTTGATGAAGCTGCTGCAGGGCTGCGGTCGCAAGGTGTACCTGATCGATGCGGCTACGGTGGCGAGAGAAGCAGGAACCGCGCGCGCGCAAAACATCGTCCTGATCGGGGCCGCGTCGGAGTTTGTGGGCGTCAGGCCGGAGTCGCTGCGGGCGGCAGTCTCGGAGATGTTCGCCAGAAGGAGAAAAGATCTGGTCGATATGAACCTGCGCGCACTGCAGCTTGGGGCTCTTCGGATCCGGCAGATGGCGCCGCACGCCGTGAGCGGAGTGGTCTGATGCACGAGACGAGCGCGGCCGGCCCGGGCCGTACGCCTACGCCGGCAATCAGGTCCGCCATTCGCGACCAGGTGGAGCGCCTTCCGCGGCGAGACTTGGAACGGCTGCAACTGGAGCGTCTGCGCGCCGGCATCGATCGGCTGTCGAAGACGGTTCCGTTCTACCGCGACAAGCTGCGCGGTGGGCGAGGACTCCCGGAACGGATCCGGTCGCTCGACGATCTCGTCCGGTTGCCGTTCACGACCAAGAGCGACCTGCACGACAACTATCCGTTCGGTCTGCTGGCGGTGCCGATGAAAGAGGTGATCCGCATCCACGCTTCCAGCGGGACGACGGGTAAGCCGACGGTGGTGGCCTACACGCAGAACGACATTGCACTGTGGGCCGACCTGATCGCGCGCGCCTACGCCGCGGCCGGCGTGACCGAGCACGACGTCGTTCACAACGCCTACGGGTACGGCCTGTTCACAGGTGGACTCGGTTTCCACTACGGCGCCGAGCGCATCGGCGCCACGGTGATCCCCGTGTCGGGCGGCAACACCAAGCGGCAGCTAACGCTTATACGCGACTGCGGCAGCACGGTGCTGTGTTGCACGCCGTCCTACGCGCTGCTGATCGCGGAGGTCGCAGACGACGAGGGCATCGACCCGGCGTCGCTGCCGCTGAAGATCGGCCTCTTCGGCGCCGAGCCCTGGTCCGAGCGTATGCGGCAGGAAATCGAGTCGCGCCTCGGCATCGTGGCGCTCAATATGTATGGCTTGTCGGAGGTGATCGGTCCGGGGGTGGCCTTTGAATGCCGCGAGCAGCAGGGCATGCACGTTTTCGAGGATCACTTCATTCCGGAGATCATCGATCCGCAGACCACGGAGCCGCTGCCCGACGGCGAGGTGGGCGAGCTCGTGCTGACGTGCGTGACCAAGGAAGCCTTGCCGTTGATCCGCTACCGGACCGGGATCGGACGCGGCTGATGCGCGAGCCATGCACCTGCGGCCGCACCACCGTTCGCATAGACCGGCTGGTCGGGCGCACCGACGACATGATCATCGTGCGCGGTGTCAATGTGTTCCCGTCGCAGGTCGAAGCCGTTTTGTTGCGCGTCGGCGAGGTGACGCCGCACTATCAGATCATCGTGGATCGCGCCGCCGAGCACATGGACGAGCTGGAGGTGGTCGTGGAGGCACCGGCGGAGATGTGCGCGAACCGCGATCGCCTCGTTCAGCACGAGAGACTGCTGAGCCACGAGGTCCGCAGCGCGCTCGGCATCAGCTGCAACGTCACGCTCGTGGGCCCACGGCAGATCGCGCGCACCGAGGGCAAGGCGGTGCGCGTTGTCGACAAGCGGAGACTGTAGCGCGGCGCCGACTTCACTCATCCGCCGTAGGGGATATCACCTCCATCAATACCCGTTCTCGCAGTAGGTGTTGTTCCCTGGCTGTATCACCGTCGACGTGTCGATCTGGGCGGTCGGATCACTCTGCCCGTCGGCGGTGTGGTATTTGGGAGTCCCCTGGGGGGCAGACGGGTCCGCGGGTGGGCTGAACGTGTAATCCGAGACCTTGCCCATGAGCTGGGTGATCCCACTCTGCTTTACTCTCAGCACCATGAGGTCCGTAGACCAGATGATATCCCTACCCAACACCGGGTAGCCGCCATTCGGGAAGTGTGCCTGGACGCTGTTCATGGCACATGCGACGGTATCGTCGGCCGCTGGAAAATGCGCGATGACCGTGAGCCGCGGACGAGGATTTATCTGGCTGAGGAGGTACCCGAAGGCCCCCTGTGGAGTGTGGGAGCTGTCTTCGACATTCGTCGTATACTGGACGGCGGCATCAAGAGCTGCAGGGTTCGTACCCGGCGGCGGCGGAGACGTTAAGCCCGGATAATTCTTCATGGTCAACAGTTCCGGCGGAAGGATCATCTCGTGGATGAACACGTCCACGCCCTTGCCTCCGTTGTTGGCCTGGTCGATGCAGCGGGTTTCGGGCCGGGTGTCACTCGTGTAGATCATGGTCAGGCCGTTCCACTCGAGCTTGTAGCCGATGGAACCCTTTCTGGCATGGACCACCGGGAAGTGGGTGATCTTCACGCCCGTTGTCGGGTTGTTGTAGGCGACATTGTCCCTCTTGCCGTTCTTGCCGTACTTCGTCCAGTCCAGCTCGATGGGGACCAGGGCGTAGCCGTCATCCGGAGCGATCGTCTCCGACGGGGACCGGATCGCACGGCAGTCCCCAACTCTGCTGGGTGGGAATGCCATTGGTAATTGGTGTAGCTCGTCGGTAGGAAGCTGAAGCTCTCCGAGTGCCACCGCATGGCTTTCCGGAGGTTATCGCAGAAATCGTTGGTGCCGTCATCGTAGTACAGCGGGCCGGTGCTCTGGGATTTTTCACGCCCGAAGGCCCCGGTCCCCAAACGTACAGGGGGCACTTGCGGTCTCGTGAGGGGCCGAAGCAGTAGATTGCGCTCAGGTCGCTCATGTGGTCGGCGTGAAGATGCGAGATGAAGATCTTGTCCATCCGGCTTGGCGAAATCCCCATGGCGCTGTAATTGGTAACGACCCGAGCCGCAGTCGAAGACGAAGGAGTCCGTCGCTTTGCCGGGTCCACCTGGGACTGGGACCCACGGGCCCACCTCTACGAAGATGCTCATCATCTGTTGTGCCCGCCGTAAGGGAGGGAACGCTGTCCCGAGAAATGTGATCCGCATCTCATCAGGATCGAGCGGCGTGTCCGGCGTAAACACGCCTAGACCGTTAGGGTAGAGATACTCCTGCGTGGTATCAGGGGGCACCGGGTAGTTGCAGCCGTTGTCGCCGCATTGTTGCTGCGCGCGGGCCTTGCCCGACCCCTCACAGCCCATTACACCCCCAACTGCCAGCCCGCCCAGGGCCAAGCCTGCAAGCTTCACTGTGTCTCGCCTCGTTAACCCTGCGGATACTTTTTTCTTGCTTTTTGGGGACCTCTTCATGATCTTCTCTCCTCTCGTCAGCGGTTGTGTTTTGATGTTACCTCAGAACCCTTCTCCGCTCGCCTTCCTGCTGTCTCCGCGAGACCTACCCCTCACGCACGGGCTCGGGCGTAGCACATGTACTTCGCCGCAGCGTCAAGGCGCTCGTCGGTTCCTAGTACTCTGACCCGGAGCGAAATGTCAATTCAAAAGGGACTCATGCCGGAGTAGACTCGCCGGCCACCAATGGTTGCGACGGCACGTGCAGTTTGATCGGAAGGACTTTGGCATAGTGGGTGAAGTCGGAGTCGGTCGTGAAGATGGTCAGACCGTGCCGCACTGCCAGCGCGCACATCAGTTCCACTCCTCCACGAGGTGCCTTCCCGTGGCGTTCAGAAAGACGGGCGAAGAAGGTTGCCGAAAGAGTGTGCTTTCTGGAGCCGGCGTGCCCTCACGCCGCTGCGCAGGAGGGTGACGCAGATGGCCGCAAATCGAGGCCGGCGGCTTCTTCAGCAGCCCCTTGCGCATCTGCGTTCGATAAAGAAAGGCGCCGGAGGAGCAGCGGGCCCCTGATTGGCCACTCGCTTGATCTTCCGACGCCGTCGCGGCTGCGTCTGTCAATTGGCCGTCGTCTGCGATGGCCGCGATTTCAGGCGCCGGATCTCTCCCTGAAAGACGCGCTGCTCACCCCGTATTCCGCTCCGCCCTGCCGCGTGACAGAATGTGAGCCTCTTACAAGAGGAGACCAGATGCAAACGCGCGTGCTCGGGACACTGCGGGTGTCCGCCATCGGCCTCGGCTGCATGGGAATGAGCGAGTTCTACGGACCGGCCGATGAGGCCGAAGCGGTCGCAACGATTCATCGCGCTCTCGACCTCGGTGTCACCCTGCTCGACACCGCGGACGCCTACGGCCCACACACCAACGAAGAGTTGGTCGGGCGTGCCGTCCGCGAGCGGCGCGACCAGGTCGTCCTGGCAACGAAGTGCGGCATCGTCCGGGATCCGAACAACCGCGCGTTGCGTGGCATCAACGGCCGTCCCGAGTACATCCGCACGGCGTGCGACGGGAGCCTTCGCCGCCTGGGTGTCGACCATGTCGACCTCTACCAGCTCCACCGCGTCGACCCACAGGTGCCGATCGAAGAGAGCGTGGGCGCGATGGCGGAGCTGGTGCGTGCCGGGAAGACGCGCTTCATCGGGCTGTCGGAGGTGGGCCCGCAGACCTTGCGGCGCGCCCACGCCACGCATCCGATCACGTCCCTGCAAAGCGAATACTCGCTCTGGACCCGCGATCCGGAGGAGGCCGTCCTGGCGACGTGCCGCGAGCTCGGCATCGGCTTCATGCCCTACAGCCCGCTCGGCCGCGGGTTCCTCAGCGGTCGGATCAAACGCTTCGAGGATCTCGCCCCGGATGACTTCCGCCGCTATTCGCCGCGCTTTCAGGAGGAGAACTTCGCGAAGAATCTGGCGCTAGTGGCGCGCGTGGAAGAGATCGCCACAGCCAAGGCCTGCACGCCGGCGCAGCTGGCGCTGGCATGGGTACTCGCCCAAGGCGAGGACATCGTTCCGATCCCTGGCACGAAACGCCGGCAGTATCTCGAGGAGAATCTCGGCGCGCTGAACGTGCGGCTCTCCGCCGAGGACCTGGCGCGCCTCGATGCCGCGTGTCCGCCCGGCGTCGCCGCCGGCCCGCGCTACCCGGAAGCGATGATGCAGCTCGTCGGGCGTTGAAGTTTCAAACCTCGAACAGCTCCACCCGGCTCAACCCTTTCGCACGGGGCCGATATGTAGGCGGACGAGGGGCGGAGCGTCCGTGACCTCGGCGCCAGCCTCACTGCGAGTGATCCGCGAGGCACCGTGAGCGGAATGCCGAAGTTCTTCTGAAACAGGGAGTCGCCTTCTGCGCCCGTGACATCCAGATTGTGCAGCACAATCGAGCTGTCCGCCTTATAGCCGTCGGACGAGAACGCTGCCTTCGTGCTCACCGTCAAGCTTCCCTCACCGATGCCATACGGCGAGTACGCGGTCGCGTACGGATTGAACGGCGTCAGACCGAGGTCGTCGACCTTCAACTCGACGATGCCACCCGCAGGCTGCATGGTACCGGCCGCTTTGATCGTGCCTTGCGGAGCAACGGTGGCGTTCAGGCGAACTCTACCCGCCGCCATCGGCGGAAAGTGCGCCTCCTGCACCTCGACATCGAGCGGTGAAATGAGCCCGGAATAGTGCGGCTTGACGGCCTGATCGGTAAACGCGATGCGGCCCTTTGCGAGGCGAAAGGCTGCCAGTGAAATGTCGAAACTGGGCTTCGCAGCCGGCGTGCTCGTGCTGGTCCCGCTCGACTCTTTGGACGCGGCCGGCGGCTGCTGCCGCGCGGCCGCTGGCGCACCGGTGAGCTGTGGGAGCACGAAGCCGTCCTTCGTCCGCGTCACCTGGATGTCCGGTGATGCGATGCTGACGTCGCCCAGGCGGACACGCAGCGGCGCCGGCTTCGGGTGTTGCGGATTGGGGATCAGCAGCTCATCGAATCCGACGTCGAGGGATTTTACCGCCACTGCGAACTCCTTCGCATTCGCCGCCGCCACGCGGGGCTCAACGAGGTTCAGCTTGCCGCGCACGCGGATATCGGCGCCCGCGGCGCGCCGGGACGAAGGGCGATGTTCGTCACCGCGATTGCCGGTAATCGAATTTTGATCGGCTCGCTCTGCGTCATCATCAAGTCTTGGAAGCGGATATTCCCGGTGCGCAAGACGATACGATTCACCCCGAATCCCCAACCGGACTTCGGTTGGACCTCGGCGGGTGCGGGGCTCGGAGGCGGCTGCGCGCCGGATGCCGGCATCACAGATGCAGGCATCAACGCGGTGAGGTTCAACCCGCCGTCCTGCAAGCGTTCGACCGACACGTGTGGCGAGTCGATGACCACCTCGCGCAACTGAATGGTCTTGCGGAACAACGGCAGCCACCGCAACTCAACGCCGAACAGCTTCCACGCGATCAGCGGCGGGACAACGAAGGTGCCTTTGCCGCCTTCACCAGACGAGCGAGAGTCCCAAGGTGAGGAACAGGCTGTTGCGTTTCGCTCCGGGAGACGGTTGGCTGTCGTACTCATCGCGCACGACGAACTTCGCGCTGATTGGGTCGATGAGCGGCGCCAGCAGCGCCCCCTCAGTGCGCAGCAAGTAACTCTTCGTGAAGTTGTCGACGGCCGGCAGGTAATCCAGCCGCCAATCGAAATGAGCGCGGTACGGCAGGTAGTAGCCTGCGAGCGCCCCGAACGCAATTGCGTAATGGTCGCGATCCGAACCGCCGAAATATCTCTCGTACACCCAGCTGGGGCCGACCTCACCCTGAAGGAAATTGCGCCGGTCCTCATCGAGTTTCTCCTGCCAGAAGACGTAGCCGACGCCGAGCTTGGGCACGCCGCGGATACTCAACCGCTGAATGCCGTCGTAGGTGGCATCGCCCGAGGCGAAACCGTAGACGCGCGGAGTAAAGCTGTAGTCTTCGCGGATGAGACCGAGTAACTGATCCTGTGTCCGACTCTCTGTTTCTCCCGTCTTCTTCTGCGTGCCGTAGCGATAGCTGGCCGCGAGGGTGAACTTGGTGGGATCATGCGTGCGTGCCGTGCCGAATCCAGCCGAGAACCCCGTGGTGTCGGTCGTACTCTGCTGCACGTTGACGCCAAGATCGAAATTGCCATGCCAATAGCGCCAGGCGCTGCGCATGCGATCGTTGAGCGACAATCCAGCAGCGCCGATGGGCAGACCGGAGTAGATCGTCGCGACATCGACTGCCGCACCTCCCACCGACAGTTTGCCTGCCCTGAATCCCTGCAGCGGTCCATCGCTTTCTTCATTGTCGCCATAAAGCACTTGGAATGGGCCGTCGCTTTTGAGGTCCTCCACGTTCTCCCATTTGATCGTCAGCGCCCCCTTTCCTATCTCGGGAGCGAACGCGATGCCGGTGCCGTCGAGTGTAATGAGCTTCCCGTGCAGGACGGTGCCTTTCGAGGTCACCTCGTCAGCGATCGCATCGCTCGCGTATCCCGCCGCGATCAGGCTCACCACCACCGCGACGCGCCAGAATCGGCCTCCGGCTGCGTATTGCAACTGGTTAATCATGATTTCCTCTCCCCCCTTCGCTTCGTTGGCACGCGGTGAAGCCCCACAGAGACGGGGACCAGAAGAAGCCGCGACGCGTGCCCGTCACGCCGCCTTCAGCTCGGACGTGCAGTGCGGGCAGCGGGTCGCCTTGAGGGCGATCGTCGATACGCAGTACGGGCACGCCTTCATCGTTGGGGCGGCTGCCTGTTGCTTCTGGAACCGATTTACCTGGCGGATCAACAAAAAGATCGCAAAGGCCACGATTAGAAAGTCGAGCACGGTATTGAGAAACACCCCGTAGTTTATGGTCGCCGCCCCCGCTGCTTTCGCCGCTGTCAAGCTGGGGTAGGACTGGCCCGACAGCGTGATGAACAGATTGGAGAAATCCACCCGGCCGAGCAGCAACCCGAGTGGAGGCATCAAAATGTCCCCCACGAACGACGTCACGATCTTCCCAAAGGCGGCGCCGATGATGATCCCCACGGCCATATCGAGCACATTGCCGCGCAGCGCGAACTCTTTGAACTCTTTCAGCATGGTTCCGCCCTCCATGTGTTTTGAGGTTCGCGAGAGCCTCCGGGCCGCGGCGGCCCGCGCACAGCCAGATGTATCCTCTAGCCTTCCCCGTCTATTGTCAACCGCACCTTTTGGATCCTGACCGATGGCCCCCTCCCGCTTCCAGGGAATCTTTCCGCCGGCCATACTCGAATCGAGTGGCGGCGTGAAACGCTACGTGGCGGCGGATCGCAACGCCATCGGCTACGTCGAAGCCAGCGAGGTCGACGATTCCGTCCGCGTCGCGCTCAGCGTGAGGTAAAGAGGCTCTGTCAGCGACTTGTGACGTAGCCTTGATCCCGCGCCGGCTCGGCTCTTGCACTTCGGGGCCGCGGCGGGCACACTGACCGCTGTTCTCCCGTAAAGGAGATGGAAATGCCTGACGAACACAACGAGCCCGCTCTCGACCCGCAAGAGGCCCTGCGCGTCCTGGACGATGCCAGGAGCCGGATGCGGACGGCGATATGGGCCTTGCACGGTATGCACCAGGACATAAACGCGCTCGCCGCGGACGACCTGGCAGACGTTGAGCACCTGCTGACAGAGATCCTCGATCAGGCGCTCACGCCCTGCTTCGAGGCGATGAGCCAGATGGTGGGGACAAGCCCTGGGGGCACGGTAACTACCCACTGACTAGGACGTGACTCCATTGCGGGCGCTGTGCGCGGAAGTGGTGGGCTGCCGCCGTTGCCCGCGTTTGGTGGCGCATCGTGAAGCGGTGGCGCGCCGGAAGCGGCGTGCCTACCTCGACTGGGAGTACTGAAGGACAACGCCGTGCATGCTTGGGCACCGCTCTTGCGTCTCCGGCTGCAGGAGAGTGGGTTCACGCCCGACGCGCTGCAGCGCTTGCTGCACATCACTACTTGTGATGACGTCGGCGTCCTGAATCACGCCGCGGCGTTGGAGCGCATCGCGCCGGACCCGGCGCCAGCGGCGCTGTTGACGCGCCTGTTCTTTCTCGAAAACGCCGCGCCGGCGCGTGACGTGGTTGCCGTCCTGTCCCCGGCCCTGTGCCGGCAACTGGTTGGCGCCGGCGTGTTACGCAAGCGCGGTGACCGGCTGAGCGCCCGCGTCCGGATCGACCCGGTGCACCAGCAGTACGTCGTGGCAGATCGGCGCTTTCGCAGCTCGGACAGCAGCGCGCTGCACCTTTCCGGGAAGGATCCAGTCTACCCGCCCAGCAGCGACTCGATGCTGCTGCGCGACGCGGTCGTCGTGCCGCCGGGCGCGTCGGTTCTGGACCTCTGCACCGGCACGGGCGTGCAGGCCCTGCAACAGGCTGACAAGGCCGACCGGATCATCGCCGTCGACATCAATCCGCGCGCCGCCGCCATGGCCCGCGTCAACGCGGAGCTGAACGGCGTGCCCAACGTAACCGTTCGAGTCGGCGATCTGTACACGCCGGTGCGGCGCGGGCGGCTCCGCGAGCGGTTCGACGTGATCATCGCCAACCCGCCGTTCGTTGCGTCGCCGTACGCCGCTGCGGCGTCGTACCACTCGGGGGGCGCGACTGGCGATCGTGTCCTGCGGCGGATCATCGCCGGTTTCGATGCGCATCTCAGCGAGGGAGGCCGCGCCTTCGCCATCACCCATCTCGCCTTGCGACACGGTGAAAGTGTCGAGACCGTATCTGCACGCTGGTTCAGGAGCTTTCCGGGTCGTGCCGTGATTCTCGTACTCGAGACAGGCACCGCGGTGGATCTGGCGGCGGCCCAATCGCTGTTCGCGCTCGACCGTGGCCTCGCGGCCTACGGGCGCGAGGTGCACCGCTGGGTCGCCTACTTGCGGCGGCACCGCATCGATTGCGTGACGCTGTTGCTCCTCGTGGCGGAGCGAGGTGGGCACAGAGCGCTAGAGGTGGTCGATGCACAGCAACGAGTGCTTCCCATTCCATTGACACGATCGCCGGCCGAGCGGGTGCGGGAGTGGCTACACGCCGGGAATGGGTGAATCTGGGCGAAAAAGAAATGGAAAACCGAGAGCAGAAGACCTCGGTGCTGCCCTCAATGGAACGAAGAGAGGAGAACCCCATGATGAAGATGTTCATGTGCTGCTCTCGAAAACGCTTCAGCGGCGGGGCTTCGATGCGCAGTTTCCTGGGTTCGCGTTGGGGGGAGGGTTTGCTCTGAACGAGTACCTGCCACCAAGGCAGAGGGGCACCTTCGTCTGCGCGACAAAGGCAAACAGACAAAGGCAAAATGCTTGCCCCAGCCTGCCGAAGTGGGCTATCGGCATCCCAAGGCAGGCAGGTGTGCCGTCGATTTGGGAAATAATCGGCTAAAGGACGTTGAACAACGAGAGTGTGAGGACGATGAAGACGCGCATCACTGAACTCTTCGGGATCAAGCATCCGATCATCCAAGGCGGCATGCACTACGTCGGCTACGCGGAGCTGGCGTCGGCTGTCTCCAACGCCGGCGGCCTCGGCATCATCACGGCCCTGACGCAGCCGACGCCGGAAGACCTGGCGAAGGAGATCGCCAAGTGCCACGAAATGACCGACAAGCCGTTCGGCGTGAACCTCACCTTCCTGCCGGCGTTTTTTGCGCCGCCCTATCCGGAATATATTCAGGCCATCGTCGAAGGCGGCGTGCAGATCGTGGAGACGGCGGGCCGCAGCCCGGAGCAGCACCTGCCGGCGCTCAAAGCGGCGGGTATCAAGGTCATCCACAAGTGCACGTCGGTGCGCCATTCGCTGAAGGCGGAGAAGATCGGCTGCGCCGCGGTCAGCGTCGACGGCTTTGAGTGCGGCGGCCATCCGGGGGAGGACGATATTCCCAACATGATCCTGCTGCCGCGCGCGGCCGAGGAGCTCAAGATTCCGTTCGTGGCCTCGGGAGGCATGGCGGACGGACGCAGCCTGGTGGCGGCGCTTTCGCTGGGTGCCGAGGGCATAAACATGGGCACCCGTTTCATCGCCACCAAGGAAGCGCCCGTGCACGAGAACGTGAAGAAGGCGCTGGTTGCAGCCAACGAGCTGCAGACCCGGCTCATCATGCGTCCCTTGCACAACACCGAGCGCGTCCTCACCAATGCGGCGGTCGAGAAGATCCTTGAGATCGAGCGCCAGAAGGGTGCCGCAACCAGCATCGAGGATATTCGTGAATTTGTGGCGGGGCCGCAGAACCGCCGTGTACTGCAGGAAGGGGTGATGGATGCGGGCGCCTGGAGCTGCGGCATGGTGGCCGGCCTCATCCATGACATTCCGAGCTGCAAGGAGCTCATCGACCGGATCATGCGCGAGGCGGAGCAGATCATCCGCACGCGTCTCGAGGGCTTCCTACAGTAATCGCCTCATCCGCCCGTCCGCTCTGCGTACGGGACCTGCTTGAACAGGTTCCCAGATGTCTGCACCTTGACTTAGTGGCCGTCAAATTGCTGCACAGCTTGTGTGAGGTGTTATGAAGAATAATTGTACTGCACAAACGACTGGGCGCCGCCTCATTCGGTATGGAATCCTCTTATTCTTCCTCGGGCTTCTCACTGGCCTAGTCGTGCAAGAGCTGGCCAACCCTCGCATGGGTCTGTCAAGCCACCTCGAAGGCGTAATGAATGGCATCGTTCTGGTGGTGTTGGGTGTAATATGGCCAAGACTGCGACTGCCCCGAGCGGCGCTGAGCATCACATTCTGGCTGGCCATGTATGGTACCTATGCGAGTTGGGCCACGACGCTGGCAGCGGCGGTATGGGGGGCAGGTCAAGCCATGCTGCCTATCGCCGCCGCCGGCCACACGGGTACGGCCCTCCAAGAAGCGATTATTCGCTGCAGCCTTTCGTCACTTGTGCTCGCCATGCTTGTGACCTGCATCATTGTCTTGTGGGGTCTCCGAGGCGCGGATGAGCCCATATCGACGGAACCGACTCAGTGAGACCCTTCGGCGCTAAGCCGCTCCAGGCGACGGCGAAAGAAGCGCCGCGCCTGAGCGGCTCAATCCCCAGACCGAGCCGTTGACGAGGCATTGCGGGAATTGCGGGCTCCCCCACGCGCCATCTAGATAGAAGCCGACAGCCAGATTTCCCGACGAGACCTGCGCTTTCACCGTCTGCCCACAAGTCTGTGTCACGCGCCCGGACAGCGCGCACGTTCGGGACGGCTTGAACGAGCGCCGGTCGGACGATATGGTTTTAAAAAAAGCCGGTCGGGCGACGGACCCGAACGAAGGAGGAACAACGTGGCTGATGTACAAGAGGTGACAGACGTATCGTTCGACAGCGAGGTCCTGAAGTCCGACGTGCCGGTGCTCATCGACCTGTGGGCGCCATGGTGTGGGCCCTGTAAGGCAATCTCACCGGTGGTGGAGGAGTTGGCCAAGGAGTATAGCGGCCGTCTCAAAGTGGTGAAGATGAATGTCGACGACAACCCGCAGACGCCATCGCGCTACGGCGTGCGCAGCATCCCGAACCTGATCCTCTTCAAGAACGGTCAGGTGCACGACCAGATCGTCGGCGCGGTGCCCAAGGCGCACCTGGTCAAGGCCATCGATCAAGTGGTTTAAACAGGACAGGCGCGGCACCGATGCGCAGTGAGCTGATTCTCGGCCCGACGTCACACTACTTTTATTCGCAGCGCTTGAAGCTGCACTACGTCGACTGGGGGAATGCCGACAAGCCGCCGTTGCTGCTCCTGCACGGCAACCGTGATCACGCCCGCAACTGGGATTGGGTGGCGCAGGAGCTGCGGCACGAGCATCACGTCATTGCCCCGGACCTGCGCGGGCATGGCGATTCGCAGTGGGCGGTCGGCGGGTCCTATGCGATGGTCGACTATGTGCTCGACGTCGCGCAACTCCTCAACGCGGTGCAATTCTTCCCGATAACAATCATCGGGCATTCGTTGGGTGGGGCCATCGCGCTGCAGTACAGCGGCATCTACCCCGAGCGCGTGCGCAAAGTGGTCGCCATCGAAGGCCTGGGGCCGCCGCCGGGCATGATCCGCGACCGCGCGGCGCACGTGCGCATGTTTGACTGGGTGATGGAGATGCAGACACTGGCGCAGCGCCATCCGCACCGGTACAAAAATCTCGATGAAGCCGTCACTCGCATGCGCGACGCCAACCCGCACCTCACGCCGGAGCAAGCGCAGCATTTGACGGTGCACGGCTCCTATCGCGACGAGGACGGCACCTATCTGTGGAAGTTCGACAACTATGTGCGCGCCGCCTCACCGTACCTGTTCAACATGCCGGAGGCGCGGGAGATCTGGAGTCAGATCACCTGCCCGGTGTTGCTGGTGCGCGGCACGGAGTCGTGGGCGTCGGATCCGGAGAAAGATGGGCGCGCCACCGCCTTTCACGATTGCAAGGCCATCAACATCGAAAAAGCCGGCCACTGGGTGCATCACGATCAGCTCGAGTGGTTTCTCAAAGTGGTGCGCCAGTTTCTATCGGAGTAGATGGCGTATAGCTTATAGCTGGTGGCATATGGCCAGAACCCAGCCACCAACGGGCACGCGCGTGCGGTGCGCTCTGGCCATAAGCCATACGCCATAGGCCATATGCCGGCAGGAGGACTGCTATGGTCGAGAAAACCATCGAGTTGACGGGCACGTCTGCGAACAGCATCGAGGAGGCGGTGCACATCGCCGTCTCCCGCGCGGCGGTGACGATCGAAAGCATCCGCCACCTCCGCGTCCTCGACATCAGCGCAACGGTCGAGCACGGTGCCGTGTCACACTGGCGGGTGAAGATCGCGCTGTCGTTCACGGTGCAGGAGCGACTGCATGAGTGACGCGGCGCTCGCAACAGGAGCCGTCGCTGTTCCCCCTGCTTTCGAAGGAGGGGGTCAGGGGGAGGTAGAGCGGCCTTCTCAAACCTCCCCTGACCCCTCCTTGGTAAGGAGGGGAACCCTTTCACGTGGAGCCAGCTCGTCAATCGGTGGCCCTAATTACGTCGAGGCATATTTCGCGAAACTCAAGTCCTTGGGTCCGGGAGATCTGCCGGTGAGCGATGCCAAAGTGCGTGAGGTAGCGCCCGGCGTCCTCGTCGTGCGCTTGCCGCTGCCGACGCGCCCCACCAGCGTCAACGTCACCCTGCTGCGTGGCGGGCGGGAATGGGTGCTGGTGGACACGGGCGTGAACAGCGCCGACAGTTGCGCGACGTTCGAGGCCGCATTGAAGCAGGTGGGTTGCACGGCGGAGCAGGTGCGCACCATCGTCTGCACCCACCACCATCCCGACCACTTCGGAGCCACGCAGACGTACAAGGATCGCTGCGGGGCGCAGGTGTACATCCACCGCCGCGACTACGAGAGTGCCCAGTGGTTCGCGCCGGGGCAGCGCAGCCAAACGGCGGTGCCGTTCGTCATCCGACACGGGTTTCCCATCGCCCATGTCGTCAGCCTGCCCTCGCCGGGAGAGATGTGGGGCAGCCTCTATGCTCCCGCCACGCCGGATCACTTTATGGAGGATGGTGAAGTCATTCGCGTCGGGGATCTCGAAATTGAGGTGATCACCACCCCCGGGCACACGCCCGGCCACTGCGTGCTGTACCTGCGCCGGCAACGCGTGCTGCTCGCCGGCGACCACTTGCTGCCGAAGATCACGCCGCATGTCGGCGTGTACCCGTACGGCCCGGCCAATCCGTTGGCGGATTTCCTCGACTCGCTGCGAAAAGTGCAGCCGCTGGCCGTCGACCTCGTCTTGCCGGCGCATGGCGGCGTATACACGGAGCACCGCCACCGCATCAATCAAATCCTCCACCATCACCAGTACCGCCTGCAGGAGGTATTCGACCTCGTCAGACACCGCGCCCGCACCGCTTACGAGGTCGCGAGTTTGGTATTCGGCTTCGACATCGAGAGCCCGCTCGCGGTGCAGTTCCCGGCAACCTTCGAGACGTTGGCGCATTTGGAATACCTGCGGGCGGGCGGCAAGGTGACGCGCGAGGAGGGGAGCGAGCGAACGCTCTATCAAGCCACGTAACTCGCGCCGCGTGTCGGGTCCCGAAGGTATCCAGTCTCGGTGCGCGTGGCACCCTGTCAGTGTGCACTGTATAGATGTTGGTAAAGTCTCTAGTACATGAGACCAGCTTCTGTGTATCGTCAGTCGCACACTGCACGCGCAAGCGAATCGCCTGCATCGTGGCTCCGCGCCCACGTGCCGGGTGCACCAGCCCTAACTTGATCGCCGCCCTCGTCCTCTTGGTCAGCGAGGCTTATACGCGATAGTAGACTTCCTTGCCGGAATTCCTTTTACTGCTCTGTAGCCCTTCTCATATCAGCGAAGGTTTCGGTCCCGCGCGGCGCCACGCGGCAATGAGGGGCCCTGGTAGGCCATTTGCTACGCCACTGCCCGGTCGCACAGGGCGGCAACGCCGTGCGTTTTGTCTTGACGAAGTGGCGGCAGCGCACGGCACAACCCCCGCCACAAGGGAGGAGCGAGCAGATGAAGCGGATTGTGTACGGGCTACTGCTGGGCATCGCGCTATGGTCGGCTGAGGCCATCGCGGGGGAAGATCCCTTCGCGGGGTTCATCAGCCCGGTTTCGAATCCGACGAATTTCGAGGACGCGCGCATCGAGAGCGACGCGCGACCCATCTATATCTACCACAGCATCGGCGATCATTTTCTCGATGTAGTCAGCGACCCGAGAATAACGCACACCCTCAACAGCTTGGGGTTGAATGGGCTGCAGCAGCCGGGCGGCCACGCGCAGATCCTTTCCCTGCAGGCCCGCCTCAAGCTGACCGATCGCCTGGCTTTCATCGCCACCAAGGACAGCTATGTGTGGCTGGACCCCGAGCATGATGTCGCCAATGTTGTCAAAGAGGGAAGCGGGTATGCCGACGTTGCGGCCGGACTCAAGTACAACTTCTTCCGCGACCTGACGCTGCCGGCGCTGCTGACCGCCGGTCTCCGCTATGAGACTCCCACCGGTGAACCCCAAGCGCTGCAGGGGTCAGTGTTCCGGACCCATAATCTCTCGGCGCTCAATCCTGGTCTCAAAGACCTCGATCTGAACGAGCGCGGCAATGGGATGTTGAACGTGTTCCTATCCGGTGTGTGGGGACACGAGAATCTCCATCTCCTGGCGTACACCGGCCCGCGGTTGGCGCTAAGCGGAATTGATTCGAGTTTCTACGACCTCTCGGTGCATGCCGACTACAAAACGGCCTGGAACATCTACCCCTTGGTTGAGTTGAACTGGATCCACGTACTCCAAGGTGGTAGCCGCCTGCGCCCGCTCGAGGATACCCTCCGGGCATTGGCAGGTGACCAGAGCCTCAAACTTGACCAGGAGGGATTCGACTTCTTCAATCTGGGTGCACCGAGCGCGGGTGGCTCGGACCTGGCCACATTGGGCCTCGGCTGGCGCTGGCGTATCCTCGACAACCTCGATGTCCTCGGCCAGCAGGGCGGCATTGATTTCGGCGTTGTTGCCGAATTGCCCATCGGCAGCAATACTCAATCCATCTTCGACTGGCGTGTGACGTCTGATTTCGTCTTTTGGGCACTGTAACCGCACCGCGGAAAAAGAGGTGGTGCGCCCCGCGCTGTGAACGAAAAGGGGCGCATCACTTCTGAGTAAGGAAGACCGTCGATCTTTCCAGGCGAGGGGGAGGTTAAGCATCGCGGCATTCCAAACCTCCCCTGACCCCTCCTTCGTAAGGAGGGGAACCTCTACCGTACGGTTCATGGTGGCAGGCCAATCCCGGCCGCGAATCAGATGAACGGCCGGCGATCGAGCACCAGACGAAGGGGGCGCTCCGTTCGGAGCAATCCGGGCACCGCCTGCTGAAGCTCCGCGAGGGCGCAGACCACACCAAACAGCTGGTGTAAGTCGTTCAGGCCCTCATCTGTTCTCGGGTCGAGGCTCGAAAGGTAATCAGTATAGACGGCGGCGAGGTCGGCCAACGCCTGACGTGACTCTCCGAACCGGTGGCCGCACTGGCGGAGGCTCCGATTGAGGCAGTACACCCAATCCACCTCGGCGAAGCCGACCATCCGGCCCAAAGGGGAAAAGAGTGCTTCGCGATAGAGCCGCAGGCACGAGTCCACCATGCGCTCCGGGTAGCGCAGCGGGCGGCGCGCGTATTCGAGGTTGAACAGGTAGTGAAACGCGCCGGCGAGGTGATGGAACAACAGGGGATCGCCGCCGGCAGCCACCGCGCCTCGGCGCCAGAGCCCCGTCTCGGGATCCGCCTCGTGCCACAGCCAATCGAAATACCAGTCTTCCCATTCGGCTGGCAGCGAGGCGGCAAGCCGTAACGCTGCGTAAACTCCGGCGCCTTGATGTGCGGCGCCCCACGGATTCCAGGTCCAGTCCAGATTCTCCAGAAAGGCGACGAGCGGATCTTTCTGCCGAAGGGTTTCCAGTGCAGCGAGTGGAAACCGCGGCCGGGCATCGAACAATTCCAACGCTGCCACCACATGTGCCGTCGTATGAATTGGGTGGTGGGTGCCCTCGCGAAACAGCCCGCCGTCGGCCTCTTGAAATCCCTGCAGCACCGCCACCCATTGCGCACGCGCGGCAGGATCTGGAAAGCAACCGATCGTGTATAAGATGTTTGCGGCATCGGCGCAGCCGTATGGATTGATCCCCAGCTCGCGGCCGCCGGCATCACCCTGCCAGAGCCAGCGCGCATACGCGCCCGGCCGGTGCAGATTGTGGCGCATTACAATCTCTTCAACGGCACACACGAAATCCCGCAGGTCGATCATTGCCACTGAGTACCGTACATGGGTGAACGGGCGGTTACCAGCGCACGCTGCGGGCGTGAGCGCGGCGCGGTTGCCAGGCCAGCAGCGGCCCGGCGACCGCGCCGAAGAGAAAGCCGGCGACGTGCGCCCACCAGGCGACGCCGCCCACCGCCCGGCCCACCACCGAAACCGTAGCCAGGCCATAAAACACCTGCAGCAGGAACCACAGCAGCAGGAAAATCACCGCCGGTATCTCGACGATCTGAAAGAAGAAGAAGATCGGAACCAGGGTCACCACCCGGGCCGTGGGGAAGAACAGGAAATAGGCTCCGGAGACGCCGGCGATGGCACCGCTCGCCCCAATCATGGGCATGTTCGTGTGGCCAGCGCTGTACACTTGTGCCACCCCCGCCGCCGCGCCACTCAGAAGATAGAACAGCAGGTAGCGGGCATGTCCCAGGCGGTCTTCGACATTGTCACCGAAGATGTACAAGAAGAGCATGTTGCCGAGCAGGTGCATCCATCCGCCGTGCAGAAACATGCTGGTGAACAGCGGCAGCATGCTTGCCGGCGCCAAAAGATGAAAATGTGCAGGGACCAGACCGAATACACCGATCAGCCACGGCAAGCGGTGGCCGAGGCGCAGCTCGTACAAGAAGGTGAGGCAATTGACGGCAATCAGCGCCAGATTGATGAACGGGAAGTGGCGCGATGGAATGGTGTCACGCAACGGAATCACAGGTGCTCCTCGGCCCGGGCGATGCGGTTCTCCGCGCACACGCTAGCAGGATTCAGGAGTCAGGAGCCAGCAGAAGCCAGATTGACAAACCCGAGGCGCGATGGCTACCTTAACTTTCGCGGTGCAGGCGGGATGAGGGAGCACAAGATGACGCATGATAACAAGGATCGCTTCGGCGACAAGCTGCGCGACGCGGAACGCGGCCGGGAAGATCAGTTTTTCGCCGAACGCGATCGGAAATTGGTGAAAGAGATGCGCCGCCGCGAGGAAGAGGGCAAGCAAGGAACCGATATGCTTTGCCCGAAGTGCGGCGAGCCCTTACGCCAACGTACGCTCCGCAAAGTCTCCGTCAACGAGTGTCCGAGCTGCTACGGTATGTGGTTGGACCAAGGCGATTTGAAAGAGATTGCCCGCCAGGAAACCGAAGGCCAGGACGGCTGGATCGCCCGCTGGCTGCGGACGGAATTGCCGCACGGCTGAGTGACTAGGTTGTTGGCTGTTAGGTTGTTACGTTGTGAAGTCAAAACACCTAACAACATAACAACCTAACACCCTAGCAACTGCTTCAGTCAGACATATGCGTCAGGTGGTGCAGGGTGAAGTAGTCGTCGTCGAACTTATTCTCGATGAACTGTGAGCTGTAGCGTCCGCCGATGGCCGCGCGGTTGGTTTTGTCGTTCACGCCCACGACCATGTTCGGTGCCGGGGCCGTAAACGTCCCATCCTCGGACCTCGAAAAGTGCCAGGCGCACATGGCATTATAGAAGTACTCACCGGCGCGGTTGTGCACCAGCTTCCAGTACATGCGGTACATGTCCTTATCCATGTAGATGATGACCTTCCCGAAGTTGTAGTACGGGTCATCGGCCTGGGCCTCGAGAATCCAGACCGGGCGCGGGATCATGACCAGGTTGTCCACGATGAGCCACGGCGCTCCCTTCGCGCCCGCCGTTTCGTAGACGCCTTTGAAGTACGGGATGGGAACGTCCCACCGCGTTGGGCTGACCTGCTTTTGTATGATCGGCTCCGGACTGAGCACGCCAGCCAGGACGGTGCCTTCACCAACCAGCTTCCACTTGTATAACTCGGTCTTGCCGGAGTAACAGTTCACGTCGTCACCGAAGATGTCCAGGCCGTTCACGGGGTCGGAGCGGCTGGCGGCATTGACGCGGCGCACGCGACGCGTGGACGGCACGTACGCCCAAAACTGATCCTCCGAGGTCCAGTCATTCGGGGTTTTGGTCAGGCCGCCGACGCCGTCGACGTCCTGTGGCTCGGTCACGCTCGACACACTCGTGTGACGCAGGTGCTCAGGGTTGGGAATCGGGCCGGCCGACCGGCCGATGAAGGTAAGGATGTGCATCCAGAGTTTGATGCGCTTGAACTCGCCTGTCGCGTCGATGCCGTTCAAGGTAAACGTTGCCCCGAACCCGTTGATCTGCTCACTGGAGGCCATGAAATTCCAGGCCATCTCACAGCCCGCGTCCTTATCTTTCGGGTCGATCTTCGGGAACGGGTAGCCGAAGTAGAAGTCCGGAATCTTGCCGGTCTTGAGGTCTTTCAAGCCGCAGGTGGCCGTGTCGATGCCGTACTTGCCGGCATTCGCCTCACTCGCCTCCCAGAACTTCTTGGAGTAGTTTTGCTTGAATTTATCTGGGTCAACCGGGACGACCTTGAAATGGTATTCGCCGCTTTTCACGCGGTTGAGTACTGGCTCCGGCAGCAGATCCTTACCGAGCTGCCAGTTGTTGCTGTCGAGGACCCAGGGTTTGTCCTTGCTGGCTTCCTCGGCGCGGGCTGAGCCGGCAACGAACATGGCCGCCAAAGCTAGAGTGCCCACGACCCAATGCATACGGGCGCGTCTTGCGAACATCATAATCGAAAACCTCCTCATCACTTAATCGTACGCGTGTCTCAGCTTGCCGCCGCGGCTCGGATGTCCGGCGCGGCGGTCTTCGGTTTGCGGCCCGTCAGGAAGGAAGGCCGGAGGACTTTCACGAAGGCCGGAACCACAACCAAGCCTCCGAATGTATTGAAGAGCATCAGCAATGCCAGCAAGAACCCCATTTCGGCCTGGAACTTCAGGTTCGAGAGCCAGAAGAAGATGGTGCCCGCCATCATGGTGGAGGCGGTGAAAATAATCGCCTTGCCGGTGGTCGCCGTGGCATAGTCCACCGCCTCGTCGAGCTTGCCGACTTCATCGTAGGCATCCACCATCCGGCTGAAATGATAAATGCCGTAGTCGACACCCACCCCGGCACCGGCGGCCGCGATCGGTAGGGAGTTTACATTCAAATCGATGTGCATCAGCACCATCAGGGCTTCTGCAGCCAATTGCGACAGCACCACTGGAATCATCAGGATTCCCGCTGCGTACCACGACCCGTACGTGAGGTACAAGCAGAAGGCGACGATGAAGAAGATCATCCCGAGGTTAATCCAGTACGAGTTCTCCACCGCCTCGTTGACGGCAGCCAAGACGCCGAACAGACCGCCCGCGAAACGGAACTGGACTTCGCCCCCCGTATACTGGTTCGCGAACGCCTTGGCGAGCGCAATCGAGTGCATGATGGTGTCGTGCGAGTGCTCGCGAAACAGCGTGATGATCGAGCCGTAGCGCGCGCTGGCATCCATGAACAGATTCAGCGAGGTCACGGCGGCTCTTGCCTGGAAGCTGTAGATGACCTGCCCGATCTCCTTGGGATTGACCGGCACCAAGCCCCATTTCGGATCGCCTTCGTGTTGCAGGCGCTCGAGCTGCTTCACGATGTCGACGATGGTGATGGACCCGCTGGCGCCCTGCGCCGTCGCCATGTGATCGGCAAACTCCTCCATGGCCGTCAAGGCGGCGAAGCCTTTCACCCCATCGGGCTTCATCGTGTCCGCGATGACGATGAGCTGGCTGCCACCGAGGAATTTGTCGTTCAGTTTCCGGTAGGCAACGTTGTAGGGGTGATCGGGAAATAGCAGCGCGGCACCCGGCGTCATATCCCCGACCTTCAAGGTCCACCCCCAAACGGGCAGCAATAAATAGAGCGCAATCGTCAGCGCAATCACGAGCCAACGTCGATACCCGACGCTGGCGTTGATGACGAGCTCGGTGAAGGCGGGATAAATCCGCTCCGAATAGGTGAACCAGTACCAGGCGATGATCGGGCAGACGGCAAGCACCGCCCCGCGGCCCGGTATGAGCGCCAACTCCGTGGCCGTAATCGCCGCAGCGACCGCCACTGCCAGTATCGCCGTCGCGACCCCGATGTGCACGCGGTCCGGCCCTTCTTGGGCATGCGCCTCCGCATGATGCGGCGGATTGATGTACGACAGAATGATCGGATGGAGCGTCACGACGCTGATGAACATAGACACGATCCAGAAGCTCGCGAAGATCGCGACTTTCTGGATCAACGGGATCGGCCCGACGGCAACGATCAGCAGCGCCATGCCGTCGGCAAAGATGGAAGCAATGGCCGGCGGGAAAAGATGGGAGTACGAGACCACGATCGCCTGGTGTTTGTCCTGCAAGCGGTAGTACTCCTCGTGGTAGCGGTCCATGGATTGCACTGAATGGCTGAGCGTACGTGCCGTTAGGAAGATCGGGATCACTAACACGAGTGGATCGACGTTGAATCCCAGCAGGGCGGCGATCGCCAGGCCCCAGATCCCGGATAGGACGCCCGAGAATATCGGCACCCAGATCCCCGTCCAGGTGCGAAAATAGGTGAACAACAGGAAAGCCAGCGCGAACAGCGTAAAGCCGAAGACGAGCGGCAGCTCGTAGGCGTACTGCAACACAGAGGTGTACAGCCACGGAAACCCGGTAATGTAGATGGTGTGATTCGCGTCCTCCTCGGCATGTTTGAGTTCCATCATGCGCTTATCGAGGTATTGGAAGTCGAGCGCCTCTTCCCAGAAGCCGACGTTCACGACCGCCGCCGTATCGTCGTGAGAAACGTAGATGCCACGGATGTTGGGATTGGCGTACACCGCAAAACGTACGCGCTCCGCATCCTCCTGCGTTTGCGGGACGCCGGGGTAGAACACCGGGACGATCTGCACGGCACCCTGCACGACCGTGGCGCTGTTCACCGCCGGGTGCGCGATCGACAGAATTTGGTACGGCACCACTCCCTTGGTGTTGATCATGAACTTGGTGATGCGATCGAGCTTCTGGAGGGTTGCCGGGTTGTAGATGTCGCCGTGCTTGACCTCCAAGATCACGCTCATGATGTTGGCGGTCCCGAACATCTTGCGGAACTCGTTGTAGAACTGGATGTACGGGTGCCGGCGCGGATAGAAATCGAAGAAGTCCGTGTGCAGCCGAGTGTTCCGGAGGGCCGCCGCGAAGAACAGCGTCATCAACGCCACGACGACCGCAACCGAGCGACGATTGCGCAGCAAGAAATGGAGGTAGGCTTCAATCCATCGCCGCGGAATCATTTCCTCGGGACCTCCTTGAACAACCCCATCAGAACAGCTGCTTCATTGGTGTGAAGCTGTCGCGATCGGTGGCGAGCACCAGACCGCGTGAGCCGACAAGAAAACCACGGCCGTCCGGAAATAGCCAGAGACCGCGAAACCAGCTGCTGCCCATCTCTACCGGGACCTTGGCCAGCTGCCAGGTCGTCCCGGCATCCTTGCTGGAAAGCAGGAATCCACTATTGCCGATCGCCCACCCGTAGCTGCCGCGCACCCCGACGTTATACAGAGCGAGCGAAAAGCCCTTGGGCGTTTCGATTTGCTGTTTACGCCAGGTCGTACCGCCGTCGGTTGTCGCGATCAACGTCGATTCGAGCCCAACGGCCCAGCCGCGTTGCTCATCGGCAAAAGAGACCCCCAAGAGGCTCGTTTGGGTCCGGCTGTCTTGCGAGTGCCACGTCAGCCCCCCGTCAGTGGATTCCACAATCACCCCGAATTCACCAACCGCCCACACATGCTCCGGGGTCAGAAAAGCCAACGCATACAGAACCACATCGCCGGGATCGACGACCTCGGCAACATCCGGCGGCAGCTTGATATCCCGGGGCAGCGGAATTTTCGTCCAGGTTGCCCCACCATCGTCGGTGCGCAGGATCGTGCCGAAATCCCCGATGGCAAGGCCGCGTTGCGTATTCACGAACCCGATGTCGAGAAGCTGGCGATCGGTGCCGCTCGTTTGTATCGTCCAGGTACGGGCGCCATCGGTGGAGTACCCGATCCGTCCCGCCTGCCCGGCGGCCCACAGATGGCCCTTGTCCGGGCAACTCAGCGCCACGAATGACCGCTGGTCTCGCGCGGCCAGCTTCTCCCACGTCTTGGCCCCATCGACGGTATGGAAGACACGGCCGAGATCGGCGGTGACCCACCCTTCCTTGAGATCGACGAAGCAGCTCGACAGCAAATTCTGCCGCAGCTGTGCGGCCGGTACTGTTTCGGCCGCCAGTACGGCCCTCGCACTCGCCAAGAGCACGGTGGCAGCCCACACTAGATGTCTCACCCGCGCTTCCCCTTCTCTTCTGATCTTCTGACGCAAAGTCACGACGCGGTCGCTGTGCCCCGGAGGCGACCCGCAGCATTTACCACAAATCAAATCACATATTCCAGACGGAACTGCACGTTGTCCCGGTCTTTCAGCAGACTTCACCCCCCTGTCGCCTTTGGGTCTGTACGCGTCGACGGACACGACCGCGACTCACTGGAATGCACTACGGATCACCCGCGAGCGCATTCCGTCGCTGCCCCTGCCCGGCGGACGCACGACGCACCAATCAGATCACATACTCGAAGCGGAACTGGACGTTGTCCCGATCCTTGAGCAAGCTGACGCCGCTGCCACCCTTGTAGATATGCGCGTCGATTATGCTGTAATCGATCGCGAAGCGGAAGGGATCATGGGTGAACGTGATCGCCGGCTGATAAACGAAAGCGCCGCCCCAGTCGTAGAAGAACGTCAGGCTGGGGGAGATTGTACCGCTCCGGTAATCGGTGCCGATCATCAGGGTTTGCAGGTAGGAGTCCGCCGGGTTGGTGATGAAGACAGGTTCCGCCTGCCCTCCATTAGGCGTCTCAGTCAAATAGAGTGGAAGGACTTCGCGATTCGGGTTGAGGAGCCGCTGACCGTTCTTGCCCAAGCTCCAGATGTTGTGGTCCCCCGCGTCGAGAATGTGTTTGTAGAAGAACTGCGTCGAGATGAAAAAGGTTTGATTCGGGTTCAGAAACCGGATCCACTGGTTGTTATCGAGGCCCACCATGGCATTGAGCGAGTCTCCGAGATCCCGGCCTCCCGTGGCAAGATGGGGGTAGTTCTTCCCTGGGTGGAAAGGGTCGGGGGTGTTGAAAGGGTTATTGTATATAAAGGGGTCGAGCTGGCGCTGCCTGAAGTGGGCCTCGTCTTTGAAATACGCGAACTCACTCCGAAACACGCTGTAATACTGCGGCAGAGCAAACGTTGTCGAGGCGCCGGTCACCTGCATCTTCGGCGCCGTGTGATACATGTGTACCATATAACCGCAATGACGGTTGGAGAAATCCTCACCTATCACCACGCTCTGTGAGCTGTTGCCGCTCATAATCGGGCATGGGAGGCCCTCATCGAAGGCGGTGAGCAAACCCCTCGCGCCGCTGCCATTAGGGTCCCACGGATTTGTGTGGGAGTCCAGGGCCTCGATGTCAGGGTGCGTGTAATAATGCGCGACGCCAAACGTGGCGTCCAGGACGTTGAACTTCAACTGGAATCCGCCGCGTGTGTTGTTGATGGTCCGGGCAGGCCGGATGAGGAAGTGCTCCACCTCGTTCCCCGGTGCCGTGTCGCTCGGGAGCCCCCACGGCGAGACACTGCTGCCGCCCGGATAGTACGAAACGCTATTGTCAATGGCCGCATAGCCTTCCAGATGCATCTCCGTGAACGGCCCGTAATCACCGAGGTAGTAGTTGGCCAGGAGCATATCGAGTGGGAGGCGCCGTTCGTCAAGGGGAACGAGGAATCCTCCGAAGCTGCTGTCGGTCGGGTTGATCTGATCGAGGAGTCGGAAGGCGTCCGTTTCACCCCAGGCGAGGATTTGCCGCCCCACCCGCACGAATAAATTCCCGACATCCCCTTCGACGTAGGCTTGGAACAGCCGTTCCCGGTCTGTGCCGAGGCGGCGGATTTTCTCCCGTTCTGCCGCGACGTCGATGAAAGTTTGGCGGCCACAGCGCGGGTCAGTGGTGCAGTCTAAGGGGGCCCCACCGGGACCTTGGCGGTAGACAAGTGAGCTGGGGGGGGATGTGGTTCTCAATTCCTGGATCGGCTGTGCCGTGCTGTACTCCCAAGGTCCCCAGTCGTACAGACCGTCTCCCTCGCCGCGAAACGTGAAGTGGTACGCCAGCCCCTTCACTTTGAACGGCAACTCTTTGAGGAGGCTCAAGGGGCCGACGCCTTGATTCGCAAGCCGATCGAGGTCGTGGTTCAGCTCGACTTCGATGAAGAAACGATTCTGCCGCAGATGGCCGGCGACTCGAGTGTGGGAAGGTCGCGGAGGTCGAGGTCGTCACGGACTGGCCCGTAGTTGGATCGGTGACGGGCGTCGTCATCACACCGTCATGCGTATCCTCCGTCCCAACTCGGGCGTTGACGTACGTCCGCACGCCCAACTTCATGTCGCCGTCGCTGTCGAGCGAGATCGCGCTGCTGCCGGCTCGCAATCCGAGCAGCGATACCACCACCACGCCCGCGACCACCCACGCCTTCAGCCCAGTTCGTACCATCGGGGGACCTCCTCTTTAGCTTTCCGCTCACATTCCACTGCGCCCACGCCGTACACGAGCTATAGTCGGTTTGGCAGCGTTCCCATATGTGAGGCCTGCTCTGAATGTCAAGCAGATTCTGCACCGACACACTCACCCGCTGGCCGCGTTTCGAGCTTCCCTGGGCCCGATTCCTGATCTTGTTTGGCTTTTTGGTCTTGCGGTGCGCCGTACCGGCGGGCGCTCAGGAAGTGCGGTTCGGCGATGTCGTGCACCTCGACGGGCAGCATCTGTCGCCATTCGGAGGGCGGCCGATTGCGCAGCTCGCACTGTACGCCTGTGGCCGCTCCGCCTGTCAGCCGATTCCTTTCCAAGCCGATGAGCAAGATGCCGCGGGGCACTGGGTGCTCGACCACAGCCCCGGAGCAAGCCCGGAGGAGCGGCCCGCAATCCTCGACGACAACGGGGAGATGCTCTTCATGGCCGCCGATGCCGGCGAGCGCGCCGGCCGGGCGGGTCTGCCCGACGTGGCGCCGGCCGCCGAGATCCGTCTCCATGATCCGCTCACCGGCTCGGACCGGTGGGTCTACTTGCTGGCCTTCGCGGGCGCCGCGCCGCGCTCACCTGCAGCGTACGTCCGCTACGACGCCGCGCACGATCGCATCGCTGGCGCACGCGTACGGCTCGGGTTCAGCGGCGGCATCCCCGATTACCTGGCGGTGGCTGGTGCGGCGCACGACGGCGAGCGCAACTTGCTCGACCGGCTCAAGGTGCGTGCCACCGCGACCTTCCTCTTCGGACTGATTCATCTCTCCCGCAGCGAGGCGGACCTGTCGACCGAGTTCGCCGGGTGGCGCCAGGGCCCGATCCGGGTCATCCGCAACCAGCATCAGTGGATTCGCCTCGGGTGGGGCATCCACTCCCCGACCTTCGGATCGTACACCTATTTTTACCGCGACTTCGCGGAGCTGCCGGTGGCGTTGCGTCTGAACTTCCCGCCGACGTATTTCTTCACAGACATCATGATCCGCGCGGTTCTGGACTTCCGCGACCTGCGCGGTTGGTCGGTCCTGGTGCCCAGCCTGCCGCAGCCGATTCCGATCGACGGCGTGATGACCGGACAGAAGGTGGCGTTGAACAGCCAGCCGGACTCTTGGTTCGCGCTCACGGGCCCGGGCATCACGTTGCTCAACGCCCTGCAAGTCAGCCCGTCGCTCGCCACTACCCGCCGCCGGCTCTTCTACCGCGAGACCGGGCAGGCACACCCGCCGGAATCAGCGCCGGGGGAAGAGCCGGGGATCGGCTATCAGCTGGACCAATGGGGACACGTCGGTGCCGGGCGGCACCAACTCATGTCCGTCAGCTACGCGCTGCCGCCGGGACTCGATCCGCGCGCCTTCATGGCCGCACGGGACGTGCCGCTACAGGTAGAGGTACGGTCAATCCGATGAGGAAATAGGTTGTGAGTTGCTAGGTTGTCGGGTTGTTATGTTAAACACCTAACAACCTCAGAAACATAACAACCTAGCAACCTGCCTCACTGCACACGCACGACGATTTGTCGCGGGACACCCACGTCGCCAGCCGTGTCCTGCAGTCGCACGGTGAGCAAGGTGTCTCCCGACTGGAAGGCCATTTGCAACGGCAGCGCTCCTGCTGTGCAGAACTGGATCGCGCTGTTCGCGTTCATGAACCCGAATGCCCCGCTGTCAGGGTCCGGAATCGTGCACGCGACACTACCGCTCGTCGCCCCAACATCGAAGCGGCAGGCGAAGTCGTTGAGCGCATCGACGGTCGCGCTGACGCCCGCATCGAAGCTCGGCGGATTGATTCCCGGTACGCCGCCGAGCGGGAGATCTTCAGATAGCGGCCCGTTATCGCACACCGCGGTGCTGCCATTGCCCAAATCACGATTGGCCTCAATTTGAAGGTTTGGCATCCCCACTAAGTTATTGGTCGGATTTACCGACGGCAGGAGCCCGCTCGTACCTGCCTCCGCCTCGACGACGATGAAGAATCCTGCCACTTGCCCAAGCCCCAGTGTATACACGGGGTTGCCTTGCGCGTCGGTCGAATCCGGCGTCATCGGGGAATTGTCTGCCCACGTCAAACCGAAGAACGTGATCATGGGGCCGACGGAGATCGGAATGGTTGCCGTGGCCGTCGGGGTGTTGGACGGGGCGCGTGTCACAGTGGGTGATCGCGTTGCGGTGGGCGTTACGGACGGCACGAGCGTCCGGGTGAAGGTCGGCGTGGCAACGTGCGTCGGGGTAGAGCTTGGCGTTGCGCTCGGAGGCGTGGGCACGAAGAGATCGATTTCCAAGGCGGTCAGGTCCGCCGCGCTGACCGCGCCGTCGGCGTTCACGTCGGCGGCACACGCGTCGGGCGTGCCGAAGAGTGCAGCGATCAGTCCCGGGAGGTCGCAGTTAACGTTCCCCGCCCCCGCTTGGGCACGAGTCGCCCCCGCGCTCAGCATCAAAAGAAGAAGGGCAGCCAGCCAACTCGTGAGAAAGGGTGTGCACGCCATAATATCCTCGGTGGCACATCTGTTTACACCGATTTCGGTCGCAAAACCACCCCTGCACGGATCTCGGAGCGGGGTCTGTTCTCACGGGCAACCGTCCAGGGCGTTGTTCACGGCGGCGATGATCTCGTTGATCTCGATGGTGCCGCTGCCATCGGCGTCACCGGCCGGGCAGGCGGATAACGCCGCGCTGCCCAAGGCGATGTTCACCATGGTGACGAGCTCGCCCACAGTGACCTCGCCGCTGTGATTGCAATCGCCAACGCAGGTCGGCCCGCCGCTCGTCCACGTCGTGGCGGCCGAGTTGTTGTTCTCGTTCGTTTCCGCCACCTGGTTCGTGTAGTCGAGGTCCCACTGCAGGGTGTGCGTCCCCGCGGTCGCCGTCCAGCCCCCGGTGCACCACGCCGTCCAGGTGCCGGTTGTGATGTCCGAGGTGAACGTGCAGAAGTCGCCGCCATCCAATCGCGCTCGCCCACTGATTGCCAGCGAGCCCGTGGCCCCCGTCAATTGAAAGCCGACATGGAAGTAGACGGTCTGGCCCACCGCCGGTGTGGTCACTTCATCGCCGCCGCCCGGCGCGGTGCGCAGAAACGCGCGCTGCGCCGCGATATCCACTCCGCTGCCCGGCGTCGGCGTCGATGTCGGCCCGCCGCTCGTCCACGTCGTGGAGACCGAGTTGTTGTTCTCGTTGGTTTCCGCCACCGTGTTCGTGTAGTCGAGGTCCCATTGCAGCGTGTGCGTCCCCGCCGTGGCCGTCCAGCCGTCGAGACACCAGGAGAACCAATCGCCGGGAGTGGTGTCCTCGGTGAAGGCGCAGAACTCAGCCCCATCGAGCAACGCACGCTGGCTCACCGCCACCGAGCCCGCGGGCCCCGTCAGCTGAAAGCCGACG
This sequence comes from uncultured delta proteobacterium, assembly GCA_963729835.1. Lineage (GTDB taxonomy): Bacteria > Desulfobacterota > Binatia > HRBIN30 > HRBIN30 > CAVSQF01. Next base: position 323,463 of record CAVSQF010000022.1, on the reverse strand, counting down.
TGGAAGTAGACGGTCTGGCCCACCGCCGGTGTGGTCACTTCATCGCCGCCGCCCGGCGCGGTGCGCAGAAAGGCTTCCTGCGCTGCGATGTCGACCGCCGCCTGCGAGTGGCTCGCCGGAAGCAAGCCCAGAAGCACCGCGACACTCACCACCCAAAGCCATGCGAGCGTCGATCGGCTGCGCCGCGCACGGGAATCAATCGGACCGTTGATCACAACTAGTGATGACCGCATCAGTTGCACTCCTTAACTCGGTGTGGCCCGCCGGTCGACGGCACGATCCGTCGGGGCACGGCGCTCGCCGGAATTGGCCGGCGCGAAGAATACATGCCTCATTGGAGCACGGCCGCGGACAGAGCGCCAGAAAAGATTGGAGACGACGCGCGTCAGCACGCCGGCACACCTTCCGATTTTGCCGCCAGGCTGCTAGGAAAGCCTGTGTGGCATTGCTCGAAGTGCGCGACCTGCACACCAGCTTCTTTGCCGCGCAGGGCGAAGCGCGTGCGGTGGACGGGATCAGTCTCACTCTCGATCCCGGCCACACGCTTGGACTGGTCGGCGAGTCAGGTTGTGGGAAGACAATGACGGCGCTGTCGATCCTACGCCTGACGCCACCCTCCGGTCGCGTGGTGGGCGGCGAGATCCGTTTTGACGGCCGCAATCTGCTGGCGCTCCGCGAGGCCGACATGCGGCGCATCCGCGGCAATGCCATCGCCATGATCTTTCAAGAACCGATGAGCTCCTTGAATCCGGTCTTTACGATCGGCAACCAGATCGCCGAGGCCGTGCGCTTGCACCAAGGGCTGACGCGGCGCGCGGCACGCAAGAAGGCGATCGAAATGCTGGCGCTGGTGGAGATCCCTGAGCCCGAGCGCCGGGTGGACGAGTACCCGCACCAGCTCAGCGGCGGCATGCGCCAGCGGGTGATGATTGCCATGGCGTTGTCCTGTCATCCGCGTTTGCTGATTGCCGACGAACCGACCACCGCACTCGACGTGACCATTCAGGCGCAGATCCTCGACCTGTTGGCGGGGCTGCAGCGCCGCTTGGGGATGGCGCTTATCCTCGTCACCCACGACTTGGGTATCGTGGCTGAGCGGGCGGATGAGGTGGCGATCATGTACGCCGGCCGCATCGTCGAACACGCATCCGTCAGCGCCATTTTCGCGCGGCCGCTGCACCCGTACACGCGCGGCTTGCTGCGCTGCATCCCTAAGGTCGGGGCGGAGAAGGCACGACGTCTCGAGGCGATCCCCGGTATCGTGCCTGACTTGTGGCGCCTGCCGTCCGGCTGCCACTTCCGTGACCGCTGCCCCAGCGCCGTTGACCGCTGCGCCGTAACCGATCCGCTGCTAGACGAGGTGGAGCCGGACCACGCGGCCGCCTGCATCCGGGCGTCAGAACCAGGGTGGTCAGAGCAGAAGAAATGAAGAACGAAAAATGGAAAATGGGTCTCTCGTTCGCGGGTTTTCCGTTTTCCATTCTCCATTTTCCATTTGTCCGCAGCGTTAATCCATGACCCCGCTCATCGAAGCCCGTCACCTGAAAAAGCACTTCCCCGTGCGCGGCGGTCTGTTTGGCGCGCGCCAATTCGTGCGGGCCGTGGATGGCGTGGACCTCGCGGTCCGGCCTGGAGAGACACTGGGGGTTGTCGGCGAATCTGGTTGTGGTAAATCAACGCTCGGGCGTTTGCTGCTGCGCCTACTCGAACCGACCGAGGGTGAGGTCTGGTTCGAGGGCGAGAACTTGCAGCGCTTGAGCCCGAAGGGGTTGCGTCAGAAGCGGCGGGAGATGCAGATCATTTTTCAGGATCCGTACGGATCTCTGAATCCACGCATGCGGGTGGGCAAGATCGTGGGGGAGGGGCTGGAAATTCACAACCTGGCGAGCGGCGCGGAGCAGAAGCGCCGTGTGTGCGAATTGCTGGAGCGCGTCGGCCTGCCCGCCGATGCGTACGACCGCTACCCGCACGAGTTCAGCGGCGGCCAGCGACAGCGCATCGGCATCGCGCGGGCGTTGGCAGTGCAACCGCGCTTGATCGTGGCCGACGAACCGGTCTCCGCGCTGGATGTGTCCATCCAAGCCCAGATCATCAACCTTTTGCAGGATCTGCAGGAGGATCTCGGACTGACCTACGTTTTCATTGCGCATGACCTGCGAGTTGTGGAACATATCAGTCACCGTGTGGCGATCATGTACCTCGGCAAAATCGTGGAGCTGGCGGAGAGCGCGGAGATCTATCGCAACCCGCGCCATCCGTACACCCGCGCGCTGTTGTCCGCAGTCCCGGTTCCCGATCCGACAACGCGGCGTGAGCGCATGCTGTTGCCCGGCGACGTTCCCAGTCCGATTCATCCGCCGCCAGGCTGCCCGTTTCACCCGCGCTGCCCGTACCTGGAGGAGCGCTGCCGCCGGGAGGAGCCGAGCTTGGTGGCAGGCCGCAACGACCACGCAGTGGCAAGCCACACTGTGGCGAGCCACGCAGTAGCGTGTCATGTGTTTCCCGCGTGAGGGGGAGGAAGGAGGAGTGAGGTGTTTTGGAAGCGGACAGAGGAGCTGAGGCCGGAGAACAGGATGGAGGGGGAGCAAGAGGTGGAGGCGGACCAGGAGTGGACCTCTGGGGAACCTGACACGCCTGCCGAAATGGCGGTGGTAGCGCCGGCCCCGGTGTTGCGGCCGTCGCTGGGCCACGACACGGTGGTCAGCGGACGGCTGAGCTTCACGGTGCCAACGCGCATCGACGGCACCTTGCGTGGCGAGGTGCGTGCCACCGAGCTGCTCGTGGTCGGCGAAGACGCTTTAGTCGAAGGGACGGTGCGCGCGCTCAAGCTCGTCGTGCTCGGAGAAGTGCGCGGCGAAGTCCGTGGAGCCGAACGGGTCGAGATCGGCGCCGGCGGCCGCTTGATGGGCAAGGTGGAGACGCAGAGCCTGATCGTCCAGGAGGGCGGTTGCCTCGACGGCGATTGTCGGATCGCGCCGCCGCGCACGCCGCTGCGCGTTCTGCGTCCCGAGCCGGCTGTGGGAACCTGAAACGTGATGCGTGAAACGTGATCCGTTGTGTTCACGTTTCATGTTTCGGCAACATGACGCTGGAACAGTGGCAGGTTGATAGTGACGGCGGCGGGCACCGTATCTGCCGTCACTGGACTTGCCGGCCGCAGAAGGGAGACCACCGATGGCTGACGAACCCAAAGAACAGCAGGCCCACCAACACCAGATCTCGATCCAAATGGACCCGCAGGGGGCAACCGGCGTCTATTCCAACCTCATGATGATCACGCACCGCAAGGAGGAGTTCATCCTCGATTTCCTGTTCGTGCAGCCGCAGCGCACGCCGCAAGGCCAAGCGATCGCCAACCTGCGGTCACGGGTGATCACCACGCCCGAGCACATGAAACGCATCCTCAAGGCCATCGAAGAAAACATCGGCCGCTACGAGCAAGCCTTCGGCCCCATTTTCGAGGCGACGGACATGCCGAAGGTCGTGCACTGAGCTACAGGGCAAACACGCGGCCGCGGATGTCGACCTCGAAGCTCACTTCCTTGGTCGCGTCCCCGTAGTCAGCCAGATCGTGCGTGTCCCAGAAATCCGCCGCGTCTGCGACGTTCCTGAAGTGCTGAGGAATGGCGTCACGCTTGCTAGGTTTTCGCATAGAACCTCTTTTCCTTCCTTGTCATATCCCTCGCGCTGATAATCAAGGCTTCACCGGTTGTCTTGAACACAAAGTAGCTGATGAGGTACCGACCCGCCTTGCTCATACACTTACGGCAGCTGGCAGCGGCCCTGCGGCGACCAGTTTCTTGCTTCTGGGGTCGATCGTCAGGTTGAGGCCCTCCAGGGTCCTGGCACCAAGCAGGAGCAGGTCGCCCTTCTCGGCGAAGACCACCTCGTCGATGGTGAAGAACCTGTCGAGCCGAATGATGGCAAAGCCGACGCTCCGGGTAACTTCTTGGCCGTTCGCCAGCACGGAGGTGATATCCCTTTTCTCTCGTCGAATCCCGATCCGTTCGAGCGTGCGTTCGGACACCCACGTGTACTCGCTTCCGGTATCGACCAGCAGCTTGGGGATAACCACGGAGCGAGTCCGATCAACCGGATTCTCGATCTTACACTCAGCGTAGAATGTTCCCATTGCGCGTCTCCTAAGTGGAAAACCGGCAATCCCAATCACTCTTCGATCGAGGCAGAACCCCGATGCCCTGCCCCGCTACAGATCGCGCCGGTTGTAGATGTCGTCGAACCGGCCCAGTTCGTCCAACTGCAGGTATCTGTACACCTCGTCCCGGTGCGGGGCGACCCTGGCCTCGAATTCGGCCAGGTACTCCGCCGGCGTCGGCAGCTTGCCCATCAACGCGGTGACCGCGCCCAGCTCGGCCGAGCCGAGGAAGACCTTTGCCCCATCGCCCATGCGGTCGTCGAAGTTGCGCGTGGAGGTGGAGAAGACGGTCGTCCCGGCGGGCACGCGCAGCTGGTTGCCCATGCATAGGGAGCAGCCGGGCGTTTCGATGCGGGCGCCGATCGCGTTGAACAACGCGAAATAGGCCTCGCCCTTGAGCTTGGCCTGATCCATCCGCGTCGGCGGGCAGATGTACGTGCGTGTTGCGGGGGTGTGTTTGCGGCCTTCCCAGATCTTGCCGGCGGCGCGGAAGTGCCCGATGTTGGTCATGCATGAGCCGATGAACACTTCCTGGATCGGCGTGCCCGCCACCTCCGACAGCAGCTTGACATCGTCGGGGTCGTTGGGGCAGGCCAGGATCGGCTCAAAAATTTCAGCGAGATCGATCTCGATCACCGCTGCGTACTCCGCGTTGGCGTCGGCCTTGAGCAGCTGCGGATTTGCCAGCCATGCCTCGATTGCCTTGGCCCGCTTCTCTAAGGTCTCGGCGTCCTGATAGCCATCCTCGATCATGCGCCGGATGAGGGCCATGCTGGAACGCAGGAAGGTCTTGACCGATTCCTCAGAGAGCTGGATGCAGCCGGCGGCCGCCGAGCGTTCGGCGGCGGAGTCGGTCAGCTCGAACCCCTGCTCCACGGTCAGCTTCGGCAACCCCTCGATTTCGAGGATGCGACCGTTGAAGACGTTCTTCTTGTTCTTCTTCGGTACCGTCAGCAAACCCTTCTTGATCGCCCACAGCGGGATCGCGTTCACCGCATCACGCAGAGTGATACCGGAGCGGAACTCGCCGGAAAACCGCACCAGGACTGACTCGGGCATGTCGAGCGGCATGAAGCCGAGCGCCCCGGCGAAGGCAACCAGCCCAGAGCCCGCCGGAAACGAGATGCCGATCGGGAAGCGCGTGTGCGAGTCGCCGCCGGTGCCCACGGTGTCGGGTACCAGGAGTCGGTTGATCCAGCTGTGGCAAACCCCGTCGCCGGGACGCAGCGGCACGCCTTTGCGTGCAGCGACGAAGGGCGGCAACGTGCGGTGCATCTTCACGTCGGCCGGCTTGGGGTAGGCGGCGGTGTGGCAGAACGACTGCAGGAAGAGTGGGCTCTGGAACCGCAGGCAGGCCAGTTCCTTCAGCTCGTCGGCCGTCATGGGGCCGGTGGTGTCCTGCGACAGCACGGTGGTCATCTTCGGCTCGCACGCCGTTCCGGGCAGCACGCCCGATAAACTGACCGCCTTGCCCACGATCTTTTGCGCCTGCGTGAAACCCTGGCCGGGCTTGGGTTGCGGGTTTTCGGTCTTGCGGAAGACCTCGCTCTCGCCCAGGCCGAGCGCGGCACGTGCGCGCGCCGTCAGCGCGCGCCCGATGATCAGCGGAATGCGGCCGCCGGCGCGGAACTCGTCGGGCAGCGTGTTCGGCTTGATCGTAAAGCGCGAGAGCACCTGGCCGGAAGCCGACGTGATCGTACCCTCGCGCGTGTTGATCGTGACCTCGTGACCCATGCCGAGGCCGGTGACGTCGGCGACCAGCGGCAACGCGCCGGAGTCTTCAGCGGTGTTGAAGAAGATGGGAGCAATGGCGCCGCCGATGATGACCCCGGCGCGGCGCTTGTTGGGCACCGCCGGGATGTCGTTGCCGATGTGCCAGAGGACGCTGTTGCAGGCCGACTTGCGCGACGAGCCGGTGCCGACGACGTCGCCGGCGAACGCCACGCGCGCGCCCGCCTGGCGCCACTGAGCAATGCTCCCGATGCCGCCGGGAAAGCGCGTCTTGCCCATCGCCAGCGCGTGCAATGGAATGTCGGGACGGGTCGACGCGTCGCTGGCGGGTGAGAAATCGTCGGTGTTGATTTCGCCGTCCACCTTGAAAACTTTCACTTTGATTTCGGCAGGCAGCTCCGGACGCGCGGTGAACCACTCGGCGGCCGCCCATGATTCGAGAACCTTCTTTGCGGCCGCATTGGTCTTCGCCAGCTTCTCGACGTCGTTGAATGCGTCGTAGACCAGGATGGTATGGGAGAGGGCCTCGGCTGCGGCAGCGGTGACGTCGGCGTCTTGGAGCGCAGCAATCAGGGGCTCGACGTTGTATCCGCCGAGCATGGCGCCGAGGATCTCGACTGCGCGCGCCTTGGAAATCAGCGGGCTTCGAGCTTTCCCCGTCAAGATCTGTCCGAGAAAGCCCGCTTTCACTTTCGCAGCCGGGTCGACTCCTGGAGACACACGGTTCTCGAACAGATCCAACAGCAACTTTTCCTGCCCCGCAGGCGGTGAGGTGAGCAACTGACACAGCTGCTCGGTTTGCTCCGGATTGAGCGGCAGCGGCGGAATGCCTTGGGCGGCCCGCTCGGCGACCTGCTTCTGGTATGTTTCGATCATCTGTGCGCTCCTGTGATTGTGTTCAAGACGGGAATCGTTCGGACGGTTTCTTGTAACCCGAGTCCGCCGCCGACACAACGGTCCCGGCTCACTCCGGCAGCTGAGCTACGCGGGCGGCAGGTGTTGGGTTGCGGGCCAGAGCCCGCGCTATGAGTCAACCGTTGAGACGCATCAGACGCCGGAACCCTGGCACGCACAGCTCACTGGCAGGAAATAACCGGCGCGGGCAATGTGCTGCCGGTGATCCGCGTCGCACCGAACGTCGACCCCTCGAGCCGCAGCCTGTCTGGCACCCGCGACCCGGGCAAAACCCCCGCGTAACCGGTGACAGAGCCGCAAAACGCATCCTTCGAGGTCGTCTTGCCGATGAGCGTGAAGTCGCCCAGCGAAAGATAGGGATCGTCGAAGAACGGATACGCAGCTGCCGGCAGCGGCTGTGCACCGAAACTCACCGTGAAGCTGCCGTCGGCGAGAATCGGGACGCCCGTCACCGTCCACGCCGGACCGACCGGCACGTACGTTGTCCCGTCCAGTGGTTGCAACGTCATATCCAAGGTGGAACCTTTCACCGTCACGTCCGCTGTGAACGAAATCGTCTGCGCCGGCCAAAACACCGGACCGATGGTCAGCAGATGTTGGCCTGTGACGTCGAACACCGCGGTCCCTGCCGGCAACGGCGGTGACGGGCAGGCGCGCTTCGGCTCCGGGTGCACGCACGCCGCGGGAGCCTGGCTGAAATCCACTGTCGCCAGCCAGATATCGCTCGGGGAGAATTGCCCTTCCAGCCACGGCAGCTCTTCGCCGAGCGGATTGCTGTACCACGACAGGAGGTACTGGTCCTGACTCAGCGGCGCGAGCGCCGTGTAGGCGGTGTCCCCCTCACTCTTCAACTCTTGAATCTCACACACCTCGACGGGCGCGGTCGGATCCGTCAGATCGCCGCGCAGCTCGTACGCCGCCGTCCGCTTGACCGTACACGGCAGGTGCTTGCGGGCGAAGACGAAGTTCCGAATTGCATTGCCGCTCCGGCGGACAATCCACGTCGGGCCATCGAGCCGCTGTTCGATACGGCGGCCGCACTCCCACGTGTTGAATGGATCACTGGATGTGCAAATCGCCGTTTGCCCATTTTCCAAGATATCCTGGTTGTCGAGCCGCACGAGCGCCACAGCCTTTTCGTTGTTGTCGCCGAAGAACTGCAGCTCGGCCTCGCTCGGCACGTCGTCGTAGCTGTGAAGAATCGTGCCGATTTTTTTCCACTGCACGCCGTCATCAGAGGCGAACAGGTCGACGGTGACGTCGCCGTCGTTGTACCCCGTGGCATAGAGGGTCAGCTTGCTCTGCCCGGCAACCGTGTACTGGCGCTTCGTGAACCGCCAGAACTCCCAAAACGTTTCGCCGCCGTTCGCGATATCCGCGTAGGTCTTCACCGGTGTCGTCCAAGTGCTGCCGCTGTCGGTCGACGCGGCACGCACGGTCCACGCCTCGCCGAAGAGATCGCGGAACGTAGAGGCTGGGAGACGGCTGCAGCCGTACAAGAACAAGGCGTTCCCCATTTCGACGAGCTTGGGATCGCGAATGTCGCGGCCGCTGCTCGGGTTAGCCGGGTCCTCGGGCGCAAAGACTTGGTTGAGCAGGCTGAACGTCTGGCCGTTGTCCGTCGAGGCAAAGATCTTTATGCGCGCCCGCTTCGACCCTGTTTGTGCGGTCTCACCGCCACGGAAGACCAGCAGGATGCGGTCGTCGAGCCGTAGCATCTCCGTGTTCTCGTTGTGCAAGCCATCCGAGTACACGATGTGTTGATTGGTGATGAAGCCGGATGCGGGCGGGGCTGGTGGCGCGCCGAAATCCTCCGAACTCTCGCCACAACCTGCGGCCAAGCAGGTCAAAGCAATCCCGAAAACCCATCTTCGCATTCTCGATCCCTCCGCGTGCTCACGTCTCCAACAATGCAGATCACGACTGAGGGGCATTATACAAGTGGTCGCGGACTGCAGACCTTAGAATGCGACTCAGCGTGGCGGCCGGACTTGAGCGGCCGGCCCACGGGAACAGGTTGCGGCAGTGGGGCCACCGTTATGGATTCTTCGCTGCCAATGTGCGAATGTACCCCGGGTGCTCCGCTCCCGTCGCGTCTGCGCCGGCACTACCGCGAGAGCACACCGTCAGGAGTGAAAGAAATGGTAGAGTTTACGTATCACGATTTGTTCCCCCATTCGAAAGACGAAACGCGCTACCGGCTGGTCACCAGCGCGTACATCTCCACGACACGGCTCGACGGTGAGGAGGTGCTCAAGGTCGATCCCGAAGGGCTCACCGTCCTCGCGCGCGAGGCCATGCGGGACGCGGAATTCCTGTTGCGCACCAACCACCTCCAGCAGCTCGCGGCCATTCTCGACGACCCGGCGGCTAGCGACAATGACCGGGGCGTGGTCCTAGCGCTGCTGAAGAACGCCGAGGTGGCCGCGCAGGGTGTCTTGCCGATGTGCCAGGATACGGGAACGGCGACCGTGATCGGCAAGAAAGGCGGCCGCGTGTGGACCGGCGTTCGGGACGAAGAGTTCCTGACCCTCGGCATCCGCGACACCTATCTGAAGGAGAACCTGCGTTACTCCCAGACCTTGGCCCTCAACATGTATGACGAAAAAAACTCCGGCAACAACCTGCCGGCACAAATCGACCTCTACGCAACCGACGGGATGGAGTACACTTTCCTCTTCATCGCCAAGGGTGGTGGCTCGGCGAACAAGACATACCTTTTCCAAGAAACCAAAGCCTTGCTGACGCCGGAGCGGCTCGAGCGCTTTCTTGTCGCGAAGATGAAAACCCTCGGCACGGCAGCGTGCCCGCCGTATCACATCGCTTTCGTCGTCGGTGGCACGTCCGCTGAAATGTGCCTCAAGACGGTGAAACTGGCCAGCACCGGCTACTTGGACGGCCTGCCCACGCAAGGCAATGACAGCGGTCAGGCTTTCCGCGACCTCGAACTCGAGGGCCGGCTCTACGAGGCGGCCCGACAGAGCGGAATCGGCGCCCAGTTCGGCGGAAAGTATTTCGCCCTCGACGTCCGGGTCGTTCGTCTGCCGCGGCACGGCGCCTCGTGCCCGCTCGGGATGGGCGTGTCGTGCTCAGCCCATCGCAACGTGAAGGCGAAGATCAACCGCGAGGGGATCTGGGTCGAGGAGCTGGAGCGCAATCCGGGCCGCTTCATCCCGGCGAAGTACCGTGGCAAGCACGAGCACGGCGTCGTGAAACTCAACCTCAACCGGCCCATGCCGCAAATCCTCGCCGAGCTGACGAAGTACCCGGTCAAAACGCAGCTGTCGCTGACGGGCACCATCATCGTGGCCCGTGACATCGCCCATGCGAAGCTCCAGGAGCGGCTCGATCGCGGCGAGGACCTGCCGCAGTACGTCAAGGACCACCCCATCTATTACGCCGGACCGGCCAAGACGCCGGCCGGGATGCCGTCGGGGTCTTTCGGCCCCACCACCGCCGGGCGGATGGATTCCTACGTGGACCTGTTCCAATCAAAGGGCGGCTCGCTGATCATGATCGCCAAGGGCAACCGCAGCCCGCAAGTGACCGAGGCGTGCAAGAAGTACGGGGGTTTCTATCTCGGCTCCATCGGCGGCGCGGCCGCCATCCTCGCGCAGGACAACATCAAGAAGGTGGAGCTACTCGAGTATCCTGAATTGGGAATGGAAGCGATCTATAAGATCGAGGTGGAGGACTTCGCCGCGTTCATTCTGGTCGATGACAAGGGCAACGACTTCTTCGCGCAACTGATGTGAGGCGTCGTCCCTCCCCGAGTCAAAATTCAGGCGCAGTGGCCGAGTCTTGACGCACGCTGGGCCGGGGTTGCTCCCGGCCCACGTGCGAGTGAACTCGATTGGCCCAAGCAGTGCGCTGAGTCCCGGCGTGCTGCCGCCACGCGCTTGGTCCGACGCTAGGTCATGTGCCTCGTGAACTCCGTGGCACAAACGATGCACCTCCGACGACCGTCGTGCGCGTCGATCGAACCCGGAATCTCACGAACGTTGACGGACCTTCACTCGGTCATGACCAGCTGCTCATCCTCTTGCGCTGGGTGTTGATCATCGCGACTTCCTATCTGGTTGTGTTCAGTCATCCGCTGGGGCGCAATCCAGCGGGGGCCGGCGCCTTTGTCGTCGTCTATTTCGCCTCCAATCTTCTGCTCAGCGCGGTGCTCCCGCGCTTTGGCTCAGCGCACCGACTCGACGCTACCGTCATCGTGTTCGACACCGTGATGGTGTCCATCGGCCTGGCGTTGACCAAGGCCGTTTCGAGCGAGTTTTACGTGCTGTACTTCGTGGTGCTGTTCGTCAGCGGACTCACGGAGCGTCTCGATTTGGTCGTGGCGGCGGCAACGCTGATCAGCATTGCGCATCTCTATGCGGAATCGCGGTTCCTGGGGGTCGGGCGATTGATGACCCCAGCGTACGCCTTACGGGTGCCTTTCCTTTTCACCGTCGCCCTGTTCTTTGGCCATTTGATACAGGAGGCAGGCGAGCGGCAGCGCCAGGTCGACGAGCACCTGGCGCATGAGCGGCGGATAAAATTCCTGGCCGGCGTGACCCACGATCTCCGCAATCCGCTCGGCGCCATCCAGTTGCTGGCGACCTTGTTGCTCGACGACCGCTCCGGTCCCCTCAATGAGGAACAAGCCGGCCTCGTACGCCGCATCCATGCTAGTACGCGCCACGCAATTACGCTGGCCCAGAATCTGCTCGATGGTGCGCGGATCGAGGCGGGACGGCTGGTCTTGCAGCGCAGCCTCGTGGACATCGGTGATCTCATCGACGATGCTCTCTGCCTTGCGGGCAATACGGCAGCAGTGCGGAGCATAACGCTGCACTCCGTGGTGGAGCCTGGCCTGCCTGCGGCGGAAGTCGACGCGATGCAGATGGAACGGGTCATCTCCAACCTGATCGACAATGCGATCAAGTTCACACCGGCGGGGGGCGCCATCAGCGTATGCACGGCCCGCGACGGCGGCGACATCGTGCTCACGGTGCGCGACACCGGCCGTGGCATGTCGCCAGATGAATGTGCGGTCGCGTTCCAGGAATACCGCCGGGGGGCGCGCAGTGACAAGACGGAGGGCACCGGGCTGGGACTGTTCATCGTCAAGGCGATCGTGGAGGCGCACGGCGGAACGGTGGCGCTCGCCAGCACAGTCGGCGAGGGCACGAGCGTCACGGTACGTGTCCCCGTTGCCGCGCTCGAACCGCCGGCCGCACCCATCGCGACTGTGTCCGCGCAAGGCCAACTGTACTCCCGCCTCTACTCCCTCGTCTGACCCTGTTTTCCGGTGCAGTTCGACACACTGCACTGCCGTGACGCTGACGAGCGTTATGCGACGCCCGGGTGGATACCCGCGCGTTCGGCGACGCGGGCGACGTCGGCCGCGTCGATACCCGGGCTGATCGCGGCGACCCAGAGGCAGAAGTCCAGAAGGTCGGCGTCGATCTCTTCCTCGGGCGGGCGGGGCTCCCAGCGCTCCCAAAACCCGTAGACGGTGGCCATCGACGGCCGGCCGCGCCCCAGGTCAGCCAGCTCCAAAGCATACAGGTGATTGTGCGCGGAGCGCCAATAGACACGCCCCGCTCGCCTTCCGGTGACGCGTTCGAGCGCGCCGGCGACTTCCGGACGAACATCGAGATCCTGCTCGATGAGCAACGGGTCGGCGCGCCGCGCCGCAATCTCCTCATCAGCAGGCGAAATGAAGGTCAGCTGCCAGTTCTCGGCGCGCTGGCTGTGCGCGGGCTTCCGTGCTGCGTCGCCCGCTGGCGCAGCGGACCCGACCGAGCGTTCCAGAAAGCTCACGATCGCCTTGGCGATTTCCGGCCCGCGATCATCCTGGAGAAAGTGGTCGGCGCGTTCGATCGGGTGCGGACCCTCCGCATGCGGCAGACGCTCCTTGAGGCGGTCGGCGTACGGCTTTCCGAACACACTATCCTGTGTCGCGTAGAGTAGCAGGGTGGGGATGTTCGCGAGCTGAGGGAGCCGCCGCTCGATGGCCGCCATGTCCGCCCAACCGCGGTCGCCCGCGCGCATCGGAATGGTGCGCGGCCAGGTGAGCACGACGTGGTCCGAGTCCGGCTCGTCGAAGACGTGATGGTAGGCGCGCGCCTCGGCGTCGCTCATGCCGCGCTGCGAAATCATCGAAGGGCCGCCGTGTGACAGCACCTTGTGCCGCTTCATGAAATACTGGCTGATCAACGGCGCGTGCCACGTCGTCCATGGTCGCGGCGAGGAGTGGAAGCGCCCCACGAAGCCGGTGAAGAGCCAGGTGCTCATCAGCACCAGTGCCGAGAGGTGTTCGTGCCGCTGCAGCGCGGCGCCGACTCCCTGCGGCCCGCCCCAGTCCTGCCCGACCACGACGAAGCCCCGCAACTCGAGCTGATCGATGAGCGACACGAGGTCGGCGATATGATGCGCAAACGTCAAGGCCGCGTCCACGCGCGGGTGATCGGAGTAGCCGGTTCCCACCCAGTCGGGCGCGATGGCGCGGTAGCCGGCGTCCGTCAGGGGGGCGATGAAGTCGCGGTACAGAAAGCCCCACGTCGGATTACCGGACAGGAGCAAGACCGGGCGCCCGCCGCGCGCACCTTCGTCAATGTACGCCATCCGCCGGCCGTTCACGGCCATGAGCCGCTGCTTCCACGGGAAGAGCGGCGCCAGCCAATTTGGTTTTTGCATATCTGCCATCTGCCCTGGGCGTGCGGAATTCGCAACGGCCCCCTGGCGCGGGCTGCCGCCCGCCAATTTTCGTCCTGCCGTGCGCAGACTCTCTTTCGTCACTGAACGACGAGCGGAATCTCGACGAAATCGCGCGCGGCTTGATCCCACGCAAATGCCTTGGTCGCGCACAGCTGCCCGTTGCGCACCGACATGACGATCTGCAGGGCGTGCGGGTAATTCGGTTCGTCCCAACCGCCCAGGGCCTGCGTGCGGTCCTCGGCGGAAAAGTACGCGTCGTGGTCGGGATGCGAGTGATAGAAGGCGCGCAGCGTCAGCTCGCCACGCTCGGCGGCGATCAGAAGCGGCGCCGCGTCCGGCCCCATGGTGTAGGCAATCCGCGCGGTACGCGGGAACTGCGCGGGATCTTTGGCGTGCAGCTCGTCTTGCACGTTGGTCACCCGCACCGCCTCCTGGCCGGCGTTACGTCCAATCACCAAGCCGCAACACTCATCCGGATACGCCTCGCAGGCGTGCGCGCGCAGCGCGGCCAGAATGGGGTTGGTGATCGTCAGCGTCATGATACCTTCCTAGCGCATATTTGACGTTTTGCGAGGCGGTCGGCGAGGGAAAACGCTGAGAATGAAACACCCCCGCGCTTCTTGACAGTGGGACACGTTTGCCGGCAAGGGAACGGCTGTGAGCCAGCTACGGGTCTCCGCTGCGAACGTCGAACGTCAGATTCTGCTAGTTCGAGGACGCCGACCTGGCGGCGCTGTATGGCCTGCCAACGAAGGTTCTCGTCCAGGCTGTGAAGCGCAACCGCGAACGGTTTCCCCCCGACTTCATGGTTCAGCTCACCGATGCCGAGTTCGAGAACTTGAGGTCACAATTTGCAACCTCAAGTCAGTGGGGTGGCCGCCGTCCGCAGCGCGGCCCGAGATGTTAAAGAAAGCGTGAAGCCGGCCTTCAAGCACGCGGTCGTTATGCCGGATCAGGGGTTGACGCGGCATGCTGTTTTGTTGGATGAAGGTAGTCGCCTGTGACGTGAACAGGTGGGGAGCCGAGGTAATGTCGACTATGGTGGCGGAGTTGAACGCGCTGCACGCAGAGGTGGACGCGCTGAAGCGCCTGCAAGCCGAGACCGCCGCCGAACTCGACGCCCTGCTGCCGTCCATCCTCGACCGCGCGTTCCGGCGTGTTATCGTGTCCAAAGACGAACCGCGGCGAGTCGTCACGTTGTATCTCGACCGAACAATGAGAGGTAAATTATGAAACTGACCGTGGACCGCGAAGCCGATGCGCTGTACCTCGACCTCGACGATGCCCCCGCTGTCGAGAGCGAGGAAATTTCACCTGGGGTCATTCTGGACTACAACGCCGAGGGCAAGGTGGTGGGCATCGAGATGCTGCATCTCTCCAAGCGCGTCGCCGTCAAGACGCTGAGCCGGATGGAGTTTGAAACGGTGGGACTGTGAGCCCTACGGACGACGACGTGATCATCCGCTACGAAGGCGACGAGATGATCGGCCTTACCGTTCTCCACGCCAGCAAGCGCTGAGGTAGCTGAAGACAGCTCCGCACCTACAGATCACGGGGGAAGAGTTTCACCCGCCGCCGCAGCTGCACGGCGCCGAAGTGCCGGAGATCGAGCGTGGCAATGGCCTCGGCGTGCCGGCGCTCGGCGATCGCCATGACCACCGCGTCCACCAAGCCCAACTGTAGCGCCCGGTAGCGCGTGTTCAACTCGTGCGCCCGGTCGAGGTCGACCTCATCGCCCCACTCGACCACGAACGCTCCCTCGGCGAGATCGGCCAGAAACGCCCCGGCCACTCGCTCTCCCAACTGCGTCTGCGCCAGATAGTCGACCTCCGGCAGGATTGCCCATGGAAACAGCCATGCCGACGGACGTTCGTAGACGGTCGTCTTCTGTGTCTCATTCAAGTCTTCACTTGGGGTGTCAGACCTCCGGTCGGCGCGCGCAACGCTTCGCGGGCGTGCACTAAACGCGTCAGCAGCTCGTTGATGGGCGTCGCGATATCGCAGGTCGCTCCACGCTTCCAGACCTCGCCGTTGATGGCGTCGATCTCGGTCCGCCGGCCGCGCTCGAGGTCTTGCAGCATTGACGAGCGATGATGGAACGTCGATGGCACCAGACGATCATAGAATGTGGCGCGGTACTCCGCGGCAGAGGCCCACGGCAGGACGATCCCCTCGGCAGTCGCCACCGCGAAAGTCTCGCCGATGACCTGGTCCATGATGACGCGGGTGTGTCCGTTCTCGGCGAGCGCCCCGTAATGCACACCGAGCAGCGCGCTGAGCGGGTTGAGTGGGGTATTGTACAGCACCTTGCCCCACAATGCGGCGGCGATGTCGTCGGTCGCAGCGCTCGGGATGCCGGCCGCATCGAAATGACTCGCCCACCATTGCGCTTGCGCGGTGCTGCGCGGATCTGGGTCGGCACCCCACGGGCCGATGAGCACGGGGTCCGCGTACACGGTGACGCGTACGCACCCAGGGGCGACGACTTCCGCGCCGAAGATGACCCGTCCGCCGAGCACACGCGCCGGGCCGACCCGCGCGACGAATTGCTCGACATTCCCCAGCCCGTTCTGCAGAGAGATGATGACTCCCCCGGGAGCGAGAAACAGGGCGACGGCTTCCGCAATGACCTGCGTGTCATAGGATTTTGCGGTGACCAAGATGCCGTCATACTGGCCGCTCAGGCGGGCGGCGTCTTCGACCAAGTGGAATCCTGTCACAACATGTTCGCCCCAAAGGCCGTCCAGATGCAGGCCATCGGCGGCCACGCGCGCGAGGTGGGCGGGACGCCCCAGCAGCGTCACCTCGTCGCCCGCACGTTGCAAGAAGGCACCGAAGATCGAGCCGATTCCCCCCGCGCCCGCAACGAGAAGGCGCATCAGTGGTCTAGGCCGCGGAGCTGTCGCGGCGGGGCGCCGCAGGATCCACTGCTACCACGCCGCGGAGTTTGGGAAACTTGGGTGTGACGGTAGCGTAGAACTTCTCGAATACGCGGAAGTCGGCTTCGATGTCCCCTGTCGGCGTGAAGGCTGGACCGAAACCTGCAACCTTGCGCCGGTAATCGATGTAGCCGGGAACGATCGGGACGCCCGCACCTCTGGCGATGTGGTAGAAACCGGTTTTCCATGATGTCGACCTCTTGCGGGTAGCTTCAGGAGGGACGGCGAGGATGAGCCGCTCGCTCTGCCGGAACCGTGCAACCGCTTGCTCCACCATGTTGTGGCGTCCGCTGCGGTCGATCGGCACACCGCCGAAGGCGCGGAGGATCGGCCCGAGCGGGAAGAAAAACGCCGCCTGCTTGACGAACCACGCCAACTTCACCCGGAAGATACAGGCCGCCGTCACCATGATGAATGCGTCCCAGTTCGACGTGTGTGGCGCGGCGATGAGGACGAAGCGGGGGGGCTGGTGCACGGTCCCCTCGATCTTCCAACCGCTGAGGCGAAAGATGAGCTTGGCCAAACCGTGGATGAAAGAGCTGACTCCAAAAGGATTATCCGAAGCCATTGCCATTGCGAGCTTTTTATCCGAGCGCGCAACGGTTTGCCAACGATTTGAGGGGCACAATGGCTACAGCCGTACGCGCGTCGCCAGGTCACTCTGGGAACTCGTGCATGTAGGCGATCAGCCCTGCGATCTCCTCGTCGTTGAGATTCTGGTTGGGCATGATGATGTCGCCGAACTCGTGCGACCAGGTTTGCAGTGCCGGGTCCTTCGCCACCACCGCCGCCGGATCTTTCAGCCAAGTGCCGAGCCACTTGTCGTTGCGCCGCTGCGTGACCGCTGCCAAATCAGGACCAATCAAATTCCCGCCCCCGACCCGATGGCAGGTGTTGCAACCTCGATTGCTGAACACATAGCGGCCTTCCTTTCCCGCATCCGTCGTCGCCGGCGGGGGATACGCCACCTCGCGCACAATCGGCAGCACGGCCGGTGGGCGCCGCCGTGCTGCCGGGAGGTACTCGGGCGGGAAGCTGACCCGCTGCCAACTCAACATCAGCAGCGCCAACGCCCGCGCCTGCTCATCGTTCAACCGGTAGTTCGGCATGCCGCTGCGTGTCACGACCTGTTGCGGACTCTTGAAATGCTGGATCTCCCAGTTCAAGCTCGTCTTCGGACCCGACACGTTGGAAAAGTCCAGAAGCTCGGGGTTGACGTCGCCGTCGTAGGTCAGGTCCGACGAGGCCAGCCCGCCGCCGCCCTGCAAGCCGTGGCACGACACGCAGCGTTTCTTGTCGAAGATCTCCTTGGCCATGTTGATGAGATCCATTCCGGCCGTCGAATCATCGCGCCGGTGACAGGTGTTGCACTTGGTTTCCATCAGCTGCGCACGCGTGAGGCCGTACTGCGTTGCCAGCGCGGTGCTCAGCAGCGGATCATCCCAGTGCTCCACGAGGCCGTGCGCCCCGGCCTGATCGAGGGCGTAGCCTTGGCCGCCGTGGCACGCGGTGCACCCGAAGGTGGGAAAGGGGTGCTTCGCCATATAGGGCAGGTCCGGATGCGACCGGTGCAGCGGCGGCAAATCGGGCAGCGCCGAAATCGACGCATCGTAGTTGACATGACAGCTGATGCAACGATCGACCCGATCCAGTGCCGGCAGCCAGATCTGCTGCACGGTATTGGGCACGGTCGACGCCGCATCATACGCGCCGCGCCCGCGCAGATAACTGCGAAAGGCCTCCATACGGTGCTGCCATTCCGGCGTGTACTCACGGAATGCCACGATGAGCACGACCACTAAAGCAGCGACCGACGCGATCAGCAGCGGCCAGAAATCTCGGTTGTGAAGGAAGCGACCGGTCATCGTCCGACCCGCTACAACCTGCGTGGCAACTCCGGCCACGCTTGCCAGGGCCAGAAGAGCTGCCAATACGGCCCGCGCATGAGCATGCCGATCAACACCAGGATCAGAATCGCGAAGGCGATGATCCCAAGCACCGTATTCTGCACGCGGCGCTCCCGCGGGAACCATTTGCCGATGACCTGGAGCGGGCTGCCATCAAGAAATGGCCAGACGACCGCCGCCGCTAGCAGGATCCCGGGCACCAAAATGCCACCGACAAGACCCCCACTGAGGGTCAACCCGCCCAACCGAATCGTGGTAATCGCCACCAGCTCCTGCAGCCACAAGAAATACCACGGCGCCTTCGCCGGGTTCGGCGTCAGCGCCGGATTCGCCGGCTCTTCCAGCGGTGCTCCGGAAAGCACACTGAGAACGATGGTGATTGTGAACACGCCGAGAAAGACGAGCATCAGCCGCCGCAGCATGTGGGGTGATGAAAAAGCCGAGTCCTCCTCATCGCGCGGTCCGGCCGCACGCACCTCCAGGGTGGTCCCCGGTGTGATGCCGAAGAGTGAGTAGGTCTTCCCAGCAACCGGAGCCCCACCACCAACGGGAGCGGTGCCCGTTGCAGCCGGGTCGGTGACGGCCATGCCGCCATCGCGGCGTATACGCCACATATGGTACGCGAACAGCACCAACACGGCCGCGGGCAAGACGACAACGTGCAGCACGTAGAAGCGCACGAGCGTACTTTGGCCGATCTCCGTTCCCCCGAGCAGGACGAACCGCAGCCCCGCCCCCACCAACGGTGCTTCCTTGGCGATGTTCGTGCCGACGGTGACTGCCCAAAACGCCAGCTGGTCCCACGGCAACAGATAGCCCGTGAAGGAAAGGAACAAGGTCAGCAGCAGCAACGCCAAACCGACGAGCCAGTTCACGCTGCGCTGCGCCCGGTAGGCGCCCGTGAAGAAAACACGCAGCATGTGGAGAAAGACCACCAACACCATCAAGTGGGCCGCCCAGCGATGCTGGTTGCGCAGCACCCACCCGAACCCGACCACGTAGTGGATGTCTTTGATGCTCCAGTACGCCTGCTGGGTCGAGGGGACGTAGAAAAACATCAGCAGCACGCCGGTCACGGTCAGGATGAGGAACAGAAAGGCCGCAATCGCTCCGAGCCAGAGAGAGTAACTCCATGTGAAGCTGTCTTCGGCGACTTTCGCCGGAAACCAATGCAGCCAGAGGTTCTCGACAATCGCGCTGCTGGCTTCGCGCTCGCTTGCCGGGCTCCACGTCCAGGTGATCCAACGCCAGAATCGGGTCAGCTGCGCCCCCATGACACGCTCTCACGCAACCGCAAGGCGATACGTCGACGGTACCGACTTGGCGGAATCTACGACCAGGAAGCCGTCGCCCGATACACTCAGTGGGTACCATGTCAGCGGCCGCGGCGCGGGGCCGGCGAAGGGCGTGCCGTCGTTGTGGAACTTGCTGCCGTGACAAGGGCAATCAAACTCGGTCAGCCTGTCTTTCCATTCCACGGTACACCCCAGGTGGGTGCACACGGCCGAGATCACGTGAAACTGGTTGCGCTCACGCATCACGAACAGCCGGTGTGTCGGCACAAACGTGACGCCCTCGGGATACTCAGAGGGTTTGCCGAGCTTGAATTTCTTCGACGGCTCGTAGAGCACGCGGGGCACGAACGCCCGCACCACACCGCCGAGTTGGGTGACGATGGCCGCAACCACCGACCATTGTCCGATCCAGCGCAAAACGCGACGACGCTCGGGCTCAACCGGCAGCACCATCGGCCACCTCCTCGAACTGGAAGCGCTCCATCGTAATCGCCCCGGTCGGGCAACGGATGGCGCACAAGGCGCAACGGATGCACCGGTCCTCGGCGTAGAGATACGCCGTATGCGGCCGATCGGCTGGCGCCAGGGCGGCCACGGTTGCCTGATCACTCCCAGTGAGTGCCAGGGTCTCGGCCGGCACGAAGCTGATGCAATTCTCCGGGCAGATGTCGGCGCAGCGGGCGCACAGAATGCACAGGTCGCGGTTGTAGATCGGGTGGATGTGACAGGAGAGGCAGCGGTCGGCTTGCTGCCGCGCCTCGGCCTCACTGTAACTCTCCTCCACCTCCGTGATGCCCGTGCGTCGGTCCACCGGCACGACCGGGATGTGTCGTGTGAGTTGCTCGTAGCGCTCCGGCATGCGGCAGCTCTCGAGCGGCAGCAACTCGGCCACGACCCGCATGGCCGGCCGGGGGCGTGCGCCCTTGAGGTACGCATCGACGGAGGCGGCGGCGCGCTTCCCGTGTTCGGCGGCGGTGATGAGCAAGCTTGGGGGAAACGCACCGTCGCCCCCGGCAAAGATCCCCTGGCCCGTCGTCGCCAGCGTTTGCGGGTCGACTTTGATCAGTCCGTTCGGCGTGAGTTCGACGCCATCTTCGGGGCGCAGGAAGCTGTAGTCCGACCGCTGCCCGATGGCGAGCAGAATCGTGTCCGCCGGCACGATCCGTTCGCTGCCGGGGATAAACGACGGATTGAAGCGGCCCTGGTCGTCGAACACGCGGGCGCAGCGAATCAGCTCGATGCCGGTTGCACGCCCGTTTGCGCTCGCGATCCGTTTCGGGCCCCAGCCGGGGATGAACTCGATGCCTTCGCCGTGCGTGATCTCCATCTCCTCGCGCCCTTGCACGGAGCGCATGGCGGGCATTTCCTCGAGCTGCTCCAAGCTGACCACCGAGACGTCCAGGGCGCCGCGCCGCCGCGCCTCGCGTGCCGCGTCGAGAGCGACACGGACTTCCGTGCCGATCAGGCGGCCCAACTCCTCCGCCGCGCGTTCCGCGCCGCTGAGCAACACGCGCACCGCCGTGCGGGCGGCATCCAGTGCGACCAGGCCTCCTCCAACCACCACGACGCGGCCGCCGACATCGACGCGGTAGCCACGGTTCACGTTTAAGAGGAAGTCGATCGCTTTGACGACACCGTCCGCGTCGTGCCCTTCAATGGCCAGGTCGCGTCCCTGACCGGCACCGACGGCCAGAAACACAGCCGCGTACCCGGCCGCTCGGATCTCCCGAATACCGAAATCTGCACCGAGCGGGCGGCTGAAGATGAACTCGACACCCAGGCTGCGAATCTCAGCAACCTGCCGGTCGATGACCTCGCGCGGCAGGCGATACTCCGGGATGCCGTAGCGCATCATCCCGCCGCCGTGTTCCATGGCCTCGAACACCGTCACTTGGTACCCCATGACGGCAAGGTCATGCGCGCACGCCATGCCGGCGGGTCCTGCACCGATCACGGCAACTTTGGCCCGTGTCCCCCGCCGGGGCATCATTGCTTCCAGATGTCCTGGCGTCGTGCTCTGAATGCATGCCCGCGTCGTTTTCGGAATCGCGTCCACCGCCATCGGCTTGAATGACTCCGGCCCGAACCGTTCGGTGACGAAGCGTTTCAGCGGCCGAATCGCCACCGGCGCGTCGATCGAGCCGCGCCGGCAGGCATCTTCACAAGGCGCGCCACACGTGCGCCCGCAAATTGACGCGATCGGATTCGGCGAGCGGGCAACCGCGTACGCCTCTTCGTAGCGCCCCGCACCGATGAGCTGCACGTACCGCCCCGCGTCGGTCTTCACCGGACAGGCCACAACGCACGGCACGTTGTCGCGGAACCACGTCAGCGGGCGGATCACCGCCCGGACCTTGTCGGCCATTGAACCCGTGCCGACCAATCCGTTCAGGACGGCTTGCAGAAGCCGCGAATGAACTTCACGAGGTCGTGAATCTCCTGGTCGGACAGCGTGCCACCCCAGGGCTGCATGTCCGCCGACATGCCGGCGGCCTCGCCGCCTTCGTTAATGACCTTGAAGAGTTCTTCGTCCGGCTTTTTCTGCATCGTTTTGCAATCGGTGTAATCGCGCGGCTTGGGGTTGAGCATGGCGGCGCCGGGACCGTCACCCTTCCCCTGCTCGCCGTGGCACTTCGTGCAGTAGCTCATGTAGTTCTCGCGCGCCTTGGCCATCGCCGTATCGTCGGCGCGCGCCCGGATCGCCGTGAGCGAACTTGCTGCAATGAGTGCGCATAAGGATAACCGAAACCCTCGCATTGGTGTGCTCCTTCCTGAATCCTTACATCTCAGGACATGCTGTCCGTTGATCGAGACATCTTTTCGGCGCACGTGTCAATACGCCGTTACCACCACGTACCGAACGGAGGACTCTGCCAATCGATCACCCCACCGTCCTTTATGAAGACGACGGAGCCGTTGCCGACGCCCTCATACGAGTAATACCAGATTGTCTTCGGGCTCATGTCCACGGTGCGTTGCGGGTGGCCCAGGAGCGCCTCGACCTGCTCCACACTCATCCCACGCGTGAGGCGTCTCCAGCGCTCCTGAGTTGTGCCGCCCGGGGCCGTAGGTGGCGGCGATTCCTTCCGCGCGGTGCCCTCGATGGTTTGCTGCGGAGTCGGTGCGGGCCGCCCGGCGAGGCGTTGCTCCAGGCTTTCGACTCGCGCCCCGAGCTGTTGCACCGCGTACTTCAGCTCGCCAATCTCCTGGCGCAAGGCAGCGTCTGCATCGGAGTCCGCACGCGCGGTTGATCCCGCAACTGCCACGAACGCCAGGAATGCAATCCTGGGTACGCGCCCGAACCACGTCATGATGCCTGCGGGCTCCTCGGTTTTAGTACATCAGCCACAGCAGTGCGTAGAGCGTGTTGTTGTCGACCGCGTCACGACCGCTGCCGTCGAAGTTATGGCTGCGGCCGTCGAACTCCGTGTACACCGTGTACTGGAGAGACAGCCTCACGTTTTGCCACGGGAAATAGCTAATCTCGGTCCGCACGCCGTCGCTGTCCGGGCTGCCGTTGATGCTGCTTGAGTAGAACGTTGCGTCGTTCGTCCCGCGCGTGAGGAAGTAGCCGAGTGCCAGCGCCAGGCGCTCGCGCCAGTGGTAAATGCCATCGAGGCGGAAGGTGTGCAACTTGTCGTTGCGCCGGGCCGAGGCGCCGGCGCCTTGCGTAGCGTCAAGCTGCTGGTTCTCATAAATGTAGGTTGCGTGCGCCGAGATGAAATCCTTGCCGAGCGGGCGCTCGTATTGGGTGTCGAAGGCCAGATCGGTGAACTTGTCGGTGCCGGCAGAGTTGATCGGGTTACCGTCGGCATCCTTCAAGTCGGGAAACATTTGAGCGAACATCCCAAAGGTGCCTAGCTCGAGGTAGTTGGCTCCCCAGTTCTGCTGCCACGCGAGCCGCCAATAGGGCGCGACATCCCGGATCGTACCGCTGCTGTTTCCCGGCGGTGGCTGGGGGTTCCCGATCTTCGCGGTCCGGTACACCGCCACGTTGGCATAGAGATGCCTGTTCCAGAGGGCGTAGCTGCCTGCCCCTGCCACCTGCTGCGCCAGCGCCCCGTCCACAAGCGCGCTCGCGGCGGGCGACGGTGCGGTGTCTGACGCCGCGAACGGGAAGCCCCAGGCCGGCGTGCTGTGCCAGGGATCCTCCACCGTCGGGTTGTTATTCAAGGTGAGGCCATAGAGCAGTTCCTTCCCGTTGATCTGGGCATCGTTGACGAATCGGATATCGGTGTTGTCGAGCGTGAAGTGGTCGCTCTGCCCGTCGTAGGTCGCCTGCAGGAACGTACCGATGTGGGGCGTGATCTCCCCGGCGAGAAAGAGGCTGATCTGCTGCGGGAACTCGACGTTGCCATTCTGTGTTCCAGGTTGTGCCTGATTGGTTCGGGTGATCGATGTCTGGAACATCACCGACAAAGGAAAGGCCCGATTGATCGTCAACGGTGGCGTCTTGTCACTGCCAGTTTCTTCGAGCTCCTTCATTCCAAGCGCGGAATACCCGTGCATCTTGAACGCACGCCCGAAGGCGTTGAGCTCGGGAAACGTCGTGTGACACGAGGAACAGGCCAGCCCCGTTTGCCGCGCAAAGCTCGGGACCGCCCTGGCCTCGGTGCCCGCAAATGACACGATTGCCGCCGCCAGCGTGGCCCCGAGCAACAGCCGCAAAGCCATCGGACGTACTCGGTTGTTTCCTTCGCCCCATATTGTCACGTGGAAACATTTTTCCATGACATCCTCCTCTTGTGAGCGGACCGCCGACGTAACTAGAGCCGTGAGCACGCAACTATCAACCTACGTTCGCCTACCTTTTCAAGGCCAGGGCGTCAAGAATGAAAATCAAGAAATTGTGCCGTTTCGATATGGCCAAGGGACGAAGCGAAAAACCACCTCAGAAGCTGATCCCCCCGGTTTCTCCCGCGATAAATCGTGCTAAAACAAGCGCCGAAACGAGATGCCCTTGCGGATGCCGCGAGGATTGGATTCGGTACGGAGCCCCGTATGCGCTACGAAGGCACGGTCTACCGGCCCCCCAGCGAAGCCGGCTCACTGATCATTCAAGCGACGTTGGCGTGCCCGCATAACAAGTGCGCGTTCTGCGCCATGTACAAGGGACGCAAGTTTCGCGTGCGCCCGATGGAGGAGATCATCGAGGATCTGGACATGGCGCGGTGGGCGTACGGCCCGCACGGCGTGCGCACTATCTTCCTGGCCGACGGCAACACGGCCGTCCTGCCGACCGACAAGCTCGTGGCCATTGGTGAAGCAGCAAAAGCACGTTTCCCGGATTTGCAGCGGATCACGGTGTACGGCTCGGCGAAATTTCTGGTCAAGAAGAGCCTGCAGGAGTGGCGGCAGGTGGCTGCAGCCGGCATCACCCGCATCCACTCGGGCCTGGAGTCCGGCGACGCTGCGACGCTGCAGGCCATCAACAAGGGAGTCACGCCGGAACAGGCGGTCGAGGCATATCGCCACGTCATGGGCGCGGGGATCGAATTGTCGGTGTATCTCATGGTGGGCGTAGCCGGCACCGAGCGCTGGCGCGCGCACGCGATGGGCAGTGCGCAGGTTCTCAACCAGGCACCGCCGACCTTCATCCGGCTGCGTACGTTCGTGCCGCAGCCCGGCACGCCGTGGCACGACCGGTGGCGGGCGGGCGCACTGACGTTGTTGTCGGCTCATGAGGCGCTGCAAGAAACCCGCCTGCTGGTCGAGCAGCTCGAAGGCCCCACGACGTTGCTCTCGGACCACGTCTCGAATTTTCTCGAAATCAGCGGTCGCATCCCCGAAGAAAAGCCGGCAATGCTGGCGGAGATCGATGAGGCCTTGGGATGGTCGCTCAACGCGTTTCGTCCGCCCACCGAGTACCTGGTCGGGCTGGGGTTGTGAGGAGGGTGGCGTTAGTTAGGCTCCCACCCGGCGGCGGGTGCAACTCTCAAGTTGCTTGAACAGCAGGGCATGGGTAGAAAGGACAGAGTGGGAGTCGACACCATGATTAAAGGATACGCTGGCCGCATTCTCGAAGTGGATCTGGAAAAGCGGACGCACACGTTCAAGCCGCTCGATGAAGGCACCGCCCGTCTGTACATCGGCGGAAAAGGGTACGGGACCCGCTTGCTCTATGACATGACCGAGCCGGGCATCGACCCACTGGGGCCGAAGAACCCGTTGATCTTCGCGACCGGTCCACTCAACGGCTCCGTGGCCCCGCAGTCAAACCGCTTCGCCGTCGTCTGCAAGAGCCCGCTGACCGGCGCGATCGGCAACGCGGCGTGCGGCGGGTCGTTCGCCTACGGCATGAAGCGCGGCGGCATCGACATCCTGATCTGCAAGAACCAGTCGGCGAAGCCCGTGCGCCTGGAGATCGACGGCGACCGCAGCGAGGTGCGATTCATCGACGCCGATGACCTCTGGGGCAAGGGGACCTACGCCACCCAGGAAGCGCTCGACAAGAAGAAGCATCATGCGGTCATTGGACCAGCGGGCGAAAACAAGGTGCTGTACGCAGGCATCGTTTCCGAAGAACGGATTGCGGGCCGTACCGGCGTCGGCGCGGTCATGGGCTCGAAGCGGCTCAAGGCGATCTCCATCAATGGCTCACGCAAGCTGGAGATGGACAATGAGGAGAAGTTCAAAGAGTACACGAAGTGGCTGCGCGACCACTTCCGCGATCATCCGGTCCTCGGTGGACTGTTGAAACGGTGTGGAACTGCCAACATCGTCAATACCACCAACGCGCGCAACATCCTCCCCACGCATAATTTCAAGTACGGCCATTTCCGTGATGCCCTGAGTCTCTCCGGCGAGTACATGGCGGACCATGAGCTGGTCGGGGTCAAGACGAGCTGTATGCATTGCCCGGTCACCTGCGGCCGCGACGTGATGGTCGAGGGCGTGGGCCGCGTCAAGGGGCCGGAGTACGAGACCGTCGGGCTGATGGGGAGCAATCTGGAAATTTCCGACCTCAAGAAGGTTGATGAGTGGAGCTACCTCGCCGACGATCTCGGGATGGACACCATCAGCCTCGGCTCCGTGCTGGCATTCACGATGGAGTTGCAGGAGCGCGGCATGCTCAAGGTGGGACTGCGCTTCGGCGATGCCGCGGGCGTCAGCGATATGATCAAAGATATCGGGCACCGCCGCGGGTTGGGCAATGACCTCGCCGACGGCGTCAAGCGCATGAGCGAGAAGTACGGCGGCAAGGAGTTCGCAATCCACGTGAAAGGCCTGGAGCTGTCCGCCTACGATCCGCGCGGCTCGTTCGCCCAAGGCGTCGAGTACGCCACCACCAACCGCGGTGGGTGTCACATCCAAGGCGCCAGCATGTATTTGGAGTCCACTGGGCCGCTGACGATCAACCCGCAGAATTTGAAACTGAAGGCGGAGTTGCCGATCGTACAGCAGAACCTCGCCTGCGCGATCAACTCCATGGTGCTCTGCATGTTTACGACGTACGGCATCATCCCCAAGGCGGTGCACAATCTTGATCCCAAATCCTTCCTGTACAGGGCCATCGTCACGGCGTTCGAGAACAGCGGGCCGGTGTTCCGCACCGTGATGGGCCTCAAGGGCTGGCCGATGCTGTGGTTTGAGAAATGGCTGACCTACGTTACCGGTGAGACCTTCTCGTCGGGCCACTTACAGGAGATCGGCGCCCGCATCTTCAATCTGGAGCGCATGTATAACTTGCGCGAAGGATTCACAAGCCGTGATGACACGCTGCCGCCGCGCCTGTTGCATGAATCCACATTCAAGCACATGCAGTCCGGCCACCCCCTGCCGCAGCTCCTGCCGCAGTACTACAAGAAGCGCGGCTGGGACGCGGCTGGGGTGCCGACGCGGCGCACGTTGGAGCGGTTACAGGTCAGGGTGTAGAAGGCCCGTCGGGCAGGGAGTTGCGTTATGAGCATCACAGTTGAGCTGACGTACGACATGAGCAAGGCGTTGGGGACGCGGCGCTTCGAGGTGGACGGTGCCCGGACGGTGGAAGATGTGGTCCGCATCACTCGGGAGAAGTTCGGCGAACGCGGTGACACGTTCGACAAGCTCACCAGTGTTGTGGGGGTGGTGGTCAACGGTGTGCTGATCAACCATCAGAGCGGGATGAGCACGCCGCTTGCCGACGGGGACACCGTCGCCTTTTTCAAAGCCGCTGCCGGCGGGTAGGGGCGCTGTGCCCGCTGCCCGCCGGTGTCACCGGAAGCAGGCGGGTGCTTGGGGGCAAATACACTCTCTAGTGCAAGACCAGGTCCGGGAGGTGCACGGGAGTGAGCGTCGCAAACCGTTGCATGCGGCGCATGAGTGTATTGGCCTCCGTCAGCAAGGCGCGGCGCAGGCCCGGTTTCTTGGTGCGCGCACACCAATCCCGCAAGGTCTGCAGATCCCGGCCCATTTCCTCCATCTGGACGATATGCTGGTGGAGCGGCTTTTCTTTCCGCGTCTGTGCAATCGCCGCGTTCCAGCGGCTCAGCTGCGCATCGATGACGTTGACGCCCAACTCCAGGGACGCGTCGTCTTGACGCTGGGGCTGATGGCGCGACGGCGCCGCGGGCGGGCGGGTCGGCGCACCGGGGCCCGGCCGCATCGGTCGTGATTTGCCAAAGCCGAACTTTCGCAACACCCCAACCACGATGCCGATGACGCGCAGGTGATCACCGCGCACGGTCAGCGGTAGCATTGCAGGATTGGCCGGCTGCAGCCGTACCTGCCCATCCGCGTCGCGGTAGTACTTCTTCACGGTCACGCAGCCGTCGATCTCGACCACCACGGTCTGGCCGTTGTCGGCCTGCTGGCACGGCGCGACGATCAAGTAATCGCCATGGTGAATACCGTCGCCGACCATCGAGTTGCCGCTGACGCGGAGGGCAAATACCTGCTTGCCCGCCCAGAGCTTCGTGGGAACGGTCAGCGTCTCGTCGACGGCGAAGGCGTGATACGGCTCACCGGCCGCCACCACTCCTAACAACGGAATCTCCATCATCTCGCTCGACTCGAATTCCACCGCTGTCGCCCATGCCGCATCCACTTCCATGTGTGCCTCTCCTTGTCTCAGGAACATTGTAATCGAAGAAAAGGCGAACATCAATCGTTTGCCTGGACAAACTGGTGGTCACGCGCAGGTGGGCCTGCGCGAGTCGCAGGGGGTCGGGCGGAAGAGGCTCAGCGCCGCCGTTGCGCCGCCGCTACGTTTCGGCGCGGCGCATGCGGTCGGTGACCAGGCCGAGTCCGACGAGGGTTGCGCCGTTGAGGCTGAGCAGCACACCCGCGATCACGCTGGCCAGCTCGAAAGCGCGCCGCACTTGCGCCTCCTTGAACTCGGCCTCGTACATCACGTTCCCGGGGTGGTGCACGGCCGCCAGCGCGGCGCGGCCGTACGCCTCATCGCGGGCGATGGCCACGACAAACGTCAGTGCGATGGCCAGCCCGACAACCGCCAATGCCCCGCCGATAATCTTGCAGGCGCGCGCCATATCGCTGCCTCAGTCCTGGATGCGTAAGCTCTGTGCCGCCCCGATCGCGGTGGCGAACTCGGCGTGTGGGGGGATGACGAAGCTGCGCTCAAACAGCGCGCGAGTCGCCTTGATGCGCTCGACAAAAAGTTTCACACGCACCAGCTTGCCCGTCAGCACGATATCGCGCAATCCACTGGCGCGCGCCGCGGTGACGCTCAAGACCACAATCACCTCGGCGATCATGTTCACCAGGGCGCGCGCCTTGTCCTCCGGGGTCACGTCCGACGACAGTTTTCCGAAGTTGCTGGCCGTGGCATCGGCAGGCAGGTTGCCCACCGGGCCGCCCGCGACATCACCAATGGTGAGATCGATGCGTGACAGATCGCCGCGCTCGGCCAACTGCTCGAGCGTCTCAAGGCGAGCGACATTCAACAGATGCTTGGAGAGGCCCAGCAACGTGCCCCCGCCGACTCCCGTGCCGCTCACGTGCCGGATGTCCTCACCCTTGACGGACACAATCGCCGTCCCCGTGCCCATCGAGACCACCAGCGCCTCGCGTTTGCCCGCCAGTGACGAGCCGCCAACCCCGATCGCGGTGATCTCGTCCACCTTGTGCACGGGCACGCCCAAAAGGTCATCGCCGAGGAGACGGGCACCGCCGCCGGTCGCCGCGATGCCGGTGACATCCTTCAGCGGGTGCCGGAGATCGCTGACCAGCTTGCCCAAAGCCCCGGCAGCCGCGGCGATGGGATCGTTGGCTTCAACGGTCACGACGTGCACCGCGTCATCGAGCAGGACCGCGTCGGTGGTCGAGCCGCCGATATCAATGCCGATGATCATCGGGCTGAAGGTCGAAGGGATCGAGGGTCCGAGGGTTCACCGGTCGCGGGTACGGTGCGACGAGCATTCGCGAGGTCGAGCCGGTATGCGGCCACCTGCGTCTTCCGTCGCGGATCATACCCGACCCACTTCGCCGCCGGGACCTGATCGTGACCGACGCGGCGGAACCTGTGACGTTCGAAGAAGGCCTGAGCGCGCTCTTCGGTGGTGCACGCGAAGACGTAAGCGAGGCCGCCGGCGCGCGCATCAGCCACCAGCCGCGCCATGAGCCGCCCTCCGACCCCTTCACCCTTGAAACGGGTGATGGTGTACAGGCCGGTGATCTCCCCCGCGGCGTCGGCGCGGTACGGCTCGGTCGTCAGCGCGCAGATGCCGGCCAGGTGGCGTGCACCAATCGTGGCGCCGTACGCGTGCAGCAACAGCCCGGCAATTTCGTCCGCGCTGCGGAGCTTCAATAACCCTTCGCGCTGTCCGCGCGCGATGAGACGCTCCACCTCCTCGAAGTCATCGATCCCCAGCTTCTGCACGTTGCAGTAGTCCGCCAGCGTGAACAGCGTGCCCGAGCCTTCGTACGTGAACAACTCGCGCGCCGTACCGGACAGCGTGCAGAGGTTCACCGAGCCGACCCCGCCCAGCAAGGCGGCTCGAATCGCCTGCAACGTCAGACGCCGGCCTGCCAAGCCGGCCCACTCCGCCTCGCCGGCGCGCAGCAACGCGGAGAGCGTCGCTTCATCCATGAAGGACAGGGGCTTGCCATCGCTGCCGACAATGCCGCCTTCACCGTCAACGACCACCAGCTTGTAGACACGCAGCCCTGCCGCAATCTGCTGTGCGAACGTGGTCGCCTCTGCTTTGCCCGCCCCGGCGGTGACGCCGACGAACAGGGGCCGGCGGCGCAGCGCCTCCCACGCGGTCTTGAGCAGCGCCGCGGCGCTCTCGGGCTGCGCGAACGCGGCCGCCGACAACCGCAGGGGACGTGCCCGCGGCGGCGCAACCAGCGACCCGAGCCGCCGCTGCACACGACGCAGGACGTGCTCGGCCCCCTGCGGATCAGGCACCCCGAGCAACACCAGCAAGCGACTGCCGTTAACGAGCAACTCGCGCACGACGGCCGCCAGCTGGGCGTAATTGCTCTCATGCACTAGCTCCGCAACCGAGACGGAAAGCGCGAGCGTACGATTACGAAACTCGTCGAGGTAGAACTGCTTCTCGTCGAAAGCCGCGATGCTCGACAATGACTTTTCGGCCGACCGCCGCATCGTTGGCAACCTACCACATCCGGCCGGCGGGGTCATGGCAGTGATACCCAGGGCACGGCCGGAAACGCCGCTATTTGACTTGCGCCCCTGCAGTCACCGGCTTCTCGGGGACCACCAGTGCCAGCCTGCCATCGCTGTCGGACGCCGCGAGTAACATCCCTTGGCTTTCCACGCCACGCAGCGTGGCCGGTTGGAGATTGGCGACGACGACAATCTGCTTGCCGATCAGGTCCTCCGGTGCGTAATGCAGGCGGATGCCAGCGACCAGCTGGCGCTGCTCGCTGCCGATGTCGACGGTCAAGACGACCAAGCGGTCCGCGTTCGGGTGAGGCGCGGCGGCCGTGATCGTGGCGACGCGGAGGTCGATGGTCCGAAACTCATCGAAGGAAATAGTGGCCATGGCAGTTTCCCTTCAGAACAGAAACTTGTTGCAAACAAAACCTTCGGCGCGCTCCACGCCGACTATGCGCCCATAATAGCGCGTCGTCTCGTCCAGGAATGCATGCCACTCCGTGCCGGCGCGTGCCCACTCCGTGGGGTAATGTCTCAACGCCTCGATCTTCTGCTCCCAGGTGGCGGTGATATCCACGAACACGTTTGGCCGAAAGAGCTCGCGCAAGTAGAAATTGATCTGCCCCATCAACACGCGCGGGACGCGCCGGGTGGCCGACATGGCGATGCGCGAGACGATCTCGTGGTCGTGGTGCATGTCGCGCTCCCACGGGCAGATGACCGTGTCGACGGAACGTTGCTCGATGCGCCGCAAGATCTCACAGACCAAACGGTCTTCGAACTTCAGATCCATCGCCGGGCACTGGAGGTTTTCGACGGTGCATCCCAGATACCGCGCGGCGCGCGCCTCCTCGCGGATCGCTTCCTTGCCGTCGCGCATGACCGCTCCGCTGGGCGCCGTCCACGCGCCATCAGAGATTGTCAGGGCGTGGACGGCATGCCCCTCGGCGATCCATTTCGCAACCGTGCCGCCTGCCATCAGCTGCAGGTCATCGGGATGCGCAGCGACACACAGGACGCTCATCTTGGGCTGCGCCCCGCGTCGGTTCGGCGGGACCGCTCCCGCCCGCACTCCAGAGGCTTCCGGCGGACGTGTTGGTCGCTTCGTCTGTGCGGTCATGGAACTTGACTGAAACGCAAGAAGTCCGTGCCAGTATGTGATCTAGTAAACATCCGAGTCCCCCATGGCCAAGTAGTACGCCGTCGGCTCGTTGCAGTGACGCGAGCAGCGCGACGACAGCGTCCTGTACATGACGTACGTCCCCTCCGCGCCCTGTTGGAATCCAACCCGGCGCAGATGCTGATGCACGGGATAGTGCTCCATCGACCAGATGTTGATCGTGTTCAGCTGCTCTTGCCGATACGAGGTATGGATCGCGTGCAACAGGGTCCGGACGACCGACTCATCACTGCGGCAGATGAACTCCAGCAGGTCGATCGAGCGTGCTGCCAGGTATGGCTTCACGACGGCGAATCCCAGCTGCTCGCCGCCACTGAAGGCGCGCACGATCCGGTAGCGGTTACCCGAATCACAGTGATAGCGCCAGGTGAGGTAGGGCAGACTTCGCACGTTCAAAATGGCGAAGCGGCTGACCTCCTGGGCGATCAGGTTGACGTCCGCAGGCGTGAACTCCGGAGCCTCATCGACTGCCGTCGTGATACCGTCCGCCGGTGCCGCGATGCCGCGCGTGGCGTCCAGATGATACTGGAAGATGTCGAACAAATACACATAGCCGCCCACTTTCATATACCCCGGCAAGGCGTTGGCGTTGGGAAATCCGAGAACGAAATCCACCGCCTCTTCCTGGAGGTGCTCACCCATTTGGACGAGTGTCTTTACGAAAACCCCGTGCCCTCTGAAGTCGGCGTGCACGAGCATGTGTTGGTAGCGCGAGGTCTGCACTGGCTGGCCGTCATGGCTCAGCACCAACGGAACGCCGGCAGACTGGCCGACGACCTTCTCGCCGCACACCGCCAAGCTGATGTCGAAGCGCCCGACCGGGTTGTGCCGATACATCCATTGCCATTGCGAGAGCGCCTGAGGCCTGGCGAAGACGGCGTTGAACACGTCGACGATCGCGTGCTCGTCACCTTCGCGATACAGTCGATACGTAATGGCACTCCCACCCATTGTGCAGCCTCCGGTTCACAGTCGTGATAAGGGCAGATACTCGCAACACGAGCGCCAAATGACAAGCGGTTTTCGGTCACCGCCAGCCTGCCACGCTCGCGGTGATGACGGCGGGCTCGCAAACCGCCCCGTGGCGCTGTACGCTGGGGGAACGCAATCATGCTCGATCGAGCGCCCATCGCCCCGGAAGAACCCACGTCGCGCGGCCTCAGCAGCCTGCCCCGCTCCGCTGAGGCGGCCCTATCGGGCGCGTCACAACCGGCGCGGCCGCGCGCCGAGCGTTTGGTTGCACTCGATGCATTTCGCGGCATCGCCATCGCCGGAATGATCCTGGTCAACAATCCGGGCAGATGGCGCCCGGTGTATGCGCCGCTCCAGCATGCGGAGTGGAACGGTTGCACAGCAGCTGACCTGATCTTTCCCTTCTTCCTTTTCATCGTCGGCGTGGCGATCACCTACTCCGTTGTCCCGCGCCAACGGCGCGGGGACAGCCGCCTCGATCTGGGGGTGAAGATTCTCCGGCGCACGCTGATCATCTTCGGTCTTGGCATCGTTTTGAACGCGCTGCCGTTCTTCGACTGGAGCACCCTCCGCATTCCGGGCGTGCTGCAGCGGATCGCCGTCTGCTATGCCCTGGCGGCGCTGCTGGTGCTCATCACGGGTATTCGCGGCCAGAGCGTTACCCTGGCCGTGCTGCTGGTCGGGTACTGGGCCGTGATGGTGCTGGTGCCCGTGCCCGGTCACAGCGCCGGCACGCTTCAGCCCGGCACCAACCTCGCCGCGTACGTCGATTCGGCGCTGCTCTCCGGACACCTCCTGCACCGCCGCTGGGATCCGGAAGGCGTGTTGAGCACCTTGCCGGCCATTGGCACGACGCTCACCGGCGTGCTCGCCGGGTACTGGCTGCAGGCGCCACGGGCGGCACTGCGGCGGGTGTCCGGCCTGTTCGCGATCGGCGACTTCGCCATTCTGCTCGGCCTGGCGATGGATGGCATTTTCCCGATCAATAAGAACCTGTGGACCAGCTCGTACGTGGTGTTTACCACGGGCGTTGCGCTCAACCTGCTCGGGTTGTGTTACTGGCTGATCGACGTCAACGGGTACAAGCGCTGGGCGAAGCCGTTTGTGATCTACGGGACCAATCCGTTATCGGCGTATATTCTGTCGAGCGTGATGGCCAAAGGCATGATGCTGTGGAGAGTGACACAGGCCGACGGCTCGAAGGTCATGCTGCGGAAGTACATCTTCGAGTCGTGTTTTCTGCGCTTCGCCAGCCCCGTAGCAGCGTCGTTCCTGTACGCCCTCGCCTACGTGCTGTTCTGGTTGGCGCTGATGGCGATCCTCTACCGCAAGCGGATCTTCATCAAGATCTGAGCGGCGCCCGTGGTGCGTCCGCACCGGCGGCCCGCCGTAGGTCAGTCGTTCGCGGAAGCAGCTTTGGCTTTGAGTCCTCTTAGTCGGTCAGCAGCCACCTCCAGGCCTTCGTTGAGCAACGCCACGACCACCTCGGTCTTCGACAGCTGCAGTTCCTTGGCGATGCGGTCGATCGCGTCACCGATGCTCGCCGGAATCTTCACGTTCATTAAGGTGGTACGGCTGGGAACCCGTTGTTTCAGGTCAGCGATACGGAGCTCTGAGCGTGCGGCCATTTAAGATCCTCCTGTGTTTTTCGCTCGCCCTATAACCCAATCGAGGCGGGCGAGCCTATATTGAACCCAATGCAATCTAATCGCAATAGTCTGTTCACTTCATATGGCGGCTTGCCACCATTGCACGTACGCCCACCACGTGTCGCATAGCGTGGGCGGTCACAAGCGAATACGCCATACGCGATAGGCGCGGGGTGAGGCAACCGGTACTCGACTCAAATGCTCTGGGCGGCGTGTTTCGAGCCCTGATTGCCACGATTACCGCTTGCCGGCCCCTGGGGTTTCGGCTAGAGAAGTGCCGTCAATCGGTCGTGACGGGACACATGGTCGTGGGGCTGTAGCTCAGCTGGGAGAGCGCCTGAATGGCATTCAGGAGGTCGACGGTTCGACTCCGTTCAGCTCCACTTTTCTTTTCAAATACTTAGCGTGCTTCCGGCACCCATTAAATCCAGTAAATGTGTGCGCCTTGTGTGCACAGGCGCGCCTGTGATAGAGGTTTACCTCTCGCTCGAGAAGTGTGCCGCCCGCTGCATGCAACTCTCCGTACTGTTGACCGCCACGCACGCGCGCAGCGACCGGCCACGATAAAAACACACGGCCCATGCAACCGCAGCCACCGGCAGCGAAACCGCCGAACAACTACGCCTTCATCGACGGCCAGAACCTCTACCGTGGGATGCAGCATCTCGGCTGGCCACTCGACTACCGTCGCTTCCGTGTCTACCTCACGGAGAAGTTCCACGTCTCGACCGCGTATCTTTTCATCGGCGAGCGGGACGACAACCGCCCGCTCTATCTCTCGCTCCAGAAAGACGGCTACGTGGTCGCCTTGAAGAAGACCGTCCGTTTGCCCGGCGACCGCACCAAGGGCAACGTCGACGCGGAACTCGTTTTCCAGGCGATGCTCGACTACCACCACGGTCGCTACGACCAGGCCGTGATTGTGACGAGCGACGGAGACTTCTCCGTGCTGGTGCAGTTCCTTCGCCAACAGGGCAAGCTTGCCGCCGTGATCAGTCCGGAACGGCAGCACTGCTCGCGCTTACTCCGCCAGAGCGCCGAGCAGCACATCCAATTTCTCGACCGTCTTCGCCACCGCTTGGAGTACAAAAAGCAACAGGCACCTTGAGGTGCCTGTTTTAGTGAAGAGGCACAGCCGGCGGACGGAACCGCCGAGTGAACCCCTTCCTCGCTATTCTAAAAGCAGCCTAACGCTACACCCCGTACGCTGTCAAGGTGTGTGAGGGCATCGCGGAAGGCCAGCGCACCGCCGATCGGTCCTTCACGGAATTTCAAATTCCCTGTTCACTGTAAGCACCACCGGGCACCTCTTTCGCCCTTCTCCGCAGCTGGACGCGACGCTGACACCACGCTGGCGCCGATCGTCCCGCCGCGTAAGAAGGGCGAGCATGCCCACCGTACCCAACGGCTTTCAGCTCACGTTGTCCTTTGCACCGCCTGCAAGAAGGCGCTGAATGTGAAACGTTGAAACGGTGAACGTCCGACGCCGAGTGGCCCGGCAGTTCGACGTTCAACGCTTGACGCGAAGGAGGCACTGATGGGGAGGATCAGCCGATTCGAGGATTTGGATGCGTGGCAGCAGGCAAGAGAGCTGACGAGACGGGTCTACGAGGAATCACGAACGGTCCTGTTCTCGAAGGACTTTGCGCTACGTGACCAGATACGCCGCGCGGCCGTGTCCGTGATGTCGAACATCGCCGAAGGGTATGAGCGTGGCCGAGATCGAGAGTTCGTGCAGTTTCTGATCGTCGCCAAGGGCTCGTGCGGGGAGGTTCGGGCCCAGCTCTACGTGGCACTCGATCAAGGCTACTTGACCGACCAGGATTTTGCGGGGTTGGTGGGGCAAGCCGAGCGCACGAGCCAGTTGATCGCCGGGTTGATCCGCTACCTCCGAAGAAGGACACCGAACGTAAAGCGTCCAACGTGAACCATCGCCCCGAACGTCAGCCTCGTTCAACATTCGACGTTCGGCCCTCCGTTCATCGTTCGACGTTCAACGTTCCACGGCAGGATACGGTCAGCGTCGTTCCACGTTCGACGTTCAACGTTCGACGCTCTTGGTTCACAATCACCCAGCTGGTGACCCCACTCCGTCCAAGGGGGACATCGAGATCACTCGCCGCCTGCGCGAGGTCGGCGAGATCATGGGGGTCCGTGTCCTCGACCACATCATCATCGGCAAGGGCCGGTACTGCAGCATGGTCGACGACGGCTATTGGTAAGAGGTCGTTATCCGTTATCCGAGCCGTCAGGTTTCCCGCCTGGCGGCTCGTTTTCGTTGTCAGCCACCGACCGAGACTGTCGATTTTCTCGAATCGATGGGCCGCGCGAGATCTGTGCCAGACCGTAGGGCCCGCTCTCCCGGCCAGTTCTGGAGTGCCACCCGGCCGGCACAGCCGGTCCTATGTCGTTTATCGACAGTCTCGACCGGTGCTTGACAGCCCGTTTCTAGGGCGACACTCATCGTGAAACCCATGTGGCGCAAGGCTTTCCGCGGGCATCACATAATTGTAGGGTGTTGTGAGATTTCCGAGTGGCCCAGGGCAGCCACTGAGCGAGGGTGCCAACCAGATCCCGTTGCCTGACCGATGAACTGATGCGCAGGAAGGAGCGGCAATTCGCGTCGGACGGCCATTTCACGTATAGTCGCCGCATGCCTGTGAATGGCAACGCTCTGCGCAGCGTGACACTCACGGTTCTCCTGAGCGCTGCGATTTTCGTGCTCAATCTGGTCACGCCATGGGGCCGGGTAGTCGGGGTACTCTATCTCATTCCGCTGCTGCTGGTCTCCCCGTTGCTCCAACCGCAGGGGCTTATTGTGGTCGTCGCAACCTACACGGCACTGATGATTCTTGCCCTACTCGGGGCGCCCGCCGGGGGTGTGTCATTAGAGATGGCCGCCTTCAACTGTGGCGCCGGACTCTTGGCCCTGTGGGTTGCCACGCTGCTGCTCGCGCACCGCAAGCGCGCCGAAGACGCAATGCGCGATCAAGCGCGCTCGCTCGAGGAGGCGCAGCGCGTCGCCCATGTAGGTAGCTGGGATCAGTCGTTGGAGACCGGGGCGCTGACCTGGTCCGAAGAACTCAGGCGTATCTATGGTGTCGATCCGAAGCTGCCAATTCCGAGTTTCGAAGACCTGGCGCAGTTCTACACCCCGGAGAGCTGGGCGCGACTGCGGACGACGGTCGAGAAGGCTTTGCAAACCGGTGCTCCGTTTGAGCTCGATCTACAGATCGTCCGTACCGACGGCACGGTCATCTGGGTGGCGACTCACGGCGAGGTGGTGCGTGACGCCACGGGGCGGATCGTCGGCACTCACGGGACGGTCCTTGACATCGCCGAGCGCAAGCATCTGGAAGAGGCGGCGCAACGGCGTGAGCGGCGCTTTCGCGCCCTGATCGAACGATCCCAAGACCTGGTCTCGATCAACGATCCCGACGGCACATACCTATACGTCAATCCGGCGCATGAGGCAGTCTACGGATTCAAACCGGGCGAAGTGGTGGGTCGAAACGCCTTCGATTTTCTGCACCCAGACGATGCGCAAAAGCTCGTCCCGGTGTTGGCTGAGGCGATCCGGACTGGTGTACGGGAAGCCACCGTTGAGTATCGGCTGCGCCACAAGGATGGCTCCTGCTATGCTTTCGAGGGGATTGCGCTCAATCTGCTCGACGACCCCGATGTTGCGGGCATCCTCATAACCGGCCGCGATATCACTGAGCGCAAACGGGCTGAAGCCGAAGAAGCGGCGCTCCTTGATATCGCCAAGGACATCACTGGTCTGGTCGATCTCAACGAGATCCTCAAGCGCGTGCACCAGCGCGTCGCCACTGTGCTGCCCTGCGACCGCATCACTACCTACTATTGGGACGCGGCGCGCAGCACGTACCGGGCCCTGGCATGGCACGGCGTCCCGTTGCGGCTCGATTCCGATACAATCACACTGGAATTCCATTCCAGCCAACCCGTGGCCGAGCGGCTGCTTGCCGGGGAAACAGTGCTCATCAACGACATTGCCAACCAGTGTTTGGTGCCGCTGGAGATCCTCAACCACTTTGGACTCACGGCCGCGTTAGTGGTTCCGCTCGTGGTGCACGGCCGCAGGATGGGCGCGCTGGCAGCGCTCAATGCTGAGGGTGGCCGTCGCTTCGACGCGCACCAGGTGCGGTTGTTCGAGGGCATCGCGCAACACGTGGGTGGGGTCCTCGAAGTGGCAGATCTCTATCGCGCGCAGGAGGAAGAAACTGCCATCGCGGGCGCCTTGGCGCGCGTTGGGCAGGAGATCATCTCCTCGCTCAGCAGTCCCGCACTCCTCGACCGGCTGTGTCAACTGACCACCGAGGTGCTGGGCTGCGACCGCAGCCGCATCTGGCTCTGGCACGCACCCGACGAGGCCTTCGTTCCCGTCGCTGGCTACGGCGACTCGCCCGAGCAACGGGAGATCATGCGCCTGGTGAAGTTCGGTAGGTCGGCGCTGGCGACGCAACTCGCCGGCATGGAGCGCGACGGGGTTTTCAATACCAAGGTCGCGGACCTGCCCGATTCGGAAGCCAAGGCGGAGGCCCGCGCCTACGGCGTGACCGCAAGTCTGATGGTGTCCCTGCGCCGCGGTGGTGAGCTGGTCGGGTTTCATACCGCCGACTACCGCGGCCGCGAGGAGGTGTTGGGAGAGCGCCACCAGCGCATCGCGCGCGGCATTGGCCAGCTGGCGTCGCTGGCGCTGGAAACTGTGCGGCTGATCGAGGAGCTGGAGCGGGCCAATCGCTTGAAGTCCGACTTCGTCGCCACCATGTCCCACGAGCTGCGCACGCCGCTCAACATCATCATGGGATACAACGATCTCCTGCTGGAGGAGGCCTTTGGCCCGTTGGGCGCCGATCAAGTGGAAACCCTGCGACGGACACAGAAAAGTGCTGGGGAGTTGCTCGCACTCATCAATTCCACGCTCGACATCGGTCGTCTCGACACCGGGAAGTTGCCGGTGGATGTCCAAGAGATCGATCTGGGCGAGCTGCACCGTGAGATCGCGGCGGAAACCACGAGCCTGCGCGAGAAACCAGCCGTAACAGTAGTGTGGGATGTTCCACCGGAACTGCCACGGCTGCACACCGACCGAGCCAAGCTGAAGGTGGTGGTCAAGAACTTGCTCGCCAATGCCGTGAAATTCAGCGATGAAGGTCAGGTCACCGTCCGTGCCCGCGCCTGCGACGGAGGCGTGGAAATCGCCGTGACGGACACGGGCATCGGCATCGCCCCAGACGTCCTACCGATCATCTTTGACCCCTTTCGCCAGGGCGACAGCGGGGCAGCACGCCACTACGGCGGCGTGGGGTTGGGCCTGTACATCGCGCGCCGCTATCTGGACCTCCTTGGTGGGACGATTAGCGTGGAGAGCGCTGTCGGGCGTGGCTCAACGTTCCTGGTCCGGTTGCCGCCGACACGCAACGTCCCTGCGTTGCACCTCCCAGCCAAACGGTGACGCGTCAAACCCTAGGGCATTTCGAGGCGCGCCGCTGTTCCACTTGACTATGCATAGTAATGTTCTTTACTATACATAGTGTATAAGCTATATCATGTGTCTCACTTTCCCGCTCCAATCCCTGATCGCTACCTGACAAGGGCCGGGCTTGGCGAACTGCCAACCCTGATCGCCAGCGCTGGCGATCGCGCCCGTCGGCGCTTCATCGAGTTTTTCACCGCCAACATCAGGAACCCAAACACCCGCCGGGCATACGGCCGCGCCGTGTCCGACTTTTTCGCGTGGTGTAGTCAGCGCCACGTTCTCGCCCTCGCTCAAATTAGCCCGACCGTCGTTGCCGCCTACATCGAGCAGCTCCAACAGACGCACGCCAAACCGAGTGTGAAGCAACACCTGGCGGCCGTGCGGATGCTCTTCGACTGGCTGGTCACCGGCCAGGTCGTGCCGGTGAACCCCGCGCACTCGGTCCGCGGACCGAAACACGTCATCAAGCGCGGCAAGACGCCCGTGCTTACCACGGATGAAACACGCCAATTGCTTGACGCGATCGGGACCGACACCGTCGCTGGCCTCAGAGATCGCGCTCTCATCGGCACGATGGTCTATTCGTTCGCCCGCATCGGCGCCGCCCTCGCCATGGAGGTTCAGGACTGGGAATGTCGGTCCGACGCGCCGCGCCGCTGGCAAGCTCATTTCTCCTGTGGCTTAGTTTAGTAGGCCAAGAGGTATCCGGTAAGCACCGTGGATTCGCAGAAGCACTCCGAAGGTTTCAGGCCGCATGACTGTCGAATCGAGCGCTTCTGTTATCCGGCTGGCTGGGATGCGTACGCAATCGCGCGGCGTACCCCTGCTTCGCCCGCGGCGGGTTCCCCAAAGTTCGTCATGTCTGCTACAAGAGGACTGCGATCAGTCGGAGGACCCCCAATGCGCTCGGCAACGATCCAGATTCAACCTCGCGGAAACGTCATGCTCCCCGCCAAGCTCCGCGCCAAGTACCGGCTTGATGCAGGGAACAACCTCACCGTCATTGACCTCGATGGGAGCATCCTGCTCTCCCCGCAGGCCACGATGGTTCCCAAGCTCGCGGCCGAGATTGAGCGATTGCGCCTCGCCGCGGGGCTCGACATTGCCGACCTCTTGACCTCTCGCCGCGTAGTGCGAACGAGGCGCCGTGGCTCCCGCAAGCGGAGCTGAGGCCGGCTCCGTCGAGGAGCGCCTAGTCCGCGTCTTCTGCGACGCTGATATGCTGATAGCGGGCGCAGCATCGGCAAGGGGCGCGAGTCACATTCTCCTCCACCTGTCGGAACTCACGCTGATCGACTGCGTAAGTTCTGCAGCAGCCATCGCCGAAGCGGAACGCAACATAGCGGCGAAGCTACCCGATGCGTCTTCAGCGTTTCGGAAGATTCTTGCGGCGGCCGTTCATGTCGTGCCCGAGGCGACATCTTCGTTCGCGCACAGCCTCGGGGGACAAGCGCACCCAAAGGATCTTCCAATCCTGGCGGCAGCGGTTGCGAGCGGCGCCGACTTCTTCGCGACATTCAACGTGCGTCACTATCAGAAGCGGACGGAAGCACCGATCGTTGTCCAACCAAGACGAGTCGTGGCCGCCATTCGCTCGCTGCTGGGCCGGCTGTCGACGGAAGCCAAGTAGCACTTCTCAGGGGTAAACAGATCCATTCTCTGGGTCTGGACCCCGGGGTCCAATCTACGCCACAAGGCGCCACACGGTCCAACATTCGCCGTGGAATTCCTCGATGTCTCACCGCATCGCCAAAGTCGGGCGTCCCGTCACGGGATAGACGGATTTCTTTTTGTGTGCCATTTGTGTGCAGACGGAGCTAAACTCCTATGACTGAGCGCACCGCAGCCAAACGCAGCCGAACACTGATCAGCTCGAAAATGCTGACTGGGCAACGCCAATCCGCACTCAGGCGCACGCAGTGTAACTGCGGCAAAGAGCGCCTGAATGGCATTCAGGAGGTCGACGGTTCGACTCCGTTCAGCTCCACTCCTTCTGTGGAGCGCGAGATGAGCCACGGGTGGCGGATGGCATGTGTGCTGGCGTGCCTGGCGGGCGCGTTGTTCCTCGCCCCGGGGTGCGCGACGCAGCAGCGCCCCGGCCCTGGCGATCACAGCCGGGTGGAAAGACCTGCCCATCCCCTGGAGGAAGAGGAAGGCCTCAGCGATAAAATCGGCCAGGTCGGCGTTGTCGTGCTGATCGTCGTAGTGACGGTGGGCGGGATACTGATTCCGATCATTCTGCTTGGCGCGCTGTGAGCAGGTGGCGTGCGACCGCCAGCCGCTGCACCGGCGCCGCGCCCTCGTAAACCTGCAGCAGCCGCGCATCGCGCATCAGCTTCTCGACCGGATAATCTTTCATGTACCCGTAGCCGCCGAAAACCTGCACGGCATCAGTGGTAATGCGCAGCGTCGCGGCCGCACCGAAGGCCTCCGCGTAGCGCGACACGATCGAGGTGGCTGCGCCCCGGTCGATCATCCACGCCGCTTCGTAGGTCAGTAAGCGAATGGCCTCCACGTCGATGGCCATATCCGCCAGCATGAACTGAATAGCCTGGAAGTTGGCGATCGGCTGCCCGAACTGATGCCG
Organism: uncultured delta proteobacterium; assembly: GCA_963729835.1. Classification (GTDB taxonomy): domain Bacteria; phylum Desulfobacterota; class Binatia; order HRBIN30; family HRBIN30; genus CAVSQF01. The sequence goes on along the minus strand of CAVSQF010000022.1, from coordinate 280,358 downwards.
CTCGAGGGCATACTGGGTCGCTTCGTCCAACGCCCGCTGGGAGATGCCGATGGCCGCTGCACCGATTTCGGGACGGGTGCGGTCAAGGGCCTGCATGGCAATCCTGAATCCTTCACCCTCTTCGCCGACCAGGGCTTGGCGGGGCACCTTTACGTCCTCCAATACCACCTCGCCGGTGTCGGCGGCACGCTGGCCGAGCTTGTCTTTCATGCGGTTTTTCTTGATGCCGGGCAAGTCGGCCGGGAACACGAAGCAGGCGATACCCGTGTCCTTGAGAGCCGTGTCCTTTGTGGCAAACACCACGTACCAGTGCGCGATCGTACCGTTGGAAATGAAATGCTTGACGCCGTTCAAAACGTATTCGTGGCCCACTTTCCGGTACGTCGTCGATATCCCAGCCACGTCAGAGCCGGCGGCGGGCTCGGCGGTGCAGAAGGCGGCGAACGAGAACTCGTGCGTCAACTGTCCGAGGTAGCGCTGCCGCTGCTCTTCGGTTCCGGCAACCACTAGCGGCACCGCCGCGAGGCCATTGGCGGCCAAGGCGTTGGTGATGCCGGCACACCCATAGTTCAATTCCTCGAGGATCAAGATCGTATCCAGAACGCCCAACCCGGCGCCGCCGAACTTTGTTGGTATTTCCAGGTTCATCAAGCCCAATTCCCACGCCTTGCGGCACACGTCTTCTGGGAAGCGCTCCTCCTCGTCGCACTGGGCAGCCACCGGGATTATCTCGGCGGCAGCGAACTGTCGCGCCAGGTCTTTCATCTCCTTCTGCTCCGGCGTCATCTCAAACGAAAACATCCATGTCCTCCCTCGCCCGCGCCGTGTGCCGGATCGGGCCTGCGCGCCGCGTTGGCCCTTCCTAGCACCGTTTTCCCCTCCCAAGCCAGCACGTTGGGCCGCGCTGATACCGCCGATTGAGCAGCCATAGGGGGCTGAACCTGGGCTGCGGTTTCTTGGTTCGCGAAGGTCATTTCGTTTGACAAACAACCAGCGTCCGTAGAAATTAGAGCACCGCTGCGACGTAACGTGTCCGAAAAGCACACGTTGCAGCCAACGGATTTTAAGGAGAATCAGATGAGAGGATTGCATGCTGCGGCCTTCGCACTAAGCTTGTCGATACTGGTGGCGAGTGCAGCCAGCGCACAGATCCAGATAGTGCCCGGACAACCGGTGCCCGTAGACCATTCGCCGACATACATCACGACTGCAGATTTCAACGGCGACGGCGTCGCCGACGCGGCGGTCACCAACACGGGGAGCTCTCACTACACCGTCCTGCTCGGGAGCCCGACCGGATTCACTGCGGGGGTAGTTACCGGGCCGGTGGGTCGCTTGGCCACGCGGATCGCCGCGGGTGATCTCAACAACGACCGTATGCCGGATCTCGCCGTGGTCAATGCGTTCACGAACACCTGGCGCAACGACGTCTTCGTCATCCCCGGTGAAGGCGACGGGACGTTTAGCCAGCCGATCGGCGTCGACGTCGCTGGGTATTACACCGCCGATCTGGCGATCGGCAATTTCGACAACGCGAACAACCTCGATCTCGTCTTGGCGAGCCACCTGGGCGCTAACAACCAGAGGGTCTCAGTGTTGTTGAGCCTGAGTGGGAACTTCCGCGGCTTCCAAACGGCGCGCGTGTTCACGGTGGGCCGCTCACCGGTGCGCGTGCTGGCGGTGGACGTCAATCAGGACGGCTACGACGACATCGTGACGGTCGACAGTGGTACGACGCCGACGGACGACGTAGCCGTCCTCATCAACAAGGCAGTGCCAGGCTTCGTGGATTTCGAGTCCCCGAACTTCTTCGTGGTCGGGGTGGGGGCGGTCGATGGGGTGGTCTCCGATGTCAACCGCGATGGAGCGCCGGACCTCCTCGTCCTCAACAGCGGCCCGACTGGCATAGGGACCCAAAACACGTTTACCGTTTCGGTGTTGCTGAACAAGCTTGACCCGGTGACGGGCAAGGGAACCGGATTTTTCGTGCATAACACAGAGCACGACGTGCTGCTGAACTGCCCGGCGCAAATAAGTGGGATTGCGATCAACTGCACCCCCAAGTTCATCACCGCGGGCGATTACGATGGGGATGGCAACCCGGATTTCGCGGTGTCATTTCGGACTTCCCCGCAGACGGTGGGCAATCCGCCGACTGCCGGGATCGTCAACGTCTACGCCGGGCATGGCGACGGGACCTTTGACTTAGGTCCGCAACTGCTCGTCGGTACCAATCCCGGAGAAATGGCGACGGCGGACTTCACCGGTGACGGTATCGACGATATTGCACTGGCGGAAACTGGCACCAGCAGCGTGCGCCTGTTGGTGAGCATTCCACCTCCGACGCCGACGCCGACGATTACGCCGACGACCACGCCGACATGGACGCCGACGCTGACCCCGACGCTGACTCCATCGTTTACCCCCACCCCGCAACCGAACGGCAAACCGTGCACGGACGACCAACAGTGCGTGTCGGGAATTTGTGTGCTGCCAGATGGTGTCTGCTGCGCCACGGCATGCGTCCACCCCAATCGCTGCGACGAGCCGATTTCGACGCTGCCCGGCGACGGTTACTGCAACAGTATCGGCCCCGGGGTATGCCACCCGCCGCTCGACAACGGCTGCACGTGCGTTCATGACACGGATTGCATTTCGGGCAACTGCGACCACGGGAGCTGTGGACTTGAACGGACGGCGACTCCGACTTGGACGCCGGTCCCGACTGCGACGCCCACCCAAGCCGGTCCGGGCGGCTCGTGCCAAACCGGCTCGCAGTGTGTCTCCGGTTTGTTCTGTGTCGACGGGGTGTGCTGCACGGTGTCGGCGTGCCCGCAGGGTGAAGTCTGTGCCAGCGATGGTAACTGCCACACCGATCACGGCGGAACGTGCAGCGTGAACTCACAGTGCAAGCCGGAGGAGTTCTGCACCAATAATGTTTGCTGCTCGACTCAGGATTGCCCGAGCGGCGAGCGCTGCGACATCTTCCCATTCGAGGGCGACTGCAACCAACAGAAGGTCGACTGCACGCAACAATGGACCGACGTCAACTGTGACTGTGAGCAGAACACCGACTGCCTGCCGCCAAGAACGTGCGAACTTGACAACGATGTGCCGGGGGTATGCAGCGTGACGTTCAACACGGTGTGCACGGTGGATACGCAGTGCCCCACTGGCGAAACCTGCATCCTCACCAGGTGCGAGAGTCCACCCATACCAACCGCGACCATAATTTTCCCCTCCCCAACGCCTCCGCCGCCGACGGCGGCGGAGACCGTCAGTCGGGGTGGTGGGTGTGCAATCGGTAATGCGAGCGGCACTGACTCCGGCGGGACGTGGCTGCTCGTCGCCCTGCCCTTGGGGCTCTGGTTGCGCCGCCGGGCGCTACAGAGCGTTCGCCTGGGCGTGCACGTCCGAGAGTAAGGCATCGCAAGCGGCCCGCCACTCAGCAACCTGAGTGGCGGGCACCGCCGCATCTTCGATCCGCAACACACACCCGTCCACTTCCCCACGGTCGCGCAGCCACGCGGCGAGGATGGTCGTCCCATCGACGTCGTCGGGACGCAGCCGCGTGCGCTGGAACTGCGGCCAGCGCTCCCGCAGCGTTTCCGCCAATGTCCCGACTTGCGCCGCGGACGTGAGCTGTGCGCGCAAGGCGAGGCGCCCGCCGACCACCGCGTACGCCAACACGGACAAGCGGTCCGCCGCCGACTGCAGCACAACAAAGCTCTGCTGTGCGGTAATCCAACCCAGCGTGTGCTGCCGCCGCAGGAGCATATGCAGCAACCGCAGGTCGCGTTGTGCCCCGGCAGCCGCCTCGAAGCGCATCCCGGCAGCATGCTCGTCGCGCCGCCGGATCAACTCGCACTCGGCCGCCGCGCCGTCGCCACGTAAGAAAGTCAGGCACGCGTCCACTTGCGCGCGATATTGTTCCACCGTGACTCGCGCCGCGCACGGTGCCGTGCACGCATCGACCTGCCCGTGAAAGCATGGCGCCACAGCGGCATCCGGGCGCCGGCGGCCGACACAGGTGCGCAGTCGATACAACCGTGTCAGCAGGTGCAACACGTCCTCTGCCTGGGCGCGATTGCGAAACGGGCCAATGTACTGCGCACGCCCTGCCCCAATCCGGGCCGTAATCGATAGGCGCGGGTAGGCGTCGCCGGCCCCGAGCTTCAGGAAGGCAATCTTGGGCAGATGCTTGCGCAGTCGATTGTACGGTGGTTGCAGGCGGCGTATGGCCTCCGCCTCGCGGAGTGCCGCTTCGAGCTCCGAGCCGGCCACTTCGACGCGCACGTCGTGAATATGTCGGATCAAATCCAGGGTCTTGTTTGAATGTCCGCCGGCGTTGCTCAGGTAGCTACCGACGCGCTCGCGCAGACTCTTCGCCTTGCCGATGTACAACAATCGCCCGTTCTCATCGAAGAAGTGATAAATGCCCGGCTGTGCTGGCAGCCGCTCGACGGTGTCGCGCGGGAGCAAACAGATGAACGGCCGGCCGTCGCGAGCGTGTTGCTGTAGATCGAGCGCTTGATCGAGACGGACCACGCCCCGCGCCGCCATTTTCTCCAGCAGCTGAAAGAACACCTCGACCGTGATGCGCACATCGCCCAAGGCCCGATGGCGGTCGAGCAGCGGAATCCCGAAATGCGTGGCGACCTGATCCAGGGCGCGGCGACGCAGTTCCGGCAGCAACCGGCGCGCGAGCTTGAGCGTACACAGGTGTGCGTGCGCCAGTGCTTGCCCCGACAAGGCACGTGCCGCGGCGTTGAGGAAGCCGAGGTCGAATGGCGCGTTGTGTGCGACGATGACAGCATCGCCGAGGAAATTCATGAAGTGTGGCCACACCTCCGAGATGGGCGGCTGATCCGCCAGTGCGGCGTCATCGATTCCCGTCAGCCAAGTGATGAAGGCCGGAAGGCGCTGCCCGGGGTTGATGAGCCGTTGGAACTCGCCGACGATGCGCCCGCCGCAAACCCGTGCGGCGGCGATTTCAATAATACCGGTCGCACTCGCGGCGCCGCCGGTGGTTTCCACGTCGACGACTACGAACTCGGTCTCACCGAGCGGGCGGGCGAGCCCGTCGTGCTGCTGGGCAAGCCACGTGCCGTCGTTCGGGCGCCACACGAATCGCTGATCCGCCGCCAGCAGCGTGTGCAAGAAGTGCGGCCCAAACTCGAGATCCGTTCCAGACTGCGTGAACACCAGCTCCAGCAACTCACGCGGCGACGCCCCCGCCGGCCGTCCGAGCAGATACTGGTGCAGTTTATCGCGCATGGCAGCCTATGGCAATGTTGTTATGTCACTCGTTGTTAGTTGCTAGTCGGCAAACATAATGACCAACAACCTAACAACTAACAACCTGCTTCCAGATACGCTTCAATGAACTGGTCCAAGTCGCCGTCGAGGACCGCGTCGGCGTTGCCGATCTCAATTCCCGTTCGGTGGTCTTTCACGAGCCGGTACGGATGCAGTACGTACGAGCGAATCTGGCTGCCCCAGGCGATATCTTTCTTGGTCTTGTTGAGAACATCCATCCTCTCGCGCTGCTTTTGCTGCTCCAGCTCGTACAAGCGGGCGCGCAAGATTTTCATCGCCATCGATTTGTTCTTGTGTTGCGACCGCTCATTCTGGCAAGCGACCACGATGCCTGTCGGCAAGTGCGTGAGGCGCACCGCGGAATCCGTCTTGTTGACGTGTTGGCCGCCCGCCCCGCTGGATCGGTAGGTGTCGACGCGCAGGTCCACCTCGTTGATCTCGACCTCGATGTTGTCGTCGATTTGCGGATAGACGAACACCGAGGCGAACGACGTATGCCGGCGCGCGTTCGCATCGAAAGGCGAGATACGGACCAAGCGGTGGATGCCGGCCTCGGCCTTCAAGTAGCCGTAGGCGTACGGTCCTTCGACAGTCACCGTAGCGCTTTTGATGCCTGCGCCCTCACCGGGCAGCAAGTCGACCAGCTCGATCTTGAATCCGCGGCGCTCCGCCCAGCGCATGTACATGCGCAGGAGCATTTCCGCCCAATCCTGCGCTTCGGTCCCCCCTGCGCCCGGATGCAGGGTTACAATCGCGTTCCCGGCGTCATGCTCGCCGCCGAGCTTACGTTGCCGCTCCAGCTCATCCAGCGCGGCCTCGGCCTCATCGAGCTTCTGGCGCGCTTCCGTATCGGCTTCGGCGGTCCCTTCGTCCGCCAGCTCCGCAAAGATCTTGGCGTCCTCCAGACCTTCGACCTGTTTGCGCCAGGCCGCGAGGGGCTCGAAGAGCTCGGCCCGTTCCCTCAGGACAGCTTGTGCTTGTTCCCCGTCGTTCCAGAAATCCGGCGCTGCGGCTTGCCTATCGAGCGCAGCGATCCGTTGCTCACGGCTGGTGACGTCAAAGATACCTCCCGAAGGCGTTGAGCCGCTCTTCCAGCGCCGCGATGCGCTCTTTCAATGCCGTGTCCATCAGACCTCCAAGCTGAATACTCGCTTGCATCGCACGAGAAGGCAAGCTTGGTGAAAGCGGATGACGATACCCCGCTCTTCCTCGATCTGCGTGGGTCAGACCATTGCCGCGGCGGTGCGCAGCGCCATGGCAATGATCGTCAACGTCGGGTTGTAGCCGGAGCTGGTCACGAACACGCCGCTGTCCGCGCAGTAGAGATTATCGAGGTCGTGAAACTTCCCGGACGGGTCACACACCGATTGCGCTGGATCGCTGCCCATCCGCAGCCCGCCGAGTACGTGCCGTGACTGCGGCGGCACCGACGCATCGAACGGGCTGAAGAAGCCGAACTCAGCGCCTGCTGCCTCCAGAATCCCCAACATTTTCGGTTTGTAGAATGCCGCGGCGGCGAGCTCGAACTGGTCATGGTTCTTGTACGTCAACCGCGGGACCGGCTGCCCGAAGACATCGCGGATGTTGGGGTCGAGATCGACGCGATTGGTGGGCCGCGGCGCATCTTCTCCTTGCATGATCATGACGGCGATATGGGCCTGGAACGGGCTTTCGACGAGGAGTTGTTTCAAGGACACGCCCAAGAGCCCGGCAGCGTTGACTGCCTCGGGCTGTAAACTCTGGCGCGCTGCGGTGATTGGTTCCGATGAGGTGCCGAACTCGACGATGCCGCCGAGCGGCCACCCCGACGACGCCAACGCCGTTCCGCCCGGCGCGATACCACGGAAATCGCTCATGCAGTGCGTGATCGAACAGCCGCGCTCGCCGTGCAGGCGCTGCCGGAAGATGCCGACGGCGATGGTTTGGAAGTGAAACATCATGTGGCGGCCGAGATGACCGCGGGAATTGCCGACTCCGGCTCCGCCCGGATCGGACAACAGGCAAATGCGCACGCTCTCGACGGGGCTGGCAGCCAAGACGACACGATCGGCACTGGCTGATTGCGTCTGCCCGTTGTCGTCGATGTATTCGACACCCGTGACATGCCGGCCACTCCCATCGAGCAGCAAACGCGTGACGTGCGCGTTGTACCGCAGCTGACACCGCTGGGTCAGCAGCGCCTTGCGCAGCGTGGTAACGGCCGGCGAGCCTTTGGCGTGCCTGGGGCAACCGTAGCCCGAACAGAATCCGCAGCTGGCGCAGGGCGAGCGATTGTCGTACGGCTGCGTATTCAACCCCACCGGCGTATTGAACGGGGTGTAGCCCTGCTGCTTCGCCCCGTTCGCCAACACCAACCCCACATACATCGGCGGCACGGGCGGCATGACGAACGGTGCGCCGCCACGCGACGAAAACGGATCCGCACCCTCTCCCTCGGCGACACCGGCGACACCGGTCACCTGCTCAGCCTCGGTGTAGAAGGGCACCAGCTCATCGTATGTCAACGGCCAATCCACGAAACTCGCTCCGGAAGGGATACGGTTGGCGTCAGCCAACGCCGACGCCATTTGAAAATCTACCTTGGTGAAGCGTGGGTAGTCGACGTCGGAGATCACCGAGGCCCCACCGACGTTGCGCGTCAGGACGTTTACATCAGGGTTGGCGGTGGCGCTCTCGGCGTCCGTTTGCCGAAACGTCCGCGGCTCGAGCAGAGAGTCCTGCCGGACAAAGCCGCGAATCGACATTTTCAGCTCATCGTTGCTGAATAGCGGCCACGGAATCCCGCCGCGGCCGTCCACGCGATCCAGCCCGGGGAAGGGATTGATGCCGGCTTCGAGAACCAGCACCTTCCAGCCGGCAGCCGTCAGCTTGTACGCCGCCGCGGCGCCGCCCGCACCGCTCCCCACGATCAGCGCGTCAAATTGAGTGAGATCGGTGTTGCCCAAAATCCCGGGAATGCCGGAAGGAAAGCTCACGTCTGCACCCCGAAACAATACGGCGCGGTGAAATGATCACCCCCTACCGCACTCGTGAGCAGCTTGAGAAACTTGTTCACTTGATCACTGAAGCCGGCACAATTCTCACCTGGGTTTGGAGCGGAGTTCGGTTTGTCTTGCCGCTCACGGTAGCCGCCGATCGATTCATCGTAGATGGTGTAGCCCAGCGGCTGGCTGTCGCCGTCGAAGCCGACGAGCTGCCAGCCCAAGCGGTTGCGATTGCCGCCGTACTCCGGTACCGACAGCAGGCCGTCGATCGTGTGGTAGGTGAGCAGCGTGACGAAATCCTGGTCTGGGCTCTTCTGCAGCACAGCGCTTTGCTGCGCCGACGTGAGCTGTACGAAGGGCGCGCCGTACGTGCTCCGGCCCAGCTGATCGAGCGCCGCCAACCCGTTCCGATACTTGTTGCGCAGATCAACCTCGATGGAACTGGTGGCCAGCGGATTGGCGGCGACTTCCGGTACCGCCGCCGCCCCCAGAATCCGAATCTCCCAGCTCAAGGCCTGCAGCCGCGAGAGCGGTAAGACCTGCGTGAAGAAGTCCGGTGGATAGGCGTTGACAGTGGACTGCGCAGCAGTGACGCCGACCGCCGCGGGCTGGGGGGCCTGGAAAAACGGGAAGCCGTGACACTGCCCGCAGGGCAGGCTGCCAATGTTGAAATGTGGCTGCGGCTGGCGGCCGCTGTACGGACCGCCGGCAAACACTGGGCGCGCGTCGAACACCGCGGCCTCGGCGGCGGCAACGTCATCCTGATTGACGACCCCGTTGCCGTCGACGTCTCCCGCGTTCCGACAGGAATCCTGACGGCCGTCCAGTCTGTTGATCGTCGCCACGATATCCGCCGCGGTCACCTGCCAATCGCAATTGGCATCAGTACCCGGCATGAAGCTCAGTAGGCTTTGGATGTAATTCACGACGCCGCACTCGCGCGCCCCCGGGGCGGAGTCCGTCGGGATGATGGCCGCCGTGGCGGCGTCGAGGATCGCCAACTCGCTGTTGGTAAGGAACCCGCCCGGGGCCGCCACGGGAGCTGCAACTCCGTCGGCGGCGTGTGGCCGAAGGAGGGGCCGAGCGGCAATCGCTGCCGCACCGGCGGCGGCGTAACGCAAGAGCTGACGGCGAGTCAACATCGGCGCCTGCATAGCGCGTCCGGAATCGGCAAAGTATGACGATCGTCACGAAAAAAACTGCTCCATGTGGGGCGTCTGTCTCGTTGTCGCTCGTGTCGCTACCGCGGCCGCAGAGCGATCATCCGAAACGTCGTGGCGAAGCCGCAGAAGGCCAGACGCGACCCGACAACTTCAACCGCTGCAGCCCCAGGCGATCAGGTGGCGATCGCTCGCGGCTTCCACTCGGAGATGTGTGACGTTGGCCGCGGCGAGTTGTCTCTTCACCTCATTCACCTCATAGGCCGCAAGCAGCGAGTTGAAGAAATCACGCTGCAAGATGTCGGGCTCGCCGGCTGCGTAGAGATCAGTGAGGCGCCGGGCGGCAGCGCGCGTGGCGGGACGCATCAGGTCCATGACGAACACCACACCACCCGGTCGCACCCACCGCTGCGTGCATTGCCACAACGTCAGCGGATCGTGGAGGTGGTGCAGCAGGCTGTTGGAGAACACGAGGGCATAAGGTGGCCGCGGTGGCGCGCCGTCCGGCAAGTACGCCTGCAGCAACGACACACGCCGGCTGAGGCCGGCGCGTTCGACGGCTGCATGGCCGTAACGCAGCATCGCCGGCGATGCGTCGAGGCCGTCGATCGTCCAGCCGGGAAACGCGCGTGCAAAGCGCAATGTGACATCGCCTGGGCCACAGCCAAGATCGAGCGCCAATCCGCGTGCCGGCAGGTCGGGAAAACGATCGGCCAAGAGAGCCACGAACCGATCGTGCGGCTCGGCGAAGTCCGCTTGTGCGTAGGCACGGGCCTGCGCATCGTCGTCCATCAGCTCCGGCTCGGGGATCCGCTGCACGGTTTTGCCTTCCCATTGTACCCGGCCAATGAGCGGTGCACTCTCCGCAAACGCCTCTGCATCCCGTATTCTTGAGTGGCACGCCGACGACTGTCAACGGGTGCGGGCGCTGCCCGGTTGACTTGGCCTTCGTCGCGCGTTGGCGTAAGGGTCTTATCCTCCAACGGCGTTAAAGGAGGTGAGGTATGCGATTCAAGAAGCGCCAGCTCCGCCTCGGCTCTGCCGCAGTCGTCTTTGCAGTCTCGCTGGGGCTGTACACCGCGACCCTCGCCCCCACGGTGACGCTGGTGGATAGCGGCGAGCTGATCGTCGCCGCGCACACCCTGGGCGTCGCGCATCCCCCCGGCTTTCCCCTCTACACGCTGCTGGCACATCTGGCCAGCATGGTGCCGATCGGCACCGTCGCCGTCAGGGTCAATTTCGCGTCGGCATTCTTCGCCGCCTGTGCGGTGGCGGTGTTGACCCTGCTCGCGGCCGCAGCGTTGCCGATCACGGGCCACACTCCCGCTGTCCCGCGGCGGAGCAGCACGCGCCGGCCCCGGCAGGCCAGGCAGTTGGCGCGCCGCCAGGCAGTCACGACGAGTGAGCCGCCGGCGTTTGCCTCGATGACGGTGCCCGCCATGGTCTCCGGGTTGCTGCTGGCCTGTTCGCGGACCTTGTGGGGCTATGCCACCGTTGCCGAAGTGTACACGCTGAACACGCTGCTCATCGTGCTGGTGTTCTGGCTGATGCTGGCATGGCGGCGCCGGATGACCGCCGCCCGCGCGCGGCACGAGCCGGCTGCGCCGGGTGACGGTCTGCTATACATGGCCGCGTTCGCCTTCGGCCTCGGTTTGGGCGTTCACCATGTGACCGTGGCGCTGACGCTTCCGGGGCTGGCCGTACTCGTCTACGCGACGGAGGGCTTTGCCTTCTTCAACAGCCGGCGGCTCGCGATTGCGGCGTTGTGCGCGTTGTGCGGCCTGAGCGTGTACGCGTACTTGCCGCTCGCCGCGCTGCGCGCCCCGATCTTGAACTGGGGCGATCCGCGCAGCCTGCAGCGCCTGTGGTGGCATGTGACGGGCCGCCAGTTCCAGACATACTTCGCGCTGTCCGGGCGGCAGGTCGAGACGGAGCTGGCTGAGTTCGTCACACTCACAAGTCGTGAGTTCGGTCCCTGGTGGTTGCCTCTCGGTTTGGTGCTTGCGGGGCTCGGACTGTCCACGCTCTTTCGGCGCGACCGCGCGCTGTTTGCCGTGGTCATAGTCGTGTTGGGCGCCGACATCGCGTACGGGGTGAGCTATGAAATCGCGGAGGACAAATCCGCGTATTACCTGCCGGCGTTCGTGATGCTCGCCGTGGCGGCGGGCTGTGGCGCGCAGTTGCTGCTCCATCGCGCCCAACAGGCGCGCGGGCGCTTCACAACGCCGCTGGGCATCGCGGCCGTGCTGCTCGCGCCCGTCGTGGCGTGTGCGGGCAACCTCCGGTACAACGACCATCACCGCTACTTCATCGCCCACGATTACGCCGGCAACATTCTGAGCACGATCGCGCCGGGCGCATTGCTCCTGACTCTCGATTGGCAGGTCTGCTCGCCGCTGCTGTACGTGCGCACGATCGAGCAGCGCCGGCGCGACGTAACGCTTGTCGACATCAACCTGCTGCGGCGCTCATGGTACTTCGAGTACCTGCAGCGCGAGTACCCCGAGCTGATCGCGCAGACGCGCGAACAGGTCGACGCCTTCCTGGACGATCTGCGGCACTGGGAGCAAGACCCGGCGTTGTACCAACGCGACCTCACGCTCAATCAGCGTATCGACGCGCGTTTCAACAGCATGATTCTGGCTTTCGTCAGTCGGCATCTCCAGTCGGGGCCGGTGTACGTCACGCAGGACGTTGTGTTGAACCGCGAGGCGGAGAACAGCCGTTTGGCGCAGGCACTCACTGCGGCATACCAATTCGTTCCGCAGGGGCTGGTCTTCCAACTGTTCGCCGACCGGGCCTTCCACGAGCCCGCGGCATTGCAGCTGGTCACCCGCGGTCTCGCGGACGGCACCCTCACGTTCGAGGCCGACGACGTGGTGACGCTGAAGGTGCTGCCGGTGTATGTGAGCATGCTGTACAACCGCGGGCGCTATCTCAACCTCCACGGCCAGCGTGAGGCGGCGATCGCTGCGTTGGAGCAAGCACTCGCCCTCGACCCCAGCTTCGCGCCGGCGCAGCGCGCGCTGGTGGAGAGCAGGAAGGCGTGGCGCGAGCGGTCGACAATCACGGGCGAGCGCTGAATCCCGCTCATGCCCCGCCCTCTCCCCCGTCATCTAGCGCAAGCGCCCCGCGTTCGGTATCAAATGGATATACTCAAAGAGGAGGCTGATATGGCCGTGGAGATCCCTGCCAAGTTTCGTGATTTGCTGAGTCAGAAGACTTTTGCCCATCTGGCGACGATCATGCCGGACGGCAGCCCACAAGTGACGCCGGTGTGGTTCGAGTTCGACGGGCGCTGCATCCTCGTCAACTCGGCACGCGGTCGAGTAAAGGACAAGAACATGAAACGCGACGGCCGCGTCGCCCTGTCCATTCCGGACGCGAACGACCCGTACCGCCACATCGCGGTGCGTGGAAAGGTGACCGAGATCACCGAAAGTGGTGCCGACGCGCATATCGATAAGCTCGCGAAGAAGTACCTCGGGCGGGATCGCTACCCCTTCCGCCGGCCGGGTGAAGTGCGGGTGATCTACAAGATCGAGCCGACGCACCTCGGCGTCATGGGCTAACAGTCAGTTGAAAAAGCCAACAACGCCCTTCGAGAGCCTCAGGGTGAGCGGAAGAAGTCCTTCGAAAGGCAGGCGGGGTATCCGCTCGTGCTGAGGTACTCGAAGCACGGGGTGGGGTTTCTCAGCCCACTGCCCAGGCTGGGCGCGGCGCCATGTCACCCCCGCAAGCCGGCGTCATTTTCGACATGGATGGCGTGTTAATCGACAGCGCCGATGCGCACCGGCGCGCCTGGCGGCAGCTGGGCGACGAGGCCGGGACGCCCTTCTCGGCAGCGCTGTTTCAGCGCACGTTTGGACAACGGAACGCCAGCATCATCCCGCAGTGGCTGGGCGGCGACGTTGCGGACGAGCGTTTCCAGCAGCTGGATGCTCGCAAAGAATCGCTCTACCGCGACTTCGCGCGTCAGGGTGCGGTCCGGGTCTACGCGCGCGCCTTGGAATTGCTGAACGAGCTGCGCCAGGCCGGGGCGTGCGTCGCCATTGCCTCCAGTGGCCCGCGCGCGAACGTCACGTTGTTGATCGACGTCATCGGCATCTCGGGTCGCGTTGACGCGGTGGTCGCTGCCGAAGATGTGCAGAACGGCAAGCCGCATCCGCAGGCCTTCCTCACGGCGGCCGAACGTTTGCGCCTTCCACCGGCGCGGTGCGCGGTGATCGAGGATTCGGTGCACGGCATCGAGGCGGCGCGACGGGCCGGGATGCTCGCCGTTGCGGTGCTCACGTCGACTCCGCGCGACCAGCTGGTCGCCGCAGGTGCGGAGGTGATCGTCGGCGAGGTCGGTGATCTGCATGCCGCTGAGTTGCTGGAGTTCCTGTGTCGTCGAACAGACACGTGATGGCCCTCCGACCCCGTCACGTGCTCGTGGTGCGCACCGATCACCTCGGGGATATGTTGTTGACGCTTCCGATCGTCGACGCGCTCAAGGCGGCGTACCCGGAATCCCGTGTCGGCGTGTTGGCGTCTCCGGCCAACGCCGAGGCCGCACGGCACCATCCATTGGTGGATCATGTTGAAGTGGATTCTTTCGAGGCCAAAGGCTCGGGTTTGCGCGGGCTGAGAAGGTTGGTGTCGCAGCTGCGGCAACTCCATTGCGACGCCGCGGTGGTGGCGCATCCCACTCCACGGCTGGCGTTGGCACTGTACTGCGCCGGTGTACCGATTCGCGTCGGCACGGCATACCGCGCGTACTCGTTCCTGTTCAACCGCCGGGTCCATGAGCATCGCAGCCGCCCACCGTGGCAGCATGAAAGCCAGTACAACGTGAATCTCTTGCGGCCGTTGGGCGTGGAGACGGCGGCGCCGCCGCCGAGGTGGCGTGTGCGGCCGGAGGAGGCGGACGCCGTGGAGACGCTGCTGCGCGGGCGCGGGCTCCGTGGCAAACAGTTTGTGATTATTCATCCGGGCAACGCGGGCTCGGCCATGAATTGGTCTCCGCGGCAATTCGGCGCGCTCGGCAAACGCCTGGTCCGCGACGGCATGCGCGTGGTGATTACCGGCGGGCCGGGAGAGGTCTCCTTGACCGCAACGACCGCGAGCGCCGTCGGGCCGGAGGCGATCGACCTCGGCGGTGTACTGACGCTCGGCCAATTGGCGGCGCTCCTCAGCCGGTGTGCGGTCTACGTCGGTAGCGCCACCGGCCCCACGCACGTTGCCGCGGCGGTCGGCGCGCCGGTGGTGGCCCTGTACTCCCCCTTGCGGTCGTCCGCGCCGGCACGCTGGGGCCCGCTGGGTCCGCGCGTGAGCGTGCTCCAGCCACCTGTCAATATGGTATGCCCGCGCTGCCTGGGGCCGCGGTGTGTGTATGACCATTGCATGGAGGACCACCTCACCGTCGATGCGGCGCTCTTGGCGGTGCAGCGCCTTCTTGGCAGCGGGATCTCACACCCTTGATCTGGTCGGCTGGTGCACTACTATTGCCGCGCCGATGAACGTTGCTGGAACCGTGCTCGCCTCGCAGTGCGACCCCGCTGAGCACCCTTTCTTCGTCAAAGTGCAGCAACAACTGCGTCACCTCCGCACGCACGGAGCGAAGCAAAGCAGCGTGGTCGAAACGTGCACAGAAATGCTCATCGCGGGGCAGGAGTTGACGGAGGCGGACGCGCGCGCCGCCCTGTGCGAGATCATCGACGGCAATCTCACCGACGAGCAGATCGGCGCGTTGCTGGTGCTGCTGCAACCAGAAGCCACGGCGGCGTCCACACTCGCGGCGTTTGCGCGGGTGATGCGCGAGCGCGCACCGGCCGTGCGCCCGGCGTTGGCACCCGGTGAATTCCTGGCCGACACGTGCGGCACCGGCGGCGATCACTCCGGCACGTTCAACGTCTCGACGACGGTCATGTTCGTGCTGGCCGCGGCGGGGATGAAGATCGCCAAGCACGGCAACCGCGGCGCCACCTCGTTGTGCGGCAGCGCCGACGTCCTCGAAGCGCTGGGCGTGAGGGTCGATCTGCCGGCCACCGCGGTGGAGACGTGCATCAACGAGGTGGGCATCGGGTTCATGTTTGCGCCGGCCTTCCATACCGCCTTCAAGAACGTGCAGCGCATCCGGCGCCTGCTGGCGGCGCAGACGCCGCCGCAGATGCACGCGCGCACCGTGTTCAACGTGCTCGGCCCGCTGGCCAACCCCGCCGCCCCGGCACGGCAGCTGATCGGCGTGTACGCCGCCGCCCTCGTGCCGAAGCTCGCGGACGCCCTGCAGCTGCTCGGTGTGCAGCGTGCCCTGGTGGCCTTCGGACACTGCGACGTGTCGCCGGCGGGTCTCGACGAGCTGTCCACCCTCGGCAGGACGAGCGTGGCGGAATTGCGCGAGTCGGTGGACATCACCATTAGTGATATCACGCCGGAAGCCGTCGGCCTGGCACGCGGCACCGACCCCGCTGCGCTGTGTGGCGCCGATCCCCAAGCCAACGCAGACATTTTGACGCGCATTCTTGCCGGTCGCGAGGCGGGCGCACGGTTGGAGCTGGCGCTGCTGAATGCCGGCGCAGGGCTCTACCTCGGCGGCGTGGGGTCCACGATTCGCGAGGGCGTCCAGCACGCCCACGACATCATTCGGAGCGGTAAGGCGTTGAAACGGCTGGCAGCCTTCCGCGCCATTACCAACGACCTGGGATAGCAGTCTCTGTGGCAGAGTTTTGAACGGTTTGAAAAAGACTTGCCGAAGAGCGCCGCCCAACATGCGCTTCAAACTCGCCATTGAATACGACGGGACGGACTACCACGGTTGGCAGGTGCAGCCGAACGGACGCACGATCCAAGGCGTGCTGGAGGACGCCGTGCATCGTCTCTGTGGCGAGACGACGCGCTGCACGGCGGCTGGGCGGACCGATGCCGGCGTGCACGCCTCAGGCCAGGTGGTCAGCGTCTCCTTGCAGCGGGACATCTCCCCTGAGCGCCTCATGGGCGCCCTGAATGCGCTGACGCCGCACGACCTCACCATCAAGGCGGTAGAGGTGGTGGCCGACGACTTTCATCCGCGCCGGGCGGCGCGCAGCCGCGTCTACGCGTATCACATTTGGAATGCGCGCTGGCTCTCGCCGTTTTGGCGGCGCTACGCCTGGCACGTCGTCCGCCCACTCGATACCGACGCCATGCGCGCGGCCGCGGCGCAGCTGATTGGCGAGCACGACTTCAGCGCATTTCAGGCGGCCGGCTGCGAAGCCAAGCACGCTGTCCGTCGCGTGCTTCGCAGTGAGCTGCAGCGTGCCGATCATCTCATCACCTACAGCATCGAGGCCACCGGCTTCCTGCGCTACATGGTTCGCAACATCATCGGGACGCTGGTCGACGTCGGCTGCGGGGAGCGCAACGCAGCGGATGTGCGCGACCTCCTGGCGCGGCGCGACCGCACGCAGGCCGGCCCGACGGCGCCGGCCTGCGGGTTGTCCCTGACACGCGTCAACTACTGACTGGACGTAGGGGGCGGGGCTTCTCACAAAGCAAAGCCTTTCACGATCTGGATCGACGGCGTCAGGATCATGGGGGCAGTCAGCTCGACGTGGAGAAAATAATGAACGCGCGGACGCGCTTCCTGCAAACGCTGCACTTCGGCAATCCGGACCGCGTGCCGTACTACGATCACCAAATCCCGACGGGCGTCGTGGCGCGCTGGCAGCGGGCCGGTCTCCCGCTCGATGTTCCGGTGGAACGGTTCTTCAACCTCGACCGGTGGGACGTGATCACGACGCACGAAGAGCCTTGCTTGAACGTCCGCCCCATTCCAGAGTTCCAAGGGCCGCTGAGGAGCCGCGCCGACTTCGAGCGGCTCCAGGCTGCGTACGACCCCAGCACGCCCGGCCGCTATCCCCCAGAGTGGAATGACTTGGCGCGCGCCTGGGGAGACCGTGATTACCCGGTCGGAATCACCGCCTGGCGCGGGATGCTCCTGTCTCTGGCCGTCGGCGGCTGGTCAAGTCTGGAGGACGTCATGTACGGGATCTCCGACCACCCCGAGCTCATCGACGAGACGATGGGGCATGTGACGGATTTCATGCTCGCCCTCATCGAGAAGGCCCTGAACGAAGTCCGTTTCGATTTCGCCTTGTTGAGTGAGCCTATCGCCAGCTTGCACGCTCCGGTAGTCGGACCGGCCACGTACCGGCGCCACGTCCTGCCCGGACTCCGGCGTGTCGTCGAGCGCCTGCGCGCGGCGGGGATCGACATCCTCATCCTCAACACGCACGGCGCGGTGCAATCCATCATCCCACTGGCACTCGAAGCCGGAGTGAACAGTGTGTGGATCGGCTCGGCCCGAGCGGCGGGCGTTGATTACCTGGAACTGCGCAAGCAGTTCGGAAAGGACCTGCGCCTGATCGGAGGTCTGGACGTGCGGGTTCTGGAGCAGGACAAGAAAACGATCGAAAGAGAAATCATGTCCGTGGCCCCTCCCCTCCTCGAGGAGGGTGGCTACGTACCGATGGTCGACGAGCGTGTCCGCTCGCACATCTCCTTCGAGAACTACTCGTACTACCGGGAACTGATTCGAAAACTGGCGCAGGGTGCCTGACGCCTTGGAGCATCACAACTTGTGCGCCACGGCCTGGCGATGAGCCGCGCGTCCTTTCACATCGGTCTCGTTCGCCTTGTTCGGCGATGGCAACGCCGATCTCGAGGATCAGCCACCGCCACGTGGTTCGAAGCCGCAGGCGATCAAAAGAGCGTTCTCTACTTCCGGCCATCGAGACTCGGCCAATGTTGTCGGTACTGCACCGAGACGAGCACGCTGCGCGATGCCAACGTGATCGAAGTTCAGGGCACAACTGGTGGGCATACCGTCGTTGGGTGACAGGAGAACCTCAGTCGAAAGACCTCGGATCGTTCGTGTTGCAGGGACGGCGATGATTTCGTTCAGCGTATCGATCACCGCGTCTCGGGTGAGAAGCAGCACGGGCCGGCGCTTGTCGGGTGACGCAAACGTATACCAGCGGATCTCTCCGCGGCGCATCGATCAATACTCGTCCCAGCCCTCGCCTTCCCAAGCTAGAGAGTTGTCGGCAATCGAAAACTCGTCCTTCGCGGGTGGGGCGGCCTGATACGCGCGCGCGTCCTCGCGCCCGCCACCCGAGGCGGCGTACAACGCGAGCTTGGCGAGACGCAGCTGCTCGTCGTGTGGCAACTTGAGGAGCAACGGCCAAAGGTCCTGAGCGGTCAGCGGCGTTTCCATATGTGCAGGATTGCATCCTTTCGTAGCCGCTGCAAATGGCGACAGCGCCGAAGCGGGAGGCAAGGACCTTCGCGATCAGGTCGAGCGGCGGCTGTCAGGCGTGCCACCCGAAGTCACGTGCACATGGAGACGCGTGCGTTCTGCTCTGCCGTGATCAGGAATCCAGTGCCTCAAAGCTCGCGGGCCTTCCCGGCCTTGTAGTCTGCCAGAGGACGGCATCCTTCAGCAAATTTGCCGCTGAGAGGCACTAACGGCCTTTTGGCAATATCTGGTGCCGGGCGCGGGCGGCGTCTCGGGCGGCCCGGCAAAACACTGGGCGATCGACATCCAGCGCCGCGCCGTCTCGCCGACAACCCGCAGCTTCGTATCCGCAATATTGCGCACTTGCGTCACGACCTGGCAGAACTCGGTGGCGTCGCCTTCGACCAGGTTGTCCTCACTGGGATCGTTCCACGTCCACAGCTCGCCCGAGGGCGCCGTCAGCCGGACGTGCGGGGCCGAGCGCGGCACGTCCAAGCCACGGTTCGCGAATGTCCAGCCGAAGGTATTGACGCCCAGCACGGCGATATTCTTGATGCGATCGCCATTGACGCGCTCGACGCCAAGCGTGTCATAGACTTCCTGCCCATGCGCCCAGGTTTCCATGAGACGCGCGGCAATACTCGACCGGACACTCATGTCGGGGCCCGCCCATTTCACGCGTTTCTTGGGATCTGCCGCCAAAAAGCGCGCGGTCATCTCCACAAAGTAGTCGCGCCAGGTTTCCAGCAGCGCCTGGCCACGCAAGCCGTTCAAATAGGATTGCTCGAAGACCCGCAGTGACTTCCCTTCTCCCACCGCTGCGGCGACCTGCTCAAAGAACGCAGCGAAGACATCCTTCAAGGACAGATCGGCCGCAGTGTTCCAGATGTGCAGGTGTGTCAGCACATCGTTGATCGTCCAATTCTTGAACTGCGTCTTCAATTCGAACACCGCGTCATCATGCGGGACAATCAGGTCGTAAAGGGCCGTGCTCTCCTCGCGAAAATCGATTGGCTGCTGGAACATTTTCCCCTCGTCGGTTTGCTCCGTGAATCCCGGCGGCAGAGTCCATTTCGATCAAGTCGAACCAAAACCGAACTCTTTACTTATAACACGCACGGCGCGGTGAAACCCCTCATCCACCTGGTGATCGAGGCCGGAGTGAACACCTTGTCGATCGGCGTTGTCCCCTTGAGGAGATCGGCTGGCTGTGAGATCTTGTCCGCATGCCTGGAACGGCGCGCAGAGATCTCGCGGAGGAGGCAGCGAAACACTTTCAGGGTACAGCGGCCTCGCGGCTGCATGCCGCCCGTCGTCTCGGACGCCGGGCGCTGGATTTGTTTCGCGCCACGCTGCCCGAAGGAACCAGCATCCGCGAAGCTCGCCGGCAGCTCGAGGCGGTGAAGCGGCGCGGACGCCGCCGGAGCGCGGTGATCGAGGCACTGCGGGAATGAGCCTCTTGGGTAACGTCATCACCCACCTCGACAAATGCCGGGTGAAATGCGCACTGATCGGCGGAGAGGCTCTCGCCGTACACGGCGTTGCGCGGGCGACTCTAGATTCCGACCTTTTGGTCGCAAGTCCTGATGTCTTGCGCGATTCGTTCTGGCCGGCTTTCTCGCCGAGCGCGGCGGTTGAGATCCGCCGCGGCGATCCGGATGATCCGCTCGCCGGCGTCGTGCGCATTCACCGGCGCGCCGAGCAGACCGACATCATCGTCGGCCGGCCGTGGGTTCGTCACATTCTCGATCGGACCATCCGGGTCCGGGTACGAGGCGAAGAACTCCCGGTCGTTGACCGGGCGGACCTGGTTCTCCTCAAGCTGTTTGCCGGGGGGCCGCAGGATCTCCTCGACGTTCGACTGTTGCTCGAAGCGGGAGGCAAGGACCTTCGCGATCGGGTCGAGCGGCGGCTGTCAGGCGTGCCACCCCAGGTCGGGCGCACCTGGAAACACGTGCGTTCTGTTCCGCCGTGATCCGGAATCCATCGGGGGTAGCAGTCCGTTAAAAGTGCGGGTGCTCATGCTTCACTCCCGTCACCTCAGCACGATCGGACAAAAATGCCCTCATGGCAATCCGGCGTAAGGATGCCCAGCGGCTACCAGACGTGCAAACTCCTCCGTCCAACCGGGCAGACGCGTCGAGCGCGATCCGGACAAGCTGTTTGGCGCTCCCCCTGTCCCGCGGAGAAGGACTAAATCCAGACTCGACCCTCATCAGTGCTCTTCGGGCAGGATCTGGCGCAAGAACGGGACGAGCTCGGGGCCACGGCGTAAGGTGTGGCCGCCGTCGACGCCCAGGCATTGGCCCGTCACCCAGGCGGCGTCGTCGCTGAGCAGGAAGGCAACCGCGGCCGCGACCTCCGCGGGTGTGCCCAGCCGCGACAACGGCATGCAGCGCAAGTAGTCTTCACGTGCCAGGTCGCTCGCCACAAATGGTGTGGCCAGATCAGTGGGCACCAGGCCAGGCATCACGGCGTTCACCCGGATACCGAACTCGCCCAGCTCGTCGGCCGCACAGCGCGTCAGCATATTCAGCGCTGCTTTGGAAGCGCAGTAGGCGCTCATCCAACGGTGCGTAAGCGCGCCGGCGATAGAGCTGATGTTCACGATACTGCCGCCGCCGGCCGCTTTCATGGCGCGCGCTTCTGCCTGCAGGCAGCGAAACACGCCCACCAGGTTGACATCGATCGTCTGCGTGAACTCGCCGCTGCTGGCAGAGAGCACGCTGCCGACCGCGCCGCAGCCCGCCGCGTTCACAGCGAGGTGCAACGCGCCGAAGCGCTCCACCGTTGCGGCCACGGCATCCACGACTGACTGATCGCTACTGACGCCGCAGCACACGTACGAGGCGTGCGCACCCAAACCGCTGGCGGCCTCGCGGAGGATCTCCTCGCGTCGACCCGCCAACATGACGCGGCCACGGCCCGCGACGATTGCCTGCGCACAAGCCAGTCCGATTCCCGTGCCTCCACCGGTGACAAAGGCCAACTTACCTTCGAAGGAAGCCATCAGTCCTCCTCGCCAAATAACCAATCGGCCCTCAATCGCCTACGCCACCTCAGGCGAGATCCGCGGGAAACGGGCGATTGAGGCGGGGGCGCGGCGGGGCGGTGCAGTCGGGGATGCTCGTGGCGTGCTCGACGAAGTCGGCGAAGCAGGACAGGATCCCCGCACGTTCGAGCACAGCGTCGAGGGCCTCGCATCGGTGTTCGACGTAGCGCGCCAGCAGGATACCCCGCGCCTCGACGAGAAATTCCGTTGCCCGTAACGGAATCCCAGATTCCTGCTTGAAGACCAGATCGGCGACACCATCGAGCGTTGCGCGGCTTACCCACGGTAGGTAGATGCGTCCGAGGTCCGCCAAGAGGGCGATCAACGTTTCCGGCAGCTCGGTCGGATTGGCCCAGTCGCCAAAGGTGTCCGGTTCCGGTTCGAGAAGACGGTGCGTGTGCTTGACGACGGCGGGGCCCTCTTGCTCCGTCCACCGGCGGCACAACGGGTCGTTCAGCAGATGCGCCGCATTTCCACCGAAGACCGCAAAGTCGGCCAGGGACGGGCGCTCGCCAAACAGAAACGGCCGCTGCGCGAGGTGCGCGCCGAGCACCCGCAGCCAAGGCTTGAGTACCTGATCGATCCACGCGCCGATCGACTTCTCCGTCACGCCCATGGGCGGACACGAGCTGCTCATGTGTGCGCGCACCATGGCGAGCACCTGATCGCAGGAGGCTGGGATTTCTACACTGATCTCCCGGGCCAGCTCGTATCCCCCGACCGACCCGTTCTCCGCGAAAAACCAGCGACTGCCCACGGCCGCTCGGTAGAGCCACTCGTCGGCGACATCCTCGATTACGTAGCATAGGAACCCCTGCACCGGATCCGGCGGGAGCACCGGTCGTTCCGGGAAGCGCAACTCCAGGTGGTGAATCACCGCCGTGCTGTCCCACATGAAGACGCCGTCGGGATTCTGCACGGCCGGTATGCCGCCCGGCCATCCCGCGGCCGTGACGGTCGGGTTCATCCCGCCGAATCGGCGCAGCACCCAAGGAATCTCCTTGTAGTCGAGGTACCCGGTCAGCTTGCGGGTAAAATACGACTGGTTCAGTCCGTACACGCGGTAGGGCCCGCTCGTCATCGATAGGTGCTTACGCCGACGCGGCGAGGGGCGGAGCCGGCTTCTCGTACAGAGCGCGCTGCTCTGGGGGCATGGCGTCGAGTCTCCTGCGGGCTTCATCGGGAGAGACCGCTTCCAGCGAGCCGTCGGCATGCTGAATGACGACACCGCTGTTCCTGAGCATCTTGTAGCGTCGCTTGCGCTCGGCGCGGTCCGGGTGACAGATGAGCTGGCAATTGCCGCAGGTGAGGGCCAGCTTCCCCGGCATCAGCGGATGGTAATGCCCGCCGGGAATCGGCGGCCGCTTTGCCCATGCCCCCATGGCCTCGACGAGCACCGGCAAAAACTCCCCGTCGTTGTCCGGAATCGACAGCCGGCCCGGTGACCAGCACGACCACGTGCCGGACGGGTGCAGTCCGGTGAAGCCGCCGCACACGAGGTCACATCGGTGGTAGCTGCGGCGCTTCGAGTACGAGAACTCCACCCCGCCCATCGACACGTGCGTCTCTTCGTTCTCGTCCATCAGTTTCGACGCACACGACGCCATGCACAGCTTGCACCGGTCGCAGTAATTCTCGTTGTCGGGGATCGGCGCCGTCGGCTCGAGCGCGGTCGTGGTGACGGTGGCGCCGAGGATGACCGCCGCGCCTTCCTTCCGGGTGTGGACGTTGCCCGAGAGCCCGAAGTTCCCCACCCCCGAGCGCACGGCCAGGTAGCGCAGCGAAAGGTCCGGGTACATGTCCAGCACTCCGCCCGGTGTGTCCCGGCGGTACACTTCGTTGGCCAGCACGGGCGCGGACGGATAGCCCTTCATGGTCAGGTAGTGGGCCAGGTGTGCCGCGAGCCCGGTCGCCCGCGCGTTCGCGTGCAGGTTGTCGAGCTCGTGGGAGCGGCGGTCCTTCTTCGCGAGGTAAGGCCGGATCAGACTCTGGTCGAGCGGCACCGCGAAGCTGATGGCCGACTTCGCCCCCGGCAAGACGTAGGAGAGATCGGTGGAAGGCGGTCCTCCCGCCAGCGTGTCCGTCGTACAGATGCCGGCGGCACAGGCGCCATCGCCAATCGCATAGTCAAGCACTTGACGGCTTAATTCGTCCATACGATCTCCTTGCTCGGCGCAATGCCATTAACACAAGCGACGTCTTGCCAAAATCGCATCCTTCGAGACGGCGCCTCCTGGATGAGCGGAAAAATCCTTGTTGCACGACCCCATATCGCTCACCCTGAGACCACCAACCCTGGCGCGCCGGGTGTATTGGGCCAATGAACCCCCTCCTTGCCAAGGGACTGTCGATAAACCGAGATGAGTGAAGCCCGTGTTTGACTCGATGTCATTCTGTTTGCCTGAGCGAGACGATGCGGATCGAAAGGACGCAGAGTTCGGCTGCGGCCCCACTACCCTCTCCGTACTGGCCAGAGACGACAAAGACGATAAGCACCGCAGCCTCCCGCAGTGCTTTCTTCAGATTGAAGGCAATGCAGTACAGGCCAAACTCGGCTCGCACGGCGCTGAGCCCACGACGGTGGAAACGTCGCAGTCCGAACCGCTCGCGCAGCTCTGCGTGGACCGTCTCCGCAATGGGCATGCGCTGCTTGTAGACCTCACGCGCCCGGGGCTGCATCAACACCAGGGCCATCGCTTCCTTGTACTCGTCGCCAGCGTAGCGCTTGATGCTGCGCCCATGCTTGCCGGTGGTGCACTGTGCGCGCATGGGGCAACGGGCGCAGGCTGCGGTACGATAGCGCCGATAGCGACAGCCCCGCCCGTCCTTGCCCTGGTCGGTATAGCTCAGCACCTCACCGGCTGGGCACACGTAGGCATCGCGTTGATCGTCGTAGCGAAACTGGTGCTTGGCAAAGAGTCCCTTCGCCCCTTTCTTCTCCCAGTCGTCGTCGCCCATCGCTTTGCCCGAGGGGCACAACACATCGATCCCCTGCTCGGCCAAGTCCCCCAACAGCGGCCCGTGGTGGTATCCTGCATCCATGAGCAACGTGGGCGGCAGCTGCCCGAAGACTTCTTGGTGCTGCTCCAGCAACGGCGCGACGGCCGCCGGCTCACTCGACGTATCCACATACTGGCCGATGATCACCCCCGCTTCGTGCATCAGCGTGCTGGCTTTGTAGGCTGGCCGCTTCACCTTGTCCTTGCGCGGTTGCACCACGGCGTCGGGATCACTGCAGGCCACCACCACGGTGTCGGTCGGCTTGCCCTGCTGCACACGTGTGGCGCAACGCTGCTCGGCGACGCGGGCCACCTCCGTCGCGGCCTCGGCGCTCTGTTGCGCGGCCGGATTGTCGGGAGCCGCCTCCGCGGCCTGGCGGGCCTCGGCCGCCACCAGCGCTGCGGCCTCGGCCTGCACCAGTTTCCACCGACTGGCCGCCGATTCCACTACCGTCCCGTCGATGCTCGCCATCCCGGGGCGCAGCCGCAGCCGCTGCACCACCCACGCCGCCAGGGCGGTGACAAACTCCTGGCCCAACACCTCTTCGTGCAGCTGCACAAATTTCCCGATGGTGCTGTGATCGAGGCGTCGCCCGCCACAGACCCACCACGCGCCAATGTTGGCCACGCTCAACTGTTCCAACTCCCGCAGGGCCAGCTGCTTCACGAACAACCCGTACACGATCAGCCCCAACACCGTGCGCGGATGCAACGCCCGGCGCCCACGGGTCGAGTATTTCGCCGTCAACAGCGAGTAGTCCAGGCTCGCCAGGAGCTTACGCAGCTCTCCCACCCACCGCATCCCATTGTCCTGCAACACCTGATCGAGGCGCCGGTCGCCGATCAGGATATGGTACGGGTCATCGTCCAGGAACCGATCATCACTGATCGGCTGGCGCTCGGCCGCCGGTGGTGCCGGCGCCTGACAAAACTCAAACCCACGCTGTCCGGTGTTGGCCACTCGTTTCGTGGGCCGTTTGATCCGCCGCATCATGCCCCTCCACCCAACACGACCCTTATACCTGATCGGCACGCAGGAGGTCACCATGCTCATCGAGAAAATCGACAGTCCCCCAAGGAGGGGGCAAGGGGGAGGTTGCTTACGCGCCATTCCAAAACCTCCCCTGACCCCTCCTTCGTAAGGAGGGGAACCCTCGACGAACGGTTCATTGGTAGGAAGCCGCATTTTTTTCAGCGGCTGTCTCGAAGCCTGTCCTGAGCGCAGTCGAAGGGGGTGCCTGCCGGCCACGGACGGTCCTCAAGTTACTGGCATCGCTGCTAGCGAGAAGGCTGCCTTGGGAAAAGTCACAGGACGGAGGCAATTGCGTCGCACAGCCGGCCCATATTGGCCTCGGTCATGCCCGCGACGTTGATGCGCCCGGAGCCGACGATGTAGATCGCATACTTCTCGCGCAGCTTGGCGACCTGCTCCTTCGTCAACCCCGAGAAGCTGAACATGCCCCGTTGCTGGATGATAAACGAGAAGTCCCGGGCAACGCCCTTGGCCTTGAGCGTGTCGACGAACAGGTGGCGCATGCCGTTGATGCGGTTGCGTATGTCGGCGACTTCGATCTCCCACTTGGCCCGCAGCTCGGGGTCCTGCAACACGATCATCACGATCGCACCGCCGTGCGACGGGGGGTTCGAGTAGTTAGCGCGGATGACCAGCTTCACCTGACTCATTACGGTCTGCACCTGAGCGGCCGTGGTCCCGACGATGGTGAGGGCACCGGTACGCTCGCGATACAGACCGAAGTTCTTCGAGAAACTGGAGCAGACGAACAACTGGTCGACCTTCTCACACAGGGCGCGCAGGCCGGAGGCGTCCTCGTCGATGCCGTCGGCGAGGCCCTGATACGCGAAGTCCACCAACGGCAACACGCTGCGCCGGCGGAGCACATCGCCGATCTGCGACCATTGTGCGACGGTCGGGTCGATGCCCGTCGGGTTGTGGCAGGAGGCGTGCAGCAAGGCGACATCACCCGCTGGAATCTGCCCGAGGGATTCGAGCATCGCGTTGAAGTTGAGCCCATTGGTGGCCGCGTCGCGATAGGCATACCTCTTGACGGGGACACCGGCGGCGCCGAACACGGTCACGTGGTTCTCCCACGTCGGGTCGCTGAGCCAGATGGAGGAGGCGGGATGGAGCTTGTGTAGATAATCGCCGGCGACGCGCAGAGCCCCCGTGCCGCCGGGGGAATGAGCCGTCGCAGCGCGCCCACTGGTGACAATGGGGTGGCTCTCGCCGAATACGAGCTTCTGGACCAGCGATCCGTAGACAGGATCGCCCGGCATCGGCAGGTATGCCTTGCTCGTCTCGCTTTGGAGCAGACGCCGCTCGGCCTCCTTGACCGTGCTCAGGACGGGCGTCCGGCCGTTGCCGTCCTTGTATACACCGACCGCCAAGTTGATCTTGTCGGGGTTGGGATCCTGGTTGAAAGCCTCGGTCAGGCCGAGGATGGGGTCTGGGGGAGCGGTTGTGATCGTTTCAAACATGGTGCAAAAGCCTTTCTCTATTTGTGTGGTGGTTCAAATCGACCGTGTAGCTTATACGAGGCGAGAGCGGCTCGTGCAACCCGATACGCACGACTGATGTGTCGGTCCGGATTTACGTTCGTGGAGAGAGACCCGCGCTCTCAGGTTCTTGCTGTGTCCCTGTTTCAGGAGCGCCGGCTCAATCTCCTGCCGCCTCCTACGACTTCTCGGGCGGCTTCAAAAACGGCGTGATCAGATCGATCGGCAGCGGGAAAATCGTCGTTGAGTTGTTCTCCGAGGCGACCTCGGTGAGGGTCTGCAGGAAGCGCAGCTGCAAGGCCATCGGATGCTGGCTGATCACGGCAGAGGCATCCGCCAGCTTCTGCGCGGCTTGGAACTCGCCTTCGGCATTGATCACCTTGGCGCGCCGTTCGCGTTCGGCTTCCGCCTGACGGGCGATCGCGCGTTGCATCTCCTGCGGTAAGTCGATCTGCTTGACCTCCACGACGACCACCTTGATGCCCCACGGATCGGTTTGCGCGTCGAGGATCTCTTGGATGTGCGTGTTGATCTTCTCGCGTTCGGCCAGCAACTCGTCCAGCTCAGCCTGGCCGCACACGCTGCGCAGCGTCGTCTGCGCCAGCTGGGAGGTGGCAAACAGGTAGTCCGCAACGTCAACCACCGCACGGTTCGGATCGATCACCCGGAAGTAGAGAACCGCGCTGACCTTCACGGAAACGTTGTCTTTGGTGATGACATCTTGGGGTGGCACGTCCATCGTCACGGTGCGCAGCTCGATCCGCTGCATCTTTTCGATCAGCGGGATGACGTAGATGATCCCCGGGCCGCGCGAGGCAACGAGTCGCCCGAGCCGAAAGACGACGGCGCGCTCGTACTCCTTGAGGATCTTGACGCCGCTGACGATGAAGATGATTGCCAGAATGATCACCGTTGCTGCTGGGCCGACCATTGTTCCCTCCACGTTAAAATTTGAAGATTGGCAGATTGGAAGATTGAATGATTGAAAACCGCGTCATCTTTTAATCTCTCAATTCTTCAACCTTAGAATCTTTCAATCTTCAATCTTCCAATCTTCAATCTTTCATGGGCCGCCGCACGGTCAAGCGCATGCCCTCCACCGCCGTGACTTCGGCACGCTCCCCACTGTCGATGGGCTCGTTCGCCACGGCATTCCAGTACTCGCCATGGATAAAGATCTTTCCCGGGGTGTCCTGCGTGATCGGCCGGCGCACCTCGCCGATTTCCCCCAAGAGCCCCTCCCGCCCCAGGGCAGGCTTCCGCCGCTGCGCGCGCACCACCAAATAGCTCACCAGCAGCGTGAAGGTCCCGAACGTTACCGCGGCGGCGTAGATGATGTTGGGATCGACGGTCAGGTTGGATCCGGGCGTATCGAACAGCAGCAACGACCCGAGTACGAAGGCGATGATGCCCCCGACTCCCAGCACGCCGAAGCTCGGCACGAACAATTCGCTCACTAACAATGCCATACCTAGGACTATGAGAGCCAAGCCGCTATAGTTGATCGGCAGCACTTGTAGCGCAGCCAGGGCCAATAGCAAACAGATGCCTCCGGCGATTCCCGGGAAGAACACCCCCGGATGCGTGAACTCGACGTAGAGGCCCAACAGCCCCGCCATCATGAGGAGATAGGCGACGTTGGGATTCGCCAGAACGTTGAGGAACTTCTGCTTCAGCCGCATGTTCTTGCGGATGATCTCGGCGCCGGCCACGCTGAGCCGGCTCTTGGCGCCCTTTACCGTCACCTCCTTGCCGTCGATCTGACGCAGCAAGTCGTCGCAGTCCGCTGCGATGAGGTCGATGACGTGCAGCTTCAAGGCTTCCGGCTCGGTGATCGAGACGCTTTGACGAACGGCCTTCTCGGCCCACTCGACATTGCGGCCACGCTCCTGGGCGATCGTCTTGCTCAGCGAAGCGGTGAAGTTCTCCACCTTCTCGCGCATGTCCCCGCCGATGTCTTCCCCCTGGCTGCCCACCGGATGCGCCGCCCCGATGGTGGTCCCTGGGGCCATGGCGGCGATGTTCGCGGCCATCGTGACGAACACGCCGGCGGATGCGGCGCCCGCACCGCTGGGTGCGATGTAGACGATCACCGGGAGGGGAGCGCCGAGGAGATCCTTCACGATTGATTTGGTCGAGTCGAGCAAGCCACCGGGGGTGTCGAGCTCGATGATCAAGGCTTCCGCTCCGTCGCGCTCGGCGTTGAAGATCGATTCGTGGATGAAATCCGCAGTGGCGGGATTGATGCCTGCATCAACGGTGATGAGATGCACATAGCGGCCTTCAAATTGATGGTCGCTGGTTTCCCGTTCGGCCTGCTCCGTTCGATTGGCGGGGTGTTGCGCCTCTGGTGATGCGGTGGCGTGCGCTCCGGCAGCTTTGCGACGCGGCTCAGCTCCGGGGCTGACGTGGGCCACCGCCAGCAACGCGAGCGCCGCGGCGAGCACCGCGCCGCCGCGCGCCAGTGGCCGAAGCTGGCGTCTGAGAAGCGGCGGCGTCACGCGCACTTCTCCAACTCCCGCAACACCATCTTGATGTCTTCCCACACGAGCTTCTTGTCATTCGGGTTGCGCAGCAGATACGCCGGGTGCAGCGTCGGCATGACCTTGATGCCCTGGTACTCGTACCAATGCCCACGCAGGCGGGAGATCGGGACGCGCAGCCCCAGGAGGGTCTGCGCAGCGAACAAGCCGAGGGCAACGACGATCTTCGGGTTGATGATCTCGATTTGGCGTTGCAGGAACGGCTGGCAGGCGGCGATCTCGTCGGGCTCGGGATTGCGGTTCTCCGGCGGCCGGCACTTGATGACGTTGGCGATGTACACGTCCTCGCGCCGTAGTTTCATCCCTTTCGTGATGATCTCGGTGAGCAGCTGGCCGGCGCGGCCGACGAACGGCTCTCCCTTCAGATCTTCGTCACGGCCCGGCCCCTCGCCGACGAACATCAATGTTGCGTGCGGGTTGCCGACGCCGAAGACGATCTGCGTGCGCCCCGGCCATAATTTGCAGCGACGGCAATCACCCAGCTCGCCGCGCAGCGCCTCCAGGGTCTTGGCCGTACGCACGCCGGGGGCCAGGAACAGATCGGCCGCCGCAGCCGCGGAGGCTTTTACGGCAGGTTGCGGTGCTGCCGTTTGCGGCGCTGCCGCTTCGGGATGCGGCGCGGGCGCCGACACCGGCGGCCGTGCTGCGGCCGCCGCCGGACGCGGGAACGCCTCAATCCCTGTGGACTGTTGGTACTCCACATAGGCGCGCAACGAATCCAGCAGGTGCCGCAAACTCGCTTGAGCGGCTTCGGGGGGGGGAGTACGATTCATCGAAATGTTGTGGCTCGCAGGCGTTGCCTTCTTTGTTGTGTTCCTCGCTCCGGCACACGCGTGGGCGTGGGGCCCGATCACGCACTTGGCGCATGGCGCAGAAATACTAGAGAACCTTACCATCCTGGGACTGTCCCTTCAACGATTGCTGCAGCGCCACCGGCTGCCGTACCTGTACGGGTGCGTTGGCGCGGACATCACGCAAGCGAAAAAATACACCCGAGCCCAACAAGCGCATTGTCACTCGTGGTCAGTGGGCTGGGACATCCTGCGCCGCGCCCGGAGCGACACGGAGCGCGCGTTCGCCTACGGCTATCTGACGCACCTGGCGGGCGACGTGTACTCACACAACCATTTCATTCCCGTCCAGCTGATTGTGGGCTTCCGTGCCCGCACGCTGCGCCACATTTACTGGGAGGCACGTTTCGACACGCTGCAGCAACCGGTGCGGCGCGCGCTGATCAGCGAGCTACGCAGCCACCGCTTCGCGGAGTGTGATGCGCTCGTCGACGATGTCGTCGCACGGACCTTGTTCTCGTTCCGCACCAATAAGCGCATCTTCGATTCATTCATCGCCATGCACGACCTCGATCAGTGGTATCAGGTGTTACAGCGGCTCACGCTACGCTCGCGCTACCTGCTGCCGCTCGAGGTGGTCACCCGGTACAATGCGGTGAGCCACGCCAGTATCGTCGACCTTCTCCAGCATGGGAGGCGCGCAGAGTGCCAAGCCGCGGACCCGACCGGGCTGAAAGCGCTCGCGCTCGCGAAACAGGTACGCCGCACGCTCAAGGCGCTGGCCCGCCGTGGCCAGATTCCACCGAAGTTGCAGCGCGAGATCGATGCGCTCAATGAGCGTGCGGAGCTGGCAGTGCCCACGCCACCACCGCGGTTGCAGCTAACGGCGGCGCACTAACCCTCTGAGCTTGTGACAAAATCGGGCGCCCGGTACATGACGGGCAACGCCCGTGTAAACGTCTGCAGCGACCAACGGGAGCGGACCCGCCGCACGGACGCCGGGCGCAGCCCTCACGGCACCAGAATAATTTTTCCGACTGTCTGCTGCTGTTCGATGCGGGCGTGCGCGCGCGCCGCTTCGGTGAGCGGCATCTTCTCGATTGGCAGGTAGATGTCCCCGGATCTCAATCCCTCGAAGAGGTGCGCATAGGCTGCAGGGATCATGTCGAGGTGCGCCTGAATCGTGGCGCCGAGGAAGTACGTGCGCAGGCCGAGATTGCGCCCTGAGCGCAGTCCATGCTGTACCGCCTCAGGCGGCGGGTCGCCCGCGGCTTGACCGAACAACACCACCGTGCCGTCGACTGCGGCCATGTCGAAGCTGCGCGCGAAATGCGGTCCGGCAACGGAATCATACACCACCTGGGCACCGTTGCCGCCGGTGAGTGCCAGCACCCGGGCGACGGCATCTTCGTTGCGGTAGTTGATGACGTGTGTGTAGCCGGCGCGACGTGCAGTCTCAGCCTTTGCGTCGGAGCTGACCAAGCCGATACTGGTCGCTCCGACCTGACGCAGCAAGCCGCCCATGAAACACCCGACGCTGCCGGCCGCGGCGTGGGCAACCACCGTTGTTCCAGGCCCGACCTGAATGACCTGACGCGTGAGGAAGTATGCCGTCAGGCCGGCGACCGGACACGCCGCCGCCAGCTCGAACGACAGGCCGGCTGGAAGCGGGATGGCTATCGGCGCCATGGCGAGTGTCGCTTCGGCGTAAGCGCCGTTCATCGTGATGCCCAGGATGCGGTCGCCGATCGCGATTCCTTCGACACCATCCCCAATAGCGTCGACCACGCCGGCGAAGTCCGTGCCCAAGATCATCGGCAGCTGGACGTCCGCCTCGTCACCGCGGCGCGTGTTGATGTCGTGGAAGTTGACGCCGATGGCGCGATTGCGCACCCGCACGAAACCCGGCTCCAGCTGCGGCTCGGGTACCTCGATAACCTGAAGCACCTCGGGCCCACCGATGCGGGTCATCTGTACCGCTTTCATCTCGCACCTTCCTGCCCAGCGGCGTCGTGCCAAGATCGCACGCTTCGAGACAGCGCCTGGAAACCCTTCGACACGGCGCGAAAAGAGCGCGCCTGCTCAGGAGGCGCCTCCTCAGCGTGAGCGGAAAAGAAGTCATCCATTCCAAGGAAACAACCGCTCGCCCTGAGGAGGCCGCGTTTTCTCAGCGGCCGTCTCGAAGGGTGCCCGCTGGCTACGAACCGTCCTAAACTTGCTAGCATTGGACTTCAGCTCTCAACTCTCGACCGTCCACTATCACCTGTCAACTGCACCCAGCACGCGGTCGATCTCCTCGTAGGTGTTGTAGAAGTGGACGCCCATATGGATGCAGCCCTCCCGCGCGTTGATCGTGATCCCCTGGGCGTGCATCGCAGCGACCAGCTCACTGGCGCTTGCGGCACCTGGCGGCGGCGCGAACAGGACGATCCCCGACCACTCGCTCGGCCCGCGCGGGCTTTCGACGCGGCAGCCACGCTTCTCGGCTTCACGCACCAAGTAGTTGGTCAATTCCCCGACGCGGGTCTCGATGCGCTCGATGCCGATCTCTTCGATGAGGTGCAGGGACTCGTTCAGCGCGGTGAGACCGACGTAGTTGCGCGATCCTTCCTCATAGCGGCGCGCTTCGTCGACGAAGGCACGGTCATACGGCGCGTCGGGATCCTCGGGGTCCTGGTCATGTATCAGACTGCCGGTTGCAACGTGCGTCGACTCGAGCTGTTTCAGCAGCTCACGCCGGCAGAAGAAAATGCCGAGCCCCTGCAACCCCAGCAGCCATTTGTGGGTCCCCGCCGCAAGCACATCGACACCGGTCTCGCGGACGTTCAGGCGCAGCGCGCCGAGACCCTGGATCGCATCGCAGAAGAGCAACCCGCCGCGCTCGTGGACCACGCGTGCGAGGGCCTGCAGATCGGCACGGAAGCCGGAGTTGTACTGCACGAAGCTGATTGCCAGTACCCGTGTGCGCGGCGACCACGCCGCGGCGACGAGCTCCGGCGTCACGCGTCGCTTGTGTTGTTGGAGCAATCGGGTCACGACCCCGCGTGTTTCCTGCGCCATCCACGGCAACACGTTCGCCGGATACTCGCCCTGCGGAACCAAAACCTCATCGCCGGGCTCGAGGCGCAGGCTGGCCGCCGTCCACAACACGCCCTCGGAGGTGTTGCGGCAGAACGCGACTTCTTGCGGATCGCAGCCGAGCAGTCGCGCCACCCGCGCCCGCGTTTCGTCGAGCAACGCTTCGTCCTGGGACAGCGCCGCAAGAATCGCGTTCTGCAACAGCCCATCGAGGTGTGCGCCGAGCGCCTTGACGGTGCGCTGCGGCAGCACGCCGAGCCCGTTGGTGGCGAAATAGGTGAAGCGATCCAGCGCCGGGAACTGGTGGCGAATCTCGTTGATATCACTATTGGTGAGGTTACTCATGCTTGCTCCGAGAGGTGATCGACGACCACCTTGATTTGATCCGCGGGGCGGCCCAGCTCGCGAATCGCCGCTGGAACGCCGGCCAGTCCTATTCGATGCGACACGAAACGTTCCGCCGGCAGCTCGCCGCGCGCCATCACCCGCAGAACTTCTGCCACTTCGTCCGGCACGGTTCCGATCGGGAAGATGAGGTCGGTCTCTTTCAAACAGAGCGCGGCCGGACGAATGCTGATCTCGTCGAGCATGATGCCCGCCAGCACCACGGTCCCGCCGCCGGTGCCGACCATGTGGATCGCTTCGTCCATCACCTGTGGTCTGCCGGCCGCCTCGAATACCACGTGCGGGCGCCCGCCGAGTGCATCGGCGATCGCGCCCGTGATGTCGTCGTGCTGGGTGGGATCGAGCACGGCATCCGCGCCGAGGTCGCGCGCCACCTGCGCGCGCACCGCTGCCGGCTCACTTACTGCGATGCAGCCGGCGCCCGAGTGCCGTGCCCAGAACAGAATCGACAAGCCGATCGGTCCCGCCCCGAGGATGGCCACGCGATGGCCGGCCTGCAAACGGCCGCGCCGCACGAAATGCAGGCCGTTTCCGAGCGGCTCACCGAGCACCGCGTGCAGAGTCGGCAACGATTCCGGCACGCTGACGCAACTGTCCGCCTTGACAACGATCCATTCCCCGTACCCGCCGTTGCCGCGCGTGCCGAGGTCATCGCCGATCGGGATCACGCGGTCTCCGGGGTGCCTGCCGTCCACCCCCGGCCCGCACGATTCCACCTCTGCGATCACCTCATGACCAAGTACTGATCCCGGCTCTGATACTTGCGCCAGCACCTTGTCGGAGCCGCAGATCCCGCACGCCAGCACGCGCAGGCGGACCTGCCCGGGGCCGGGATCGGGGATATCGATCTCCTGCAATTCGAACTCGCCGGGTGCAACGAGAACCTGGGCGCGACTTTTCATGCGTTCCGAGCAGCCGTCTACCACGGCTCGCACCCGTTGCCTAGGCGCAATGCCAGTAGGTTAAGCAGCCTCTTGCCAAGATCGCACGCCCTTCGACGGAGCTCAGGACATGCTTCGAGACGGCGCCTGAAAAGATGGCGCCTCCTCAGCGTGAGCGGAAAAGTCTTCTATTCCGAAGAAATAACCGCTCGTCCTGAGGAGGCCGCGTCTTTTCAGCGGCCGTCTCGAAGGACGCCCGCTCGGCACATTGCCACGGAAATTTGGAATCATGCCCCTAGCCATGCGCAACGGGAACCTCGTCGAACCGCTGCGGTGTAACCGCTCCCGTCGCAACTTCTTGCACACGCTTGAGAGTCGCGGCTGCATAAAAGCGGCTACCGCACTCCTCGCAGACCCCGATCGTCACGTCTTCGAGGATGACAAAGCGCGTCTTGTACTTGAACTCCTCGCGCTTCACACGTTTCGGTCGGACCGTTCCCTCGCAGTGCTCGCACCGGTATCCGAACTCGGTCATTCGTCGGTCACCTCGTACGCTGTGATGATGAGATATCGGCCGGTCTCTGTAAAGCGCCCAGTGGAGCCGGCGGGCGTAACGCCATCAGCAGCGATGCCATGAACCGTGTGGCGCGGGCCGCGCGGATCTCCTTCTCGGTCTTCTTGATGCAGCCGTTGAGAATCGAAGTTTCCACGTCGATGATATCGAGCCCATCCTCGGCAATTTCATCCACGGCATGTTTCGTTACGTCGTAGTTCCCTGACCGTACAGCGGCACGAATCCGATCAAGCAGCCGCCTGGGCATGGCGAGCCAGATAGCTTATTGCCGCACTCCGAGCCAGCGGGCATCGCTCCCGCTCCACACGGCTCGTCCGAAAACGCGCCGCTGACGCTGAGCGAGCCGTGCCGCCCCTCACCACTTCGCGTAGTGACTTTCCGCGTATCCCAGCATGCCCGTGATGCGGATCTCCTCGCCGGTGCCCGTCACGAGGCGGCCATGGTAGCGGCCGAGGAGCTGGTTGAAGCTGGAGGCTACGAGCCAGGCGTTGATCTTCTCGGAGTGGCTGCCCTCGGCTGCGAACTCGAGGTCGAGGCGACCGTCGAACGAACGCAGTCGCCAGGGCTTCATCAGATCCCGCCGGTCATACTCGAAGGCGACCGTGTCGATCTTGTGCAAGCTGCCATCCAACCAGAAGCAGTTTTCGGTGAAACTGGTCTCGTTGACGGCGCACGAGACGTTCATTCCCAACGCCCGCCCGTCCGGCGTCCTGCCGGCAAGGCAACCCCAGTTCCAGAACGTCTCGCGGCGCATGTACCCGGCACTCCAGTCACAGTGCCCACGCGCGCCGATGGCAGCGAGATCAAACGTGCGGCCGTCCCAGCGCACGCTGCCCGACACGGGCATGCCCGCCGTCTTGCGCGCGAAGACCCAGCCTGTCGCCCC
Source organism: uncultured delta proteobacterium (assembly GCA_963729835.1). Taxonomy (GTDB): domain Bacteria; phylum Desulfobacterota; class Binatia; order HRBIN30; family HRBIN30; genus CAVSQF01. Next base: position 243,916 of record CAVSQF010000022.1, on the reverse strand, counting down.
GATCCGCGTGCAAATGCGCATCGCCTGCTGGCGCGGCATCTCCTCATCGAAGTACGCATCGATCGACAGCCCTGTCGCGAGCCGCACCGTCAGCTGGCGATGGCGCGGCGTCGTGCCCGAAGTCATGTCAATCTGGGCACCGCGTGCTCGAAACGTCGCGCGCCCGGTTTCCGGCGCCTGGTCGAAGCTGATCCCGCGCCCGAGCGGCACCTGAAAGCTGTGTTCGGTGATCCGCTTCGCGGCGGGCTCGTACACGTACACGAACGCCGTGCCGGCGTACTTGATATCCGCAATCGCGCAGCCCACCGCCAGATCCTCGCACAATGCGCCGAGGAACTGGAACTGCTTGAACCCGAAGCGCCGCGCCCACCATCCGGCCGGACGCCCGAGCGGGGTCGTGAGGGGGTAGTCGCGGTAATTCACCTCCGCAATCGGCTCGGAGAAAATCCCGAACCGCACGTTGCCGTCCGCATCAATCAAGCGCTCGCTTCGCGGTGTTGGTGTCATCGAAAACCTCACCCATTAGACTCCTACCGGTGGACTCTGTGCAGAACGACTCGAAGAATCCTCAAATGCGAAATCCGAAACTCGAAACAAATCCGAAACCCCAAATTCGAAGGACCCAAACGAGTGATCAATACGAATGCGTGCCAGTCTCGGATTTCGAGCCTTCGAATTTCGGGCTTGTTTCGAATTTCGAGCTTCGAGTTTCGGATTTCAAGTCCTCTTGGCTAATCTTCCTCCCTACGAGGCCGCGTCGGCGAGGGGCCGGTTCTGGCCGCCCGCAACTGTGCGAGGTAGATGCGGCGCACGCGGTGGAAGAACGCGATCGCCTCTGGTGCCGCGTAGTCGCGGTACGTATGGGCCTCGGGCCGGAAGGACCCGCTACTGAATTGGAGGGTCACCTCGGCGTAGATGCCGTCGCTCAAGTAGACCCGATGCGCCGCATCTTTGGTGGACGCCAACACCAGCTTTGTCGTTGCAACATAGCCGGGGTCGATGTTTACCTGGCGGCCCCTTTCGGTGCGCCATGCGTGCTCCATGTCGTTGGTGATCTGCTTGATGCCGGCGAGCTTGCCGGGACCGATCAAACCCTCGAAGCTCACGAACTGGCGGCGGATCGAGTCGCCCATCTCGTCGCGGTAGTAGCCGCTCACGCGCCAGTCGCTGGCATCCGACACCGCATCAAGCGGGCCGAAGCGCTGTGACAAGCCCTCGACCGCCGCCTCGAGCAATGCATCTGCGGCGGCGAGCAACCCGACGATGAGTTTGACTGGATGCGGTGGTGTTGCGGTCCCCATTTGATAAAATTGAGTGATCTGATCATTGAGTGATTGGGTGATCTGAATGATTGAGTGATTTAATAGAAGATCATTGACTTAATCACTCAATCGCAAAATCACTCAATTGACTCAATCATTCGATGGATCATTCTCTACGACGTCTCTTCCGAGAAGGCGGCAGTGGCGCACGCGCCTGAGTGAGTTGGACGACCCGGTCGAGAATGCGGTCGGCGATTGCGTCCTTGCTCATCAACGGCACCGCTTCCTGATGGCCGCTGCGGTCAATGACGGTCACGGCGTTGGTATCGACCGCAAAACCGGTCTCCGTCCCCGCGACATCGTTGGCCACGATGAGGTCGAGGTTCTTCTCCCGCAGCTTGCGTTCGGCGTTCGCGACCACCTGCTCCGTCTCGGCTGCAAAGCCCACGAAAATGCGCGTCCCCTTGCGTGGCGCCAGCTCGGCGAGGATGTCGGCCGTGCGTTCCAGCTCGAGCACCATGCCTCCGCTGCCTTTCTTGAGCTTCGCTGGTGCGACGTGTGCCGGCCGGTAATCAGCGACCGCAGCGGCCATCAAAACCACCGTTGCGTTGTCGAATTGATCGAGCACCGCGCACCGCATCTCTTCGGCCGTGCCGGCGTCGATCCGCGTCACGCCGTACGGTGTGGCCACGTGGGTTGGTCCCGCAATCAGCGTCACCTCGGCCCCGCGACGCCAGGCAGCGGCAGCCACTGCGAATCCCATCTTGCCGGTAGACCGATTCGAGATGAAGCGCACGGGGTCAATCGGCTCGCGATTCGGACCCGCCGTCACCAGAATCCGCTCCGCAGCCAAGTCTTGCGGGCTCACGGCGCGTTCGATCTCGGCCAGTAGCACCTCCGGATCCGCCAATCTCCCCTTCCCTTGCCACCCGCAGGCCAGGAATCCTTCGCCGGGCTCGACGATGCGGAAACCGCGCGTCCGCAGCCGATCGAGGTTCGCCTGGACGATCGAATTCTCATACATGTTCACGTTCATCGATGGGGCCACCACCACCGGCGCACGTGTGGCGAGGAGCACGGTGGTCAGCAGATCATCGGCAATGCCGCCGGCGAGCTTGCCGATGATGTTCGCGGTTGCCGGGGCGATGACAACGGCATCGGCGCGGTCCGCCAACTGGATGTGGCCGATCTCGGACTCCTGTGTACGGTCGAAGGTGTTGGTGGAGACGGGGTGTCCGGACAGGGTTTGCAGAGTCAGCGGCGTGATGAACTGTTGTGCCGCGGCAGTCATTATGACCCGAACCGTGGCGCCCTTGCCGATCAGCAAGCGCACCAGCTCGGCGGCCTTGTAACAGGCGATACCGCCGCTCAGGCCGAGGACGATCGTCTTGTTTTCAACCCCGTTTGCCATCGGTTTTGGAGACCTCTTCCACCTGCCGAAGGGTCATGCCTTCGCGCGCCAGCGAGTATAGACCAGCGCCGACGACACCGGCAAACTGCGTGACATGCACAACAATCGAGTATGCGAAGGCGTCGCTCTTGGATACTCCGAAGATCGCCAGTGACAGGGTGCATCCGACTTGCATGGCACCGATGTACCCCGGAGCCGACGGCGCTGAGACGGCAATCGCGGTGATTGCCGTTACGACCACCGCACCAACGATCCATGGCGCGGGCAGGTCGAAGGCGAGGATGCCGCAGAGGTAAACTGCAGAGATGACGAGCCACAAGTACAGCGACCAGCCGAGCAGCTGCAGGAAGGTGAGCGGGCTGTCCAAGATTTCGAGCGCGCGCACGAAGCCGCGGAAGAAATGGTCCACGGGTGCCGCGAAGCGCGCGGGGAGCGGCCGCAGCACCAGCCCCAGAAGGCGCAAGGCAAACGCTTCTTGCCACCGGACCAACGCCACACCAGCACCGATAATCACTGCCAGCGTGAGCAGACCGTAACCCCATTGCCGAACCTGCTCGGAAACGGCGACAACCGAGGCGGAAAGGCCGAACAGAAACAGGATCGTGAACATGTCGAAGATCCGCTCGAGGACGACGGTCGCCAGAATGCCGCTGAGCGGCTCGTTCTCTCTTCGGCTCACCAGCACAGGGCGGATCACCTCGCCGATGCGCAGCGGCAGCACCATGTTCGCCATGAACCCAATGTTGGTAGCTGCCACCAGCGTCCGCATCGACGGAGTTCCCACCGGGCGCAGCAACACCCGCCAGCGCTGGGCGCGGATGTACAGACTCCACACCGTGATCGCCAAGATCACCGGCACGTACAGATAATGGGCCGCGCTCAAAGCGCTGGCCGCTTGGCGCCAATCCACCCCGCGCACCGCGAAGCCAAGGAACACCGCCGAGATGGCGACGCTGAAGCCAATGCGGACCGTGCGGCTCACCGCCTGTGCTCCGTCGGGCAGCTGGCAGTCGGTGCGCTCTCAGGCATGGAGCAGCCGGCGCTGGGCACGACGAGCGGCCGCGCTCCAACCAATCCCCAGCCGAGCATCGCCAGCCCCACACTCATCAGCGTCGCTCCGACCCACAGGGCAGAGCTATCGAGGATCACACCCGCACCAATCATGAGCAGGAAGATCCCGAAGACACGTTTGACCTTACCGCGATCACTCGATGTGGCCGACTCACGCATGGCCCTGCTCTCCCAATACTCGCCATACGTAGATCACCCGCTGCAGCGCCGTGAAGTTGACCAATATGGCGAGCCCCACGAGCGTGATCATGACGAGGAGGTAATGCGGCAGCGGCAGCCAGGCACCGGTGAGATGCTCGAACAACGAACCGAAGATCGTACCGAATCCGAGAATCACGTAACGCTCCGGACGCTGCAACAAGCCGACGTAACAACGGCAGCCGAGCCCTTCGGCGCGCGCGCGGGCGTAGCTCACCAACAGGCAGCCAAGTAACGCGAGCAGCACGATCCACAACATCCAGGAATCGCGAAAGAAGACTGCCAAGCCGAGGTACGCAAACGCATCCGAGTAACGGTCGATGATCGAATCGAGGAACGCGCCTCGGGCGCTGCCGCTGTTGGTGCGCCGCGCCACGCGACCGTCGATGATATCCATCGTTCCCGTGAACAGCAGCAGCCAGCTGCCGGTGAACAACATCCCCGACGCGTAGCAGTAGGCGACCAGCATGCTGCCTGCGAGCTGCGTGTATGACAGCACCGCCGGCTTCACACCCCAACGGGCGAACAGGTCCTCGAACGGCTGCAGGTTCTCCAGATACCAGCCCCGAATCCCCGGCCGCAGAACGGCCGAGCCGCCGGCCTGGCTCAGGTCATGGGGGCGGCGCAGGTAGCTGCCAATACTGATCACTGCCGTGGCTGCAATGAAGCCGAGAAGCCCCAGGGAAAGGGCCTGTTCAATAATGGGAGTGCGGTAGTCCACCGGGCACGCGCGTCAGTCACCTCCCTATATCCGATGACTGCCGGAGCCGCAACGGAGAGCTGAAGGGCAGCCGCGCCTGCTGTGCAGCCTACCGCGCTCGCCCGAATGCACGCTACCCGATGATAGTCGGAGGCGCGGCGCCCAGACGCTCGACCTTGACTGCTTCCAGCACCCTGCCGGCGATGCGTAGAAACAAGCGACTCACCAGGCTGTCGGGATGATCAATCACGATCGGTTTGCCGGTGTCGCCGCCCGTGCGGACATCGGGCACGAGCGGAATCTGACCGAGCAATGGCACGCCGAACGCGTCAGCGAGCCGTTGCCCGCCACCGGAACTAAACAGGTTCTCCCGCTTCCCGCACTTCGGGCAGTCGTAGTAGCTCATGTTCTCGATGATCCCTAGCACGGGCGTGTTCACTTGCTGGAACATGGCGATACCGCGCTGGGTATCGAGCGTCGCCACGTCTTGGGGCGTCGTCACCACGATCCCACCCGCCAGCGGCACCTCCTGCGCGAGCGTGAGCTGCGCGTCCCCCGTCCCGGGCGGCAGGTCGATCATCAGCATGTCGAGATCGCCCCACGCAACGTCTCTGAGGAACTGCCGCACCAAGCCTATCACCAGCGGTCCGCGCCAGGTGACCGGTGAATTATCGTCGAGAAAGAAGCCGATAGACATGAGGCGCAACCCATACTTCTCGAGTGGGGCGATGCGCTTGTCGTCCACGGCGCGCGGCCGACCGCTGACACCCATCATCATAGGGAGGCTGGGGCCGTAGACGTCGGCGTCCAGCAGCCCCACACGTTGGCCGAGGCGACTGATCGCCAGCGCCAGATTGGCTGCGACAGTGGACTTCCCCACACCGCCTTTCGCACTGGCGACGGCGACGATATCGCGTACGCCGGGGAGCGGACTGAGCTGATCGGAGGAGCCGGCGCGACTATCATCGATGGGCGTCATACGGCCGTCTCGTGTCCTTCTCGCCGCTGGCATTCCTCGCACGGGCAGAGCTGGCGCAACGTCCCGTAGCTGTAAATACCGGTGTCGTGGCGATCGCTCCATTGAATCGAGATGGCGTAGCGCCCGACCACGCCGATCTGGACCGGATAGAGATCAGCGCCCGCGCCACCGACGACTGGAAGCGCAAACTTGGGCTTGCCTTCACGGCAGCCGGCACACGGGCAATGATCGCGGAGGTAACGGTTCGGATACAGACTGCGATGGCCGTCGCTCCACACCATTTCGATGCTCTCCTTGCCGAGCCGCTTGATGGTGGTGGGCACCAACTGCATCCGGCCCTGAACACTCATTGCGAACAGGAACCTAACGGCTGCACACTTGAAAAGCAACGCGCGTGGAAGCGCAAGGTGACTGCTGGCACGTTACACATGGGGCCGAGCCCGTAACGTCCAAACTCAAACCCATGCGGACACGTTACCTGCGGCCACGTTACCTTGACTCGCTGCGATTTTTGACATTATGTGGCCCTCGTCGACTCAAGGACACCGTGTGACTACCGGAGCAAACAGCCGGGCCCGCAGCCGAATCCGTCGTGCCGACCCACAGATCAACGAGATACTGGAACTGGTCGAGGCGCGACTGACGGAACGGGTGCAGTCGTGCGAGCCGCTCCTGACTGAGATCTCGACGCATCTGATCGGCTCCGGCGGCAAACGCGTGCGTCCCGCAGTCACCCTCTTGATTTACCGCGCCTGCGGCGGGCACGACCTGGACGATATCGTCGATGTGGCCACCGCGCTCGAACTCATCCACTCGGCAACGCTGCTGCATGACGACATCATCGACGGCAGTGAGGTCCGCCGCGGGAGAGACTCCGCCCTGCGCAAGTACGGTCTCGCCAACACACTCGTGACCGGCGATTTCATTTTCAGCCGCGCGTTCCAACTGTGTGCGCGCTTCGACGAGGAGCTGATCGAATGGGCCGCCGAAGCTTGCATCGCACTGACCGAAGGCGAGACGATGCAGGCCCGTTTTCGCCGCAACCCCGCCGTGACCGTCGAGGACTACTTGGAAATCATCAAGCGCAAGACGGCGAGTCTTTTCCAGCAAGGCGCGCGCACCGCCGCCCGTCTCGCCGGGGCTTCGCGACCGTTGGTGGAGGCGATGGCCAGCTGCGGCTTGAACGTTGGCATGACGTTTCAAATCGTCGACGACCTGCTTGACGTAGTCGGGGCCGAAGCTCGCCTCGGTAAACCGATCGGCATCGACCTGCGCGACGGGAACCCGTCTTTGCCGATCGTGTTGGCGATCCGACGAGACCGACATGTGGCGCGCACCTTTCAGGACACCGCGCCGACAGCGGCCGAGATCAATGCGGGGCTCAGGCGTATCCGTCGCTCCGGCGTGCTGGTTGAGGTTCGTAACTTGGCGGCCCAGTACGGCACGCGGGCTCTGCACGATCTGGCCGCGTTGCCCGCCTCTCCTGATAGGGACCACCTCGCGCTGCTGATCGGTCAGCTGCTCAAACGCGCCGAGTAGGGCACGCGCTCTGCGGCCCGTGCAGTAACGTCCCTCAAAGCGAAGCGGGGTTCCGCTCGCGTTCTTCTCGGCCTGAGTAGGGCTCCATGAGCGGTTCCGGAAGCGGCGGCGGGCGAGACACGGACCATGCGGCCGCCTTTCAGCACGCGGAACTCATAGCCGTTCCAGCGCACCGTATCGCCGAGAAAAGACATAGCCCAAATCGCCGAGACGAACAGATCCTTCACCGGCAAGAGCAGGGCTTGCCAGATCGGCAGCGGTGCGTGGAGGTAACGGTTAGCAATGACGCTGCTGATGGCGATGCGCAGCGCATAGACGGCCCCCGCAATGACACACGCCCCTGGGCTGAAATAATGGGCCAGCAGATTCAGGGTCGCCCAGAGTGTGCCATGCGTCAGGATGGAGCCGAAGTATCCTCCCGGCCGGCAAACGCGATGTGTCCGCGCCCAACGCAACTGATGGTCCAGGAGATGTCTCCAACTGTCGATCGCCAGCACCGTTTCGACCACCAGATCGGAGAGCGCCAGCCGATAGCCACGCGCCGCCACCCGATGCCCGAGCTGGTAATCGTCGGCGAGGTAATTCGCGAGCGGGAGGAAGCCGCCGACCTCATCGAGCGTCGAGCGGCGGAGCGCCATGGTCGCCCCGAACGCGTACGTGGGCTTCTCTACGACGCGGGCAACCAGCACCATGGGGACGAAATCGGTGTTGATGAACAGAGACTCCAGCAACGTCGGCAATCCTCCGGTACTAACGGCCCGGTACAGGCAGGTGACCATGCCGACTTCCGGATCTTCCAACTCGGTGACGAGCCGGCGCAGATAATCACTGCCCACGCGGATGTCGCTGTCGGCGATAACAATGACCTCGTGCGCCGCCAGCCGATACATGTTGTGCAGGTTGCTGATTTTGTAGTTTGTGCCGTAGACTCGACCATTGACGACCAAGTCGAGCCGCCGCCCCGGAAACTCTGCCTGCAGCCGGCGGACCACCGCCAGCGCGGGATCATCGAGGTCCGCCACCCCGAAAACGATCTGGAATTTTGGATAATCCTGCCGGCAAAAACTGGCGAGGTTTTCGTACAAGTCGACGTCCAAGCCCTTCAGTGGCTTGAGAATAGTAACACCAGGGAGAGACCTTTCGTCGCGGTCGTGACCGTTCCCGCGGCCGGCTTGGCGAAAAAAGTCGCGGGCGCTGTAGTACCCAACGAAATAGAAAAACAGGGACGCGCCGATGCCGACTACAAAGAGCAACTGGAAGACATGAGCAGCAGTTAGCAGACCATGCATCAAAGCTTAACCGCCTGGTCAGCGCCGCGGGCAAAAAAAACCCGCCGGCCCGCGGGCAATCCAATCCCTCATAAATCGTTTCTTATCCCACCCGCTGGCGCGAGTCAATTTCGGGTACGATCGCCTCGGACGACACGCTGGGGCTGATGACCGATCCGACCGGACCACTCTGATTTGTAGCCCTCAATCCTTGCATCGCTCCCGCGACTCAGATTTCTGAAATTGCAACCACTTTGTCTCCCGGAAGTGGGAAGCCAGTCCGTACCTGTTATCAGGGAATAGAAAGACTGGCGATGGTTCAGTTTTTGCCTCACGTCAAGGCGGCGATTAAAAACCGGTACGGATCACCTGGGCTCCGTCTGGGTAAGGAGACAGGGAGACTCTCATGAACGTGAGCGAAGTGGCATCTTCAGTAGGAGAAATGTTGACTCTCTATCCCCATCCCCCAGGGCGGGAGAACCTCGTTCCCCTGCTCCAGGAGGTACAGGAGCGCCACGGGTACCTCTCGGAAGAGGCAATGGAGGCTCTGGCGGCGGCGATCGGCATCTCCGACAACGAAATCTACGGCGTCGCCACCTTCTATGCGCAATTTCGATTCCAACCGCCCGCCAAACACACGATCCGGGTGTGCCAGGGCACCGCTTGCCATGTACGCGGCGGGCGCCAGGTCATGGAGGAGTTCCACCACCGTCTGGGCGTCCGCACGGGTGGGACCACCCACGACGGCGAATACGAACTCCAGCGCGTTGCCTGCATCGGTTGCTGCGCGCTGGCTCCGACCGTCACCGTCGACGGCGAGGTGCATGCCCGCGTAACAACACGCAAGGTGCGGTCGATCGTCGGACGGCTAGGCAGCAGAAATAACATCATCCAGGATCCGCCGACTAAGAGCCATGACGACCCTTCAGGAAGCGTACGCCGAAGCTCAGACGAAATGGCAGGAACTCGAGCGGGCCAGCGTGCCCGTCTTCCGCGTAGGCGCCGCCACCTGCGGCCGCGCCGCGGGCGCCGAACGGGTGATGGAGCGCCTCCGCACCGAAGTGCGGGAGCAAGGTCTCGACGCCCGCATCATCGAAGTGGGCTGCTTCGGCCCGTGCTTTCTGGAGCCGCTCGTCGTTATCGAAAAGCCGGGGCTTCCCGGCGTCTGCTACGCGAACGTTGGTCCCGACGAGATGTCATCTCTCGTGCGCCGCTTCGTGCTGGGCAACGATCCGTGCGCGGAGTGGGCGCTGGGCAGGACCGGGCCCGGGAGGCGCCGACGGTATCGGTCCAATCGAGGAGCACCCGGCGCTGCGGCGGCAGGTGCGCAACGTCCTACGTAATTGCGGCCTCATCGATCCGGAGAACGTCCATCACTACTTGGCGCGCGATGGTTACCGGGGGTTCCTGCGGGCACTCGAACTCGGGAGCCGAAGCGGTCGTGGACGTGGTCAAGGCGGCGGGGATGCGCGGGCGCGGTGGCGCCGGCTTTCCCACCGCGCAAAGTGGGAGTTCTGCCGAAGCACGGGCGGCTACCGCGCTACCTGATCTGCAACGCCGACGAGGGCGACCCGGGAGCCTTCATGAACCGCTCGCTCCTGGAAAGTGATCCGCACGCGGTCCTCGAGGGAATACTGATCGCCGCTTTCGCACTCGGCGCAAGCAAGGGCTACATTTACTGCCGCGCGGAGTATCCGCTCGCCATCAAGCGTCTGCAACTCGCCATCGAGCCAGATGCGCGACCTCGGCTTGCTCGGGCAGCAACATCCAAGGCTCCGGCTTCTCGTTCGAGGTCAAGATCAAAAAGGGCGCGGGCGCTTTCGTCTGCGGCGAGGAGACCGCGCTGATCGCCTCGATCGAAGGCCGCCGCGGCATGCCGCAGCCACGCCCGCCGTTCCCGGCGGTCAGCGGCCTCTGGGGAAAGCCCACGGTCATTCAAAACGTCGAAACGCTCGCCAACCTGCCGCCATCCTGCGCAACGGCGCTGCGTGGTACGCCGAGCTCGGCACCGAGACGAGCAGGGGACCGAGTCTTCGCGCTGGCGGGCAAGATCAAGCGCACAGGGCTCATCGAGGTGCCGCTCGGCACGACGCTCAAAGAGATCGTCTACGAAATCGGCGGCGGCAGCTCCGACGGCAAGCGATCAAAGGCGTGCAGACAGGCGGACCCTCCGGCGGCTGCATCTCGGCCGACAAGCTTGATCTCCCGGTCGACTACGAGTCGCTGCCGAGGCCGGCTCGATCATGGGCTCGGGCGGCATGATCGTGCTCGATGAAGATAGCTGCATGGTCGACCTCGCCAAGCTACTTCATCTGAGCTTCACCCAAAACGAATCGTGCGGCAAGTGCCCGCCTTGCCGCGTCGGGACCCGCACCATGCTCCACCTCCTGGAGCGCACCGTACCGGCAAGGAAGACGCAAGACCTGGAGTGCTTGGAAGACCTGGCGCTCACGGTGGCAGTGGCTCGTTGTGCGGCCTGGGCCAGACCGCTCCCAACCCGGTGCTGACCACGCTGCGGTATTTCCCGAGGAATACCAGGAGCACGTCGAAGGCAAGCAGTGCCGCGCGTTCGTCTGTCGCTCGCGATTCAGCACCACATCGACCCCGAGCGCTGCCCTGGGTGCACCGCCTGTGTCAAGGTCTGTCCTGCCGAAGCCATCACTGGGGTTCGTGGAGAAGCCCACGTCATCAATGAAGATTTGTGCTCGCAGTGCGGCTCCTGCCTCAGCGTCTGTCCGCCGGGGTACGCGGCGGTGTACCGTGTCAGCGGTGCGCTGACGCGCTACGAGCCCATCAAGGAGCGAAGCAGAAAGCGGGTGCCGCTGGCTCGCAGGCAGTCGACAACGAGGAGGGCGAGGAGTGCAACTGACCATCGACGGCCGCCAGATCGCGGCCCACCCCGGTGAGACCGTGCTGCAGACCGCTCTGCGTCACGGCATCTCCATCCCCCACCTGTGTACGCACCCGAACTTGCCGGCCTTCGGCGCCTGCCGGCTGTGCATCGTCGAGATCGACGGGGTGCGGGGTTACCCCGCGTCCTGCTCGACACCGGCGACGGAAGGCATGGTGATCAGGACTGACACGCCGACCCTCCAGAACTTGCGGCGCGCCGTGCTGGAGTTGATCCTCGCCGAGCATCCGGCGGCCTGCCTGATCTGTGACAAGCGGGAACTCTGCGAGAAATACCGCCCGAAGCCCGTGAAGGCGGGCCGCACCATTGGCTGCCACACTTGCAACAACAAGCAAGTCTGTGAAGTCCGCGATCTGTCGGAGAGCATCGGCCTCGCCTCTCTCCCCTACGTACCCTTTTACCGCCAGCTTCCGGTCGAGCGCGCCGATCCGTTCATCGACCGTGACCTGAACCTGTGCATCCTGTGCGGGCGTTGCGTGCGCATCTGCGAGGCGCATCACGGGCAGAGCACGATCGCGTTTGTCGGTCGCGGCAGCCAGACGCGCATCGGCGAAGCCTTCGGGCGCTCGCTCACCGAGGCCGGGTGCCGCTTCTGCGGCTCGTGCATCGACGTCTGTCCGACCGGCAGCCTCTCGGACCGGTACGCGAAATGGTACGGCGCACCGGGCCAGTCTACGGCGACGACCTGCATGCTCTGCGACGCCGGCTGCGCGCTCACGGTGGACGCCTCGGCGCACAAGCGTGCCGTCATGGCACGCGCGCTCGAAGCGCACGTGCCGGTCTGCGTGCTCGGTCGTTTCGCCATCCCCGAATTCCTCAACGGCGTCGGCCGGCTCAAGATGCCCCAGGTGCGCTTCGGCAAAGCCCTGCGCGCCCTGGCGTGGCCGGAGGCGCTCGCGCAAGCCGCGGAGCGGCTCAAACCGTTTGTCGGCAACGGTTTCGCGCTGGTGTGCGACCGCACGTGTACGGTGGAAGACCGTTACGTCCTCCGCAAGTTCACGCGCGAGGTGATGCAGTCGCCGCATTACCTGGAAATCGAGCCGGACGAGCGCGGCGTGTCGCATACCGGCTTGCCCGAAGGCGTCCGTGCCGCGCTGCTGACGGGTGACTTCGTCGATCCGCAGCGGTTGCGCGCGCTCGATCTCCTCATCGTCCAGGACTGCTACCCCACCCCCGCCAGCGAGGGCAGCGCTGATCTCACTGCCGGTGACTGTGCTGGCCGAAGTGGCCGGGACCTGGGTGGACGGCCAGCAGTCGCCTGCGTCCGCTGCAGCCAGCCTGCAATGGGCCGGGCGAGGCCAAGCCCGATTGGCAAATCATTTGTGAGCTGGCACAGGCGATGGGGGCGACAGGGTTCGAGTACGGTTCTCCAGTGGCGATCGCCACGGAGATGGCGGCAACCGGCGCGGCGTTGGCGATCGGACGCAGCGCAGCCCCGCCTGCCGCCAGCGATCCGAGCCGGCGGCGGACCCATTTCCGCGGCCATTGTCTGGAGGAAAAAGTGCGTGGCCTGCGCGACCTTCGGCAAGCCATCGAGGCGGCATTGGCGCGGCGAGCCGCTCCTGCGACGGGCTCGGCGGCGACCGCGGCGGCGATTGGAGGGTGAAGCGTGTTCGAAATCCTCGACAAGCGCGAAGTCGCTCCGAACGTCCACAAGGCCGTGATTCATGCGCCGGCCGTCGCCAAGAAGGCGCGCCCCGGACAATTCGTGATCGTGATGGTCGATGAGCGGTCCGAACGCGTGCCGTTCACGTTGTGTGATTGGGATCGCGACGCCGGCACCATAACGCTCGTCGTCCAAGAGGTCGGCCAGTCCACCCGCAAGTTCGTCCTCCTCAACAGCGGCGATTCGATCGCAGCACGTGGTCGGGCCGCTTGGCGTGCCGCTGGAGATCGCGCGCTACGGCACGGTGGCGCTGGCCGCCGGCTGCTACGGCATCGGCGCCATGCTCGGCACCGCCCGCGCCCTGAAGGAGGCGGGCAACCGCGTGATCACGGTGATCGAGGCGGACAGTCACTACCTCCACTACTTCCGCGACGAGTTACAGGCGGCTTCCGATGAGCTGATCCAGACCACCATCGACGGTTCCGAAGGCATCAAAGGGCACTCCGTTGACGTCATCAAGCAGAAGCTCGAAGCCGGCGAGCAGATCGACCGAGTGTTCGCCGTCGGGTGCGTGTTCATGATGATGCTGGCCGGCAACGTCACCAAGCCGTTCGGGGTGAAGACGTTGGTCGCATTGAACCCGATTATGCTCGACGGCACCGGGATGTGCGGCGCGTGCCGCGTCACCGTCGGGAACGAAACGAAGTTCGCCTGCGTCGACGGCCCGTTCTTCGACGCGCACGAGGTCGACTGGGACGAGCTGTGGGATCGCCGGGCGGCGTACAGCGACGAGGAGATTCATGCCGTCGCGCGCACCGAGGTCATCGACCACCATCGCCCCGCTGCGGCACGGGCACGGTTGGCGTGAGTGAGCGTCATGGCAGAACCAGAGAAGAAGAAGAAAAGGACATCCCCCGGCAAAAGATGCCGGAGCAGGCGCCGGAAGACCGGATCAACAACTTCGACGAGGTCCCGTACGGCTATACGGAGGAGCTTGCCGTCACTCGAGGCAACGCGCTGCATCCATGTGCAAGAAGCCCAAGTGCAAGCCGGCCTGCCCCGTGAACGTCGACATTCCCGGCTTTCTCGCGTTGATCCGCGAACGCCAGTTCCTCGAGGCGGCGCGCAAGATCAAAGAGGACAACGCCTTGCCGGCGGTCTGCGGCCGCGTGTGCCCGCAGGAGGAGCAGTGCGAGAAAACGTGCGTGACCGGCATCAAGCATGAGCCGGTGGCCATCGGTCGTCTCGAGCGTTTTGCCGCGGATTATGAGCGCCGCTCCGGCGCGGTGACGATTCCCCAGTTGCCGCCCAAGACCGGCAAGCGCATCGTCGTCGTCGGCGCCGGACCAGCAGGGCTCACCGTGGCCGGAGATCTCATCCTGAAGGGCCACGAGATCACCGTCTTCGAAGCGCTCCAAGAACCCGGCGGCGTGCTGATGTACGGCATCCCCGAGTTTCGTCTGCCCAAGGAGATCGTGCGGGCCGAGGTGGATTATCTCACGAAACTCGGCGTGCGCTTTGTGATGGATTACGTCGTCGGCCGGAACAGCACCATCAGTGAGCTATTGAATGAAGAAGGGTACCACGCGGTGTTTATCGGCACCGGTGCGGGCCTGCCATCGTTCATGGAGGTGCCGGGCGAGAACCTCATCGGCGTCTACTCGGCCAACGAGTATCTGACGCGCGCCAACCTGATGAAGGCCTACCTGTTCCCCGAATACGATACACCGCCGATCAGTCGGCGCCGGGTCGCGGTGATCGGCGGCGGCAACGTGGCGATGGACTCCGCCCGCACCGCCTTGCGCCTCGGCGGCGACGTCACGGTCGTCTACCGCCGCGCGCACGAGCAAATGCCGGCGCGCATCGAGGAAATCCATCACGCCGAGCAGGAGGGCATCAAGTTCAAGTTGCTCACGGCGCCGACGCGCGTCATCGGTGACGCGCGCCACCGGGTCGTCGCCATGGAATGCATTCAGATGGAGCTCGGCGAGCCCGACAGCTCCGGGCGCCGACGGCCCGTGCCGCTCAAGGGCTCCGAGTTCATCATGGAGATCGATACCGTGATCGTGGCCATCGGCAACAAACCGAATCCCGTTGGTGCCGCGAACGACGCCGGAGTTGAACGTCACCAAGTGGGGCACGGTGGTCACAGATCGCGAAGACCATGGCGACGTCGATCCCGGGTGTCTTCGCGGGCGGCGATATCGTCTCCGGCGCCGCCACCGTCATCCTCGCGATGGGGCAGGGACGGATTGCGGCCCGATCGATCGACGCCTATGTTCGTGGCGAGCCGCTGCCGCAGGAGACGCCGCCGCAGGAGAAATGAGTATCGCCGAACCGACCCCGCCTCGCGCGCCTGTCCGCAAGGCGGCCCACGAGGGTGCTACCCGCAAACGGCTGGCACGCGAGTGGAAGACGGTACAGGCGATGATCGACATCTTCTGCCGAGAGCAACACGCGCCGCCGGGCGGTTTGCCGCCACACGGCTCGCCGCAGTGCGGATTGTGTCCGCAATGCGTTGAGCTGAGCACGTACGCCCGGCAACGCCTCGAGAAGTGTCCGTTCGGCGACGACAAACCGGCGTGCGCGAAGTGTCCGGTCCACTGCTACAAGCCGGCGTTACGTGAGCAGATGAAGGTGGTGATGCGTTACGCCGGTCCGCGCATGCTCCGGCGCCACCCGATCCTCGCCGTGCGCCACCTGCTCGACGAGCGCAGGCCAGCTCAGCTGCGCCGCTAACGGGACCCGCCGCCGCTTTATCGTCGCTCCGGCAGGATGGCCTCCCAGAAGAGGCGGCCCTCTTTGCCGGGATCGTCGACTACCTTGCACACTGCATCGAAGATCATCGTGGCCCGCCGATCGGGGGTGTACGCGGGCCAAGCAGGGAGGCCACCGTGATTCGGATTGCCGGTCTTCGCAAAGGCGATCCACGCGTCCTGCATGGCTTCGACGAGGCTGAGCGGCGGATTGGTTCCGACTTCGGCGTCGAGATTGTTGAAGACGAACCGCAGCTCCAAGGCGTGCTCAGACCCGTACACGCCACTTTCCACCGGCGAATCCCAGGTGAAGAGATACATCCAGGTATGACCGAAGTTCGCCTGGGCTTCCGCCAAATGGATCTGCGGCATGCGGAAGAAGAAGTCGGTGGCGATGGCCAGACCGACATCGCCACTTTTCACCTCCGGCATCTTCTCCTTGTAACGGGCGATCACGGCATCCCGCATGCTCGTGGGCCACACCTTCGTGTCAGGAGTAAAGGACAGCATGATGGACGCCGGG
The DNA here is from genome assembly GCA_963729835.1 of uncultured delta proteobacterium. Classification (GTDB taxonomy): domain Bacteria; phylum Desulfobacterota; class Binatia; order HRBIN30; family HRBIN30; genus CAVSQF01. The sequence continues at coordinate 227,692 of CAVSQF010000022.1, read as the reverse complement.
GTGTAGGGCAGCACGGACACGTACCGGATCCAATAGCGCGCCTCGTCTTCTGTCGTTCCGGTGAGGAGATCGACGCCCTTGGCGCATCCGGCGCGGACAGCCGCGAGGGGGTCCTCGGGCACGATCCGTCCGTCGCGCACCGGTCCGAAGAGCCGGTCACATCCTAAGCCGGCTTCGTTGATCAGCTTCTCCTGGGCCTTGAGGATAGCTGCCGGCGAGAGCGCTTTGAGGCCTGTGATATCCGACACCCCAGTCAGTTCCATGAAGCGCCGTGTCACGCTCAGTGCATATTCCTTTGAGTGTGTGATTCTGAATGCGCCGCTCTGCACGATCGCCCGGTGGAAAAGGCCTTGCGCTTGTTTGACGGTCAGGAGCGTGGCAGTGCTTCCGGCCCCGGCGGACTCGCCGAAGACGGTGACATTGGCGGGATCGCCCCCGAAGCTGGCGATATTGTCTCGCACCCATTCGAGCGCGGCCACTTGGTCGAGTACACCCAGATTGCCGCTGTCGAGGTAGTCCGCGCCGCCCACCTCCGAGAGATCGAGGTAGCCAAGCGCCCCCATGCGGTAGTTCAGGTTCACGCAGACCACATTACCGCGGCGTGTCAGATTTCCGCAGTCGTACAGCGGGTCAGCGCCGGAGCCCCAGATATACGCACCGCCGTGAATGAACACCATGACCGGGCGCCTGGCCGTGTCGACCGCCGGGGTCCAGACGTTAAGCCGCAGGCAGTCCTCGTCCTGGAAATAGAGCGAAGAGGGCTCCGTCTTGTCGAAAATCTGCGGGAACACCGGGCCGAATGCCAGGGCCGGATACACCCCCGGCCACGGGTGCGGGGCCAGAGGTTTCGCGAAGCGCAGGTCGCCAACCATGGGTTGTGCATACGGAATGCCGAGGAAGCTCTTGAGTCCGTCGGCCTCCACGCGGCCGGCGACACGCCCGGCCGTGGTTGCAACCACCACCTGGTGTACGATGCGGCCCTGGGCGAGATCGGATGCCGTGACCGGCAACGTCTCGGGGTGGGAGCAGCTCGAGAGCACAGCGAGTAGCAGGAAGATCACAATGACCATGTTCCGTTCAGTCCAGCGTGCCGCCGCGGCTTGAAATATCCATCACCACCTCGTGTTGCACCGCCGTGCGAGAACTCTGATGCCAGCTGGGGCCGAATGTTGCAAGACCTGTGAGCGGCAGACCGGCGGCTACCTGCACCGGTTTCAGTTGCTTGCCGCCCTGGAACCGCCGCCCGACGCCTCCGGGAGGGTGAGTGATACGGACTTCAGGGCTCGACGAGGATCTTGGCGTGGGTGTCGGGATGCGCCAACTCGTCAAAGGCCTGCGGCACGCCATCGAGCCCGACCCGCCCAGTCACCAGGGGTGACACATCGATCTTGCCGTCGGCGATGGCTTGCAGCGTGTCGGCGAATTCCGCCGGCGTGTAGCCGAAGACGAACTGGAGTGCCAGCTCCTTGTTGATACCGAACAGCGGCTCGATCACGTCGTCTTCCATGCAGACCCCGGCGACGACCACGCGCGCGTCCCGCGGTGCGTCACGCATGACCTGGCGGAGCATCCCGGCAACGCCGACGCACTCGAAGATGACCGCCGGACGCAGGTCGGCCGCCTGGTGAAACGCCTCGATGGCTGGCTCCTCGGCGGGGTTGACGACGACGTCGGCGCCCAGGTGCTGGGCCAGCCGACGGCGGGTCGCGGAGAAGTCCGCTGCCACAATAGGTGCGATCACCCGCAGCTTGAGCGCAGCGATCACGGCGAGACCGACGGGCCCGCAGCCGATGACCAGCGCGGCGTCGTGAGCACCGAGCTGCGCCTTGGCGACGGCGTGCACGCCGACCGCCATCGGCTCGGTCAGCGCGGCGTGTTCGGTCGGCAGGCCGTCAGGCACCCGCAGCGCCAGCGACGCCGACAGCACCATGCGCTCGGCGTACCCGCCAGAAGCTTCGTTAGAGTAGCCGATTCCCTCCATGCGTCCGCCCCGGAACAGGATCGGCATCGCGACCACCCGCTCGCCCCGTCGAACGGCGGCGCTGGCGTTCGGCCCGAAGTCGATCACTTCGGCGCAGAACTCGTGGCCCATGATGACATCGCGGCGCAGGTCGACTGTGAATGGGGCGCCGCTTTCGCGCGACACCTCCACCATCCGCGCCGCGTGCTTGAGGGCGTGCACATCCGAGCCGCAGATCCCGCACGCCAGGGTCTTCACGAGAATTTCACCCTCTTGGGGAACCGGGTCGGGAACCGTATCGACGACCAGCTTCGAATTTCGCATCACCACAGCGCGCATGACGTGATCCTCCTGCTTCGGCGTCCGCGTTGAACAAGCTACAGGAACGACATGCGCCACCACAAGCGGGAACGGTACGGCGCGCGCCGACCAACGGAGGCGTGCGCTGCCGGTGACCGAGCAGGGGCGAGCGGAACGACGTCGGCCGCGCTCCCCCCGCATCTCCATGGCTCAGCGCCCGCGTGGCGCGCTCAGCAAGGCACTGGCTCCCGGATGAGGGTGGTCCGCGCGCTGGCCGCCGCCCGGCTTCCGCGGCGGCGGTGACGCCTTTGCCCGCTTCTCCCGCGACGGACGGCGATGGCTCGGCTCCTCCCGGGAAGTCTCGGTTGCGGCGACCCCGTCGACCAGAACGGCTCCCGTCACCTCGCGATTATCGTACGGGGTCGGATTGGGCGCCCGCGTGTAGGTGGCGCTGACCACCCGCATGTGCGGCGTGCCGCGCTGCGGCGGATACAAGCCCGCCGCATGCTTCGAGTCGATCGCCGCCTTGGCACCAGCAAACGTGCCGGCACCGCTGTGGCCAAGGATGCAGATCACCACGCGCTCCGCGTCTGACCCATGCTCTCGGCGGGTTTGCGGAACGAAGATTCGGTACACGAGAATCAACGCGCAATCCTGGCCCTCCCCCTCTTTCACGATGGTGCAGCGCGCCACCAGTTTTTCCCTCCGCGTCGACCATATCCCGAATTCCTTGCCCATACCCTGCCAGCCGAACGAGGAAGTGACGCGCCGCCATGCGTCCCAGACGAAACCGTAGGGGAATGCCGCGCGCATCTGGGGCGCGTAAGGCGTCACGCCAAAGGCGTAGCACACCACCTCTTCGGTGAACCGGTTGGCGATCGGCGAGCCGATCACCACATGGTTGCCGCCCTCGAAGATCTGGCGGATCGCATCGCGGACCGACGGATCATAGCCGCGCTCCGCCCCGGTGACGTGCTCCTGCAGTTTGACGTCCACTTCGAGCCCAGCCCGTTTGAGGTGTTCAATGATCAGGTTGGCGGCGCGCATATCCCAGACGCCGATCGATTGGCCCGCCAAAATCAGCTCGTCGCCGCCGCCGCCGGCGAGCCGCGCCTCGGAATGCGAGCCGTAGTGGATGGTGACTTCGCCGCTGAGCTTGATCGGCGCCCAGATGTCTTCCGGATTCAAGATGAAGAGATCGTTGAAGGTGATGTTCAGCGCCGCACAGATCCTGCCCATAACGACTCGGCTGACGCGTTGCCACTTGTTTCCGCGCAACGCCGAGATGGGTTCGCGCCCCGCCCCCGACCTCTGCTGCAACTCTTTCACCGTGAGCCCCTGCTCCCGCATGATTTCCCGCAGCCGGCTGTGCACCTGCATGTGAGGTCCCCCTTCCATTATGCCGTAAACCCGTCCACGCCGAAAACGCAACTGCCTTCTTCCGTCGCGCCGCTGGCAGGGGCGCGTGCACCGGCGCCGGAAGCCGATCTCCCGAATGATTTGTCCGCGACGATCGGCACATGCCGCTGCGCGCATCTGCAAAGGCAGGCAGAATGCCGCGCGACCGCGAGCGCAGGACGGAACACCAGCGTGTGGTTGCCCGAACACATCGACGCAGCAGGGCAGCACTCGCCGTGCCGCATCTAGGCGGCGCGTTCGACAAGCGCGATGAGCCCGCGCCGGTTGAGTCGCTCGGGTGACTTGTCCAACGATCTGCGGTAACTCGCCTGGCGTTTGCGTGCGGGCGCGGCAGCCGCCGCACGCGCATTACAGCCGCTCTACGCGTGTGAACGTGTTGGCGCGCTGACGCTCGATTTGCTGACCGAGGTCGGCTGGGCAAAGCTCTGAGGGCTGCGCCCGGCGGTCGTGCCCCGCATCCGTGCGGTGGGCCCGGTTCCCTTCGACCGGGCTCGGCGCGGGCTGCCGACCCGCAACCAATTCGTGCTCGTGCACGTGCTCGTAATCGGAGCGAGCGATCGCCGGGTGACATCGGCGACTCGATTACGAGTACGAGGACCGCTTCGCTGGGCACGAGCACGAAGATCTTCGCGCCCCAGGTGCTCAGGGGAGGCCCGCGGAAAGGATGCCGATGCGCTCGACCGTTTCGGGGCTCAACACCGGCATCACGGCGAGCAACTGCCCGTCTCCCTCGATAATGATCTCCCCGATTTCCTCGTGCCATTTCACCGGCGCCGACAAGACGGCCGGCACCTGATAGCGCACTTGCAGATCACGCTCCTCGCCACGGTGTCGGAGCAATGAGAAGGACTGGCCCGCCACGGGGGTGAGCTGTGACACCGAGCCGTTTGTCACGTCGATCGAGACGTTGACAGGCTCTCCCTCCTTGACGATCTCCAGGCGCTCGTATTGGGCAAAACCCCATTCGAGCAACTCCGCCGCCGTACTGTAACGGACGGCATTGGTCGGGGCATCGAGCACGACGGCAATGAGACGCAGCGCGCCGCGCTGGGCCGTCGCCACGATGCTGAAGCTGCCGGGCCGGTGCCACGCTGGCGGGCTGGACGACACGTGCAGGCCGTCGACCCCCCGGATCGTGCCGATCAGTTGATTGATGTTCCGCAGCAGGATCGATCCGCCATCGAATGGCAAGCCGCCCAGCGACGCCCATTGCAGGACGCGTGCGTCGTGAAGCACTGCTTGTGCCAATCGTGCCACGTCATGCGCACTTGTCATGTCGCACCCGGTGGCTGTGGCCGGCCGCATGCCGCCGACACTCGCGTAATGGGTCGCCTCCATGCCCAGGCTTTGGGCGCGCGCGTTCATCAGCTCCAAGCAATCCGCAACGGACCCCGCCGCCGCCTGAGCGGCAGCGACCGCTGCATCGTTCGCCGAACCGATGACCATAGCCTTGAGCAAGTCGCTCAACGCATACGCTTTCTCGGCGGAAACGGGGATGCGATTGCCGGCGCCGTTATTGCATGCAGCCGCAGCACGTGCGGCGGCGCGGCTCGCCTGGGTGACGGCACCGCCGCCGTTTGTCGCGCCGGCGCTGATGGTGACCGCGGTGTCCGGCGCAATCGCGCCGAGGCGCCCCTTTTCCAAGCTGAGCAACAGGACCATCAATTGGTTGAGCGAACCGGCCGGCCGCGGCGCCGCAGCGTCTTGCTCGCGCAGCACTTCACCGCTGGTAGCGTCCACGAGGATCGTAGTAGGCAGGCGCGCCGCTGCTCCCGAGGACCCTGCTTCCACGCGCATGGCCAGGCCCAGCGTGACGCAGACAATCACAACCCAACACCGCATCCCCGTACCCTCTCGGCACCACCTCTTGTACCACAGATCGCGCGGCGCTGAAATTCGCCGCGTGGCGCGCGTTCAAGCCTGCGCGGCAGCATGCTCGCGCCGCGCCACCCTGAGCCGCAGCCGGCGCGCTTTGCTGCTTGAGCAACGCATCCGCCCGCGCCACGAGCGCCCGGGTACTTCTCGATCGAGGGAACTATCGGTTGCGGCCACCACCACCGCGCGGCCCGTCACTTCGCGGCGGCCGTGCGGCCGGCGGCCGGGCCTCGTTCACCGTGAGCTGCCGGTTGTCGAGACTGTGGTGATTGAACATCTCGATGGCTTTCTGCGCCTCTTCAGCCGTAGCCATCTCGATGAACCCAAACCCGCGTGACTGGCCAGACATCTTGTCGCGAATGATGTTGACAGACTCGACGGTGCCGGCCTGCTGAAAAAGGGTCCGCAACTCCTCCTCCTGGGCTTTGAAGGGCAGGTTGCCGATGTACAGCTTAGTCGCCATTTGTACCTCCTGTCGGCCTCGAGTCCCCAGGTTCCGGAGTCTTTCGCTGTGGGCGCAACCGCGGTGTGTGGGGCAATCTCGGGCCGGACTCTACTGCTGAAGCTAGCTGCCTGTCAATGCAAATTCAGCACAGATAGACGGTGCCATGCCATATCAGAACGCTCGGATCGGCAAGACGATCATTTGCAGTCCAGCGAATTGCAGTCGGCGTTGCAGGGTGAAGGAGGCTTGGTTGTGCAGCAGCCGCGTCCAAAACGTCTCTTCCGCGAAAATCAGCTTTCCGGCGAAGAACACGGCGCGTCGGAATTCCTTGGCGAGCTTCAGGCACTGGTCTACCAGGAGATCGAGCGTGTCGGTGCCCAGCACATAGCGGTAGTCGGCCCAGAGCCCTTGGTTATTGGCGAAGTTTACGTAGCGTTGGAGGGACTCCTCGGTGGAGATCCGCAGGCGCTCGACCTCGCCAGCGCCTTTGAATCGACTGGAATCGATCACGCCCACGGAAACGAACAGGAACTGCCTGAACAGGCCTTGGAACCGGGGCTGGATAGCCAGGAACGAATGGATGCCGATGCCGTTGCAGCCGGTCACGAGCAGCACGGCGGTGGGGGCCTTCGGATCGAATTGCGTGATGGTCGGAGCCCAAGGCGCTGAAGGCTTCTTCCTGCCCGTAGCACGGGTAGGTCTCGGTGCCGATCTATCGGCCATCCCACTTAAGGCCACTCGCTGCCTGCACTGCACGTCGGATCTCAAGGTGGCGTGATCGGTGTTGCGGGACACGCCGCAGGCGTGCGCACGCTACGAAAGACGCCGTCGCCATTAGAGCAGTCAAATACCGCGAACTCGGGCGCGCCGCTATCCTTCCAAAGCCCCTGCTGCGCGCCGGCTGACGTGCGCGGTGGCCGACCCCGTGCTAATTCTCGGCCATGCCGCAGACGCCACACATCGAACACCACTTCACCGGTTCCGCGACGGTTCGAGACATCGTCATCGGGATGTCCGATGGGCTGACCGTCCCCTTTGCGTTGGCGGCGGGCCTCTCCGGTGCCGTCGACAACACGCACATCATCGTCACGGCAGGGCTCGCCGAGATCGCCGCGGGTTCCATCGCGATGGGGTTAGGCGGTTATCTGGCCGCACGGAGCGATGCCGAGCACTACCACACGGAGCGGGCACGTGAAGAAACCGAAGTGCGGGAGAAAGCCACGGTTGAGGCGGAGGAAGTGGCAGACGTCTTTCACACCTATGGCCTCACGCCGGCGGAGATCAAGCCGGTGGTCGACGCGTTTCGCCAACGCCCCGAGGCCTGGGTGGATTTCATGATGCGATTCGAGCTGGGGCTCGAGAAGCCCGAGCCGCGCCGAGCGCTCGCCAGCGCGCTGACCATTGCGGCGGCCTACGTCGTCGGCGGCTTTATCCCGCTCGGTCCATACATGGCCCTGAAGGCAACCGCCGCTCTTGCTGGCTCCGTCGGTATTACGCTCCTTGCGCTCGCCATCTTTGGGTATGTGAAGGGTCACTTCACCGGCGCATCGCCGGTGCGCAGCTCTGTCCAAACGGTGTTGATTGGGGGCGTGGCCGCCACGGCGGCGTTCTTGATCGCCAGGGCGATCTCATGATGAGATCGCAGACCTATTAGGCCGGTCCGGAAGATGGAACTCGATGAGGAGGCGCACGTGAAATGGAAGACTCACCAGGGCAACACGAAGACGAACGTGCCGTTCCCGTCACTTACCGCGCTGAGATTTTCGCAAAGCGCGGGGGTGAAGAGGTGCGGCTGAGCGCGGGCGTCTGCGGGAGCAGCATTCACGAGCTAGCGGAGGATCTAATCGCCCAGGCCTCGGAACTCGAATCTGAAGCCAAAGAAAAACTGGACCAGGTCGAAACCGAGAGGGGCAAGAGCCAGCGCGCAGAGCGCTCCGGCCGCCGCCGCCGTTCTTGGGAGTGAGGCCGTCGCCGGTGCGAAGGTCGGCGCGCACGAGCCTGGAGGCTCCGGGACAACCTCGCGACAACTACGCGCGACTGTATGAGGGGCGCGCGGCGGCCACGAAGGAGCAGAGGACAATGGCGAACCTGCCAACTGACAGCGCGGCACGTCCCTCCGACGGTCAGCCCAAGGGCGCGAAAGAAGCTCCTTCCGGGCGGCTGCGTCTGTGGCCGCCGCCCTGGTGGCTCATCTTCCTCGTTCTCATGATTGCCAACTACGCAGTCACGCAAGTGTTCTTCCCGGAACCATCCTGGATCACCATCCCCTACACCTTCTTCAAGAAGCAGGTCGAGGCGGGCAATGTCGCCGCCGTCAGCAGTGTAGGCGATTCGATCGAGGGCAGCTTCAACACGGCAGTCACTTATCCCGTCCCGATGTCGCAACCGCCACCTGCCAACGCACCGGCGTCGTCTCCCCCCGACCAACGCCAGCCGCGCACCTCGATGCGGTTCAAGACGCAACGCCCCATCTTCGCTGACCAGGATCTCGGGAAGCTGCTTGAGGAAAAGAGTGTGGTCATCGAGGCGGTGGACGAGAGCGGTTCATCCTGGTTCAAGCTGCTGGTCGGCTTTGGTCCCACCCTGCTGCTGGTCGCCGCCTTCGTCTGGCTCAGTCGCCGCGCTGCGGCGGCGGCTGGTAGCGGACTGTTCGGCCTCGGCCGCAGCCGCGCCAAGCGCTACAGTGAGGAGCAGCCGAAGGTCACCTTCGACGACGTCGCCGGCATCGACGAGGCCGAGAACGAGCTGATCGAGATCGTCGACTTCCTGAAAAACCCCACCAAGTACCAGCGCCTCGGCGGCACCGTGCCGAAGGGCGTGCTGCTGGTCGGTGCGCCCGGAACCGGCAAGACGCTGCTGGCCCAGGCGATTGCGGGACAGGCGGGCGTCCCGTTCTTCAGCCTCAGCGCCTCCGAGTTCATCGAGATGATCGTTGGCGTCGGCGCGTCCCGCGTACGCGACCTGTTCAGGCAGGCTCGGGAGGCGGCCCCCTCGATCATCTTCATCGACGAGCTGGACGCCATCGGCCGCACCCGTGGCACCGGCGCGCAGCTCGGCGGCCACGACGAGCGCGAGCAGACCTTGAACCAGATCCTGACCGAGATGGACGGCTTCGACTCTCGCGAAGGAGTGATTGTCCTGGCCGCCACCAATCGTGCCGACGTGCTGGACCTGGCGCTGTTGCGACCGGGCCGCTTCGACCGGCGCGTCGTGGTACAGCGCCCCGATCGCGCCGGGCGCGCCGCGATTCTCAAGGTGCACACCAAGAACGTCCCTCTGGCGCCGGACGTTTCGCTCGAGCGCATCGCCGCCGAGACGCCGGGTTTGGTCGGCGCCGAGCTGCGCAACTTGGTCAATGAGGCCGCTCTGCTAGCGGCGCGCAAGGATGCCAGTGCGGTCCGCGCCGAGGATTTTGCGGAAGCGATGCAGAAGATCACCCTCGGGCCGGCCCGCCACATTCTGCTCAATCCGGCGGATCGCGAGCGTACCGCCTACCACGAAGCGGGTCACGCGTTGCTGGCGCTGCTGGTACCACGCAGCGACCCGGTGCATCGCGTCTCGATCGTGCCGCGCGGCATGGCGCTTGGAGCGACATATCAACTCCCTGTCGACGATCGGACCAGCTATGGCGAAGATTACCTGCGGGCGCGCATCACCAGTGCGCTCGGCGGTCGCGCGGCCGAGAAGCTCGTCTATGGAGTCGCGACGACCGGCGCCGAGAACGACCTCCAGCAGGTCACCGAGATCGCCCGCCACATGGTGCTGCGCTGGGGGATGAGTGACAAGCTCGGCCCGATCAGCTTCGTCGCGCCCCAGGATGAGGGCTTGCCGCCGGCCTTCCAGCACCAGCCGTACAGCGAGGCCACCTCGGAGCTGATCGACGCCGAGGTGCGCCGCATCGTCGAGGAGAGTCACCGTGAAGCCGACCGGCTGTTGGCCGAGCACCGCGACAAACTGGACGCTCTCGCGCAAGCCCTGCTGAAGGCGGAATCTCTCAAGGAGACGGAGATCCGGGAAGTCACCGGACTGACCGAAACGGTCGTCCACGAGGATGACACGGCCGGGCTGACGACCGAGAAATAGCGATCTCAAGCGGCGTGCGTCGCGCAACCCGCGAAAGAACGCCTGGCGGGTAGCGGCGTCCGCCAGCGAGGACACGCGGCTTCGTCAGCACCCTCCGACACGCGGCTTCGTCAGCACCCTCCAATGAGTGGTTGTGAGATGACGCTCAGAACGCGTATCCGAGATCCATTTGGAAGATCTGTCCCTCGCTGCTGATCTCGTAGTCGAAGCTGATGGTGGTGACGAGGCTCCAGATCAGAAGCAAACAGATCAAGGCCGAATCGGTTCGTCGCCATCGGCGGTGATGGTCTACGAGTACGGCTTCAGGCTCCCGGCCAGCTGATCGACCGCGATCCGCGAGTCCTCGGGAAAGTCGTGGCGGAGATCCAAGAAGGCGTTGTGATACCGGGCGACCCAAGCATACTTTACCCACTTCTCCGGCTGGTCCATGTACTCAGTCAGCTTGGCCTTCAGGGCGTCACCATGGCGCACGAAGGTGTCGACATCTGGGTATCCCACATCATGTTCAAACTCTATCGTGCCGTACAGGTAGTTGACGAATACCTGACCGTCAACGTCCTGCCACAGCGAGGCGTCGTCGGGCGAAGTGCGCGGGCCCGCGATCCAGCGCAAGGCCTCTTTGTCCACCACTGCCCTCGCAGAGGGCGTCAGGATAACGCGCGGGTCCCGCGCCCGCTTCGACTCCGCCTCGTAAGCTTCGATCAGCGCCGCGCCGTACACAAGGTTCTCGTCCATGTACAGCGGGCCGACCGCCACGCCTCCCCGCACGAAGAACCCCGCCTGCGCGAGCTCCAGCTGGAAACGCCCCGCGCGGTCGAGCACGATCGAGAGCTCCGGCATGCCCCTCGTGGGTGACCTGTCCGACAGCGGGAATCCCAAGACGAAGTTGTCCGTGAACCCCTTTACGACCCACGGCGGCGGCTTGTCGGGAAAGTCGAGCGAGGGCTTCATTCGCGGCACAAGGTCTTTCAGCGCGCCGGCGAGCATCTCGAGGACGCGCTGTTCCTCGCCACGTGCTCGCGCTTCGGTGACGGCGTGTTGAAAGCCGAGGATGTCGAGCCAGACAACGGCCGAGTCCCGCAAACGGGGTCTGCCGTCGTCGTCTTGATACAGGTTGCTCGAGCGAGCCGCGGTCTGCTCGTTCATGAGCGCAAGCGTGCGCTGGGATCACGTCTCGGTCAAGCATCAGCGGGCCTCACGGCTAATCCGTGTTGAGGTATTTCTTGACGGCGGAATGCCGCCTAAGATACCCGAGGCCGAGCGGATGGCCCGCATTAACGGGCGATTTGACACGAGATGATGCGCGGGACCGACGGCCGGGGCGGAGACGCTGTGACAGAACCAGACACATCTCTACACGGCTTTTGGGATAAGCCGCTGCCGGACCTGCTTGAACTGCTGCGGGCAACGCCGGCCGGCCTGACCTCCGATGAGGCGACACGACGCGTGCGTCTCTATGGCCCCAACAGCTTTGTGCGGGAGTCGCGCTTTGCAGGGCTGATGGGTTTTCTCCGCTTCTTTGCCAATCCCCTCGTCATCATCCTGCTCGTGGCCAGCGTCATTACCCTCGCGCTCGGTGACCCGGTCGGCGGACTGATCATCATCGCGATGGTCCTGTTCAGCGTACTCCTGAACTTCTTCATGGAGTTCCAGGCTCGACATGCGGTGGAGGAGATTCGCAAGCAAGTCGCCACAACGGCTACCGTTGTGCGTGACGGGCGAGAACAGGAACTGCCGATAACGGGACTGGTCCGCGGGGACATCGTCAGGCTCAATGCCGGAGACCTCGTGCCGGCGGACGCCCGTCTGTTGGAAGCGAAGGACCTCCACGTGCGTGAGTCGGCCCTCACCGGAGAGTCTTTGCCCGTCGAGAAGACAGCGCATGATCTTCCCGAGGGGAAACACGGCGTTGCCGACGCGAGCAACAGCGTCTTCCTGGGCACTGCGGTGCAGACAGGGATTGGCACGGCGGTCATCGTGTGTACAGGGAGGGACACCGCTTTCGGCGAGATTGCCCAGCGCTTGGTGATGCGGCCGCCGGAGACCGAGTTCGGCCGTGGCATACGCCACTTCGGGCTGATGATCACACGGGTGATCATGCTGCTCGTACTATTCGTCCTGCTAGTCAACATCATTTTCGAGCGCCCGCTGCTGGAATCTTTTCTTTTCTCTGTCGCACTCGCAGTCGGAATGACGCCTGAGATGATGCCCATGATCATCACGGTGACATTGGCCCAAGGCGCGCGGCGGATGGCCAGAAAGAAGGTTCTCGTCAAGCAACTTGCGGCAATCGAGGACTTCGGCAGCGTCGAGATCCTCTGCAGCGACAAGACAGGTACACTGACCGAAGGCGAGATCGTACTCGACCGGCACGTCGATGTCCAAGGCAAGGATGACGACAACGTCCTGCGGTTCATCTACCTGAACAGCTACTTTCAAGCGGGCATCAAGAGCCCCTTGGACGACGCGATCTTGAAGTACGAGCGCCCCGCCATCGTCGAGTATGAAAAGGTGGACGAGATCCCGTTCGACTTCAACCGCAAACGCCTGTCGGTGGTGGTGCGGCGAGGTGACCAGCACCTGCTGGTCACCAAAGGTGAGGCGGAGAGCGTCTTTGCCATCTGCCAGACGGTGACCATCGATGGGGCGCCCCAGCCGTTCGACGACAGCCGCCGGGCTCAGGCGGCTGAGACCTTCCAAAAGCTGAGTGCCGACGGGTATCGCACGCTTGGAGTCGCAGTGCGGCAGGTGGCGAAGCAGGATGTCTACACCCCGGTGGCCGAACAGGGGATGACGCTGGCCGGGTTCGCGGCCTTCCTTGACCCGCCCAAGGAGGGCATTCTTTCCATTCTCGAGGCGCTGAAACACAATGGCGTCGCCGTGGTCATCATGACCGGCGACAACCAGTATGTGACCAAGAAGGTGGCGCACGACGTGGGTCTGGAAGCAGACCGCATCGTCACCGGGAACCAGATGGACACGATGGATGATGCCGCTGTGGCCTACCAGGCAGAGAACGGCGCCATCTTTGCCCGCGTGTCTCCGGAACAGAAGAACCGGGTCATCCTCGCCCTGAAGGCACGTGGGCACGTCGTCGGGTACATCGGTGACGGCATCAACGACGCCCCGTCGCTGCACACCGCAGATGTCGGCATTTCCGTCGTCAACGGCGTGGAGGTCGCCAAGGACGCCGCGAAAATCATCCTACTCGAGAAGGATCTTGCGGTCTTGAACGACGGGGTCATCGAGGGGCGGCGCAGCTTCGCCAACATCATGAAGTACATCATCATGGGGACGAGCTCGAACTTCGGCAACATGTTTAGCATGGCTGCGGCCTCGCTCTTCCTGCCATTCCTGCCGATGCTGCCGACGCAAATCCTGCTCAACAACTTTCTCTACGACGTCTCGCAGATCAGCATCCCCAGCGACAATGTTGATCCCGCTCTGCTGCACCGGCCGAAGCGCTGGCAAATTGCGTTCATTCGCCAGTTCATGATGATCATCGGTCCAATCAGCTCGATCTACGATTTCATCACGTTCGGGGTACTCCTCTGGATGTTCCACGCGTCCACGAATGCGCCGCTCTTCCGCACCGGCTGGTTTGTGGAGTCCCTGGCAACACAAACGCTCGTGGTATTTGTCATCCGGACGGCAGGCAGCCCGCTCACGAGCCTTCCCAGCCGGCCGTTGCTGATCAGTGTCGTAGCCATCGTGGCGATTGCAGCGGTGCTGCCGTATACGCCGGTCGGGAGCCTGCTGCGATTTACTCCACTACCAGTGTCGATGTTGGGTGCGATTGCGTTTCTCGCTGCGACCTACCTCTTCGTTGTGCAGGTTGTCAAGTCTTGGTTCTATCGCCGACACGCACTGCTTTGATTGGAGTGCTGCACCGGAGTGGCTTCAGGTTCGGTTTCGTTCCGCAGGGGTAGGAGGAGACCTCCATGCACATATTCTTGGTTCACATCCGCGACCCGCAGTTCTATGCGCTGCCGGCTGCTACCAGAGCCGCGAATGGCCACATTCGCGTCATGGGCTTCCCGCCCATCGGCATCATGTCGCTCTCTGCCGTACTCAAGCGTGCCGGCCATGAGTGCGTCATGTTCGATCAGGCCAATTCCGAAACGCCCAACGACGTCATCATCGACGAGATCCGGCGGCAACGCCCGGCTCTGGTCGGACTGAGCTTTCTGAGCACGACGAGTTACCCGTATGCCAAGATCCTCGCGCGGCAGATCCGCGCTGCCGACGCCGCGGTGCCGCTCGCATTCGGTGGGGTGTTCGCCACTCTCAATGCGCCACTCGTCAAGCTGCAGTGCCCCGAGGTCGACTTTGTCTGCCGCGGCGACGGTGAGCAACTCCTCTTCGACCTGATTGAACGGTTGGAGGCTCCGGAGAGTCTCCCGGGGGTGACGTGGGCAAAGGATGGCAAGCTGGTTCACAACCCCAACCGGGCGCTGGACCGCGACCTCGATCAGTGGCCGTTCCCAGACCGCGAGAGCCTGCCGCTCGACTTCATCGAGTCGATGCCGCTCGACGTGCCGGCGGTCCTGTCGATGGAGCGCTTCACGACGATGCAGACCTCCCGCGGCTGCCCCTGGCCGTGTGTCTTCTGCGACATCCCGGCCTTCAGCGGAGGGAAGTGGCGCTTTCGCAGCCCGCAGCACGTGGTGGCCGAGTTCACTCACTTACAGGCGCAGGGATACGGTGCCGTCCACTTCGTCGATGACCATTTCCTGCTGCAACCCAAGCGCATCGAAGCCATCTGCAAAGGCATCAATGACGCAGGGCTGACCATCCAGTGGGGCTGCGAAGGGCGCGTGGATTCCACCGTGCAGCACCTGTTGCCGGCCATGGTGAAGGCGCACTGCCGTACGCTGATGTTCGGCATCGAGAGCGGCAGCCAGCGCGTGATCGACCGGTTACAGAAGGGGCAGACGTTGGCCGAGGTCGAGACTGCGGTAACCAACGCCAAACAGGCGGGTATCGAGATCGTGCATGGGTTCTTTGTCGTGGGGACGCCCGACGAGACGGTCGAGGACCTGCGCGCGACGTTCGACTTCGCATACAAGTTGCGACTCGACACGTTCGCGTTCAATCGGCTGTGCGTGTACCGCGGCACGCCGCTCTGGCAGGAGTACCTCAAGCGCGGCTTGGTCACCGACGCCGACGATTGGTACAAATACTTCAAATGTTCGGAGATCGATCCCACCTGCTTGCCGGGCGAGGTGATCAATGCCGAGCGCGTTGCGGGGTTCCGGCGGCTGTTCCGTTACAAGCTCGCGCACTATCCGATCCAAACGCTGCGGCTACTACGCCGCTTCATGCGCCACATGCCCGTGCGCGATGTGCCGTACCTCCTCTTCAAGCCGTTTCTCGGGAGTAAGCAGGGCCCGACGAAGAACGAAGTGCTTTCGCGCGCGGTCGCGCAGCCGCTGCTGAAGGATGCGGCCGCACAGCTGACGCAGGTCTCTGATGCTGTGCTCGGACAGGTCGTCGAAGAATCGCGGGCCGAGCGTTTGTCGGCCTCTACCGGTAGCGCTGAGAGCGTGTCTTCCGGTCGCGGACGCGGGACGCGCTGAAACCGGGGACGTGCGTTGGCACCGGTGCTACGCCGATGAGTGGTGGTCAGATCACGCTCAGAACGCATATCCGAGATCCATGGTGAAGAGCTGCCCCTCGCTGCTGATGCCGTAGTCGAAGCTGACGGTGGTGGCGAGGTTCCAGATCAGACGGAAGCCGATGCCGTAGTCGGCGCGCCAGCCATCGACGCGCAGCTGCGTGCCGTCGAAGACGCGGCCGGCGTCGACAAACACGGTCCTCACCCCACGGCCTGTGGTGATCCCAAACCAGTTTCGTGCTATACATCCAATATCTCTTTGAGGGGATCTCCCAAATGCACAAACCGCTTCTCCTATGAAACAGCTGACGTGTGCAGTAACTCTGTTCGCCGTCTTCTTCGCCGCCGGCGGCGTTGCCTATGCGCAGAAGGCCGACACGGCGACGCAGCTCGCCTCAAGCGCCAATCCCTCGGTGTTCGGTCACCCGGTTACGTTCACTGCCACGGTCACCGCCGTCGCACCGGGTTCAGGCACGCCGACAGGCACGGTGAGCTTCTCTGATGGCAGCAACATGATTGGCCGGGGGACACTTAACGGTGCAGGTCAGGCAACGTTTACCACCTCCGGCCTGTTCGTGGGTCACCACAACATCCTTACGCAGTACGCCGGCAACGGCAAGTTCAACGGGAGTCAGTCCGACTTCCTGAGCCAGGATGTCGCCTGGGCGTCGCAACGGTAAGCCCCGGTTCTCTTTATTTAGCTTCGGCGTGGCAGCCGCGCGACTCAAGGGTTCCCCACAAACTTTTGGACAACCTTCCGAGGTTCCTGGCCTCGCGTTTGGACCGACAAGTGTCCTGTTTCACTACACCAGGGATGTGGCGGCGCGGCTGGTAATGATCCCAACCCTGTAGGGCGGCGCGAGGATGCGCGCCGTGATGCCCGGCGCGCGTACCCGTGGGCACGTGTTGCTGGACGGCGAGAACATCTACTATCCAGGCATCGCTTCGGTGAAGGTGCGCACCACACAACCCGTTGCAACGCACCTTGACAGTAGACAATTCAGCCTTATCGTAATCTACAAATACCGCCACGCGCTGCACCACATCAGCGCGTTGTATCCGTAAAAGACAATACTCGTAGGAGGTGCGTATGGCGTTTTTACAGTTCTCTTCGTCTGCGGATCCGGTGAACAGTTTGCTCACCCTCCAGCGCGAGCTGGAGCGCATGTTTGACAATCCACTGGGGCTCGACCTCGGCTTTTCGGGCCGCGGTGTCTTCCCCGCCCTCAACATCTTCAGCGACAAGGACGGTTGTGTCGTTCGCCTCGAAGTACCCGGTGTGCCGCCCGACCAGATCACCATCGAGACGCAGGGGCGAACGTTGACGGTCGCGGGTAAGCGCGACACGGCGGCGCCCGAGGGCGGCGGCTTCCATCGGCGCGAGCGTAACAGCGGCGGGTTCTCGCGGTCGCTGCAGCTGCCGGACGATCTGGACGTGGCGCGCACCGAGGCCTCGTACGCGCATGGGGTGCTGACGCTCCGCGTCCCCAGGAAAGAGGCTGTGCAGCCGCGGCAGATCAGCGTGCAGGCGGCTTGAGTGATGCGCAAAAGGAGGTAAGCGAAAATGACACCCCAGGAACTCAGCGTGCGCAACAAACAGGAACTGAAGGGCGAGGAGCACACACGTGCCGGACGCACCTACCTGCCCGATGTCGACATCTGCGAGACCCAGGACAGTCTATGGTTGTGGGCCGACATGCCGGGCGTAGACGAAGAATCGATCGAAGTGAAGCTGGCTGACGGTGTGCTGTCGATCGAAGGACGAGTAGCGCTCCAAGACTACGAGAACCTGGCGCCGGTGTACACCGAGTACAACGTCGGCAATTACCTGCGCCGATTCACGGTCTCGAGCGACATCGACGCCGATCACATCAAGGCGCACATGGCAAACGGCGTCCTCGAGCTGGAGCTTCCGAAGGCCGAGAGTGCCAAGCCGCGGCGGATCCCCGTCGCGGTACACTGAGCCCCGCAGCAATTCCGCGACCTCGATTCCAACCGCTTGCATTTGCCGTAGTGGGAAAGGAACGGGATGCCCTGCGAACGAGCGCCTCAGAAGAAGCGCTAGCGGGTCGTGCATATGACTTGGTCAGAATGCGAAGAGCCCATACGCGGCCGAGCCCGCCAGCGGGCCCAACGATCCTGAATTATGATGGATTCGCAGGTCCCATTGCCATTGATATGCACAGTGGCTATACATAAAATGTTAGTAGTAGTGAACACGTTATCCGCCCGCGCGCGGGGCACAACGGCCCCCACTCTGCCACGTACGAGCTCCACCGGGGCACAACCCTTTGACAACGGCTGGGCACAGCCGATGCATACGGAAGGACTTAGATGAAAGAGATCGGGCAGGTGGCGTTTGCGTCCTTGGAGATCCCAACAACGGAGATCCCAACAACCACACAGACGCACGCTGCCCCGCCTTGGTCAGGCACCCAAGCCCTGATGCTGGCGGTGCTCGAGGATGCGATCCACAACTTGAGGTCAGCGGAAAGGCCTGTCCGTGCTGAAGCGGAGCAGTGGATCACGAGCCGGGAGCGCCGCTATGTCTTTTCGTTCGCGGTGATCTGCGAGACCCTCAATCTCGACCCCAGCGCGGCGCGCCGATCGGTCATCGGACTGCTGGACAAAAAACCGACAGGCCGCTGCTTACTTAAACGCAGCCGACCCAATGTGCGCCACAGTGGGGCTCTACAGCCCGGTTCTTCGTCTCCTCGCGGCGCGCCCACCGTGCGCCCACAGATACGCGTGCTCAGGAGGGCCAGCTGATCCTCAGCTCTACGCTTGGTCCATCGTACGCCGAAGCCTGGCGGCAGAGAACGTGGGCGGAGCGAGCAAGCCTCTTGCAGACGGACTGCCGCGTCCACGTTTCCGGGTGATCCGTGCTCTGTCGGCGGACCGGTCACGTTCCGCTACTCGCCGTACTGACACCGCTGTGAGGTGCGGGGTGTTCACCGTGGCGACCACCAGCACCACAGCGCAGTCAAAGTCCGCGCCCGGCTCACCGCGAGAGCGCCTTGGGGAAGATCCAGCGGGACGGCGATCGTGGCTCCTGTAGCCGCTCAGGCGCAGGCCCACTTCCTGTCAGCCGTTTACACCCCGCAACCTGCGGGGGCGCGACGTGCGCTTTATGCGTCGCGGAGCGTGTTGAGTCAGGCCCCGACTCACGCCGCCCCGAAGCGATCGACGAGCGCCCGAATGACGTCGGTTGCGATCGGTAGGATGACGGTGTGGTTCTTTTCGGTGCCCACCTGCGACAGCGCTTGGAGCAGGCGCAGCTGGATCGCCATGGCCTGCGGTTCCATGATCGATGCTGCCTCGCTCAGCCGTACGGCCGCCTGATACTCACCTTCAGCATTGATGATCTTGGCGCGGCGTAGCCGTTCGGCCTCGGCTTGTCGCGCAATCGAACGCTGCATGTCGACCGCCAGATCGATTTGCTTCACCTCCACCAGTGCCACCTTAATCCCCCACGGCTCCGTGTGGGTGTCTATGATCTCCTGCAGCCGGGCGTTGAACTTCTCGCGCTCGGCCAGCAGCTCATCCAGCTGCGCCTGTCCACAGACGCTACGCAACGTTGTCTGCGCAATCTGCGACGTCGCGTACAGATAGTTTTGCACCTCGACCACCGCCCGATTCGCGTCGACGACGCGGAAGTAGAGCACGGCGTTCACCTGGATCGACACGTTGTCGCGCGTGATCACATCCTGCGACGGCACATCGAGGGTGATGGTCCGGAGTTCGACACGAAACATTTGTTCGACGAGCGGAATGACGTAGATGATACCAGGCCCGCGCGCGGCCGTGAGGCGCCCGAGCCGAAACACCACCGCCCGCTCGTACTCGCGCAGGACCTTCAGCCCGCTGAGCAGCAAGAGGAGAACCACCACCGCAGCCGTAATCGCCGGGCCGACCAACATGAGTCCAACCTAGCACATGCGAAGACCGCGGGGGAGCACCTCGACATCTGTTTGCGCCACCCCGAGAAGCGGCCTGCCGCGCCGCATGCCGGCAGTGCGCAGCCAGCCGGTGCGCATTGCAGCAGTGGGAGAGAAATGGGATGCTCGCAGTGCTATGCGGCGGCGACCCAACGATCCCTTCAGTTGCCACCCGCACCTGGCCAGCGTGTTGCTCTCGACCGGCGGGCTGGTGGCCTTGGTGGCGCTCGCGCAGGGCGATGCGTGGCGGGTGGTGGGCTTCTCGATCTACGGTGTACAATGTTTTGCACGCGATCAGCCACCAGGTTACGTGAAGGAAAAACCAGAACTTCACAAGAGTGGCTCCCCATCCGGGCTCGCGTGGCAGCGATCGTTCAGATCATGACAACATTCAGGCATCAGATTAGCCGCCCCGGTACCACAAGGCGGCGCGTCGACACCCAAATGGCGGCTCGTGACAGGAATGTTGTGGTTACCCCTATTCCTCCTTGGCGCCTGCATTCTCGAGGAGTTGTACGACCTCTTGGTGGCCATTCCGCGACGCCGCCATCAACGCCGTGCCGCCATCACCACCCTTGGCGTTCACATCAGCCTTGGCGGCGAGTAGCGCCTTGACTCGGGGGAGATCACCTGCACCGGCTGCGGTGATGAGATCGTTCCCTCCCGCGTCTGGACTTTGAGCGTTCACCGCTATCGCAACGAACACGGCGAGTCCCAAAATGATGCGCGCGGCGCCCGTTGCTGCGACGGGCAAACTCGCTTTTCTCATGATTCCCCCTCTTCGAGGCCCGATCTTTGTTCCACCGGTGTGTCCATGTCAAGCCCGAGCCACGGGGATGCTGGTGCCGGTGCTTGACGGCTCGTTACATGCTCTTGGCCGGCGCGGTCTTCCGCGTCCGCTCGAAGAGCGTATTAGGTGGTTTCATCTCGATCCTACTGCAGAGGGCTATTCTGCAAAGTACTGTCGAACTTTCGCCGCAATCTGGCGATCCGTCATCTTGTCAACTGTTTCAACACCGGCGATGCGTCCGCCCAGTTTGCTGTGTTCAAGACGTTTCTTCAGTTCGCCCTTTGCCTCGCCAGGACCAAATATCAGAATGGATTCCGCATCACGAAGACACGCAATTACCGCCTCGTAATAAATGTTGAGATGTTCCGTAAAGGTTCTTTGCCGGCTATCATCTGCCGGCACTTTCCCCGATTCATATCGCCCCTTAAGGGGTGAATCACCAGAACGTTGGAGCAGTTTCTCAACCTTCGATACTATCAGTCCTATCTCTTCCCCTTGATCCGTAACAGCCACGATAATGGCTTTCCTATGGTCAATCCATAAACCCACTTTGGTGCTCATCGCGTTCTCCTTTGTGACTGGCCTCACCTAACTACCTACTAACCTACTTATCCGTACCAACGGCACCGACAAACCCCGCGAGCGTGCAACGCCAATGCCACCACCCGTGCGTCCAATGCCCCCTAGGACACTCCAAGTGCGCGTGTCAAGCCAGAGCATGACTTTGCCATTGCCACAAGAGGCGATTCACCCGGACACCTCGACGGCGACCAAAGCCGGGCACCGCACCGCAACCAGCAGGCAACACCACAACCCAAGCACGCAGAGCGAACCGGTGGTTTTCAATGCCGAGCGTGCGCCAGGGGCAACCTTTACTCACAAGAGGCTCACGCAATGCTCCCTGTTGCCTGCATCTCCTCCAACATCTCCTCTGCCAACTTCCGCGCCCGTGCCAATTTCAATCATCGGGTGCCGCACCGCTGCACGATCACGTTAACCGCCACGTCGGTTGTTCCGGGAAACACCGAGCCGACGGCGTCCAACAATACGACGACCGTGGAGCTGAACGTGATCGACAAGAACCGCGCGGAGAACACCACTGCACCCCCTCCCCATGAGGCATTCATCAACAGCATCGCGCCGGTGAGCGTGTCGATCGCCAACACCAACCCGGTGGTGAAGCGGCTGAGCGTGAGCGTGGGCAACGGTGACCACCTGCCTACAGCGGACAGCGATGCCGTGCGCATCACTCGGAGTGATGGCACATGCCCTGCGGGGACCGTGACCGCCGGGGTGCTCGATGCGGACGCCCGAACCGCTGGCAATCAAGATACGGTGCTGGTGGACGGCGGGAAGACGAAGACCGGGACCTTACAGCTGACTATCGACCGAGCGCTGTTTGCAGACACGCCGAACGCCAAGTCGCCGGTCCGCTGCACCGCCGTGCTGCGCGCCGTTGGTCCGACAGACCCAGACCCGGACGTGACGAACAACGCAACGCAGGTGGTGATCGACGTCATTGACCGGAGCGATCTGCCGTAGGGATGCTGGCAAGGTGCAAGGGAGCTCCGCCAGGCACAGCGATCGGGCGCTGATCGGCCGCCCGCTGAGAGAGACCACCGCGGCGGAGCTTTGCCTGCAACGCACTCCCCTTCGCTTCGCGGTAGTCGCCTCTCGTTCTCAACTGCTGTACAATCATCGATCGAGTGATAGGATGTACTCTATGGAGCCCGCGCTGGGCCTTGATAATCAGCGGTTTCACGACTGTCGACACAGAAACTAGTTGGTCTAGTGTCTCATAAAGCGCTTTACAATCACCAACGTCCTCTTGGCCTTGTGCCACAAGGCTTTCCGCAGGATCATGTTGGTAACCCATTCGAGATAGACTACACTTTCTGTGTCGAAATGCATGAAATTGTCTCCTGACGCCCAAAATGGTTGATGTATCGGCAAGTCAAAAACGTATTCCGCGCAGACGGGAGTTGTCCACACCTCGCGAGCGGCGGATCACCCTCCACGGCCACCGGGTCAGCTATCGAGCCGCTGGGAGTGGCCCGCTGCTGCTACTCGTCCACGGCATCGGCGGAAGCTCGGCGACCTGGCAGCAGGTGCTGCCCCGGCTAGCCGAACGCTACTCGGTCGTTGCCCCAGACCTCCTGGGGCATGGCTCGTCCGCGAAGCCGAGGGCCGATTATTCGCTCGGGGCGCACGCAAGCACAATTCGCGACCTCCTCGGCGTGCTCGGCTACGAGCGCGGCACGATCGTCGGGCATTCGCTCGGCGGCGGGGTGGCGATGCAGTTCGCCTATCAGTTCCCGGAGCGCTGCGAGCGCATGGTGCTCGTCTCCAGTGGCGGTCTCGGACATGAACTCCACCTTCTCCTGCGGGCGGCGGCGTTACCCGGCGCCGAATGGGTGCTGCCGTTGCTCTGCAGCCGTGGACTGTGCGATGCGGTGGACAGGGTGGCACGCTTCCTCGGGCGCGGCGGGCTACGCGC
Source organism: uncultured delta proteobacterium (assembly GCA_963729835.1). GTDB lineage: Bacteria > Desulfobacterota > Binatia > HRBIN30 > HRBIN30 > CAVSQF01. The sequence continues at coordinate 204,768 of CAVSQF010000022.1, read as the reverse complement.
GGGTTCCGACTTGGACGAGATTTGGCGCAGCTTTGTGTCCCTGTCCGACCCCGACGCCCGTCAAGCGTTCATTCACACGGTGCGGACTGTCATCGACATCCGGGGGCAGCGTGCGAGCGCCGGCGACCGGCTCTATTTGGCCGCGGAGATGCCGACGTTGATCATCTGGGGCGAGCACGATCCGCTGATACCGGTCGCTCACGCGTATTCGGCGCACGAGCATATTCGGGAGAGCCGGCTCGAGATCTTCCCGAAAGCGGGCCATTTCCCTCATCGCAACAACCCGCAGCGCTTCGTGGAGGTGCTCGTCGACTTCATCCAGTCGACTGCGCCCGCCCAGGTAGATGAGCAGAGGTGGCGGGAGCGGCTGCGCAACGGAAGGCGGCTATCAGAGTCGTGACTGCGGCCGGCGTGTTCGGGGTATGTATGCACTGCGCTCTGCGGGTGGATGGCGAGCGAATGGTCTTCGCCACCCTTGCGGATGAAGTGGCGCGAGTCGTAGCGGTTCTCATCACTGAAGAAGCAGGGAACACACCGGTGGACCCGGCTGGCAGAGGCGGCGGGGTACGGAATCGACCTCACCGCGACGGTTGCGCGGCAGCAGGTGGCCGTACACGGCGAGCGTGAACGCGGGGCTTGACGATGGGACCCACGGGCACCCGACACAATAAACACTGTTTTGCAAGAAAACAGGAGGCCATGTAACTCACTGAAATCACGTGGCTTTGGAAGTTGCGGGGGGAGGATTTGAACCTCCGACCTTCGGGTTATGAGCCCGACGAGCTACCGGACTGCTCCACCCCGCTACAACGACGATTTTTCAGATAGCCCTCGGTCTGTATGATGTCAACGGACCTCAGAGCGACGGCGCCCCGGGATGGGACGCGGGGGCCCCAACCCTGTGGCCCGCTGTAGCTCGTAAATCTCACGATCAGTGAGATGCCGGTGCTGGCCCGGCGCCAGCTTGCCGAGCGACAACGGGCCGAGGCATACGCGGGTGAGTTTCTCGACGGGATGCCCGACCGCTTCGCACATGCGGCGCACTTCACGGTTGTGACCCTCACGAATGGTGAGCTCCAGCCACGTCTTGCCCTCACCGCTGCGCTCGACGCGGACCTCGGCAGGGGCGGTGACTCCTTCGTCCAAACGCACACCGCGCGCCAGCTGCGCAAGGGTGTCGGCAGTGGGTGCGCCTTTCACCTTGACCCGGTACGTCTTGCGGATGCCATAGCGCGGGTGGGTCAGCCGCAGCGCCAGCTCGCCATCGTTGGTCAGCAGCAAAAGCCCGGAGGAATGGAAGTCGAGGCGCCCGACCGGGAACACACGCCCGCGCACGTCCGACAGCAACTCGCGCACCGTCGGCCGCCCTTCCGGATCCGAAAGGGTCGTCACGACCCCGACGGGCTTGTTGAGAAGGATGTAAACGGGTTCAGTTGGTGCCGGTAACTGACGGCCGTCAACCGTGATCCGGTCCGTCCGCGGATTCGCCGTCGTCCCCAGGCGGGTCACCACCTGCCCGTTCACCCGCACCTTCCCCGCTTGGATCAGCTCCTCCGCCTTGCGCCGCGACGCAATCCCCGCACGGCTCAGAATCTTCTGCAAGCGCTCCGTCTGCCGCGCCGGCGGTTTCGGCGGTGGCGGCCGAACCGGCATCGGCGGCGGCTGCGGCCGCGTCGACTTCGACAGCGAATGTCGCGGCGGTGCCGCCTGCGGCGTCTGTTGCGGGCGCTGTCGCGGACGCTGTCCCTGCCGCGGCTGGGAGTTGCGCGGCTGCGGTCGGGTGTTCGCCGTCTTCGGCATCGGGTGCGGGTCCTAGCTCATTCAACGCGGGCAGCGTCTGCAAGTCCTTCAGGCCAAATGTCTCCAGAAACTCTGGCGTGGTGCTGTACAACAGTGGCCGGCCGATCGCTTCCTTGCGCCCGGAGATCTTGATCAGGCGGCGCGCCATGAGCGTGCTCAGCACGCCTTCCACGTCGACGCCCCGCAAGGCTTCAATCTCCGCACGCGTGACGGGTTGCTTATAGGCGACGATTGCCAAGGTTTCCAGGGCGGCGCGGCCGAGCCGAGCCGGTTTGTCACGGAACACGGCGCGTACCCATGGGGCATTCTCGCGCGCCGTGCGGAATTGGTATCCACCGGCGACTTCGTGCAGCTGGATCCCATGACGGCCCGGCGCGTACTCGGCCATCAGACGTTCCAGGACGGCCCGCACTTCCTTCGCTGTCGGTCCGTCCAATATCTCGACGAGGCGCCGCAGGCTCACCGGCGCAGCGGCCGCAAAGAGGACGCTCTCGACGATGTGCTGCACACGACCGAGCGGGTCATCGGCCTCTGCCGGCGCGGTCTCCTCGGCGGCAGGCGCTGCGGGTGGCACCGCCACGGGTGGCACCGCCTCCAGTGGCGCCTCGCTGCCCTCGGCAATCACATCAGCCTCACGCGTTTCCGCCATCCTCCACTCCCTCTGCCTTCCCGACGCTGGCGTATTCGTCGACCGCGTCGACGGAGATCGCGCCGACGTCGGACGCGATCAACTCGATGACGATGCGCCCATATGGTTCTTCCTGCAGCGCCCGCACCGCCCCCATTTTCATGAGCTCGAGCAGGGCAAGGAAGGTCACGACGATCTCCAGTTGGCTCGCCTCCTCGTCGAACAAGCTGTCGAACTCCACACAGTGCGCCACACTCAACGCCTGCAATAACCCACGGGCGCGGTCGCGCAGCGAGATGCGCTCGGTGACCACCTCGTGCACGGCGCCCGGCCGTGCCCGTTTGAGCAGTGCGCGAAAGACCTCCAGCAGCTCCCACACGGTCACGCGTAACCGTGTCGGTTCCACGTCCTCTGCAATTTCTGGATCCTCGGCGAGTGGCTCACGTACGAAGATGTCCCGATGCAACAACGGCCGTTCTGCCAGCGCCAGAGCCGCTTCGCGATAGCGCTGGTATTCGAGCAACTGGCGGACGAGGTCGGTCCGCGGATCTTCTTCCTCCTCTTCGCTATCTTCGGACGGCGGCAGCAGCATGCGCGATTTGATGAGCATCAAGGTCGCAGCCATGACGAGGAACTCCCCCGCCACGTCCAGCCGCAGCTCCTGGAGCATCGCGAGATACCCGAGGTACTGCTCGGTGATCATGGCGATGGGGATGTCGGTGATCTCGACGTCGTTCTTCTTGATCAGGTGCAGGAGGAGATCGAGCGGCCCTTCGAAGACATCCAGCCTGACACGGTACAGATCAGCCATGTGCCCCTCCCATCATCCACCACCAGATTGGGTGATTGGCGGATTGAACTCAATCCTCCAATCGTCAATCCTCAATCACCCAATCCCTCAATCCTCCAATCGTCAATCCCCCAATCCTCATTCCAGCCCCATGGCCCCACGCACCTCATCCATCGTTGCCGCCGCGACGGCACGTGCTTGCTCATTACCGCGTTCGAGCACCTTTGTCACTTGTTCCGGATGGTTCTCCAACTCGGCGCGCCGCTCGCGGATGGGGGCGAGGTCGGCGAGCACGTGCTTGATCATCACCCGCTTGCAATCCAGACACCCGATGCCCGCAGTGCGGCAGCCGTTCATGACGTACTCGATCTCGTCCGGCGTGCAATAGACCTGATGCAGATTGAACGCGGGACAGTCGCTGGGCTCTCCGGGGTCCGTACGGCGGACGCGGCGCGGATCGGTCATCATGCGGCTCAACTTGCGCTCGATATCCGCCGCCGGATCGGACAAGAACACAGCGTTGTTGTAGCTCTTGCTCATCTTCCTGCCGTCGGTGCCGGGGACCTTGGCGGATTCGGTCAGCAGGGTCTCGGGTTCGGGAAACACCGCTCCGTACAGGTGATTGAAGCGCCGGGCGATCTCGCGCGTGAGCTCGATGTGCGGCGCCTGGTCGACGCCCACCGGCACGCCGGTCGCCTTGTACATCAGAACATCAGCCGCCTGCAGCACCGGATAGCCCAGATAGCCGTAGTTGATGCTGGTCAAATCTTCCTGCTCGGTCCCCAGCAGCCCGAGGTCGCGGGCTTGCTCTTTGACCGTCGGGTTGCGCATGAGCCACGGGGTCGGCGTGAGCATGGACAGCAACAGGTGCAGCTCCGCATGCTCCTTGATCGCGGACTGCCGGAAGAGCACCGCCTGCTCCGGATCGATGCCTGCGGCCAGCCAGTCGGTGACCATCTCCAGGGTGTTCGTCTTGATGCGCGCCGTGTGCTCCGGATCGGTGGTCAGAGCGTGCCAGTCCGCTACGAAGAAGAAGCAACGTTGCTCTCCCTGCAGGCTGATCCAATTGCGCACAGCGCCGTGCAGGTGCCCGAGATGCAGGCGCCCGGTGGGCCGCATGCCGCTGACAATGACTCCCATAGTACCTAACCCAGCGCAACCGGAACCGAACAGGAAAGAAATGAAAAACAGGAAACCGAAAACCGGAAATGGAAAACCGGCCAATTGATCAGTTTCCAGTTTCCGGTTTCCTGTTTGTGATTTTCCATTTCTCCGTTCGATTTTCTCCGTAAGAGGCCATTTACAACAGCACGCGGAGAAATGCCGCAACCACCGGCCCGACCACGTGGCCCAACGTGTTCGTGACCAGCAACAGGAGAACGATCATTAACCCGAACGGCTCCAGGCGGGCGAACGCAACGGCCTGGCGCACGGGAAGGAGTCCCGCCAGCACGCGCCCGCCGTCTAACGGCAGGATTGGTATCAGGTTGAACACGGCCAGTACGACGTTGATGATCACGCTGTTCTGCGCCATGAAGGCAACCGGCGTGAGCACCGCCACGAGCGTCGTTGTGAGCGCGCCCTCACTGGGCAGCTGGAGGTGCAGGATCCACTTGAAAACGGTGGCGCTGACGACGGCCAGGAGCACGTTGGTCAGCGGGCCGGCCATGGCCACCAGCACCATGTCGCGCTTTGGCTGGCGTAAGTTGGCAAAGTTCACGGGTACCGGGCGGGCCCAGCCGAAGAGAAAGGGGGCGTGGGTCGCAATCAACAGTAGTGGCAGCAACACCGTCCCAAACGGATCGACGTGCGGCAGCGGGTTGAGCGTGAGCCGCCCCATGCGTGAGGCAGTCGGATCGCCCAGCCGGAAAGCCACTACGCCGTGGGCGACCTCATGCAGGATGATCGCTGCGAGCACCGGCAGTGCCCACACTGACAGCTGTTGGACCAATGACATAACGTTGCGCGGACGCTAGCAGAAAGCGCCGGCACCCGCCACCACGGGTCCAGGTTCCGGGGGGTCGAGAGGTCGACGGGGCAGGGTACAGGGCGTGAGATTTCAGCCGCGCGGGTGGAACTTGCGATGCACGGTGCGCAGGTGGTCGCGCGCGACGTGGGTGTAGATCTGCGTCGTCGAGATGTCGGCGTGGCCGAGCATCATCTGTACGGCACGCAGATCGGCGCCGCGTTCGACCAAATGCGTGGCGAAGGCGTGCCGCAACGTGTGCGGGCTCACCTTGCCCGCAATGCCGGCGCGCCGCACCGCCAGCCGCAGGCGTTTCCAGAATCCCTGGCGGGAGAGCCGCCGCCCGGCGCGATTCACAAACAGGTAGGGACTGAGCCGGCCGGCCAGAATCTTCGGCCGCGCTTCCTGCAAGTAGTCCAGCACACGCTGCCGCGCGAAGCTGCCGATGGGCACCGCGCGCTCCTTGCGCCCTTTTCCAACCACGGTGAGGTAGCCAGCCTCGAGGTTCACTTGACTCACTTTGAGTGATATCACCTCGGATACCCGCAACCCCGAGGCGTACACCAGCTCGATCATCGTGCCGTCACGCTGCTCCAGGGCGTTCCTCGGTGTGTGCCCCAGCAGTTCCACGACTTCCTGCGCGCCCAGCGAGCGGGGCAGCCGCTGACCCAAGCGCGGCAGGTGGAGATCGCGGCTCGGGTCCACACGCAGAACCTGTTCGCGGAGCAGGAATGCAAAGAACCCACGCAGCGCGGCGAAGGTGCGCGCGCGGCTGCGCGCCGAGAGGCCGCGTTGCTGCAAGTCTTCGAGGAAGCGCACGATGTCGCTCGCTTGCACGGCAGCGACCGGCGCGATGCACCGGCGCTCGAGGTGACCAACAAAGGCGCTGAGATCGCTGCTGTAGGCGAGCAGAGTGTTGGCGGCAACGCCACGCTCCACCGCCAGGTGGTTCAGGTAACGGTCGACGTGGGAATCGATGCTGAGCGCTGGAGGCCGGGTGCTGAGTGGCTTGTCGTCCGCCATCCGGCTGAGTCCTCAAGACGCAGGATTTCCTTGGGGCACCACGGCCGCTGGTTCGAAGATGCCGCGCAGGTCGAGCAAGAAGCGGCCGGCTTGGACGCGGCCGATGATCGGCGGTCTCGCCGTGCGGAAGAGCCGCGCGATGTCCTGTGGCCCGCGCGTTGGGTGCGAGACGCTGATGGCCTTGCTGGGCAGCACTTCGCTCGGCAGGGCGCCGCTGCCGATCTCCGCCTCGCTGTCCACCAGCTCGACGGTGAACTCCTCGCCCAGCAGCGCACGCAGCACCGGGACGGCGGCGCGTCCAACGGCTTCCATCTCAGCGATGGGCCGCGTGAGCCAGCGGAGCGTCGGCAGCACGGTGCACAAATCGGGAGCGGTGCGATAGAGCCGCAGCGTCGCGGCCAGCGCCGCCAGGGTCATCTTGTCGCAGCGCACCGCGCGTTTCAGGGGATTCCGTTTCAAACGAGCGATGATCGCACGGCGGCCCACGATTATGCCTGCCTGTGGTCCACCGAGCAGCTTGTCACCGCTGAACGTCACCAGATCCGCGCCGGCACGGATACGTTCGGCAACTACCGGCTCCTTCGGCAATCCGTACGCCGAGAGGTCGATCAGGGCGCCGCTGCCCAGGTCTTCCATCACCGGGATACCGCGCTCACGGCCGAGCGCGACCAATTCGTCCAGTGGCACTGCCGCCGTGAAGCCAACGATGCGGTAGTTCGACGTGTGCACCTTGAGCAGCAGTGCAGTCGCATCACTCAGCGCGTTGACGTAGTCGCTGCCGTGGGTGCGATTCGTCGTTCCCACCTCGCGGAGTCGCGCGCCGCTCTTGCTCATGACGTCGGGGATGCGGAACGAGCCGCCGATCTCGATCAGCTCCCCGCGCGACACGAGCACCTCACGCCCTTCGGCGAGTGTGTTCAGCGCCAGGAGCACCGCCGCGGCGTTGTTGTTGACGACGGTCGCTGCCTCGGCTCCGGTGAGCGCGCACAAGTCGTGCGACACGAGATCGTCGCGATCGCCGCGTGCCCCTGTGTCGACGTCGTACTCGAGAGTCACCGGGCGGCGCGTCGCTTCCACGACGGCGGAGATCGCTGCGTCGGCCAACAAGGCGCGGCCGAGATTCGTGTGCAGGACGACGCCTGTTGCATTGACCGCCGGACGCAGTGCGAGTGGTCGATCCGCGTCCATCCGCGCGCACGCTGCGGCCATCACTTCCGCGGGGGACGGCACGGCTGCGGAGGGATCGGTCGCGAGGCGCCGGCGTATGTCGTCCAGCACACGACGAACCGTGTCCACTACATAACGGCGCTGATAGCGCGCCAGCGCCGTGTCGGCGCCTGCGCCGCTCAACACGCGGTCCACCGACGGCAGGGCGCGCCGCCGCTCGGCTCGAGTGGCCATGCGCGATGGTGCCGCGTTTCGGCAACGGATACAAGGCGGCGACAAGCGTCCCGCCGGCTTTTGAGGCTTCAAGGGTACGAGGGATCAAGGGTTCAAGGGAGCCAGACCGCCGACGCCGAGTCGGGGAGATCTATTCTTTCCACCGAGCGAGCACCGCCTGCAGCTCTCGCTCCTTGGCCCGCATCCGCCGCGCCTCGGCCGCCGAACGTTCGTGATCGTAGCCAAGCAGATGCAGCACGCCGTGAATCAAAAGCGTGCGCACCTCACCGGCGGTGCTGGCGCGGCGCGCCGGCGCCTGCCGCGCCGCGGTTTCCAGTGAGATCACGACATCGCCGAGCACCGCCTCGTCGCCGGGCACGCGCGCGCCCTCGCGCATGGCGAAGGCCAGCACGTCGGTCGGGCGGTCCTTGCGGCGATAGTCTCGGTTGAGACACCGAATCTCCTCGTCGTTGGTCAAGGTGACGGTCAGCTCCGAGCGGTTTTCGCCCAGCACACGCAACAAGTGACGGGCGTCTGCTGCGACCCTCTTCGCGGAGATGCTGCGGTCTCGGCTGCGGCGGATGACGTGAACGGGCATGGGTGCACAATCTCTCAACTCACCTTCCTCTGTCAATTGGCGCGCCGCTGGTGTAGGAATCCGCGGGTACCCCCCGGAGCGGGGGCGCCCACCCTAAGCAACCGGAGGAACCACAGTGAGATATTCCCTTCTTTCGTTCACAATCGGCATAGCAGGCATGCTCCTGATCGGCTGCCGGGTCGACGCGGCGTTCGCAGCGCCGCCCGCGGCAGGCGGCGCTGCGAACGCCGAGTCACCTGGCGGCACAACCGGCGAAGTCGTGGAGACCATGAACTCCGGCGGCTACACGTACGTGCAGGTCGATGACGGCACCAAGAAGATCTGGGCGGCGGCGCCACAGTTTGCGGTTGCCGTCGGGGATAAGGTTGCCGTGCCGGACGGGATGGAAATGCGGGACTTCTACAGCAAGACCCTGGAGAGAACCTTCGACCTCGTGTACTTCGTCTCTGCTATCCAGGTGGTTGGCGGCCGAACCGCAGAGGAGCAGGTCGCCGCGGCTCACGGCACGGCCGGGCACGGCGCGGCCATGACGGCTGCGGCGCCCGCACTCGACCTGTCGAACATCCGCAAGGCCGAGGGCGGCTACACCGTGGCCGAGCTGTTCGCCAAAAAGGCGGACTTGGCAGGCAAGGAGGTGGTGGTCCGCGGCCGTGTCGCGAAGTTCACCCCTGAGGTCATGGGGAAAAATTGGTTGCATGTGCGGGACGGCACGGGCGGTGCCGGCACCAACGACGTCACCGTGGCGACGACCGCCACCGCCGCTGTGGGCAATATGGTGCTGGTGCGTGGGAAGCTGACTCCCGACAAGGACCTCGGCTTTGGCTACCGCTACGACATCATCATCGAAGACGCCACCGTCGCGGTAGAATGACGGGCGCGCCCGCTCACGGGTAGCAGATTGACGCGCAAAGTGACCACAGGTCCTAAACTTACTGGCATTGGGCTTCAGCCCTCGGCGGTGGCTGCCTTGCCGCTCGCGGCGAGCGCGTGCTACTTTCCGGACCATGAGCACACTCGCCGAGATCGAAGCCGTCATTCCGTTGTTGAATCCCAAGGAACTTTCGGAGCTCGAGCACCTGGTGCGCTCGGCGCGGCGGCGACAGGCCGGTGGCGTGCGGCGTAGCGCGCTGGACCTTCCACCGCTCCGACTGGGCAAAGTTCTCCGCCCGCTGAGTGCGGAGGACGATCTGCTTGCGGAGATGCTCCATGACGCACGGTTTTGACACGAGCTTTCTCGTGGCTGCGGAAGTGGCGGAGCATGCCGAACATCCTGCGGCTCGCGCTCGGCTGAAGGTGTTGCGCCAGGCCGGAGACACCTTTGCGCTTACGCCGCAGGTGCTCGCGGAGTTCATCCATGTGGTCACCGATGCAAAGCGATTTTCGCAGCCGCTGGCGATGAACGAGGCTTTGGATCGCGCGGAGATTTGGTGGAACGCGCCCGAGATCGAACAGGTCACCCCGGACGCCGAGGCGATGCGGCTGTTCCTCGACTGGATGCGTACGCACCAGCTCGGGCGAAAGCGCGTGCTCGACACGATGCTGGCTACCACGTTCCGCAGCGCCGGCATCTCCTCCGTGCTGACTACCAACGCCCGCGATTTTTCCACCTTCGGTGGTTTCACCTTGGTCGCGCCGTAGGCGAATCGTGGACGCGGTTTGTTTGGTTGCCGACTTGACTCTGGACAGCCGCCCATTTGGTGCGGTGCCGGCACAACAACGGGGGCCGGGCCACTCGCCCCACTCGCCCCTACGAGTTTGTGAAATAATCGTGATTTGAAGGTTACTCTCTGTGCCGCGCCGGATTGCCGAGCGGCCCGACTGGGTGTGACCACCTGGGCGTTCCGGTCAGCCAGTGCTCTGCGGTGGTCCACGGGCAGTGCTGACCGTCCCTTTCTGGGCCACTTTGTGTGCCGTTGCTCTTTTCACGTCCCTCTTCCTCAACTACTCCAAAGCTGCGGGGCGAGTGCCACCCAGCGCATGATGTTGTACGCCAACGCATTCCACAGCAGTACACACAACGCTTTACGTTTTCCGCGCACCAGGAGCCGATCCAGGCTGCGCCAGGTCCGCAAGTCGGCGTTCACCGTCTCGGCCGTAGCTGCACGCTCGCGATAAATGAGCTTCCCCGCCGCACTCGCCATGCGCTGCTTCCACGCCTGCACCGCCGCCGAATCGCCCGGCTTGTCGGCATACGGATCGGCCGTCCCGCGCCGTTCGGGCACCGGCGCAAACACCGTCACCCCCTCCTCCGTAATGCTGTTCACCACCTCCTTGGAGACGAAGCCGCCGTCGAGCAACAGCTCCGCGGGCGTCTGCTCGCTGCGCTCTTCGATCTGTTCGAGCATGGGCTCGGCTTGCGCGTGGTCGGTCCCGTCTTCGGTAACCGCCACGCCAACGATGACGCGGCTCTCCGTGTCGGTGGCCATCTGTGTGTTGTAGGCCGGCCGAAATCCGCCATCGCCCATCTTCATCTTGCGTGCCTCGGGATCGGTAGTCGAGGTGCGTGGCTCCCCTTTGGCCTTGTGCCCACCGCTCGCCTGGCCTCGTTGCTCCTCCAGCTTTGCTAACTCGCCCAGCGCCTGTTGCAACCGCTCGGCCCGCTCGCGAGCGGCGCGCTGTTGCGCCGCCGCCTTGCGGGCATTGGCGACCATGACCACATTCTGCTCGCCCTGCTGCTTGACCGCTGCAACGTGCTCCTGGGCCACCGCCAAGAATTCCTCCAGTCGCTGGCGACGACGAAACGAGCTGGCCCCAGCGCTGGCGCGCACCCGCATGCCATCCTGGGCCACGCGCTTGAGGCTCACCAGGCCCTGCTGCAGCAACACCGCCAACAGCTGCGTAAACAGCTCGTCCAGCGCCGCCTCGTGATCGGTGCGAAAGTCGCTCAGCGTGTGGTAGTTCATCGCCACGCCGCCGCGCAGCCACCGATACGCGTCATGCTGCTCACACAAGCGCTCCAGCTCATGCGCGCTGCCGATCCCCTCGCAGGTCGCGTACAGCCACAACGCTACCAAGATCTTCGGATCCGTGGTGGGGCGCCCGGCGCAACTGCCCCGGGCCTTGATCGGTTCGTAAAACCGCGTCAGATCCAGCCGCTCCACCGCCGCCCAGATCGTTCGGGCACGGTGCCCCGGCTGTAGTAACGACTCCAGGTCCTGCGGGCGCAACTCGATTTGACTACGGTTGGCCACCACCAGCCGCGGGGCCGCCTGCTGCTGCTCGGCGGCTTGCGCCCACCGCTTCGCTGCCCGCCTCGCCTCCACTACCTCAGCAGCTTCCCCGTCCTCCAGCAATGCCACCTGCTCCATCCAGCCCCTCCACCACGCTCTGCTGCATGGTGTATATCACATTTTGTGCTGCGGTGGGGATTATTTCACAAACTCTACGTCCCCAAATTCCTGGACTTTAGGGTTGGCTCTGCCGGTCAGTTCTGGAGTGCCGCGCGGCCGGCACGGCCGGCCCCTTACCTCGTTAATCGACAGTCTCGACCGGTGCTTGACAGAGGACGCCCCATCTACGCACGCATGGCTGCTTACCAACGCAGCTGTCAATGTGCTAGGTGGTTGGGTTAGGACTCTATCGTGGTTTTCAGTCCCTTCGATGCTTTCGACTTTCAGCAGGTCACCTTGTTACACGGGACAGCGCCGCAGTCGCTTGTTGACAAGACCAACGAGTTGCGGCGTGACCTTGGTGCATATCCAGAATTCAAGCTGCATTTTTTTCGGCAACGACTGGCCAGACGTCCCCACATGCGAGGCCGCAACGGGCTTGTTTTCGGTCCCGCTCGGTGGGGCGACCGGCACTGGTTTCTGTACGACGTGGGTGGTGATCAGAATCAAGTCCAGCTCAACATTGGTATGTGCCCGAACCACATCCGAGTTGGCCTTGGTTTCATGATCGGTCGCCAGGTCGCACCCAAGCCGCCGGCATTCCATGTCTTCCAGACCTTCCTTGCACTCCGGCCACCACTTCCCTTTCGCAACGCACTGCTTGAAACAATCGCGCAGCACGGGCTGCGGATCGAGATCCAGGGACAAGTTGAGCCCGCTACGGACCCCGCCGCAATCGTGGCGTGCCTTGAGACGTACCACGTCCCGTCGAACAAGAAGGAGACTGTCTTTGTATTCCTCGGTCACATTTGGTCCCCGACCGAAGCGGCAGCTAAGGACGCCGCTGCGTTCCGTGCGGCGTTGTCCCACCTTTTGCCCTTCTACGAATTTCTAATTCTCGGTAGTGGTAGCTTTGACGTCATCGACTTCCCTTGATCCCAAGACGGTAACCCCATGACCAAGAGCCGGCGCCGTTGGTTTGCGGTCTCAACCTTCTCAACATTGATGTTCCTTGTTGGGTACTGGGCGGGTTCAACGAAGATTCGCCCCCCCGACCTGCCTGGTTTGCGTGCTCTCATTCCTTTACCCACTTGTACTTCGACCCCGACGGCCACACCGGCTCCCGCTGGAACGTCAACCAAGCCGGCGATTGATCGCGCCAAATTTGAAGGGTTGTACCGTGCTGCTAAGCGGATTGATGCGACCATAAACGCCGGCAAGATATCGTACCAAGACTTCAAAAAGCTCGCCGGAGCATTCTCCACGGAGCTTTCAATCGCGAAGGACCATGCCACAACCAAGGAGGACAATGAGCTGATCGGTCTCTATGAAAGAGTGGAGGACACATACCGAGATAGTGCGGCACTGTTTGATGCCCGCATGGACTTTGGGCAACAAAGCAACTTCACTGACCCAGCCGCGAACGTCATGTTTCCTCTTTCCCCACCGCTCCTTCCAATCGTTCGAAAGTACACGCTGCCATTGATTTCCGGTGGAGACTGGCTTCCGGTGTCCTCAATTCGGCAAGTGTGGGCCGTAGCAAGCACGCAAATCGCACAGGCCAACGCGCTCTACATTGGTGCAGGAGTTTCAGAGCAAACGTATCACGGTGGTGTCGGTCAAGTGGTGGAAAAACGATCGAGCGTTCATTCGGCGGCTAAACAATGAACCACTGCTCCTCTCTTATGCAGCTTTCTTATCAGTAGATGTACAAGAGTATGTATTAGTAGTATGATGAGAGTGCCGTTTAGGTACTTCCCGCGCCGGCGCCGCAGGCATGTCCTTCCACCCGTCCAGACGTCGCAGCGTGATGCGCCCGCTGTGCAGCAGACCGAAGAGCAGCAAAAGCACGGCGTCCTGACTGGGCAGGCTCGCCTGCGTCTTCGTGCGGCGACGAAACTCGCCGTTGATGCGCTCCAGCGCGTTGCTGGTGCGCAGCGCCTTCCACTGGGAGGGGGGAAGGCGGTAAAGGTGAACAGGTCCTCTCCGGCCTCCTCCAGGCTCGTCACGACGTTGGGACAACACCGCTGCCACTTCTTGCGGAACGCGGCGCGTGCCGTATCAATCGCTTCGCGGTCCTTCCCGTAGATCATCCGGCGGTAGTCCTCGGCAAGTTCCTCGCGCAGATGCGCGGGGGCTTTGGCCTCGAGGTTCCGCAACTTGTGCACGGTGCAGCGCTGGATCGGCAGCCCCGGCCATTGCTCGTGCAGGGCGGTCACCAACCCCGGGTTGCCGTCGATCACCGCCAGCGCCGGGGTCCCGATGTGGCGCCGCACGAGACCCTCCATGACGCCGCTCCAGGCCGCCGAGCTCTCGTCGCCCGCCAACTGCATGTCGAGCAGCACCCGCTGCCCATTGCCCCGCACACCGAGCGTCACGAGCACCGGCACCCTCACCCGCCGTCTTCCGAGGCGCACTTTCGGGTACCAGCCATCCAGGAACAGATAGCGAATATCGTCCTGGGCCAGGTCCCGTTCGCGCCACGTCTTGAAGTCGGCGGCCAACCGCCCCACCAAGCGTGATACCGCGTCCTTCGACAGTGGGCCGCCGCGCAGCAACGGGGCCAGCGCGCCCTTGATCCGCCGCGTGTTTATCCCGCTCAGGTAGACTCCGAGGATGGCCTCGTCCACTCGCTTGGTACGCCGCTCGTAGCGCCGCACCGTGCGACTCTGCCACTCCCTACTGCTCCCATCCGCCTCCTGCAATCGCGCCCGGGGCATCGCAATGGTCGTCGCTCCCACGCTCGTGGTCAGGCTCCGTTCTCGGTGCCCGTGACGGTAGCCGTGGCGCTCAGCGCCCACTCGCTCCGAGGGCTGGGCTCCCAGAGCCGCTTCCACCTCCTCTTCGACAATTCGTTCGATCACGTCACGCACGCGTTCTCGGATCCCGAGTTCAATGCTCTCTGGGCCGTACCTCTCCGCTTTCGTTTCCCGTCGTCCGTCCTTCCTGCTATCTGTTACCATGGCGTCATCCTCTGACCCCCGCTGCTACGCGGGAGTTGTTCTTGGGTTAAGAAACTGGCCGGATGATGACGCCTTTCCCCTTTTTCCACCACACTCCCGACATTACCCGTATCACGAAGAGCCACTGCTTCGTGACTTGGCTGAGGCCGGCGCGGCGGTCGCTACACCAACAGAGTTGAAAGCCAGCCAGAGCCAGAAGTCGGGCTTCTCTCCGGCTGGCACGCCGGGACCAGGTGGGACCGATTCAAGTGATTCAAAAGACCTGCGCGCAACGAACACAGCCAGGCCAACGTCGTACCCGCTCGTCTATAATGGAGACGGGGCCGCGAATGTTCCCCTCGCTGTGGATAAGGAAACGCTCGAAGACACCTTTGAATCCGTAACAGCGGGCGAAAAGGCGCTTATGACGGGACAGCTCCTGCTCGTGCCTCCTGGCTGTCAGGCCCAGGTTCTCGCGAGGGGGCTCCGGGGCAAAATAACCGACCCGGTGCTAGCAACTGCCTTCAACGCGCAGCTCGATATTGCCTTCGTTAGAGTAGTCGATGGCCCGTTTGCTGGTCGCACCGGGTACGTGTGGGCACGCTGGCTTCTCGGGCTAGAGCCCCCGCTGGAGAGTGGCCAGATAACCTCGGACGGGGCAGGGGACGACGGGAAGCTCCAGAAGGGGTTGGCTCGCAGTTACACGGATAACGGCGACGGAACGATCACCGACAAGAACACCGGGCTCATGTGGGAGAAGAAGGACCAGTCGGGTGGCATCCACGACTGGGGCAACACGTACTCGTGGGCCATGGAGTTCGGGCCATACGCGAAGAAAAGCACGATGGTGACCACCTTTCTCGCCACCTTGAACACGGTGCCGTGTTTCGCGAGGCACTGCGACTGGCGAATCCCGAACGTGCATGAGCTGCAGAGCCTCGCGAAATACCTCAAAGTGAAACCGGCAGTGGATCAGGTGTTCAACACGAGCTGCCGCCCAGGTTGCACGGTGCTGACCTGCAGTTGTACGCAGCCGCGCAGCGGCTACTGGTCGTCGACTACCTCCCAGGAAGATTCCGGCGCCGCGTGGGCCGTGTACTTCGACGACGGCTCAGCGCACTACGGCAGTCAGACCTCTATCCTCTACGTGCGCGCCGTTCGCGACGGCACTGGTGGGGCATTGGCATACGTCGACAACGGCGATGGAACCATCACCGACCTCAAGACGCACTTGATCTGGGAGAAACTCAGCAATGACGGCGGCATTCACGACTACGACAATACCTATACCTGGGACCAAGCGCTCGCGAGGATTGCCACGCTGAACAGCGGTGGCGGCTTCGCGGGGCATACGGACTGGCGCCTGCCAACGCGAGAGGCGCTGCAGAGCCTCGCGAAATACGAGGGCCTAAACCCAACACAAGTGAAACCGGCAGTGGATCAGGTGTTCAACACGAGCTGCCACCCAGGTTGCACGGTGCTGACCTGCAGTTGTACGCAGTCGTACTACTACTGGTCGTCAACTACGTACCAGGGCTTACCTGGCGTCGCGTGGGCCGTGAGCTTCGCCGACGGCAAGCTTGGCCAGGGCCTAAAATTCTACACCTCTTACAATGTTCGTGCCGTTCGCGGCGGCACTGGTGGGGCATTGGCATACGTCGACAACGGCGATGGAACCATCACCGACCCCGAGACGCACTTGATCTGGGAGAAACTCAGCAATGACGGCAGCATTCACGACTACGACAATACCTATACCTGGGACCAAGCGCTTGCGAGGATTGCCACGCTGAACAGCGGTGGTGGCTTCGCGGGGCATACGGACTGGCACCTGCCAACGCGAGAGGCGCTGCAGAGCATCGTCAAGGCGGGGGGCGGGCGTCCGACCGTCGACGGAGCATTCAACGCGAACTGCGTACCGACTTGTACCGTGATGAGATGCAGCTGCACGCAGTCCAACTACTACTGGTCGTCTACTACTTACCAGGACTATCCCGACTACGCGTGGGGCGTGTCCTTCTACGACGGCTCCGTGGACGGCTACTTTAAGGACTTTACCTACTACGTCCGTGCCGTTCGTGGCGGCTCATGATCGATCATTGGACCCTTTGAGACTTTGCGCTCCTGCCACTCACGAAGGTGCTGCAGCCCCTTTGCCACCTCCAACAGCGCCCCCAAGCCCATCTTGATCAGATCGTCTCCGATCAACGGCAGCAGGTCCTCCCAGGAGATCACGCCGGCACGAAACTCAGTGCTACTCCCGATCTTGTGCTCAAGAAGCCGCGCATAACCGTCCGAGGCCTTCTCGGGAACGACATAAAAGAAGCCCTTTCTCTCTGGACCGACAACTGTGGATGACTCAAGGAATTGAAGATACAACTGCTCTTTGAGAGGCTTCTTTACAGGAGGTGTGCTCGCCTTGGTCTTGGCCTCAAGAATGACGAGTAGGGAATGATCCGCCGTCTCGATTCTGAAATCGGGAACCAGCCCGACAAGTGTTTTATAGCGCTCCTCGTCGATGCCGTATGACGTGGCGCCGGTGGATGGCAGCGCCTTCTCATGGAGAAGAAGAGGCTCCGCAACCTGGCCGTACAGATCATTCAAGGATTGCTTGGCGTCCTTCCCACCCACCGCCCGTATCACGGGCCGGTTCCATATGGCCGATGCGTAACCCTTGTGAGCGCGGTCGCAGGCGCGAGCGAGCGCCCACGCAAGTTGCCATTCAGCGAACAGGTGCGTGAATGGCGCTTCCTCTGATCTAGTTTCTGCGGTCATCGGTTACATCATCTCTCTAGCTCGGAGAAAGCTCGCCGATTTTCCGCGAGCGGTGCAAGAACGTGTTCGGCGTTGGCCATGGTGCCTCCCTACCCCATTTCTGAGGATGCCGTCCACTCCCATCTAATCTAATTCAAGATAACTCGTTACCTTGCGCGAGGGGGGCAGTGCTCGTCGCCACCTCGCTTATCAACCCAGGTCACAAACGCCGCCCTTGGGGCCTTCTGCATCGACGGCCTTCAAAGTTATTCGAGGTTCGCCTTGATGTCCCTGGCGCGGTGAAGCACGCGAATCACTTCGATCGTAATCGGCCGCGGAAAATAGAAAATCGAGAGCGGAAAGTCCTCCACGCGCCACACCCGGAGACCCTTGAGATCCTTGCGGGTGGTCTCCCAGAGATGGCCGACGTCCGGCAGCAAGAGCAGCCGATCGTATGCCTGATGCAGCGCTTGCAGGAAACGCCGCGCTGCCGCAGGGTTCCGCTCGTTGACATAGTCGAGGTACTCGTTGATGTCGTCGTCAGCCGGCCCACTGACGATGAGTTCGCGGGTCACGCCCGTGCCGCCCGGCGGGGGCGGGTTCGGATCCTTGCTTCCTTCTGCTGCCACCATTCCGGCGTGACTTTGATGCGCCGCTTGGCGTGCACCCCTTCTAGGAGCAGAGCTTCCACCTTCTCCCGTGCGTCTCGCTCAAGGTCCTGGCGGATCAGCTGACGGACGTACTCGCTCGCCGTGCCGTAGGCCTGGCGCTCAAGTTTCACTTCCAGCCGCTCTCGAAGCGCCGCAGGGAGAGAGATATTCATACTGCGGAAGGATTTTGCTTTCATAATGCCAACACTTTAGGGGGTGTGGCGGGATGTGTCAAATCCTGCCACAAGTCTCAGCGCAGGCTTCGCCCGCAACCCAAGCTCCAAATCTGAATTCCGTCATACCCGCAGTCTTTCAGCGGGCATCCAGGCGGGGCGGCGGGGTTGCCAAACAGCCATGGATTCCCGCTAGAAGATCGCGGGAATGACGACCACGAAATTTGCGCGCCACGCGATCATCCCCGGGTTGCGTAGCTCAGGGCCGGCCGTGCCGGCAGAGCCGGAACCAATCAGGAAGAAACGGAGAACCGGTGAATGGAAAGCCAAACCCATTGGCCCGTTCTCCGGTTCCCGGTTTTCCATTGCCTTGTCGAAGGGCGATCACGTCTTCGCCCCTTCGTCGCGCCGGTTTTCAAAGCGGTCGTACGCGGTGATGATGTCCTGCACGAGCCGGTGGCGGACGACGTCACGCTCAGTGAACCAGCAGAAGCGGATGCCCTCGATGCCGGCGAGGATCAGTTGCGACTCTTTCAACCCGGACGGCCGGCCGGCAAGTCGATCTGGGTGATGTCGCCGGTGATCACCGCCTTCGAGCCGTAGCCCTCTGCGTCGGCGGATTACGAGCACGAGTCACGATCTCAAGGAGCCAGAATTCACCCATGACAGCATTGCTTGTAAATTAGAAGCTGCCATTCTAATTTGCATGCATGTGGCCACGACTGGCAGTTGAACGCGTGCGACAACTGTGGAGGCAATTCCCGGCCGTCTTGCTGCTCGGCGCCCGACAGGTCGGCAAGACCACCTTGGCGCGGCAGTGCTTTCCTGACCTGGTCTACCTGGACTTGGAAGAACCAGCCACGCGCCAATTGTTTCTCGACGATCCCACCTTCCAGCTGGAGCGGCGCGCGACCGCACCGCTCATTCTGGACGAGGCGCAGGCGGTCGCCCCGCTGTTTGCGGCCTTGCGTGGCCTCATCGATCGGCAGCCCGACGTGGCTGGTCGATTCCTGTTGCTCGGCTCGGCGCAGCCGACGCTCATTCGCGAGGTCTCCGAATCGCTCGCCGGGCGCGTGGGTATCATCGATCTCGATCCGCTAACAGCGCATGAGGCGGGTTCGGGCATCGATGCGCGGCCGTGGCAAGAAGTGTGGTTGCGCGGTGGATTCCCCCGCGCCTTGGCGGGCGATTTCCGTGAGTGGTGGGAAGCGTATCTGCGCACCTACACCGAGCGCGACCTGCCACAGCTCGAGGTGGTCGCCAGTCCGCTTCTTGTTCGGCGGCTCCTGACCATGCTGGCGCACAGTCAAGGGGGCCTCCTCAATGCCTCCGCCCTCGGCCAGTCCCTCGGTGTCTCGTATCACACGGTCCGACGCTACCTGGACCTGCTCGAGCAGACCTTTCTCATCCGCCGGCTGCCACCGTACTTCCGGAACATCAGGAAGCGACTGGTGAAGGCTCCCAAGGTGTATCTCCGTGACACCGGGCTGCTGCACCACCTCTTGGGCCTCGGGTCCATCGAAGCCATCGAGCACCATCCTGTGCGTGGCCCGAGCTTCGAAAGTTTCGTACTTGAGGACATCGCTCGCCGTGAAAGGCTCGTCCACCCGCATACCCAGTTGTACTTCTGGCGCACGGCCGCAGGGGCTGAAGCCGATCTGCTGATCGAGCGCGGCTCCGAGCGCTTCCTGGTCGAGGTGAAAGCGGGCCGAGGCGATAAGCCGCAAGTGGTGCGCAATCTGGCGCAAGCGCTTATCGACACCGCGGCGCGGTCCGCGTGGATCATCGACCAGGCCGCGGGGTGTGATCCCGTGCGGCCCGGCATTGAGCGGCGCGGAATCGCGGCATGCCTCGATTGGCTTCCCGCGGGAAGCGACTGCGTTACCAGCCCTTGACGAGGAGTCAGAAGCCGGCAGTCAGGAGCCAGAATTCATCGCGCGCCTCCTGCGGCCTGCGGCTTCTCGATCGAGGACACTCGCTGGCGTCGATGCCGCGCTCGGCGAGAAATGTCGCGCCCGTGCGTACCCCGCGGACGCTACGTTTTCGCCCCTGCGTCGCGGTTTTCAAAGCGGTCGTACGCGGTGATGATGTCCTGCACGAGCCGATGGCGCACGACGTCACGCTCAGTGAACCAGCAGAAGCGGATGCCCTCGATGCCGGCGAGGATCTGTTGCGACTCTTTCAACCCGGACGGACGGCCGGCCGGCAAGTCGATCTGGGTGATGTCGCCGGTGATCACTGCCTTCGAGCCGTAGCCTAAGCGGGTGAGGAACATCTTCATCTGCTCACTGGTGGTGTTCTGCGCCTCGTCGAGAATGACGAACGAGTCATTCAGGGTCCGCCCGCGCATGAACGCCAGTGGCGCCACCTCGATGTGCCCATGCTCCAGCATTTTTTGCGCACGCTCGAAGTCGACCATGTCGTGCAGGGCATCGTACAAGGGCCGGAGATACGGGTTGACTTTTTCCGCCAAGTCGCCGGGCAAGAACCCCAGCTTCTCGCCGGCCTCCACCGCGGGCCGGGTGAGAATCATGCGCGTGAAGTTGCTCTTCATGAGCTCCGCCACCGCCATGGCCATCGCCAGATAGGTCTTGCCTGTTCCGGCCGGACCGATGCCGAACACGATGTCGTAGTTCCGAATGGCGTCGATGTACTGCTTCTGCGCGCTACTCTTTGGCGTAATGACGTGCTTGTTTGCGGAGATGTAGATGGTGTCGAGGAAGATCTCCCGGAGGTTGGCGTTGCGATCGCGGCTCAGGATGCGGACGGCGTACTCGACGTCACTCGTGTAGACTGGGTAGCCCTTCTCCACTAAGCCGTAGAGCTGGCTCAGGACGCGGGCCGCCAACTCGCGCTGCACGTCGTCGCCGCCGATGAGCACGCTGGTCCCGTGCGTGGCGATGCGCACGCCCAAGCGGTGTTCGAGCGCCTTGAGGTGTTCGTCGTGGTTGCCGAGGACATCGTGAAAAACACGCGGGCTGTCGAAACTGAGTTCGAGCGCCCGCTCGTCCGCGGTTGCCGCATCGGCCGCCGGAGAAGGCGTGAGCTGTGGATCAGGACACAATGTGGTAAACGGCCTCCAGCGCGTCCCGCAGGCCTGCGGGGTCTTTACCGCCGGCTTGCGCCAGGTCGGGCTTGCCGCCGCCGCCGCCGCCGATCAGCGGCGCGATACGCTTGATAATCTCGCCGGCATGGTAGCGCTTCGTCAGGTCGCGGGTGACGGCGGCCAGGAGCAGCGCGCGCTCCCCACGCGTCGTGCCCAGCACCACCACACCCGACCGGATCTGCTCGCGCAGCCGGTCCGCCAGCTCCCGCAAGCCGCGGTCATCCACCCCTTCGACTTCCGCAGCGAGCACCGTGACTCCGTCGACCTGCCGCGCCCGGCTCAACAGATCTTCGCTTTGCGCGCCCGCGAGCTTGCCCTGCAGCTGCTTGAGCTGCTTTTCGAGGTCGCGTTGCTGCGCGACCAGGCGGCTGACGTGGGCGACCAGTTCGTCATCCGAGCCCCGCAGGAGCCCACCGAGCTCGCGCAGTACCTGCTCACGCCCCCGCATCCATTCGAGCGCGCCTTCGCCGGTGAGCGCTTCGATCCGCCGGACGCCAGCGGCCACGCCGCTCTCGCCCCGCAATTTGAATACGCCGATGTCCCCGGCGCGCCTCACATGCGTTCCACCGCACAGTTCGATCGAATAGTCGCCCATGCGCACGACAGTCACCTGCTCCCCGTACTTATCCCCAAAAAAGGCGAGGGCGCCCGCTTGGATCGCCGCGTCGTACGGCATGACCTCGGAGCGCACCTCCGCATTCTCGCGGATGCGCGCGTTCACGTCCTCCTCGATGCGGCGCAAAGTTTCCTCAGCAATCGGCCCGCCGTAGCTGAAGTCGAATCGGAAGCGCTCGGGCGCGACCAGGGAGCCCGCTTGCCGCACCTGCGAGCCGAGGTGCTCGCGCAAGACGGCGTGCAGGATGTGCGTCGCCGAATGATTGAGACGCGCCGCTTCGCGCCGATCCCGGTCGATTCGTAAGCGTACCCGTCCACCTTTGCGTATCGCGCCACGCACCACCGTGCCCAGGTGTACCGTCAGGTCCGCGCGTGGTTTTTGCGCGTCGGTCACCTCGATGAGGTCGCCGGCCTCCGTTTCGATCATGCCGCGGTCACCGACCTGGCCGCCCGACTCCCCGTAGAAGGGAGTCTCGGAGACCACCACCTGCGCGGTGTCACCTTGCCGCGCTTCGTCGCGCTCGTCGCCGTCGACGATGATTGCCCCGACGGTCGACTCCCAACCGTAAATGCGGTCGCCCACGAAGCGTGAAGCATATGCGCCCGGCGTCGCGATGATCTCTGCGCCGCTTTTGCGGGCCTCGCGGGCCCGTTGGCGCTGCTCCTGCATACAGGCTTCGAAGCCGGCGTGATCTACTTCCACGCCTTCGGCGCGCAGGATGTCTTCGGTCATGTCCAGCGGGAAGCCATAGGTGTCGTACAGGCGGAAGGCCACGTCGCCGGGCAACACCCGCGCACCGCGCCCGCGCAAGGTGGCTTTCTCCTGTTCGAGCAGGACCAAGCCCTTGTCCAGGGTTTCGGCGAAGCGGTCTTCCTCGCCGCGGATGACGTCTTGGACTTGCGCCTGGCGCTCGGCGATTTCCGGATACGCGCCTCCCATCGTCTCGACGACCGCCGCGGTGAGCTGCCACAGGAACGGTCCGTCGAAGCCGAGTTGCTTGGCGTGCCGCGCGGCGCGCCGCAGAATGCGCCGCAGCACGTAGCCCCGGCCGTCGTTCGCGGGCAGCACGCCGTCGGCGATCATAAACGTCAAGGCGCGGGCGTGGTCGGCGACCACCCGGAACGACAGGTCATCACTTTTAGTGATACCGTACCGCTTGCCGGCGTGCTGCTCGGTGAAATGGATGAGGGTGCGCAGCAGGTCCGTGTCGTAGTTCGACGGCACGCCTTGCAACACGGCGGCCAGGCGCTCCAAGCCGGCGCCGGTGTCGACGTGTTTCGCGCCCAGCTCCTCCAGCCCGCCGTGCTCGCCGCGATTGTATTGGATGAACACCAGGTTCCACAGCTCGATGAAGCGCGCGCACCCGGCATTGACGCCGCACACGTGGTTGGGCACGTGCCGGCGGTCGCAGGCAGCGGGGCCGCGGTCGATGTGGATCTCCGAGCACGGCCCGCAGGGACCGACCTCGCCCATTTCCCAGAAATTGTCCTTCTCGTCGAAACGCAGAATGTGGTCGCGGGCGATCGCCGTTTCGGAGCGCCAGCATTCGGCGGCCTCCTCATCGGTCCGGAACACCGTCGCGTACAGCTTCTCTTTCGGCAGCTGCCATTCGCGGGTGAGCAGCTCCCAGGCCCAGGCGATCGCTTCGCGCTTGTAGTAGTCACCGAACGACCAGTTCCCGAGCATCTCGAAAAACGTGTGATGGTAGGTGTCGCGGCCGACCTCCTCGAGATCGTTGTGCTTACCGCTGAGCCGCAGGCATTTCTGCGAATCCACCGCCCGTGGGGCAGCGCGCTGCTGCGTGCCGAGGAACACGTTCTTGAACTGCACCATGCCGGCGTTGGTGAAGAGCAGCGTCGGGTCCTTGTCCGGGATCAGCGAAGAGCTGCGCACTACCTCGTGGCCGCGCTGGCGGAAGAATTCGATGAACGCCGAACGGATTTCAGCTCCGGTCATGTACGGCATGCTTAGCAGTCCTCACCCAGAATGGCGAATACCAGCGCCTCTGGAAAGCCCCGGCGCAGGAGGAAGCGAGCCGCCTTGGCGCGCGCGCGGCGGTCATCGGGCAGCGACGGATAATGCCGCGCCAGCAGGCGCCGGGCCAAGTCTGGTTCGTCTAAGAACGCGGCGCCGATTGCATCGTCGATCAACGGCTCGGCGATTCCTTTCGTGCCGAGCTGCGCGCGCACGTACTCGCTGCCACGCCCGCGGCGCACGGCTTGCTCCGCCATCTCGCGAGCGAAACGCTGATCGTCGAGGTAACGCAGCTCACGGAGGCGGGCGATTGTCGCACTGACGATCGTGGCCGAGAGCCCCAGCGCCCCCAGGCGCTCGCGCACCTCGTGCGCGCTCCGGTCGTGCGCTGCAAGCAAGCGGACCGCGCGCTGCCACGCCTGCGCCGCCGGGTCACCGGCTGGGTCAGAAGCGCTCGATTTCGACTTTCGGCCGCTTGCTCTCAACGCCGCCACGGGTTTCGAAATCATCCCACCGGCTGTCGCTGGTGGAGGAGATGCCGCGCAGTTTGAGCTCGAAGTCCGCCGGATTGGTGGCATTCGCCAAGGCCTCGTCGCGGCTGATCAAGCCGGTCCTGAAGAGTGCCATCAGGGACTGATCGAACGTCTGCATGCCGTAACTGATGTGTCCCTGGCTGATGACCTCGCGCAGGTCGCGGAGCTTTTCCTTATCGGCGATATGTTCGCGCACCCGGGCGGTGGACACGAGCACTTCGACCGCCGGAACCATGCCCTCGTCGTCGGCGCGTGGGATCAGCCGTTGGCTGATGATGCCGCGGGTGATGCTCGCCAGTATCAGCCGGACCTGGTCGCGCTGATGCTCGGGAAAGGCGCTGATGGCGCGGGTGATGGTCTCCGGAGCATCCAGGGTGTGCAACGTGCTCATCACCAGATGGCCGGTTTCCGCCGCCAGGATGGCGGTCTCGATGGTCTCGAGATCCCGCATCTCGCCCACCAGAATCACATCCGGGTTCTGCCGCAACGCGGCTTTCAGGGCGCTCGGGAAGCTCGTCGTGTCATATCCCACCTCGCGCTGATTGACGAAGCTCAAGCGATCCTCGTGCCGGTACTCGATGGGATCTTCGATCGTAATGATGTGGTTGCGGCGCGTCTGGTTGATGTAATCGATCATCGCGGCCAACGTCGTGCTCTTCCCGCTGCCGGTGGTGCCGGTCACCAGAATGAGCCCGCGGCGCTCGCTGGCGATGTGCTCCACGACCGGCGGCAGATTGAGCTCGGCGACCGAGCGGATGCGCGCCGGAATCACCCGGATCACCACGCTCAGCTCGCCGCGCTGCCGAAAGACGTTGACACGGAAGCGTCCCAGTTCCGGCGTCTCGTAGGCAAGGTCGGCCTGCAACTCGACGGCGAAGCGCTTGCGATGATAGTCGTCGAGCAGCGTATCCACCGCCAGTTGCGCCGCCTCGTGCGTCAGGACCGGCGCGCCGGGGAGTGGCACGAGGTCATTGTGCAAGCGCACTGCCGGCGGGGCGTTCGGCTTCAGCAGCACGTCAGACGCGTTCGCATCAACCGCCCTGCGCAAAATGGTGTGGAGGTCCATAACGCCGCGCGTCAGCTAGAAAGCCCGCCGCCGCTCACGTCGCCCGCACCCCTTTCTTGCCGTCGGCTTTTGGGGCACCGGGGTTAGGCTCCTTGCCCTCGCCGGCAGGGCTTGCCCCCGTGGGGATAGCCCCCGTGGGGATGGCCCCCGTGGGGATAGCGAAGCGCGCGCGGATCTTGGCTTCGAGCGCGCGCGCCGTATCCGGATGTTCGCGCAGGAACTCTTTCGTGTTCTCGCGCCCCTGCCCAATGCGCTCACCATCGAGGCTGTACCACGCGCCGCTCTTCTCCAGAATGCCGCACTCGGAACCGAGATCCACGAACTCACCTTCGCGGGAGATGCCGCTGCCGTAGAGGATGTCGAACTCGGCATCCTTGAACGGCGGGGCCACTTTATTCTTCACGACTTTCACCTTGGTGCGGCTGCCAATGACTTCGTCGCCTTGTTTGATCGCGCCGATGCGACGGATGTCAAGTCGCACCGAGGAGTAGAACTTCAAGGCGTTGCCGCCGGTGGTGGTTTCGGGATTGCCGAACATCACGCCGATCTTCATGCGGATCTGGTTGATGAAGGCCAAGATGGTGTGCGAGCGGGAGATCGTGGCTGTCAATTTCCGCAGCGCTTGGGACATGAGGCGGGCTTGGAGTCCCATTTGCGGGTCGCCCATCTCCCCTTCGAGCTCGGCCCGCGGCACAAGGGCTGCCACCGAGTCGACGACGAGCACGTCGACCGCGCCACTGCGCACGAGCGTCTCCGCGATCTCCAAGGCTTGCTCGCCGTTGTCGGGTTGGGAGATCAGCAGATCCTCGATGCGCACCCCGAGCTTGCGCGCATAGCCGATGTCCAAGGCATGCTCAGCATCGATGAACGCGCCGATGCCGCCGGCCTTCTGGGCCTCGGCGACGAGCTGGAGCGCCAGCGTCGTTTTACCTGAGGCCTCGGGTCCGAAGATTTCGATCACACGCCCGCGCGGCAGGCCGCCCACCCCCAAGGCGATGTCGAGTCCGAGCGAGCCACTCGAAATCACGTCGATGTCACGCAGGTGCGCCTGCTCACCGAGCTTCATGATGGCGCCTTTGCCGAACTGCTTCTCGATTTGACTGACAGCGAGGTCAAGTGCGCGGCTGCGGTTAGCATCCATCGTTGTCATGCAGACCTCCTTCTCTATTCTGGCCCAGCGGAATTGTCCAGAGTGGTGTGTAGATCGCGCCATCCGGGTGCAGCGAGCTGCGGTAGAGCGTCACCCCCTCCACTGTGCTCTCGCCGAAATCCTCCGTCAGATGCGTCTTGAGCGTGTCCTCCACATGGGACCAGCCGCGCATGCCGTTAACCCGGCCCAGGGTGATGTGCGGTGTGAAGCCCCGCTTTTCCGGTTCGAAACCGAGCCGGTTCATCGCCTGCTCGACGCACTCTGCCAACTCTCCCAACCCCTCGCCTTCCAAGCCGACCCAGAGGACTCGCGGCCGGCGCAACGAGGGAAACGCCCCGAGTCCGCGCACGCGCAGGCGCAGCGCCGGGCGCCCCCGCAGCGCCTGCGCCAGGGCCGCCTCGATCTGCGGCAGCCAGCGGCCCTCGGTCCACCCCAAGAACTTCAGGGTAACATGCAGGCCGTCGCCGTGCACCCAGCGCACGTCGGACTTCCGGCGCGCGAACTGCGCGATCACCTCGCGCAACGCCGCGCGCACGGGCACCGCGAGGTCAATGGCGATGAAGCAGCGCAGGCGTTCACTGTCGGATTTCGGTTGCACAGCCGCTGCAGCCTAGTACGCCTCCCCTGTGCACTGCAATACGCACGTTGACCGGGTAGTGGTGCATTTCTCTTTCGGCGGTCCGCCTGAACAGTCTGCCGCATCCGCTCGACGTCGCCCACTCTCAGTTCCAAGAGCCGCATTCGGGGCACAGCTCGCGTGAGACGTGCCGCCAGGCGTCTGCCGTGTAGAAAATCCGCACTGGGAGCGTGAAAATCCACAGTGAGCTGAGTAGAATTTTGTTTCCCTCGGCTTTTTTGGGAAACGCACCCCGAAGGCGGCTCTCGCGTCTCGCTGGCACGGTTTTCGCGAAAACACGCCTGTCGCGCTGCGTCGTCACGTCGCGCGAGAGGTGTAGCCAGCGTTCTACCAAAGAAGAACGCCCTACTCCCTGAAGGAGCCTTTCATGAAGTTGAGTCGACGCGCCCTATTGAAGCTTGGGCTTGCAGCAACCTCGGGAGCTACAACTTTCACGGCAGCCCACGCATCCCAGAGCGCAAGCGAGCAGTCCTCAACTTCCCTGAACTACGCGAGCGTCCTTGTGGATACCACGCTCTGTATCGGGTGCCGCAAGTGCGAAGAGGCCTGTAATCACCGCAATCACCTCCCCCGCACGGCCCAACCCTTCTCGGATCGGGATGTGCTCCGCACGTTCCGCCGGCCCTCCGAAAATGCGTTCACGGTTGTGAACCAGTTTCAGGGGAGCCCATCACCTGACCAGGCAGGGCTATCCCACACTTTCGTGAAGGTCCAATGCATGCATTGCCTGTTTCCTTCCTGTGTCTCCGCCTGCATCGTGGGCGCGTTGACCAAGTCGTCCGATGGAGCCGTGGTCTACAATCCCACGATTTGCATCGGGTGCCGGTACTGCCAGATTGCCTGTCCCTTCGAGGTTCCAGCCTATGAATTCAATGAGCCCTTGAAGCCGCGGGTGCGCAAATGCGAGTTCTGCGCCGTCCGCGCCCAGGGGACTGGGGCCAACCCCGCCTGTGCGGCCGCCTGTCCAACCGAGGCGTTGGTCTTCGGCCGCCTGCCGGAATTGATCGCCATGGCCAGGGAGCGCCTGAAGCGACGGCCGGACCGCTATGTCAACCACATTTATGGAGAGTCGGAAGTCGGCGGGACCGCCTGGCTATACCTGACCGGCCGACCTGTGGAGGAAGTCGGCTTATTGAAACTGCCGGAAAGCCCTCCCCCGCAGAGAACCGAGGCCATCCAACATGGAATCTTCAGATACGGCATTCTCCCCATTGCTTTTTACGCCCTTCTATCGGGACTCATGTGGCGCAACCACAACAATCATCAGGACGAAAGCTCAGGGGACGGGGGTGCTGACGGTACGCAAACCGCGCGGGAGCCCAAGGGAGGTGTGCGGTGAGCCCCGCGATCCGTAATGATCATCCGCATCGAGTCGCGAAACCCTTTTTCACGTTTGGGACCTTGACGCTCTTGATCATCATGGGGGCTGGGTTTTCCTTCGGCATTACGCGCCTGCTCCTAGGGCTGGGCACGGTCACCAATCTCGACAACCACAATCCCTGGGGAATCTGGATCTCTTTCGACGTGGCGTGCGGCGTAGCATTGGCCGCCGGTGGATTCACCACAGCAGCCCTTGTGGACATCTTCGGCCGGAAACAATTCCGCGCCTTGCTCCGTCCCGCCATTCTCACGGCGTTTCTGGGCTACCTCTGGGTTGCCATCGCTTTGAGCTTCGACCTCGGCCGCTACTGGAACATCTGGCGCCCGATCTTCAACTGGCAAGGCAACTCTGTGCTCTTCGAAGTCGGCATGTGCGTCACCGTCTACCTCATGGTGTTGAGCGTCGAGATGACCCCACCGATTCTGGAAGGACTCAAAGCAAGAATCAATGCCTTGGAGTGGGGGGGGCGTCTGCTGCGGCGAGTGGAGAAGCCCATCAATACGCTGCATGCCTGGGTCCAGGTCGTCCTGCCGCTTTTTATCGTTGCCGGTGTTGTCCTGTCGTTCATGCACCAGTCTTCCTTGGGGACATTGATGTTGATTGCCCCAACGAAGTTGAGCCCGTTGTGGAACACGCCCGTCCTGCCCATTCTCTTCCTGATGTCGGCGATCATGGTGGGGTTCCCCATGGTGATTCTGGAATCCATCTACGCCAACATCAGTTTCGGCCGCAACCCGGAAATGGAGCTGCTGACGCCGCTGGCACGTCTGATCCCCTGGTTCACCGCGGCTTACGGCGTTGTGAAAATAGGGGATCTCATCGTCCGGCACAGCCAGCTGGATGTCTTGGCGAATCCCACCGCCACGATCTCACTGGCTGTTGAGATTCTCCTGGGGGTTGTCGCCCCGTTTCTGCTCTTCCTCAACAAAGCCGTCCGCCGATCCATGGGGTGGCTCTTCTTCGCGGTTGCGCTGATCATCTTCGGCGTGGTTCTGAATCGCATCAATGTCTTCCTGGTGGGCTACAATCCTCCGTACTCCACAAAGGCATACTTTCCGTCGGTCGGCGAGATCGCGATGACCTTTGCGATCGTCTCCAGCATTCTCTTCTGCTATCGTTTCTTCGTCACCTTCTTCCCCATCCTGCCCGGATACCTGCCGGCCACGGAGGTCGAGCTGGCCCGCATCCGCGAGGAGCGCGCCAAGACGGTCGGTCCGTTTTGGACGTGGGCGATCCGCGGCATGAGCGTTGCCTTCCTCCTGGGTTTCGTCGTGCTGTACAGCATGGTGCACATCACGGCCATCCAGGCATCGGCCAAGATCGTTCAGGGAGTGGAACGGGTCAAGGCGGCGCTCCCTGCCCCTGTTGTGAGTACGGGCGGGCCGACGTATCCTCAGCGGCCGGCAGCATACAAGAACTTCTATCTGCTCGACAGTCCATTGTTGAACTCGAAATCGGACGATTATGAGCCGGTCGGGTTCGCGCACCGGATCCACGACGAGCTGGTGGGCGGCGACTGCGGCGTGTGCCATCACCGCTATGCAGCCTCAGAAGACGATCGGGTTGGTCAGGACATCACGGCTCTGCACGCTTCCATGGACATTGAATTGGGCGGCCCCTGTTCAGCCTGCCATGACAACATGGAGCAGGCTCCTCCGCAGAGCTGCAGCCGCTGCCACGGGCTGCCCGACGAGCCGGATGATCCTTCCCGCATCGGCCTGAAGGGCGCCTATCACCGCCAGTGCATCGGCTGCCACGAGCGCCAACTCCAGCCCGCGTCCGCCCCCACGGCATGCGCCTCATGCCATCATCCCTGGACGCCGGATCACTCCGCTCTGGTCGCCTTCACGAGCAAGCCCGACCCGCGGGATGTGACGCGGACGTGCCTGGGTTGCCATCCGAAAGTGGGACGCGACATACTCAATACCGCCCACTGGAATTGGAAGGAGTATTCCCCGACGCTGGCGGGATATGAGCATCGGCTCAATATCAGTCTGACCCTCATGGCCAACAACGCGTGCCTCGCCATCGGTCCCAACCTTGAGGGATGTGCCTCCTGCCACATCGGCTATGGCTGGTTGGATTCCAGGTTCAATTTTTCCAATCCCGTCAACATCGACTGCCTGATCTGCCACGACACGACGGGCTCATACCGTAAGGAGTTGGGTAAAGGCGGTTTGCCGGATCGCGCGTTGGATTTGGCAGCAGTCGCACGGAAGGTCGGACGACCCTCCCGCCAGGCCTGTGGTTCATGCCATTTCGCAAGCGGCGGGGCGTCTTACAGCAGGCATGGGGACTTGGAACCGGCGCTGGCCCAGCCTCCTCCCGAGCTCGACGTGCACATGGGCACGCTCGAGATGCGCTGCCAGGATTGTCACTCGACCACCGCCCACCGGATCGCCGGGATGTCCGTGGCCGCCCCAGTTTCCGAGGGACGCGCCAATTGCGAAAAGTGCCACGGCAATTCTCCGCACGGAGTGGCAGGGATGCTGAGCCGTCATCTGGACGATCACATTCGCGCCGTCGCGTGCGAGAGCTGCCACATTCCCTCCATTGCACGTTCGTCGCCAACCCTGGTGCGCCGAGACTATTCCGAAGCAGGGCAGGACCGGTCCGTGACTCTGGATCGTTACGGGATGCCGCAGTACGAGAAAAAGTTCGGCGCGCTGACTTGGGGCCGGGACCTGCTTCCTGCATACCTGTGGTACGACGGCACGCGCAAAGCTTCCCGCGCGGGGGAGAAGATCGACCCCTCGACGACCGTGATTCTCAACGCCCCTGCCGGCGAGAAGCGCAATCCGGCGGCACGCATCTTTCCCTTCCAGGTGTACACGGCAGTCCAGCCTTACGACCAAGAGAACAACATGTTGGTCATGCCGAAACTCCTCGACGACTATTGGGTGAATTTCGATTGGTCCACGGCGATTGCCGACGGGATGCAGAGCGTCGGCCTGCCCTGTTCCGGAGAGTACGGCTTCGTGGAAACCAAGATGTATTCCACAATTCACCACGAAGTGGTCCCGGCCAAGCTGGCCCTGGGATGCGCCGATTGCCACAGCGCGGAAGCGGTCACCTGCACGCGCTGTCACAAGGGCGCACAGGGGATGGACCTTCCTGACCACCGCGGCGCGGTCTATCCGGAAGTGCAGAACCGGATCGATTTCAAGGCCCTGGGATACCCCGACGACCCGGCCCTCGTGGGCGGGCGATTCTATGTCAGCTTCGGCCGCGGCACGCCGCCCGAGTAGAGTTCCTGTCCCGCGGTGCTCTCGACAGAGGTCGCTGGCGTTGCTGACCGTTTGAGCGTAAAGGCACGGACCGTGACCGGGCTGCGCGTCCTTTTCGTCATCGACCCACTGGAGTCACTGAATCTCGCCACCGAGACCTCCTTGCTCCTCATGGAGGAAATGGCGCGGCGCGGGCACGGCACGGCAATGGCGACCCTCGCGGACTTGTATCTCACCGAGAACGGCGCGGGCGTCACGGCGCGGGCGATCCGCTTGGACATGGCCCAGCAGCCGTTCTACCAACTCGGGACAGCGGGCGAGTGCCGTTTCCGCGAGTTCGATCTCGTGCTCATGCGCAAGGATCCGCCGGTCGACGCCGACTACCTGGCGGCAACGTTCGTGCTGGAGTGCGCTGCGGCGGAGACGGTGGTCGTCAACGACCCCATCGGACTGCGCACCGTCAACGAGAAGCTCTTACCGTTGCGTTTTTCGCAGTTCGCGCCACCCACGATCATCAGCAATGACGTGGAGCGGCTCGCCACGTTCGCCGCGGCTCATGAGCGAGTCGTCCTCAAGCCGCTCGAGGACTGCAGCGGGCGTGGGATTCAGTTCATCGACAGGGCCGACGCCAAGGCCGGCGTGGCCGCATACCTCGCCGACCAGCCGGGTCGCTTCGTCATGGCGCAACAGTTTCTTGCCGGCGTCGCCGCCGGCGACAAGCGCATCTTTCTGCTCAACGGCGAGCCGATCGGAGCCGTCAACCGGATCCCGCGCGGACCCGATCAGCTCGCGAATATTCACCAGGGAGCGGAGGTCCGAGCGACGGTCATCACCGCGCGCGAGCGCGCCATCATCGCTGCCGTCAAGCCGCTGCTGCTCGCACACCACCTCTGGCTGGCCGGCATTGACGTCATTGACGGCCACCTCACGGAGATCAACGTCACCAGCCCCTCCGCGGCGCGACAGATCAACGCCGTGAGCGGCATCCACATCGAGGTGACAATCGTCGACTTCCTGGAGCGGTTGGCCGGTAACGCGCGCCGAGCCGCTCACTCCTCAGGGCCGATCCTGAGTGCGCCGATCTTGTAGCGCTTCGTCGACAGCACCTTGGGCAAGGCGGTTCTGATGATGTTGTGCAACATCTTGCGCGCCCTGTCTTCGACGGGGCGCGGCATCGGCTCGCCGACGGCCTCCGCCAGCAACTCCATGGTATGCACCAGGCGCTGGTCGCTGCGGCTCAGGTTCTTGATGATGCTGAGGATCAGGTAGCAACCGGTGCAGTAGATGGCCATTTCGCCCGCCCCCGTGTCCACGCCTTCGCGCAGCTCGCGGCGGCCGACCCGGACGATGTCGCCCGGCATCTGGCGGTTGCAGCCGGCCGCGATGCCGCAGCAGATCCCGTCCGCATGATGATGCTTCATGTCGACCACCGAGACGCCGAGGCGCGCATACAGCTCTCGGGTCTGTTCCATGATCTCGTCTCCGAGGATACGGCCGTGGCAGGAGTCGTGAACCGCGACGGCGCGTTGCAGCGGTCGGCTGACGCGCATGCGCCCGTCGGCCAAGCGGCGCAGAAGCCAGGCGGCGATGTACTCGCACTCGAAGTCGAACCGGGCGCCGAAGCGACCGGGCAGGACATTGCGGAACATGTTCAGGCACGCCGGGCAGGCAAAGATCATCTTGCTGATCTTCTGGCCCGCGTAGTATGCGGTCAGCGCCGCGGCGCTCTGCTCCATGACCGCAAACGCGCCCAAGCGGTAAAAGGGCTCGCCGCAACACAGCGACCAATCTCCCGACACCGGAAGAGCTTCCAGCACCCCGAGGTCGAGCAGGCATGGCAGCGTGAGCAGGTTGCAGCCGGGGTAGAGGACCTCGCCCTGTGCCGGGGTCTGCTTCCACCTGGCCAGGAGTTCCCGCTCGCGCAGCGATTTTTGGGGGCCTGATGATTTGTCCACGTTGCAAGAGTATCCACACCAGACCACGGGTCTCCAGCGGGTCGAGTCCTCTTCCGCAGACTTCTTTGCACCGTAGCCGGAGAATTGCATTCTCCGGCGGGTGGTCGCGACGACTCTGCCGTGGCCCTGCTGCAGATGAGTTCCGCCGTTGGTAGGCCGAGAAGTCGATTCTCGGGCGGCGCGGCGATGCCGGGCCACCGGACTTTGCCGTGGCTCTGATCCACACAGTCGGTGCCGTTTCGCGCAGACAGCAACGATATCTCTAATTAAATATGGCGGTACTCTCCCGTGAAGCAGTGATGTAGCAGCTGATCATGCGGGATGATAGCCTGGTCGCTCATCTCAATTCCGCCATATTTGATTAGACTACCGCCCCCGCGTGTGCTAGAAGATCGCAGACGTGCGGCAGGAGGAAGAGGGGATGGTCTCATTCGATTTCGTGAGCCGGTCGGTGGTAGGGACTGCGGGCTCGTTGTTGGTGCCCGACGATGATGAAATCACGCGCAAGCTGTTGATGCTCATCGAGGGAGAGTGTGAGGGGGTGGGGCCGTGTGCCGCGGCGGCGAAGTTCGATTTCAGCAAGCAGCGCTATTTCCAACTGCGGGCGGCATTCATCGAGAGGGGGGCCCTGGCCTTGTTGAGCCAGAAGCGCGGGCCCAAGACCAACTACCGGCGCACCGACGAGGTCGTGCGCCAGGTGATCCGTCACCGCTTTCTCGATGCGGAGGCGTCCGCCGAGGTCATCGCCCAAATGCTTGTGCAGAGCGGGTTGGCGATCAGCATCCGCAGTGTGCAGCGGATCATCGAGAGTTTTGGCTTGCAAAAAAAAACTCTACTCCTATCGGCCCGGGCCGCAGAAGCTGATTGAGACCCAGCACACCAAACAACGCGTGCAGCTGAAGTCCGCCACCCCGCGCAGTCTCGAACGCGAAGTACGCCAACTGCTGGCGGATAAAGTCAGCGGCAACATGGTAGGACTGTGGCTGCTGGTCCCCGAGCACTTGCGTCTGGGCACGTGGGACCTGCTCCGCGCCTGGAGTGCGGGCGGGCCCGAACACGTCGAGCCCCGCTTGGCCCTGCAGTTGGTTCATGAGGCCGCGCTGTGCACCACGGGCATCCGCGCCAAGCGGTGTTTGTCGCAAAAGGGGTTCGAACTCACCAACGGCCTGCCCTACGTCGGCAGTGACCAGGCCATCCACGATCTGCTGGCGGCGCACACGGTAGGAGAGGCGCAAGGCCTCCAAATCGCCCTCGGCAAACTGCGCCGCGCGGGCGGCGACTTCGGCGGCAAGCTGCTCGCGGTCGATCCCCACCGCGTGCGCAGCTACAGCAAGCGGCAAATGCGCCGCCACCAGAAGAGCCCGCAATCCAAACCGAGCAAGATCGCCCAGACCTTCTTTGCCCTCGATGCCGAGAGCCACCAGCCCCTGTGCTTTACCACCGCCACCGCGGCGCGCTCGGTGACGCAAGCCACCCCAGAGTTACTCGACATGGCCGCCGCCATCCTCGACTCCACTGCCACCACCACAGCGCCCACCGTCCTCGCCGATTGTGAACATTTCTCCGTCAAGCTCATCGAGCACATCCATGAACAAACCCACTTCGACCTCTTGGTTCCACTGCCCCAGCGAGCTTCCCTCGACAAGCGCCTGCGGGCGATCCCGCCCGAACAGTTCACCCGCAGGTGGGCCGGCTATGCCACCACCACACTGCCCTACACCCTGACGGCCAGCCACGCCGGTCCCTTCTCCCAACTCGTTCAACGTCTGGGCGAAGATCCCGGGCAGTGGCGCTTCAAAGCTTTCCTTTCCACCACCCACGGAGATGAACTCGATGCCCTCACCCTCGACTACCCCAAACGTTGGCACATCGAAGAGTTCTTCAACGCCAATCAAGCTCTTGGCTGGCAGCGCGGGGGAACCCTCAACCTCAATATCCGCTACGGGCAAATGACCATGGCGTTGATCGCCCAGAGCGTCATCCACCAGCTGCGCCGTCGCCTCCTGCCCCCGATCTCCGGCTGGGACGCATCCCACCTCGCCAGCGCCCTGTTCCAGGGACTCGATGGGGACATCCGTGTCAACGAGGACACAATCCTCGTCACCTACTACAACGCTCCCGATGTCGAACGTCTCCGCCACCACTACGAGAACCTTCCCGCCAAACTCCGCTCCGAAAACGTCTGCCCTCGCATCCCCTGGCTCTACGATTTCCAACTCGATTTCCGCTTCCGCTGACTGTCAAATCAATTGGCCCCCAAAAATCGCTGCTCGCGCGGGCTCATCTCTGGCACCATGTCCGTTCGGTAGTTGGGAGATTGGTATGGCAGCATGTACGACGCGCGCACGGGTAGGCCGTCCTGGTCGTAGCGCCGGCTCCATTTCTCCAGGATGAGTTGGTAGGGGCCGGCGTCTTCCGGGCAAAAGGCATCGCAGCTGTAACAACTCACGCAGTTGCGCAGAACGCTCTGGGTGGGACGGTCCTCGATGAGCCTCTGCATTTCGAGGATGGCATCCCGGCGGGTCAGATCCATGTACCGGCATCTGGTGAAGCACTCGCCGCAGAGCGTGCACTTGCCGGCGGCGAAGAATCTGTGTGCGACCATCTCCGGCATGCTTTCCTGCGGAAGCGTCCCGCAGTGGACGTTCCGTGCGCACCTTAGCAGGGAATTCCGATCGGAAGAAAGGCGCGGCGCAAGTCGTCTTCACTCAAGCCGGGTTTTACGATCAGATACGGCGGCTCGATACTGAGTTCCATGGAGTGACGTACATCACAGTTCCGGCACAGCTACACACACGGCCGCCGGAATGAGCTCCTGCACGATCACATGGACCGTCACGCCGTGCCGGGTGCCTTGCACGACGTTGCCGACACCGGCGCCGCTTTCGTTCTGCGAGCCCATGAGCCACACTCGCACTCCGGCGTTGACACGTGGCAATGCCTGTGGCTTGCTTGCGACATCACGTCACCGGACGCGTGCTGGAGGAACGCAGTGCCCATCTACGAGTATATGTGCAACCGTTGCAAGCGACCATTCGAAGAGCTGGTGCTGTCAGCGGCCACCGCGGTGACGTGCCCGCGCTGCAATGGCAAGAAGATCAAGCGGCTGATGTCGGTGGTCAACTCGCGCTCGCGCGGCGGCGGCAGCGCACCCAGGGCGGCGCAGTCGAGCTGCAGCGGCTGTTCGCGCACCAGCTGTGGCAGCTGCAGCGGCTATTGATGAGTGCGCGTGACCGTGTCTTTCGGGTTTAACCCAGGCAGCGACGCCGGGAACCCTCAGCTCCTGGATAGCTTGCCCCGCATGTGCAATTCTGCATGTCACCCGTGGGGCCACCGGCGAAGCGACTACGCTGCGAGACCACCACAGTCGGGGCAGGAGGGCATCCGCTTCAGGGTGATCGTGGAGAACTTCATGAATTCCGCATCGATCAGCACGAGTTTCCCCTTGAGGGTGGTGCCGACGCCGGTGAGGAATTTCAAGGCCTCCGCGACCTGGATGCAGCCGATGAGGCCCGGCGTCACGCCGACGACCGGAAAGACTTCCTTCGGTGGTGGCTCCGGCACCAGACATCGCAGGCACGGGGTCGCCGGCGGGTGGATGAAGGTGACCTGCCCAGACATGCCCCAGATCGCCCCGTGGATCAGCGGAATGTTATGTTCAATACAGTATGTATTGAGTAGATATCTCGTGTCGTAATTGTCAAGGCAGTCGAGAACGAGGTCCGGCGTGCCGACGAGCGCGGCAACGCTGTTGGCGTCGAGGTAGGCCCGCTGGGGCACAATGTGTATGCTCGGGTTCAACTCCCGCAGCGTCATGCCTGCCGAGTCGGCCTTGGGATCGCCGAGGCGGTCGTCGCGGTGGAGGATCTGCCGGTTGAGGTTCGAGAGTTCGACCACGTCCGCATCGCAGATACAGATCTCTCCAACCCCGGCGACGGCGAGGTAGATCGACACCGGGCCGCCGAGGCCACCCGCGCCGGCGATAAAGACCCTGGCGGCCTTCAATTTCGCCTGCCCCTCCTTTCCCCAGCCCGGGATCAGCATCTGTCGGTTGTAACGACTGAGATCGTACTCTGTCAGCTCCCGCATCGCGTCATCCATTTCTCGGGGCGCCAGGCGCCGTCGGGCAGCATCGCGTTGCAGTCGTTCCCCCCTTGTGTTAACGATTTCCCGCTTGATCATCGTTTTGAGGAGCAACCATGGCACGCACCTGTGACATCTGTGGCAAAGGCCCGTCTGTGGGCAACAACGTGAGTCACGCCAACAACCGGAGCAAACGGATGTGGCGCCCGAACCTGCAACGGGTGCGTGCAAACGTGAACGGAACCGTTCGTCGGATCCTGGCCTGCACACGCTGTATCCGCTCCGGCAAAGTTTTGAAAGCCGCGTAGGGCCGGTCCACGGACCGCCCCACATGCGTCATTGACGCACCGCAATCGCATCGATCTCGACGCGCGCGCCCCGTGGCAACGCGGCCACGCCGACGGTGGCGCGGGCGGGAAATGGCGCTCGAAAAACGCGCCCGTAGATCTCGTTGACGCGGCCGAAATCGCTCAGGTCCGCGAGGTAAATCGTTGTCCGCACGACGTTGGCGAATGCAGCGCCGGCCGCCTCCAGCACCCCCAGCAGGTTGTCCAGCACCCGCTGTGTTTCCGCGGCGACGCCGCCGCTGACGAGCTCGCCGGTCGCGGGATCGAGCCCGATCTGTCCGGAGAGAAACAGCCACTGGCCCACCTGCACCGCTTGCGAGTACGGCCCAATGGCCGGCGGCGCCGCGTCAGTCGTAATAGCGTCCTGCATCTGTCAGCCCTCGGCCTTTCAGCTATCAGCTCGGGTGCGTTCTGGGAAGCGGCCCCTGTCGGCTGGCCGTTGACGGTTAGCCTCTGGCCCGCGCGACCTTCATCACGCCGCGCACCTTCCCGATCGAGCGGATCACGCGGTTGAGTTGATCGGCACTGCTCACCACGACCTCGAATGAATTCAGGGCCTTCTTATCGGCCACGCTCCGGGCCTGGGCACGGCTAATGTTCACTCCGGCTGAGCTGATTGCTTTACTCATTGCCGCTAACAGCCCGGGCTCGTCGATGCACACCACCTCCAAGGTCACTGGGCGTGCGCCGGCGGCACCGTCCTCCCACACCGCTTCCACCCGTCGTTGCGGATCGCTTTCGAGCACCCGCGGGCAATCGACGGAATGCACCGTGACGCCGCGCCCGCGCGTGATGAAGCCGAGGATGCGCTCGCCCGGCAGCGGATCGCAGCACTTCCCGAAACGCACCATCATGTCCTCGACCCCAC
Organism: uncultured delta proteobacterium; assembly: GCA_963729835.1. GTDB lineage: Bacteria > Desulfobacterota > Binatia > HRBIN30 > HRBIN30 > CAVSQF01. The sequence continues at coordinate 165,792 of CAVSQF010000022.1, read as the reverse complement.
TGACGCGCACGCCCGCTTTGGTTTCGCGGGACATTTTGCGGAAGAGGCGCTTCAGCGTGCCCTCCTGTTGCGCCGGCCGCTGCAGCACGTCGGGTGGCAGCAACTTGGTGAGCACCTGGTGCGGCGTGAGCTTGCCGTAGCCGATGCTGGCCAGCAGGGTCTCCTCGTCGCGCTGCGACAGGTCACTCACCAGCTGTGATAAGCGGCCCTGCTTGCGGAGCCGGCTCAGGTCGAGATGATAGCGCGCCAGATCGCGTTCGAGGATCTCCCGGCCGATCGCCACACTGCGCGCGCGCTGTTGGTACTTGATCCAGTTGCGGATCTTCTGCTTGGCGCGGCTGGTCTTGACGCAGTTCAACCAATCCTTGCCGGGCGTCTGGCTCGCTGTCGTGATGATCTCGATCGTGTCGCCGCTGTTCAAGTGGTAGCGCAACGGCACCAACCGGCCGTTGACGCGTGCGCCGGCGCAGTGGTGCCCAACCTCCGAGTGAATGCGGTACGCGAAGTCGATGACGGTCGCCCCTTCGGGAAAGCTGAGCAGATCCCCCTTCGGCGTGAAGACGAAGACCTCGTCGCTGAACAGGTCCTCCTTCACCGAACGCATGAACTCGTCGGGATCCTCGACGTGCTGCTGCCACTCGAGCAGCTGGCGCAGCCACGTGAACCGTTGCGCATCCTCCTCCGGGACGCGCCTGCCGCCCTTGTAGCGCCAGTGCGCCGCGATGCCGAACTCGGCGACACGGTGCATGCCGTGCGTGCGAATCTGCACCTCCATGCGCTCGCCATACGGCCCGATGACGGTGGTGTGCAGCGACTGATACATGTTGGGCTTCGGCAACGCGATGTAGTCTTTGAAGCGGCCGGGCACGGGTTTCCAGTGCGCATGCACCACGCCGAGGGCCTCGTAACACTCGGTGACAGAGCCGACGATGATGCGGAAGGCGACGAGGTCGTAGATCTGGTCGTAGAGCAGGTTCTGCGACTGCATCTTCTGGTAAATGGAGTGGAAGTGCTTGGGCCGGCCGGTGATGTCTGCCTCGATGCCGTTTTCCTCCAAGCGCTTGGCCAGCACGCCGATGACCTCTTGGATGTAGCGCTCGCGCTCGCCTTTCTTTTTGGCGACGTTGCGTTTCAGCTGGTAGTACACCTCGGGATGCAGATAGCGCAGCGCGGCGTCTTCCAACTCGCTCTTCATCCAGTAGATGCCCAACCGGTGTGCCAGCGGCGCGTAGATGTCGAGCGTTTCCTGGGCAATGTCCTGCTGGCGTTGCGCTGCGAGGTGGTGCAGCGTACGCATATTGTGGGTGCGATCGGCGAGCTTGATGAGAATCACCCGGATGTCACGCGCCATCGCCAGGATCATCTTGCGGAAGTTCTCGGCCTGCTTCTCCTCCCGACTGCTGAAGCTGATCTGGCTGATCTTGGTGACGCCGTCAACGAGGCCGGCAATCTCGTTTCCGAAAGCCGTCTCGATCTCCGCCAGCGTGGTGAGCGTGTCCTCCACCGTATCGTGCAGTAAACCGGTGGCCACGCTAGGCACGTCGAGCTTGAGATCGGCGATGATGCCCGCGACCTCCACCGGATGCGTCAGGTACGGCTCACCCGAGGCGCGCTTCTGGCCTTTGTGGACGGTTGCGGAAAAGTCGTAGGCGCGTCGGATCAGGTCGATGTCGGCCGTGCTGTCGTAGCTCTGCAGGCGTTCGATGAGCGTGCTGAAATTCATTGGCGCTCCCGCTCCCGCACCCGTGCCAGGATCTGGGCGGCGAGCGCCTCCGGGCGCTCCGTGTCGGAATCCAGGGTGAGATCGTAAATCGAGGTATCGTCGAGATCGAAGCCGTAGATCTCCCGGTAGCGTTTCGCATCGGAGTGTTGCCGGGCATCATTGACCTGTGCGACGGCGCTCCAGTCGCTGCCCTCGCGCTGGGCGACACGGCGCGCACGGACTTCATCGCTGGCCGTCAGCCATACCTTGAACGCGTCAACGCCCTCCTGCACGCTGATGAATCCGGCGAGGCGCCCCTCCAACACTACGTTCCCGGTGCGGGCATAGGTCGCCATTTTCGCGTCCAGCTGGCGGTCGATGGAGTGGTCGCGTTCGGAAAGCCGGTTGAACTCATCGAGCGACAGGCCGCGCGCCTTCGCTTCCTTGCGATACAAATCCCCGGCGTAAATGTGGGGCAGCCGGAGTCGCTTGCTCAGTAGCCGGGCAACCGTCGTCTTACCGCTTCCTGGAAGGCCGGAGATCGTAATTAGCATACACCTAGATACTACTAAAGATTAGGTGGGCAGGACAACGCCAGAGGAGCGACGCGAGATCGCGGGCGCGGTGTTTCACCCGCTCCTGGCCGGTCGAATTAAGGGCAAAAGATTCCACAGATCTCTCTTGACAAAGCCAGCCGCCTTTTGCAAAGTAAGGGAACGGTAGTGGCTGGGAAGGGAGCGCTGGGGTTCTCAATGTTTAAGGGGGTCTGTATGACTGTTGTGGATTCGCCCCGAGGGCGGGACGTGGTTGTTGTCGTGGTGCTTGCTGTTCTTCTGTGCTTTGCCATCCAAGTAGTCCCGTCATTGGCGGTCGGGGCCACGCCACGCCAGTGCGGGTGCTGCCAACTTGCGTCCGGCTGTGACGACGTGAGTTCGAGCGCTGACTGCACGGCAGCTGGCGGCGTCTGTAAGAGGAACTTGCAGTGTGACTTTGCCGGCGGCACATGCGCATCGCCGCAAGTGACCACGCGGCCGGCACACAGTGCGGGGCGGCCGGCGCCGCATACGTGCACGGAGACCGCGTCGCAGGGCTGCTGCGGTGGGACATCGTACAACACAACCAACCTCGGGTGCTGCGACGGCATGACGTACAACATCCTGACCCAGGGCTGCTGTAACGGCGTCATCTACAACACGGTGGCGCGCGTCTGCGAAAATGGGACGGTCGTGGCCCCGCCGGTGACCCCGGTGCCCCTCCCCCAATGCGTCGAAAGCGCCACCCAAGGCTGCTGCGACGGGACGCCGTACAACAAGACCAACCTCGGGTGCTGTGACGGCCTGACGTACAACCTGCTCACCCAGGGCTGCTGTGACGGCACCATCTACAACGCCCTCACGCGCACCTGCAACAACGGCACGATCGTGGTGCCGCCGGTCACCCCGGTGCCCCTCCCCCAATGCGTCGAATCGGACACCCAAGCCTGCTGCAATGGCACAGCGTACAACCCCATCAACCTCGCCTGCTGCAACGGCCTGACCTACAACCTGCTTACCCAGGGTTGCTGTGACGGCGCCATCTACAACGCCCTCACGCGCACCTGCAACAACGGCACGATCGTGGTGCCGCCGGTCACCCCGGTGCCCCTCCCCCAATGCGTCGAATCGGACACCCAAGCCTGCTGCAATGGGACGCCGTACAACCCCCTCAACCTCGGCTGCTGCGACAACCTGACTTACAATCTGCTCACCCAGGGCTGCTGCGACGGCGTCATCTACAACTCGCTGACGCGGCTCTGCAACAACGGCACGGTTGTGAAGCCGCCGACCACGCCGGTCCCGCTCCCCGAATGCGTCGCGAGTGACACCCAAGGCTGCTGCAACGGGACGCCGTACAACATGACCAACCTCGCCTGCTGTGACGGCTTGACGTATAACACGCTCACCCAGGAGTGCTGCGACGGCGTCATCTATAATTCACTGACGCGCGTGTGCGTCGAAGGCACGATCGTAGTGCCGCCGCTGACCCCGGTCCCGCTCCCCGAATGCACCGAAACCGATACCGAAGGGTGCTGCAACGGGACGCCGTACAACAAGACCAACCTCGCCTGCTGCAACGGCCTCACCTACAACGTGCTTACCCAGGGATGCTGCGACGGTGTCATCTACAACGCGCTCACGCGTCTGTGTGGCAATGGCACGGTTACGACACCGCCGGTGACCCCGGTGCCACTCCCGCAGTGCACAGAGACCGCCACCCAGGGCTGCTGCGCCGGGACCCCCTACAACAAGGCTAACCTCGGTTGCTGCGGTACCCTGACCTACAACCTGCTCACCCAGGGGTGCTGTGACGGCAGCATCTACAACGCGCTCACGCACACCTGCAACAACGGCACGATCGTCGTGCCGCCGGTCACCCCGAAACGACCCGCGCAATGCACGGAAACCGCGACCCAAGGCTGCTGTAACGGGACCCCCTACAACAAGCTCAACCTCGGCTGCTGCGACGGCCTGACCTACAACCTGCTCACCCAGGGCTGCTGTGACGGCACCATCTACAACGCCCTCACGCGCACCTGCAACAACGGCACGATCGTGGTGCCGCCGGTGACCCCGGTGCCACTCCCGCAGTGCACGGAAACCGCGACCCAGGGCTGCTGCGACGGCACCCCCTACAACAAGGCTAACCTCGGTTGCTGCGGTACCCTGACCTACAACCTGCTCACCCAGGGGTGCTGTGACGGCAGCATCTACAACGCGCTCACGCACACCTGCAACAACGGCACGATTGTGGTGCCGCCGGTGACCCCGGTGCCACTCCCGCAGTGCACGGAAACCGCCACCCAAGGCTGCTGCGACGGTACCCCCTACAACAAGGCTAACCTCGGTTGCTGCGATACCAACACGTACAATCTGCTGACCCAGGGTTGCTGCGCCGGCAGCATCTACAACGCGTTGACTCATACCTGCAACAACGGCACGATCCAAATCCTGGTTGCACCGCACCACTGAGCTGAGCGCCCTCGCGGCGGCATGACGCGCACGCGTCATGCCGCCGCGAGGGCCAGTGCCTCACTCGACGTTCTGCGCCTGCTCGCGAAGTTTTTCGATCTCGCTGCGGGCTTCCAATGTAGCGTCGGTCACCTCCAGATCGATGCTCTTTGAAGCAATTGTATTGAACTCGCGGTGTACCTCTTGCAGCAAGAAATCGAGCTTCTTGCCGATGGGTTCGCGGCTGCGGAACAAGCTGGCGAGGGTGCTCAAGTGACTGGCCAGCCGCACCAACTCCTCTGTAACGTCGCTGCGCTCAACCAGGAAAGCAACTTCCTGCAACAGGCGTGAGTCGTCCGCTGCCACACCCTCCAGCAGTCCGGCCACACGTTCCCGCAGTCGTGCCGTGAGTTGCGGGGCCAAGGTGCCGACGCGGTGCATCAGCTGTTGCTGGAGCTGCTGCAGCCGGCGCACGCGCGCCGCCATGTCGCGGCCGAGGGCGCGCCCTTCGCGTGCGCGCTCGCGATTGAAGGCGCCGAGCGCCCGGCGCACAGTGGCGCGGACGTGCGTGATCTCGCCACGCGCATTGGTCTGGACCTCCCGCACGCGTAGCAATTCGTTTCGCCCTTGGAGCAACGCCAGGTCGATCTCCCCTGGTACGCCGAGCACGCGTTGGAGCTGCCGCCATGCTGTAACGTAAGCCTTGGCGAGTACCACGTTCGGTTCAACCGTAATCTGGCCGGCGCGCGTGCCGCCGCGGAAGATGGACACGTCCACCTTCCCACGCGCGACCCGCTGTTGAACCAGCGCCCGCAGTTCAGCTTCCCACGGCAGATACTCGCGTGGTATGCTCAGCTTCACTTCCAAGAAGCGCTGGTTGACCGCACGCACCTCGACGGTGATCGCCGTCCCACCGCGCTGCCAGTTTGCCTGGCCGTATCCCGTCATGCTTTTCATACTGCACACGTTGAATGCTGAATTATGATATGGTGGAATGCGGTCAATCCATCACCCACAATTCATCATTCCTCCTTCCTCACCGCGCGCCGCAATTCCGCCGCGTTGACGGTGGCGGTGCCGATCTTGCCGACCACGATGCCCGCCGCCTGATTCGCCAGCAAGGCAGCTTCGTCGAGGGTGGCGCCTGCTGCGAGCGCCAGGGCACACGTTGCCAGCACGGTGTCGCCCGCACCAGTGACGTCGAACACCTGGCGCGCGAGCGTCGCAAAGTTGCGCACGCCGTGTCGCGTCACCAGTGTCATTCCCTGCTCGCCGCGCGTGATCAAAATCGCTTCCGCCGTCCAGCGTTCCAGCAAACGATGCGCCGCCGCCCGCAAGCTGGCTTCATCATGGATCTCGATGCCCGCGGCCTCCGCGGCTTCGCGCACGTTCGGGGTCGCGAGCGTCAGGCCGCCGTAGTGCCCGAAATTGGGCTTTTTCGGATCCACGATCAGCCGCAGCGGGCGGCGCGTGCGCGCCGTGTCGAGCAGCCGCAACAGCTCTGCGGTGATCACCCCTTTGCCGTAATCCGACAACACCACCGCATCGACGTCCCACAGGTGGCGGGCCAGAAAGCGCTTCACACCGGCTGCCGCGGCGTTTCCGTGATTGCTCTGCTCGCGGTCGAGACGGACTATCTGCTGATTATGGGCGATGATGCGTGTCTTGCGCACCGTTACCGTGCCGCGGGAAACAATCACCCCGGCGGTGGCGGCGCCGATGCGCTTGAGCTCCGTGAGCACGCGGCGGCCGGCCGGGTCACGGCCAACAACGCCGCACGCCGTAACGTGCCCCCCCAAAGCCCGAATGTTGTGCACCACGTTGGCCGCGCCGCCCAGATGAAAGCTTTCCCTACTGACGTGGACGACCGGCACCGGCGCCTCCGGCGAAATGCGTTCGACATGGCCCCAGATGAATTGATCCAACATGAGGTCGCCGATCACCAGCAAGCGCGCCTTCGAAAAGCGCCAGATCAAATTGCGCAATTGCGTCTCACCCCGGCCGCGCATTTTCGACAGCTCACCGGCGTGCAACCGCCCACTCGCGGATGGCAGCACAGACCTCGATTACGGCGTCGTCGGCCAGCTCGGGGTACAGCGGCAGCGCCAGCACCTCATCTGCGGCAGCCTCGGCAACCGGCAGGTCACCGCGGCGGCCCAGAGAAGCGAACGCTGGCTGGAAATGCAGCGGCAGCGGGTAATGGACGGCTGACGCAATGCCGCGCGCCTCCAGATGCTCTCGCAGGACACCCCGCTCTCGACAACGGATCACGAACAAGTGGTACACGTGTTCCCGGTCGGCAGCCGGAGTCGGAACCTCAACTCCCGAAACCCCGGTCAGCTCGGCGCGATAGAGCGCCGCCAGTGCTTGCCGGCGGGCATTCCATCCGTCCAGATGTCCCAGCTTGACGCGCAAGGCCGCCGCCTGGAGCGCGTCGAGACGGGAATTGAAGCCGACGATGTCGTGGACGTACTTGCGGTTCTGGCCGTGGTCGCGCAAGACAGCAATGCGGTCGGCAATGGCGTCGTCGTTGGTGGTCACGGCACCGCCGTCTCCCAAGGCGCCGAGGTTCTTGGTCGGATAGAAACTGAAACAACCGGCATGCCCCAATCCGCCGACTCGCCGGCCGCGGTAGCGTGCGCCGTGGGCTTGGGCGGCATCCTCGATGATGGCGAGATCTGCTTCCGCCGCCACTGCGGCGATCTCATTCATTGTGGCGGCCTGCCCGTACAGATGCACGGCGATAACGGCACGCAGAGAGCCTTGATGCACGCGGCTCGCGTGCTGCAAACACTCCGGGTCGAGGGCAAACGTCTGCGGATCAATATCCACCAGCACCGGGCGCGCTCCGACGTGGCACACCGCCTCGGCGGTGGCGGCAAAGGTGAAGGCCGGCACCGCGACGGCGTCGCGGGCACCGATGCCGAGCGCGCGCAGGGTCAGCGTCAAGGCGTCGGTTCCGCTCCCCACCCCAACGGCGTGGCCCACCTCACAGTACGCGGCAAATTCGCGCTCGAACGCTTTGACCTCAGGACCGTTGATGAAGGCGGAGCCGGCAAGCACCCGCGTAAACGTCTGCACCAGCTCCTCGTGCAAACGCTCGTGTTGCTCGTGCAGATCGATGGCGGGAATACGCATACGCGCCGCATATCGGAGGGCCGCGAAAAGGTCAACGCGGCGAGCACCGGCTGTCGAAACCATGACCGAAGATAGCAGCCGATATTGACCTCTGCACCGGCTCGGCATATGCGGAGACGCCGCCTGAGTCGTTGGCCGATGCAGGGTCATCGCACAGGCGGAGGCAGTGTGTTGACAGAGGAGAAGAGACCGCGGTGACACCGGTTGCCGCTGCGAGTCAGACGTGAGTAGGAGGGGGCCATGAGCAGTCGACGGGAAGAGTATGCGTGCGGTTGGGAAGGTGTGCCGATTCACTACGCCACGTACGGCAAGGGCGAGCCGGCACTGGTGTGCTGCAACGGTTTGGGCGTCTCCACGTTCTTTTGGAAGTACGTGCTGCGTTATTTCAAAGGCACACACCGGGTGATTACGTGGGAGTACCGTGGCCATTACACCAGCGGGGCGCCGGAGCATATGACGCCGGGCAAGTTCACCATGACCGCCAACGCGCACGATCTGGCGGCGGTCTTGGACGCCTGCAAGGTGTCGCGCGCCGTCCTGCTCGGTCACTCGATGGGCTGTCAGGTCCTGCTGGAATTCTGGAAACGTTACCCCGACCGGGTTGCCGGGTTGATCCCCATCTGCGGGCCGTACGGCCGGCCGCTGGACACCTTTTTCTTCGCCCCGCAGCTGGCGCATCCGCTGTTCAACGCGTTGTATGCGCTCACCACCAGCAATCCGCGGCTGGTCGAGACGGTGTTGCGACCGGTGTTGCGTTCGCCGATCCCGTTCGAGATCGCCCGGCTGGGGATCATCAACCCGCAGCTGGCGTCACGCGATGACATGAGACCGTACTTCGACCACCTGGCGAAGCTGGATCTGCAGGTCTTCTTCCTCATGGCGCACCAGATGCAGCGGCACAACGCCGGTCCGTGGCTACGCCACATCAACGTGCCCGTCCTGATCGTGGCCGGCGAGGCCGACTTCTTCACGCCGCTGGCGCTGTCCTTCGACATGCGGGACAAGATCCCTGGGGCCGAGCTGCTGCTGCTCCCCAAGGGCAGTCACGCCGGGCTGATCGAGCATCCCGAGCTCCTCAACTTGCGCATCGAGAAATTCCTGCGCGAGCGTGTCGAGCCCTTCCTGCGGCAGAAGGCCGACGTGCGTCGCACGCGCCGGCCGGCGCGTGCGCGTCGCCAGGCGGGTCGGGCGGTGGCGATGCCAGGCGAGCCGATCGCGCCGGCAAGTGTGCCGCTTGTCGCAGCCCCCAGCCGTTCAGATCGGTAGCATCAGGCCGAGGTAGCGGAACTCCGCGTTCATGCCCCGCACGCCCGTCGTCTGTCTGCCGGAGAGGCTACGCGCGCCAGCGCAGGTCGCCGTGAACGTGCGCGTTGAGCGCTTCCGCCGCAGTTTTTCCAAGAGTGAGTGGCAAGCCCTGACAGCCGGTGAGATCGTGACCGAGACGTCCGGTACGTCCAGTGCAGAGGGGCAGCGCGCGCGGGCCGCCGGCATCGTCCAGTGCACGTCGCGGGAAGTGTGGCCCACGCTCGTCGACTTCGAATCGCGCCCCAAGTACCTGCCCGGCGCACAAGAGATCCGCCTGGTACGGGTTGACGCCAATCGCGTCTGGCTGGCCGAACATGTCCGCGTGCTCTTCGTGAGCATTCGTTACCACGTCATCAACACGCTCGACCCGGAAGCTGGCTCGGTCAGCTGGGTGCTCGACGATGCGGTCGAGAGCGACATCGCCGCCACCACCGGCTCTTGGCAGCTCGTCCCCGTTACCGCAGCGATTTTTGGGGGCCAATTGATTTGACAGTCAGCGGAAGCGGAAATCGAGTTGGAAATCGTAGAGCCAGGGGATGCGAGGGCAGACGTTTTCGGAGCGGAGTTTGGCGGGAAGGTTCTCGTAGTGGTGGCGGAGACGTTCGACATCGGGAGCGTTGTAGTAGGTGACGAGGATTGTGTCCTCGTTGACACGGATGTCCCCATCGAGTCCCTGGAACAGGGCGCTGGCGAGGTGGGATGCGTCCCAGCCGGAGATCGGGGGCAGGAGGCGACGGCGCAGCTGGTGGATGACGCTCTGGGCGATCAACGCCATGGTCATTTGCCCGTAGCGGATATTGAGGTTGAGGGTTCCCCCGCGCTGCCAGCCAAGAGCTTGATTGGCGTTGAAGAACTCTTCGATGTGCCAACGTTTGGGGTAGTCGAGGGTGAGGGCATCGAGTTCATCTCCGTGGGTGGTGGAAAGGAAAGCTTTGAAGCGCCACTGCCCGGGATCTTCGCCCAGACGTTGAACGAGTTGGGAGAAGGGACCGGCGTGGCTGGCCGTCAGGGTGTAGGGCAGTGTGGTGGTGGCATAGCCGGCCCACCTGCGGGTGAACTGTTCGGGCGGGATCGCCCGCAGGCGCTTGTCGAGGGAAGCTCGCTGGGGCAGTGGAACCAAGAGGTCGAAGTGGGTTTGTTCATGGATGTGCTCGATGAGCTTGACGGAGAAATGTTCACAATCGGCGAGGACGGTGGGCGCTGTGGTGGTGGCAGTGGAGTCGAGGATGGCGGCGGCCATGTCGAGTAACTCTGGGGTGGCTTGCGTCACCGAGCGCGCCGCGGTGGCGGTGGTAAAGCACAGGGGCTGGTGGCTCTCGGCATCGAGGGCAAAGAAGGTCTGGGCGATCTTGCTCGGTTTGGATTGCGGGCTCTTCTGGTGGCGGCGCATTTGCCGCTTGCTGTAGCTGCGCACGCGGTGGGGATCGACCGCGAGCAGCTTGCCGCCGAAGTCGCCGCCCGCGCGGCGCAGTTTGCCGAGGGCGATTTGGAGGCCTTGCGCCTCTCCTACCGTGTGCGCCGCCAGCAGATCGTGGATGGCCTGGTCACTGCCGACGTAGGGCAGGCCGTTGGTGAGTTCGAACCCCTTTTGCGACAAACACCGCTTGGCGCGGATGCCCGTGGTGCACAGCGCGGCCTCATGAACCAACTGCAGGGCCAAGCGGGGCTCGACGTGTTCGGGCCCGCCCGCACTCCAGGCGCGGAGCAGGTCCCACGTGCCCAGACGCAAGTGCTCGGGGACCAGCAGCCACAGTCCTACCATGTTGCCGCTGACTTTATCCGCCAGCAGTTGGCGTACTTCGCGTTCGAGACTGCGCGGGGTGGCGGACTTCAGCTGCACGCGTTGTTTGGTGTGCTGGGTCTCAATCAGCTTCTGCGGCCCGGGCCGATAGGAGTAGAGTTTTTTTTGCAAGCCAAAACTCTCGATGATCCGCTGCACACTGCGGATGCTGATCGCCAACCCGCTCTGCACAAGCATTTGGGCGATGACCTCGGCGGACGCCTCCGCATCGAGAAAGCGGTGACGGATCACCTGGCGCACGACCTCGTCGGTGCGCCGGTAGTTGGTCTTGGGCCCGCGCTTCTGGCTCAACAAGGCCAGGGCCCCCCTCTCGATGAATGCCGCCCGCAGTTGGAAATAGCGCTGCTTGCTGAAATCGAACTTCGCCGCCGCGGCACACGGCCCCACCCCCTCACACTCTCCCTCGATGAGCATCAACAGCTTGCGCGTGATTTCATCATCGTCGGGCACCAACAACGAGCCCGCAGTCCCTACCACCGACCGGCTCACGAAATCGAATGAGACCATCCCCTCTTCCTCCTGCCGCACGTCTGCGATCTTCTAGCACACGCGGGGGCGGTAGTCTAATCAAATATGGCGGAATTGAGATGAGCGACCAGGCTATCATCCCGCATGATCAGCTGCTACATCACTGCTTCACGGGAGAGTACCGCCATATTTAATTAGAGATATCGTTGCTGTCTGCGCGAAACGGCACCGACTGTGTGGATCAGAGCCACGGCAAAGTCCGGTGGCCCGGCATCGCCGCGCCGCCCGAGAATCGACTTCTCGGCCTACCAACGGCGGAACTCATCTGCAGCAGGGCCACGGCAGAGTCGTCGCGACCACCCGCCGGAGAATGCAATTCTCCGGCTACGGTGCAAAGAAGTCTGCGGAAGAGGACTCGACCCGCTGGAGACCCGTGGTCTGGTGTGGATACTCTTGCAACGTGGACAAATCATCAGGCCCCCAAAAATCGCTGTTACCGAGGGGCGCCACACCCTGGTCATTTACAGCAACCGGCTCGACACCGGCCAGCCGCTGCCGCGCGCGATCGAGAGCTTTCTGCTGCAGCGCTCCCTGCCGCAAATGATCAACGGCCTGCGCGGCGAGCTGCAGCGCCGGCTCGTCCGTCCTTGACCCATGGTACGTCGCTTCCTTCACAGTGGGCGGAGGGTTGCATTGTGCCGATGGGCTGAAGTAACAAACTCTGCACCTCACCCAACGAGGGTGGTTCTGCAACGAGAAAGAGGCCGGACATGCCGAAGACCATCGTCAAACAGAAGAGTTGCCCATGAATCGAACCTCCAAGACTCCAACGCGACGGGAGCTAAACGCGAGGCGAGAACGAACCGTAGTGGTTGCCGGCGATGTTACGATTGATTGGGCCCTTGTGCACCGTCCAGTTCTGAAGCGGAACACGCCGGCGTGGGATGCGAGGGACTGGGCTCGACTCTCCGGCCATTTAGGCGGAGCGGCGTTGGTGGGGGACCTCGTCGCCGCGGTTGCGCAGCACGCCGAGGGTGATTCCCTATGGCAGGTTGTGCCGCCGGTGGTGCCGCAGGGTCCGCTGGTGCCGGGGATGCCTGGCGTGCACCACACCCACTTCCTCTTGGGTCCCTATCCACGAGCGATGGGATCTAACGCTATGGTGTGGCGCGTGAAGGATTTCTTCGGCGTATGCCCAGCGGCTCGGGCAACTAGGTTGTCTGCTCGTGCTCCGAGGAATGCCGACATCATACTCTTAGACGACGCGAACCTCGGCTTCAGGACCGACGCAGCGCGGTGGCGCGAGGTCCTCGCATCACGACGACGCGACAGTTGGGTCGTGGTCAAGATGGCTCCGCCGGTTGCCGATGGTCCTCTTTGGAATCATTTGCTGGACGTATGTCCGGAGCGACTCGTTGTGATTATGACGGCGAACGATCTGCGCCTGACTGAAGTGCAGGTCTCCCGCGAGTTGTCCTGGGAACAGGTTGCCCAAGATGTCGCCTGGGAGCTGTTTTACAATCCCAGAATCAACTCCCTAATGCAGTGTGCTGCGGTCATTGTGTCGTTCGACGCGGCCGGGGCGCTGCTCATGGAAGGCTTGCCAGACGCAAAGGGTCGCTCGGAGCGCGCCGAACGCCGGATACGGTTGGTGTTCGACCCGGCTCTGACAGAGAGCGAATGGAGGCAGTGCTATCCCGGCTTGATGCTAGGGTACACGTCTTGTCTCACCGCCGCCCTGGCGTGGCAGGTCATGAGCCAGCCCGAGGAGCCTTCCATTGAATCCGCTATCCAGCGTGGAATTGCCGCTGTGCGACAACTCCACATCGAAGGGTACGGCCCGATGGACCCTTCCGCACATGATTCGGATATTGCGTTTCCTCTCCCGAGCGTGACCACGAGCCTAACCGAAGCGCCCAAACCGATTGCGGTCGTCGATGTCCCGCGCCCGACGTCGAGTCTCCGTGCGATCGAGTCGCAGACCCCCACCCGTCCCTGGTCGATTCTCGAAGAACACGCGGCCGACGGCCTGAACCGAACCGCGATCGAAGTTGTTCGGTACGGTATCGAGACGGTGCTTCACAATGCGCCGCTGGCGCGCATCGGTCAGTTAGTTGCTCTCGACCGTAACGAAATCGAAGCATACCGTAGCTTGCGGCAACTCATCCTGGAATACAGCAGGAACGAGTCTCAACAACCGCTCTCGATCGCCGTCTTTGGTGCTCCCGGCGCCGGCAAGTCCTTCGGTGTAAGTGAGGTAGCTAAGTCGGTCCTGCCCGGGCGCATCGAAAAGAAGACGTTCAACCTCTCTCAGCTTGCCGGTCTACGCGACCTGCTCGATGCCTTCCACCAAGTTCGGGACATCAGCCTGCGAGGCAGGCTGCCGCTTGTGTTCTGGGACGAGTTCGATGCCCCGTTCGCGGAGCGCGAGCTGGGTTGGTTGCGGTACTTCCTGAGCGCCATGCAAGACGGGGAGTTCCAGGACGGCCAGATCACCTACGCCGTGGGTCGCGCCATTTTCGTCTTCGCCGGCGGGACGGCACACAGTCGCGAGGAATTCGAAGGCAAGGTTGCACCCGAAGACAAGCGGGATCTCAAGGGCATGGACTTCGTGAGCCGACTCAAGGGATTCGTCAATGTGATGGGGCCGAACCCCGCTGGCGACAACGTGCTCGCCGATCCACAATATGTGATCCGCCGCGCCGCCTTGCTACGACAGATGCTTGCTAGCCACGCGCCAGGCGTCTTCGATCCTCCGGGTCACGGGGCGTTGCAGATCGATCACGGGGTGCTGCACGCGTTCTTGCATATCCGCAAGTTCAAGTACGGTGCGCGCTCGATGCAGTCGATTGTCGTGATGAGCCAGTTGAAGGACAAACGATACTTTGAGCGCTCTGCACTGCCTCCCGCGGGGCAGCTGGACCTGCACGTTCACGGTACCGAGTTCATGTCGCTCGTGCAGATGATTCGTTTCGACAACCCTCAGGTGGTCGATGGAATGGCCCGTGATCTGCACGAATTGCATCGGCAACGGCACCCATCATATGAGCGTTACAGCAGCCTGTCCGAGGATAAAAAGGAACAGAACCGCGAGAATGTGAGGGACATCCCCAACAAGCTCGCGGTCATCGGCTGTGTGATGACGACGGCCCGCAGCGGCGCGACCCCGTTCCAGTTCCTTCCAGCCGAAATCGAAGCACTTGCCGAGATCGAGCACGACCGCTGGATCCGGACGTATCTACGACGAGGGTGGAAGTGGAGCCGCAAGAGAGACGATGTCGCAAAACGCCACCCGGCATTGGTGCCGTGGCGGGTCCAGTCCCCTGAAAACCGCGTGCGGCGCTACACACAGGCCGGTGCCGCCGCGCTGGGGCCCGGCGTGCTTAAGGCGAGCGAGAAAAAGAAGGATCGTGACCTGGTGAGGGAACTGCCGCGCATCCTGGCCAAGTATGGATACTCGATCGAACGCTTGAGCGGCTCGCAAGGTCATTGAGATGAGGAGGAACTGCGAGCTAGCCCTTGTTGTGGGAGTGACTGGGCACCGCGCGTTCGCCCACGCGGAAAAGATCGAGCTCGGTGTCGTCGAGGCGCTTCGCCGAGTGACCAGGCGCTTTTCGGATCGGCCGCTCACAATCCTTTCGTCGCTGGCTGAAGGCGCAGATCGTCTCGTCGCAGAGCAAACCCTTACCCAACCTAGCGCACGACTGGTCGTGCTACTGCCGCTGTCGTCGGGTGAGTACGCCAAAGACTTCCAGACAGCGGAGTCGAAGGCAGAATTCGAAGGCCTGCTGGCGCGGGCCGACGAGGTCGTCGAGCTGCCGCCGCAGCCGTCGCGCCGCGATGCATACCGAGCCGCTGGTCTCTACATCCTCGACCGCTGCGACGTGCTCATCGCCGTGTGGGACGGCAAAGACGGACAGGGCGCCAGCGGCACGGCGGAGATCGTCGCCGAAGCGCGACGACGCGGTTTGCCGATTGCCTGGGTCCATGCCGGCAACCGTAAGCTCGGTACGAAAGAGCCGACATCGCTTGGGGCGGAGCAGGGAAGCGTGACCTTTGAGAACTGCTGAGCTTCCATGCGACGGACGTCTGCAACCGTCATGATGACAATGAGGCGCTCGGCAAAACATTTGAGGAGGTGGTCGGTGAGTCGGCCCTGTGCGATGGGGTGGGCTGTTTTCATGATCACCCACGGTGGCGACGGGGATCCCGACCCACGGCGGCGGTCTTGTCGCAGTGCCCGTGGCCACAGACGTTTCTGCTCACGAAACCCGAGGCCGGCGTCGTCCAGAACGATGATCTTCGCATCGGGTGAGTCGCTTATGACCGACCACTCCTCGATGGGAGCCTTGGCTGCCGCGAACCCTTGGAACTCCCTGAGACGCCAAACCTCCTTCTTCTCCTTGGCGGGTCGCTCGTGTTTCGACCACACCGATGTCGAATGGTGGTAGCGGCGGTCGCCCGCGAAGATGGGCAGGCGCCTCCGAAACAGCTCGCTGCTTCCAACGGACCGGACATCCGCTTTGGTCACCCGCCGCAACAGCTCGGTCAGCAGGCAAGCGCCACCCGGCTGGAAGTTGATCCGGGTCTCAAGATCGCCGCTCCAGGCATCTGTAGCTCCCTGGCGTGTCGAATACTCCGCAAGATTCCAGTCCATGGTGACGTCGCCAGCGACGACAACGATGGTCCGGTGACTGCGCACCCTTGGCATTTGGTCTCCCTTTGACAACCTACCCCTGGACCAGTGACTATGTCACAATGGTGCCCTGGCTAGCAAGTCGCTGGTATAGCCGGCAGTGGGGCACCCCACTACCGTATAGGCGCCCTGCTGCGGCCTCCATTCTGAGACAAGCGTGTACAATCCGAAGCGGTGGCGCACCAGCGTGGAATTAGGCTCGTTCGATCCGATATCCCAGCGCCACGATCGGCTTGAGGATGCTGATTGCCATCTTGCGGTCGTAACTCCTTCTCGGATTCCGGCAGCTGATCGTACGGCACCAGATCCAGGTGCAACTTCTTGGCATCATCGCGTTGCGGGCCGTAGGTCCACCCCTCTCTCATCCGTTGCTGCGCCCAGATGTCGTGGTTGTGCTCCGCCAGGCGCTCGATCAGCGCCGTGATGGCGCCTGGCAGTTGGATGCGTAACGTGTCTATCGGCTTGGGCTGATACATGTGTCACGTGTACAACATAGCGCGGGCCGGAGTCGAGTGGCGCGAATGGTTGCCCTCCCCGCGTCCCAGAGGCCGTCGATAAATGAGATGAAATGAGATGAAGGTGGAATGGCGGGAACTTCCCCCTTTGAAAAGAGGGACCGCTTGGCATTACCGGCAAGGTGTGCTGAGACGGGCGGGCGGAGGGAGATGCCATGAACAATCAGCTGCGGGACCTTCGATCCGTACCCGTACATTCTGCTGAATCTCGTCCTCTCCATGCTGGCCGCGTTGCAGGCGCCGGTGATCATGATGTCGCAGAACCGGCAAGCCGCGAAGGACCGCATGGATGCAGCGCACGATTACGAAGTGAACCTGAAGGCCGAGCTGGAGGTGCTCGCGTTGCACCAGAAGCTCGACACGCTGCGGGAACAGCAGTGGGCGGAGTGGCTCGCCCTGCAACGCGAGCAGATCAACTTCCTGAAGCAGCTGCTCGAGCAACGCGGGGCGCCGAAGGCGCCTTGACCTCTGCGACTGATCGGCATATGCGGAAGCACCACCGAGCCAGTGGCGCAGGATGTGATGTAAGCCATCCGGCAGGACCAGATTCGGCGAGTTGCTCGGTGTGAAACAGAGGGAGAGTCCGATATGTCCTCGAAGAAACCCCCAAGCAGTGGCGCGAAGGCGACACCGTCAAAGCCACGCGAGAGCGCCCGGCCGGCGCCCGAGCCGCCCGCAGCGGAGCCGACCGGCGGCTCGTTCGAAGAGATCACCGCCCGGTTGACGGACGAAGAGGCGGACGCCAGCCCGGCCCGCCGCGCGGCGCAAGCGAAGCACGAGCAGGAGGTGCTGCAAACGGCCGCCGGCGTCACCGCCGAGAGCGCCGTCAAAGGAATCGGCGAGCTCAAGGTGACGATCGACGCGGCGCTGGACCGCATGTCGCAACAGCTCGTCGACCAGGCGAAGCGGCTCGCGGCCGCGCAGGAAGCGGTCGCCATCAAGACGCGCCAACTCGCCGAGCTCTACGACATCGAGGTGGTTGCCGAGTCACTGGCCGGTCTGATCCGCGAGCATGAGCAGAACCAAGTACAGTTCGCGGAAGAAGCCGCCGCCCGGAAGCGGGACTTCGAGCGCGAGATGCAGGAGGCGCGCGCCGCGTGGGACAAGGAGAAGCAACGTGTGCAGGAGGAATTGGCGGCCGAGAAGGTGCGCGCAAAGAAGGAGTGGCAACGCGAGCAGGAAGAATACGACTACACGCTGAAGACGCGCCGCGCTCGTGACCAAGAAGAGTACGCCAAGCGCCGCGAGACCCTCGAGGCGCAGCTGGTCGAGCAGCGCACCCAGCAGGAGAAAGCACTCGCCGACCGCGAGGCGGCTGTGGCCGCACGGGAGAAGGAACTGGCCGATTTGCAGGCGCGCGTGCAAACGATGGACGCTGAGATGCAGCGGGCCGCGGCGCAGGCACGCGAGGAGGCCACCAAGGCTGCCGAGGAGCGGGCGCGCCAGCAGGCCACCCTGAAGGCCAAGGACTACGAAGGAACCGAGAAGCTGCTGCAGCAGCGCATCCAAACCTTGGAGTCGTTGGTGGCCGAGAAAAACGTGCGGATCGAAGCGCTGCAAACCGAGCTGCAGGACGCCAGCGCGAAGGTGCGCGACATCGCAGTCAAAGCCATTGAAGGGGCGTCCGGCGCGGCCGCGCTGTCGCGGGTCAGCGAAATTGCCCTCCATCAAGCCAAGGGCAGAGAAGATCGCGGTTGAGAGGCCATGCATCGAAGTCACTGACGGACATCACTAAAACCGATCAGATTCTTGCAACCGACTCTGCGTGTCCCGATCGGCCGGCACGGTAGCAGGCCTCCGCGATCGCCACGGCACGCAGCCCTTCTTCGAGCGGGATCGGCATCGGGCCACCGCGCTGCAACGCCGCCGCGAAGTCGCGCAGCACTGCGGGCACCGTGGCCACCGGCGGCGGCACCTCGATCGGCGACACGGTCGTGCCGTGAATGCTGTACGCGGTGTTGAGGAGGTGATCCGCAACCAGCTGGCCGTGCTCACCGACTAGCTCGATCGGACCGTTGCGGCTGGCGGTGGCGCGCGAGCCGGCGACCGAGGCGAGCGTGGCTCCATCAGTGAAGCGAATCACCGCGCTGAAGTTGTCCTCGGTGTGCTGCGTCTTCACACATGTCATCTCACAGCTCACGCGCTCCGCCTCGAGGCCCGTGAAGAGGCGCGCCAAATCGAAGCTGTGCACGCCGGTGTGCAGCATGATGCCGCCGCCCGCAAGCGCCGGATCATCGATCCACCCGGGACGTGACGGCTCGAAGCGCTGGCTGAGACGGAGCGCGTGGATGCGTCCGATCCGGGCGCGCGCGTCGAGGAGCGCACGCACGACACCGTTGTACCGCAAGGTCTGCGCGACCATGACGGGATTTCCTGCGGCCCGAATCGCCTGCAGCATGCGTTGACCTGCGGCGACGCTGACCGCCACGGGTTTTTCCAAGAGCACGGCCAAGCGCCGCGCCGCCGTGGCTGCGATGATGTCGACGTGCAAAGTCGGCGGGACGACCACGATGACCGCCTCGACATCCGGCGCCGCCATCAGCTCGTGGTAATCGTGGTACGCCCGGCAGCCGAACTCGCTGGCTTGCCGGCGCGCCGCGTCCGCGTCACGGCGCGCAATGGCCACGAGACGGAGCGCGGGACAATCCTGGCCAATGTGTCGCGCGTAGCGGCTGCCGTGTCTGCCGACGCCAATGAGCCCCACGCCAATCTGCATCCTGTATCAATACCGCGTCGCCCCAGAAAAGCGAGACGGTGCCCCGCGTGCTGTCCCAATTTCACGTCGGCAGCATTCGAAACCTACCCCCCCGGTCCCCTTCCCTGCGGGGACTGTCGATTTTCTCGATGAGCATGGTGACCTCCTGCGTGCCGATCAGGTATAAGGGTCGTGTTGGGTGGAGGGGCATGATGCGGCGGATCAAACGGCCCACGAAACGAGTGGCCAACACCGGACAGCGTGGGTTTGAGTTTTGTCAGGCGCCGGCACCACCGGCGGCCGAGCGCCAGCCGATCAGTGATGATCGGTTCCTGGACGATGACCCGTACCATATCCTGATCGGCGACCGGCGCCTCGATCAGGTGTTGCAGGACAATGGGATGCGGTGGGTGGGAGAGCTGCGTAAGCTCCTGGCGAGCCTGGACTACTCGCTGTTGACGGCGAAATACTCGACCCGTGGGCGCCGGGCGTTGCATCCGCGCACGGTGTTGGGGCTGATCGTGTACGGGTTGTTCGTGAAGCAGCTGGCCCTGCGGGAGTTGGAACAGTTGAGCGTGGCCAACATTGGCGCGTGGTGGGTCTGTGGCGGGCGACGCCTCGATCACAGCACCATCGGGAAATTTGTGCAGCTGCACGAAGAGGTGTTGGGCCAGGAGTTTGTCACCGCCCTGGCGGCGTGGGTGGTGCAGCGGCTGCGGCTGCGCCCCGGGATGGCGAGCATCGACGGGACGGTAGTGGAATCGGCGGCCAGTCGGTGGAAACTGGTGCAGGCCGAGGCCGCAGCGCTGGTGGCGGCCGAGGCCCGCCAGGCCGCGGAGGCGGCTCCCGACAATCCGGCCGCGCAACAGAGCGCCGAGGCCGCGACGGAGGTGGCCCGCGTCGCCGAGCAGCGTTGCGCCACACGTGTGCAGCAGGGCAAGCCGACCGACACCGTGGTGGTGGCCTGCAGTGATCCCGACGCCGTGGTGCAACCGCGCAAGGACAAGGTGAAGCGGCCAGCCTACAAAGCCAGCACGCTGATGCACGAAGCGGGGGTGATCATCGGCCAGTATGTGGATCCGTCGAGTGAGCCGGCGGCCGTCGCGCCGTTGCTGGAGCAGCACCAAGAAGTCTTCGGGCAGCTGCCGCCCACGTTGCTCATGGATGCAGGATACCACCACGGGCCGCTGTTGGGGGACTTGGCCGAGCAGGGGATCGATGTGTTGTGCCCCTCGGGCAAAGCGATGGGCGACGACGACTGGGAGAAGAAAGGGGCGAAGGGACTCTTTGCCAAGCACCAGTTTCGCTACGACGATCAACGCGATGCCTACGTGTGCCCAGCCGGTGAGGTGCTGAGCTATACCGACCAGGGCAAGGACGGGCGGGGCTGTCGCTATCGGCGCTATCGTACCGCAGCCTGCGCCCGTTGCCCCATGCGCGCACAGTGCACCACCGGCAAGCATGGGCGCAGCATCAAGCGCTACGCTGGCGACGAGTACAAGGAAGCGATGGCCCTGGTGTTGATGCAGCCCCGGGCGCGTGAGGTCTACAAGCAGCGCATGCCCATTGCGGAGACGGTCCACGCAGAGCTGCGCGAGCGGTTCGGACTGCGACGTTTCCACCGTCGTGGGCTCAGCGCCGTGCGAGCCGAGTTTGGCCTGTACTGCATTGCCTTCAATCTGAAGAAAGCACTGCGGGAGGCTGCGGTGCTTATCGTCTTTGTCGTCTCTGGCCAGTACGGAGAGGGTAGTGGGGCCGCAGCCGAACTCTGCGTCCTTTCGATCCGCATCGTCTCGCTCAGGCAAACAGAATGACATCGAGTCAAACACGGGCTTCACTCATCTCGGTTTATCGACAGTCCCTACGAGGGAAGGGGGGGAGGAGACTTCCGCTTCCGCTCCCCTCTCCGCGTCGGAGAGGGGCCGGGGGAGAGGTCTGAGGCATGCCGGCGGTGCCGGTGCCGGAGATCGGAAGGGTCAGCTCGTTGCGTGTCTGGAAGACGAACTGCAACAGGCGTTTCGTGCCGTCCATGATGCGGTGAAACTCCGGATCGAGGTAGCCGAGGGGTGGAATGCTCAGCGCGCGCAAGACGCGCGGATGGACGTTGCTCGGGCCGGGGCCCAAAAGAATACGTGTCGGGGGCTGCAATGGATTACTCAGAGTCATGTCCCTTGTGCTATTACCGAGCCAGCCGTTACGGTGTCAAAAATGCTGCGGGGAGAAGTGCTGAGCGCGTTGCGCGAGATCGTCGGGGAGGCGGCCGTGATTTCGCGTCCGGCGGAGTTGCGCGTCTACGAGTGCGACGGCTACACGCTGGAAAAGAGTGTCCCCGAGGTCGTTCTGTTGCCCGGCTCGACGGCGGAGGTCGTGCAGATTCTGCGCTTGCTCCATCGCGAGGGCATCGCCTTCGTGCCCCGTGGCGCCGGCACCGGCTTGAGCGGTGGCTGTCTTCCGGTCGGCGCACCGGTCATGATCGGTCTGAGCCGAATGAACCGTATCCTGGAGATCGATCTGGAGAATCAGCGGGCGGTCGTCGAAGCCGGCGTGGTCAATCAGTGGGTCACGAACGCGGTGAAGGATCAGGGCTTCTGCTACGCGCCGGATCCGTCGAGCCAACCCGCCTGCACGATCGGCGGCAATGTCGCCGAGAACTCGGGCGGGCCGCACACGCTGAAGTACGGGGTCACCACCAATCACGTCCTGGGCGTCGAGTTGGTGCTTCCTGATGGCGAGGTCGTACAACTCGGCGGCCTGGACGATGTCCCTGGCTACGACCTCACGGGGCTCGTCGTCGGCACCGAAGGAACATTCGGCATTGTGACACAGGCCACGGTACGCCTGATTCGCCAGGCAGAATCCTGGAAGACGTTGCTGGCGATCTTCGAGGTCGTTGACGACGCAACCGCAACCATCTCCGGGATCATTGCTGCGGGGATGATTCCCGCGGCGTTGGAGATGATGGATCAATTGATCGTCACGGCCGTCGAAGCGGCCTTCCACTTCGGGTTTCCGACGGATGCCGGTGCCGTGTTGATCGTGGAGTTGGACGGCTTGGCTGCCGGGCTCGACGAGCAGGTCCAGCGCGTGGTAGAGATTTGCCGCGCCAATCACGCCCGGGCGGTGCGTGTCGCCCAAGACGAGGCAGAGCGCGCCGCCTTGTGGAAGAGCCGCAAGCGGGCTTTCGGCGCCGTCGGCCGACTGGCGCCGAACTACTGCACGCAGGACGGTGTCGTGCCGCGTACCAAGGTGCCGGAGATTCTGCGCCGCATCACCGAGATCGGCCGGCGCTATCAACTGCGCATCGGCAACGTGTTCCATGCCGGCGACGGGAACATTCATCCGATCTTGCTCTACGACGAACGCGATCCCGATCAGGTCCGCCGCGTCCTGGATGCCGGGCGTGAGATCCTCGATTCCTGTGTGGCGTTGGGCGGCAGTGTCACCGGCGAACACGGGATCGGGGTGGAGAAGATTGCGCAGATGCCCTTGCTCTTCTCGCCGGCCGCCCTAGACGTGATGAGCCAACTGCGGCGCGTGTTTGATCCGGAGGTCCGCTGCAATCCGGGCAAGATCTTCCCGACGCCCGGCGCCTGCGTTGAGACGAGGCGTCCGAACCGGCAAGTGCCGTTGTGAGGAGCCGATGACGTCCGCTGCAGATTTCGCTGACCGTTTTCGTGGACTCATCGGCGTGGAGGCGGTTGAGACCGGCGCCGGCGTGCGCGCCTTCAAGGTCGATGGGCAACTGCCGCAGAGCGTACTCTTCCCGCGGTCGGTGGAAGAACTGAGCGCGTGTGTGCGAGCGGCGAGTGAGGCGGGGCTGGCGACCATCCCGGTGGGTAATGGCACCCAGCTGGCGATCGGACGCAACCCCAGCCAGTACGACATCGCCATTTCGACCCGGCGCCTGCGGCGCATCCTGGAGCACGCGGCGGCTGACATGACGGTGAGCGTCGAGGCGGGCCTGACGTTGGCGGAGCTCAATGCCGCCTTGCGCTCTGCCGGGCAGCAGTTGCCGCTCGATCCGCCGCATCCGGATTACACGACGATTGGTGCGCTGATTGCCACCAATTCGGCGGGTCCCTCGCGCCTCTCGCAGGGCACCGTGCGTGATCTGCTCATCGGGATCAAAGTCGTGCTCGCGGACGGACGCGTCATCACTGGCGGAGGCCGCGTCGTCAAGAACGTGGCGGGCTACGACATGATGAAGCTGTTCACCGGGTCGTTCGGTACGCTCGGTATCGTGGTCGAAGCGAACTTCAAGGTGCGGCCCCTTCCTGAACAGGAAGCGGTGTTCGTCCTGCCGGCGCCCACGACCGCGGCGGCCTGCTCACTCGCACGGCGCGTCCTCGCCGCACCGATCACGCCGCTGTGGGTCGAAGTCCTCAACCACGTCACTGCGCTGGCGACGGGGATCGGTGAGAGCGCCGCTGTGGCCGTAGGATGTGGTGGAAGTGCGGCCGAGATTAGCGTGCAGCAAGAGCGGCTGCGGGAGTGCGGCGACGATAGACCGCTACGCTCGTGCACAGGCGCCGAGCAGCGGCAGCTCACGGGAGCGTTGCGAGATTTTCCTGACAGCGTGCTCGGCCGGGTGTCTCACGAGGCACGCCCGCTTCCGGCCCAAGACGTCAACTCAGTTGAAGGCGTAACGGCCGGCACGGGTCCGATCAGCCCGGTGCCGACGTTGGAGCAGAAGCTGGAGCTGTGGCGTGATCTTCGCCGGCGAGCGAGTGCGGACATCTGCGGCTGTACGGTGAGCCTCCTGCCGGCGCAGTTGGGCGATGTGCTGCCGCGGATCGAAGCCGAGGCCGGCCGCCGGGCATTCGAGTCGGCCCTGCTGGCACATGCGGGCGCTGGGGTCGCGCTCTGGTGCTTTCGTGGCGCGGCGATTGCGGATGGTGGGTTGCCGCCGTTTGCGGATTGGCTGCGAACGGCGGTGCGCGCGGCGAACGGCTGGGTGGTCTTTGATTCCGTGCCCGAGCATGCGAAGGACCGGATCGAGCCGTGGGACTCCGATGTGCCCGGACTCCCGCTCATGCGCGGCATCAAACAGGCGCTCGATCCGGCCCGCCGGCTGCAGCCCGGGCAGGTTCGTCGGAGGCATTTGAGCTGTGTTGACGTCCGCGCCCGCCTCTCCCGCACAATCTGCACCGGCGCCGCCGCGGTTCATCGCGTACGACAAGTTCCTCGACTGCGTGCACTGCGGGCTGTGTCTATCTGCATGCCCGACCTACATCGAGCTCGGCACGGAAATGGACTCGCCGCGCGGGCGCGTGTACCTCATGAAGGCCCTGGAGGACGGATCACTCCCGGTGACATCGGACGTCGCGCGACACCTCGATCTGTGCCTCGGCTGCCGTGCCTGCGAGACGGCGTGTCCCTCCGGTGTGCAGTACGGCAATCTCATCGAGGCGGCGCGTGGTTTTGTCGAGGAGCACCATCGCCGCCCGCCGCTCGACCGCTGGCGGCGGCGATTGATCACCACGGTGTTCCCGCGACCGCAGCTGTTGCGTGCGCTGTTGCTGCCGCTGCGCCTGCTCGAACTGATGGGAATGCTCGCGCCTCTGCGGCGTTTGAGCAACACGCTGGCGATGCTGCCGCCTTTGGGGGCCTGGGAGCCGCTGCCGGAAACCGTGCCGGCGTGCGGGCCCGAACAGCATCGGGTTGGCCTGCTCGCGGGCTGTGTCGCGCAGGTCCTGTTTGCCGAGGCGAACCGCGCCACCGTACGGGTGCTCGCCAGAAACGGGTGTGCGGTCGCGGTCCCTGCCCGCCAAGGGTGTTGCGGCGCGTTGCACTTGCATAACGGCGCGCGCCGTGCCGCGCGCGCGTGTGCGCGCCGGAACATCGATGCGTTCCCTGCCGAGTTGAGCGCGATCATTACCAATGCCGCCGGTTGCGGCGTCATGTTGAAGGAATACGGCGCGCTCTTAGCCGACGATCCGCTGTACGCGGAGCGGGCACGAGCGTTCAGCGCCAAGGTGCGCGACGTCACGGAGTTCCTCGTTGCGCTGCCCATGGTCCCTCCGCGGCGGGAGCTGCCGCAGCGCGTCGCCTATCACGACGCCTGCCACCTGGCGCACGGGCAAGGCATTCGCGAGGCCCCCCGGCAGTTGCTCAGGCAAATCCCCGGTCTGGTCCTTGTCGAGCTGCCGGACTCGGACACCTGCTGTGGCAGTGCAGGCAGCTACAATCTCACGGAGGCGGCGATGGCCCGCCGGCTCGGCGACCGGAAAGTAGCCAACATTCAGTCCACCGGCGCGACGATTGTTGCCGCAGCCAACCCCGGCTGCAGCTTGCAAATCCAAGCGGGGCTGCGGCGCGCCGGAGCCGGCACGGCGGTGCTCCACCCGATCGAGTTGCTCGACCGAGCGTATTCACACGGTCAGCCGCTGTAGTAGGCGCTGATAAAATGAATAGGTGGGCTGACTGAGGCACTCTACAATTGCTGGGGGGGCGAGTCGAGTGCCTCAGCCAGGCCGAATCAATCGGCGAACGACGTATACATGTATTGGTGAAATTTCGCAAGCTAAATCGCACGGCCTCCCCTGGCCGTTCAGGGCCACCGGGTGCACGCCAAAAATTTGGGTAGACTGTGAAAGCGCAAGTCTCATGGGGAAATCTGGCTGCAGGTCTTTATCCAGATGGCGCGTGTGGGAGTCCCAATTCCCGCGATGCCGATTTTACGCCACCTTGGTTTCCACTCCCGCGCACGTTCGGCGAACACGTTGGCGCTGAGCATGCTTGCTGACCGCTGTCCCAAGAGCGCATCCCCCTCAAGTCGTCCCACTCGCCCCTACGTCCGTCCCTCTTTCCCTCTTCCCGTCACGATGCCCGCAAGAGCGCGCGCTCGATCGCAGTGGGAAGCTCGACAAACATGAAGTACTCGGCGGGATAGAGGTAGTCTTCACCCTCGTTGTCGATCACGCGGAGAAATCGAGAGCGTTCCGTGCCCTCATCGGGGATCACTCGATAGATCATGCGCGGTGTCAACAGGTCCGGATCATCCGAGCGAACGCAAATGGCGAATTGCAGTGGAACAGTGCGCCGTCCGGCCATCGTCATCAATCCAGAAATCGCTTGATCCGCATCTTCCTCTTCCCGATGCCGTGTGCTTGGAACCAATGAACCTCAGCTGAGCGAATCGTGCCGTCCGGCAATCGAACCTTGGCTGTGCCCTTCAACTTTCTCCACCGTGCCCCACCATAGCGCTTCCGGAGCTGTGAGGCTATCCGAACGCCATACGTCCCTGTTTCCCTCTTCCCTTCCCGCGATGCCGATTCTACGCCGCCCTGGTTTCCCACTCCCGCGCCCGTTCGGCGAACGCGTCGGCATAGCGGGGCCAGTCGTGCAGGGTTTCGGGATCGAAGTCGGCGCCGTTCGGCCAGACGAGCGTCTGCACCTCGGCATCAATGCGCACCTGATTGAAAACCGAGAGTTCCCGCAGGGGCCGGTAAATCTCGCCGGCAAGAATCGGCTTGAAGTCGATGACCTGCTCAGTCCCGTCGTCAAAGTGGACGTGCAGGATGTGAGGTCCCGTGATTTCGAAGGACACCACTCGGTAGACTCGATGTGTCATGACGTTCCCCTTTACGAGAGCGGCGCAATTGGCAGCAGCCTTTGGCCTGCCTGCAGGAGCCGCCAGTCGGCCAGCAGCTCGGCCTGATGCAATTCCGCCCAGGCCTCGACCAACCGCTGCTGTCGCTTCGGCAACTCCCCAGCAATCAGCTCGACCGGTTGAAGGGAGAAGATTGCCACCTGCTCCTGGTAGTATGCGTGGAAGTGCGACCGATGATGCGGGGTTCCAACCTCGACAAACATACGAATGATGATTCCGTAGAACCGGCTCAGCTCCGGCATCGTCCTCACCGTGCAGTTTAGCTCCCCCCTGCAACGTGATTCAACATGGATCGTGAGCTGCCACTGGGGTTTCGGCTGGGACCCGCCGCCGCAAGGTGATTCTGACTCCGGCCGCGAGCGACCTCAGAGCTGCAGGCCGCGCTCTGCTGGTCGACCCCGTATAATAGCTCACTATCTGTGCTGTCGGGAGTCAGGCTCGATTCCGCTCCGTCACTGCCTGCCGATCTCGGCTCAACTCGGAACACGCGTTCCTACGTCCCTTGGGACTCATCGCGCGAGCAGGTGTTCGCCGCTGCCGGCTACGACCTCGGAGAGCTGTGCCGGCAGCTCAATGACCAACAGCGTCCCGAGGGTCGTCGTGCTGTCCCTCGCTCTCCGCGGATGACGAAGAGCGGCTCTGCCAAAGGCCGAATCGGCTCGCCGGGACTGACCCGTGAGGGCCAGCCCGGCTGCCACACCACCGTACGTGCGGGTCCGCATACGGCGGTTCCGATCAGATGCGGGCCTGCGGCCCGTAGTGAAGAACAATCCACAACGTGCGCATGTCGGGAACTCCCTGTTCGTGCAGCCAGCGGTTATTCAGGGCACGTTGGACGATGCTGTTGGCACTCATCCGCCAGTACCCTTTACGGCTTCGCGTGGCCATGTGAACCTCCTTGGGTGGGATACCCAAGACGATCAGATGGCGGCGGCGAGTCCGGGGCCGTTTCCATTGCTTCCAGTAGTACAACCGCACTCTTCGGCGTACCCATTCCTCCAGTTCCAGCAACGCCGAGTAGGTGTGGCTGATGCCGAAGTAGTGGAGCCAACCGGTGACGTAGACGCGCAGTTCGTCGATGACGTCCTGCACCCGATGCCCCCGGTTGCGACGGGTGATCTCTTTCACCCGTCGCTTGAAGCGCGCATAGGCCTTGGTCGTCCACACCGCTCTGCCTCGGGCGCCGATCTGGAAGCCCAGAAAGGTGCACTGCTTGAGCGGGGCGGCTTGGCTTTTGACCCGGTTCACTACCAGCTGAAGCTGCCCCTCTACGTATCGCGTCAGGCTTTTCATCACCCGTTCGGCCGCTTTCGCGCTCTTGACCATAACCAGGAAGTCGTCGGCATAGCGGGCAAACCGATGTCCGCGCCGTTCGAGCTCCTTGTCTAAGGGGTCGAGCGTGATGTTGGCCAGCAAGGGCGACAGCGGCCCGCCCTGCGGCACTCCTTGAGGCGTGGCCTCGCGGGTACCCTCGGGCAGCACCACTCCGGCTTCGAGGTAGCGGCGGATCAGACCCAGGACCTTGCGGTCCCGGATCTTCTCGCGCAACTGACTCATCAGCCGGATGTGGTTGACGCTATCGAAGAAGGATTTGAGGTCACAGTCCACCGCATAGTGGCGTCCCTCATGCCAGCAGGCTTCCACTTCCCGCACCGCCTGATGGGCGTTGCGGCCTTCGTGGAACCCGTAGCTGTGAGCACTAAACCCGCTTTCAAAGAGCGGGGTCAGCACCTGCGCCAACGCCTGCTGAATCAGGCGATCCAACACCGTTGGCACCCCCAGCGGGCGCAGGGTCCCGTCGGGTTTGGGAATGAATACCCGGCGCACCGGCGCCGGGCGGTACGTCCCCGCCATGAGCGCGGAGCGTATCCGTGGCCATTGTTCCCGGCAGAACGCCGGAAACGCCTCGACGGTCGTGCCGTCGAGGCCCGGAGCCCCCGCGTTGGCCTTGACTCGTCGCCAGGCCACCCGCAGATTTTCCGGGGCCAGAACTTGCTCCATCATGGTCTGCTCCTGAACGCTCCCATGCTTCCCTGCGGGGCGGCCCTCACCGCTTCCTGGCCTGCCGGCGTCATCGGTCGCGATGTCCTCCACGCGGTCGGAACGTTCCTGTTCGGTTCGGCCCTTCATGCGCATCAAGACTTCCGGTGTGCGGGTTTAGGTGGGCGCCTTCCAGCCCCCGGCTTGCTGCTCATTACTATGGCCTCTGCTGACTCCCCGCCAGGTCGCCCCAGCGGGGTCTCCCCAGGTAAGAACGCGTTGCTTCCCGGCACCACCGCCGCATTTACCTCCGCGACTGAACCGTCGACTTCGCTGTGTTGTGCCAGCTCGTCGCATCACGTCGGCCTTCATATGCGGTTCTTGTCCATCGGCCCGCCGGTTTCCCCTAGCCTTCCTTCCCCCGACCGGTTACCCTGCCGGAGTTGGCTTCGAGTGGTAGGTTGTTCATGTTGCCATGATCGGTCCTCCTACAAGGGACTTTCACCCCATTTGCAACGCGCCCATGCTGGGCGCACACAAACCGTTCCCCGCGCCGCGCGGTAAAAACGCGCGTGCGTGAACGTTAATCGGGGCCATCCGAAGGGTCGGGATGGGGGCATGAAGGCTTCATGGACTATTGTCTCCGAAAGTCTTGGCACGGCGCGGCGAAATTGGCGAGGCACGGCCTCGCCACTCCAAGATCTTGGATCTAGCGAGGCCATGCCTCGCTTGGGTTGCGGGCGGCAGCCCGCGCCAGGGTCAGCCGAAGCCGCGAGCCACAAGGTAGGCGTCTTGAGAAGTCGGACCTGCGGAAGTACCCTCACGTCCTGGACACCCACGTGTGGGTCTGGTGGGGCCACGCGGCGCCCTTGCTAAGCGCGCCCGTAGTGCGGTAAAAGGCCCATAGGAGTCACCGTCTGTGAGCAGCGATTCAGTTCAACGGGGCTCGCGTGCCGAAGCGACCGCGAAGGCAGGCCTTTCCGCTCTCCGGCGGCGAGCGCGGACACTCAGCGCACACCTCCTGCGGCCGGAGAGCGGCCCCCCTTAGCGTTAGCCCCCGAGGTGTGGAGCGTAGTTCGGTCCAAGCGCGAAGGCCAGATGACCCATGAAGACCGTATACCTCGACCAGAACAAGTTCGTCGACCTAGCAAGGGCCCATCACGGACGATCAGGAGGCGATCAGTACCAACCGGCTCTTGCCCATGCGATGAGCAAGGTCCAGAGCGGCCAATGGCGCATTCCCCTCTCTATTGTCCATGTAATGGAAACCGGGGCCGTCAAAGACGAAGGCAGACGCAACCGAATGACAGAGGTCCTTGCACTGCTGGCAGCTGACTGGTGCATGTGCTCATACCTAGCCGTCCAAGGGTGGGAGATTCTGAACTCGTGCCTTCAAGCAGCCGGAAGAGCCCAGCTGCCAATTCGCGACATGGTCTTCTCCAAAGATCCACTGCACCTCTTTGATCTCACCGAAGACATTCAGACCGGACTCTCAGCGGACCCAAGTGGCTCACGTGCCTTGCGAGATCTTCTGAGCGCTTCAAGGGTAGTCCCCACGATGAAGCAGACTCTTGACTTGGTAATCGCTGGTGAAGTGTTGAAGGAGTACAGAACAGCCCAACGCGCGGAGTGGGAGGACGCCGCAAGAGAACAGGAAGAGCGCCGCGGCGAGATCCTAGCCGATGGCGATACGATGGGCTATCGCCACCTCATCGTCGGTGGGTTCGAGGAACTCAAGCGGCGACATGAAGCAATCCTTGTCCAGAAGCTGAAGCCGGATGATCTCCAAGCGCTGTCGTCATGTGTTACGCACGAGACCGATCGATTCCTTGCCAGCATCTCTTCGCTACAGGTTCAGGCAAAGCTCACGCTTCAGCGATACAAAGATACCAACAAGCCGTTCCATCGCAATGACATTAAGGATATCGCCTTCCTCTCAACTGCAATTCCATACTGCGATGTTGTGGTCACAGAACGGTCTTGGCGCGATCTGGCCTGCCGAGAGAGGCTGGACGAGATCTTTCAAACTGAGATCCTTTCAGATGCCACTCAGCTTGTGTCGCACTGATGTCTCGTAGCCGGTGGGACAACATGAGTCTGGCCAGAAGGAATCGGAGAGCGGAGTGAGGGCTAACATGGGACGCAGCAGACGAGCCTTACCGCTGGGTCTAGATCGTCTACTGGTCATTCGCCGGGCTGGATCGGTTGAGTTGGCTCGGCGGTGAGTCCGCCCGCTGCTGATCCTTATGTTAGTTCCCGGCGCACGGGGCGTGATTTCATTTGTTTCATCTTCGGCCGTATGTGAGGCGGATGAAACCACGTCCCGCAGAGCCCGACCACAGGCTTCGAGTGCAACCGTGGGCAGCGAGAGGATCTTGCAGAGTAGACCGCACGGTCGGAACCCTGTATCGGGTAGGTATGGGAACCGCGGATCGAAAGCTTCCCGATGACCCACTGGACTTCATCCGATCCTGTGTGCGTAATGAGCGTATGGTGTGGACGTACCACATCGGCCGGCGACTCGAGATGCGCGCTATTGGTCGATCTGTGATCGTCGCGTCGACCGAGACGTATGAACTCGTTGAGTCATACCCGGACGACAAGTACCTGCCCAGCTATCTGATCCTTGCTTGGCACGAGGGGGACGCGTTTCACATCCTGTTTGGAACGGATATCGACGACCGAAACGTCCGGGTGGTCACGGCATATCGGCCCAGCAGCGAAGAGTGGGAAGCAGATCTGAAAACGAGGAGGAGAAGATCATGAAGTGCATGACGTGTGGATCGTCGCTGCTGCCAGTTCAGAGCGACCTTCCGTTCAAGGTCTCGCAACACAGCATTGTCATCTTGAAGAACCTCCCGGTGCTGCAATGCGACAACTGTGGCGAGTACTCCATCGAGGATTTAATCTATCGACGCGTGGAAGAGATTCTCGCGGAGGTGGACGCGTCGGCTGAACTTGAAATCATTCGCTTCGCAGCATAGTGTGGATTTGTCAATTTAGCATCGCATGTTCACGCGAAGGCATTCAAGATGCGGATCCAAACCGGGTGTCGTTGAGCGGCGGCAACTGTATCAAGGGTTATCCCCAATCCGCAATTAATCTGCTGGTTGATAGTTTACAGTCGAGAGTTGGCTTTCCGCAGGTCTGGCAACGGCAGCCCTGAAGGTGACTACGAGACTGACCCTACGCGAAGTGCATCCCGCCGCAGACATTTATCGCCTGGCCCGTGATCTCCTTGGCTTCGTCCGATGCCAGGAACACGGCGGCGTTGCCGATGTCCTCGGCCGTCTGATAGCGCTGCAACGGGATCACCATCTGCACGACGAAGTCGAGCGCGTCCTTCGGCTCCATGTTCAGGCCCTTGAACCGGGGGTCCATACGCGCCAGCAGCTTGGCGCCCTCCTGCCACATGGGGGTGTAGATGATCCCCGGGCATATCGTGTTGACGTTCACGCTGTAGGGCGCCAACTGCTGGGCGACCGCCTGGGTGAGTGCGATCACGCCGGCCTTGCTGATCGAATACGCAAAAAGCTGTGCGCTCCCCTTGCGACCGCCGACCGACGACACGTTGATGATCTTGCCGGCGTTCTGCTTCTTGAAACACGGAGCGATCGCCCGGTTGCACAGGAAGACGCCCTTGAGATTGACGTCCAGCGTCAGGTCCCAGTCGTCCTCGGTGATGCCCTCCAGCGTGATCGGCTCATCCGGATCGTGCTCCCGGTGCGTCATGCCGCTGACGCCGTGCGAGCAGACGAAGATATCCACCCCGCCGAAGTCGGCAATCGTCTGGCTCACCAGCGTCTCGACTTGCGCCGCGCTGCGCACGTCGATTTGCATCGCGAGCGACTTGCGCCCCTGCGCCTTCACCTCTGCGGCGACTTTCTCGGCCAGCTCCATCTTCACGTCGCTGACGACGACGTCGGCGCCCTCGCGTGCGAAACACAGGCAGATGCCCTCGCCCAAGCCACCGCCCCCACCGGTCACGATTGCAACCTTGTCCTTCAATCTCATCTCATGCGCTCCTTTCCCGCCGGGTGACACCACCGGGCAAATGTACGCTTCAAGCAGGCCTGACAAATCTTGACAAGGGGATTGTGTTCGGAGTGGGCCCCGGCGCTGCCTCTGAGCGTGGGAACAGAGAAGCCTCGCGTGCCGGCGGTGATGGGGTCGCCAACGGACCGCGGATATGGCAGGGTACGAGACATGCCTGACTACAGTTTGTTCGGGGACGAGCACGTTCGGCAGTACGAGGCTACCGGCGGCAAGGTCGGTCATGACTGGAACGGCGCGAGCTGCCTGATCGTCTACACGCGGGGCCGCAAGTCGGGGGCCATCCGGAAGATCCCGCTGATTTACGGTCGTGACGGCGAGGACTATGTCTTGGTAGCGTCAAAAGGAGGCGCGCCCGAGCACCCGGGCTGGTACCTGAACCTGGTCGCACACCCGGACGTAGACATCCAGGTCTGGGACAAAGTGATCCCGGTCACCGCTCGTACCGGCACGGCGGCCGACAAGAAGCGGGTGTGGCCGGTGATGGTAGCGCAATGGCCGGGGTACGACGCGTACCAGGCGAGGACGGCGCGCGACATTCCCGTGGTGTTGCTCCGTCCGCGCTGAACGCCGCCAACCACAGCGGGCCAGAAGATTCGGGACGTAGAGTTTGTGAAAAAATCTTCCGCTTGACCACACAACGTGATATGAGGGACACAAGGTGTGGTTGAGGGGGGGGTTGGATGCAGCAGGTGGTGTTCCTGGAGGATGGGGAAGCGGCGGAAGTGCTCGAGGATGCCGCTTGTCTTCTCGGCCTTAGGCTGGAAGCCGCCGCTACTGCAGCAGCGCGGCTTGGCGGTGGAGGTCGGGCAGGGTTTCGCGGATCAATGGGGCGGCGTCGTCGTCCGGCGCGAGCTGGAGGTACCGCTGGAAATCACGCAGCGCCGCCGCGAAGCACTCCAGGCGCTGATACAGAATGCCGCGGTCGCGCAGCTCCCGTGGCGTGTCCGGCACCAGCAGCAGAATACGCTCAACGCACGCCAGAGCGCGGGGGAAATCACTGGCCTCGACATAGATCTGCTTCAAGTTGCTCAGCAGGCGGACGAGGATTTCCCGCGCCGTCGCCGGCCGCAACAGATGCGCACCCACGCGCGCCCGCGCGCCGTACAAGCGCCGCAGGCGTTTCGTGCATTCCGCGATACTGATGATGGTGCCGAAGAACGGATCGATGATGATTTCCGGCTCCCCGAAGTATTTGGCGAGGAAATGCCCGGGAAAGCTCACGCCGAACACCGGAAGATTCAACCGTTGCGCGACCTCGCTGTACACCAGGCTCAACGAGATCGGAATCCCGGTGTGGCGATCCAAGACGTCGTTGAGGAAACTGTTGCGGGGATCGTAGTACTGCTCGCTGTTCCCCGTAAACCCCTGCTCGACGAAGAGGAAGCGGTTCAGCCGCCTGACCTGCTCGGCGCCCGACATGCCCTCCCGCAGCTGCGCCCGTGCCGCGGCCGCCAGCGCATCCAAGCGCGCTAAATGCGCGCCGACGTCCAGCCGCGGGTATTCCTCCTGCGCAATCAACAGCGCTCCGGTTGCCACGTCGATGCGCTCATCCGGCGCGGCGGCAAGCGCCGCGAACTGTTCCCTCGTGTTTCTCATCCGCTCACGTCGTCTTCCTTCTGCGCATAACGCGGAGCGGCAGGGGATTGCAAGATGGGTTGACGGATTCAGGGGACATTGAGTGATTGGAGGATTGGGGGATTGCGTGATTGGAAGATTGAGCCAATGAGCCATTACTGCTGAATGGCGGAATTCCTGATTACCAATCTACCAATCACTCATTCGCTCAATCGGCCAATACAGCGTGGATCTCCGCGCGCACACCGGGATCGGGCTCCGTGCTCCGCGCCGTCCGCAACGCACAAAGCGCAGCAGCAGTGCCGATGGCGCCGAGTGCCCACGCCGCGTGGCCGCGGACGAGCGGCGACGGATCCTGCCGGAGCGCGCAGCCAAGGGGTTCCACCGCGGCAGGATTACGCGTGTTGCCCAGGGCAACCGCCACGTTGCGGACGAAGCCGTCCCGCTTGACCCGTCGGATCGCACTGTTCCGGAAGCGACGGCGGAAGTGGTCTTCGTCCAGGCCCAAGAGGTCGGGGAGATAGGGCAACGACGCATCACTATGTGTGATGCCGTGGCGTCGCGCGAACCGGTCGTTCCAGGGGCAGACCTCCTGGCAGACGTCGCAGCCGAACACCCAATTGCCGATCTTGGCCCGCAAGGGGACCGGGATCGGGCCCCGATGCTCGATGGTGAGGTACGAAATACAGAGCCGCGCGTCCAATACGTAGCCGGAGCGCAGCGCTTGGGTCGGGCAAAGATCGAGGCAACGGGTACACGTGCCGCAGCGGTCGGCGAGCGGGGCGTCGCTTTCGAGCGCCAAGTTGGTGAGGATCTCGGCGAGGAAGACCCACGAGCCGTGTTCGCTGTGCAGAATGTTCGTGTTCTTCCCGAACCAGCCGATTCCCCCGCCGGCGGCCCACTCGCGCTCCAGAATCGGCCCGGTGTCCACGTAAGGACGCGCGACGACACCGTCGCGGAGCCCGGTGAGCCACGTCGCCAGCGTCCGCAACCGGGCCGCGAGCGTGATGTGATAATCGGTCCTCAGGGCGTAGGCCGCGATGCGCCCGCGCAGCTGTTGCTGCCAGTCGATCGCGGGGAGCGGCGGCGGCGGATAGCGACGGCCTAGTGTGATCATGGTGCGCGCTTCCGGCAGCATCCTGTGCGGATCGAGCCGCTTCGTGAGACCGCGTTCGATGTAGGTCATCTCGGCAGCATTCCCGTCCGCCACCCATTGCTGCACGAACTGCGCATGGCGCGGCGCCTGAATCGGCGCAAGCCCGCAGAGTTCAAAGCCAACGCGGTATGCAGCCGTCCGAATCTGTTCTTCGAGTCGCGGCATCGGCAGATGCCACTACCCTATCATGCCCAATCGGCGGCTCCAGCCGCAGGCCTCTATACGCAGGACTGACTTGCAGCGCGGCGGGGGGTGGATTAGTTTCCGCCGGGTCGGTACAGAAGGTCCATGGCACCGCCGCTGCGCAATTTGAAACTCCTCGATCTGTCGCGCCAACTGCCCGGGCCGTTCTGCTCCTTGATGTTGGCAGATCTCGGCGTTGATGTGCTCGTCATTGCATCGCCGTCGGATGTGATGGGCATCGGCATTCCTCTGATCCAGCGGAATAAGCGCAGCATGACCTTGAATCTCAAGACGCGCGAGGGAAAGGGTATCTTCCAGCAGCTTGCCGCCGATGCCGACGTGTTGCTCGAAGGCTTTCGCCCGGGGGTGACCGAGCGGCTGGAGATCGACTACGCGAGCATGGCCAGGCTGAATCCGCGGCTGGTGTACTGCTCGATCTCCGGCTACGGCCAGGACGGTCCCTACCGTGACAAGGTCGGACACGACATCAACTATCTGGGCTACGCGGGAGTCCTCGGCGTGTCGGGCGGGGTCGGCCAGCCACCGACCATCATGCCGGTGCAGGTGGCGGACATCGGCGGCGGTGCCCTCATAGGGGTGGTGGGCATTCTCAGCGCCTTGATGGCACGCGAGCACACCGGACGCGGGCAGTTCGTCGACATCTCCATGCTCGACGGCAGCGTGGCGTGGAACGTTTTCCACATCCTGATGCACCTGGTGGCCGGCGCACAACAGCCGGAGCGTGGCGCCACACGCCTCACCGGCCATAACCCCTGTTATGCCATCTACGAAACGAAAGACGGCAAGTATGTCACCGTCGGGGCACTCGAGGAGCACTTCTGGCGCAACCTGTGCGTCGCACTCGGAGTTGAGGAGTTCGTTCCCGATCAGTTCGCCGAGGGCCCCCGGCGCGAAGAAATGTCCCGCGTCATCCGCGAGAGGTTCAAATCCAAAACGCAGGCCGAATGGCTGCGGGAGCTAGACGGCATCGACATCTGCTTCGGCCCGGTGAATACGATCGCCGAAGCCTTTGCCGACCCACAGGTGCAGGCGCGCCGGATGATCCGCGATGCCGGCGGCCTGAAGCTCATTGCCTCGCCGCTGAAGTTCTCCGATACGCCGGCCCGCGAACCCACTTCCCCGCCGAGCTTCGGCCAGCATACGGACGAAGTGTTGCACGGGCTCGGGTACTCGGACGCTGAAATCGAGCGCCTACGGGCGAGCGGAACCGTGTGAGCCGGGTTGGTGAGCCACGGAGCGGCACGGCCGGCGACCTGCTTCGGAGACCGTCTTCAGCGCTGCGCTTTGAGGATCCGCGCACACGAGATCCTCTAATCCGGTGAGCTGCCGACACCGCCAACGGTGCAGCTCGGCGCGCACGTAATCCGGGTTGATCCCGAGGATATCGCAGACGTTCTCAAACGAAAACAGCAGCTGGCGGTTGTCGCTGCGCATCCACTGCTCGGCCTCGCGGAAGAGCCGCCGGCCGCGGTTGTCACGCGCAAACAGATGCTTCCGGTAACACAGGATTGCATCCTCGAGGATCGCCAACAGCAACCGGCGCTCCCCCTGTGCCGTCTCACCGCGGCGGGCCGTAAGGAGTTGGAGGGGGAGAACTGGGTCGGGTTGCAGCAGACCGCCACCCCGGTCCTGCTCCTGTTCAATCATCGTTGTCACTGATCGAGTCATAGGCCGCCTCACCTGTAGCAGACGAAGGGACAATGAACCATCCCGCCGCGGAAGTCACGCTGAACCCTTCGTTGGCATCATTCTTGGCGCGTGCGTCGCTTCTTCGAACCGTAGATCAACCCCCCGAAGTAGGTTGTCACCAGAATATTGCGCCGAGCGCGCATCCACAATCGGGTGCATTCCCTAGTTCGACCGGGAATTACCCGTAGGGTCAAAAAAAAACGGGCTGCGCCCGGCTTCAGAAAGAACACAAATTCCGGAGCCGGCGTGCCCTCACGCCGCGCCGTGCACCATGTTTTCCGGGGGTTCTTGTGCAAGACCGGCGGCGCGCAGATTACGGCTCGAGCATGTTGTTCCGGATGGCGT
Source organism: uncultured delta proteobacterium (assembly GCA_963729835.1). Taxonomy (GTDB): domain Bacteria; phylum Desulfobacterota; class Binatia; order HRBIN30; family HRBIN30; genus CAVSQF01. The sequence goes on along the minus strand of CAVSQF010000022.1, from coordinate 127,868 downwards.
AGCGCACGAGGTCGCTCAGCGAATGGAAATCGAGCTTACGCATGATGTTCGTGCGGTGCGTTTCAGCCGTTTTGGTACTGATTCCAAGGGCTGCCGCCACTTCCTTGTTGCTCTTGCCCTCGGCAAGTAGCTGGATGACCTCGCGTTCGCGCGCCGTGAGGCGCGAGGGGCCGGCTACGTCAGACCGCGCGGCGTCCTTCAGGTAGCCGTCCAAGACCATTTCCGCCACCACCGAGGTGAAGAACGGTTTGTGCTGGCGTACGGCCGCGACAGCGGCAACCAAGTCGCGGACCGCGTCGGATTTCAACACGTAGCCACGCGCGCCGCATCGCAACACCTCGTGCACGACCTGCTCCGACTCGTGCATCGTGAGGATGAGCACTTCCGTCCCCTCGACGGCTTTCAGAATCTGGCGCGCCGCTTCGAGGCCGTTCATCTCCGGCATGGCGATATCGAGGATCGCCACGTCAGGTCGCAATGAGGCCGCTTTCTCGACCGCTTCGCGGCCGTTCACGGCCTCAGCGACGACTTGCCAGCCGGGCTGCGCTTCCAAGATTGTACGCAAGCCCTGACGTACGACTTCATGATCGTCAGCGACAATAATGTTCACCGGCTCCACAATTCGTCCCTGACAAGCAACCCATTGTCCAACCCCACCTCGATTCGGCCCTTATATTGCTGTCGTCCACGTCATAGTGTCAAGTCGGATTTGGGGCGATTGCCCTGCAGCGGGATGAACGCCCGGACGATTGCACCCTTACCGCCTGACGAGAACTCCAGCTGCCCCCGGTGCTGCCGCAGCCGCGCCCGCATGCTGAGGATGCCGACGCCGAGACCTGGAAAAGCCCGCGGGGGCTCTTCGAGCAGCTCGGCGGGAAGGCCGCGCCCCTCGTCTTGCACCTCCAACGTCAGCGCCTTCGGATGACGCAGGATGCTGATCTTCGCGGTGCGGCTGCCGGAGTGGCGGTGGATGTTCGTCAGACACTCTTGCACGACGCGGAACAGCGTCTGCTCGATATCCGCCGGCAGACGTTCCGGCCCCATTTCGACCTCGAGATCCACCGCGATGCCGGTGCGCTTGCTGAACCCATCTACGTACCAGCGCAGCGCCGCGCCCAGGCCGGCCTCATCTAACAGCGGTGGATGCAGCAGGTAGGAGAGGGTGCGAATCTCCCGTGAGCTCTGCTCTGCCAAGTGCAAAGCCTCTTCCAGCGTCTTGCGCGTTTCGGCGTCGTGAGATTCCAACGCGCGCTGCAGCAGCGCAAGATTCAGCGACAATGCCGACAACCCCTGGGCGGTGGTGTCGTGCAGCTCGCGCGCGATGTGCGCCTTCTCCTCGTCGTGCAAGCGCAACAGCTGCTCGGATACGTCGTGCAGCGACGTCTCCAGTTGCTTGCGTTCCGTGATGTCTTCGATGGTGAGGAGGATGATCACCGGCCGCCCTTCCTGCCCCGGTAGGGCGTGGGCGTCGAGCAACATGGTGCGCATGCCGGCGCGCGGGAATTCACGTTCGACCTGATAGCCCGTGAACGGGGTCCCGTGAGTGCCTACTTTTTCCAACAGCTCGCGCAGCTCGGGAATGTCCCACTGCCGGTTGCCCACCTCATAGATGTGCCGATGCTCCGTCTCCGCCGCGCCGGTCTTGAACATCCGATAGTAGGCCTGGTTGGCGCGGTGGACGCACAGCTCGCCATCGAGCACCAGCAGGGGCGCCCGCAAGGCATCCACAACGGCCTCGGCGTAATCACGCGCTTCGCGCAGCGATTGCGTGACCTTCTTGAAAGCGTCGACACCCGCCGGTGTGAGATTTTCGTTGAGCGGCGGCGCGGGGGCAGTGTGTACCGCAGCCGGCCGCGTCTCCTGCGCGAACGTCTCAGCTGCCGGCGCCGACGCGCGCCGCTTCCTTGGCGGCCTGTTCTGTGAGGGCACCTTTCGGGGCATCATCCTCCTCGCGAGCGCTTCCGAGCAGACAGATCTCAGGGGCACCAACACGACGCGCCTTGCTTCTAGCACCCCTGCCGGCGTTGCGGCAAACCTGCGAGAGCACCGATGCCACTGATCGCGGCTTCACGATACGCCGGTTTCGCCGGCGGACTCTCGTGGCGGCGCTGCCGGCAAGCCTTCGAGGGTGAAATAAAACGTGGCGCCGCATCCCACCTTGCCTTCGGCCCACATCCGGCCGCCGTGGCGCACCACAATGCGCTGGGCAATTGCCAAGCCGACGCCCGTGCCCTCGTACTCCTGCGTGCTGTGCAGGCGTTGGAACACACCAAACAGCTTGCCGGCGTACTGCATGTCGAAGCCGACACCGTTGTCTTTCACGAAGTACACGTCTTCACCGCTGGTAGGGCTGCACCCGACCTCGATGCGTGCGGGATTACGGTCGCGTGTGAACTTCAGCGCGTTGCCGATTAGATTGACGAAGACTTGCTTCAGGAGCGCCGGGTCCGCCTCACAAGCCGGCAGGTCGCCGACGACGGTCTCGACGGGGCGGCCGGCGCGCTCGACCTGTAGCGCGTCGAGTGACTGCTGCGCAAGGGCCTTGAGGTCGACCGTCTGTTTGTGCAGTGGCTGCCGCCCGGTGCGCGAAAACGCGAGAAGATCGTCCACCAGCTGACTCATCTCGCGCACGTTGTCGACTGCCATCTGCAGGTAGCGCTGCGCTTCGCGGGGCAGCTGCGGCGCGTACTCATCGAGCAGAATGCCCGAGAATCCACCAATGGCACGCAGCGGCGCGCGCAGATCGTGCGAGATGGAATACGAGAAGGCCTCCAGTTCCTTCAGCGTGGCCTCCAACTCCGCGGTGCGCTGGCGCACGCGCTCTTCCAGCTGTTCGTTCAGCTGGCGTAGCTCGCCCGCCGCGCGCCGCAGGTCCGCCTCACTGGCGCGCAGCGCCGCCTCCGTTTGCTTGAGGTGATGCGCGAGATCCTCCAGCTCGCAGCGCGCCGCCCGCTCGCGGGCGAGCATGGCTTCAAGTCGCGCTTCGGCGAGGCGCACGCGCAGGAGCGACTTCACGGTCGCCACCAACACCGGCGGCTCCACCGGAACCGTGAGGTACCCGTCCGCACCGCCATCCAAACCTCGCACCTTGTCCGTTTCGCTCGGATGAGCTGCCGAGAGGTGGAGTACGGCGGTTCCCGCCGTGGCTGGGTCAGCTTTGATCCGCCGGCACACTTCGAACCCGTCGATGTCCGGCAGACGCACGTCCAGAATTACGACATGGGGTTTCGACCCCCTCACCATGCGCAAGGCCTCGGTGCCGGTTGCCGCCTCGACAACGTCGAACCCCGCCCGGCGCAGGAGGAGCGAGGTGACGAGGCGCGCGTCATCGTCATCGTTCACATTGAGGATAACGGCCGGATCGGCGGGAGCGGTGAAATCATCTGCCGCCGCCTTCGTCGCAGTGCCTTCAGCCATGCGTGTTCTACTGTTGCGCTCCCGATTCCGAAGCGCAACCCCTGGCGGCGAGATCGCGGAGTGAGAAACGGAGGTCGCGAGCGCAATCCTTTGAGGCCACGGCCATGCCGGACGATCTCAGGATGAAGTGGACTTTCCGCGAGGCAAGCGATAAATTGGATCGAGAGGGAAAGTCATGAGAACGTCATTGGCGGTCTTGTTCTTGGTGATCGCGCTCCTTCTTGTTCCTGCAGCGCCGAGTCCGGCTTGGGGCCACAGCGGTGGTGGTGGCGGGCATGGTGGCGGCGGGTATGGTGGCGGCGGGCACGGCGGCGGCTGGCACGGCGGGTGGTACGGCGGTGGCGGGCACTGGCACGGCGGGTGGTACGGTGGCTGGTACGGCGCTGCCGTCATCGGAGCGCCATGGTGGGGGCTGTATCCGTACCCGTACCCGTACTGGTATTACTCGGCGCCCTATTATTACCCTGATTACCCTGCCGCGGTCGCCCAGGGGCCGTCGGTGTACGTCGAACAAGAGGTAGCCCCGCCGTCCGCACCGCTTCCCGCGCCGCCGCGAATATACTGGTACTACTGTGCGAGTGCCCGGGCATACTACCCGAAGGTTCGGAAGTGCCCTGAGGCATGGATCAAGGTGCCGCCGAGGCCGGAGTAAAAGAGTCATCGGGGAGAATGACGGTGCGGAAATTGTGTCTCTTGCCAATCGGGGCGGGTGTGTTTCTGTCGGCGTGCGTGACGGTGCCGATGGGTCCGAACGTCATGGTGCTTCCCGGCAGCGGGAAGGACTTCGAGCAATTCAGAGTCGACGATGCGGTCTGCCGTCAGTGGGCTTTGCAACAGACCGGCACGACGACGAGTCGGGCGTCGACGGAAGCTGCGGTCAGTGGGGCCGCCGTCGGAACGGTTCTCGGGGCAGCAGCCGGGGCTGCGGTAGGTGCCGCTGCTGGCGACGCTGCTATGGGAGCCGCCGCCGGCTCCGGAATCGGGCTGCTGGGTGGGGCGGCGGCAGGTGCCGACCGCGGCGAGGCCGACCGCTGGTCGGTGCAGCGCCGTTACGACGTGGCGTACATGCAATGCATGTACGTCAAGGGCAATCAGATCCCGATACCCGGCGGCTCGCAGCTGATGCACAGCGCGCCCCGGCAACGACCTGCCCAGCCGGCGACGCGGGAGCCGGCCGGCGTTCCGCCGCCCCCGATAGGCAGTCCGCCGCCTCCGCCTCCGGGGTCGTCGCGGTAGCACCATACGCCGCTCCTTTGCGGCAAACTCTGCAGCCGTTGCCGATTCCGTCGTGGTCAATGGGCACGGTTGCAATGTTACTGCGATTTTCCCCTACTGCCAAAAATACCACGGCGATCTTTGCCACCGGGCGAAAACCCCTGTACCGCTTGGCGGAGGCCGGGCGCGTCCTTTCCCCGGTTGGTACCACGCTTCCGATTGGCGGCCCCGAGACCAGGGCGGTGCGGTCAGCCGCTAAAGTGCACCTTCTCCTTGCCGTCGAGCATGGAGGGTGTGACCACGTAAGTCCCGCCCATCGACGGCTTCCAAATGGCTTTCGCCGCGTCCGTGTTTCCACCCGTCAGGAGCCAGCCGAATGCCCCGGTGACTGCTCCGACTCCAGCGTAGACAAGCTTCACCGGGACATCGACGAGATTGGTGGCAACCGTCCCCACCCAGACGATGGCGGGATGCCCGTCGCGATTTCCAGTATCGTCGCTGCTCTCCGCAGCGAGCGTCGTGCCGGTCAGCAGCGCCACCACGACCGCTACCGCAAGGACTTTCACTGGTTTCGTCATAATCGTCATCCTCAGACAACGGCGCGCAACGTCATGCGATGTAGTGAACGGCAAAGAGTTCCGAGAAATACTCAAGCGCATCGGTGACGGCGTGCTCCAATCTCGCCGATGTCAAGAAGCAAAACGGCCGCGCACAGCGTCAACGCTTTGTGCTCCGCGCCGCCAAGTGCGGTCCGGCGGCTACTAGGCGCTTCCCGCGCGCGTCGACGTGCGCACCGAAACCTTCCAACGTGCGTGAACCGAGAAGCGCCAGGTCGCCGGGCTGAGCGAAGACGACCTCATCGACCGTCTCATATTCGCCCACACGCACGATCGCGTACCCCACCGAACGCGTCACACGCTGGCCGTTTGCCATCACGAAACCGAGGTCTTTCTTCGTGACCCGAATTTCGGCCCGCCGCAAGGCTGGCTCAGGAATCCAGGTGAACTCGGAGCCGGTGTCGACCAGGAGCTTGCGAACGGTCACCGCCTTACTCAGGTGACGGACGTTAACCACCTCACATTCCACGTAGAACGCGCCCATGGGTTTCTCTTACCCGAGACCCGTAACCGTCGCAAGGCGAACACGTTGGCTGAGCGGGAAAACGCCGCCGCACGCGTGGGCAGCAGCATCACCGCTCACACCAGGTCTTTGAGAAAACCGATCGCCGGGCAGACACGGATTTCCTCTCGGCTGGTGTAGTCCTTGCGGCCGGTGGCGCTGATGTGCCAGGCGTCAGAATCCGGGATACTGCGATTTTCTCCCACTGTCAAAAATACCAACAGCGATTCTTGCCACCAGGCGAAAACCCCTGTACCGCTTGGCGAAGGCCGGGCGCGTCCTTTCCCCGGTTGGTAGCACGCTCCCGATTGGCGGCCCCGAGACCAGGGCGGTCCGGTCATCCGCTAAAGTGGACCTTCTCCTTGCCGTCGAGCATGGAGGGTGTGACCACGTAAGTCCCGCCCATCGACGGCTTCCAAATGGCTTTCGCCGCGTCCGTGTTTCCACCCGTCAGGAGCCAGCCGAATGCCCCGGTGACTGCTCCGACTCCAGCGTAGACAAGCTTCACCGGGACATAGACGAGATTGGTGGCAACCGTTCCCACCCACACGATGGCGGGATGCCCGTCGCGATTTCCAGTATCGCCGGCACTCTCCGCAGCCAGCGCCGTCCCGGCCAGCAGCGCCACCACGACCCACACCGCAATCACTTTCATTCGTTTCTTCATGATCGACATCCTCCGACAGTGGCGCGCCAACGTGAGAGCGTCTCGTCATATAGCAGACAGGCGTGGGGGCGGGAACGGCAGCGTCGGCGAAGGAGAGTGAGCATCACAGCCGCACGACCTACGCTGGCACCGTGTTGGCCGATGTCGCATGTGTGCATGCAGGGCCAGATCATATTTGCCGTTCGCGGCGCGGTTGTCTGCGTCGTCACGCCTGGAGACGCCCAGACATCGCGTTCACTCCGGAACGTGGACCGCGGGCCGTGCCTGTCCAGTCGGTCGAGTTCCAAGCGGCGGGCATTCCTTCGGGATCGGCGGCAGGACAAGTCGGCTCACTTCGGCCGCCGCTCGCACCGCCACTTCTGGTAGTGGGCTACTTTGAAAATTTTAGGCCCCTGGAATCCGGGCCGATCTGTGGCAGACTCCGGGTATGCAAAGACGAGCAAGCAAGAGGCAAGACGTTGACGACTTCATAGAATCGGCCCGCCGTGCCGTAGAGCAGACCATCGGTGAGGCGATAATCCCGTGTCAAAGCTGGGAGCCTCCAAGGGCGGAAAGGCACGAGCTGCGCAGCTGGCACCGGAAGAACGGCGAGCGATTGCGCTCCGGGCGGCACGGGCGCGGTGGGGAAAGGACAAGAAATAACCCAAACTCAGAGTGCCGAAAACACTACGGATCGACTGGTTTTTTGGTCGGCTGCTCGGCTCTACCCGACGATCAAGTCGACCAGCTCGGCGCGCTGATCAACCGCCCGGCTCTTCTGCGTCCGCAGACGGAGGAAGCGGGACCGGCTTCCTAACGGGACTGTCCCGCTTCGCGTTCCGCCACCTCCGCCGAACCGCATGTTCCCACGGCCCTACTCAAGCGCCGCATTGGGACATTCTGGGGGGATTTTGAATTCCACTCTCCGGTCAATAGCGTCGCTGGCGTCGTTGGCCCCTGTGCCGATAATATTCTCCCTGGTTCCGACCCCGCTGGCGCTTGCCTTGTCGCCCACTTCGGATGCTTCAGCCTCCAGCTTGTGAAATACGGTCGTGGCCCTATTCTCGGAAAGTATCTGGTTGTGCTCTTCGGTGCCCGAGCGACTCGCATGTCCAACAATCTGAACGCAGCTCTTCGACTTTGCGATGTTCTTGGCGATCTCTCTCAGCCAGATCTCGTATTGGTCCAGGTTGTCCTGCTCCCCGTAAAACTCGGTTGCATCGACGTTGAATAGGAACTTTACGCCGAGATTATTTTCGCGCATTCCCAAGGCGACCAAAGCGGCAAAGGCCTGCCCGGCATCGCCGGTCTTCTTGAGTTTGAAGTAGCTCTGGTACAGCCCTGAGTAGGTCTTCATCACCTTACCGTCGCTGCGTTGGGACGCCTTGATGAACAAACCGAGAGCGACCAGGTGTTCGCCGCGATCGTAAGCGCTGCTTGCTTCACTGAGCAGGGCGCTGGTGGTGAGGGAATTGAGATACTCCTTGTCGGCCACACTTCCGACCGGTGCCTTGGTGGTGGCGATCAGCGCTTCGACGCGCTTATCCTTCAGGTACATCGGGCTGTCGCGATACATCGGGGTCAGCTCGAATTTCAGATCACCATCGGCGAGCCAGACGTCCGAGTGTGCGACAATCCGACCCGTATCCTTATCCAGAGCGGACATCGACAAATGCCGCAACTTTCCAGGGCTGTCTCGATACTGTTCCAAGGGGATGATGCCGGTGATCACATAATCCGCCTTGTCGATGTTCAGGGAACTCATTTCCGAAACAGTCAACTTCGGGAACTTCAGCCGCGCTTCATCTTCCATCAGTTCCTCGAGGCGTCGGCTGATCTCGAACACCTCGCCGGTATCGGCGTCGATTACGGGATCGGACACCACACGCAACCCCGGCGACAGGTGCTCGGCTCTGCGAATATTGTCGACCTGAACGAATAGTTCATCCGCCGCCTGTCTGACCGCGGCTTCGTACTTCAGCGGACCGCTGGCGGGGGGCGGCTCGCTGAGTCTCTCCTCAGTCAAACACGTAAAGTCGACCTCCGATTGCAGCGGACTCTGCTTCAAGTCATGGTGGTACGAAACCTTCGAGAATCCACCGGGGCATACGCTGGTGCTGATCGGCCCTGTGTATCGAGGTACAGGGTGGGAAAGCTCGTCGTTGCCGCCGCGGAAGAAAGGAAGAGTGCCGTGCGTGTGCGTGCGCCGCTGCGTATACACGCTCCTGCCCGCCAGGGATGACCGAATATAGGTGATGCGATGGGGACCACACCCGGCAACGACGAGGCTCACAGCCAGCGCGGCCATCGCTCTCATGGCCTACTCCCCTCTGAGCATACCGCATAGGCAGTTCGCGGCGTATATAGTCCAACAGTGACAAGCGTGGGTACCCAGTTTGCAAAACTGACGTAGCTTCCGAATTCAGCCACACCGTTCGGACACGCCTTGTCCAGATCGAATACGTTGTCACCGATCCAGCCAAACAGCACCTGGTGCTCGGTCTCCGATACCTGCTTGCCGGACGGCGGCAATCCCGTCTTGAATGTGTAGTTGTATGCGCAGCCCGAAAACGCGAGCGCGCATAGCAAGACGCCTCCCCATGCTTGTGCGAGCCTTCGCAACTGCCACTTGTTCATATCCCTTCTCCCACCCGTCTTCTCATTTCGGGTTCTCAGCCTTCACCCGTCAGGATGAGCGGAGCCCAGGAGAAGGGATGGCGTTAACTCGCGTTGCGCAGCTCCACCCGTGCCCGGGGGCAGAATCCGGGATGCGGTACACTCAGCGAATACGGCGACAGCAGCAGTCACTGCCGCCGTTGGCCCATCCATTTATGTGTCGGCTAGCGATTGTACGAAGCGGATCGAGCAACGGTCCCGGTAACCTCAACACAGCTTTGGCCGACGAGGAACCACCACCCTTTTTGCGTCAGAACCGTGTCCAGAAGCACATCCCCGCCCCCCTTTTCCAGGGCCTCGTCAACACCAGTTTTCCAATTTGGGATGCCGGTCGGTATGAACAGTACGATCCACCTGCAGTCCTCTCCAGTATAGCGCCCAACACGCTTCAACCCGGATACATCGATATTTTTCGAAGTGACCGCACTATAGTCAAGAAGTCGTGTCGAGCAGCCTTGTATACACAGTATTACCCAGACGAGCATGCAGAGCGTGAGCGCTCGTCTGAGGATTGGCGACACCCTGCTGAGTTGTTCACCTCGTATCATGGGATCTCCCCCTTGCACTCGCACAGCTTTCCGGAACTACCGCTACTTCTTGGCAAACTCGCCTTGAGCCCCGTAACCTTCGACGCGGAAACAACTCTGGAGCCAGATATACGGTATGAAGAAGAAATTGGAATAAAACACTCCATCGATAAGCAAGTCTCCGTCTGTTCCCTCAAGGGCACGATCCACCGCCGTTTTGGCGTTTGGCTGCATATTGCCGCCACAGACTGGGATAAACATAAAAAGAAAACACGCGCAGTCTTCAGCCTTCACTGATTGTCCCTTTCGAGAAAGCTGCCCGATATTCTTGGTACTCATTAAGGTAAAATCGCCGATGCGTGCTGAGCACCCGCTCACCAGCGTAGTAAAGGCTAGAGCCGTTACCCATGAAACCAACGACCTTCGGTCCAGCATAGAGCCCCCTTTCCCCTGTGACGATAGTACCGGCCCCTCGATTATTCACTCCATCGGGTGGTCCCGTACCAGGTTTTGATGGTCACTGTCAAGAGGAGCAACAGAGGAGCAACAAGGAGCAACAGCGATTGTACGGAGCGATAGCGATGGCATCTTTCTGAAGAGAGGGCAGGGAAATGCGAAAGTCGACCCCTTCTTTCGCCGGAATGACAAGTGAGAACGATCCTGCTCCCATGTGCAAAGCCCGGTCAGCCTTCCCCCACGAGGATGAACGGTGCCCAAAAGAAGGGGTGGCGGTAACCTGCATTGCGCAACTCCACTCGGGCCTGGCGCAGCGCCTCCTGTGGTCCCAGTCCCTTGCGCAACTGCGCGAAGAAACTCCCGGTGAGCTGCACCGCAGACTCCTGGTCCACGCTCCACAAACTCATCACCACATTTCGTGCCCCTGCGTATTCGAAAGCCCACCCCATTCCCATCACGCCCTCCCCTCCAAGCTCCTTTCCCACTCCGGTCTCGCAGGCCGTCAGCGCCACGACGTCCGCGTTGAGGTTCAGGCCCATGACTTCGCTGAGCGTCAGATATCCGTCGTTGTCCGGATCCTTGCTGTCTACGCCGACCTGACTCAGAACCAGGGCCGGCTCTTGAAGGTACCGTAGTTGCCCACCCAGCACTCCGTGGGTGGCGAAGATCACGTAGCGGTAGTTGGAGAGGGACTGCTTGCGCAGTGCGGCCTCGGAGGCATCCCGCCCGCTAAGGTCCTGCACACTCTGCGCCCCGAAGTCGTCCCGCAGCCAGCCCACAAGCTTTTCGGTTTTTGGCAGGCGGCGCCAACTGACTGTGTCCGGCGCGCCGGCCGCGTCATCCAGCACGGGCGAGCGCCCGTCCCTTTCATCGAACGCCGGGTCGGCCAACACCAAGACCTTCCGCCCTTTGCGATCGGTTCCCTGGGTTGCGAGTGACCGTGCGTTGCTTAGGACCGTCGCCGACTGGGCATAAAGGATCGGAAACGCATCGCCGAGGTAGCGCACCTCCCTGTTTGTTCCGGTTCCGCTGCCGGCATCCATAACCAGCGCCTCGAACGGAATCAGGCCCAGGCTTCCGTCCGGAACGACAACCAGGGTGTCTCCCGGAACACACGCGGACAGGGAGTCTTTGACAAGCAGGTCGTATAGCCCTTTGCCGAGGTCCGCGTCCGGCCGCAGGTCGGCGGTGGTATGGATGTTTTGAAACAGGGACCGGTAGGCCCGGACGCGCGCGTCGAGTTGCTCTCTTCGGATCGGAATGGTCGTGAACTTGGCCACCTTGCCGTCGCGCAGGAGCCAAGCGAAGGTCTCCTCTTCGGTCACCGCGAATTCAAGCAGCGCTTCGCCAGGGCGGAGGGCGATCTCCCGAGTGCCGAGAGGCTGCGGGTACTTGTAGGCCGCATAAGCCGGGTACAGTCGGCGCAGCTCGGTGACGAACTCGTCCAGGTTCTGCTTGGCCTCGGGGATCTGCTCCCGGTCGATATTGGCGAAGAGTTCCGGGTTCTTGAAGGATATCTCTTCGCGTTGGCGGTAGAGGGCTCCCAGGCGGTTGACAAGGGCCTCTTCCTTCTCGGCAACCTCGGGGGGCACTCCGGGAGCATTGCGGCTGCGCGCCGTGGCTTCGAGCAACCGGCGGGCCTTGGTGTGTTCCGACCAGCGGAACGCTTCACTGGGATCGCCGAGCTCAGCGCTGCTTCGCACCAGCCCCTCGTACGCAAAGACACGCGTGAACCCGGCACCGGCCGAGCCGCTGAGAAAATGCGTGCGTTCAGCAGCACCAAGAGCGGAGCGCTGTTCTTCGATCAGCTCGACCGCTGCATGGTAACTCTCTGCCCCCAGCGCTACTTGACCCAATCCTTCGAGGGAACGGCCCAAACCGATATAGCTGGCCAATAGGTGGCGGCTCTCGCCTCTCCTGTCGGCGCCGGTGGTAGCTCTGGCGAATTGCGCGTGCGCTTTGCCGAAATCGCGCTCCGCAAGATAGTAGCTGCCGAGCCCGACCGGCCAGTCGCCTTGTCTCAATATGGGATACGCCGCGACGAGGTTGCCTTCATGGAGGAGGAGGCCGGCGAGGTTACCGGTCACCGCCTCGGTATCGGGATGGGTGTTGCCGTACGTCTTCTTGTAGATCGCCAAGGCGCGCCGGTACCGGGGCTCGGCTTGCGTGTAGTCGCCCATCGATTCAGCGAGCAACGCCAGGTTGTTCAGGCTTGCCGCTACCTCCGGGTGTTCCGCCCCGAGCTCCTTCTCCCGGATGGCCAGGGAGCGCTGGTAGAGCGGCTCGGCGCGCGCGTAGTCCCCGAGCGATTGGTAGTGGGAGGCGAGGTTGTTGAGCACCGCGGCGACTTCGAGGTGTTCCGCGCCGAGCGCCTTCTCCCGGATGGCCAGCGAGCGCTGGTAGAGTGGCTCGGCGCGCGCGTAGTCCCCGCGGGCATCGTCGAGCGACGCCAGATTGTTGAGGACTGTGGCGACGTCAGGGTGTTCTGGGCCGAGGGCCTTTTCGTCGATCGTCAGGGCGCGCTGATAGAGCGGCTCGGCTTGCGCATAGTCGCCGAGTTTCTGATAGGTCAGGGCCAGGTTGGTCAAGGTGACGGCGACGTCGGGGCGCTCTGCGCCGGGCCCCTGTTCCTCAATCGCCAGCGCGCGCCGGTAGAGCGGCTCGGCGCGCGCGTAGTCGCCGCGATCGTAGTAGAGCGCCGCCAGGTCGATCAAGACAACGGCGACGCCGGGGCGCTCCGGGCCGGGCGCCTTCTCCAGCATCGCCAGGGCACATCGGTACAATTCCTCGGCGCGCTGGTCGTTTCCACGATCGTGGTGCAGTCTCCCCAGGTCGGTCAGCACAGTGGCGACGTCAGGGTGTTCTGGGCCGAGGGCCTTTTCGCGAATCGCCAGCGCACGTTCGTAGAGTTCCTCGGCGCGCGGGTATTCGCCGTGGGCATGGTAGAACTCGGCCAAGTCGTTGAGCACCGTGGCGACCTCCGGGTCCTCCGTGCCGTGCGCCCTTTCCTGGATCGCAAGCGCGCGCAGGTAGAGTTCCTCCGCGCGCACAGGTTCGCCAATCGAGTCGTACAGCGGCGCCAGGACACAAAGGGCGATGGCAACCTCCGGGTGATTTTTGCCGAATGCCTGTTCATTGATTGCAAGAACGCGCTCAGCAATGGGGAGCGCGTCTCGGTCGCGCCCCTGCTGCCGAAGTTGAATCACGTCGGCTCGTAGCTTGTCTACCTCCTCCGGAACCGCATGGCCGGTCGTGGATGGCGGCGACGGAATCGGCCTAACGCTGGCAGGCGTGCATCCCCAAAAGAACAGGCTGACCGCCAAAGCTCCCGACCGAAATAGGACGATCCGAGCCTTCGCCTGGTGCCTCTGCGAGAAGATCCTCCAACCCTCGTCCAGCCATGGCCGCATCGACTTCTCTGCTTGCCTCCCCATTATGGGCACGGTATCACCGCTCCCAGTCGCTGTGCAAAGCTCTCGAATGGTCCTTGCATCGCCTCCAGCCGATGCGCTATCGACGCGTGAGCCACGATCTGCTGCACGGCAGGAGGGGAGAACGTTGTCGCTCGCTAGTCGGAATGAGGCCTTTTCGGCGATTGCCGCCGTTCGTCAAATGGCAGGCAAAGGCCTTGCGCATTGGCTTTCCGTCGCCCTGACTGTCATTGCAGGGCTCTACGTCGGGCATCGGATTTCGGAGGCACGAATGTGGCTGGAGTGGCGCTACATCGCGTCTCGTTCGATTCAGCGGCTCACACAGCGTGTACCGATCGTTAAGCACATGTCTGTGGTCACGATTGGAACCGATGAGTACTGGACACCTCCACTATCTGCCCGGGTACCCATTCACCGGGGCTACTTGGCTAACCTGGTCAGGGTGATCGCTCAAGGCAATCCGTTTCTCATCGCACTAGACTTCGACATGCGCTCACCGCAGCCAGACGGCTCCCAGGTGGAGTTCCCTGACTTCGAGCGCGAAACTCGCGACCTGATCACTCAGGTTCGCGAGACGGCAAGTGTACATCACATCGTACTTCCGAGAACGATATGGAACGTCTATGAACACCATTATCGCCTTGATTCCGACATCTGGGACCTCGAACCCGACCTCCTCAAGCTACCGAACGTTCACAGTGGGTATATAGCCCTGCCCCCTGATCTTCGACAGATCCCTCTGGCGGTCCCACTCGTCAACGCTGACTCCTTGGATTCCTTGAGCCTCGCGATTGCCAGAGCTCGCGCCGAGACCGTCACCGATCTGTTGAAAGAAGCTGGGGGAAGGAAGAACCTGCCGTTCGCGAGCTATATCCCAGAGAGCGAGTTTCCAACCCATACCGCTCAGCAAGTTCTCACTTCCGACCCCAGCACGTTGAAGGCTTGGCTCGATGGGCGGTTAGTCATCGTCGGTGGTGCATGGAATGTACTGGCGGCCGGCCGCGGCCCCCGCGTCGACACATACCTAACGCCTGCGGGCGTCATGCCGGGAGTGTTTATTCACGCAAACTTTGTCGAAGCTCTCCTCGACCAGAGAACCTTCGAGCCCGCGCCGGAATGGACAATTGCAACCCTCGAGGCTATTCTTGTATCGCTATGTGCGATTGTCTTTGGGCTAAATGTCACAACACGAACAAAGCTTGCAACATGGGCAGTTGCTTTCTTCTCCCTCATCGTCGCCAACTATTTTGCACTCCAGAACCTAGGACGCTTCTTCGACTTCTTTGTTCCCCTAGTCGTGATCATGAGCCACGTAGCTTTCGAACAGGTCAATGAATGGCGGCGTCATGCGCGGGCACACCGACGGTGTCCGCCGCACATCTCGCTGTCGCTACTTGCCGCTCTGGCCACTACAACCGTCCTCATGCTGGCCAGCGAAACCGGAGCGCTAGTCAATCGAACTGGTCCTCTCCAAGTTCCCCATAGGGGCACGTCTCTGGCACAAGCCAGGCACGAGAGCGTAGAGTCAGCTAATCCTCCGAAGGCTAAGAGGCCCAGGCGCAATTCCCATCCCAGCGTTCCCAAGATCGATCAAATGGGCCCGGAACCTGTCGTGCGGGAGGGTGTAGAGTCAGTTGATACTTCGAAGCCTGGGGGATCTAGACACGAGGACGGCCCCGTCAATCGCGATATCGATCCTGCGAAGCCTGGGGGACCTAGAGGCGGCCCCATCAATCGCGATATCGATCCGATGGGCCCGGAACCTGTCGTACGCGAGGGCGTGGAGTCTGCTGATCCTGCGAAACCTGGTGGACCCAGACACGATGCTGATGCCACACGCGGCCAGGGCAATCGTTGAAGAGTCTTCAACTGGCAGGATACGTAAACATTCGGTGAACCCGTCGTGGCGGCTGACGGCGACGGCGGGCAGTCCAAAGAGATAGTTAGGGGCCTGTTGAAACACTGGGACGGGCTGGAACGAACGTGTCGGTCTGGGAGCTGGCGCCGGAGGACTGCGTGACAAGGAAGCAGAGCGGGAGCAAGAATCCAGCAGCAAACGAGGGAGAGGCTCGCAGTGAGTGATATCTTCCTGAGCTACGCTCACGAAGATAAGGGCACGGCGCAGCGCCTGGCAAACGTGCTAGCGGCACAGGGATGGTCCGTGTTTTGGGACCCTCGCATCCCGACAGGCAAGAAATATCGACGGGTCATTGACGAGGAGCTCGGTACTGCACGCTGTGTCGTGGTGTTGTGGTCGAAGCACTCGATTGTGAGTGACTGGGTCCTCGAAGAAGCCGAGGACGGCCAGGAACGAGGAATTCTCGTTCCCGTGCTCGTTGAGGATGTCCAGCCGCCTCTCGGTTTCCGACAGATACAGGCCGCCCGGCTTCCGGACCTGGACTCGACGCACCCACCGGGGGACCTAGAATCGCTCCTGCAGGACATAGCCCACATAGTGGGACCGCAAACCGCGGGGTCTACCGAAGCTCCGGTTGGCAGCCCTGTTGATGAGGTCGAGGACGCGTGCGCCAGGCGGGAGGAAGAGGCAACGCCGGCGGCGGCGTTACGTTCTGACGTGACGCTCCCAAACCGCCGCGGCGTCCCTCGGCCCAGATATGTGCTTCTGTGTGCTGCCCTGGCCGCAGCGCTGACTTCGGGTCTCGTAACGCTGGTGTCTCAGACGGGAAGCATGCGCCACACACAAGACAGCTGGGCGGACGCGATCAGCCGCGTCTTCCATCCCATGCCTTCCGGGCAGGTGCTGGTCGTTGGCATCACAGACGCGGACTACAATCGCGCCGACTTGTTCGCCGCTGTGAGTCCGCTCGACCCGGCCGTGCTCTTGCGCCTGTTTGAACGGCTGGCGCAGCATCGGCCGGCGGTGGTCGCGGTGGATATCGCCCTGCAGCCACCACCCTACGAACTTCCGGAACGGCGGGAAAGCCGCCGGCAACTCTACCGCGGGCTCGAACGCCTGGCCGAAACCGGGACCGCACACTGGGTGCTCGTCGAGACGCCGCAGACCGGTATTCAAGACGGTGACAGCACGACGTTAGAACTGTGGTACAGTCTGCACGAATTGGCCACCCGCGCCTCGTCCCGACTGGCGTTCGCCTCACCGGTGTTCCCCGTTGAGAGCGGCGTCATCCGGCGTGTGCAGAGCTGCTGGGGTGAGGGATCGCACGCCCAGCCCATGGTCTCGGTATTCGGAGCCGTCATCGGGGCACTCGATCCTGGCGATCGCTGCACAGCAACGGCACCAGGCTTAGACCTCCGCATCCGGTACACAGGCGGCTTTGCATCGGGAAAACCCGGGGCCGCCGGGAAGGAGATGGTCCTCACCGCCAGCGAGATCTTGCAACCGGCAGAGGGTCCCAGCGGTGACACAGTCCTCACCGGGAAGACGCTGATCGTCGGTGGCTTGCAAAGGGAAGGAAGGGATACCTATTGGACCCCGTTCGGAACGCTTTTCGGGGCGGAGATCTGGGCGGAGGCAGTCGACACATGGCGTCGCGGAGATGTGCTGCACGAACCGTCGTGGCTGGTAAGTTTTGGTCTGCGGGTAGCAATTGGCATGCTGGGTGGTTGGTTGTCCCTTCGCCTGGGCCCAGTTCTCGGCTACGTGGCCACACTGCTGATGTTTGGGACGTTGGTGGTTGTCTTTTCGTGGCTGTCGCCAGGCCTTGTATTCGTCGTCGTCAGCGCACTTCCTGTGTTCGTAGCGACCCTAGTCGCGGGACAACACTCATTCAGGCGCTGGAGGCCAAGACCGGCCCGGAGATCGTCGTGGTCGTCGTCAATTCCACGCAGCCCCTGAGCGCGTTCGACTACGCGATGAACATCGCCGAGGGTGGAAGGCAGCAAATATCTGGACTAACCTCAATATTTCCTTCGTCTTGCGCATGGATAACCGCTTCGCCGGCATCGACACCTCCTCCTCCACAATGGATTCTGAGACACTGTCTACCGGCGGCTAACCTGCGCCGCCACGCTCCTACCGCCTCAGCCTTTCACCGCCCACGAGGTGTGCGGCTTCCCTCGGAACAGAGCGCGCGGGAACGCACGAAGGTCCAGCTATGAAGCGGTCCGTAACACGGCTCTTTCCTGTTGGGTCGGGCGTGCGGACATCGACGGCACTCACGTGTGCCGTGCTTCTGATCGCCAGCGCACAGGTGGCGCAGGCCGGCATCAACGTCGCCGACGGATGCGCCCCGTCTTCATTTCTTGCGGCGAGCTTTCTTCGCAAAGACTCGCCGGCGGATGTTGTCCCAGTCCGCGGCCGTCAGATCGGTTGCCGCGCCGCTATCGAGGGCCTTGAGCAGGTTGCGGTCGATTTGCTCTCGCATCTGACGTTGCTGCTCGGCGCGCAGCAACTGGCGAACAAACTCGCTCGGCGTGCTGTAACCGCCCTCGGCAACTTGCTCCTCGATCCGTGTCTTCATCGTCTCGGGGAGGGAGATGTTAAGCGACGCTCTTAGAAACAACATCCTTCCGCGCTGTGGCACATTGTGCCAATTTCTCGCACGGCGTCCACTCAGATGGCACTGCCTTCGATCGCGTCGAGGCTGGCTCGGCCGGTGGTGCGGTGGTAGCGTTTGCGGCAACGGCACCAGCTACGCACCACTCAACCCCGAGACGCCTGAACAGCGCGTCGAAATATGCCAGCGTCGGATCAACTGCGGTAGATCCCGAGGACTCGGGCTCGGGCATAGAACGCCTCGTGTGCGCCAAGCTCATCTGCCGTCGGCTCAAAGCGGCGATCAGGAAACATCGCCCGCCGGCGGGCGATCAGACGGTCGAGCTCTGCCAGCGCTTCGCAAAATGATCGAGGCGCAGCTCGCTTGGATGATTCGACCTCGCCGATTCGACGAAACACTTCGTGATCTTCCCGGCGAACCGCCATAGTTGCCTTATAGCAATCCGCGGGCTCGATGACTAATCGCGAACCGTCCCTCTCGCACCCAGGCAACGGCCGGCGACCGGGTGGCCCCTTTTGGCAGGATGAAGCCGCCCGATGAGTCCGAGACGACCCCGAGCCGTCTTGTTCCGCCCAGCGCGCCAGCTGCGCGGTGAGATTCTTCTGGACAGGTGCAGCAAAGATCTGAATTACGGCTTTGGCTCTTGACAACGCCCAGCCGGCCCCGTACGAAAGAAGTCTAAGGGATTCACAGGGTCGGTTGCTCCGTGCGGGTACGAGGCACGCGTACAACGTACAAGTGCGGCTAACTAAGAACGTAAGAGGAGGAACGAATATGACGAAGCACCTGAAACTGATCGCGGCTGGAGTTGTGTTGTTCGTGGCGGGTTGTCAGCCCGTAGCGTCACCGGTCATCGGTCTCATCTACTTGGACGCCAAGGGACCAATCGCGGTCACGCAGGCTACGGGAACGCGCGAAGGCAAAGCCTGTGCGCAGAGCATCCTGGGACTGTTTGCCACAGGGGATGCAAGCATCGAAGCTGCAAAGCGTGCCGGTGGGATTCAGGAGGTCGCGTCCGTGGATCTCCACTCGACAAGCACCTTGGGAATCGTCAGCGAGTTCTGTACTATCGTACGAGGCAAGTAACCGCGGCCCACTCGGAGCGACCCTTCCCTGGGCTCGAAACGGTCTGATTCACCCGCTGGCTCGAATACCCGCCTCCCTTACTGGCACTGGCTCAGCGAAGCATGCCACCAGCCCGCCACCATATTATATTTCGCGCATGTCATCGCCGTTCAGACGCCGGATGGGCTCCATTCTTTACTCGGAAATCCCGTGAGCAGTTGCTTGACCATCGTGTCCAGCCCCGAATCCTCAAAGCCTCCGGCCGTCACCGCGGTGTTGGCCCACAGGATGTCACCGGTGGTGCTGTCGATCAACGCTACTTGCAACGACGGACCTCGACGATCTCGGTAGGAACATGTTGACCAGGCACCGACAAAGACGATACGCCCATCCATGCAATGGGTCTCACGCATGTCACCGCCACCGTGCGCAATCTCCCTGACTGCAGGAGACGGGTTTGCACACCAGCAATGTCTCATGCCAGTCACCAAAAGGCATTTATCGAAACCGTACAGTCCAATAAGGGAGAGCAACCGAATTCGGTTTTTGCTGCGCGAGCCTCGGCTGTGCATGAAACTTGGTGAGGCACACGCCAAGCAGCGATGTCGATCTTCTGGTGGAACTGGCCGCCGAGAGCACCTTGTTGGATCTCGTTGCGATCAAGCAGGATGTCGAGGATCTCCTTGACTGCCCAGCCGATGTTGTCACCGAGGCCGCGGTGAGCCCGTACATCCGGGACCAAGTGTTGAAGACCGCTGTGCCGCTATCATCGGCGACGGGTCGGTGCAACGTCCGCCGACGTTGCGCGCTTGACGCTGCGAGCGGCGAGCGCTTGAATGTGCCCCATGGGCATGTTCCAAGTTAAGGTCAAGGTTACCAACCCCGCCGACCCCGGTCGTTCTTTCGAGGAAGACTTCTGGGTCGACAGCGGGGCTTTGTACTCGTTCGTGCCCGAGGACCGGCTCGCGGTGATCGGACTGCAGCCGCTCAGAACGCGAGAGGTGATCCTGGCCGATGGCCGGCGCGAGCGGCGCCTGTTCGGTGAGGCACGGCTCACGGTCCAAGGGTTGGACGAAACGTTGACCTGCCCGCTCGTGTTCGGCCCGACGGGATCGCTGTATCTGCTCGGCGCCACGGCGCTCGAAGCCTTTGGCGTGGACGTCGATCCCATTGCCCGGCGGCTGCAACCCGTGGCGGCAGTGATCGGAGGATTCCTGGCCTCGCGGTGACGTACCCACGCACCCAGGTGCTCAAACGTTTACCGGCGATCCCACTGATGAAGCTAAGTCTGGTTTACCTTTGACGATCCGAACCAAGCTCGGCATCGTCCTCGGATCGAGCGCCGGCTTCGATCTGCCGTCGGGGACATCGTCCAGGGGCGTTCCTGAACGAAGGATTTCTGCTATGTCGTCGCGATCCCGGTATCGATACGCGATCAGCTTGTGAATCACCACACACGGCCTGCGCTCCGAGTAGCCCTATCGGCGCTGGACGCCGCCTGGTTGACCGCGGCTATGCGTGACGATACGCTCACTCCTGCAATGGGTCTCACGCATGTCACCGCCACCGTGCGCAATCTCCGGCATACAGAGAAGACGTACACGGCGCTGTTTCTGGTCGATACTGGCGCGTACGATTCGCTGATTCCGGAGGAAGGTGTCACGGCGCTGGATGTGGAACCTGTGGGTCACGCGGAATGCGAACTGGCAGACGGAACTCCAAAGAAGTTGCCGTTTGCTGTCTGCCAGATCGAGTTCATGGGCGAAGTCACCGGCGGTCGTGTCCTGTTTGGCCCGCCGGGCGTCGAACCACTGCTCGGCGTGACGGCGCTGGAGTCGGTCGGCATCACCGTCGACCCACGTACCCAGGTGCTCAAACGTCTACCGGCGATCCCGCTGAAGCGGCGGAGTCTGGTTTGCCTTTGACGATCTGAACCGTCGAATCGGCCGCCGGCACAGAGGCACGCGCCAATGTGCCGACAATTCTTCACAGCTACGTATAACCGCCGGCCCCTGCCTTGCGGCCAAGCCAGGCCGGGCTATGGTAAAAAGCACAATGCCGGCAACCCACGGCTTTCAGAACCCGCCGGACACCGTCATTCGCGCGATCCTCTCGCGGCCGCAACGCATCGCCGTCGTCGGTTGCTCGCCGGACCCGACTCGCGACAGCCATCACGTCGCTCGATTGCTGATCGACAAGGGGCACCGCGTCATTCCGGTGCGTCCCGGCGCGGCGGCCATCCTCGAGCGCCCATGCTATCCCTCGCTGCGCGACATTCCGGAGCCCATCGACATGGTCGACATTTTCCGCCGCTCCGATCAAGTTGGCCCGATCGTCGATGAGGCCATCGCCATCGGCGCGCAGATCATCTGGATGCAGCTGGGCGTGATCGACGAGGCGGCGGCCCGGCGCGCACAGGCGGCCGGCCGCACCGTGATCATGGATCGCTGCCCCGCGATCGAGTACAAAAGACTGTTTCCGTGAAGCGTGAAACGTGAGCCGTGGCGTGCGAGAAGCACGCGCTGCGCAACCGGTTCACGCCGCACGTTTCATGAAAGGACATCATGCATTGGGAAACCTTGGCATCCGAAATCATCTACCGCTGTGGGATTTTTTCCGTCCGGCGCGACCGCAACCGCTCCGTGCAAACCGGTCTGCAGCACGACTTCCACGTCATCGAACCCGGAGATTGGGTGAATATCGTGCCGCTCACTGCTGATCGGCAGGTGATCATGGTGCGGCAGTTCCGGCACGGCATCCAAGCGCTGACGCTCGAGGTGCCGGCGGGCCTCATCGACCCGGAGGACACCTCGCCGCTGGCTGCGGCCGTGCGGGAACTGCGCGAGGAGACCGGGTACGTGAGCGGTGAGACCGTCTTGCTGGGCAGTGTCCATCCGAATCCGGCGATCATGAACAACCGCTGCCACATGTTCGCAGCGTACGACGTGCGGCACGCCGGTGCACCGCAGTGGGACGGCACGGAGGAGATGGTGGTGGAAAGCATTCCCCTTGACGATATCCCGCGGCGGATCATCGACGCCGAGATCACCAACGCCTTGACGTTGGTGGCGTTCCAGCTGCTGGCGCTGAAGGGCCGCCAGACTAGCGCGCCGGGGCCGGTTTGAGTACAAGACGGCTTGGCACTACGGGAGGCATGCATGAGTAATGGCAACGTCACCGAACGCATCGCCGAGTGGGTCACCCAGGCGCGCTTTGAGGACTTGCCGCGCCGCGTCGTTGAGGAAGCGAAGAACCAGATCCTGAGCGTGATCGCGGCCGTCCATGCCGGCCACTTCTCGGAGGCCGGACGCACCGTGAGCCGCACGGTGAAAGAATGGACGGGAGGCAAGGACGCCACCATGATCCCGTCGGGTGAACGGACCTCACTCTACAATGCGATCTTTGCCAACACCGCGCTCAGCATGGCGCTCGATTTCGATGACTATCTGTTTGCCGGCCACACGGGGCATTCCGCCGTCTTGGTGACCTTGGCGTTGGCCGAGAAGATCGGCATGAGCGGCAAGGATTTCCTCTTGGCACAGACCCTGGCCAACGAGGTGGAAGGGCGGGTCGGCGCGTCGGTCATCGTCGGGCCGCTGAACGGCCAGCTGTGGAGCTTCATTCACTTGATCGGCAGCGCCATCGTGACGGGCAAGGTCCTCGGCCTCGACAAACAACAGATGCAATCGGCGATCGGCATCTCGTTGCTACAGCCGCCGCATCCGCTGTGGGCGGGGTTTTTCGGCTCCGATGCCAAGACGCTGATGGCCTCGATGACGGCGCCACTCGGGGTACAAGCGGCGCAGCTGGCGGCCGGCGGGTTGCGCGGTGCCGGCGACATCATCGAGAGCCCGCAGGGGTTCACCACGGTCTTCGCCCACCAGCCGCTCATGAGTGCCTACACGGAATTCGGCAAAATCTGGCTGACAGACACTCTGTGTTATAAACTCTATCCTGGCTGTGCGTACATCGACACGACCATCGACTGCGTCCTCGGCCTGGCGCGCCAACACAACATCGATGCGAAGAAGGTCAAGGCGGTGCACGTCGGCGCCGGCCCGCTGACGCTCGGCATGGAGGCGCTGTCGGCAACGCACCTCAAGGGAGCCGACACCTTGCCGGTGACCCTCAACTTTACGGTCGCGTACAACGTCGCCGCCGCCCTCATGGATCGCGAGTTGACCGCGCGCCAGTTCACCCGCGAGCGCATTCGCGACAAGGCCGTGTGGGAGCTCGCGAGCCGGGTCCAGCTCACGCTCGATGAGGCCATGGCGCAGCGGATGCGCGAGCGTTCGCTGGTGAAGAGCGTGACGGTGGATGGTCGCGAACAGTTCCAGCTCGACTTGGCGACGCTCGACGCCGGGTTCAAGACGTCCTTCGGCGCGCGCGTGCGCATTGAGATGGAAGACGGGCGCACGTTCGAGGCGGAGCAAGAGGTCCCGTGGGGTGGCGCCGGGCGGCCGTTCGAGGAGCGCCGCAAGGCAGTGGAGGACAAGTTCCGCCGGGAGACGCGCTACACGCTGCGCAAAGAGAAGATGGAGAAGGCGATCGATCTGATTCTGCATCTCGATCAAGCGAGCTCGGCGCAGCTGCGTGAGCTCGTGCGGCTGTGCTGTTCGGAGCGCAGCTAGCTAGATCCGTTTCAGCCGGTACGGAACGGACGGCCACCATCACGCATCACGCTGCACCTCAGGCAGCGTCACCGTCGCCAGACAGCCGCCGCCGTCGCGGTTGCTCACCGTGATGCGCCCGCCGTGCGTGCGCGCGATTTCCTGCGCGATGTTGAGCCCCAGACCGCTGCCGCCCTCGTGCGGGGCCGCACCGTGGCCGCGATGAAAGCGGTCGAAGATGCGCGCCATGTCCTGCGGAGCGATGCCCGCTCCATTGTCTGCGACGGAAACGGTGATCGCGCCGGCCACCCGTGCCGCCGAGACATGGATCCGACTCGCGCCGGCGGCGTGCCGGACCGCGTTGTCGATCAGGTTGTTGAAGAGCCGATAGAGATCGCCGGCGTTGCCGCGCACACACAGGCCCTCCGGAACCTCCACTTCGAGGCTGATGTGCTGGTGCATCGCAATGTCGCCCCACGCCTCGCCCAGCTCGCGTAGCATTTCGCTCAGATCGACCGGAGCCCGGTCGTGGCTCTCAGCGGCCGATTCGAGCCGCGCCAGGGTCAGCAGATCTTCGGCCAGCCGGCACAGACGGCTGGTGCTGGCGAGCGCGTCGGACAGCGCCGCCCGGTACTCCGCCGCCGGGCGCTCCCGCGCCAACGCCACCTCGAGTCCGGCACGTAACACGGTGAGCGGCGTGCGCAGCTCGTGCGCGGCATCCGCCGTGAGGCGCCGCAGCTCGGCAACGGCCCGCTCGAGGCGATCGAGCATCCGATTGACCACCGTCACCATCCGCCCGACTTCATCGTCCGGATTGGCGGTCTGGACCCGCACGAACAGCGTGTCGGCTCCGATCCCGCCTAGCTGCCGCGCCGCGTTCTCCAGCGGTCGCAGCGTGCGGCCGATGACCAACCAAAGACCGGTGCCGAACAGCAACACGAGGAGCGGCCCACCGACGGTGAGCAACGAGCGCAAGCGCCGCTGCGCATGGGTGGCAGCCGCGGCGGAGACGGCGATCGTCACGGTGACCGGACGTGCGGACTCATCCGACTCGTAGCGAACGACGCGTAAGTTTGGAGCGGCCGAGCGCAACACCGCCTGCGCGCCGGGTGGTGATTCGGCGAGCAACTGGCCGTCGCGGCTCACGGTGATGTACTTGTTCGTCCCCAGATCCTTTTCACCGGCGATGTGCGGCAGCAGGCCGGCAACCGCCCCGGGGTCGGATGGAACGGCCGCCAACTCGGCGACGGTTTCGGCTTCTTCCTCGAGCGCCACATCGATATCGTGCATCAGGCGATTGCCGAAAAGCTGTACGAACAACCATCCGGCGGCAGCCGACAGCGGCAGCAGGAGGCCGAAGACGCAGACCAGCAGGCGAACACGGATCGAGCGCTTCACGGCGGGCCTTCGCGCAGCACGTACCCCGCCCCGCGCACCGTGTGCAGCAGGCGGGGCGCGCCGTCGTGCTCGAGCTTCTTGCGCAAACGGGTGACGAACACTTCAATGAGGTTCGAGAGCGAGTCGTAGTGCTCGCCCCAGACGTGCTCGGCAAGCATGGTGCGGGTGACGACCTCGCCGGCGTGCCGCAGGAGATACTCGAGGACGGCAAACTCACGGGCAGTGAGATCGATGCGGCGCGCGCCACGCGTGGTGACGCGTTTCGCCGGGTCGATGGACAAGTCGGCGACCCGCAACACCAGTGGCGGCTGGTCGCGACTGCGCCTGAGCAAGGCGTGCAGGCGCGCCACCAGCTCGGCAAATGCGAAGGGCTTGCTCAGATAGTCGTCGGCGCCGGCATTGAGGCCCGCGACGCGATCTTCAACAGATCCACGGGCAGTGAGAATCAACACGGCCAGATCCATGCCAGCCTGGCGCAGGCGCCGGAGCAGCTCACAACCGTCCGTATCCGGGAGACCCAAGTCGAGGACCATCACGTCGTAGGGGTTGAGTAACAAGAGCCGCCACGCCTCGGCAGCCGTGCCGGTCAGGTCGACTGTCCATGCGGCTTCCTCCAGCCCGCGCCGCAGATAGCGGCCGAGTCGCTCCTCGTCCTCAACTACCAGCAGGCGCATGAGCCGACTCCGAGGTGCATGCCCCGGCCAAGAGCCGATACAAGAGTGGCACGCCGATGAGCGAGAAAAACATCGACAGCGACACACCACCCAGAATGGCGATGGCGAGCGGTTGCTGGACTTGGCTGCCGGCGCCGATCCCGAACGCCAGCGGCGCCAAGCCGGCCATGGCGGCCAGCGACGTCATCAGGATGGGTCGCAGCCGCACCGTGCCCGCCTCGATCAAGGCTGCCTCCAGGGCGGCAGGGCCGCCCGCCGGGGAACCACCGGGCCGCGCCGCCGTGCCCATCGCGCGCGATTCTGACAGGTAGCGGCAGGCGAAATCGAGCAGCAAGATGCCGTTTTTCGCAACAATGCCGACCACCATGATCATGCCGACAACCGAAGAAACATTGAGTGCCGTTCCAGTGGCCCACAAACCTACCAGACTGCCGGTCAGCGCCAAGCTGCTACCAATCACGATGGCGATCACGGCTGCAACAGACCCGAACTGTAGCAATAGTAGCGCGGCCACACCGGCGACGGAAGTAAAGAACACGAGCAACAGCTCACGAAAGGCACGCTGCTGACTGGCGTACAGGCCGCCGTACGCGAGCGTCACCCCGGGTAGCAGCGGCAGGTCGCGGCTGAGCACGTCGCGTACGGCGCCGGTCACGGCACCAAGGTCGCGACCGTGCAGGCGTGCCGTGACGCGCACCAACTGGCGCCGGTTCTCGCGAGTCCGTTGCACGGCGGGTGGCCCAGCACCGACACGCGCCACGGAGCGCAGCGCGGCGAGCTGCCCCTTCGGCGTCACCAATGTCAGCCCCTCCACGGTGTCCAACTGGCGTCGGAAGCGGCCCGGGTAGCGCACCCGCAACGGAACGGCGCGGTCGCCTTCGAGCACCTCTCCAACGACACTGCCAGTGATCGCGGTCTCCAGCCATTGTTGCACCGCCGCGGCGTTGAGCCCCACGAGATTGGCACGCTGCTCATCGACATCGACCCGGTAGGTCGGCCCCACAGCGGTGATGCCGTCGAAGTTGTCGACAATCCCCGGCACCTGGGCGATCAGGCCGTTTGTGGCGCGTGCGGTATGTTCCAACGCCTGCTGATCGCTGCCAAACAATTTGATCTCCACGGGACTGGGGTTGCCGCTCAAATCGCCGATCATGTCTTGCAGGATCTGCACGAAATCGATTCGCAATCCAGGGACACGGGCATGGATGTCTTGCCGGACCCCGTCCATGATCTCTTCGATGCCGCGGCGGTGCCCGCGCCGCAACCGCACGCTATAGTCACCGCGATTCGTCTCGGTGATGAAGAATCCCAACTCCGCCCCGGTGCGGCGCGAGAATGCAACGACCTCTGGGGTGTGCTGCAAGACGTCGTCCACCTGGGCGAGCATGCGTACCGTCTCCTGCAACGACGTCCCCGGCGGCGACCAGTAATCGAGCACGAACGCCCCCTCATCCATCTCGGGAACGAAGCCGGTCTCGACGTGGCGATACGCAAGCCATGCCACCAGCACGAAGACAGTGCCGACGAGCAGTGCCGCCCAGGCATGCCGCAGCGCCCACCGCAGCGCGCGGCCGTAGAAGCGCGCCATCCACGCGGCTATCCGATCGCCGGGCCCTGGCTTGGCGCGCATATGCGACAGCGGCGCGAGCACCGGCGGCTCGAACGCCGCGGCCAGCGCGGGCGTGAAGCTCAGGGCGAGACCCAACGATATGATCAGCGCCACCGACATCGTCACAGCAAGTGGCCGGAAAAACGCGCCCGGTACGCCGGACAACAATCCCAACGGCAGGAGCACCACCACCGGCGTCAGGGTCGAGCCCAGCAGCGCGTGCGCGATTTCCTCCACGGCGCCCGCCAATCCCGCGGGGCCAACGTGCCCCAGCGCACGGTGGCGATGCAGATTCTCCACCACGACGATGGCATCGTCCAAGATGAGCCCGATGCCGGCGGCGATGCCGCCGAGGGTCATGAGATTGAAGCCCATACCGAGCGCGCGCAGCACGACACAGCTGATCAGCACCGTGGCCGGGATCACCGCCGCGGCCACGAACGTGGTGCGCCACTCGGCGATGAAGAAGAAGATCGTGGCGACGGCGAGGACCAGACCAACGGCGATGCTGTCGCGAACACTCGCCACGGCATCGTGTACGACATCGGCCTGGTCGTAGAAGACCGAGAACTTGTACTCGGGATGCGTGCGCGCCAATTCCGTCACGCGCTGCTGGACGCCCGCGGAGATGGTCACGGTATTGCCGGTCGGTTGTCGCGACACGTTGATCAGCACCGCGGTCCGGCCATTTGCGGCAGCGCGCGTGAAGTCCTCCCGGAGGCTCGCCTCCACTCGGGCGATGTCACCGAGCGTGACAGGAATGCCGTGATCCTCCGCGACGACGACGTTCAGCAACGAATCGAGCTCCGCGCCTTCGCCATGCACCACCGTCAGGGCGAGGTGATAGTTGTCGCGTACGTGACCGCCGGCGGCGATCACGTTGGCGTTGCGGACCGCCGTTTCGACGGCGTTGAGATCGAGATGGTGCTGCACGAGCGCCAGTGGGTTGATCGTCAGCGCATACTCGCGGATTTTGGCGCCGTTCAGCTCGACGCGATAGACGCCGTCGATCGTCCGGAACTGCGGCGCCGCCTCGTAAATGACGAAGTCGGAAAGCTGCGCGAGGGAGCGCTGTTGCGAGCTCACGGCGATACCGACGATGGGGAACGCAGAGGTGTCGAGGATGCGTGCCTCGAACTCGGTCCCAGCCGGGAGCACACCGGCAGTCTGCTCCAAGGCTGCCTGCACCAGCTGCAGCGAGCGTTGCATGTCGGCGCTCCAGCTGAAGAGCAAGTCGACCTCCACGCCGCCCCCGGTGGTCATCGAGCGGATGGTTTCGACCCCAAGGATGCCGGTCAGCGCGTTCTCGACGGGCTGCGCCACCGTTACCAGCGCCCGTTGCACTGGCAAGTTGCCCGCCCGCACGATGACACTGATGCGATGAAAGGCCACCTCCGGGAAGATCGCCACCGGCATCGTCCACGCGGCCCACAGGCCGGCGGCGGCTGACAGCAGGGTGATGCCCAAGATGGCAGTGCGGTTGCGGCTGATGAGGCGGCCGAGGCTCATTCTCGCGTGTCCGCTGTGAGGCGGATGCGCG
This sequence comes from uncultured delta proteobacterium, assembly GCA_963729835.1. Lineage (GTDB taxonomy): Bacteria > Desulfobacterota > Binatia > HRBIN30 > HRBIN30 > CAVSQF01. The sequence goes on along the minus strand of CAVSQF010000022.1, from coordinate 99,007 downwards.
TCCCATCCGGCAAGGCGTAGTGCCCGTCGACCAGCACGCTATCACCAGGTGTGATGCCCTCGGTGACCTCGACCTCGGATTGGGTTTGCAGCCCCAGTTGGATCGTGCGCCGCCGCGCCCGGTCGCCGGCGACTATCATGATGGTCGCGCGCTGCGCCGCGGTCGAGGAAATCAGGGCCGTTCGCGGAATGAGCAGCGCCTCGGTGTGCTCTGCCACAGTGATGCGGCATTGTACGGCCGCATGCAGGAGAAGCGGCTGCAGCGGCGCCTGCAACGCGATCCGCACCGGCACGGTGAGGGCCTGCGGCACCACCGTTGTGACCACGACCGTCACCGCGCCGGGAACGCTGGTGCCGCCGGCGCTCACCTGCACAGGCAGCTGCGGCTCGATCCGCGCCGCCGCATCGACCGGCACCTGGGCGAGCACGTACAGCGAGCTGGGGTCGAACAGCTCCAGCAAGGGATCGTTTTGCGCCACCTGTTCTCCCGGGTTGCGCAGCCGTTCGGCGACCACGGCGGGAAACGGCGCGCGCAGGGGAATATCGCGGGCGCTCAGCTCGGCCCGCAGCCGTCGGGTCAGTTGGCGCTCAGCGGCACTGAGGTTGCCGGTGTTGTCCAGGAACGCGAACCCGTGCAGCGCCGCCTCGTTTTCCAGCGGAATGACCCGCGCGGCCACCGCACCCTGAGCGAGATGATCTCCTGGGCGGGCCGTCAGGAAGGTCACGTGCCCCGCCACTGGCGACGTCAGCCGCAGCACCGAAAGGGCGGCCGTTTCGCCGGTCACCGTGAGCACCTCGGAAATCTCACCGCGGCGCACGGCGACGGCGCGGACCTGAACAGGTGCGGCGGCCTGCGTGGTCTCCGTCGCCCGTTCGCATCCGTCGAGGGCGCCGGCGAGCAGGAGCACCACACACAGCGCCCGAGGTGTTCGGTGGGGCCTTCTCACGGGACGCCGTCTCCTTCCGGGTTTGCCTGGCCGAGAATGTGTGCCGCGCTCGCCACCGCCAGCCGATACGCGAGAAGGGCGCGCGGCACATTGTTCTGTGCGTCGACGTACTGGGACAACGCATCGAGCACTTCGAGCAGCCGCACATTGCCGCCGCCGAAGTAGCGCGCCCGCATCAGTTGGAAGGACTCGGCTGCACGCGGGACGGTCCGCTGCCACGCACGCAGCTCCCGTTCGGCGCGTTGTGCCTCAACGCCGGTGCGCGCCAGGGCAATGTGTATCGTTTGCCGTGCTTGCTGGGCCGTGGCTTCGGCGGCGTGCGCGCTGGCGACCGCCGTCGCGATGCGTGCAGCGGTGGCACCGCCATCGAAAAGCGGCACGCTAAATCCGAACAGGAACTGCCCGCCGCCATGGTCACGGAACGTCACGCCGGGATCGACGCCCAACGCCCCGGCGCTTGCCGTTACGGCGAGGTGTCCGCGCCATTCGCTGCGTACCGCGTCCGCCTCGCGCTGCGCGGCTTCGGCAGCAGCCTGCGCATCGCGGATGACCGGGCTGGCGTCGATCATTCCGTCCGTAGGCTGACTGAACTGCACAGCCTCCGGCTCCGTCAGTGACGGCTCGGCCAGGTCGGCGCCGATCAGGACGGCCAGCTCACTCAGGGCCGTGTCGCGCTGGGCGCGCGCCGTCCGCCGTGCCGCCCGTGCGGTTTCGACGGCGAGCTGGGCGCGCAGGACATCGGTCTGCGTGACTAGCCCGAGGCGCTCCTGCTGCTGCAGCAAGGTGACATAATCGCGCAGCGTGCGGATCGTCGCCTGCTGGATCGTCGCTTCCGTTCGTGCGCTGAGCGCCGCGAAGTAGGCGCTGCGCACGGCCAGGGCGACATCAGCGCGGCGTTGTTGCTCGAGGGCAGCGGCTGACCGCAAGCGTGCCCGCGCCGCCGCGAACTGGGCATCGCGCAGTCCGCCGTCCAACAACGTTGCCTCGAACGTCAGCAGTGCCGCCGTACTGCCGCGGTTGGTTATCGCTTCGTCGAAGCCCTCGGCGTGGCCATACTCCGTTTGTGCCGACAGGCGCGGTGCGTAGGCGCGGCGGGCCGCCCGCACGCGCTCAGACGCTGCGCTGACGTCGAATCCCGCGGCGCGGGCTTCCGGTGAGCGCGCCAGAGCCAGACGCACACAGTCAGTGACCGTCACCGTTTCGCTCAGCGCGCACCGCGCCGCAACGGTGATCCCGAGTACCAGCGCAATGCGCAGCAGAGATAATCTCACCCAGCCTATCTACCACCGGCTACCTGAACCCAGCGTGAACGGAAGCTGAATTGTCGTTCATCTACCGTCCTAGCGCCCAGGTGGAACGGGCCGTTTGCCAGGTGAGGTTGTGGACAGAAAAGACTCTTGAGACTTTGATCCTTGATCCTTTGGGGCGCCCTGTACCAACGCCGGCCGTCAGCCGCGGCGGCCGGAGTTGTCGTAAGGCCCGTTATTCGACGTGTTGGCTTGGTCCCTCGTAAGTGCTAAAGCGCGGGTCATGGCCAGGGTGGGCTTCGGTCCCGCAGCGGCGCTAACCATCATTGGGGCGATGATGATGGCGGCCTCCCTCAGGGCCGCGACGATCACCGTCAACAGCACAGCCGACAACACGATCGCCGGCGATGCACAGTGTACGTTGCGCGAAGCGATCGCCAACGTGAACGCTACGGGCGACACCACCAACGGGGATTGCAGCCCAGCCACAGGCGCGAACGACACGATTGTGTTCAACCTCCCCGTGTCTTCCACGATCACGCTGACGAGCAATACTGAGCTGTCCATTCGTAAGGATGTCACTATTACTGGTCAGGGCCCCGGGACCCTCGCGATTGACGGGAACAAGCAGGCTCCACGTGTCTTCGAGATTATTGCCGGGACCGTGAGCATCGCGGGTTTAACCATTCAGAACGGTGCGGGCTGTGCAGAGGGCGGCTGCCCCGGGGCTGGCGTTCTGGTTTCCAGCGCTGCCACGGTGACGATGACGAGCTGCACGCTGGTCGGCAACCGGGCGGCTGGCTGCTGCTTCGACGACGGCGGCGCCATCGCGAACCGTGGCACGCTGACCCTAGTGAAATCCGACTTGCGCGATAACTACGCCTTTGGCGGTGGTGGCGCGATCGACAATACCGGTGCCCTTACCGCGGCCGACTGCAACATGAGCAACAACAGGACGGGAGGAGGTGCGGGTGCGATCCTCAATAACGGCACTCTGACTCTGGTCAATTCGATACTAAGCGGGAATTACGGGGAGGGCTTCGGTGGTGCCATCGGTAACGGTGGTACACTGACGATGGCCAACAGTACCCTTTCTAGCAACACCGGAGAGGACGATGGCGGTGCGATCTACAATGATGGCATCGCGACTATCCGTGACTCCACGTTGCGCGACAACACCGTCCAGTGCAGCGCGTGCGGAGGTGGCGGCATCACCAACAGCGGCACGCTGATCCTGACCAATTGCACTCTAAGCGGCAACAATGGTCCCGCCGGTGGGGGCGGCGTTACAAATGGGGGCACGCTGAGTTTGACGAACTGCACCCTGACCGGCAATTCCAGTGAATCAGAAGGGGCGGTAGCGAACGGGGGCGTGATGACGGTAACTAACTGCACCGTGAGCGACAATTCTGGTTACCCCGCTGCTATCGGTAACGGCTACTATGGTACGGTGATGATCCGCAACACCATCATCGCGTCCAGCGGCACAGACAGGAACTGCGCCGGCTCTCTTATTGACGGTGGGCACAACCTTCAGTGGCCCAGCACGGACGCGAGTTGTGTCGGGAACTTCGGTGACCCAAGGCTTGCCCCGCTTGCGGACAACGGTGGGCCTACTCAGACCATGGCCCTCCTGCCGGGCAGTGCGGCGATTGGCGCCGGGGACAACGCCATTTGCTTCGCGCCGCTCGTGAGCTACCAGGATCAGCGGGGATTTCTGCGGCATGGCATCGGCGGCGACACCACAAAATGTTCGATCGGCGCATATGAATTTGACGCTGGCGTTTGGTGTGGCCCACACGAACCCGTGTGTTACCCTGCAGAGTCCTGCATTAACGGGGCGTGCAGCAGCGCCACGCCGACTCCGTCGCCATCACTTTGTGTCGGCGACTGCGACGGCAACGGGACCGTGGAAATCAACGAGATCATCACGTGTGTGAACATCGCGCTGGGCGCCGCCCAGCTTTCGACATGTGCCGCGTGCGATGCGAACGGTGACGGCCAAGTTGAAATCAACGAGATCGTCCAAGCCACACACCACACGCTCGACCTCGACTGTCCGGCAACCTGACCCGGGTCTTTATCTTTGTCTTCGATCGCAAAGTAGACCGCGTACGGAAAGCGCTTAAATCAACCGATACTCGATCACCGCCGCTTCTTCGCGCTGTCGGCCAGACGATCGATGACCTCGTATGCTGAGCGAGCGCGACTCGGGTCACGCCGGTATTCAGCCAGGCGCTGCTCCGCGAGTTGCAGATGGCTTTCCGGAGCCGGGAGTTCCCCAGGCTTCTCGGCAATCCGGTCCCAGACATCCTGCAGGTATCTAACCTGCTCGGCCTTCGACAGTCCCGCGAATCCCGATGGCTCAGGGATCGCTGTCTGCTGCATGGTTCATCCTCGATTCGACAATACCGCAAGTCCTGTGTGGCTGCCAATGCTGGAGGCTTACCGAATCTCGCAGGAATCCGGTGACAACATGCTGTTGCCCCTGCAATCCGCGCAGCGGTTAAAACCGCGCGCTACCAACTGCACCAAGCCTGCCGGAGCTTGTCCTGAGCGCAGTCGAAGGGCAGTCTCCCCGGCCCCCCCGTTTGCTGGCCGTATGGCGGAGATGGGCGGGGAGTCGCCCCTTCGACTTGGCTCGGGGCAGGCTCCGGGCGGCCCTTCGACTGTGCTCGGGGCATGCTTGGCTGATGTAGGCCGCGAATTCATTCGCCGGGCGGAGCTTCGCCTTGCGCCAGGACCTCACAGTGTGTTACCCTATTCTCCGAGACTCAGTAGTGGCGCGGCTTGAACACGTGGCGTTTCACTCTGATCTGTTCCTCTCGCGCGCGGGTCTGCACGATGTCGTAAACACTTGGCAAAAGCTTCCTCCGTACGGCCACACTTGACATGGGGCCGGATTCTCCGTACAGAAACCCTGTACAATGCCTACCGAAACCACATACACCGCTGCGCGCGCCAACCTTGCCGCGCTCTGCAACGATGTCGCCGCCACCCACGACGCCGTAATCATCCATCGTCGGGGTGCACCGGACGTCGCTCTGGTCGCGGCAGACGAACTCAGCAGCCTCATGGAAACCGCGCACCTCCTGCGTTCCCCAAAGAACGCCCAGCGGTTGCTGGCGGCTCTGCGGCGCGCGCGAAGCGGCCGGCAGCGCGCGCAACCGCTCGAAGAACTCAAGCGGGAGTTCGGCCTTGAAAAGAGAGGCTAAGCGGCCCTCCACTCGTCCGCAGCGTCTCGCCGTCTTCCATCTGGAGTTTCGTCAGGACCTTCGTTACTGGGTCGACACCAACCGCACCGTAGCCCTCCGCGTTCTGGACCTCGTTGAAGCGACTGTGCGCGATCCCTTCGTTGGCATCGGCAAGCCCGAGCCATTGAAGCACGTTCTGGCGGGGGCATGGTCCCGCCGGGTGACGGAAGAGCATCGCCTGGTGTACGTAGTGCAAGGAAACCAGGTCGATTTCCTTCAGGCGCGGTACCACTACTGAAGCCGCCCTCGGCCCCAACGCGCCCGGCTTCATCACAGCATCTCGTGGCTGGCACTTATCCCCCACCGCGCTCCACCTGAATTGATTTTGCCGAGCCGGTCATCTATCGTCCGCTGCCGAGGAACTCTCCGTGCTCAAATTCATCCGTCGCAATGCCCAAGCAGCGTGGGTCAAGTTCATCTTCGTGGCCATCGTCATCGTGTTCATCTTCTGGGGCATGGGCGGCATCGTGCGCAGCGAAAAGGCGCAGGCCGTCGCACGGGTGAACGACACCATCATCGATCCCACCGACTTCTCGCGCGCCTATAACAACCTGCTGCGCTTGTACCAAGACCTCTACAAGGACAACTTCAGGCCGGAACTGCTCAAGGGGCTCGACCTCAAGCAGAAGGCGGTCGACCAGCTGATTCGCGTCCATCTCATGCAACAGGAAGCCGAGCGCATCGGACTGCGGGTGACCGGCACCGAGGTGCGCGATGCGATCGTGGGGATGTCGACCTTTCAGCAGGACGGGCGCTTCAACAAAGACTTCTACCTGCGCGTCCTGCGCGCCAACAACATCACTCCAGGTGATTTCGAAGAATCGGAGCGCCAGGAGTTGCTGGTCGACAAGCTGCAAGACCTGATCCTCGCGGGCGTGCACGTCAGTGAGGCCGAGGTGCTCGACCGGTACCACTTCGAGAACGAGAAGGTGAATCTGAGCTTCATCAAGCTGGAAGCGGCGGCGTTCACCGCTGAGGTGAAACTGACGGACGAGGAGGTGCAGGCCTACTACGACAAGAACACGGAGACCTTCCGCGAACCCGAACGGGTGCGTGTCGAATACGTCCTGTACCCCCCGGCGCACTTCACCGACAAGATCGAGGTGACGGACGCCGACGCGCAGCAATACTACGATCAGCACATCTCCCAGTACGAGAAGCCGGCGCAGGTGCACGCCCGCCACATTCTGTTCAAGCTGGCGGCCGACGCCAGCGACGACCAGAAGGCACAGGTCCGCAAGCGCGTCGAGGAGGTGCTGGCGAAAGCGAAAGCCGGCGAGGACTTCGCGGCCCTGGCCAAACAGTACTCGGAAGATTCCACCGCCAGCCAAGGGGGCGACCTCGGTTCCTTCCCGCACGGCAAGATGGTGAAGCCTTTCGAAGACGCGGCGTTCGCGCTCGCGCCAGGGCAAATCAGCGAGCTCGTTGAATCACCCTTCGGTCTGCACATCATCAAACTCGAATCCAAGGAGGAGGCGCGCACGCAACCGCTCGACGAGGTGCGTGCCCAAGTGGTCACTGCCGTGCAGCAAGAGAAAGCCCGCGAGCTGGCCCGCAAGCAAGCCGAGGGCGATCGGACCACAGCCGCCGGTGGCCAGCCGCTCGCGAAGCTTGCCGAAGCCAACGGCCTGACGGTCGAGACCCCGTCACCGTTCGCGCAAAGCGAAACCATCGCGGGACTCGGCCGCAGCCCCGAGTTCGTCGGCGCGGCGTTCGCCGCGAATGCGGGCGATGCGGGGATGACCGAAACGGCGAAAGGCCCCGTGGTGTTCCGCGTGATCGAGAAGGTGGCGGCGCATGTTCCCACGCTCGGTGAGATCCGCGAGCGCGTCGAAAGCGCCGTGCGCACGGAACACGCTGCGGCACTGGCGAAGAGCAAGGCAGAGGCGGTGTTGGCGGATCTGCAAAAGAATCACGATGTCGCGGCGGTGGCCCAGGCGAACAACCTCACGGCCGACGAGACGGGGGGGTTCACACGGCAAACTACCTACTTGCCGAAAATCGGCATCGCGCCCGATTTGAAAAATGCTGCATTCCAACTCACCAGCGATAATCCGGTCGCGCCCGCCGTGTACGCCGTCTCGGGCAGCAGTGTGGTCGCCGTGCTGAAGGAGCGGATCCCCGCTGACGAGGAAAAGTTCAAGACCGACAAGGCGACCTTGCTTCAGCAGGCCGAAGAGCACCGCAAAGCCCAAGTGATGGAGGAGTTCACGAACTACCTGAAGGCGCGCGCGAACATTGAGGTCGATCAGGAATTCCTCGCCAGCGTGGCGGACAGTGCGACGCCCATCGATACCGGCCGCCGCCGGCGCCGGTAGTCCTCGGGAGGATGCCAGGGGGCGATTTCGAGCGCCGAGCTGTCGCGAGTCTCGAAGAGGTGCAACGCACCGCCTACGGCGGCAGCGTGGGGATGGGCAAACGGGCTGAGGGAGTGATCCAGCGGCGCCATTTGGGTTGTTGGTAGCAGTTACACAAGTCCGGGTCATTAGCAGTTATAGATGTCCGCTCGGTTAGCCGGAGATCTTCCTGCGATTCTTTTTCGGTTTTCTATTAATCGTTCTTAAAGCGCGTACTGCAGAGGGGTGCCGCTGGCGGCAGCTGGTGTCCACAGTGTGGACGGCGGGATGGAGCGGTGTGGCGTGCGTGGTCGGGTGTCGCCGGTGCGCTGTGTCCCCGTCCACATTGTGGACAGCTGCTCCCCCAAGCGTAGGAGAGACCCCTGGGGTGGGGCGGCCGGCGGCGCGCGGCGCCAGGTCCCCCAGGCGGGCCGTTCCCCGGTGGTGGCCGTTGCGCGCGGCCGCGCGGTGCGGGGCCGGGGTGGACAGCAGCTGGCCCGCGCGCGTGTAGCGCGCCAACAGGCGGCCCTGATAGCTGACCCCTAAGGTGCCCTCGGGAAATTCGTGCACCAGGACCGGACAGCGCACGTAGTGCGCCCGATCGGTGCGGCGGGGCAGTTGCAGACTCACCGACTCGAAACTCACCACGCTGTCATTGTTCACCGTGCGCTCATGCTGCACCGAGAGCAGTAACTCTAGATCGACCCCGATCAAGGGCACGAAGGCACTGCCCGCTTGCGTGGGCTCCACCGTGAAGCGCCGGTTGAAGTCCGGGAGAAAGACGCGCGCCACCTACTCGTTGGCCGCCGCATAGGTGGTGATGCCCGCCGCCCGTAACTCTTGCGGCAGGCGGCCCTGAATGGTCTGAAAGGTCCGTTCGCTGCGCCCGCGCGCCTGCGGCGAGTACGCCAGAATCTGCCGGATCCCCAGCGCCTTGAGGGCCCGGCTGACTTGGCCGTCGTGGTCCGTGGTCGCCGCGTGCCCGGCCACCGGCGTATGACAGAAGTGCGCGCCGCGATCGGTGTAGAGCTCGCAAAAGCGCCCCTGGCGCTGCCGCACGTGTTTCAAGGCCGCAAAGCTCGACTGCGTTCCTTCCTGCGCAACAAACCGTGCGTAGTGAATGCGGCTGTCCGCGTCATCCTGCAGCACAATGAGGTCCTGCATCGGCTCCCCGACCAGCCACTCGTGCGTCGAGCCATCGAGGTGGAGCATCATCCCCCGCAGCGGCCGCCGCTCGCGCCGGCGGCGATACTTCCCCCGGCCGGGACTCTTCTCCGCCAACCCTGCTGCCTGCAATGCCAGCTTCGCCCACGTGTACGAAATCTGCAGCTGGTGTCGCTCGGTGGCCTGCTCCCAAAAGTGCTGCACCGAAAAGTCCGCATACTGCTCCCGCCGTAACCGACACAGCTCTGCGATGGTCGCCAGCGCAATGCGCTGGTGGCGCGTCTTGCCGCTGCGGCCGTCGACCAACCCGTCGTAGCCATACCGCTCGTAGCGCTCCTTGAGTCGTCGCATGTGCCGCGCCGTGATCCCGCAGATATCCGCCGCCTGAATCCACGTCAGCTCCTTCGCAATCGCTCGCACGATTATTTCCTTGCGCGTCATCGCCTTCACCTCTTGCCGTATCCGTCGCTCCATCGGCGACGGCGTAGCTCGTTAAGGCGGACATCTCTAACTGCTTATGCCCCCGGACATCCCCGGTGCTTCTAACAAGCGGCGCCATTTGGGTTTGACACGCCGGGGCGATTTTAGTAACGCAGCTTCGGTCGTGTAAGAGCTGCCTTCATACTACCCAGGTGACGGGAGGGTAAAATGAAACGATGCGACTTGCTGGTATGGAGTTTTGTGGTTCTGGCCCTTGGCTTACTCGTTGTAACGCCACGCGCATCCCGTGCTGAGGGGTTTGTGGATCTCACTGTCGGTGGGGCTATCACGCAGGACGCAGATGGAACCCAGAAGAAGAGCACCAACGCGGAGTATGGCGTTCCAGTTAACAACGTCGTCAGCATCCAACATGTTACGGTGTCCAGCAGCAGCACGGCGCGGGAAGACTTCGCCAGCTCCCCCTCCGTAGGGGGCCGTGCGGGCTACTGGTTTGAAAGCGAGCCATGGTTCGGCGTTGCCGCCACCGTCTCCTACTTCCAACCGGATGTCCGGCCCAAGGGCGTGGAGAACGCCGAGAGGGCCGACCTGACCGTGGTCCCGCTTTCGCTGTTGGTCATGGCCCGCGCCTCGTTGCTGACCACTAAGGAATTTCCTCACGGGCAGTTACAACCGTACATAGGAGTTGGCCCGGGGTTGTTTATCTCGCATGTGTCGGGAAAGCTCATGCCCGGGGAGCCCGATTTCTCCGATACGAGCACCGACGTCGGACTCGACTTCCGGCTCGGGTTGGCGTGGCAGTTTGCCGCGCACTTCGCGTTGTTCGGTGAGTATGCCTATACACACGTCAACCCCACGTTCTCCAGTATACACACGGAATCTGTTACCGTTCCGGTTCCGGGCGGGACGATCAACACGGATGCGTCCGTCAGAAGGGAAACGGAGACCGATATCGGCACGCACCGCTTCCTCGCCGGCTTGTCGTATCGGTTCTGGTAGACGACACAGGGCTCGGGGTTAGATGCCGGGCAACCGCAACTCCCGCACCGGCGCAAACGAACGGCGATGCACCGGCGAGGGGCCGTAGCGCTCGATGGCGGCGAGATGCTCGGCGGTGGCGTAGCCCATGTGGTGGCAGAAGCCATATTGCGGGTAGAGCGTGTCGAGGTCACACATCAGTCGATCGCGCGCCACTTTGGCAACAATCGAGGCCGCGGCGACTGAATAGCTGCGCGCGTCGCCATCGATCAACGCCGTCTGCGGAAGGGTGATCTGCGGAATTCGTCGGGCATCCACCAGCACGTGATCGGGAGCGACCGGCAGCGCCAGCACGGCGCGCCGCATCGCTTCGAGTGCGGCGCGATAGATGTTGAGCCGGTCGATGTCGTCGACCTCGACGACCCCAATCCCGACGCCCAGCGCACACGCCCGAATCTTTTCCGCCAACTCCTCGCGCCTGGCCGCCGTGAGTTTTTTCGAATCGTCGACGCCACGCAGCCGCACACTCTGCGGAAGGATGACCGCCGCAGCCAGCACCGGCCCGGCAAGCGAGCCCACACCAACCTCGTCGACACCGGCGAGGTGTACGAGACCCTGCCTCCACAAGCCACGCTCGATGCGCAACAACACCCCCATCCGTGCCGCCTGCCGCCGTTGCCGTTTCCCGACAGGCGGCTTGTGGCTTATGGCGTATGGCATGTGGCCAGAGCTATACCGCATCAGGCCTGAGCCGTCCATCGGTCCTACTCTGGCCACTCGCCATCAACCATGCGCCATAGGCCGTCGTCTTATTCTAGCCAAATGCCATCAGCCATATGCCGTAAGCCGTCTATCTGTTATGGTGCAGCGCCGTGACCACAGGGCGCTACGTGATCGCAGTCGTTGGCGGCGCGACAGCCGGCGCCGAGACGGCGAGTCTGCTCGCCGAGCGCGGAGCCATCGTCGTGGTGTTCGAGCAAAATGCCCGCCCCTACGGCAAGATCGAGGACGGCCTGCCCCGCTGGCACGTCAAGCTGCGGCAGAAGGAATACGACACTGTCAACCAGAAACTCGATCACCCGAACGTGCATTTCGTGCCGCTGACCAAGGTCAGCCGTGACGTTGACTTCCGTACCCTCGCCACGGAGTGGGGCTTCACCGCCGTCATTCTCGCGCTCGGGGCCTGGCGCGATCGGCCGCTGCCGCTGGCCGGCGCCGACGCCTACGTGGGCCGCGGCCTGATCTACCAGAATCCGCTGATTTACTGGTTCAACCATTTCACCGAGCCCGATTACCATGGACCTCACTATCAGGTGGCGGACGGTGCCATCGTGGTCGGTGGCGGCTTGGCATCGATCGATGTGCTGAAGATACTGCAGATCGAGACGGTGCGGCAGGCGCTCGAGAGGCGCGGAATTCATGAAGAGATACTGCACATCGAGCACGCCGGCGTGCCGGCGGTGCTGGCTGCACACGGGCTGAGCTGGGAGACGCTGGGGTTGCAGGGTGCCACGCTGTTCTACCGCCGGCGGCTCGAGGACATGCCGCTGATGGAGATGCCGCCGGAGGCGGATGCGGCACGGCAGGAAAAGGTCGCGGCGACGCGGCGGCGGATTTTGGAAAAGGCAATGGAGAAGTACTGCTTCCGGGGGCAACCGCAACGCCTGCCGGCGGGCTTGCTGGTGGAGGGAGAACGGCTGGTGGGGCTGCAGTTTCAGCAGACGCAGGTCGTGCAGGGATGCGTCACGCCGGTGGAGGGGGCCTTTGAGGACGTATACGCACCATTGGTGATCAGCTCAATCGGGAGTATTCCGGTGCCTATACCCGGCATCCCGCAGCGCGGGGAGGCCTACGACTTCAGCGATCCGGAGCTCGGGCGGATGGCAGGCTACGAGACCGTCTTCGGTACGGGGAATGTGGTGACAGGCAAGGGCAACATCCTGGCGTCGCGCGCCCACAGCGCGCAGGTGGCCACGCATCTGCTCGAGGACTTTCTCGGGCTGGGCCAAGAGGGCCACGACGGCGAGGAAGTGCTGCTGGACACGCTGGCCTCGACGGTGCACGACGCGGTAGAGCGGCTCGCCACCTGGGTGGGTACGCGCCCGCCCCTCGAGGCGGCGCATGTCGAGACGATTCTGCGCCGGGTACGGGCGCGGCAGGAGGCGGTGGGCTACGGCGGCTCGTATCGCGAATGGATTGCACGGGTGGCGCCGGCAGACCGCATCTGAAGATGCACGGAGTGTGAGATGGCACGCATAGCGATTCTGGGAGGAACGGGGTCGGAAGGGGTTGGGTTGGCCATGCGCCTGGCGCAGCTCGGTGAGCCGGTCGTGATGGGGTCGCGCCAGGCCAGCCGTGCGGCGGAGGCGGCCGCAAAGGTCGCTGCGGCAGTGCCGAGTGCCCGTGTCAGCGGCGGCACGAACGAGGCGGTGGTGACTGATGCCGATTATGTCGTCCTCGCTTTTCCTTTTGCTGGGCTCGCGCCATTTCTGGCCGAGCATGCCGAGGCACTCGCCGGCAAGATCGTCATCGACATCATCAATCCACTCGCGGTGCAGCGTGGGGTCTTCTCCGTGCCGCAGTTTCCGGAAGGGTCTGCAGGTGAGCTGGCGCAGCAGATGGCCCCGAAAGCGCGCGTGGTCAGCGCCTTCAAGACGCTCAGTGCCGAGCACCTGCAGGAGTTGCACGAGCCCTTGGCCGGCGATGTGATCCTGTGCGGAGCGGACGAGGCCGCCAAGCAGGAGGTGGCGCAGCTGGTCCGGCGTATCCCCAACCTGCGGCCGCTCGACGCCGGTGCGCTGATCAACAGTCGCGCCATCGAGGCCATCACGGCGCTGCTGCTGAACCTCAATAAGCGCTACAAAGCGGTCACATCGATTCAGGTCCTGGGCATCGACTGAGCGCGCAGCGGCGCGGTCACCAGCGTCTCCTGTGCGACGCGCGATTCGGAACACTGTGAACCCGTGCCTCGCGAATCCTTCCGCGGCACACACCTACTACTACCTCGCTCCGGTTCTCTGGTCTGGCCGCGAGCCCGAGACTGGTTTGCCGAGTGTCCGAATTCAGACGGTGCCAGTGGCGGCACGCTCGCTCCCGCCCGCCTTTCTACTTGCAAGAGAAAGTATCAGCTGTCTCGGATCACGTCCCGCTGCGCGGGCTCACCGGCCTTACGGTTCAATGCTCCACGGGCGTTCCCATGGGCGCAGAGGCCGGCGTTGGCGAATGATCGGATAGATCTGCCGCTGCATTTCGAGCAACAGACGGAGCTTCTCTTTCACCGGCAGCTGTGCCTGCTGCTTGTGCCACGCCGCCTTCCCCCGCCACTGCGCGGCGACAAACTCCAAGGACGGGCGGGCTCGGCGGCGACCGGGCATGGACATTACCCTTGGATCCCATACTTGCGCAGCAATGCGCGCAAGGTGTCTTCGTCGAAGAGCATCGCCATCGCGCCGCCGACAGCATACTGCTCGATGATGCCTTGCCCCCGGAGTTCATTCACCACGCGGAGCGCATCGGACAGCTTGGCCACGGATCGAGAGTGGCCCGTAGCGTCGAGAAGGTCAACACCCGCAACTCGTGCGGCTCCGAAGCGTGTCGAGCATGAACAGCTGCGTTTGCGGCATCCACATACGCCCGGTCCGTCCCCGACCGCTGTGTTGGATCGCAAAACTATGCTCTACTCAGCGCAGCAAGCGAGTGAGAACGCGGTGACGCAGGTAGATGACAACTTGGCTGGCCACGGCTCCCAACGAGTCGATACCACTGTCCGCCAAGGACGCCGTCCGATTCGGCACGAACGCTTGATGTGCCTCGTCGAGCAGCGCATACACGATGGCCAATGCCAGCGCTTGCCCCATCCACGCCACGCGCCAACGGGGGCTGCGTCCACGGCGGCACGCCCAGAATGCCAAGCTCCCGAGCACGAAGAACTCGGTCAGATGCGCCGTCTTCCGAATCACGAAGTGGGCGCGCACGAAACCCGCCGCCGTCAGGTGCGGAAAGAAGAACCGCAGCACCGGATCCAAGTACGTGTTGGTGTTGGCGGCCGAAAACGGCTCGGTTGAGAGACTGGAAATGACGGCCATCCAGACCACGACCACGCCCCAGTACTTGACAATCACGCGCCATGATTCCAGCTCGGGCGCGGACGTCGCCGGTCGTAACGGCGACGGCTGTTCCTTCAGCATGGGATTCCCATGGTCATCCGTATGTACTGATCAGTGGCGCCGGGAGCAAGCAGCGGCAGCCAGACGCGCCGGCCGCCCCCGGAGAAGCTCTCCCACGGAGTGACCATGTCCGCCCAACGGGTCGCCGCAGCTGTGATCTGGACATTACTTCTACTGATCATCTTGTCGGGTCTCTGGCTGTGGAGGCGCCTGGTGAACACGTTGGCCCCGCAGCTCCCGAGCACGCCGGCGGCGACCGCAACCACGCCGCCGGCTCTGACACCCACAGCGCTGCGCGCCCCTCCGGGGTATCGCCTGGCCGGGGTGGCAGTGGGTGAGCCCGACTCCTTCGCGGTGATCGAGGCGCCGAGCGGCGCCCACGCGCTCTACCATCTCGACGCGGACGTGCCCGGCCTCGGCAAGCTCGTGCGCATCGAAGCAGAACGAGTCCTGGTGCAGTCGGAGAGGGGAGAGTTCGAAATGTGGCTGGCGCCGGCGGCCACGGTGACCGCGACGCCCGTGCGCAGCCCGCTCAAGCGCTCCCCCACGGGGCCGGCTCCGGCGGGGCGTACACCTACGATGCGGACTCGGGTGGCGCCGGGGGCGACTGCGCCGGTGGCGACTGCGGCGCCGGCCGCGGGCAGAGCTCCTGGATCAACGCCTTCAGCCGCACCGGGTCCACCGGTTTCTTGAACAGCACCCCTTCGAGCCCTTCGAGGCGACTGCGTTTGATCACGTGATCCCGGTCGTAATAGTACCCGGTCATGAGCAAGACCGGCGTATTGCCGCGCTGCTTGACTTCCTTGAACAGGTCGTAGCCGTCGAGGTCCGGCATCACCACGTCGCTCAGGACCAAATCGATGTGCACCTGATCCAGCACCCGCAACGCCTCGAGTCCGTCGCTCGCCGTGATCACGCTGCACCCCTCTCCGACCAGCAGATCCCGCAGCGACTGGCAGATACCGAGGTCGTCATCCACCACCAGAATTCGCAGGCCTGCGAGGGTACCGCCCGGCTTGGGCCGCGGAGCGAGATCGGCCATCTGCGTCCCGGCGTGGTACTCGCACGTGCCGTACTCCGCACCGTGGGACAAGTCGACGAGCCGGTTGACGATTTGCTGGATCTTTTCGACCTCGCGCCGCACCGCCTCGACACGCTTTTCCTCGACGACGGCGCGCTCGTCGGATGTCACCTCACGCACGAAGTGATCCATCAGCGCCATCTGGTTGAGGATCACCTCCAACGGATTGTTGATTTGGTGGCAGACGGCAACCGCCACCTCGCCGAGCGTGGCCAGGCGATCCTTGCGGCGGATCTCACGGATGTCCTTCGCAAAGCCGATCGAGCCGATTTCCAACCCGGCCTCGTCGCACAGGATCGAGCCGGAAATGGCCACCGGCAGCTGCTGCGACCAGCGATCGACGAAGACGGTCTCGAAGTTCTTCACCTTCCCCGGCCCACCCCATTCCTCACTGCGCATCGCATCCATGACGCGGCGGGCTTCGGCCATCGATGGATAGATCATCGTGACACTCTGGCCGAGGATCTCCGCCGCCGTGTACCCCAGGGTCTTCTCCGCGCCGTCGTTGTAGAAAATGATCGTGCCCGCCCGGTCGACGGCGGTGACGATGTCCGGCGAGATCTCGATGAGTTGCTCCAAGTACTCAGGAGGGAATTTCCCTTGCACTAGCGGAATCCCAACAGCGGAATCGCGGGATCTCGCCGCATTGCCTTTGCTCATGATGACGTTCCGAGGCAGATCATCGGAGGGCGACGCCGTGCTTCACTGCCTTCGTCGTTCCTCGCAGCGCCGCTCTCAGCGCCGAGTGCTTCCCCATTTACATCATCTCCTCCGCTCTGGATGGGCGGACAGTCACCCCTCCACGCGGCCTGGGTAATCGACATCAGAGTATTGATCCCGACAAACGCTTAGCCCCCACCGGCCAGAGAGTCAACGGATTTCATCGGTGCAGCATCGTGTATCAACTGCCACGCCAGGTTCCACGCTGCGGCGTCTCGATCCGCCCGTCTTCCGTGATCCGCACCTGGACAGCGCCGTCGAGATCGGTGCGCGCAACGGCGCAGTGACGTGCGGCATAGCGGTGCAACACCTCGGCACTCGGGAAGCCGAACGGGTTGCGAAAGCCGTCCGAAATCACCGCGACCTGCGGCGCGACCGCCTCCAGGAATGGAGGGCTGCTCGAGGTGGCACTGCCGTGATGTGGCACCGTCAGCACCGCGCTGGCGAGGGTGCCGTCAGCCGACGCAACCATGCGCGCCTCTCCCGCGCGCTCGACATCGCCCGTGAACAACACGCGGCGGCCCCGAAAACCAAGGCTCACAACCAGAGACTGGTTGTTGAGGCTGAGATCGACGTCCAGCGCCGGCGGTGATTCGACTACCGCCTCGACCATGCCGAGCCGGCGTCGATCTCCACGGTGCAACGCCACGAACCGCACGCCGTTGTCGCGCAACGCCTGCACGAGCCGGGAGAAGGACACCGTAGGCTCTTCGCTGCCGTTTGACCAGAACTCCCGCGGCGAAAAATTCCCGGCGAGGAAGGCCATCCCTCCGTAGTGGTCCGACTGCGGATGACTGAGGACGAGATACTCGATGTGCGCGATCTTGCGACTCCACAGGAACGGAGCGATGACGCGCTCGCCGATGTCGAAGGCCGCGCTCCCCGATCCCCCGGCATCAACCACCATGACCTCGCCGCCCGGCAACTCGACGACCGCGCTCTCCCCTTGCCCGACGCTGAGAAAGGTGACCTGCAGGTCGCGCCGGTGGTACCGCGCAACGTACCACCAGCTGATATCACAGATTGTGATTACAGAAACAGCCGCCAGACTGACCCGTCGAGCCCGCCCTCGCAGTCGCACCGCCGCGAACAACGCGGCGTACGTCAGCGCCAGCTCCAGGCCCGTCGGCGTCACGACCCGTATGGCAGCAAAGGGCACGGCGGCACATCGCTCGACGACCCACACACCGAGCTGCACGACCGGACCGGCGAGGAGAACGCAGCCGTGCGCCAGCGGCTCCCACAGCAGGTACCCCAACGCCGCCGCGAGCCCGAGCACCACGGCAGCCGACCCGAGCAGTGGAACCACCACCGCGTTGGCAACAATGGCGATGAACGACACCTGGTTGAAATGGAACGCCGTCAGCGGTGCGGTAGCTGCCAGCGCGCTGAGCGACACGACGAAGTACACCATCACCGGACGCCACAGCCGCACCCGCCAGCCGCGCAACCGGACCAGATGCAGCTCTTCCCAGTGCCTCCACCACGGCCAGAAACGATCGAGTCCAAGCACTAGGCCAAGGACGGCGAGGAACGACAGCTGGAACGAGATGTCCAATGCAGCCCCCGGAGAGGTTGCCAAAATGAGGATGACTGCGAGCGCGAGACTGGCGAGCAAATGGCGTTGCCGGTCGACGAGGACGGCCCCCGCAAACACGAGGACCATGATCACCGAGCGCGTCGTCGCGACGTTGGTCCCCGCAATGCCAGCGTACAGCAATACCGGGATGACCGAGACAGCGGCCGCGAGCTTCGGCACGTTCGCCGTCAACAGCAGCCACCGGCTGCGTGCCAGCAGCCACCGGAGCACCGCGTACCCTGTCGCGGCGACGAGTCCAACGTGCAATCCGGATATCGACAGGACATGGCTCACTCCCGCACGGCTGAACGCCGCGCGTAGCTCGTGCGGCAGCGTCGTTTTCCTCCCGATGATCAAAGCGCCCAGCACCGCGGCCTGCGGCTCCGGCAACGTGCTCCGGAACAGCCGCTCGACGCCGCGCCGCCAGCGCGCCAGGGGCTCGGCAAGGCCCTGCGCCACGTGTCCGATGCGCTCGAAGGCCGCATCGTCGGCGGCGAACGCCGTCACGTAGACACCGCGCCGCGCCCAGTAGGCCTCCAGATTGAACTCCCGGGGATTGCCGAAATTGCGGGGCCGGCGCAGGGTGACCGCAGCGCGGAGGTGATCGCCGAGGTTCCAGGCCTGCGCGACGGTGTGGACAGTCAAGAGCACTTGCCCTTGCACGTGCCGCCACCCCCATCCATCATCCACCCGTTCCGCGGCGAGCCAGAAGCGCAGACGGTCGCCCAATGGCTCCGGGTCTGCCACGAGGGTGGCTTCCAGGAGCAGCGGCAGCCGCTGCGGCGCCGTTGCGACATCGTCCGCTGGGAAGCTCGGCCGATAGACGCGCGCGGCCTGAACATAACCAATTGTGCATGTGAGTAACACCACGCCGATCCGTACGACCGCCGGCTCGGTCACGAACAGGAGCACCGTGCCGGCGCCCGCCACGCCCGCAATCGCCCATGCCGGCGGCACGGTGGTGCGGCTGCCGGCAAACACGTCGCCCAGCAACAACCCCAAGGCGATGCTGACCAGCAGGGGCGCGCGGCGCATTAGTCTCGTAGCGGGTCCGAGAGTTACTCGACCGGGTCCAGCGGCGCTGATGGTGACGGCCCCTCGAGGGCGCCCTTGATCTGGGCAGCCAGCGCCGCCGAAATGCCCGGCACGCCAGCCAGGTCGTCAACGCTCGCCTCGCGGATGCGTTGCACGCTCCCGAAGTGGCGCAGCAGGCGCTTGCGGCGCAGAGGGCCGACGCCCGGAATGCTGTCCAACACGGACCGCAGGCGCTCGCGCTGGCGCAGCGTCCGGTGGTAGGTGATCGCGAAGCGGTGCGCTTCGTCCCGCACGCGCTGCAGCAGGAACAACGCCGTTGAGTTGCGCTTCAAGATGACCGGGTTCTTGCGGCCGGGCAGGAAGATGCGCTCCTCGCTGCGCACCAGTTCGGGGGATTGTGGCGCGCGCTCGACGCGCATCTTCGCCAAACCCACTGCATCCAACTCGTTGATGCCCAGCTCGCGCAAGACTTCGAGCGCGACGTTCAGCTGCCCCTTTCCCCCGTCGACCACCAGCAAGTCGGGGTAGCTGCCTTCCTCCTTCGCCCGCGCGAAGCGCCGCTTCAGCACCTCGTACATCATGCGGAAATCGTCGGCCGCGGGCACCGTTTTGATGCGAAAGCGGCGGTAGCGGCTCTTGTCCGGTTCCCCCTCATCGAAGGCCACCATCGAGCCGACCGCGAGACGGCCCTGGATGTTCGAGATGTCGAAGCACTCGATGCGCTTGGGCGCGTTGCGCAGATGCAGGGCGCGTTGCAGCTCGGCGCTCATGCGCTCGCGGTTGTGCTCCGCATCCTGCCGCTCGCGATAACTCTGGCGGGCATTCTCGGCGGCCATTTCGAGCAGGCGGACTTTATCACCGCGCTGCGGGCGGATGATCGCCACCCGCTTTCCCTTGCGCTCGCTCAGGTACTCCTCCCGCACGTCTCGATCTTCGAGCTCGAGCGGCACCAGGATCTCATCCGGGACGTAGCGCTCGCCCTGGTAGAACTGCGTCAGCAAGGCTGCCAGCACCTCCTCATCGGGCCACTCGAAGTCGGCGAAGCTGTACGCCTGATTCCCCGTGAGCGTGCCGCGCCGCACGAACAGCACCTGCGCTTCGACGAATCCGCCTTCACGGTATAAACCGAAGATGTCCTGATCCTCGCCCCAGTGCGCCACGACTTGTTGACGCTCCTGTGTGGTCTCGATCGCCCGCACCTTGTCACGCAGGCGGGCGGCATCTTCGAAGCGCAGCTCCCCGGCAGCCCGCTGCATCTCATCCTCGAGTTGTCGGGCCAGCTGTTGGCTCTTGCCTTCCAACAACAGCGTCGCCTCCCGCAGGTGGCGCTGATAGACCTCGGCATCGACGGGCAGGCAGCAGGGTCCCAGGCAGCGCTTGATCTGATATTCCAAGCACGGCCGGGAGCGGTTGCGGAACACCCCGTCGCTGCAGGTGCGCAACGGAATCACCTTGCGGATCGTGTCCAGCGTCTCGCGCACGCTGTAGGCGGAGGCGTATGGGCCGAAGTACTTGCTGCCGTCCTTGACGATCTTGCGTGTGACCAAAACGCGGGGCCATGGGTCCTGAACTGTCACCTTCACCGAAACATATGACTTATCATCTTTGAGACGTATATTATAGCGAGGCTTATACTGCTTAATTAGGTTGTTTTCAAGTATCAATGCTTCTTTATCGTTGGCGGTGACGAGCGTTTCGAGATCCGCCACCCGTTGCATCAAGAAGCGCACCTGGCTGCGTTCATCGCCGCCGCGGAAGTAGGTGCGGACGCGCGCCCGCAGGTTCTTCGCCTTGCCGACGTAGATCACCTTGCCGTGCGCGTCCTTCAGGAGATAGACCCCTGGCCGCGGCTGCACCGCATCGAGCTTTTCAGCCGGAATCGGCGCGGGGACGGTGCCGGTGGCGCTGGCAGCATCTTCGGACACGCAGGGATTATAGCGTCGGCGGTGCGCTCCGCGGAAGCTGATTGCAGGGGTGTTCCGGACTTGCGGCCTTGGCGTGAGGGTGTACAAGGACTCCAAAGAGGAGGATGTCGTCATGGCGATCACGGTCAAGAAAATCACCCTCTGGCGGAAAGAGGTAGCGCACGAGGCGGGCACGCTGGCCGATGTGCTCGAACCGCTGGCCGGGGCGGGTGCGAACTTGCGGCTGGTGATGGGCTACGCGATCCCGGGTGAGTCCAGTCGCGCCGCCGTCGAAGTGTCCCCGATTACCGGGAAGAAGCTCGCTAGGGCAGCAACCAGTAGCGGACTGGCGGCCTCGCCGATTGCCTGTCTGCTGGTGGAGGGCGACGACCGCCCCGGACTCGGTGCCGGCATGGCCCGCGCCGTGGCCAACGCGGGGGTGAACATCTCGTTTCTGATGGCCGAGGGTTTGGGCCGGAAATTCTCCGCGGTGTTCGGCTTTCAAACCGATGCCGACGCAGCCACGGCGTCGAAGGCCATCAAAGCCGCCGCAAAGCCGCGGAAGAAATAGCTCTCAGCAATCAGCTGTCAGCGGTCAGCTTCAGCTGATTGCTGACGGCTGACCGCTTACAGCTCAAACGCCAGCCGGTGCTTCTTCTTGGTGTTGCAGTCTTTGCACGCCGGGACGAGGTTGCCTTTCGTGGACCGCCCGCCACGCACGAGCGGGACGAGGTGGTCCATCGTCAGCTCGGCCGGCGGGAACTGTTTGCCGCAATAGTGGCAGACGCCGCGTGCCCGCCGCCGCTTCCACCATTGCGAGCCGCGCAGCGCGCGCGCTTTGGCGCGCTCCCGCTTGATTTCGTCTTCCGAGAGCACGGCAACCCATTCATCCATTGTTTGGATAATCGTTCTCTCCGCCGCCCGACCCAAGAGATCAGTAGTCTCCCGGCATCTCGACGGCTGCCATATTCGACACTTAACCGCATCCCTATATTCCCGTCAACGACGATTAGCGGGCTGCAGAGGAGCCCATAGTCCTGGAGGGCAAGTCCTATATTACCATCTCCGAGAGCCTTTGCAGGATTGGATCCGATACATTGCGGACACGAGCGATAGCCTCGCACTCACGGATCAGTCTGGGACCGCAGTGGCGGTGTATTTGGATTCTTCGGCGCTCGTAAAGCTGGTCGTGCGAGAACCAGAATCGGCGGCGCTGCGGCGTTTCCTCCGAGTGCATCCGCAGCGCGTCTCGTGTGGGCTTGCCCGCACCGAAGTGCCGCGCGCGGTTCGGCATCTCGGTGCCGCGGCCCTGCGGCGCGCCCGGCTGCTTTTGCGGCGCGTGCACCTCATCCGGCTCGACGATGCGTTGCTCGATGCCGCGGCCGCGCTCGATCCACGCATCCTGCGCTCCGTTGACGCGATCCGCTTGGCGGCGGCACAGCTCGTGTCGCCCGAGATCGAGGCCATAATCACGTACGACCAGCGGATGACAGCAGCGGCCGCTCTTTTGGGTTTCGCGGTCATTGCGCCCGGGCGAACGAGTGCACACGCAGCACCAGCGACCAGCGACTGACACCTGTAGCGCCGGCTATGCTCGGCGTTCTGGCGCAGCGGGGCAGCGGCAGCGACACCACAACACAAATCGGACTGAGACACGCTGGAGGCAACAATACGATGCGCCAGCCGGGGGTAAGGCGCCTCTTCCCAGCACCGCGGCGCACCACGCTGCAGGACGTTCCTCGGAAGTGTAATTCTACTTTCGGGGGCCGACCCCATGCCAGCGAGCCACACTTTTAACGTCTCCGCTTCAGCGGATGATCTTCAGGTACTCTTCACTGACGGCGCCCCGTAATGACCGGCGCGTATGGGCTCCCTGGTGCTCATGCGCTGCCGTGGCCGCGCTGTTGCACATCGCCGCCGATAGTGGAATGGTGCGGTCGTTGTCGAACACGGACCGCTCGAATCGGGACCGGTGGTAGGGTAGGAGTTGAGGTAATGGCACGGGCCGATATCGTTCTTGACCTAGTTCGTGCGGGCGCTCGCGGGGACCAGCCGCTCTTTCGCAAGGCTGTCGAAGCGCTCGTGGCCGAAGAACGCGCCAAGCAGCACCACGTGCTAGCCGACCGTTTGGCGGCTCACCTACAGCAAAACGGCACCGCCGTTTCGCAGCCGTTCTTTCCTCGAGGGAATGGTCAGCCCGCTGAACTTTACTTTGAGCTGCAGCCACATCGGTCTCTGCAGGATCTCATTCTCCCAGATACGGTCGCGAACGCGTGCCGGGATTTGGTCGAGGAGCATCATCGTGCAGACTTGCTCCGTTCCCACAACCTTGAACCTCGCAATCGGATTCTGCTCGCTGGGTCGCCCGGCAACGGTAAGACATCGCTGGCCGAGGCACTGGCAAGTGAGCTCGCGCTTCCCCAACTCGTGGTGCGCTACGAGTCGGTGATCGCGAGCTACCTGGGCGAAACAGCCGTGCGCTTGGCTCGGCTGTTTGAACAAGTTCGAACGCGTCGTTGTGTGCTGTTCTTCGACGAGTTCGATGTGGTCGGGAAGGAACGTGGAGACATTCACGAGACGGGGGAGATCAAGCGCGTCGTCAGCTCACTGCTGCTGCAAGTCGATGCCCTCCCCAGCTACGTCGTGGTCGTCACCGCGACGAACCATCCAGAGCTGCTCGACCGCGCCGTGTGGCGGCGCTTCCAGATAAGACTCGAACTCCCAGCGCCAACCTCCCCGCAGGTCGAAGAATGGTTCAAGCGATTTGAGGACCGCATGGGCGACAAGCTAGGTGTCCCGGCAAGCACGCTGGCGAGACACCTGCGCGGGCTGAGCTTCTCCGAGCTTGAGCAATTCGGTCAAGACATCCAGCGGCGCTACGCTCTTTCGCAGCCCGAGACCAACCTGCGCCGGATTGTGGATCACTGTCTCGAGGAGTGGGAGCATCGGTTCCGTTTAGGCCGAGCGCAGAAGGCCAATGCCTGATCGGCCGCTTCTCATCCTTCCTCCCCCCGCCGAACCTTCAACCAAGGGCAGGAAATATGGCGGGCCCGAGCGCTCTCACTTTCCTGGCCGTGATCGCCAGGCACAACGTCTGACTCCTCAGTTTGCCGCCCTTCAGCAGGCGTTCGATGCACGTCGCGCCCAACTACGGACCGCCCCAGCGGGTCTTGTTCCCGAGCAAGTCATTGTCCTGGAGACCGCTGGCTCGGTCGACGAGTTCATTGTGGCCGTCCGGAATGTCGAGGGGCTGGAGTGGCTCGGCGAAGTCGAAGAGGAGGACATTCCGCCCGACGACGACTTCTTCTTGGAAGGTCGAGAGGGAGGTACACGCCGTGAAGGATCTCTTCGCGGTCGCGTCTTCATGGTGCTCACCAACCAGCACGCGCTTCGGCAGCTGCTCTCCATGTGGGAGGCGTGGAAGAATAAGCAAACTCTGCCCTGGGGGCTTCGGAAGTGGGGCGATCTCTTCACCAGGCTTCGCGACGTCCGGCCGTGGGGCGTCCGTGACCGACTCATCGAGACCGGGGTGTTGAACGACTGGCAGGAGCGTGTCGATCACAACGAGGAGGTAATCCCTTGCGAGATCGAGCTGTGGTATCGGCATGACCCTCGCCGCCGGCGCGCGTCCGCCGGGCGGGTTGTCGCTCTCGTCGAGAGCCTGAATGGGCAAGCCCTCCACGAAGCCACCGTCGACGAGATCGCGTACCACGCTGTCTTGGCACGACTGCCGATCAGCGCTGTACGGACATTTCTTGATGAAGCTGGACGCGACGCCGAGTTACTACAATGCGAGCAGATTCAGTTCTTTCGCGCGAGCGGACAGATGGCGGGCATCATCACCGACGATACCCGCAGCGCGGACACGGGCACGATCGAGGAGCCCGCGGCCGAGATTCGCGAGCCGGTTGTTGCGCTCCTCGACGGTCTTCCGATGCAAGGTCATCGCCGACTTGCTGGTCGTTTGGTGGTGGACGATCCCGATGGCTTCGAGTCTCAGTATCCTGCCGCCCAGCGTCGGCACGGAACGGCGATGGCGTCCCTCATCCTTCATGGAGATCTGGACGCTCAAGAACCGGCCATCAGCCGCCGGTTGTACGTGCGTCCGATCCTGCGCCCTGACCCGCGCGACTGGAGACAGTCCCAGGAAGTGGTGCCCGATGATGTGCTGGTGGTCGACCTGATTCATCGCGCGGTTCGTCGATTGTTCGAGAGCGAGGGCGGTGAGCCGGCAGCCGCCCCGCAGATCTCGGTGATCAACCTGTCGATCGGAATTCGCGACCGACCCTTCGAAAGTGCGATGAGCCCTCTCGCACGGCTCATCGACTGGCTCGCATGGAAATACGGACTGCTGTTCATCGTCAGCGCCGGCAACCATCCGCATACCATCGAGTTGAGCGTTCCGCGCGCGCTGCTGGCTGCGGTTGCGCCGGAAGACCTCCAGGCAAATGTCGTGCGCGCAGTCGCTGCCGATGCACGCAATCGACGACTGCTCTCGCCCGCGGAGGCCATGAACGTGACCACGGTCGGGGCGGCCCACCAGGACTCGTCGCGCGCGCCGTCGGTGCCGGGTGCCATCGATCCCTACATCGACGGCGGTCTCCCCAGCTCCATTTCCGCACAAGGCATGGGGTACCGACGCGCGATCAAGCCGGAGATCCTTTCACCCGGCGGGCGCGTTGTGCTGCGCGAGAGTCCGCAACAGAGCAGCAACGCGCGGCTCGATGCCTATCTTCAGTCTCGCCCGCCGGGGCATCGTGTCGCTGCCCCGGGCTCAATAGCCGGCGATCTTGGCGCTTCATGGTACACGCGCGGCACGAGCAATGCGGCCGCTCTGGCGAGCCGTGCGGCGGCCATGCTCTACGATGTGCTCGATCAGCTCCAGAGCGAGCCGGGTGGGGAGCTGGTCGACACCGTTCCACGCGCGGTCTGGCTGAAGGCGCTGCTGGTGCACGCCGCGAGCTGGGGCGCGGCCGGTTCCGTGCTGGAGCAGATCCTGCGGACGCCCCAAAACAGCCGGCAGTTCAGAGAGTACCTGACCCGGCTGCTGGGCTACGGTGCGATTGACGTCGGGCGCACGCAGGAGTGCGCCGCACACCGTGTGACAGCGCTCAGCGGTGCGTTCTTGCAGGCCGACCAAGGGCACGTCCATCGGTTCCCGCTGCCGCCATCGTTGAGCGGCCGGCGTGGCCTGCGGCGTCTACTCGTCACGCTGGCGTGGCTCACCCCGGTAAACACAACGCACCAAGCGTGGCGGCGCGCCGATCTGTGGTTCGAGCCCTTGTCGGACCCACTCAAGGTAACTCGAAAGGAAGCGGACTGGCAGGCAGCGCGGCGAGGGACCGTTCAACATGAAGTGCTCGAAGGCGAGCGTGCGGTGGTGTTCGTCGACGGAGACAACCTCGAGATGCGCGTCAACTGCCGTTCAGACGCCGGAGCGCTCGAGGACGCTGTTCCCTACGCGCTGGTCACAACGCTGGAGGTGGCGGAAGAGATCGATGTGGACATCTACAACGAGGTGCGGGTTCGAGTACATGCGGCACGGGTTCAAGTTACGCCGAGCGCGTAAAGGGCTGGCAGAACTCCCCGGCGCACTCCAGGAAGAAGCAGGAAATTCCAAATTCAAGGCCTGACCCCAGTCCGGGCCCCTACTGGCGCAGCGGGGCAACGGCAGCGACACCACAACACAAATCGGACTGAGACACGCTGGAGGCAACAATACCAGCGACAGCAAGCGCCGGATGCCACCGCCACCGAACGAAAGGACTCTGTACTTCGTCATTGGGGGGATCCCCGTTGTGCATGACGACAGATCCAAACTGATTTCCCCACCTTGGTATAGTACTCATGCATGTGCGGTTCGTTGCGGAAGGACATTTCTCGAGGCGGAATTGAGGCGATATCCTTTTGGTATCGATGCTCGGAGACGTAAATCCGTTGATACTCCACGTCCAAGCCGTTTTGGCGTAGCAAATGCACATACTCGTCAACCGTCCGCCAAGTTGCTCGGTGGGGGTGAATCTTCTTCTCTGCGGCCTTGCAATACGGATCAAGAATCGGATCAGGACGCATCCGTGGGCCAGTTGCCCCGCAGATCAGTAGTCCTCCAGGATGCAGCACTCGCTTGATCCATCCTATCGCGTTGTTGAGTTGCGAGTCCGTCAAAAGGTAAAACGTCTCCCAGCAAAACACGATGTCGAAGGACAGTGACGATATGCATGAGAGGTCGTGCATGTCGGCCTGCATGTAGAACAGAGGCAGACGAAAGTGCACCGCGTGCCGTTGAGCACAAAGTATGACCTCAGCGTTGCTGTCGATGCCAATGCCGAGAATCGGCTGAGAAGTCGCACGCCATTTGCCTCTAAACAGGCGCGGGAGCAAACCAGTTGCTCCGCAGGCGATGTCTGCAATGTAGCGGGGTGGCCGCCTGGACTCTCTGCGCGCGAGCCGGACAAGTTGGCGGTGCCAGATTGGTTTTGTCCGCATCATGCGGGCCTGGATCTCTTGGTCGCTCCATTTCATGGCGTGGTCACTCCAGTCTGCTTCTGCTCCATTCTAGTCAGCAAGATGTAGACGGTTATTACAGGAAGAGACGTTTCACAAGATCCTTGTCCTCCCGCAACGCCTGCGCCCCTCCGTCGTAGAAAACCCTCCCGAGTTTCAGAGAGTAGAGGCGTTCCACGATGCGGAGGACTTCGCGAACCTTGTGTTCGACGATCAGGATGGATGTCCCCGTCGTCCGGTTGATCTCCGCTATCTTCTCAAAAACCTGGGAGACGATGTTCGGGGATAGACCGAGTGATGGTTCGTCCAGCATGAGGAGTTTCGGTTTAGGCATGAGCGCACGACCGAGAGCAAGCATCTGCTGTTCTCCGCCCGAAAGTAGGCCGGCCATCGTCCGCTGGCGGTCGCGCAAGGTTGGAAAAAACTGAAAGACTTCCTCGATTCGGTCTTGGGTCACGCTCTTCGGCAGTTGTGCCCCGCCCATTTCTAGATTCTCCCGGACGGAGAGTTCAGCAAATACGCGGTTCCCCTGTGGGGCAAAGGTGATGCCTTTCGCCACGCGCACGGCGGGGCTGTTGCGGTCCAGTCCAATCCCGTCAAAAGACACTTCGCCGCGCCAAGTTGGCAACAGCCCATGAATGACTTTCAAGACGGTTGACTTGCCGGCACCGTTCGGGCCAATGAGCGCAACCAACTCGCCGGGTTGGACCGTGAGCGAGATACCGTACACGACCTGTTTCTTGCCGTATCCCGAATCCAACTGTCTGATTTCGAGCATAGTGCCTTCTCAGCCGAGATATGCCTCGATGACCCTTGGATCGTTGAATACCTCGGTTGGCGCCCCTTCGCAGAGTTTCTGGCCGGCATCCATGAAGATGACGCGCTGACAGATTCGACTCAGGGCTTCGACGTTGTGTTCTATGACGAGCACTGACTTGCCTTGGCTGGGCAACTCTTGGATGAGCGCCAGAATCGTGTCGATCAGTTCTGGCGCGATTCCTGCGACCGGTTCATCCAACAGCAGGAGTTCAGCCTCCGTGGCGAGACAGGGTGGTGTCGGTCAAGTGGTGGAAAAACGATCGAGCGTTCATTCGGCGGCTAAACAATGAACCACTGCTCCTCTCTTATGCAGCTTTCTTATCAGTAGATGTACAAGAGTATGTATTAGTAGTATGATGAGAGTGCCGTTTAGGTACTTTCCGCGCCGGCGCCGCAGGCATGTCCTTCCACCCGTCCAGAGGTCGCAGCGTGATGCGCCCGCTGTGCAGCAGACCGAAGAGCAGCAAAAGCACGGCGTCCTGACTGGGCAGGCTCGCCTGCGTCTTCGTGCGGCGACGAAACTCGCCGTTGATGCGCTCCAGCGCGTTGCTGGTGCGCAGCGCCTTCCACTGGGAGGGGGGGAAGGCGGTAAAGGTGAACAGGTCCTCTCCGGCCTCCTCCAGGCTCGTCACGACGTTGGGACAACACCGCTGCCACTTCTTGCGGAACGCGGCGCGTGCCGTATCAATCGCTTCGCGGTCCTTCCCGTAGATCATCCGGCGGTAGTCCTCGGCAAGTTCCTCGCGCAGATGCGCGGGGGCTTTGGCCTCGAGG
This sequence comes from uncultured delta proteobacterium, assembly GCA_963729835.1. Lineage (GTDB taxonomy): Bacteria > Desulfobacterota > Binatia > HRBIN30 > HRBIN30 > CAVSQF01. The sequence goes on along the minus strand of CAVSQF010000022.1, from coordinate 70,062 downwards.
TTCCGCAACTTGTGCACGGTGCAGCGCTGGATCGGCAGCCCCGGCCATTGCTCGTGCAGGGCGGTCACCAACCCCGGGTTGCCGTCGATCACCGCCAGCGCCGGGGTCCCGATGTGGCGCCGCACGAGACCCTCCATGACGCCGCTCCAGGCCGCCGAGCTCTCGTCGCCCGCCAACTGCATGTCGAGCAGCACCCGCTGCCCATTGCCCCGCACACCGAGCGTCACGAGCACCGGCACCCTCACCCGCCGTCTTCCGAGGCGCACTTTCGGGTACCAGCCATCCAGGAACAGATAGCGAATATCGTCCTGGGCCAGGTCCCGTTCGCGCCACGTCTTGAAGTCGGCGGCCAACCGCCCCACCAAGCGTGATACCGCGTCCTTCGACAGTGGGCCGCCGCGCAGCAACGGGGCCAGCGCGCCCTTGATCCGCCGCGTGTTTATCCCGCTCAGGTAGACTCCGAGGATGGCCTCGTCCACTCGCTTGGTACGCCGCTCGTAGCGCCGCACCGTGCGACTCTGCCACTCCCTACTGCTCCCATCCGCCTCCTGCAATCGCGCCCGGGGCATCGCAATGGTCGTCGCTCCCACGCTCGTGGTCAGGCTCCGTTCTCGGTGCCCGTGACGGTAGCCGTGGCGCTCAGCGCCCACTCGCTCCGAGGGCTTGGCTCCCAGAGCCGCTTCCACCTCCTCTTCGACAATTCGTTCGATCACGTCACGCACACGTTCTCGGATCCCGAGTTCAATGCTCTCTGGGCCGTACCTCTCCGCTTTCGTTTCCCGTCGTCCGTCCTTCCTGCTATCTGTTACCATGGCGTCATCCTCTGACCCCCGCTGCTACGCGGGAGTTGTTCTTGGGTTAAGAAACTGGCCGGATGATGACGCCTTTCCCCTTTTTCCACCACACTCCCGACATTACCCGAGACAGCAGACCAAACTCAGGAGCTTTTGTTGCCCATAGGAAAGGTCGTCCGCCAAGGTATCTGCGGCCTGCAATAGGCCAACTCTCGCCAGCATTGCGCTGGCTCTGTCTCGGTTCTTAGTTTCATGCAGAGAGCATGCCCTGTGTCTCACGAAGAGGTCGCGCAGATGCTCGCCGGGTTGATTCTGAAAGCAAAAAAGCACGTTCTCCAAGACCGGGAGGCGGCGAATGAGTCGCAGGTTCTGGAAAGTTCGGGCGACACCTAGCTTCGCGATCTTGTAAGGTTGGAAGCCGATGACGCTCTTGCCTTTGAAGGTTGCGTTTCCACGGTCGGGGGTCAGGAGTCCGGTGAGGACATTGAGGAGGGTCGTCTTCCCCGCACCGTTGGGACCCATCAAGCCGAGTATCTCCTGCTGCCCTACGGAACACGAGAAGTCGTCTAAGGCGGCGATGCCGTCGAATCGCTTGCTGAGAGTTGTCATCTCGGCAAGAGGTGTCATCGACGGATTCTCTCCTTCCCGAATGTATATTGACCCATGATGCCCTGTGGGCGGATGAGCATGAATGCTGCCAGGATAATTCCATAGAACGCCTGCCGCAGATTGGCGGCCACAGCGTCTGGCATACCCACAAACCGCAGGATCTCTGGAATGACCACCAGAATGGTTGCTCCGACGAGGGGACCCCAGAGACTGCCGGCGCCGCCGAAGACGACAATCGAAATGATGAAGATCGACTCCATGAGCGTGAAACTGCTCGGGTCAATGTACCTGATGTAATGGGCGTAGATGACTCCGGCACATCCGGCGACTGCGGCACCAATCACGAAGGCAAGCAATTTGTACCGGGCAACATTCTTTCCCATCGCCGCAGCAAAGACCTCGTCTTCCCGGCTTGCCTGTAGAACGCGGCCCAGGGGCGAACACACCACAAATGCTAGGAAGCCCGCTACAACAAGAGCGAAGATACCGGACAGCGCAACGAAGCCCCATCGCGAGGTAATCGTCAGACCGAGCACGGTTGGAGGTGGAATTCCAGCCAGGCCCATCGGGCCACCGGTGAGGGCCAGCCAGTTGTTGAGGACGTTGAAAGTGATGATCTGAAAGGCGAATGAGGCAATAACGAAATCGTCGTTGCGCAATCTGAGTGTGGGGCCGCCGACCAAGACTCCCAGCGCGGCGCAAGTCAATGCAGCGCAAACGATGTTGACCAGGAATGGCGCCTGGAAGTGCAGAGACATTAGGGCGGCCGCGTACGCGCCAACACCGTAAAATGCGGCGTGCCCGATCGACAGGATGCCGGTATAGCCCGCTACCAGATTGAGAGACGCGGCAAGTGCCCAGTAGAGGAAGACGAAAACTGCGATGTGAAGGATGTAATCCATTATCCTTACCCGGTTGCCGCTGCACTGTCGAAAGTTGCCATTCCGCGCCGACCCCGGAGAACGAAAACTGCGGTCAAGAACCCGAAAGCGATGACATCTTGCCACTCCGCGCCGCAGTAATACGCGGTCAAGTGCTGGAGAATGCCGAGAATCAGCGAGACTACCGATATGCCCATGAGGCCCCACGGCCAACCGGCAATCACCGCCACGAGACTGAGCATCAACATACCCAACCCCATGGAGGGTGTCGCATCGACTTCAAGGCAGGCGAGAATGCCGGCGATGGCAGCAAACGCAGAGCCGACAACGAAAGCGAGCAAGACCAGGCCGTCCACGCGTATCCCGGAAACCCGCGCCAATGACATGTTTGAACCGACTGCCTTGAGCATGCGACCAGTACGACTTGATTGCAGAAAGACGGCCAGAGCACCCGCAAGGGCCAAGGCCACTAGGACGGTGCCAACCTGGCCCAGTGTGACGGTGACAGAACCGAGCGTAAATGTTGTGGGCGGCTCCCATTGCCTGATGACGAGCGGGGCATCCCCAAAGACAAGCGAGATGATGTTTTGCCCCGCTATGTACAGGCCCAAGGAGAGCAGCAGCAAGACCAGAGACGACGCCGTCTTTCTGGCGGGTCTGTAGATAGTGGCCTCGACCGCCCCCCCTAAGACACCACAGGCGACCACGGCGAGACAGAGCGCGGGTAGGAAGGGCACCCCGGCCATTCTATGGAGCGCATACGCGACGTAGGCTCCTGCCGTGATGAAGACAGCATGGGCCAGATGGAGAAAGCGGGCGACGCGGAGTATCAAATAGAATCCGACCGCCACAAGGAGCACTCGGGCTCCGGCTGCAATACCATTGGCCACAACCTGTAACACATCGCCTCCTCACAAGATCCCTTGGCAACTAAGGCAATACGCCCCCCGACTTCAGAAAGGCAAAAAACTCGTCGAAGGCCGGCCCCAGTTCAGGATGGCGTTGAATCTTCGTTTGTACGCGGCGTTGGTAAATCGGTGAACCGTAGAAAACGCGGAACACCTCCTGTCTGAATGCCTTCAACACTTCGTCCGTCAATCCATTGTCGTTGCGTATGACAAGGTCCCTTATCGCGTTGAACTTGGACCAGTCCCGAGTGACGAAACTGGCCTCGTACTGCTTGAAGGCCGCACTGCCAGGGAATGGGGTGAAAAACGACAGGCGGATCTCATCAATTGGCAGACGCAGAACAGCTTCCTTGAACTGCTCCAGGGACAACGCCGTTTCCCATGGATAACCGATGATCAAATAGCCCTTCGTGAGAATGCCAAGGGAATCACAACTGGCAAGCGTCGCGTTCAGTTCGCCATTGCGAGACAGTTTGCGTTTGCCAATGTTGTGCAGTGTGTCTTCAGAGAGCGACTCAACGCCGAATCCTATCTTGCTGCAACCACCAGCGCGCATTGCTTCAAGCGTCTTGGCATCCAGTCCCGTCGTAGTGCACATCGAATACCACCGTGGCATGGCCTTGTAGTTTGCTAGGTGACTGCACAGTTCCTGGACTCGGCCATTGTTCACGTTGAACGTAAGATCGGAAAAGAAGAGAGCGTTCGTGTGAAACCGCCGGACGAGGTCGTCGACCTCGGTCAACACGTTCTGTGGCGAGCGGAAGTTGACTTTCCGTCCCCACAACGATGGGCTGCAACAGAAGGTGCATGCATGGGGGCACCCGCGGCTACCAAGAACGACAGCCACTGAGCGTTGCTGACTCGGGGGCGGGTACATGAGGCCGTGCATGCGTGCATCCGAAAGGAGTTCCTTCGAGCGCAGCGGGAAAGGAATGGTGTCGAGGTCCGCAATGCGGTTTGCAGGTCCCGTGTCAACAGAGCCGCCGTCACGTGAGAATCTTAAGCCCCGGACGGTCGCCGGGTCGCGGCCGGCTTCAAGCGAATCGAGAAGGTTCCGAAAAGTCTCTTCCCCTTCGCCGCCGACGGCGTAGTCAATCCCTTCGGTCCGTGCATACTCGGAGTCTCCTGAAGGATGATAGCCGCCCGCGACAACGGTCATCGTGGGATCGGCACGCTTCACGAGGGCCGCAATCGTTGCCGCGGAGTTCGCGGCGTGCGTCATGACTGACATGCCTACAGCGTCCGGTCGGTGCCGCAGGATCTGAGTCACCGTATCTTCGCAACTCGCCGTCCCCTGCCGAAGCAGGACAACCTCGCGTCCATTCTTCTGCAGATCGGCACCAACGTATTCAAGGCCTAGCGGTTCGAACTCATTATGCCCAGCAAAGGTGTAACAACCACCGATGCCACTGGAGGGTTCGATAAGTGCGACGCGTCTTGGGTTCGGCCTGATCATGATCTCGTGCCTACACGGTCCCCAAATGTGATTGGGTTGCTTTGATCATGGGCCAGGACGATCCTGACCCGCACTCCCCTCAGCCTAGTGCCAAGCAGTCCGATCATGTTCTTTATCTCTACACAATCCGGGCATCGCTTGTCCCTGGCAGTCTCTTTCAGTCCTCTCTTCATTCTTTCGTCTCTTGCACTGAATTTCGGGTTTCTGGCCGCAGCCATCTTCTCCCAGTGGCGTGCTGTCGGCGTCTCCGGCGGTCACTTCCAGTCGCCGAATCCACGCATACTCAACACGGATTTCGAGGCCCCCATCGTTTCCCTCGATTCCGGTGACGTGACCGAATGGTCGCTTGCTCCAGCCCTTCTCTCCGCCTTCGTACGACTCCTTGCTGTGAGCCCGCCCTTCATCCTGCAGAAAATCCGCAAGCACTAGAAGCCAACACAGAGGTTCCTCATAAAAAGTCCCAAAAAGATTGCCGTCGAAGTAGAATGAGTTGTCTAGAGTTCCGTCTTTTCGCTTCCTGCGCTTTAGACTCAGGTGGTGGAAGTAGCACGCACGTGCGATTGCGATGGCAGCGTCGAGATCGGGGGTGCCAGGTGACCGGAGAGTGGTTGTTGGCTGCTTTTCTTGCTTCTCAATCACGGTGTGCTGTAGAAACCAGAGGGCACTGGCAATCCCGTGGTCTCCGTGCTGCAAGAAGTAACTCAGATACCGCGGGTAGATTATCTTCTTGGTCTCTGGTTGGATAATGTCGTGGAGATCCTTGTATGCCGCGGCGGGTTCCTTTCCCTGTGGATTGTCCTGTGAGTGAAGGACCTGCCACAAAGCTACAACGAGGTGCTGGCGAAGTATGCGATCTGCCAGTGCAAGACCGAACTGCATCTGTTCAAAGTCTCGGCTCGAACCACTGTCACTGTCTTCTGACCGATCCTCCGCCACGACGAATTGACGCCAATACGATTCCTGCAATCTCGGCAACATTTCGTAGGGAAGTGAGTAATCGTGAATTGTAGCGGCCCACATCCACTGCAGTTCGAATGCTTCGAGCCCCTTCTTAGCGGGCCCAAACGCCTGGGTGGTTTCTAAATGATCGGCCGCTGCCTGCACGTTACGGTGCAGTTCATGAATTATCTTCTCCCCTATGAGAAAGACTTTAATAACATGCACTAGGTGATCGCGGTATTCCCTGGTCCAGTAAAGAAGCGCCTCTGCTTGGCTCCGGCGTTCAACGGCATCCGGCGGCAAGCGCTTCTTGTCGCGCGACCACAGCAGGTCGATGATGTGATTGACCAATTCTACGGGAGGAAAGGCCGGCTGGTCCCAAAGAGCGTGAAGGTTCGCGATCTCTTGGTTCCAGAGGGAGTCTTTGTAATTCATCGCATCCCACGGTCGGTCTCCCTTGGCTAAGCCCACGGCCGTTCGGAAAGGTTGAGGGAAACAGAAACCGATCTCTGAGGCATGGGTGTGGTGGTCCTTCAATAGTAGGGTGCGGTCGAGAAAAGGGGCGAGTACCTCAGTGTTGAAGATGGTGACGAGCTCGGCGAGGTCTTTCACCCATGATTTGGACGGATCGTAAATGTGCAGATACTCAGATTCGGGGCCCGTGTAATGTTCCTCCGGGCGGTCGTCAAGGACGATACGCATCTGGAGGAACCCGAGCGGGTGCGCGTTTCGAGCGACAAGTGAGTAGATCATCGGGAAAGAACGAGTGTCGATCAGAGCCCAAGGATACTTCGTTGCAAATCCATCGACCTCGCCTGCTACACCGGCCGCTGATTGTTTATAGGGAACTACAACACGTCTTGCCGGGTCGATGCCAGCAGGTGGGGCAGGTGTTAGCAAGGCTCCCGTTGCGTTTCTTTCGCCGAACAGGCGCTTCGGCAAGCTCACGCCCTCAACTAGCTGTGCAGAGATTGTCGCCAAGGAAACCTGCGCCAAGGGGTTCGCGCAATCGGCGAAGTACTCATTCCAAAGGTCGGGAGAACCAAGCATATAACGATAAACCGGGATGCCCCTATCGACAGGGGTTCGTGCATACATGTGCATCGTTGACAGCAGGCCGACATGAAGTCTGAACCTCGGAAGACTCTGTTGCATTATCGCCTGTATGCTCTGTTCGGGGCCATAGAGGAGACACTCTGCAACATCGTTCAGATGCTTCTGGAGTTCCGCGGCGCAAGCATTCCAGGCGTCGCGATCGTTTCCTGTGACTGCTCTTACTTGCTCATGAGCGGGCAGTACAGCCGACAGGAGTGTGCCGCTTTTCCAGCAATTGGAACGGTATTCTTTTGCCGTTGCCATGCTACTGATCCTTTGAAGTCCCATTCCTGGACGTTGAATCAAACTGTACGAACTTCCCACCGTTGACGTGCATTAGGGCAATCGGTTTGAGGACAGTTCCGGGGTTCACAAAAGTCGTCATCCCTCCCGCACCTGGAAAATCCTTGATCTGGAGGAGGCCAATTCGGATCTGGCCCGGTTGAACTCCTGAGGATGTCGCCGCTGTGGCAATGAGGCGGACGGCGTCGTACGCATTGGCCGAGAACATGTCGAGGCCCGCGTTGAAACGTTTCTTCAACTCAGCATCGAGTTTCCCGGCGGGCGAAGCGGGGTTAGCAGTGTCAAGGGCAGGCAAACCGAAAATCAAGCCTTCAGCCGATCCGCCTGCGATTTCCAGCAGTTTCGGGTCATGCGCGCCGGCCGTGGAAAGCCATTCGGTTTCGAGGCCGATTTCCTTGGCTTGCACCAACACGCGCGCGATCTCGGGGGCGAGGCCAGCTACAAAGACGTAGGACGGGCTGGCCTCTTTCACCTTTGTCAGGATGGTCTTGAAGTCAGTTTCTCCCTCGGCAAACGATTCCTCGAGTACCACGATATCTTTCTTCGCGCCAAGCGCTTCCAACAAGGCGTCCTTGTAGGAAATGGCATTGGCTGTCGTGGAGAAAAGGATTCCCAGGCGTAACGGCTGCGGTTGTTTCAGAAGGAGCTTGGCGATCTCGACCGATTGAAGGTTGGCGCTTTCACGGTTACGGAAGACCCACGGGCCAGCCGTCGCTATCTTGTCAGTGCCTGCTGCGGGCGCGAGGATGAGAACCTGTCTGCGGTTCGCTTCGGGCGCCACGGCAAGCACTTCGTCGCTGAGTATGGGGCCAATGACGGCGCAGACCTTGTTCACGTCCAGAAGCTTCTGGTAGGCCGTGACTGCGTTCTTGGCTTCCGACAGGGAGTCTTCGACGACGAGGTCAATCTTGCGGCCGCGAATGCCTCCGGCCTTGTTCACCTCATCCACAGCGATTTGAATCCCTTGAAGCGACGCCTTCGCATATTGGCTTCCCCGCCCTGAGAGGCTCAAGATCGCGCCGACTTTGACGCCCGCCTGTTTCTGTTGGGGACGCCGGCAGGCAGTGATCCCAACAGCCGCAGCCAGGGTAAGGGTTCCACAGATAGCCAGGAGCAATCTCCTCATCATCGTTTCCTCCTTTCCCCACCCGATCCTGTGCGCGGGCAATCTGCTGTCTTCGATTCACCGGTAAACGGTGTCCCGGCTCACGCCCAGATGCTGGGCAATTCCTACGCCGAGAGCCAACGACTACTCAATGACGGGTCGCCTGTTGTGGCACTATTCCGGTCCATGCCTCACAAATCGGCACAACGCATAACACCCCCCGTGCACATGGGTCAAGCAGGTGGAACCGACAGTAGATTGAACCGATACAGCCCCTTTCCCTTGGACGGGGCGGCGCGGTCACCGCCGCGCTGACGTCAGGCTCGTTTGTGGGATTGCGGAAACGCGTACTTCTGCAGCGCGTTGTGCTCTTCCTTCAGGTCGCTGAAGGTGCAGCTGACGAAGATGCGGAAGGTGCGCGTCGGTTGCGGCATCGGCTAGGTTTTCCAGCTCAGCCTTCGTGGCGCAGACTCGCCGCCAGCTCGGTCGGTGAGAGTACGCGAACGGGCGCGCCGGTGAAGTCGTCCGGATCACGCGTGACGATAGCCTCCACGTCGTTGCGGATCGCGGCGGCAATCTGTAACGCATCTTCAAAATCGCCAGCGCTCAGGGCGTAAGCCGCTTCCAGCGTTTCCTCGTCGACTGGAAGGACGGTCAACGCATCGAGGCACTTCCGTACCGCTTCGCGCGCTGCTGGGTCTCCCGTGAGCCGACGTCCAATGTAATAGATGTCCGTCAGGATGACGCCGTTATGCAACTCTCGAGACGCCCATCCAGACTCGCCTGCCATATGGCGTCAGCCTCGGCGAGCCACTCCCCGCGTCGCAGCAGCACATCGAGAACGACGTTGGTGTCGAGCAACACCTTCATCGGCCGTACTTGCGCAACCGTTCTTCTTCCAGCAATGTCGCACAGGCCTCGTCAGTGGGTGGCGACCCTGCGACTGACAGAGCACCTAACAACTCCTTCAAGGACTTGCGCGAAGGTGCCTTTGCCGGCACAGCACCCGCCAGTGTCTGCAAGATGTCCCTGGCCAGGGCAAGGCGCTGCTCGGCCGGCCAACCGCTGATCTGCTTCAAGACCTCTCGGACTTCATCCGTTTCTGTGGCCTGCATGCAGACTCCTTCTCGCCTGAGTCGTATTGTATTGCCTAGCGCCCAGTAAAGCCAATCGTCCAGAGGGCAGCCGCGCGCACAGCTCCCGCAGACCTGCCCTGAGCGCAGTCGAACGGGCGCGGGAACACGTACTTCTGCGGCGCGTTGCGCTCCTCCTGCCTGTCGCGGTCTGTCCGCCGTAGCTTCCAGCGAAGGCGGAAAGGTGGAGCTGACGAAGATGCGGAAGGTGCGTGTCGCTTGTGCCATGGCCTCACTGAATCACGCAGCAGGCGCAGGATCCTGCATCTCGCTGACCGATGTCAAGGAGACGGCCGACCCAAGAGATCAGCCTTCCAGCACGCGTGTACGGGAGTTTGCCGGCCGCTTTTTCAAAGGTCAGCATCTCGTCGAGGTTGTGCATATACCCGGCATGAATCATCCGATCCGTGAAGCCTGGCTTGGCCGTGGCCAATCCGGGCGTAGCCAAGACCTGGGCGGCGCTGCCCGCCGCAACGAGGTCTCCCGAGGTTCCGACGCCTCGCCGGAGAAATGGAGCGTCACACGAAGGTTCACCGTGGCGTACGTTCCAAGGCTTCCCGAAAGTCCTTGGAAACCGACGCCGAGAAATCGAGCCGCAGCGGCGTGATGGCGATGGCGCCGCGTTGCAGCACCTGCATGTCCCCGTCCGGCGGCGATTCCAGTGCGGCGAGCGACTGAAACCGGTGCAGGTAACCACCTTCCGGCGCCGGCACGAACAGCGGGCCGTAGCGCGAGCGCGTGACCCGAGCGATCACGCGTGGTGTCTCCGCGGTGGTGTCGGCCGGCATGTTGACCGAGAAGCAATCCACCCCGGCTGGCATTCCCTGCTGCAGCAGCGTCTCGACGATCTCCGCCGCCACCTGGGCGGCAGCGATCGGGCAGTTGCCGAGCGCGGCGATCCGGCGGGCGCCAGTTAGCCCATAGGCGTCGTCGGGGATCGCCATGGAAAACGCGATGGCCGGGATGCCGGCGATCCAGCCTTCGAAAGCGCCGCCGACGGTGCCGCTGGACAGCACGAAGGCGAGACCGAAGTTCAGGCCCAAGTTGATGCCCGAGACGACCAGATCGGGCCGGTCGGGGTACAGCGTATGGACGCCGAGGCTGACGCAATCCGCCGGCGAACCACTCACCGCGTGCAGCGCAATTCCGTCCCGTTCGGTGGCATACACCTGCACGACGTCGAAGCGGGTTATGGCTTTGGCGATCCAGCTGCGCTCGGTGTCGGGCACCACCACGCGCACGTTTCCCAGGCGCTCGAGCGCCCGCGCCAGCGGCACCAGCGTCGGCGAATCGATGCCGTCATCGTTGGTGACCAAGATGGTGCGCATGATCCGGTCAGCGCGGCGCCGCCGGGGGCCGCGACGCGGCGGATGTTATCCTGCCATGGTGAGCCCGCCGCTGACGCTCAGCACCTGGCCGGTGATGAAATCCGCAGCGGCGGAGGCGAAGAAGGCCACGGCCCCGGCGATTTCTTCGGGTTCAGCGAGGCGGCGAAACGGAATGGCACGGCGCATCGCGTCGATGATCTTGGCGCCCTGCTCGCCGGATGTGATCTCGGCCATCAGCGGCGTGTTGGTCGGGCCCGGGCACACCACATTCACCGTGATGTTATGTCGCGCCAGCTCACGCGCAAGGGACTTCGAAAAAGAAACCACCCCGCCCTTGCACGCCGAATAGACCGCCTCGCCCGTGCTGCCGACGCGCGCCGCGTCCGAGCTGATGCTGACGATCCTTCCCCGCCCCGCTGCGATCATGTCGTCCAGCACGGCTCGGCAACAATTGAACACGCTCTTCAAATTGAGCGCGATCAGCCGGTCCCACAGGGCGGGATCATTCTCGACGAACGGCTGCATCTTGTCCCAGCCCGCGTTGTTGACCAGCACCTCGATAGGCCCGAACGCGGTACGCACCTGACCCACGGCCGCAGTGACGACATCGAGCTTGGCGACATCGACCTGCACCGCCAAGGCGGTCCCCTTAGCCTCCCGGATCAACTTCTCGGTCTCTAGCGCCCGATCGAGAACGATATCAGCGATAGCCACGCGTGCCCCATCGGCCGCCAGGCGCCGGGCAATCGCGCGCCCGATGCCGGCGCCCGCGCCGGTGACGAATGCGATCTTCTCATGTAGCGGTTGCATGGGCGCACCATAGCGGGGTGTCCCGCACTAGGCAATCCGTCACCGGCCCGGGCCGGTGCTAGGGAGTTCGGACCACCTCGGCGGTGCCGGGCGAGGCCGCCAGGCCGTACGCCGCGATCCAGGCTTGCAGATCGTGCGCCGCCCGCGCCGCCAGACGCTGGCGCTTCTCCCGCCCCCGTTCGCCCGTGGTGAGCGGCGGGAACAACCCGTAATTCGCGTTCATCGGTTGAAAGTCGTCACGCCGAGGGTCGGTGACGTAGTACAGCAGCGCCCCGAGCGCGGTGGTTACCGGCGGCACGATACCGGGTTGCGCTCGCAGCAGACGCGCGGCGTTGATGCCCGTCAGCAGCCCGGCCGCCGCCGACTCCACGTACCCCTCGACGCCCACCAACTGGCCCGCAAAGAACGTGTGCGGCTGACCGCGCAACTGCAACGTCGGCTGCAACAGTCGCGGTGAGTTGATGAAGGTGTTGCGGTGCAGGCTGCCGAGGCGGACGAACTCGGCACCTTCCAGCCCCGGGATCATCCGCAGCACACGGCGTTGCTCCGGGTAGGTCATCTTGGTTTGGAACCCCACCATGTTGAACAGCGTCGCTTCGTGGTTGTCCTGGCGCAGCTGCACCACCGCGAACGGCCGCCGTCCGGTGCGCGGGTCGACCAGCCCGACGGGACGCATGGGCCCGAAGGCCAGCGTGTCCGGACCACGCCGCACCATTTCCTCGATCGGCATGCAGCCTTCGAAATAGATGCAGCGCTCGAAGTCCTCGGTAGGGACCGTCTGGGCGTTCAGCAGCGCGTCGACGAAGACGTAGTACTGGTCACGTGACAGCGGGCAGTTGAGATAGTCCTCGCCGCCTTTGCCGTAACGCGAGGCTGGGAAGACGACGCGGCGGTCGATGGACTCACCGGTCACGATCGGGGCAATGGCGTCGTAGAAGTAAAGGTGGTCCTGGCCGAGTAACCGCTGCAGTGCGTGTGCGAGTGCCGGCGAGGTCAGCGGGCCCGTCGCCACGATGGTGATCCCCGGTTCTTCCGGCAGCGCCGTGACCGGCAGCGCCGTTAACTCCTCGCGCACGACCGTAATCACTGGATGTGATTCAATGGCCGCAGTCAACTGCGCCGCAAACGACTCGCGGTCGACGGCCAGGGCGGCGCCGGCCGGGACGCTGGTGCGCGCGGCGATCTGCATCACCAGGGAGCCGAGGTGTCGCAGCTCGTCCTTCAGGAGGCCGACGGCGGTATCGAGCGCGGCGCTGCGGAAGGAGTTGGAACACACCAGCTCGCCGAGCCGGTCCGTATGATGCGCCGCGGTCGGCCGCTGCGGCCGCATCTCGTACAGCCGCACCGCGATGCCGCGCCGCGCCAGCTGCCAGGCCGCTTCGCAGCCCGCCAGCCCGCCGCCGATGATAGTCACGGGGTGTGATGGGAGAGCCGTCATGCGCAGTTATCAGGTTGTTAGTTGTTAGTCTCCAGTTGTTAGATTACGGACATAACAACGTACCAACCCAACATCCCAACAACCTGCCCCTAAACCGCTTCCGCTTCGGGCTCGGAGATGGTCTCCTGGTAGCGGCAGCCTTCGCTCAAACAGCGGCGCACCGTCCCGAAGCGCTTGGTCGTCTTCTCCACCACGAACGGCGCGTTGCAGTCGGGGCAGGGCTCCGGGATCGGCCGGTCCCAGGTGGCGAACTTGCACTCCGGGTACCGGTTGCAGCTGTAGAAAATCTTGCCGCCGCGCGAGCGCCGTTCCATGATTTCGCCCTGACCACAATCGGGACAAGCGACACCGGTGGACACCGGCCGCACCAACGGGCGCACCGTCTTGCATTCCGGGTAGCCGCTGCAACCGAAGAACTTGCCGTAGCGCCCGAAGCGCAGCTGCATCGGACGGCCGCAGTTCTCGCACTTCTCGTTGGTGACCTCCGGCTCGACCAGCTTGATCGTGCCGTCGCCGTTGCGCGTGAAGTTCTTGGTGTTCTTGCAATCGGGGTAATTCGGGCACGCCAGGAACTCGCCGCTGCGGCCCCATTTGATGACCATCTGCGCGCCGCACGCGGCGCACGGAATGTCGGTCGGCTGCCCGTCGCGCTTGACGTCGCGCATCCGTTCCTCGGCGTGCTCGAGGTCACGCGCGAAGGGATCGTAGAAGCGCCGCATGGCCGCCACCCACTGCTCTTTGCCGTCTTCGATCTGATCGAGCACGCTTTCCATACCGGCGGTGAACTCGATGTTGAGGATGTCGGGGAAGGCGTCCACCAGCAGATCCGTGATCAGGAAGCCGAGCTCGCTGGGGCGCAGGCGCTTCGCCTTGTCCTCCACGACGTACTCCTTGTTCAGGATGGTGCTCATGATGGTGGCGTACGTGGACGGCCGGCCAATACCCTTTTCCTCGAGCTCTTTGATGAGCGTCGCTTGGCTGAAGCGCGGCGGCGGCTGTGTGAAGTGTTGCTCGGGAAGCAGCTCGTGCAGCCGCAGCACCTCGCCCTCCGTCAGCGGCGGCAGCTGATGCTCCTCATCGTCTTCCTCGTCCTCCTTGCGCTCGTCATCGCGGCCTTCGGTGTACACCCGGATGAAGCCATCGAACTTGAGGATTTGGCCGGTGGCGCGAAAGAGCGTGTCCGCGGCGGTGATGTCCACCGTCGTCTGATCGAACACCGCCGGCACCATCTGACTGGCCACGAAGCGGTTCCAGATCAGGGTGTACAACGCCAGCTCCTCCTTCGACAGGAACGGGGCGACGCGGGCGGGCGGATGGTCGAGCAAGGTGGGACGAATGGCTTCGTGGGCGTCCTGCGCGCCTTTCTTGCTGGGATAGGAGACCGGCGCGTCCGGCAGGTACTCGTTGCCGAAGCGCTCGGCGATGCAGCGCCGCGCATCCTGCAGGGCTTCCGGAGCGATACGCGTGGAGTCGGTGCGCATGTAGGTGATGAGGCCGACAGTTCCTTCGCCGTCGAGGTCGATGCCCTCGTACAAGCGTTGCGCGATGCGCATCGTGCGACTCGGGACGAACCCCAGCTTGCGGGAGGCCTCCTGCTGCAGCCGCGAGGTGATGAACGGCGGCGTCGGATAGCGGCGCCGCTCCTTGCGCTCGACGCGACTGACCACCCAGGACGCGTCGCGCAGGCGATCCACCAAGGCGCTGGCAGCCGCGGCGTCGGCGAGGCGGAACCGCTCCGGGTCCAGGCGCTCTGCCCCGATGCGGAACAGCCGCGCCGAAAACGGCGGCGGCGTGTCGCCCTCGAGCCGCGCCGTGATCGACCAGTACTCCGTCGGTTGAAAGGCCTGGATCTCACGCTCGCGGTCGCAGATGATGCGCACCGCAACCGACTGCACGCGGCCGGCAGAGAGGCCGCGGCGCACTTTCTTCCACAGCAGCGGACTGATCTGGTAGCCGACCAATCGGTCCAAAATCCGCCGCGTCTGTTGCGCCTCGTAGAGGTTGCGATCCAGCGCCGCGGGGTTGCGAATGGCTTCCTGCACCGCGCGCTTGGTGATCTCGTTGAACAGCACGCGGTGGATGTTTTTACGGTTCTTCCCGATCTTTTCGGCGATGTGCCAGGCGATGGCCTCCCCTTCGCGGTCCGGATCGGGGGCCAGGTAAATGTGCTCTTTGTCCTTTGCCGCTTTCTTCAGCTCGTCGAGGACCTTTTTCTTGCCGCGCAACACCTGATACTCCGGCTCGAAATCATGTTCGATATCGACGCCCAGCTTGCTTTTCGGCAGGTCCATGATGTGGCCCACCGACGCCTTCACTTGGAAATCCCTTCCCAAATACTTCTCCAGGGTCCGCGCCTTGGCGGGAGATTCGACTATGACCAAGTTCTTCGCCATCACCCTAGTTCTCCACAGGCCCTCGCCGCACGTCAACCACGGTGGCGACGAAATGTTTCCCCGGCAATTGTTGGATCACGCCGCGCAGTTCGAGTGCCAGCAACGTCTGCAACACCTGGGACACGGGCAGGCCACTGCGGGCGACGAGGGTATCGATGTGAACGGTTTCGTGGTGCATACATTCGATGAGGGTGGCCTCGAGCGGCGCGAGCTCGATCGGGCCGCTCACGGCGGTGCGCGCCAGCAGCTGCGGTGCCAGCTCTTCCACGATGTCCTCCGCGCATTCGGTGATTTTCGCGCCGTCGCGAATGAGCCGATGCGTGCCACGCGTGCGCGCGCCGACGGCGCCGGGCATGGCGAACACCTCGCGGCCCTGCTCCGCGGCCAGCGCCGCAGTAATCAGCGAGCCGCTCTTCTCGCTCGCTTCCACCACGACGGTGCCCAAGGAGATGCCGCTAATGATGCGGTTCCGATTGGGAAAGTTTTCAGGGTCGGGCTTCGTGCCCATCAGCAGCTCCGTCATCACCGCGCCTTCTCGTTGGATTGCCTGGAAGAGAGCATGATGCTCACTCGGATAGACTACGTCAACCCCCGAGCCCAACACGGCGAGGGTGCGACCACCGGCACGCAGCGCCGCCCAGTGCGCTTCGGCGTCCGTGCCGCGCGCCAGGCCGCTGACAACCGTGACGCCGTAGCGCACCAGGCCGGCGGCGATCTCGCGCGTCAATCGCAGCCCGTAGGCGCTGACACTGCGCGAGCCGACCACGGCGACGGCAAGACGGTCGCGCGATTGCATTTCGCCTTGGACGAACAAACAGGGCGGTGGATCGTGAATCTGGCGCAGATTGGCCGGATACGCGGCGTCGTTCCAGGTGATCAGGCTGGCGCCGCCGCGCGCCAGGCGTTCGAGCTGCGCGTCGACTGCTGCCCAATCGCTAAACCCGCGGATCGCCTGCGCCAGCTCGCGCCGCACGCCGGCACACTCCAGTTGGTGCAGACTCGCGGCGAACACCGCCGCCGGATTGCCGAATGCCCGCAGGAGCCCCTGGTAGATGACCGGGCCGACCCCACGCACCATCTTGAGCGCCAACCAGTGCCGCCACTCGTTCTGCCGGTCCGCCATTGTAGGTTGTTAGTTGTTATGTTTTTACGTTGTTATGTTATTCTGTTGTCTATATGCAACTTATAGACTAACAACCAACAACTAACAACTGTATCGAACGAACGGCCAGTGCGGATGCCACGGGCGTTCGCGCTCGAAGGCCCGGGCCGCCTGCAGCACGAGATCGTCACGATGGCGCGGGCCGACGATCTGCATGCCCATCGGAAGATGCGCCCGGGACAGGCCGACACGCACGGTGGCAGCCGGATGCCAGGAGAGGTTGAAGGGAATCGTGAACGACGCCACGCCGGCCAGAATTTGCGGCCGCCCCTCGGTCTCTTCGGGAAACGGCCCCTTGGCCGGCGGCGGATCGTACGGCACAGTCGGCGTCACGAAGAGGTCCACGCGCTCAAAGAGCTGCGCGCACCAGTCGTTCAGTCTGGCCCGCAGCTCCGCGGTCCGTCCCCAGATCTCCGGGGTCATTTGCCAGCCGTACTTCACCCCGGTGATGAATCCCCGTCCGAACTCCGCTTCACGTTCGGGGAGCAGTGGCGCGAGATGCGCGGCGAGCTCGAAGGCGCCCAGGAACGCCCAGTCGCGGCCCAGTTGCGGCGGGCCACCGGCGACATGTTGAACATGATGCCCGAGCTGCTCGAAGATGCCGACGGCTTCCGCGACGGCGGCCGCGATGTCTGCCTGCACGACCGCGTAACCCAGATCCGGCGAATAGCCGATGCGCAACGGCGCCAGCGGCTCACGCACCCGTTCGAGGTACGAAATGCCGGGGTGCGGCAAGCTGTTCGGATCGTACGGCGAGAGGCCGACCACCTGATCGAGAAACAGCGCCGCATCTTCGACCGTCTTGGTCAGCGGTCCGACCACCGACGTGTCCCCATATTCCCAGTACTCGAAGGGGCCGCGCGGCACGCGTCCGAACGTCGTCTTGAGGCCGAACGCGCCGGTAAAGCTCGCCGGGATGCGAATCGAGCCGCCGCCATCACTTGCTGTGACAAGGGGGAGGACGCCGCCCGCGAGCGCCGCGGCCGAGCCGCCCGCTCGAGCCGCCCGGCGTGCGCTCCAAGTTCCACGGGGAGCGCGTCACGCCGTACACCAGATTCTTGGTGAGGGCCGTGTACCCGAATTCCGGCGCGTTGGTCTTGCCGAGCACGATTGCCCCGGCCGCCCGCAAGCGCTCCACCTGGGTCGAGTCACGGGTCGCGACCCGGTCACGAAACGGCAAGGAGCCTTGCGAGGTGACGAGGCCGGCCGCGTCTTCCAGGTCTTTCACGCCGAGCGGGATGCCTTCCAGCGGTCTGGCGTCGCCGCGCCGCAGCCGTTCCTCGGCGGCACGCGCGTCGCGCCGCAGCGCCTCGCGATCGCGGACGGCGACGACGGCGTTGAGGTCCGCCTGCGTCTCGTCGACGCGCGCCAACACCGCGTCCATCAGCTCCACGGGCGAAGCCTTGCGCGCCCGCAGCGCAGCGGCCAGCTCGACCAGCGTGAGTCCGAGTAGTTCGTGCATGCATCCTCCTCTGCCGGGCTTGCGGCGGCGCGCGCCGGGCGTTGTGAGCCAAGTCCGGTCCGCCTCGAGCCCGCTTATGACACACCCTGGTCATTTACAGCAACCGGCGCGACACCGGCCGGCCGCTGCCGCGCGCGATCGAGAACTTCCTGCTGCAGCGCTCCCTGCCGCAAATGATCAACGGCCTGCGCGGCGAGCTGCAGCGCCGGCTGGTCCATCCTTGATTCATGGTCATGCATGGATGGTCGATATTCCCGACTGGACATATTTTCTGACTTGTCCTACACTACCCTCCATGAAGCAGATGGGTGCGGCGCAGTTCAAGGAACGGTGCCTGTCGGTTCTCGATACGCTGGACCCAGAAGGAATCGTGATCACCAAGCACGGCAGACCAGTCGCCAAATTGATCCCGATCGGGCGCGCGTCTTCAGCCCTGATCGGCAGCTTCAAAGGCAAGCTCCGAGTCAAAGGGAACATTCTGTCCACCGGGCTGCGCTGGGATGCTCAATCTTGACACGCACATCTTGGTGTATGCGCTTGCGGGGGATCTGACGCCGAAAGAAGGCAAGCTGCTGTCGGCCGATGCGTGGAGCATTTCGGCCATCGTCTTGTGGGAGATCGGCAAGCTCGCCCAACTGGGCCGTATCGAGATTGACCTCGATGACGTGGAGCTTACGCGGACATTGTCGCGGATTCACACCTGGCCGATCACCATCGACATCTGCCGCGAGATCCGCGCGCTGGATTTCCGCAGTGACCCGGCGGACGAAATCATTGCGGCGACCAGCGTCGTCCACCGAGTGCCCTTGGTGACACGAGACCGGAAGCTCAAGCAGTCCCGGCGAGTCCCGCTCGCTCGGTGACCTGCCCTGTGTCGCCAGGGGGGCCTGCCGGCCTTTTCTCCTCTGCTCCCTCTGCCCATCCTTGACTTGCGGGCAGGGCGGGCGCACCTTCGCTCTCTGTCCGCATGGCCCAATACATCGTCGTTAGCGGTGCCCGCGAGCACAATCTCAAGAACATCACGGTGGAAATTCCGCGCGACAAGCTCGTCGTCATCACCGGGTTGTCCGGATCGGGCAAGTCGTCGCTCGCCTTCGATACGATCTACGCCGAAGGGCAGCGGCGCTATGTCGAGTCGCTCTCCGCCTACGCCCGCCAGTTCCTCGAGCAGATGGAGAAGCCAGACGTGGATTCGATCGAGGGCCTGTCCCCGGCGATCTCCATCGAACAGAAGACGGCGAGCAGGAATCCGCGCTCGACCGTCGGCACCGTCACCGAGATCTACGACTATCTGCGCCTCCTGTTTGCACGTATCGGGAAACCGTATTGCTACAACTGCGGTCGCGCGATCACCCCACAGACGGTGCAGCAGGTCGTCGATCGGCTGATGGGTCTGCCGGCCAACAGCCGCGTGCATGCGCTGGCACCCATCGTCCGTGGCCGCAAAGGTGAGTACCGGAAGGAGTTGGTGGAACTGCGGAGAGCCGGATTCGTCCGTGCCCGCATCGACGGGGTGCTGCATGACCTGGCCGATGACATTCCGCTCGCCAAGAACACCAAGCACACCATCGAAGTGCTGGTGGATCGGCTGGTCATCCGCGCCGGCGTCGAGAAACGGCTGGCCGACTCGCTCGAAGTCGCGTTCAAGTACGGCGAGGGGGTCGCCAAGGTCGAGGTGCTGGGTG
Organism: uncultured delta proteobacterium; assembly: GCA_963729835.1. GTDB lineage: Bacteria > Desulfobacterota > Binatia > HRBIN30 > HRBIN30 > CAVSQF01. The sequence continues at coordinate 50,561 of CAVSQF010000022.1, read as the reverse complement.
AAGGAACCGGTGGGGTGCAGGACGAGATCCTGTTCAGCCAGAAGTTCGCCTGCGTGGTGTGCGGCATTTCCTATCCGGAGCTGACGCCGCGCATGTTTTCCTTCAACAACCCGCACGGGGCGTGCGCGACGTGCAGCGGCCTGGGCACCACGGTGTATTTCGATCCGGAACTGATCGTCCCGAACGAGCAGCTGTCGCTGGCGCAGGGCGCCATTCTGCCGTGGGAGCGCAAGAGCGTCGGCTACGCCAAAGATGACGTGCTGCACGCGCTCGCCGCGCACTTCCACTTCGATCCGGACACGCCGTTCAAGCAACTGCCTGCGAAGATCAAAGACCTGCTCCTCCGCGGGAGCGACGAGGAGATCACGTTCGCTTACCAGAAAGGGAATCACCGCTACGAGTTTCATCGGCCATTCGACGGGGTCATCGCCCAGCTCGATCGGCGCTACAAGGAGAGCGACTCGGAATGGGTGCATGAAGAGTTGCAAGCCTTCATGAACGTGCGCCCGTGTCCGGCCTGCCACGGGGCACGGCTGAAGCCTGAGGCGCTGGCGGTCCGGCTGCACGGGAAATCGGTGATCGAGGTCACGGCGATGTCGGTGAAGGAGGCGCTGGCCTTCTTTGCGAGCCTGCGGCTGAGCCGGCATGAAGAGCAAATCGCCCAGCGCATCCTCAAGGAGATCATCGAGCGACTCGGTTTCATGACCAACGTGGGGCTCGATTACCTCAGTCTCGAACGCACCGCCGCGAGCCTCTCGGGCGGAGAAGGGCAACGCATCCGCCTCGCGACGCAAATCGGTTCCAGTCTCGTCGGCGTCGTGTACATCCTCGACGAGCCGTCCATCGGCTTGCACCAGCGCGACAACGGCCGGCTCCTGGAAACGCTGAAACAGCTGCGCGATCTCGGCAACACCGTGCTCGTGGTGGAGCACGATCGGGAGGCCATTCTCACCGCCGATCATCGTGATCGATATGGGTCCGGGGGCCGGGGTGCATGGCGGGGAGATCGTGGCGCAGGGCACGCCGGCGCAGATCATGGCACACCCGCGCTCCCTGACGGGAAAGTACCTGTCAGGCCGCGAGGAGATCGCCATCCCCGCGCGCCGGCGGCTGGGAACCGGGTCGTCACTCACAGTGAGAGGCGCGCGCCACAACAATCTCCAGAACCTGACGGTGCAGATCCCGTTGGGCACGATCACCTGCGTCACCGGCGTCTCCGGGTCGGGGAAAAGCTCCTTGGTGGTCGACACCTTGTACCGCGCGCTGGCGCAACGCCTGTACGCGTCGAACAGAAGCCCGGCGATACGACGAGATTACCGGTTGGCAGTTGCTCGACAAAGTGATCGACATCGATCAAGCGCCGATCGGCCGGACACCACGATCCAACCCGGCGACGTACACCGGCCTCTTCTCGCACCTGCGCGATGTGTTTGCCCAGCTGCCGGAAGCCCGCGTGCGCGGCTACGGCCCGGGACGATTTTCCTTCAACGTGAAGGGCGGCCGCTGCGAGGCATGCGCCGGCGATGGGGTGATCCGAATCGAGATGCATTTCCTGCCCGATGTCTACGTCACCTGTGAAGTGTGCGGCGGCCGCCGGTACAATCGCGAGACCCTCCAGGTTCGCTACAAGGGCATGAACATCGCTGAAATCCTCGACATGACGGTTGGCGAAGCAGCGGAGTTCCTGAGCGCCTTTCCAGCAATCCGGCAGAAGCTGGAGACGCTGCGTGAAGTGGGCCTCGACTACATTCATCTCGGCCAATCCGCCACGACTCTCTCTGGAGGCGAGGCCCAACGAATCAAATTGGCGAAGGAACTGAGCCGGCGCGCGACGGGCCGGACACTCTACATTCTGGACGAGCCCACCACGGGCTTGCACTTCGATGACATCAAGCGGCTGTTGGCGGTCCTCTCCCGCTTGGCGGATGCGGGAAACACGGTGGTGATCATCGAGCACAACCTCGACGTCATCAAGACCGGCGACTACATCATCGACCTCGGCCCCGAGGGCGGCGAGGGCGGCGGCCGGCTGGTCGCAGCCGGCTTGCCGGAAGAGGTCGCACGCACCCGCGGGTCATACACGGGCGAGTTCCTGCGCGCCCTGCTGCCGGGTTTGGCCGCCTAGGCGCGGCGCTCGTTGAGCCGGCGGAAGATGCGTTTGTTCTGCCGGTAGATGTTCACGAATTCTCGGAAGCAGGTGTCGTAGACGGCGCGGTGCTCCGCGGTGGGCGCGAATTCGCGCGCGTATTCCGTGTGCTGTGATACATCGTTGTACGATATAATACCGAGGCCGACGGCGGCGATGAAGGCGGCGCCACGCACGTTCGCCTGAATGGGATCCTTCACCTGCCGCACGGGGCGATTCAGCACGTCGGCAAAGATCTGGCACCACACGTTCGACGCCGCACCACCGCCGACGATGTTGATGCAGTCGAGCGACCGGCCCAGGAACTTCTCGAACGGCCGCAAGAGCCAGCGGGTGTTGAGTGCGACGCCTTCCAACACCGCCCGGATGATATCCTCGCGCGAGTTGTCGAGTGACAGGTTGTAGATCGCCGCGCGCACGGTGGCGTCGTCCACCGGCGCGCGCTCGCCGTAGATCCACGGCGTGTACAGCACCCCATGGCTGCCGGCCGGCGTGCGCTCCGCGATGCGGTCCATGATCTTGTAGACGTCCGGAACCTGCGCCTCCCGCAGCAGCTCGTCCTTGTGGTAGAGGATCTTGTCGCGCAGGAAGGTCAGGTTGCCGCCTGCCGTGGCCTGCAGCGCCGTCAAGAGGTAACGGCCGGGAATCGCGCAGGGCACGGACGCCAAGGACGAAAGGATGTCGGTCTTCTTGAACGGGACGTGCGCCGCCAGCCAGGACGACGTGCCGACGTACAGGTGGGCCGCATAGTCCCGCACGGCGCCGGAGCCGATGGCCGCAGCGGAGTTGTCGATCGCTCCGGCAACCACGGCGACGGCGTTGCCGAGGCCGAGCTCCGCGGCGACCGCCGGCCGCAGCGTCCCGAGCACGTCCGTGCACTTCACGATCTCGGGAAACTTCTCGGGAGCAATGCCGCTGTCACGCACAAGGGCATCGCTGTAGAGCACATGCGAGGCATCGCGGTTGTCGGTCACCCAGGAGGTCAGAATCGAGTCGTAGGTGGCGACGCAGCGTCCGGTGAGGCGCAGATTGAGGTAGTCGAGGGCGTTGAGGAATTTGTAGGTCTTCTCGTACACGCCGGGATGCTGGTGTTTCACGTACAGCATGTGTGCGGCCGGGTCCTTACCGGTGAGGGATGGGGCACCACCGGTGAGTCTGATCCAGCGCCACAATCGTGGTGCGTAATACCCGGCGACCATGAGCGGCCCGCGGGTGAGCGCTTTCAGTTGCTCTCTGCCGCGGGCGTCCATCCACAAGATCGCATTCATCAGCGGTTGGCCGTCGGCGTCCACCGGGACGGTGCACTCACCTTGCGTGCTGCAGCAGACGGCGATGATCTGAGCCGGCGCAACGATCCCCTGCGCGATGAGCCTCTTGGACACGTTAAGGAAGGCAGTCCACCACGCCTGCGGATCCTGCTCGGCCCCGCCGTTGGGAAAGAGCAGCGTCTGGACGCTCTCGAATTCCCAGCCCACGACTTTGCCGTAGGTGGATACCAAAGCCGCCTTGCATCCCGAGGTGCCGAGATCGACGGCGAGAACGTATTGGTCGCGCGAGGTCAGTTCTGTTCCATTCACAGCGGTGGCGGCGCTTCATGCGGCGTTCCGCCGTGCGGCGGTGAAGTCGATGATCACCCTGGCTGGTGGGAGCTTCGGAGTTGCGGCGTGGCGGCCGTGAAACGGCAAGAGGATGTGGTCAATCTCATGCGCAACGGCTCTGGCGAAGAACGCATGCCCGCAGAGTGGACAGACTTGTGCGGGAATGTTCTCCAAAATCACCTCAACGGCGCTGCCCGTGCGTCGGAACACGCGGGTCACTACGTCGGCACGTAGCCGGCCGGGGCAAGCCCCTGTACAGCGTTCTAACGCCTTCGCTTTCCTTTGCGACGCTACTTCGTGGCCGGAACATGTCGCATTTGGATCAGCTTTCATCCGCAGCCGCCTGAAGCGACCCAACGGGGAGCGGACCCCTCACACTGACGCTGGGCGCAGCCCGTTTTCCAATCGCGTCTCCATTCCTTCGCATCCGGTACGTAAGCTGTCACGACCGTCGCCTCGCGTCTACCGGAAACGTACTCCAAGACGGCATGGCACGGCAACCGGTCCTCTCGCGTGAAGCTCAAGAGGAGCACACGCCGGCCGTAGTCCTCGATGATCTCTCCGACCGCGACGGCGTGCTCGAGATCCTCGGTGGTCAGGCCGTCCTTGTGCGCTTCGATGACCGTATGATCGCCGAAGCGCAGGGCGACCCTGCTGGCAGCCAGTGCGGCGCGCAATGTGGTAAGATTCATCGAGCCAGCCAATCAGCCTTGGATCACGAGCGATCCTTTACGGGGTCGAGTCGGTGTCTGTCAACCGATGCGCGCTAAAGGGAATGCGATCCCGCGGACCCCACCAGTTGTGATATCCCCGCCCAAGATTATGCGGACAGGCGACTTGGAAACGCCAGCCTGCTGCCCTGGGGTGGCGGTCACCGTCCATCACTGACCGCGTCAGCGGCTGCAGGAGGGCAAAACACCGAGGTTTTTGTTGACACGGTTCCCTGCGGGTGCCAAGAGTGCGGCGCGCCGCATCGCGCGGTTTCCTACCCCAGCCTCTGCCGCAGTGCGGTGTGGATTGCTGTTGTTCGGGTCCGACTCTGCTGCGTTGAACACGGAGGTCACCGAATATTGCAGAGGGCCGAGGGTCCTCGAAAAGGAGCAGCCATGACACTATCGAAGCCGCTCGCACCGACACCGAACCGGAAGCGGACATCACAACGGTGTATTGTTTTTGCCCTCTTCCTGGCGTGTCTGCTGGATGTCCCCACACCTTCGCTGGCCGCTCCCGGCGATATCACCACGGTCGCGGGCGGCGCGGGACAAGGCCCTGCGCTCGCGATCGGGCAGGTTCCCTCCGGCGTCGTCGCGTCGGAACCGTTTGTCTACGTCGCGGATTCCTATAACCATGTCGTGCGACGCTACGACACCGGGGGTGGCCGTCAGATCGTTGTTGCCGGAAATGGCACCTGGGGTTTCAGCGGCGACGGCGGGCCGGCGACGAATGCACAACTCACCTACCCGTCTGGCGTCGCAGTGGACCCGGCGGGCAATCTGTTCATTGCCGATCTCGACAACCAACGCATCCGCAAGGTCGACACTGCGGGCACGATCACTACCGTCGCGGGCAACGGCGGCCGAGGCTTCGGCGGCGACGGCGGCCAAGCCACCAACGCGCCACTCTTTTATCCGTCTGGTGTGGCGGTGATAACGGCGTAGTTATCATGCGCATGGTGGCGAAGTGCCTGTTGCAGAAGGAGTTTCTGCCGTAAATCCTTCAGGCCGGCCATCGGTCGCCCTTGCGGATCAAGCGTGCGCCGGTACGTGATGAGAACGGCGGTCGAGGGCAGGGGCGCTAATCTTGTGCACCTTGATGCTACGGGCGGTCTTCTCGACCTTCGCGAGGTCATATTGCATCTGCAGCCCTAGCCAGACCTCCGGGCGACTCCCGAATGCCTTCGCTAGACGGATGGACATTTCCGCAGAGATCCCCGCCTTGGCGTTGACGATGTTGTTAAGGGTCTGCCGCTTTACACCAAGCCGCGCCGCCGCTTCGGTGATTGTGAGGCCCAAGGGTTCAATGCACTCCTGCCGGATAATCCGGCCGGGATGGGGTGGGTTCTTCATGGTCATGGGTTTTCCTCCTAGTGGTAGTCGGTCAGGTCGACGTCGTAAGGTTCACCTTCGTGAAAGCGAAAGACGATGCGCCAATTCGCCCGAACAGTCACGCCCCAGAAGCCCTTGAGGTCGCCCTTGAGGGGGTGAAGGTGAAACCCTGGCAAATCCATATCTTCAGCCGCTCTGGCACGGTTCAACACCGCAAGGATGTTTTCGATCTTCTCAACGTGATCTTGGCGGACTCCCTTGGTTTCCGCATTTTCGAAGAGCCGTTTGAGGCCCTTGTGTCGAAAGCTCCGGATCATTGTGTATCCTACGCGTGATAAGTGACACTTGTCAACGGTCGCGTCTGGCTCTGGCCCGGAAAGGTTCCGCCGGCGTGATCTTCACCATTGACACTGGTGGGAGTTCAACCAGCACACCGACGCCGTAAGTAGGGAGACGGCGTACGCGAATGGCGGGCTTCCCATCGGCGGCACGGTCGACATCGCGGTTCTCATTCAAGGCGTGAACAATGCTCTCACCATCAGCGGTCAGCTATCAGCCTTCAGCTCTCAGCCCAGAAATTGAAACCTCTGTCTTTTGGCTGTGTTCTCGTGAAGGATAGCACGTTACCTCTTCCGCGGGTTGACTCGGTACGAGCTGCGGCGGTATCGAGGAGTGTGCCGATGGACGACACCCTTCCCCGAAGCGCAGGCAATAATGATGTCGAAGCGGCGATGCGTATCGCTGCGTGCGAGCTAGGTGCACAGCGGGCGCGCCTCTATCTCTTTGGATCGCGCGCCCGCGGCGATGCAGCACGGGGCTCAGACATCGATATTGCGATCTTGCCCGAGGCACCGCTGGAACCCGATACGCTGGCACGTATCCGCGACGCCCTCGAAGAAAGCACGATCCCGTACGAGGTCGACGTAATCGACCTCTCCGCCGTAGATGAAGCGTTGCGTCGCAAAGTGCTGGCAGAGGCAATCGCGTGGCACGCCCGCGTGGCACGACTAAAGGAGCGTCTGGCGACCGCGCACGCGACGCTGGCAGCGCTGAACGAACTGGTGTGCAAACCGGAGCGCTCCAAGGTGGAGCGCGACGCGGCCATTCAACGCTTCGAATACGCGTTCGAGGCCGTGTGGAAGGCGGCGCAGCTATATCTGCGTGAGGTCGAGGGCCTCGAGGTCGGCTCTCCCAAACGCGCGGCGCGTGCGGCGCTGCAAGTGGACCTCTTCGATGAAGCCCACGCACGCCAGGTCCTCGCGATGGTCGACCACCGCAATCGGACCGTCCACACGTACAATGAGTCGCTCGCCGAAGAAATCGGCAGCCGGCTCGCCGCTCATGCGCTGCTCCTGCAGCACTTCTATCCAGTCCAGCAGGCGCTGCCCTTAGCAGCGTTCCAGACCCCGTTGTCGACTCTGCAACGCCACCTTGCAGGGTTCCAGAGGGCTCTGCGGAGCCGGCGACGGGGTCCGGCAACGTTCCAGACCCCATTGTCGGCCCTGCAACGGCACCTGGTACGGCTCCAGACGGCATCGCCGACCCGGCAATGGGGCCTGGTAGCGTTCCAGCCGCCAATGTCGGAGTTGTAACGGGTAGTGTCCTAACTAATTCGAGCCCGTCACCGTCGCATACCGATAGTGAGCGACCTCCAAGGTTCCCCCTCCCTACCAGGGCTTAGCCTTACCCATAAGTACTCCCGCTAAACACTGAGCAAAGCCCCGAAGGGGCGTGATCCGTCAGCCCAGGGCAACGCCCTGGGTTAAGGCAAATGAACGAACCCGGAGCCCTGAAGGGGCGAAACTCAGGTTGCGAGCCCGGATTACGCCCCTTCAGGGCTGAACAAATCAATGCGGCATTCCTTTCCCAGGGCGTTGCCCTGGGCTGATGAATGTCACCCCTTCGGGGTAAGTGCGCACGCGAAGCTCTTTTCGCAGCATGGTACACGAGCGCAAGCAAATCCCAGTGTTTAGAGGGGGCAGTTATGGCCAAGGCGCTCCTTCGCAAGGAGGGGGAACCTGAGGGGAACGACACACTGTTCGTCCAGTGTCAAAGTTGCTTGCTCGCCAAACTAGGACACTACCCTATAACGCCACTTGCACGTCTCTCGATATCATACATATGGGAATGACGCACCGAGGTATTACTGACGCATATACATTGGCCATAACATCACGAGCGTCAATTCAGCAATACTACGTGGTCGGCACACATATTGCCTTCGGAAGTCGGTCGCTGCGGTCACAGGCTGCAGCGTGGGCTAACCAGGCGTGCGACGAGCACGCCATCACAAAAGGAGGCGGATATGGCAACGATCAAGATCGGGGCAACACCAGGGAATCGCCTGGAGGCCGGGGCGTCAATCCTGGCCGCGGCGCGGATGACCGACACGCGTCTCGTCAAGGACCGGCTGACCGCGTTCGAACGCGTGCACCGCGCCTACGGCGAGGCACAGCGGAAGGTGGACGCTGTGGAAAAACAATTGACCGCCGCGCAGCAACGGGTCAGCCAGTGCGATGCCGCACAGGATGAGGCGGTCGAAGCGCTCGCGCGGGCGCTGGTGGGCAACGGGCAGCCGCGCGAGAAGCCGTTCGCCGCATTCGGGGGACCATCACCCGCGGCGATCAAACATCTCTCGCTGGCAGCTGAGGCGAAGACGCTCTCCGCACTCATCGCCGCACTGCAGCGCAACAAAGCGCTCAGCAAGCCGACCTTGCAGACCGTCCGCGACGTCGAGAAGGCGGTGCGGGCCGTCGCGCAGGCACACGCGCCTATCGAAAAACTGACGGCGGCCTTGCACGAGGCGCGCCGGACGCGCGACGCGATCGGCGGGAATTGGGAGACGGCCCTGGGCGCGCTCAAACGCGGCGCTCGCGCGGCAGCCGACGATGGCGCTGCGCAGCTGTACGCCAGTTTGTTCGAACGGCCGACCCGGACGAACGGCAAGAGCAGCAAGCGTACGCCAGCGCCACCCCCGGAACCACCGGCGGAGCCACCAAAATCCGCGTAGTAACGATTCGCCACCCGTCACCGTCGACCGGGCGCGCCGCCGCGCGCCCGGTTGCGTTTTTGTCGATCAATCGAGGAATCGCTTAATCCTCATGGACCCCTTCGACACTCTCCAGCACGCGCCGGAAGCCTGCCACGGCCTGCTCGACCACTTCGTCCGTATCGGCCATGCTGGTGTAGAGCCGGCTGCCGGCCACCGTTATGATGCCCTCGGCGGTGTACGCGGCGCCCATCTCTTCGGCGATCGTGCGGCGCTGGAATAGTTTCGGGAAAAAGTCCGGATCGGTGACATCGAGCAGCAGAATGCCATGCGTCTCGAAATGCAGAATGGACCCGTGGTTATACACGAAGAAGGGCAGGCCGAGATCATCGATGGCAGCTTGTAAGCCGGCGCACAGCTTGTCGCCGGCCTGACCTGCGAGAATGGGTGCGTTGGTCCGTTCCATCTCGAGGATGGCGAAGTAGCCGGCGGCGGCGCTCAAGGGATTGGCGGACAACGTGCCGCCGACGAGCGTCTTCTGCTGTCCACCGCCGATACCGGCCGCGAAGGTCTTCATGATATCGGCGCGGCCGCCCACGCCGCCGGCTGCGGGGAAGCCGCCGGCAATGCATTTCCCGAACACGGTCAGATCCGGCGTGACGTTGAAGTAGCCCTGCGCACCACCCAGCCCGAGGCGAAACCCGGTGACCACCTCATCAAAGATGAGCAACGCGCCGTACTCGTCGCACAATGCTCGGACACGGGCGTTAAAGTCGCGCTGCACCGGACGCGAACCGCTCTCGGGGCCGAGCGGCTCCACGATGACCGCGGCGGTGCCGCCCGCGGACTGGTTGCGTTCGAGCAGCGCGTGCAGGCCATTCTCGCCGTCGATGTCGTTCGGGTAGAACTCCTGCGTGTGCTGCAGCGTCGCCTCCGGAATGCCGGCGGCCTCGAAGGCGCCGCTGCCGGGAATGCGCGTGCCGAAGACGAGCTGATCACTCCAGCCGTGGTAGGCGCCACCGACCTTAATGACCTTGGTGCGGCCGGTGAAATTGCGCGCGGCGCGAATGGCGGCCATGCACGCCTCGGTGCCGCTGCCGAGCATGCGGAACATCTCGACGCTGGGCATATGCCGATTGATGAGCGCCGCGAGCCGGTGCTCATACTCGTGGAACAAACCGGTCACCGGCCCGCATTCGTTCAACACCTGGATGACTTTTTCGCGCACCGGCCCGTAGTTGCTGCCCAGAACCGTCGGCCCCCCGGCCTGCAGGAAATCGATGTAGCGGTTGCCATCCACATCCCAGAGGTACGCACCATTGGCGCGCTGGATGTTGATCGGGAACGGGTAGTTGAAGGCGAGATTGTGCTGCACGCCGCCGGGAATGAACTTGGCGGCTTCGGCCGTCGACGCTTGCGATCCCCGGCATTTCGTTTCGAAGTAATTGAGATACTCCTGCATGCGGTCGCGCCGGATCGGCCGCGGCGGCTCCGCCACGAGTCGCTGGGCTTTCGCGATCAGCGCGTCCGTGTCGGGCCAATGAGAGATGGCATACGTCTGTGCTGTAGGCGCCATAGGTACCTCTTTTACCAGGAATGCAGGTTGTGGGGGAATGATCGGTGAGTGCATGGCGGGCAACCCCCTGCAGACCTTTGCAGCGACCAACGGGAGCGGACCCGCCGGACGGACGCGGGGCGCAGCCCGGCGCAGCCCTCAGAACAGCCGCAGCTGCCGGCGCGTTTGCATGATGGATTCGAAGTCCGTGCCGAGAAAGCGGAGGATCGCGTCCGCAATCGGCGCGAGCTGGTGTTCGATGTAGTGCGCGTAGTCGGGTGGCGCCGTCAGCTCGCCGGCGGGTTCCGGCCCGTTCCGGGTCATCACATACTCGATGATCCGGCCCACCGCGGCGCTCTGCTTGCGTGCCGCCTTCACGTGCGGTGGCGTGGTCGTGGTGTAGGCATCGAGGTCCTTGCGGATCGCTTTCTTGTACGTCAGCTGCTCGTCGAAGCACCCGGCGCGGAGATCCCGCACGAAGTCCTTGATGAAATCGCCCACCGGCCGATCGTGAAACACCAGCGCCAGCAGCTCGCTCTGGAAGCGCTTGCTGACTGCGCTCCAGTCGCGCCGCACCGATTCCAAGCCGGTGAACTCGATCTTCTCGTGCCCGTTCTGCAATACCAGGCCCGCGTACCGCTTCTTACTCCCACCCTTGCCCCCGCGCAGCTCGGGGAGAAAGAACCGCCGATACAGCTTTGCGAATTCCAGCTCGAGGACGCTGTCGCAGCCGAATTCGGTCTGCACGCGATCGGCTACCATCCGGGCGATGTCTCCGCGCAGACGCTCGGCCAGCGCCGCGGCACGCTGCGGGTCCGCCTCGTGGGAATATACGAATAGCGAATCTGTATCTCCGTAGAGCACGTCGTACCCGTTGCCGGTCGTATACTCGGCCGCCCAACGGATCAGTTGCTGGCCGAAGTGGGTAACGGCATTGGCAACCGCGGGCGAGAACAGGCGTGACGCGCCGGCGCCGAGCACGCCGTAAAAGGAGTTCATCAGGATCTTCACCGCGTTCGATTTCACCGCGTCGCCCGCCCGCTTCGCCTGCTCGCGTTCGGCCGCCAAATCGGTCAGCAGCTGCGGAATGATACCGGCCACGTCACGCCGGAAGCAGGCCCCGTTCGGCGCACGGATCACGGGCGCAGCCGCCTTCCCGGCCGCATCGGCAACCTCCCCTGGCCCCTCCTTGGTAAGGAGGGGGACCTGGTCTGCGACGTAGGTGAGCGGGTCGATGTTGAAGGTGCGAATGATGCTCGGGTACAAGCTCTTGAAGTCGAAGACTAACACGTTGTGATACAGGCCGGGCTTCGAGTCCAGGACGTAGCCGCCGGTGATCTGTGCCGCGCGCTCCGCGGCGCCCACCGACGGGGCGACCACACCGCGGCGGCGCAGCGCGTTGAGATAGAGCGAGTCCACCGACGCGATGGCGGCGCTGACGCGATCCAATTGCATGCCGGTCAACAAGCTGCGCGCGATCGCCAGCTCGATCAGCCCGGTGCGGTCGAGGATCTGCATCACCAACCGGGCGTCTTCGAGGTTGTAGTCCACCAACCGTTGCGGGTCCTCGTGATAGAGCCGGTCGATCTCCGCGTGACGCGCCGGCCCGCGCAGCAGCTTGCCCTTGCCCAGGAACGTCTGCGCCGCCGTCTCCAAACGGTAGTCATCGAGGCGAATGAAGGCGCCACGCATCAGCGACAGGCCATCGAGCACTTGCCGGCCAAACACGACCGCGCGTGACTCACGCGTGAAGGACGCATCCTTGCGCAGATCGAACTCATCGTCGCTGCGCCCGATCGCGAAGCGGAACCCGTGGCGGCGCGCGGCGCGCGCCAGGAAGGCCAGGTCGAAATCAACGACGTTCCATCCGGTGATCACATCCGGGTCGAGGACGTGCAGGTATTCGAGGAAGCGGCGGATGACGGCCTTCTCCGACGCCAGCGACTCGGCGTGCTCGAGCCCGTGGCGATCGACGATGAGGACACGCTCGAAATCGCGCGCGTGCAAAGCAATGGAGTACAGCTGCTCGCCCGTGGCACTCGTGCCGGTGGCACTGGTTTCGATGTCGATGGACAAGACTTTCAAGCGTGGCGTCCAGTGTGCCGGATACAGCGCCGGGTTGCGGTACACGCGGCCGAGCGGCGGATGCAGCTCGGAGGGGCCTTCAACCGTGAAAGCGCCGCGGATACCGCGGTCGATGAGGTAGCGGTAAGCGAAGCGGACATCGGCTTCCAAACAGGTGACGCCGGATTCTTCCAGCTTGCGGCGCAACGGCGGTAGATCGCCGGGAACGCCGACGTACACCGTCGCGACGGCCGCGCCGCTCAGCGAGCGCAAGGCGCCACTGACAACCTTCAGCCGTGGGGCGATCTCACGCAGGCGTGTGACGTCGCGTTCCAACACGAAGAAATGGGGCCGGCTGCGGTCGTCGATGATGAGGCACGGCTCGCCGGATTCAAGCACCGCATACAGATGCACTTCGGGAACGCCGCGCACCAGGCGGTACGTCGGGGTGAGGATGAAACCGCGCACGCGGACATTATAGAAGCGTTCGCGAAGGCTTTCGAATCGCGGCGACAGCGACGCCTGAAACGTCTCCTCCGAGCTTGTGATCAAATCGGGCGCCCGGTGCATGATGGGCAGCCCTCGGTAGACGTTTGCAGCGACCAGCGGGAGCGGACCTGCCGCACGGACGCGGGGCGCAGCCCTCAGATGAAATCCGCCAACGGCGCCAGCCGCTCCACCCACTCCGGCGGCAGCACGCTGATCGTACCGCCGAACTGCTTGCAGTAGAGAACGATTTTCGCCGTTTCCTCCAGCATCATGGCGCGTACCATGGCTTTACGCAGATTCTCGCCGACGGTCATCAAGCCGTGGTTCTGCAAGATCGCCCCCCGGCTTTTCTCCAAGGCTGCTGCCACCGCGTCGGCCAGTTCCTTCGAGCCGGGCATGTACCACGGCACCGTCACGGTATCACGCAGGAAGACGGCATCGGTGTTGATGGGCGGGAAGCTCTGGTTACAGATGCCAAACGCAGTGGCGACGGGCGCGTGCGTGTGCACGGCGCCGGTGGCGCCGGGCCGAACGCGATACGCCGCGGCGTGCATCTGGTACTCCACGGATGGGGCGCGCGTGCCCTCGAGCACCGTCCCGTCGGGCTTGACGTGCACGAGGTCCGCCTCTGCCAGCCCGCCTTTGTACATCTGAGTCGGCGTGATCCACAGGGTTTCTCCGTCACTCGCCAGCGCGCTGACGTTCCCACCCGTAGCCGTGAGCAGCCCCATCGAGAACAACTCGTTGGTGATCTGAATGATCTGTTCTTTGGCTTCTGCGTCCGTGAGCATACGAGTCCCCTCCGCGGCGCATACATTCCCTGGACCGACGCGGTACGTCAAGCCGCGCGTCCGGATAATGGACCCAGCGAAGCGACCGGCGCCTGTCCTGCGCTCCGTGGACCCGCCGGTCAAACGCCGGGTGCAGCCCTTGGGCGCAGCTCCCCTCAGTGCGATTGCGCGCACACGCGGCCGGGGCGACGCACGTTGTGACGCGCCCGCGGTATCGCTTTGCGCGGCGAGACGTGCTCGCTCTTCAAGCGCTCCAAAGTCTTACGGACAGCATCCGGCTGCAGCCCGAGTGTCTCGCATACCACCACGAAGCAGAAAGGAGACTGGCGGGAACGCGAGTAGATCCAGCACTCGGCCTCATCGGCGAGCAGCCTGGATCGGCCAAGATAGCTGCGGATGCCGTCCTCCAGCACGGCCAACATCAAGGCTTTCGTGCCGGTGAGCTGCCCGCTGCGTGACTCGCCGCCGGTCACCGTCTGCCATTGCACATGGACAAGGTCCTCATCTACGAGAGATCCGAAGGCGTCGCGAAGCATGTGGTTCCTCTACGCAAGGCGTGTGCCGCGGCGAGATTGAGAAAGTTGAATACGAGCCCCGCCGCCCAAACGCCAGTAACATGTGGCAAAAATCCGAGACTATCGCAATAACGCCAGATCTGTGACGCTATGGTAGATGCTGTGCCACTCGCCGGACCCCTGCGCCCGGGGGCGCAGCCGCCCTCCTGGTTCTGGAGCGCGAATCACACAGGCGCATACCGCGGCCGACCCATTCCGGGCTGACCCGGTCGGCGTAGAGGTCGATGGCGTGCCGCAGTAGCCAACGCCACCGCAGCTGCGCTAAGATCCGCGGCCACATGGCCACTTCACTGCGACGCGCCTACGACAACGTGCGCAGCGGGCAAGCGGTGCTGCGCGATGTCGGGCGCCTGCGGCAGATCGTTGCCGTGCTGCTCGGGCATGGCTTCGGCGCGTTTGTCCAAGCGCTGGCGCTTCAGGACCATTGGATCACCAACAAGCTGCTCGAGCTGCGCAACCGTGTGACCGACCGCGCGGCGGAAGTGCTTCCACTCGAGCGGCGCTTCCGGCTCGTCCTCCAGGATCTCGGCCCCACCTTCATCAAGCTCGGCCAGATGCTGTCCACACGACCCGACTTGTTCCCTCCTTCCCTCATCCAGGAGCTGCAAACGCTGCAGGACAATGTTCCACCGCTGCCACTTGCCGCGGTGCGCGCGGCTATCCGCGGCGAGCTGGGCGACGTCGTCGAGGCACTGTTCGATGACTTCAACGCCGAGCCGCTGGCGACCGCTTCGATTGCCCAGGTGCACGCGGCGCGGCTGAAGGACTCTGCCACGGATGTGGTCGTGAAGGTGCAACGGCCGAATATCGAGCCGCAGATCGCCGCTGACCTCGAGATCATGGGGTTCTTGGCACGGGCCCTCGAGGTCAACTTCCCCGAGACCCGCATGTTTTCCCCCACCGGAATCGTCGCCGAGTTCGAGAAGGCCATCCTGAAGGAGATCGACTTCTCCAACGAGCTCGACAATCTGGAGCGCTTCCGGCGCAACTTCGCGGACAACACGCACGTCCACTTCCCGCAGCCGTATCCGGAGCTGTCGACGCGGCGGGTGCTCACGATGGAGCGCATCCACGCGATCAAGATCACACAGATCACGGCGGAGCGCTTCGACGTCGATGCCGTCATGCGCACCTGGATCGATGCGGTGTTGCAGATGATCTTTGCGGACGGCTTCTTCCACGGCGACCTCCACCCCGGCAACGTGTTCGTGCGCGACGACGGCGCGGTGTGCTTCCTGGACGTCGGCTTGTGCGGCCGCCTGAGCCCGCGGCAGCGGGACCTGGTCACCGACTTGCTGGTTGCCGCAGTCCAGCAAGACTGGGAGGCAGTCGCCCGACGCTTCTGGGCGATGACGGTGCACGGCAAGGACTCGACCGCCGATTACCGCACGTTTGAAGCCGACGTCGTCGAGTGCGCGGAACGCTGGTTCGGCGGCAAGACGCTCGCCGAGGTCGAGTTCAGCCGCATTTTCACGGACCTGATCAACCTGTCGTTACGTCACCGCATCCGCATGCCGCCTGATTACACGATGACCTTCAAGGCGGTGATCACGCTGGAAGGGGTAGGCAAGCAGTTGCGCCCGGATATGGACCTGCTCGGCGCCGCGCGGCCCTACGTGACACGCTTGCTGGCTGAGCGCTACAACCCGCGGCGTTTGCTGGAAAGCGGCTACGCCGCCCTGCGCGACCTGGCGGAGGTGTTGGGCACGCTGCCGGAGACGACGCGCGCCATTCTCGAAGACCTGCACGCCGGCCGCACGCAGATCAACATCGCCAGCGATCAGGTCGACGATCTCCGCCACGCGTACGCGCGCACGCAGCATCGCACCGTCATCGGCGTGCTCGCCGGCACCAGCGCGTTGTGTGGAACGCTGGCGCTGGGCTACGGGACGTACGCGATCCTCGGCCTGCCCGTGCTGTCCTTCTGGTTCTACGCTCTCGCCGCGGCGCTCGGCGGTTGGTACCTCCTGCTTGGACGGCAAACGAAGTAGCGGTTCGAGCCACCCGGTTTCTGTAGCCGCGGGCTTCAGCCCGCGCTGTGCCACGCGGCCGTCGTCGGTGGTGTCCGGAGAAAAGCGCACCCTGAAGGGTGCGGCTACAGCGCACTGACCGTGTGACGCCCTCACGCCTCCCTTAGGAAACCGAGCAGGGCGTGATTGAATTTCTCAGCCTGCTCGATGTTTGAGAGGTGGGCAGCCGAAGGAAGCACCACCAGCTGCGCCCCGGCAATCGCTGCGTGCATCAGCTCGGAGGCGGCGACAGGCGTGCCCAGGTCTTCCTGACCGACGATGATCAGGGTGGGCGTACGGATCTCACGCAGTCGGTCCGCGTAATTCAGTGTCCGGATGGCCTGACTACACCCAACGAAGCCCTGGGGCGGTGTCGTGCGGATCAGCGTGCGGACACGGTCGACGACTTCCGGCGCACGTTCGACGAACGATCGCGTGAACCAGCGCTCGATGGTTCCCTCCACCAGCGCTACCATCCCCTGGCTCTCCGCCATGGCGATGCGCGCGTCCCAGAGCGGCCCGGACTCGGGTGGCATGCGGCACGCCGTGTCCGCCAGAACGAGGCTGGCGAGCACCGCGGGGCGCCTGAGGGCGACGGCCTGGCCGATCATGCCGCCCATGGACAGGCCAACGAAATGCGTGCGCTCCACGCCGAGCGCGGCGAGCAAGCCCAACACATCATCGGCCAGCATCTCGAGTGTGTACGGCCCCGGTGGCACCTCACTACCGCCGTGGCCGCGGGTATCGTAGCGCAGCACCCGGTAGCGCTCGGCGATCGCGGCGACCTGCGGTTCCCACATCTCCAGGCTCGCGGCTAATGAGTGACTAAAGGTGACAACAGGTGCTCCAGCTGGCCCCTCCAGCGCGTATTGGGTGACGATGCCGTTTGCGATGATTCTCATTTTATCCTCCGTCTACTCCACAGAAGGTATTGCACAGCATAGCCTGGGGTTGCCTTTGGGAGGACTACCCGCTGGCACTTCTTGAACAACGCAGCGTTTCCCAGGAGTATTGGGCAACCGGCGACGCTCATGGGAGCCGGGGCGGATATTGACGAGATCGAGGTCATCGTCATCCACCGGTTTTTGGAACGACGAGAATTGGAGTGGAGCATGAAGCGATTCGAGGGGATCTTCACGGTGATGGTCACTGCCTATGCACCCGATGGCGGGATTGACCGCGCCGCCATGGCCGAGATGGCGGGCCATCTCATTGAGGGCGGCGTGCATGGGCTCGTCGTCCTCGGCAGCAATGGCGAATGCCCGTACCTTGCGCACAACCTTCAGCGGGCAGCTATCGACGTCGTGGTGCAGGCGGCTGGCAGAAAGGCCCCGGTCATTGTCGGCATCAACGAGCGCGGCACCGAGCCGGCACTGGAGATGGCCAGGTACGCCCGGGCAGCCGGAGCCCATGGTCTGCTGGTGGCGCTGCCCCTTTTCTATCCCCTCGAACTGGACGCGGTCCGTAAGCATTACCAGACGATCTGCGCCGCCGTGGACCTTCCCGTACTCTTCTACAATTTTCCGAGCCATTCCCACCTGTGCCTGACCCCTGACCAGATCGCTTCCCTGGCCGAGATAGACAATCTCGTCGGCGCCAAAGAAACCATACTCGACATCAACGAGGTGCAGGGTCTGGTTGATGCCACGGATGACGACTTTTGTGTATTCACCGGGATGTGTCTGAATCTCACCCAGGCCATGCCGGTGGGTGCCTGCGGTGCAATCTGCCCGTTGCCGAGCATCATGCCGCAGAAGGCCGTGCAGCTTTACGAAGCCCTGGCCCTGGGAGACATGGCAGCGGCGGTGCCGCTGCAGAACGCGTTCTTTGCGATTGCAGGCCTCATCAGCGGCTCGCCCACGCCGCACGCTTTGATAAAAGAAGCGCTGCGGCTGTTGGGCCATCCCATAAGGACAGAGGTGAAACCACCGCTTCCGCAGCTGACGACCGCCCAGGCTGAGCTGGTGCGAAGTACGCTGTCTGCAGCCGGCTTGCTGGGCGGCTGATGATGAAGACCGGTCAGGCGAGCCGCACCGCCGAATACATGGCGTTCTTTCGCGCCCTCGAGTCGGCGCAGGTGCCCCGCAAACGGCTGTTCGTCGATTCCTTCGCGACGCAGTTCCTGCGTCCTGGCCTCCGCCGCGCCGTCTATTTTTCTCGCGTGCCGGTGCTCGGTGCTCTGATCTTGCGGTACGTAGACCGCCGTCTCCCGGGGGCGCGCACGTCCGGCGTTGCCCGCACGTGCCTGATCGACGACGCCCTGTGCCAGGCCTTGCGCGAGGGCATCGGCCAAGTTCTGATTCTCGGCGCCGGCTTCGACTGCCGTGCCTATCGGCTGCCCAACATGGGCTCCGCCGCTGTCTTTGAAGTGGACCGCCCGGCGACGTTCTCCGTGAAGCGCGCCCACCTGCGTCGAGTGCTTGCCAACCTCCCGCAGAATGTCCGATTCGTTGAGATGGATTTCGATCGGCAGAGCTTGGAGGAAGCGCTGACGCGAGCCGGTTTCGACCAGCTGCGCCCGGCCGTGTTTTTGTGGGAAGGCGTGACCAACTACCTCACTGCAGATGCGGTAAGTGCCGTCCTCGGTTTCGTTGCAGGCTGCGCTGCCGGTAGCCGTCTCATTTTCACATACATCGACCGGCGTGCGCTCGACGGCTCGGGGCTGTTTGCGGGCGCAGCCGATCTCATGCGCGAAGTCGCCCGGCTGGGTGAGCCATGGACTTTTGGTCTCGACCCGGAGGAGCTGCCCAACTACCTTCGCGCGCGAGGTCTGCAATTGCGGCGTGACGCCGGGGCACGGGAATATCGCCGGCAGTATTTCGGGCCGGATGGTCAACGCATGAACGGATACGACTTTTATCACGTGGCGATCGCTACGGTTCCGACGCAAGCCGAGCCGCAACCCTCGGTCGGGGTATCCAACCCAGGGGCGGCCGGGAAGCGCGAGGGATCAGATGCCTAAAGTCAGCCGTCCTGCCTCGTTGCGCGGCGCGGTCAGATTCTCGACGCCGCCGTCATATGCTTTTTGGGTAGTGTCTAATTTGAAATTTAGATCGATATGAGGCGAATTACCTCAGTAATCGAATTCCTGCCTTTGGCTTCAGCGGCGAGGCAGGTTGACTTTCGGCTTGCCGGCCGTAACGATCGCGCGCCATGCGGCGCGTACTGATCGGTGCGGTGGTCGGTTTGCTCGTGCTCGGCGGCGCGGCGGCGTGGATGATGCGGCCGCAGCGCTCGCAGGGAGCGGTGCCGTACCGCGTTTACGTTGCGCTCGGGTTCCACACCAACTTCTCGCACTCGTGGCGCGGCGATACGCCCGACGAAGCCGGGTTTGGCACCGATATCCGCATCGTGCGCGAGGTCCTGCGCATGCTCGACCAAGCCAACGCCCGTGGCCAGCAGGCGCGCGGGTACTGGGAGAGCGACAATCACTTCACCCTCGAACAGATCCTTCCGCAGCACGCGCCCGACATCATCGAGGGAATTCGCCGGCGGGTAAATGCGGGGCTCGATGAGGTGCTCGTGGCGACGTACGACGACGGCCTGTTCGGCGCGATGACCGCGGACGAAATGCGGGCCACGCTCCGCTGGGCCGTGCACAACCCCTGGGGCTCCGGCGTCGAGGATCTCTTCGGGCGCTATGTGCCCATCGTGCGGCCGCAAGAGTACATGTTCACCACGGGCGCGATTCCCATCCTCTCCTCCGAGGGGATGCAGGGTGTTATCTTGGCGTACTCGAACTACCCGTTCACCGCATTCTCCAACTTCGTGCCGGCGCTGCCGCCGGCGCAGCGCTACAACCCGTTGTGGCTGCGCACCGAGCCCGGCGGGCCGCGCACCATTGTGCTGCCGGCAGTGAGCCTCGGCGACGTGGTCAACTTCGTGTCGCTCGAGAAATGGCTCCTCACCCTGCGTCATCTACAGACCAGCGGCGCGGTGCAGCGCGACCTGCTCCTCAACATCAACTTCGATGCGGATGCGGAAACCTGGTTGCCCGTGAAGCTGCCGCGCGGCCTGGGCTGGTTGCCCAACACCGGCGGGCTGCCCGAGTACATTGCGGCGGTGAACAAGTACGAGTGGGCGGCCTTCACCACACCGGGCGAGTACCTGAAGCACCACGAGCCGGTGGGCGAGGTGTTGGTGCGGCAGGATCTGGCCGACGGCGGCTGGGACGGCAACTATTCGTGGGCGGAGAAGGCACCCAGCCACGATCTCTGGACCGCGATCGAGCAGTCGCGCCTCGCCACCCGCCGCGCCCGCGCGTTGCTTGGTGGCGTGCCCGCTTCCGTAGGCGAGCAAGCGGAGGAGTTGCTGGCGCGCGGCCGCACGAGCAGCCTCTTCGAGCGTATGCGCGCGCTTTCGACCTCGCATTTCGGCATGAGCACCCCACTGGTCAACGAGGAGCGCCAAGCGGTTGCAGAAAAGATTACGGGCGCTGCACTGGCGCGCGCGCAAGCGGCCGAGCGCCTGGCAGCCGACGAAGTGGCCCGAGCAGAAACAGCGAACCGCGACGTGCTGTATGCGTTCGTGGTGCAAGGGTTGGACGAGGCAAGCGGGCCAATCTCACAGATTGTCCGTATTCCGGTGATCCTGAGCGAGGGCGATGAGGATCTCGATCTGGTCGACGACAATGCCCGGCCGGTTCATTTCTCGATCGCCAATCTCGAACGGCTTGCGGCGAACCGCGTGGCCGCCGAGCTGTGGGTCGACCTGCGCCTCGCTCCCGGTGCAAGCCAGCGCCTGCGCTTGCGCAGAAGCCAGCACTCCGAGGGCCGCACGGCAGGACCGGATCCGGCGGTACGACTGCGCAACGATGCCATCGACATGGAGCTGGCGGCGCCGATAGGCGTCCGCACGTTTCGTTTGCGCGGCGAGGAGATCGGCGGTGCGGACTTCCTCACACCCTTCATCACGTACCGCAGCGACACCGCACCCGAGCGGCTAACGGCGCGCGCGATCGTTCCCGTATCGCTCCCCGGCGAGGTGCTCGACGGACTGCAACGCGCGGCGCTGCACGTAACGATCCCGCTGGCCACTGCCGAAGGCTCCTCCGCCGCGCGGACGCAAGGCACCGAGATCGACGTCACGCTGAGCCTTCCTGATGCGGCGCCCTGGGTCGTCGCAGACGTCACCGTGGCGTATCCGGCGACACCGAAGCGCGATCTGCTGCACACCGTTCAGCAGAAGCTGCGGCGCTATCTCGACCTGCGCTGGATCGAGGTGGCGCCGTTTCAGCTCCACCCTACTCTGACCGGCACCCGCGCCGAGCCGCTGCGGGTGTGGAAGCACAACTACCTGGACGTCGTCTCCCATTACGATCTCGACTACGGCCGCATCAATCCGGCGAACGCCTCTGTCGACGCCTTCAATCACCAGGTGACCGCGGGCTGGGTGGCCGTCAGCGATCGACGTCATGGTTTGCTGCTCGCCCAGAGCACCGACGCACTCGCGTCGTATGCGTTCGTGCCGATGCGGCTGCGTGAAACAGCCGGCGCCCAACAACTGTGGTTGAATCCGTTCGGGTCATACTACGGGCGTCAGATGGACTACTCGCACCTCGGCGGCAACGGCATCGGCAGCGAGCTGGCGGCGTTGAAAGGCGCGCAGTTTCGTCCGAATGGACCGAGCTACAACGGCAGGACTGAACGCTTCTCGCTCCTGATCGCCCCCTATGCAGGGGACAGTCCGCCGGAGGAGTTACAGGCGGCTGCGCGGGCGTTCTTCTATCCGCCGGCTGTCGTCTACACGCAGACCCCGCCGGGCATCGATGCCCGGCTGCCGATCGACATCAAGCGCCTCGTCGAAGGTGCGCAGCTGGAAGCGGCGCGCGCCCGCACCGGTCCGCTGGGATCTCCCAGTGCGTTCCTCGTCAATCCGACCGACCGGGCCGTACACGTTGTGTGGGACGAGCCGCAGGATGCGCGGGTGGATGGGTACGAAATCGAATGGCGACGCGCCGACGAGCGGACCTGGCAGCACGTGCGTAGTGGCCGGGGACGTCGCCAGGAGATCGACCAGCTGCACAACGGCGAGCAGTACGAGTTCCGCCTGCGCGCCGTGGGCGCCGGCGAAATCACGAGTGTCTGGACACCGCCGCTCATCTGCACGGTCGGTCCGGTGCCGGCGCCGCCGCTCACCACGGAGCTGCGCGACCTGAGCCCGTGGCTGATCGCCCGATTGCTGTTCCACTCGCTCGGGCACGCGCTCACGACCTGGTAGTGAGCGATCAGAACTCGTACGCCCGCGTCAACTCCGGATCGCCCTCGGCCAGTGCCTTCGCGAGGTTGACCATTACCTGGCACTGCTTGTACGTCGCATCGTCCTGCATCTTGCCGTCGATCATCACCGCGCCATGTCCATCCCCCATGGCGGCGATGACCTTCTTCGCCCACAATACTTCCTCCACCGGCGGCGTAAACACCTTCTTGGCGATCTCGATCTGCACGGGATGCAGGCTCCACGCACCCACGCAGCCCATGAGGAAGGCGTTGCGGAACTGATCTTCGCACGCCACCGTGTCCTTGATGTCCCCGAACGGACCGTAATAGGGCAGAATGCCGTAAAGGTTGCAGGCGTCCACCATGCGCGCCAAGGTGTAGTGCCAGAGATCCTGCTGGGCCGTCGTTCGCGGCGCGTTTTCGTTGGCGGGATCCGGATCACTGCGCACCAGGTAGCCGGGGTGGCCGCCGCCGACGCGTGTGGTTTTCATGCGCCGCGATGCGGCGAGATCGGCGGGCCCGAGCGACAGACCCTGCATGCGCGGGCTGGCGCCGCAGATCTCTTCCACGTTGGCAACGCCGGTGGCAGTTTCCAGGAGCGCATGGAGGAGCAGCGGTTTTTTCAAGCCAGCCCTGGCCTCCAACTGCGCGACGAGCCGGTCGACGTAGTGGATGTCCCAGGCGCCCTCCACCTTGGGGATCATGATCACTTCGAGTTTGTCGCCGATCGCGGTGACCAGCTCGATGAGGTCGTCCAACACCCACGGCGAGTCGAGGCTATTCACCCGTGTCCACAACTGGCACTTTCCAAAATCCACCTCTTGGGCGATGCGAATGAGTCCCTTGCGCGCCTCCAGCTTCTTGTCTGCGGCGATGGCGTCCTCGAGATTTCCCAGCAGGACGTCACACTGCTTGGCAAGATCCGGCAGCTTGGCTGCCATCTTCGCGTTGCTGGGATCGAAGAAGTGGATCATGCGGGACGGCCGGAACGGGATCTCCCGGACCGGCTGCGGGGCGCCGATGGCTAGGGGTTTGAAGAAATCTTTCGGACTACGCATGAAGGTGCTCCTCAAGTGGTCGTTGTGAGTGCGGCAGGTTTTCTAGGACGCGCCGAGTGATCTGCATACGATCGAGACTACCGTCTCTTTCAGGTGGATTTCAACCCACGCCATGATCCGGTAGTGGGCTACTTTGAAATTTCTCCATCAAGAAGTGCCGCGATGTCTTCCACCGACCATAGCCGCTTAGTCACGCCCGCCGCCATCGCTGGCGTGATTCTAAGCGTCTGGTGAATCCGAGCAAAGTTGTAGTACATGAACCACAGGGCCAGCATGTGCCCGTGGTTTTCCACCTTCTTGCTGAAGCCGTTGGTCAGCCGCGTGAAACGCCGCATGCCCATTCTCATGCTGAGATTCTGGCGTTCTACGTAGCTCGTGGAAACATGATCGGGGTCGGGATTGCCGCACACCGTGTTGACTTCCGTTCCAATGCAGACAGCCGGCGAATAGCGGTGCTCGGCTTCGTTCGGGTCGGGGCCATAGAGTTTTATAAGCATGGCGTAGTCGATGCCGATCCCAAAGGTTGAATCAACGGCATCGAGGTACGCCCGGTTGCCATCCGTGGTCAGCTGGACGCGATGCGCGAGACGGCTCTCTAGGTCACTCATGAACTCGTAGGCCGCACCGGCGTCTCGGCTCTTTGAGAGATGCCAGCAGGGCACTAGCTTTGTGTCCGCGTCAATCGCCGTCCAGGTCCACGTGTCGCCAACGTTGATCGCGGCCAAGCCCTTGCGCGCGGCGGTCTTTTGCTTCATCCGAACGAAGCTCCAAATCTCGTCGCACTGAATGCGGCGGCACTTCAGGTTGCGCAACGTCTTATCTTGGTACTCGGCGCACGCGGTGCCAACTTCCACCAGCAGTCGGAGAACCGTCTTCTTCGCCACGCCCGTCATGCGGACAGTCGAGCGGATGGAGTTGCCTTCGATCAATGCCGCAATCACTTGGGTGCGGCGGTCTCGTGTTAGCTTGTTCATGAAACCATTATGCACGCCCGAGCAAGCATTATCAACATGCAAGGCGTGACAACCCAGGATCATTTCATTTTGCTTCACCATGGCCGGGCTAGGCGACTGAGAGGTGTCCCCTGCACCGCAGGATAGCGACATAGGCAACACCCTACGGTTTGGATTCCCCGCCCGGTATAGTCCCCGGGCGGGGCCAAGCCGTTTCGCTGTCTCAGATAGACGTGCTTGAGTGAGCGCTGCGGTCTGCCTGCTCCTGGCCCGTTACGCCAGCGTTTGCACTCTCGGGAGCCCTGAGTATAATGACGTTGTGCAATTCCCCTTCAAAGAAAAGAAGACGGCTCAATCGGCGGCATATCTCGTCTGGCGCCACGGGGGGAGCTGCGATTACTACACGCTCATCAAACTTCTGTACCTCTCGGATCGCGCGGCCCTTGTCGACAACGGAGCCCCCATTACGGGTGACCACATGTGCTCGCTGAAGTGGGGTCCGATTCTGAGCGAAACCATGGACCGCCTGAATAATTCGGCTTCACGGCGTGGAGCGGGGGAAGTCTGGAACAGATACCTCTCAACGCGAGACGATGCCAACCAGGTGCGCTTAGTATTTGGCGGCGAACCCGAAGTTGGACAGTTATCAGAGTACGACCTCGATATTCTTGATGCAATCGACGACGAACATGGCGCCAAGACGTTCACCGAATTCGTCGAGTTCTGTCATCACTTGCCGGAATTTCGAGATCCTGGCGATTCAATGCTGCCAATTGACGCAGAAGACATTTTGGTATCAGAAGGCAAGACCGCCGAAGATATTCATCGCATTGCGGAGGAGGCACAGGCGCTGGTGCGCGCTGCGGGGCTGGCTGAGGACGCGCGGTGAATGTAGGGGATACATTTTACGATCAGATCACGAGGGTTGATTATCACCTCAGCATTCTTGTTGCCCACGCGAGCGCTGACAGAATTCTAGCATTCAACCTCACCGACCGTCGCAACGTCAAGGACGACTCGTGTCTGATCGATGTTGGCGAACATGAATACGTCACGAAGCCCAGCGCGATCGACTATTATCACGCCGAACTTTACGATCCGAAGCGATTGGATGAGCACGTAAGGCGTGGGCTTCTAAAACTGTACCCACCAGTGTTGCCAGCGTTGCTGGAGAGGATTCGACAGGGGGCACTTCGATCACCGAAAACGACAAGTGACCACGCGGAAATCTTGCGTGCAGCCGGCGTGCGAAGTGACCGCGTCGTAATGAAAAGGAAGCGCTACCCGCGCAGTCTGTAGTTTTTGTTCTTAGCGGTTTTTCTTTCCCCACCGCGCTCGTGCCGCCCTGAGCGCAATCGCCCGCCGTTCTTCCGGTGTTAGCTGCGCAGCCCGCGCCTTCCCGCCCTTGCTCGCCCCCAGCTTCGATAGGGCCACCGCATGCGGGTTCTTCTTCGGCGGGATTATCGACTCGCCTATGGTCTGCTCTACCGCATGGCGGGCCGTTTCTATGAAGTCATCAACGTCTTGCCTCTTGCTTGCTCGTCTAGGCATAAATGGAGTATGACACAATCGGATCGGGATTGCACGCCAATGCCGTACAACATCAGCTCGCGTGGATACTTGCGCCGCGCCCGAAGACTTCTCGATACTGAAGAACGCGAAGCTCTGTTCCATGCCGCGTTCGAACTACGCTGCGGGATTCAAGCTAGATTGCAGGAATACCTACAGGCCCATAAGCAGATCGCAAAAAGTAAGCGCGAGGGCTGGAAGATACCCAGACTCGCAAAGAATCTGGAGCAGCACTTTCGCTTGGGCGATAAGGTTGCCGAGCTGATCGTATTCGACAAGGACACCGGACAGAAGAAAATGGCCTGGTATTACACCCCGGTGACTTCATCACTGAAGACGAAGGCCAACGGGTTAGGCAGCCTGTTACATGCTTTGGAGAAACGACACGATGATGATGATCCGTGGTGGATCGAGACCCGGCAATTCCTGGAAGGTATCTTCGGGGATCTAGAAAAGGCAAACAGGGGCACACTTATGGGGCCACCACTGGGCAAGGGAACCGGGAAGATGACTATCGTAGTGGAATTGGAATCTCAGCAGGAAGCGCAAGCTCTCCGTACGGAGATACCAGTCGGCAAGAACTTTATTCTTAAGGTGGATTATCTGGACGACGTGCCGGAAATTTCAAAGTAGCCCACTACCCATGATCCCGGGCGCTCAGCGTGCCGGCAGGCACGAGCCTGATGAGCCGGGACACGGTGAGCCCTCCCAGGGTCTCAGACCTGTAGTCGAGCACTTACCGCTCCGAACGCCGCTCGGTGGATCTTGCCGGCGGCCGGGCGCTGGTGATGCCTTGCAATCGCCTGGCGCACGACAAAGGGCGTGACCCCACACGCCGCCGCGCTACGATCCCTCCGCCCGGCGGACATACACCTGCGTCCACAGCGAGTCCCAGACGGTCCGCGCCCCGCTCCGCTTTGAGACCTCTTCGCTGACGACCGGATAGTTCCGGAACAGGGCGTAGTTGTCGATGGCGCCGCTCGCCATAGCTCGCTTGAATGCTTGACTGAATTTCTCCATCGATACCACCACGTCCGGCGCCAGCTCCTGCACGGCCTGGGGTGGAATCGCGCCCAGCGAGCCGATTGCCCGTTCCTCCGGGACCTTCAACGGATGGAACCGGAGACATTCAGGCGAGACCAGCCCAATCGCATCGATGATGCGGCCGTGAAAGGTCCACCCGAGGCCGCCGATTTCCGGGGCCATCACGACCGCGTTGGGAAACAGGTGTGACAGCTCGTCGCCAATGCGCAGGTATTGCCGAACCCGTGCGCCGATCATGTATTCCCGATAGAAACCAGGGTCCGCGACGAGCAAGCCGTACGCTTCCTCGGCCGACGCAATCGGCAGCGTGCGCAGCGCCACCACGAGCAGCGCCAGCACCCAGAACCTGCCCCGCAAAGGTGCGAGGGCGCACGCGATGACGAGGGGCAGTAGGAGCAGCGGCCGGTACCACGGGAAGATGAACGTTCTGGTCACGCCGTACAGCGCGAACAATCCCACCGCAAAGAGTCCGGCCGCGTTCGCCCACGCCGGCGGCTTGCGGCGCAGACATTGCACCGCCACCAGCACGTTTACCGCGACGAAATCGATGAAGCTCGGGACATCGACGCCCATCTCCGTGACAAACTCCTCCGCACTCAGCGTGTACACTTTCGACTTGGCCCACACCGTGTTCGGGATGAAAGCGCCGAAGTAGTAGTGGTTGAACCACACGACGAAGGCCAACGGCGCCGCGGCACCGCACAGGTACCGTGCCTTGCCTTTGCGGCCTTCGGCAAACGCAAAGCCCAGCACCAGCCACAGAGCAAACTCGTACCGCACCGCAAACGCGAGCGCCGACAAGGCACCGAACGCGGCGAATCGCGCGCGCGCGAAACAGATCACCGACAGCGCGAAGAACAGCAACGCCGCGGGGGTTTCCATGAGGCTGGCGGAGACTGGCAGCACGAGCACGGAGACGATGACAAACGCTGCGGCGATCGCCGCCCCCACAGAGAAGCGCTCCGACAAAATCCAGGTGCAGGCGCAGAAGACACCGATGGTGCACACCCACGCGACCACCGGGAGTAACTGGAAACGCGGCCCGAACACGGAGAAGAGCGCGGTAAGGAGCACCGTCCACAGGGGCGAGCTGCTTCCCGCCACCGCCTGCCCCGGGTTGTAGTAGGGCGCGCCGGACTCCACGAAGTTACGCGCGATCCGGAGGTGAATGAAGGCGTCGTCGGCCGCGTACGCTGAGTAGGTCGAGATGTACCAATAGAAGTAGAAAATCGCCGCGGCCCCTGCCGGCACGGCCAAAAGATACCGTGAACTACCGCTGCGCGATTCCGCGGCCTCGACAGGAGCGTCGCTCACAAGCGCCTACTGCCTCGCTGGGCTCTTCGTGCGCCGCGTTCGCGGCGGGGCCGCAACGGCGCGAACGCGGCACGGCCGGGATACTGCGCCCGCTTGCCGAGCCACTGCTCGATGCGCAGCAGCTGATTGTACTTCGCGGTCCGTTCACCCCGACAGGCGCTGCCGGTCTTGATCTGGCCGGCGTTTACCGCCACGGCAAGATCGGCGATCGTTGCGTCATCCGTTTCGCCGGAACGGTGAGAAATGACCGTAGTATAGCCCGCCTGCTTGGCACGCTCGATGGTCTCCAAGGTCTCGGTGAGCGTCCCGATCTGGTTCAGCTTGATCAGGATCGAGTTCGCCACCTTTCGCTCGATCCCACGTTGCAGGCGCTCCGGATTGGTGACGAACAAGTCATCGCCCACGATCTGGATCTTGCCGCCCAGCTCCGCGTTCAGGCGTTCCCACCCGTCCCAATCGTCCTCGCTGAGGCCGTCTTCGATGGAAATGATGGGATAGCGGTCGACCCAATCCCGATAGAACTCGGTCATGTCTGCGCTGGAGCGACGGCTGCCGTCAGACTTGCGAAACACATACTCGCCGTTCTCGAAGAACTCACTGGAGGCGGGATCGAGTGCCAGCGCGATTTGCCGTCCCGGCTGGTAGCCGGCCCGCTCGATGGCGAGCAGCGTCAGCTCCACCGCTTCCTGATTCGACTGCAGCCGCGGGGCAAAGCCGCCCTCGTCGCCGATCCCCGTGGAGTATCCCTTCTCCTTGAGGACGGACTTCAACGCATGGAACGTCTCCGTGCCCATGCGCAACGCCTCGGCGAAGTTGCGGGCGCCGACCGGGACGACCATGAACTCCTGCAGGTCAACCGAGCTGTCCGCATGTACGCCACCGTTGAGGATGTTCATCATCGGCACCGGCAAGGTCGTGGCCCGGGTGCCGCCGAGATAGCGAAACAGCGGCTGCTGTGTGGCGGCGGCGGCGGCTTTGGCGACCGCCAACGACACGCCGAGGATGGCGTTGGCACCCAGGCGACGCTTGTTCGGGGTGCCGTCGAGATCGATCATGAAGCGATCGATCTCCGCTTGCTGTCGGGCATCACGGCCGCGCAGCTTGGGGGCGATCAGGCGCTCCACGTGCTCGACGGCCTTCCGCACTCCCTTGCCGTTGTACCGCTTGCCACCATCGCGCAGCTCCAATGCCTCATGTTGCCCCGTCGATGCCCCGGACGGGACAGCGGCCCGCCCCATGGCTCCAGAGCTGAGGATGACATCCACCTCGACCGTCGGGTTGCCCCGCGAATCGAGCACCTCTCGCGCCAATACTCGCTGAATCTTCACCTTTTCACCTCTCTCGATTTGCCATTGTCACTCGGCTCAATTAGTATGCGCCGCGTTGATTGCAATGGCTCATTTGCCGCCCGCGCCAAAGAAATACAAAGGTGTCCTGATCGGCTGCTGGGTTGGTTTACTCTTCTTTGTGGTGACCGCGGTCTACGGAGACCACGGCCTGATCCACCTGCTGCGTATGCGCAACGAGCAACACAATCTAGAGCAACTGGTCTTTCAAATCCAGCAGAGCAATGAACAATTGCGCCAGCGCATTCGGCGCCTGCAGTCGGATGATTCCTACATCGAACGGCTGGCACACGAACGCCTCGGGCTGGTGCGACCAGGCGAGATTATTCTGCGCGTCCTCCCACCCCCCCACACCGTGGCGAGCCACACTGCGGCGGACCCCACCGCGGCTAGCGCGAACGAGGCTGCGCCGCACTAGCGGCAATCCCCAGGCTCGCGGTTACCGCTCGTCGATGGAGAACGACTCTTCGTAATCGTCCGCGGCGAGCAGGTCTTCCAGCTCGGCTTCATCGCTGAGCTTGACCTCGATCAGCCAGCCGTCGTGATACGGGTCCTCGTTCACCAGGCGGGGCTGGTCATCAAGCTCGGCGTTGACGGCACTGACAGTGCCGCTCACCGGCGCGATCAGCTCCTGGAGCGTGCGAACGGACTCCAGCTCCCCGAAGGACACCCCGCGTTCGAGGCTCTCGCCGACATTGGGCAGCTCGACGGCGATAATTTCCCCCAACGCATCTTGGCCGTACTCCGACAATCCAATCTGCGCCCGCTCGCCATCGACACGCACCCAGAGGTGCTCTTCGGTGAAACAGAGCAGGTTGCTCGTGCCGCTGGTCATCTCTCGTCTGCCGGCCACGAGCCAGCTCATACAAAGTTCGATTTCTCTCTGTCAAGAGTTTTGTGCGGGACAACCCGGATTTACTGCTTGCGACGCTCGGGGCATGTGATTGCGGCGCCGCGGCGCTGTGCACGGTTCATGCTTGAATCACCTTGCGCCAATCTTTAGCATCGAGTTTCATGACCGCCCGGGATCGACTCCGGCGAGTTCGCGAAGAACTGACACAGCTTTTTCTGGAGCGGGCCGAAGTGATCGACGGCGCCCTGGCCGCCCTGCTGGCGGGGCATCATGTGTTGCTCATCGGCCCGCCCGGCACGGCGAAATCGATGCTTGCCGATGAGCTCTGCCACCGCTTGCAAGGGGCCAACTACTTTCAGTGGCTGCTCACCAAGTTCACCACCCCGGAGGAACTGTTCGGTGCCGTGTCGCTGCGATCCTTGGAAGCCGACGAGTACCGGCGGGTAACGAGCCACAAGCTGCCCGAGGCGCACATCGCGTTCCTCGATGAGGTGTTCAAAGCGAACTCGTCTATCTTGAACTCGATCCTGACGGTGATGAACGAGCGGCTCTTCCACAACGGCCGCGACATCACCGCAATCCCACTGATCACGCTGTTCGGCGCCAGCAACGAGTTGCCGGAGGACGATGAGCTACAAGCGCTCTACGATCGCTTTCTGGTGCGCTTCGTAGTCGGCTACATCGCCGACGAGTTTCGCTTCTTGCGCATGCTGCAGAGCCGGCCGGCCACTGCCCGGAGCGTGCTCTCGTTGGCGGATCTCCACGCCCTTCAGGACGCGGCGCGCCGCGTGGCCGTGCCGCAGCACGTGTTCCGGTCGGTCGCCGATATCCGGCGTGAGCTCGGACGCAAACAACTCGTCGCCTCCGATCGCCGCTATCACCAATCGATCGCGCTCCTGCAGGCACACGCGTACTTGCATGATCGCGACGCGGTGGCCGAGGACGACCTCTTGTTCCTCGACGACGTGTTGTGGCACGATCCCAACGAGCGCCACGAGGTGCGCGCCACGATTCACCAAGTGCTGCGCGGCTACGAGGACGAAGTGAAGGCGCTCTTGTTCCAAACGCAAGAGCTGCGTGACTACGCGCATCGGCACTGGGACAACAACGATCAGCGCAGTCGAGCCGTTGTGGAAGCGCACACCAAAATTCGTAACATCCTTGCCAAGGTCACGACGATCCTCGAACAGGCACGCACGGACGGACGGCCCGTCGATACCGTGCAGGCGCTCAAAAACGAGATCGAGACGATCCAACAGCGCATGCTGGAGACCTTGTAGCCCGCAGGCCGCATTGTGAGCGCCTCAGCCTACCCGCCGAAAGGGATCGGCCACCTCCGGAACCATTGGGTTGAGTCGGACTCGTACGACCGCCGCGCGCTCGACAAGCTCAAGGTCGACTCTCCGTCTTTCCAGGCGCTCGAGGAAAGCGGCAGCAAGCTCCTGCCACACTTCGACGGTTTCCTTCTGGACTTGTTTGCCCTGCTCTTCAAGATGAACGTCATCGTGTACGGCGACGCCGAGGTCCTCCCCAGCGCCGGCTTCTACCGATTGTTGATCGATCAGCTGCGCAGCACGCCGGCACTGGAAGTGATACGCCTGCAGACGGTGCTCGAAGAGACGCGCGCCGGCCTAGCCACTCTGCTGCTGGGCGAACGCTTGCTGAGCTTGTTGAAGTCGGAGCGCATCCTGACACGCGTAGAGATGCTCGACTTCTGGAATCTCGAACAGCAAGAGCATGAGATTGCCGCCGAGCAGGAACAAACGACGGTGGCCGCGGAGTTGCGCGGCCAAGCTGGCCCGGTCATGCAGCGGCAGCTGGACGAGCTGGCGCAACGGATGGGACGCGACACGGAGACCGCTGGCCGCCGCTTGCGGCACAAGTCCCGGCAGATACGCCAAATGATCGACGAGAGCGCCGAGCGCAACCGCGCACCCGTGGAAGCGCAAGCCCACCGCGTTCTGCAAGAGCTCGAACAAGCGACCACGCAGGCCGAGAGCTGGAGTCTCCACCTCGGGGGCGGCGAGCGCGCATCGCCCGGTGCACAGATCGAGTTGGGCAAGAAACTCGCTGGAAACACCAAGCTGAAGAAGCTCGGCCAGATGGTCGGACGCATGCGCAGCCAGGCGTTGGCGCTGCATCGGAAGATCTTCGAGCGCGCCAACGCGGAAATGTACGAGGTGGGCACCGGGGCGGAGCTGAGTCGTCTGCTGCCGCACGAGCTGCTGGCGCTGCGCCATCCCTTGCTGCGCCGCGAATTCGGGCGCCGCTTCCTCGATGCCGAGCTGCTCCAGTACGCGCTCCGGGCCACGGACGACAAGGGGCGGGGACCGATGATCGTGTGTCTCGACGGCAGCTCCTCGATGGCCGGCGATAAGGAGATCTGGTCGAAGGCCGTGTCGCTCACCTTGCTGGAGATCGCGCAGCGCCAGCGCCGGTTGTTCCGTTCCATTTGCTTCGCCTCGGCCGACACGCCGTTGCAGGTGTTGGACCTGAATCGGCGCCAGCGGTACATCGCCGAGCCGAGCCAGGTCTTCGCACTGGCCGAGTACTTTCCGGGCGGCGGCACCGACTTCCAGAAACCGCTGAGCGCCGCGATCGAGTGCCTGCGCACGGCGCGCTACAAGCGCGGCGACATCGTGTTCATCACCGATGGTGAGTGCCGGGTCGAGGCCGAGTGGTTGCAGGCGTTCAAGGAGGCGAAGGAGCGGCTCGGCTTCTCGCTGTTCTCGGTACTCATCGACGTCGGTTCCAGCTCGCTGGGGGCGCTGAAGGATTTCAGCGACAAGATCACTACCATCACCCAGCTCACGAGCGAAGCCGGCAAGGATATCTTTTTGAAGCTGTAGTGTAATCCCCCTGCATTTCCGCGCGCCGCTTCGTTCAGGGTGCCGCAATCTCGTCGCAGAGCTTGGCGAATGGCAGCAGCCGCACGCCGTCGACGACCGCGTCTTTGGTTCCCAGGTGCACCTGGTACCACGTGGGGACGGCAACCCGTTCCTTGAAATAGCGCACCGTGCGACTCACGTCGCGCTCTCCCGTCTTGACCTCGACAGCGAACAACGGCTTGCGGTCGCGGAGGACGACGAAATCCACCTCGCGCCCGTCGGTGTCCCGCAGGAAACGCAGCTCCATTCGATAGCCCTCGGTGTCTTCGAGAAAGTGGCAGAGCTTGAGCAACTGCGACGCCACGAGATTCTCGAATCGCGCTCCCGGCTCGCTCACCATCGACCAGTCCCAGAGGTACAGCTTGCGTTCCTTCTTGACGGCGCGGATGCGCGGCGGACCGAACGGGGCGGTGCGGAAGCAAACGTACAGGTTCTCCAAAATCGTCAGCCAACGCTCCACCGTGTCGTGGGCGACCTCCAGATCCTCCCGCAAGCTCTTGACCGACAGGGGAGATCCGACGCGCGACGGCAACGCATCAATCAGCAACTCGACCAGAGAGATCTCACGCACCCGTTCGAGATCGCGCACGTCGTCACGCACGACCCGATCGAGCCGCTCCCGCTGCCAGCGTCGCCAGTGACGTTCGGACCCGCGGCAGAATGGTTCGGGAAAACCCCCGAAACGCAAGAGTCCCTCGAGAGCGTCGCGACCGCCGCCGGCCTCCCGCAGCGATACGGGGTGGAGGCGGTAGGAGTGATACCGCCCGTGCAGCGAGTCCCCCCCGCGCCGATAGATCTCAAGTCGGGCCGAGCCGGTGATCAGGAACGACTGACCAGGCGCGCGCGTGTCGTAGAGGCCCTTCACCAGATTGCGCCACCGGGCGTACTTGTGAATCTCGTCGAGCACGATCCGCGGCTCTCCGGGCGGCAGCTCGCCGTTGCGAATGCGCGGCCGCGTGCGCACGTCATCCCAGCTCAGGTACGCTGGGTGGCGGTGGTCGCTCGCGCCGACCACATGCAACGCCAGCGTCGTTTTGCCGACCTGACGCGGACCGCTGAGGAAGACCATCTTCTCGGCGAGGTCGCTCGCGATCGGCACCTGGAGGTAGCGCTGCAGCAGTGAGCGGGCCATGAGTGAACTGAGGTTAACCACACTTTGCTCATGAGTAAAGTCGGATTAGTCAGATTCGGCAGGCCCCCCTCCCGCACTCCTCTTCGCCCTCGGCTGCTTATCGGGCTCGACAAGCCTCTTCAGCCGCTTCCGCGGAGCGCGCCGCCAAGCAGCCCTCAAGCGTGTCGCGGCTAGTCCTCTGCGTCCTCCTCGTAATCCTCAAGCACCGAATCGGAAAGGTGCGAGAGATGCGGCTGCGCCGCCAACTCTCGGACGCTGTCATAGGAGAGGAAAGAACAGCTGTCCGAGGGCAGCCCTCGATCGACCGGACGGTTTGGCCGCTGCTTGCTGATCGCCAAGGGCTCTACGTGGCCAGCGATCAGAGCTATCTCGACGAGCGCAGCTTCGGCGGCACGACGGCGCTTGCCATCGAGGTCTCTCGAATGCTCCAAGGCTTGCGCACGCAGGTGGGGAAGCGGTTGGCGACGCGAGACAAAATAAGACCAAAGGTGAAAGAGGGAAGGTAAAAGCCAGAAGCCGAAATGGAAGATCAAAGGTGAAAGAGGAAAAAGGCAACGCCAGAGGAAGACGCCTCCGGCTTTCCTCTTTCACCTTTCCCCTTTGACCTTCTTAACCATTCAGTGGCCCGCCATGCCGGGGAGGAGGTAGACCACGACGGACAGGGCGCTGAGGATGATGATGATCCATTCGAGCAACTCGATGCGCCGGTTGGCC
Source organism: uncultured delta proteobacterium (assembly GCA_963729835.1). Taxonomy (GTDB): domain Bacteria; phylum Desulfobacterota; class Binatia; order HRBIN30; family HRBIN30; genus CAVSQF01. The sequence goes on along the minus strand of CAVSQF010000022.1, from coordinate 15,211 downwards.
GCGGCGTCGGCCATCTTCTCGTAGATGCTTTCGAGCGTCTGCAGCTTGCGCAGGATGCTGGCGTCCCACTCGGCGAGGTGGAAGCGCTCCGAGACCAAGCGATATACCCGCGCCAAGTACTGGTCGCCGAGAAGCTTCAGGGCGTTGTTCACCGCTTCGAACAGGATCGCGTTGTCGACCTGGAGCTGGGCGACCCGGCGCAGATCGGCACGCCGCCCGCCGAGCGGCGATAACCGCCGCCACGTGCGCCGCGAGAGGGCTTCGTACGATTCGTCCAGCGCGTGATCGAGTTGCTGGTCCAAGAAGCGCATTTCCAGCAGCTCGATGTTGGCGAACTCCAGGACGGCCCGGACGTCTTCGGCGTCGCGGTCCACGACCAGCGCCGCATCCCAGTCGATGATCGTGATGTCATCGGCACCGTACGAGATGTGCAGGCCCGTAGCATCGCGGACCTCGTCGGCGGAGAGCGCGGCGCGTTCGGAGCGCAGGAGCTGGGCCACGGTTTGCGCGTGCGTGCTGCAGAGCGCCGCCGGCGACCAGGGCCCGGTGAACGCTTCGACGTGAAAGACGGCGTAGGTTTCGACGAACGGGGCCAGGTAAGGCTTGGCGACCGCCGGGGCGATGCCTTGCAGCAGCAGGCGCACGCGCCGCAAGGCGTCCTCCTGGAGCGTGGCGTTGTCGTACAACACCTGACTCAACGCGACCAGTTCCGATAACCGCCCCGCAAGTGGGATGCTGTACATGACCGACACGGCCCCAAAGTCATACAGCACCAGGTCGACTGTCTCGGCAGTGCGGTATTGCCCGATCTCCGGTGCGGCGACGTCCTGGGTGACGCGCAGCGGGGGCGGCTGGTAATCGAAGTACTGCGGCGCGCGGCGCCGCTGCTTGAGGCGTTGGCGTTGCGTCAGCGCCGTCACTTCCCGTTCGCAGCGATCGAGGTCGATGGCCAGGCCGACCTCGTAGGCGAACAGGGCATAGCAAGTCCCCCGGCTGATATCGAGCGGCGCTGGCTGGTCTGCGGTCATACTCGCGGTCTGCCGTACACAGTGTCACACTCGCCGAGCCCGGCAAAAAATCAAGAGGGATAGAATAGCGGGGGTCTTTCCCCTACGCCGATGGAGCGTCTCGCAGCTGCTCGGCGCGGCTGCCTCCTCAGCTCAGCGGATTGCAGGGCGTGGCGTTGCCGTACGGGATCTCCGTCGGGTCACCGGCATCACACAATCCGTTACAGTAATTCACCACCTGGCCGCCCGGTTGCAGGAACGTCAACATCTGTTGAAGCGCAGCCGGAATGAACGCTTGCAGTTCATGCGGGTCGCAGTGGTTGGGCTGCGGCTGCAGGTTGGCGAGCGGCGGAATGAACGGCGCGTCCGCCGGATTGTTGGGGTCGAACGAGCCGGTGTCGTAGAACACCAGCGCCGACGGCAGCGGGCCGGGTTCGTCCGGGATCAGCGGGCGGTTCGGCAGGATGGAGCCGATCAGGCTGGGCAACCCCAGGGTGCGCGCCGCGATCTCCGTCGCCTGGTTCGAGACCTGCTGGTCATATAACGCGCCGGTCATGAGCACCTGCTTGACATTGGTGCCCTCCAGCGGGTTGCTGGTGATGTGGGTGGCATAGCCGGCAGACTCGCCGCGCACCCACAGCTCGTGGAGGATGCTCAGCAGCAGCGCGGTGTCCATCGGATCGGTGATACCGGTGAGCTGCAGCGCGCTCTGGAAGTCGATGAACGGCGTCGCGCGCTGCAACAAGAGCGAAAAGTTCATCGCCGGCACGTCGACGTGGCTGTTGTCGATGTCCGGCGACAGCGCGCTGTACATCAGCCCCATGATACCTCCCAAGCTCGCCCCGAAGTAGAACTCCTGTGCTTGCGGGCCGGCCAGCACCCCGACACCGGACGGCGTCTGGAACGCCGGATCAGAGTTGAACACCGCAGTACGCATCATCTTGCCGAGCATCAAGGTGTTGAGTTGGCCTTGGCGCAGCCGATCGGGCAGCGCCGGGAAGTTGCGCAGGTCGAGGATGGTATGGCCGATGAAGCTGTCGGCGAGATTACTGCCAGTGGTGTCGGACGCCGACAGGCCGGCCCAGTCGGTGGCACCGCCGATGTAATCGAAGCTGGTCAGGCCCGGCGTACTGATCAGCTGCATGACGAAGTCGTGCCCGTCGCCGAAGAGGCCGTGGCCGAGGACGATCGGCGGCTTCGCCGTCCCGCCGTTCGCCAGCGCGCTGCAGGGAATGGCGATGGTGAACGGCGGACGCGTGAAGCCGTTCGACACGGGCGTCCCGCTCGCATCGACGTTCAACAGCGCCGGCGTCGATGGAGCGCTCACCGGATCCGACGCCAGGAAGAGCGGCACCTGATAACTTCCTGTGATCACCCGCCACACCATGGCGCCGGGCAGCGAGCAATCGTTCTCGCTGACCGCACCGACGGTGAAGGTCGGCGTGCCGGCGGCCGTCTGCTGAGCGAGCCACGCAAACGACTGGTCGCGCATCGAGAGCATTTGGCTGGTGAGGCCTTGATCGCTCTGCACGTAGAAGTCGAACGCGAGTATCAGATCGCCGCGCGCGATACCGGCGTCGGCGAGGCGCGTGAAGAGGTCCTCGAACTGACTGCGGCGCGCGTTGATCGCGTCGATGTCGGTCGGTCGATTGTCGCGCAGCACCGCGAACGGCGGCTCGGGCTCAACCGCGCTGCCGTCGGGGTGCAGCAGATTGCGCGCCGCAACGATGTAGTGACGGCCCGGCGTCAAGCTCTTGCCCGGCCGCAAAAAGAGAACTTGCCGGTCCGGCGTCGCGGCGCGGGCGTCGAGTTCGACGAAGTGGAGAATGCGCTCACCCGTGTCGGCATCGAGCAGAACCGTCGGGCTGTCCGCATCGAGGGAGCTCAGATCGTAGGTGCGCGTCGCAGCCAGCAGCCGCGAGGCATTGGATTTGACGACATCGACCCCGCCGGGGAAATGCATCAGGATCTGCACTGTCGGGCTGAAGCCGTCCAGGGACAAATAGGGCGTGGCGGGCACGGCGTGGGTGCCTTGCATCGGCATGCCGATGGCGGGGAAGTTCAAGCGCCAGCCCGTGGGCGTATCCGCCGGCCTCGAGGAAACGCGAGGAAGGATACGGCAGCAAGCATTCGGCGTTGTTGAGCACTTCACACTGATCGGGATTCTGCAACGCCGCGGTTTCGAAGACCACCTCCGTGCGGAGCGTCTCCTGCCCCACGGGCACGACGGCGACGAGTGGATGTATTCCGGCACCGACGTTGGCGATGCTGCCCAACGCTTCGCCGTTCGCGATCGAGAGGATGTCCGTGATCGGCGCGCCGTCGAGCGTGACGAACAGTTGGCTGGCATCGGCGTTCGAAGGCAGCAACAGATCGACCGCGATCGGCCCGGCGAGCGACAGCTGTCGGTCGAGCGGGTGGGCGAACATGAACGCCGTGCGCGGCGTGGCCGTGACGGTTGCGGTTGGCGTTGTGGTGGCGGTAGCCGTCGGGATCGGCGTTGCGGTGAAAGCTGGCGCAGTTGCGGTCGCCGTGGGCGCAGTCGTGTTGGTTGCCACTGGCTGGGATGTCTGCGTCACCGTCGGTGTGTACGTTCCGGTCGGTGCGGCGTCCGTGCTGTCCGAGTCGCCACAGCCAACCGCCGATACCATCATGATCGCAGTCAGCCACACTACCGGCAGCAGACCAACGTTTACCGATGCGCTCCGAAGCCTCGCCATATCGCTCCCCCTTTGTCTTCGCACAAACGCAAAGACGCTGCTTCTTAGACCCATTCATTTAGGATTGCACGCCTCTGGGCGAGGCTCCATCTCTTTTTTCCCGCAGGCATCTTGGCCACGCCCGATCCCGGGGCCTGGGTCACGGCGCTGAGTGCAGCGCCCGTGATCCCTCCCGCAGACGAACACACTCAGCACCTGCGGGAGATGATTCAGCCCATCGACCTGCTCGTCCAGTAAGCCGTCGAAGGGTACTGGACAGCGGTGGCTCAGGTTGGCAGAACTGCCCTGAGAAAGGATTGCTGAAGAAGCGCGATGACATGGCAGACAGTGAAGCTAGACGGAAATACGGACGGCACAGCCGTCCTCACGCTCAACCGGCCCGAGGTGCTCAACAGCATCAACCAGGAGCTGATCGCGGAGCTCCGCGCGGCCATTGCGGAAGTCGCGCGCGATGACGGTGTGCGCGCGTTGGTCCTGACGGGCGCCGGACGGGCGTTTTGTGCCGGGGCCGACCTTGCTGCCGACCCCGGTCTGGAACCCGGCATGTCGATCGGCGAGCTGCTGCGTCGGAGTATGGACCGCGGATTCAACCCTTTGGTCCGCGAGTTGACCGCGTTGGCGAAGCCCGTGGTCGCCGCCGTCAACGGCATCGCTGCCGGCGGCGGCGTCGGCCTGGCGCTCGCCGCTGACATCACCATCGCCGCGCGGTCCGCGGAGTTCGTTCAGGTGTTCGGCCCGCGTCTGGGGTTGGTACCCGACATGGGCTGCACGTACTTCCTTCCCCACCTGGTCGGGCGCGCGCGCGCCCGAGGCCTAGCGCTGCTCGGCGACCGGCTCCCGGCCCAGACAGCGGAGGAATGGGGGCTCATCTGGAAGTGCGTCGATGACGCGGCGCTGATGGGCGAGGCGCAGCTGATCGCTCGAAGCCTGGCAGAGGGGCCGACGCAGTGTTTTGGATACATCAAGCGCGCCCTCGACGCCGCGCTGCGAAACACGCTCTCCGACCAGCTCGACATCGAGAGGGAGTACCAGCGAATCCTCGGTGATACGGAGGACTTCCGCGAAGGCGTGTTTGCGTTTCTGGGCAAACGCAAACCGGAATTCAAAGGACGGTGATTCGGCGGGGAATTGTGGCGCGAAGATTTTCCTGCTCGTAGCGAAGCAGCACGAGCGGCCCAGACCACCCCGAGGCGACAGCGTGGCTCGCGGTCTGTATGTCTGTATAATGGGTGAACCCGATGTGGGGAAAGGAGTACGATCGATGCGAAGACTCTTGGCAACACAGGCAATCGTGGCGGGACTCTGCGTGGCGCTGGCTGGCTGCTCGGTGTACCAGAGTAACCCGCGAACGGTGCAGGGCGCGGGCATCGGTGCGGCCGCCGGCGCGGGCACAGGGGCGGCGATCGGCGCCATCGTCGGCGGAGGCAAGGGCGCCGGAGAAGGGGCGGCGATCGGTGCGGTGGTGGGCCTTCTCGGCGGCGGCTTGATCGGAAACTACATGGACAACCAGGCAAAGGAGATGCAAAGTATCCTTTCGGAGCAAGATCGTCTGCGCCGCGAGCAAGGACGCCTCAACGTGGCCATGGCCAGTGACGTCATGTTCGCCTCAGGCAGCGCGGACCTCTATCCGGGCGGACGCGATAAGCTCCGCCAATTTGCCGGGGTCCTCAACCGCTACCCGCAGGAAACCGTTCAAATCGTCGGGCACACCGATAGCCGCGGCAGCGAAGAGTTGAACGACGATCTGTCGCGACGCCGGGCGCAGGCCGTGGCTGACGCGCTGGTCGCAGATGGCGTGAACCCCGGTCGGATCAGCACCCGCGGCATGGGAGCGTCGTCGCCAGTGGCGACCAACGACACCCCGGAGGGTCGGGCGCAGAATCGGCGCGTGGAAATCATCGTCACCCCCGAGCAGGGCGCGGGCACGGGACAAGAGGGCGGCGGCGCGGAGCCGCGCTGACCGGGCTGTCTTTTCAGATCAGCGGTGCTCGCGCGCCGAGAGGAGCCCGATCATCCAAGATGCTTGCCCGCGGGTGAGCCCCTTGGGAACCGGAATGCGTTTGCGCCGCAGGAGATCCAGTTGGGCGTCGCTGGGCGGTTGGTTGCGCCAGCGGGCCGAGAGATCCACGATGCGGATCGCTTCGCCCCGCTGCCGTTGAACAAACGCCTCAGCCTTGCCGATGGCCCGCGGCAAGTCCGGGGCGGTTCCCAAGCTCCGCTCTTCTCCCTTTCCCTTTGACGAGCCGAATCTCACCTCCCAGGCATCGAGCAAGTTCTGCTGGATCACCACGTGCTCGCGTTCCGGGAGGCCGAGGCGGTAGCCGCCACCAGGGGTGGCACACCAGGAGAGGCGGGTGTACGGCTGGACCTCTTCCGGCGGCGCGAAACGAAAGAGGTCGATGCGCTCGGTGATGAACTCCAGGTCCTGCGGGGTTTTCACCTTGTTGATGTCCACCCACGGGTAGCGCTCGGCAACGGCGCGCAAGCGATCGGCCATCGCCAGCGCATCGCCCCCCTGAAGATCGAACGACGGCTGGAGGTCGAACAGCGCATGCAGCCCGGCCAGGGTGTGCTTGCGGCTATTGTCCGCGACATCAATGACCAGGAGGTCGGACTTCTCCGGGTGGCGGCGGGTGCCTCGCCCCACCATCTGTGCGTAGAGCAGCCGCGAGTGCGTGGGCCGGCCCATCAAAATGCAGTCGATGCGGGGCTCGTCGAATCCCTCGGTGAGCACGTTGCAGTTCGTCACGACCTCGATCGCGCCGCTCGAGGAGCTGGGCCAGGGTGGTGCGCCGCTCGTCTTTGGGCATTGCACCCCAGACCGCCGCGGCCCGGACCCCAGCGTTGCGAAACACGGTTGCCACATCTTGGGCGTGGGCCACGTTGGCGCAGAACACGATACAGCGGCGATGCGGCGCGAGGTCTTGATAGGCGCGCAGGAGAAGGGCATTGCGCTCGGCGACGTCCACCGCCGCGGCCAGCTGCGATTCGACGAAATCACCGGCTCGGACCTGGACGCGGTCGAGGTCCACGTCGGAGGTGACGCGCCAGCCGGACACGGGGCAGAGAAACTGCGCGCGGATCATCTCCTCGAGGCTGCGGCTGTACGCAATCTCCTCGAAGACCTCACCGAGCCCCTGGCGATCGCCGCGCCGGGGCGTGGCCGTGAAGCCCACGAGCATCCGCGGGGTGTGCGGCGCGAACACGCTGAAATGGTCGAAGATGGTGCGGTAGCTTTTGGCCACGGCGTGGTGCGCTTCATCGACGACGATGAGATAGAAGTCCTCCGGGTCGAGCGCGGTGAGGCGCTTGTTCCCGGCGCGACCGATGGTCGGCACCGAGGCAATCACCACGCGACATTCGGCCGACGCCCGTTTCCCGGCCTGCTCGATCTCTACAGCCAGGGTCGGGTCCGCGGCGTGGAATTTCTCTCGGGCTTGTTCGAGCAGCTCCTCGCGGTGCGCGAGCACGAGCAGCCGCTTCTTCATGCGGAAGTACTTCGGGAATTGGGCGAAGATGATCGTCTTGCCCGTGCCGGTGGGCAGCGACACGAGCATCCGGCGCTTGCCCTCGCGGTATCGCTGCAGCAGGCGTTCGAGGCACTGGCGTTGGTAGGGGCGAAGCTCCTTCATGCCGGTTCGCGCTCAGGTACCACTTTCGTGGGTTGTCGCGCAACGTCAAGATTCTTGACCGATGCGCCCGGAGAAAGTCAAATGGCAAAAGGCACAAAACAAGAGTCAAAGACGGCGGGCCGCCAGCTGGGCGGTCCTGAGCATCCCACCGGTCGTCCACCGGCGTCCACCGGCGTCCACCGGCGCTTGACAGGCCGGTTATGTGCGCCGTATATAGGCGCCCGGTGTTTTCCGGGCACGTTCGGGACGGCGGGAACATTGTCTGATAGCACCTCTTATGGCAATTACCCCGTTTATAGGGACCATCGACTGTTTCGGTGCCGAGCCGCTTGCGGGTGCGGGCTGCGGTGCCGAGGGAGGGTCGAATGAACGGGACAAATGAACGGGACATAAGAGGAGCATCGGAGCGGAAGCGCCGGTGCCGATGTCTGTCGGCCACCGTGGACCCGCAGTGTCGGGGCGTATGGTGTGATGTAGAGAAAAGCGGTGTGGAGGAATGGGGGTGGCAGGTGAGAACAGTCCCGGTTCCGAGTGCGGTGTCCGCTGTTGACGTGCCGCCCCGCTCATGAGGCGCGGCGAGTCCTGTCTGCAGTGTCAGCCTGCAGCGTTTAGGAAACGGCTTGTCGACTGAGCATGATTCTTGTACAAGAGGGTACATGGCGTCGCATCCGTTGCAGGTAAGCGAGGCACGACGGCGGCTAAGCGCACTGGTCGAGCGGGTTGCGCAAGGGGGGGCACCGGTAACGATCGGCCGGTATGGACGCGACCGCGCGGTGCTGGTCGGGGCGGAGGACTACGCGCGGCTGACGCGAACCGCACTGCGTCAGAGGCGGCCGCTGCGTTCGATCGAAGGCACGATGACCTTGACCTGCACCCCGGAAGAGCTAATCGCTGAAAGTCGCAGGCTTGGCGATCTGTGGCTCGCCGCGTTCGACGAAAGCTCGAAGCGGCTGACGCGGCGGCGCCCGCGGAAATGACGTGACGTACGTCACCGACACGCAGGCGCTGGTCTTCTTTGCCAGCGGCAACTTGCGGCGCATGAGCCCGAAGTGCCGTCACATCTTCGAGCGCGCTGAGGTGCAGCGCGACCGCGTGCATGTCCCGGTGATCTGCTTCTTCGAAGTGGCGCTCCTGTTGGAGCACGGCCGGCTGCGGAGTCGTCTGAGTTTCGAGGAGTGGCACACCCTCATTGCTGCACATCCAGGTCTGCCCATCGAGCGACTGGTCTGGGACGACATTCATGAGGCGCGTGGACTGACTGGCTTGGTCGACCCGTTTGATCGGCTCATCGCAGGGACCGCGCTGCGCCTGGACGCGCCGCTGCTGACCAATGACGAGCGCATCCGCGACTCCGGTCTCGTACGGACCGTCTGGTAGGGAACCGCGGTTGCGTTATTGAGGCTTGTAAAAGAAACAGAAAGCAAACCACCGACGCTCAGCTCAGAGCGCACAGAGGAAACTCCTTCAGAGGGTTGTGCCCTCTCCTCTCAGGGGCAATCCGGAGATCACCCTCTCGTTCAGGTTCCCTGTTCCTGGCTTTCCATTGCCTTGTCGGACGGTGCTCTTCAGCCCTTGTCAGAAAGGGCGCTGCCGCTGACGTATTTGTGGAGGACGCTTGCAATGAGGCTCTGATACGGGAGCCCTTCTTCCGCGGCGCGCTGTTTGAGCATTTCGAGGTCGGCGCTCGACAGACGGATGTTGATCCGCGCATCCTTCCGCATGTAGCGCTCGGCCGCCTGGACGGCGGCCCGCTTCGCTCCCTTCTGGTTCTTCACCGGTTTGAACTCCCCGCGCTCGTATGCGGTGATCAACTTCCCTTCCTCGTCATCATGGAATTCGCGCCTTTTCATTCTGACTCTCCCTTCACGCGTTTTCTGGTTGCCTTTCGGCTTGGATAGATTGTCTTGAGAAACAGGGTCCGGCCTTCCCTCACCACGGGCACAACGTGCACATAGCCGCTGACGTCGACCTCGTAGAGAAGCTGGTCCGGGTATCTCTCCTTGTCGGGGTGCTCAAGCACCTGAATGAGCTTCCCGCCTTCGATCAGGGCTATGATCTGCTCAAAGCTGATGCCACGCTCTCGAATGAGCCAGGCATTCTTCTCCGGATCGAAGGCATAGTGCCATTCTTCCATGAGGCCATTCTATGACAATGTGTGCCTATTGTCAGCCAAGACACTGTGGCCGCTGAGGAAGAATGGAGACCGGGGAACCGAGAACAGGGAATTCAGAACCGGTGAAGGGGCAATCCGGGGACGTGGGAGCGAATCGTGCAGATGTTTGAGCGAGGAGACGGTTGAACTGGGTACGCAGCGATTGGAAGGCGCGCAGGAGCGGCAGTGAACGTTGCCTGTCAGAAGCAGATGCGCACGATCTGCTCCCGCGTCCCCCTTTTCTTCTTGGCGTTTCGCTTGGGATTCGCACCAAAAGTACCGCCGTCCCCGGAATTACATCCGCGTCTCCGGACAGGCGCTCACTGGACGCCGGTGAAAAACGCCTCCAGCACGGCCCTGATTTGCGCTACGTGCCAGGTGGCCACTTCCCAAACGATCTTCAAGTCGACGTTGGCATAGTCGTGTGCGACGATATTACGCATGCCGCGCATCTTGCGAAACGGCAGTTCCGGGATCGCTCGGCGGGTCTCCTCAGTCAGATGCGCGGTGGCTTCCCCGATGATTTCGATGCGACGAATCACGGCATCCTGCTTCTGGGTGTCCGCGCGAAAGGCGGCCTCCGTCGTGTCACCGACATAGGACGCGATGAGCCGCGCCGCCTCCAGAATATCGCGCAGCCGGCCGAGCTGGTCAGCTTCCATACACGCAGACGGCAGTGCCCAGGATGTGCTCGCGGGTATAACGGTTCCGGGACTGTTCCAAGGACCGACGGAGCACAAAATCCACGGGCGCACCCACCAGTTCCTCCGCCTCGCCCGCCATTTCGAGCAGCTCGGCAGTTGAGACAGGCACGGACTCATCGAGTGTCACCAGCAGGTCTACATCACTATCTGGGGATGCTTCGCCGCGCGCGACAGAGCCGAAGACCTCTAAGCGGCGGATACGGTACTTTTCGCAAAACCCGCGCAAGCGTCTCCGCAGATCCTCAGCAGAACGTGCCTGCAGATCTCCTGCCATAACCGGAGCGTATCTGCGCTGGCCGCCTGATTCAAGCAGTGACCAATCAACGGGCTTCTCGGCCGCTGACGGTGCCGTTCCTCTCTGCTGTCAAGGACCACTACATGGGACTGGCCACTGCCGAAATCGTCGGCAACGGCCATCGACCCGCTGCCGTCGCCGCGCGCCATCGTCAGTTACCTCGCGATGCGCCGGCACGGACTGGCGTCTTCTGCCGTCGCGGCGCACCTCGGCGTATCGCGCTTCAGCGTTGCGCGGGGATTCCAACGGGCACAGCAGCTGGCGGTCGAGTCCGGCAGCACCTTGCGCACCCTGCTCGGCTGACCCGCACCTCCCCGCCCATGTTCGCGTTCCCTGCTTACCCATCAGTTCAGCCATCTCACCCCAACATCCGCACGATTCGCTCCCGTGTCCCCGGAGATGGAACTGCGCTAGCGCGGCTCTTCGGGCGCTTCCAGGTCTTGCATCAGTCGCAGATACTCTGGAGAGGTTCTCAACAGCTGTCGTCCAACGTCGATCAAGAGGTCAGAATCCTCTCGGGAGAGATTGAAAGACTCCGGTATCGCAGCCACTCTGAGACGCAGGGCGGCGTCTGCGATGGTGTCGGTTCTGAGATTTATGAAATAGACGTTCGGAATCGGAGGCGCTTGGGCGGTCGAAGGTGCAAGGCGTTCATAACAAAGCCGAAACCGCTGTTCCTTGCACGCTTCATTGGCGTGGCGGCACAGATCTCCCGCCAACTGAGCGCAGCTCCGACTCACCTGGGTGCGGCGCAGCTCAACAGCCACCGCTTGGTCAGACCATGACGAGAACCGCAGTCGCAGCATCTCTAGCGTGTCCGATGCGTAGTTTGTATTCGCCGCCCGCGCAGCAGCGCTGAGCGTCATGACCATGTCTGGCGTACCGGCTAGTCGAGTCCTCATGTCCGCCCAATCGGGGGTCGAATCGGTTGCGATGATGACGATGCGTTTCACGGCACCGCGATTCACCAACCTCAGAACACTCCAGGGACTGTCTTGCGTTGTGACCGCGACCTCGGGTTCACGCAGCGCTTTCGGATCGGCATAGGTCCCGTCAATGAGATACACGAAGGGCCTCCGATGTTCGTCTTCGTAGCTCAAGTAATTCCGCGCGCGTTCAAATCGCCGAGGATTCACCTGCGCATCGTACGCGGCGAGTCTGACCCACTGGGGTGCCGTGTAGGAGCAGAGGGCCTTGGGATAGTTTCTAAGGACGATTGGGGTGAAACCAATGGGAAACGCCGCCGAGGCCATGACTGCTTGGGAGATTGGTATGCTAGAAAGGTCAGAGCAGAGACGATCAAATGATTCTTGGGTAAAAGAAAACTGAGAACCGATCAGCATATCAGTAGCACTCAATATAACGTATGGTCGCCGTCTAGGGAGGTCACGGAAAGTGTGACTGCCGTAGATAGCATCGTCGAGGTATTCAGCAGATAGGTCCGCGCGTGTGGCGCTGGTGAAAAGCAAACGCGGCCAGTTCCACGGAGCAAGTAAGCGCAACAGCATAGGTAATGTCGGGAGTGTGGTGGAAAAAGGGGAAAGGCGTCATCATCCGGCCAGTTTCTTAACCCAAGAACAACTCCCGCGTAGCAGCGGGGGTCAGAGGATGACGCCATGGTAACAGATAGCAGGAAGGACGGACGACGGGAAACGAAAGCGGAGAGGTACGGCCCAGAGAGCATTGAACTCGGGATCCGAGAACGCGTGCGTGACGTGATCGAACGAATTGTCGAAGAGGAGGTGGAAGCGGCTCTGGGAGCCCAGCCCTCGGAGCGAGTGGGCGCTGAGCGCCACGGCTACCGTCACGGGCACCGAGAACGGAGCCTGACCACGAGCGTGGGAGCGACGACCATTGCGATGCCCCGGGCGCGATTGCAGGAGGCGGATGGGAGCAGTAGGGAGTGGCAGAGTCGCACGGTGCGGCGCTACGAGCGGCGTACCAAGCGAGTGGACGAGGCCATCCTCGGAGTCTACCTGAGCGGGATAAACACGCGGCGGATCAAGGGCGCGCTGGCCCCGTTGCTGCGCGGCGGCCCACTGTCGAAGGACGCGGTATCACGCTTGGTGGGGCGGTTGGCCGCCGACTTCAAGACGTGGCGCGAACGGGACCTGGCCCAGGACGATATTCGCTATCTGTTCCTGGATGGCTGGTACCCGAAAGTGCGCCTCGGAAGACGGCGGGTGAGGGTGCCGGTGCTCGTGACGCTCGGTGTGCGGGGCAATGGGCAGCGGGTGCTGCTCGACATGCAGTTGGCGGGCGACGAGAGCTCGGCGGCCTGGAGCGGCGTCATGGAGGGTCTCGTGCGGCGCCACATCGGGACCCCGGCGCTGGCGGTGATCGACGGCAACCCGGGGTTGGTGACCGCCCTGCACGAGCAATGGCCGGGGCTGCCGATCCAGCGCTGCACCGTGCACAAGTTGCGGAACCTCGAGGCCAAAGCCCCCGCGCATCTGCGCGAGGAACTTGCCGAGGACTACCGCCGGATGATCTACGGGAAGGACCGCGAAGCGATTGATACGGCACGCGCCGCGTTCCGCAAGAAGTGGCAGCGGTGTTGTCCCAACGTCGTGACGAGCCTGGAGGAGGCCGGAGAGGACCTGTTCACCTTTACCGCCTTCCCCCCCTCCCAGTGGAAGGCGCTGCGCACCAGCAACGCGCTGGAGCGCATCAACGGCGAGTTTCGTCGCCGCACGAAGACGCAGGCGAGCCTGCCCAGTCAGGACGCCGTGCTTTTGCTGCTCTTCGGTCTGCTGCACAGCGGGCGCATCACGCTGCGACGTCTGGACGGGTGGAAGGACATGCCTGCGGCGCCGGCGCGGAAAGTACCTAAACGGCACTCTCATCATACTACTAATACATACTCTTGTACATCTACTGATAAGAAAGCTGCATAAGAGAGGAGCAGTGGTTCATTGTTTAGCCGCCGAATGAACGCTCGATCGTTTTTCCACCACTTGACCGACACCACCACAGCATACCCCGCTCTATGTTGTGGGAAAGAACGTCTGACCGGAAATCCCTGAAGAACTTCTCCTGCCCATACAGCGCGTAATATGCAGCCGCGAAACTGCCTCCAGACACTGCCGAAATCACATCAACTTCGTCCAGGAGGGTTCTTCGCTCTCCCGGGAGCGGCGTCTCCTTCAGTGCGCTCAATACTCCGTAGCTCAGCGCACTCGCGCGCGTGCCGCCGCCGGAAAGTGCGACGATTACGAAGGTCTCATCGCTGTTGGCATCACCCTTCTCCAGGTCATGAAATCGATACCCGGACGCAGATTCGATCGCAGCCCGCAATGGGGGATTCCGATAATACGGGGCGCATCCTGAGAGAATGAGCCCTGTCAACAGCGGCCAACAGATCCTCTTGATCATCGCGTGGGCCTCGCACTCCCCAGTGCCTGCAACCGCCGGGAAATGCCCCCTTTTATCTCGGAGACCCTACGGAACCTGAGATTTCGTTCTTCGAGATCTTGGATGTCGTCGCGGGCCGCCTCCAAGAGTCTTTGTACTACTTTGTCGCTGCACTGCGCACGGCTCGCGTCCACAGCAAGCGCGTACAGGGTCAAGACACGCTGATAACGTTTCACAAGCTCGTAATACACAGGAGGCGGCTCGACCTCCTCGTCGCTGAAGTAGCAGTTGGAGAGGCCACACTCCGGCCCAACATAGGCTTCACTCTGGTACAGAAACCCTTTCCCTTCAGTGAGGACGTACGTCCCGATCACCTCTAGGGCATCTTTCTTGTCGTTCCGCCAGTAGGCATCCATTCCTGCAGGGCTTGAGAGGACATCCGCCGCAACCCGTTCGGGCTTCAATCGCCGAAGGTAGGCGAAGTCCGGGTCGTCAGGGTTCGCGAGATCAGAGGGCAGGTTCAACAGCATTTGACGAGTGTCCCACATCAAGCGATTATACTTGCCTTTGGCGTCGCCTATAACCTCCGCGTCGACTGTTAATACCACGAGGCGCAACGAGTCCTGCTTGCAGGTGTCAGCCAACGTTGCGGCGGCCGCAGCCACCATCACCAGCGAGAAACAAGCGCCAACTGTGCCCGCCCACGTCATGTGGAATCAATCAGGGTGCCCCTGCGGGCAGTCGCATGTTGCGAAGTCAGAACCTTCAGCAGGATGATCGAATGCCCTAACGCGAAGCACAACTCTGTACTGACAGGACACCGCCGCAAGCGCCTGCTCCGGAATGTTGTCTCTCTGGGGGAGGAGGCGATCCTCAGGGGGAAGCAACCAGAACTCTACGAAGCCGTTCGGAGTCAGGACTGGCCCATCTCCTTCGAAGTGCAAAGCGAACTGCTGACGGGTCTTTTTATCGACCAGCTCCTCAAATTGCGCATGATCGATCACGGCCACGCGTGTGCCGATATTAGTCGCGAGAATCTTGATCCTCTTTTGGGTACACGCCGTAGTTATGTATCGGATGTCAGCTCTATCCCGTGTGAGCGCCACCCGGAGTACAGGAACGGCAGCAGTGATTACCGAAACCAGAGCAACCAACAGGCTCAGCACGACCGAGCTCACGCCGAAGTAACGGCGCCAGTCCTGGAAGCTTTCGCAGTGCACGCACTTTACTGCGCCATGACGAATCTCTTCGCAACAAACCCGACAATGAGCAACGCGCCCCATGAGATGCCACGGCTCGCCCTTAGCAGAAGGACAAGGGACGGAGCAACACCCCGCTGCCGTATTG
>CAVSQF010000021.1:0-192712 GCA_963729835.1 uncultured delta proteobacterium | reverse complement strand
TCGCAATGGTCGTCGCTCCCACGCTCGTGGTCAGGCTCCGTTCTCGGTGCCCGTGACGGTAGCCGTGGCGCTCAGCGCCCACTCGCTCCGAGGGCTGGGCTCCCAGAGCCGCTTCCACCTCCTCTTCGACAATTCGTTCGATCACGTCACGCACGCGTTCTCGGACCCGAGTTCAATGCTCTCTGGGCCGTACCTCTCCGCTTTCGTTTCCCGTCGTCCGTCCTTCCTGCTATCTGTTACCATGGCGTCATCCTCTGACCCCTGCTGCTACGCGGGAGTTGTTCTTGGGTTAAGAAACTGGCCGGATGATGACGCCTTTCCCCTTTTTCCACCACACTCCCGACATTACCCCTCCAAGAGGTCGGTTTTTATGAGGCCGACGTTGGGGGCGTAGTACTCGAAGGTAGTAAGAGAGTCCCCTCTTCCCGTCGCATCACTGTGGTAAGTGGTGGTGACACGGAGCTTGACTACGTTGTGGAACTCGCCGGCGGGGACTTTCACGCTTACGAAGTCGAGTACGTCGCACGTGCGGGTGGTGATTGTGTTGGTGCTGTTGGTAGTCGGGCCAGACTTCCAGTGCATACCTTTGGTGAGATTGGCTTTGAGCACAATCGGGGCTGGGACGTTTGGTCCGCCGGCAGCGAGAGTCTTGGCCATGTCGGTCATTGGACCTGAGATGGGCTCGTACCGCATATCGAGGACGTTCCCGTTGCGAACTTCGTAAAATGTGCGGGTTTTCTCTGAGGGGAGTGTGCCAATACGCGAGGTCTTCTCGACGGTGTAGGTGTTGTCAGCAGTACTTACGTTAACAACTTTATGAGTCTCGGAGCTTAGGACGCGGGTGTCAGGGTTCGGGATGGTGGCGGCCGAGTACTGATACGTCCACGTGGCACCGAGGGTGAGGGGGAAGTAGGGGTGTTGTTGTTTTTGAGCGATGGCGGCGGTGGAAGTCAGGAGGGCGAGCAGCCCGCAAAGAGCAAGGGTGAGCATAATTCTCGCCGGCTACTGCTCGCAGGTGCTGCAGGATTTTGGACAAGCGGGCTCGGTGGTGCCAACGGACTTCTTGATGTGATTGTCGCAAAGCGGATGGGAGCAATACACGCACTTTGTGGTGGCGGTGTTCGGGCAGTGAGTGCAGCGCGTGGCGGTCATAGTTAGGGCCTCCTTTCGGCGTGGGACTGTAGCACGTTCGAGGTTTAGTGGTGAAGTGGTTGAGCGCGGCTCGGTGTCGCCCGACGTTTCGCGGGACACCTTACGGTGCGTCGGATGAATCTCCGTAAATCTTCACGCTCTTGACGGTACGCTGCGCGAGGACGCACACTGTGCCCGTCCCGCTTAAAAGGGAGGATGCTAAATGCAACGACACAGGTGTTTGGAGGAAATGCACTTTGTCTGTCACGACAGACAAGGCGTTGAGGACGAGAACAATGAAACCTTTACCACGGGACGCTGGGTCGTCCGGCCCGAGCTTGTGCGACCTGAAAGAAAAATAGTGGTGGCTCTTCATGAGACGCGGGCGGCGCCCTCCTATCTGCAAGGAACCGTACAGCACTTGGAGAGAGTGGTTGAGGGGACGACTGCGTCCGGAAGGCGTCAACGGCGAGTGGTGCTGCGTATCAAGAAAAGTTCGACACCGTTTCCTTGGAAGGGGAAGGGAAGCGGTGAGAAGGGCTATGTGTGGGCTCGGACAACCGGCGCGTGATGGCGTCGCGCGCGCGCGGTTTTTGTTGCACACCGGCGACGCGTCGGTGGCCGTCGTCGGCCGGTAGCTCGGCCGCAAGCATGAACGACGGTTGAGCCGTGGTGAGTGCTGCCGCCACGGCCGCGCGACGTATCGGCGTTGTCACACCAGTCACTCGCGCCGGCGGGCGCCGGACGTGCGTGGGCACCTTACGCCGGTCGTCACTATCTGTGAAGTGTTAGATCTGGGTAGGTAGTCGTAGCCGGCGGCGGCGTTCTTTTCTTGCTTCGTTGTACATGGTCTCTGAGGAGTGGGTGAAATCGATTTTGAAGCCGCAGCGGGTACATCTGAACGTTGTTCCGGAGTGAGTTTCAATCACATCAAGCTCGTTGCTGCAATTGTTGCGGGGACAGAGGGCGATGGTGGCCTCGCCATCGAGGGACTGATGAACTTGCCACTTCAAACCGCCCCAAGGGTAGACGGCAGAATAAAGGTCCTGGGGTTGAGAGGGTGTGTAAAGAAAGTGAAATGTGGGTACGGCAAGCAGGCCAGCAGCGAGGGCGAGAAGGACGGCCCAAAGTGGCAGTTGTGTAAACAGCTGGCGCCAGACCCAACGGGGTAGTGCGAAAAAATCGCCGGTGATGAGGTACGACCAAAGGCAGGCGAGAATGAAGGTAAGACCAATTACGAGGCTGATGGCGGCGGACCTGTTGAACTTGATGAAGTAGCGCGCCAGAGCGACGATTGCAGCGCTGGTGAGAGTAGCTGCGACACCGGCGGTGTACTTGGCGAGCCAGGGATATTCTTCGGTCGGCACGGTTAGAGCAGCGCGACGGCTTCGCTCTCCTCGGGGGGTTCATACCACACGGGCTCGGTGAGCGCAGCGGTCGGGTTGTCGGGGGAGTGCGCGCCGAGGGGGCCGGTTCTCCGGCCAGGTTCTTCCCAGGAATGGATTGCCGAACTCGCTTGGTCCGCCAGAAACACAAAAGCCCCTGATTTCTCAAGGGCTTTTGCATGGGCCGCCCGAGACTCGAACTCGGGACCCGCTGATTAAGCGTGCGGAGAAGCGCGTCACGCATGCCGACGAGATGCAAAAGGCGCCGACGAAATCAGCGTTCGCCGTCTCGCGACTTGTTGCACTTTGTACCTGTTTGGGATGAGGACTCGGACAAATCTCGGACAGTAGCATGCTAGAGTAGCGGCCAAGCTGAAAAGGGGGTGCATGATGGGAAGGCCCGATCTGCTCATTCACTGGACGGGGAAGGACATCTCGATTTCCCTCGGTTCGCTCACGGACCCTGACAGGGAGCGCTACCTAGGGCGCCTGGGAGATATCCTGAGCAAAGGCTTCTGGATGACCAGGCCGTCAGAATCGCTCACGGGAAACCAAGTGCGCGCACGGGGCGGGCGGATCTCTTTCCAGTACGCGGTGGACATGACCTGCTTTACCGAAGTGCGGCTGTCCGCTTCAGTTGATCACGCGCGAGCCTATGGCCTCTTGGGCATTGCCGTCGACCGCAAGTACGTGCTCGATCGATGGGGTGCTCCGGTGCACTATGTGCGGAACAGCGGCGACGAATGGATCGTTGGCGCGTTCTTCGACGCTTTGTACGTAGCGGACCAGTTGCCAGCGGGAACGCGTGAACTCACGTTGGCCAACCTCAAGTATCTGGGTGTATTCCTAAAACCAATGTCGAGCCCGAACTCCGATGACTTCGCTTATATTGACGAACACGAGTGGCGCGTTGTCCAAACTGAAGAGCAGGTAACCAAAGGGAGAATCCTTCGCACAACATCAGATGCGCCCCCCGCGTACCGGCTAGTGATAGACCCTGCCGACCTGAAGTTAGTCGTTTTTCCAGACGAAAGCACAAGGCGTATGGCGGTCACCAGACTGGAGCCGCTCCTTCGACGAGCCGGGAATACGGTACCGTTGCTGACGCTCCGCGAATGTGCTCAGTTCTAACCTTTTTCGGGGCTGGGAGCCGGGCCGTGTTGGCGCTGGCGAATCGCCGGAGAATCCGCCGGGCGCGCTTGATTCAGAATGCGTGGACGGGCTTCGCGCACGCCAACCACGTGCGAAAGGTGCCGATGAAATCAGCGTTCGCTGTCTTGCGACTTGTCACGAGTCGCACCGGCTTGGGATGAGGGCTCGGACAAATCTCGGACACAATTCCGCCTGACGACCGCGTGGAACGAAGCGACCTTCCGGGCTAGCATCCGTCGATGTGTGTTATAGCTGAACCTTACCTCACCCGAACGGAAGACGTGTTCATTCGTCGCTGGGTCGATTGGGCGATCGAACTCCTCGGAACCACGCAATGGGAGGCCCGTCGGCAGGTCATCGTCGAGTTTTGGGACAAGCACGAGCTACAGGTGGTGGAAAATCAAGCGAATGCGGAAGCCGCGTTGCGCTGTTCTTTCATCCCGGATGACCGAGCGGCTTGGTACATCCATCAATGCGAGTTGTATCTCTCGAATCCCCTGCACTGCGACCTTGGGCAGGTCGGTAGAGTGGCGCCTGTGGTCAAGAAACTCGGTATGGGCCTCGACACGCTTCGGGCAATTCCGGATGCCGACGAACGTATGAAGCGGGGGCTCCTTTTCGAGCAGGACATCGACAGCACACTCTTTGAGCTGCTGACGGCACTCGCGTATGCGCAGCAGGGGTGGGCCGTGCGATTCCTTCCCGAAACCCCACCTGGGAAGTCGCCAGACCTTTTCGTGCAGCGCGGCGCTATCAAGCTCTACGTCGAATGCAAACGCAAGCGGGCAGTTTCGGATTATGCGAGGAGCGAACGGGCACGGTGGATGCTCATGGTCGAGCCCGTGAAGCGCGGACTCTTATCAGCACGATTGGATTGGTGCCTGGACGTTGTCTTTCACAAACCCATTGTAGAGTTACCTGACAATTACTTAGCAACGCGCGTAGTGCCAAAACTCAGGCTTGCCAGGCCAGGGGTACTCTTGGACGATGCGGATATCACCGTGCGAGCGATCGCGGCTGATTGGGACAGGCTCCGTGAGGCGATGAGAAACGATGACATCAGGGTAGACACCCTTCGTCTTACCTATTTGCTTTTCGGTATTTATGAGCCGTGGCGCAACCATAGCACCGTCTTCAAAATGAAGGCGCGGCCGGACGCACCGCGCTACGCTAGGAAGGTCGATTGGGCGGCCGGGGCGGTCTGCACCTGCGACGCACCGCAGGTTATCACGCTGAAAGCCAGCCATTTTCGTCGCCAATTGGCCGACGCCATACAGCAGCTCCCACCGAGAGTGGCGGGGGCCGTTCACATTGGTGCGGAGGCGTATGATGGTGAACACGTCGAGCTGCGACGTTACGAGCGCATCTGGCAAGAGATGGTCTCGGATTTCGACTTTGGAGACCGCCTGGTCGATTGCATCTATTGCCATCTTTTTGGATTCGAAGTCCCGCCAGACGAGGATTGGGCTCTGGAGGAGAAGTGTCACCCGATTGTGCGCGAAGGCTGCGAGGCGTCAGTCTTGAAGCCAACGTTGTTGATTGCCTCCCCTGGGTCTGCGAACACGAGCGTGCAGTACAAGCCGGCAGTCGCGTCCGGATTCTATCGTCCGGATGCCGGGAAGGTGATCCCTGGACCTGCACGGCGCGACCGGAAACCCGAGAAGACTGGTCGGCGCACTTAACTGCCAATCGGCGGGAATTTTGACAGCCACTTTGACAGCCAAACGTATGGATTCGTGCGAACAGGGCAGACGGAGCGGCATGGCGAGCCCTTGATTTTCAAGGGTTCCAGACACCGCAGAACGTGGTAGACGGTGGCCGACCGAACTCACATGCAGGAGGTCCGTGGTTCGAGTCCACGTGCGACCATTCATTTTTCTTCTCCAAATCCGAGGAGTTAGTGGAATCAGCTGTTGTCCATCCCGAGAACTGATGTCGGTGTATTCCCCGGTCCTCGGCGCGGGATCGGCCACGGCCAGTGGAGCACGGCGAAGCTGGAGAGTGAGCGAGAAAGTCACACACGCAGATCTCGGCGTTGACGACCTTTACTTTGATCGTGCGGCCAGCGCATTGCCCAGGTTGTTGTGCGCTTTCGCATAGGCGGGGTTGATCCGGAGCGCCTCGGAATATTGCGCGATCGCTTCATCCAGCTTGCCTTGCCTGGCCAGCGCATTGCCCAGGTTGTTGTGCGCTTCCGCACAGGCGGGGTTGATCCGGAGCGCCTCGGAATATTGCGCGATCGCTTCATCGAGCTTGCCTTGCGTGGCCAGCGCATTGCCCAGGTTGTTGTGCGCTTCCGCATAGGCGGGGTTGATCCGGAGCGCCTCGGAATATTGCGCGATCGCTTCATCGAGCCTTCCTCGCGTGGCCAGCGCATTGCCCAGGTTGTAGTGTGCTTCTTCGTAGGCGGGGTAGATCCGGAGCGCCTCGGAGTATTGCGTGATCGCTTCATCGAGCTTGCCTTGCCTGGCCAGCGCATTGCCCAGGTTGTTGTGCGCTTTCGCATAGGCGGGGGTGATCCGGAGCGCCTCGGAATAATGGGCGATCGCTTCATCGAGCTTGCCTTGCCTGGCCAGCGCATACCCCAGGTTGTAGTGCGCTTCGGGGTAATCAGGCTTCAGCCGCAACGCCTGCTCGTAGTGTTCGATCGCCTCCTGCGGCCGGCTGCTTTCGGATAGCGCGAGGCCTAAGTTGTTGTGGGCTATCCAAGAATCTGGGTTTCTCCCGAGTGTCGCCTGATACAACGTCACGGCATTCACGTAGCGACTGCTCTGACGCCATGTCAGGATGATAAGAGCACCGCACACAATGGCCGCAACCGCGTTTGGTACCCAGCGCCTGGACCGGCGCGTCTGCCGGGCGCACGTGCCCCAACCTGCCGCCACCAGCGCTGTGACCGCGATCAGCGCCACATGCTGATAGTGGTCTGCCACCAGCGAGTTTTCCATGAAGCCTACGTCCGTGAAGCCCATCACCGACACCAGGGCCACGCAGAAATATCCCCAGGCAAACAACAGCGAGCGGCTCCATCCTCGGCGATACCACCACAGGACACCTGTCACGCCGACGCATGCCACCAACGGCAGCCACCACAGCACCTGCTCCGTATCGATGTGCCATCGTGGGTAGATGAACGCGAGGTTGATGGGCAGCATCGCCTTGTAGAGGTAGAACCACACCACGGCACCGGCGCCGAGCAGACGCTCGGCAAAACTAGCTCTGCGGATCTCGGTAATTATCCCATGTGTCTGGAACCAGACGTTCACCCAAGTTAGGACGGCGGCGACCACAAAGAACGGCACCGCACGAAGCACGTCCCGCCTCGTCAGCGGCCGTCTCCACCACACGATACCCAAGAGAACGACCGGCAAGATCGTTACCGATCCCTTGCCAAGCATTGCCAACACGAAGGCCACCAGGCTCAGCCAGTACCAGCAGTCCGCCCGCGCCGGAGAAGCCCGCGATGGTGGCGTCTCGGCTTTCAGATACCAGAGGACGGAGAGCAGAAAGAACAGCATCGCCATCAGGTTCTTGCGCTGGGCAATCCAGGCCACCGATTCCACATTGACCGGATGCACAGCGAACAGCAGCGCCCCCAGAAACGCGCCGGGGATGGACAACTTCCTCAAGATGACCCAGATCAACAACGCTTCGACAATATGCACGACCAAGTTGGTAACGTGATAACCGGTCGGATGTATTCCCCAGAGCCGCCATTCGAGCCAAAGTGTCGTGTTGGTCACCGGCCAGTAGTCGACCGACTCGGTGGTGCACCAGAACCTGTACAGGCCGTCTGCCGCCTTGATCAGGCGGTTGTCCGTCAGAAGAAGGTCGTCGTCGAGAATGAACCCGCCGCTGAGCGATGGAAAGTAGGCGACGGTTGTGGCCAAGACAATGAGCGCTGCGCCCGCCCCCAGCACACTGCGGCTCAGCGCCGGCGGTATATGGCTTGCCGGACGACGTGCAGGTGTGAAGTTGTTGCGTCTAGCCATTGCCCCCACCGCTGTAGGAGCGAGCCCAGTACTTGTCAAGAAAGCTGTCTCCGGCGGTAAGAACAAGGTCCCGCCCGGTCGGGTTCAACATCCTCTCGGCGCATTCAGATTCGACAAGACGCTGCTGGCTTTCGAACTCGCGGCCATCTTCAAGCGGCTCTTTACGTCCTTCGGCGACCAGATGCACGCGGTGCTCTCGAACGCAGCAAAAGCAGCGTGCGGCTAAAGGCTGTCGCTCACCCGTCGTTACCGGTCGGTAGCTGACAGCTTGGCTGTCGGCTCGTGCGACATGTCTCAGGTCCGAGGGCGCGCCACGCATGCGCGGTGCCCGCTGAGTCACAACGTGCCGGCGTCTTGTCGTCCATCCCGCTTGTAGCCAACCTGTCGCCAACGGGGCGGAAATTGGTGGAATCCGGCGGACGGTGGCGGCAGGCTTCTGTATAGGCTACATGAAGTCGAAGTCGAATCGGAGGGCGCGCATGGGGACGTTCTACGCCAAGTGTGGAATCGAGAACCCGGTTGAGCGGACCCGATCCGTGGTGATTCCAAAGCTGCTGGTCGACACCGGGAGCGAATACACCTGGGTTTCCGAGCGCACCCTTGAGCGTATCGGCATCCAGCGGGAAAAGAAGGATCTTCCTGGCAGGAAGAAGCTTGTCGCGGCGGGGCCTTTGCCCGCAGCATGACGGATGCCGAATGGACCGGCGTGGAGGCCTGCAGCATGCACGCTGAGCCGCAAGGGCTTTGCGGCGAACCGCGGCGGCACGAGGCAGCCGGAATGCCCCAGTCAGCATTCACCGTTCAGCAATCGAAGTTCTCGCGCGTTTTGGTCAAGGAAGTGAACTGGCTCGGCGACGTGGTGATGAGTCTCCCGGCCCTGAAGGCCGTGCGCCGCGCGTTTCCGCACGCACGTCTCAGCGTGCTCATCAAGCGGGAGCTGGCCAGCTTCTTCGACGGCACGACGTGGATCGATGAGGTGATCCCGTACACCGTGACGACGGGCCTGCGCGGGCTCGTCGATCGCTGCAAGATCGTGGCGGCCCTACGCGCACGGCACTTTGATCTGGCCGTGCTCTTTCCGAAAAGCTTTGACGCGGCGCTCTGGCCGGCGCTGGCGCGGATTCCGCACCGGGCCGGTGTCGCGAGCGACGCGCGCGGTTGGCTGCTTACGTGTAAAACGACGCTGGGGCCGGAAATTCTGGAGAGACACCAGGTCCATTCATATCTGCAGATGCTCCGCAATACGTTGCGCGTCGAGGGGGACGCACGCGATTACGTCCCCGAGGTTTCTGAATTGCATCGCAGCACCATGCGTGCGTGGCTGAACGCGCGCCGGCACCGGCCCGCGGGCCGACTGATCGCGCTCGCGCCCGCAGCGGCATACGGACCAGCAAAGGAATGGCCGTCCGTGTCGTACGCGCTGCTCATCGATGTGCTCGCCGACCGGTACGGGGCTGAGGCGGTCCTGGTCGGCAGTCCGCACGAACGGGGCAAGTGCGAGGCGGTCGCGACGGTGTCCCGCGCTGGCGCGCTGGTCGCCGCGGCTGAAACGAGCGTTGGAGAAGCGATGGCGTTGCTGTCGTTGTGCGACGGCTTTGCGGGCAACGATTCCGGCTCGATGCACGTCGCCGGAGCCCTCGGCATCCCAACGGTCGGCCTCTACGGCTCGACGCGGCCGGAGCGCACAGGTCCACTCGGCACGCGGACCCGAGTCATCTATCACCCGATCGAGTGTAGCCCCTGTCTGGAGCACACCTGCCGCTTCGGTCACTACAATTGTCTGACGCAGATTACGGCCGAGGAGGTCCTACACGCGCTCGAAGAGCTGGGCGCGTTTGGCGATGGCCGGGTCTGAGCAAGCCGACGGAGGCGCTCCATTGGCCTTCTTTTCCAAGGGCCTTCTTTTCGGCGCCCCGAAGGTCCGCCAGCCAGAGTACACCACAATTGAAAACGTGCTACCTGAATAAGTCCGGCGTTCTGGCTAAACGGCCGTTTGGGTTGACGCCGCAGCCTTCTTCCGCGCGTGCAGCAGATAGTACACCAGCGGCACCACCACTAGCGAGAACGCCGTCGAGGCGAAGATGCCGAAGATGAAGCTCCAGGCGAGGCCGGAGAAGATCGGGTCGAGGGTGATGACGAAGGAGCCGAACATGGCCGCCCCGGCAGTCAGCACGATGGGCCGCAACCGGGTGGCGCCGGCTTCGATGATTGCGTCGGCCAGTGACATCGCGGGGTCGCGGCCGCGAATGTGCTCGATGAAGTCGATGAGGATGATGGAGTTGCGCACCACGATGCCGGCGAGCGCGATCATGCCGATCATGCCGGTGGCGGTGAAGAACACCGGGTTGGCGTAGGCCCCCACCGGGTGCGTGAACAGCGCGTCCAGCAGCCAGAAGCCCGGCATGATACCGATCAACGTCAGCGGAATGGCGATCATGATCACCACCGGTATCGACAGCGACCCCGTCTGCGCCACCAGCAGCACGTAGATCATCACCAGCGCGGCGGCGAACGCCAGCCCGAGATCGCGGAACACATCGACGGTGATCTTCCACTCGCCTTCGCCGGCGAGGTCGATGGTGTAGCCGTCGGGCAGGGGGTGCTCCCGCTGCCAGCGGTACAGATCGAGCACGGCCTCGACGGGGCTTTGCCCGGCCATGTCCGCGGTCACGAACATCACCCGCCGCAGGTTCTTGTGGTAGATGCTTTGCTCGCCGCGATCCAGGGTCGCGCTGCCGATCTCCCCGAGCGGCACCAGTGTCCCGCTGCCGTCAGTGACGGTGGCCGACTTGACACGCACGGCGAGCACCTCGCTCACGGAGCTGCGCAGCGCACGCGGCAGTCGCACGTTCAGTTCGAGCGGCAAGCGCTCCGTCGGGATGTGCACGCGGCCCACCGCCTTCCCGTCAAGCGCGGTTTGCAGCGTCTGCGCCACCTGTGCCACCGTCACGCCGCTGAGCGCCGCCTTCTCGCGATCGAGCCGATAATTGATCTGCTCGTGCGGCGCGTCGATATAGTCGTCGACGTCGACTACGCCCGCCGTGTGCTCCATCGCCCCGCGGACACGGCGCGCGGCAGCGATCAGGTCGGCGTATGGCGCATCGAGCGGTCCGTAGACCTCGGCCACCAGCGTCGACAACACCGGCGGGCCCGGCGGCATCTCAACGATCTTCACGTTGGCGCCATGCTCACGGCCGATGCGCTCGATCTCCGGCCGTATCCGCAACGCGATCTCGTGCGACTGCTGCGTGCGCTCCTCCTTGGGAAGCAGCTGGATGCGGATCTCACCAACGGAGCCGCCGCGGCGCAGGTAGTAGTGGCGCACCATGCCGTTGAAGTCCATCGGCGAGGCCAACCCCACGTACGTCGTGTAATCGGTGACCTCGGCGACGGTGGCTAGGTAGCGCCCCAGGTCGCGCGCCGTCGCGTCGGTGCTCTCCAGAGTCGTCCCGCACGGCATGTCGATTACCAGCTCGAGATCGTTCTTGTTGTCGAACGGCAGCATCTTGAACGGCACGGCGCGCGTCACCGCCAGCAGCGCCGAGCCCAGAAACGCCAGTATGACTGCCAGCAGGAACACAGCGGCGCGCCGCCGGCTGGTCAGCAGCGGCGAGAGCGCGGCGCGGTACACGCGGTAGGCGGCGGACCGGGTGATGTCGAAGGGCGCATCGCCGTGCTTGCCGTACTCACTCTTGAGCAGATAGTAGCTGGCCCATGGGGTGATGGTAAACGCCACTATCAGTGACATCAGCATCGCGACCGGCACATTGAAGGCCATGGGCGCCATGTACGGGCCCATCATCCCGGTGATGAAGAACATCGGCAGGAATGACACGATGACGGTGAAGGTCGCGAGGATCGTCGGCGGTCGCACCTCATCGACCGCCGTCAGCGTGGCATCGAGCGGCGGCTCCCGGCGCAGCTTGAAGTGGCGGAAGATGTTTTCCACGTCGACGATCGGGTCGTCCACGAGCAGACCGAGCGACAGGATCAACGCAAATAGCGTGACACGGTTGATGGTGTAGCCGAAGATCAAGTCGAGCGGCAGGGTCACAGCCAGTGTCACCGGCACCGTGATGGCGACGATGAAGGCTTCCTTGGGCCCCAGCGCGAGGGCCAGCAACACGATGACGGTGGCGATGGCGATCAGCAATTCCTCAACGAGTTCGTCCACTTTGTGATTCGCGGTCTCGCCATAATCACGGGTGATGTGCACCGACACGTCGTCGGGAATGAGGTTGCCCCGGAGCTTCTCCACTTCGCGGATCAGCTCCGCCGCCACCCGTACCGCGTTGGTGCCCTTGCGCTTCGCGACGGCGATGGTGACAGCCGGTTGCTCCTCAGGGCTCCTCCCTGACCCTCCCCCGTTGCCGGAGCTGGCGACAGGGGAGGGAACCTGTTCCCCCGCGAGGGGGGAAGGACGGAGGCCTTTCGCCTGCGCAACCGCCGGCCCGAAGCCGATGCGAGTGTAGCTGTCGACTTCCGCCGGGCCATCGACGGCGCGCGCCACGTCGCGCACGTACACCGGCCGGCCTTGCAGATTCGCCAGCAGTGTGGCGCCGACCTCGTCGGCCGACCCGAAAAAGGGCCCGGCGTCGAGCTGGATTTCACGGTTGCCGCGATCAAAGTGGCCGGCGCGGACGTTCAGGTTTGCGCTGCCCAGTGCCTGCACAACTTCGAGCAGCGACATGCCGCGCGAGGCGAGTGTAGCCGGATCAACATAGACACTCACAGTGCGGCGCTGCCCACCGACGACGTAGTTCCGGCCGGTGTCTGGCACCCGCGCGAGCTTGTCGAGCACCTCGTCGGCGATCCGCCGCAGCTCGGGGCCGCCGAAATGCGGGTTCGGAGACGACAGAGTGAAGAGAACGATGGGGACAT
Organism: uncultured delta proteobacterium; assembly: GCA_963729835.1. GTDB lineage: Bacteria > Desulfobacterota > Binatia > HRBIN30 > HRBIN30 > CAVSQF01. Next base: position 180,171 of record CAVSQF010000021.1, on the reverse strand, counting down.
CATCGATCTCCACCGGCTTGACGATCCAGCTGGTGACGCCGGACGGGATCGCGTCCTGGTTCGACATCACCTTGTTCCACACCTTGACAAGGCTACGCTCGCGGTCCTGACCGACGAAGAAGCGCACGGTGACCACGGCCTCGCCGGGGCGCGACATCGAGTAGACATACTCGACGCCGTCGATCTCCCACAGCTTGGCCTCAAGCGGCGTGGCCACCAGGTTTTCGGTTTCCTCCGCCGTGGCGCCTGGGAACTCCACGAAGACGTCGGCGAACGGCACTACGATTTGTGGATCTTCCTCGCGCGGTGTGACCAGCAGCACCAGCCCGCCGGCCAGGATCGAGGCGATCAGCAGCAATATGGAGAGCTTCGACGTGATGAAGATCTTGACGATCCGTGCCGTGAGGCCGCGCTTGACTGGCAGAGACTGGCTCATTGCTTGGCAGGGTGCAGAGAGAGGGGCCGGCTGGTGCGAGCCTTCATGACGCGTTACTCACTAACACCTGCTCGCCGGCGTGGAGCCCGGATAACACTTCAGTCTGGTCGTCGTATGTCATGCCGGTCTTAACGTCGCGCAGCCGCGCCCTGCCATCTTCCAGCACGCGGACCATTTCGAGCTGTCCCTTGCGGATGACGGCGCCGCTGGGAATCAGGATAGCCACGTGCGTTCCACACGGAGCGCGCAAGGTGGCGAAGATGCCCGGCTGCAGCTCGGGCGCTGCGGGTAGAGTGGCTTTGATTAACTGGGTCCGGCTTTGCGGATCGGCGGTCGGTGCGATCTCCTCGATCCGCGCCGGCACTTCGCGGGCCGGCGCATCGAAACGCACCTGCACCTCCTTGCCGATCGTCAGCATCCCGGCACAACGCGCAGGGATGTGCGTCTCCAAGCGCAGGGTGTGTACGTCCTGAATAACGACCACGGGCTTCCCGGGGACTGCCATATCGCCGGGGTCAACCAAGCGTTCCGCCACGACCCCGGCAAACGGCGCACGAATCGTGGTTTCACCAAGGAGCACCTGGGCCTCGGTCACGGCGTCGTTGGCCTGCGCAACTTGGGCGCGGGCAGCTTTGGCCTGCGCCTCGCCGGCGTCAAGCTCTTGCTGGGTCGCCGCCTGCTTCTGAAACAGTGTCTGCTGCCGGCGCAAATCTGCCTCCGCCTGTCCGGCATGGGCTTGTGCGGCAGTCAGCGCGGCGCGCGCCTGCTGCGCACGGGCCCGCACCTCGCGGTCGTCGAGTGTCGCCACCACGTCGCCAGCCTGCACCGCGGCCCCGATGTTCACACGGACTTCGAGGATGTGTGCCATCAACTTGGGGGCAACCTGGGCGACGGTCCGCGACGCCACGGTACCCGGCCAGTCGATGATGTCGTCGACCTCGCGCTGTTCAGCTGCCACAGCTGTGCCGGACGGCGCGCCGGTTTCGGGAAGCGGAACGGTGTGTGGGCCGACCTTGTGGGCGCCGATGGTTCCCTGCAGATACAGAAGCAAGAAGATCAGCGCCGCAATGGCGGCAGCGGGAAGGCCGGCCTTCTTGGCAATGTGCGCGAGCGACGTGGTCATGGGGTGTCCTGTGTGGCTGATGCAGCGGCAGCCACCGCCCAGTAGCCGAGCGCTCGGCGCAAACCGGCTTCGGCACGGCGCGCATCGTAGCGGGCAGCGATGGCGCGCGAACGCGCATCGGTCCGCGCCGCCTCGGCCTCCAGGTAGCGAGTGATGGTGGCGGCGCCGACGCGGTATTGTTCCTGGACCAGCCGCAGTGCTTCGTCGCCCGATGCCACCGCCGCCTCGGTCACCTGTACCCGTTGGTGCGCTTCTTCTACTCCGAGGAAGGCGCTCTTGACGTCGCGCTCAACTTCGAGATGCGCTTTGCGCGCTGCCTCGCGCGCTTCCGCCAAGCGGCGTTCAGCGGCGCGCACGCGCTCGCGGGTCTGAAAACCCGAGAACAGATCCAACTCTGCAGTGGCGCCGACGATCCAGTTGTCTTGGCGGTGTGCCAACTCGAGGTTCGAAGCATCTTGCGCATAGCTGGCAACGGCGTTCACACGCGGAAAGTAAGCGGCCCTTTCCACTTTGACCTCGTGCTCTCGCATGCTGACTTGACTCTGCGCCGCCTGGATTTCCGGCCGTTTCGACAGGCCTTGTTCCAGCGCTTCGGCAAAGCTGGCGGGCAACAGCGGCTCGCGTCCGCCGCTTGGCGCTAGAACCTCGAGGGGCGCTTCCGGCGGCAGGCCGAGCAAGAGACGCAACCCAGTACGCGCCAACTCGACCCCGTTCTGCGTGCGCACGTGCGCTTCGCGCGCAGCGGCGAGGCGCACTTCCAGAGACAGGGCATCCGACTTGAGCGCCGCGCCGGCCGCCACACGGAGACGCGCCTGCGCCAGCGCGCTATCGACCGCCTCGATCGAGACGCGCGTGACTTCGACCTGCTCCGGTCCCGCGAGCAGCACGTAGTACGCCGCCACGACGGCATCGCCCAACTCATTCCGTACGGCCGCTTGCTCCCAGCGCGTGGCTTCGACGCCCAGCTGCGCCGCCGCACGGCGTTCGTAATCCTGGCCACCGTGGAAGAGTGGCAAGGCCGCAGTGATCTCCGGGCGAACGTCCTGGGTCGGGCCGGGATTGTTGAAGTCCGTGTCAAAGGAAAAGCGCCGCTGCGCCAGAATCATTCCGAACGCCTGTGCCGGGTTGTCCGTGCGTGCGTACGCCAGGCGTGTCGACACCTGCGGGAAGAATGTGGCAGTTGCTTCGCCCACGCGCGCCTGCGCCTCGCCGATGCGCTCGGCCGCGGCGTGAATGTCCGGGTTGCGTTCAAAGGCGAGTGCCACCGCCTCGTCCAGCGTGAGCGCAGGCCCTGGGCTCGCGTTCGCATCGGCAAACGCTGGGTACGCTCCACTCACAGCCAGCAGCACGGCGGGCAGGAGAACCAGCTTCCAAAGTGCAGCGGCCATAGACCCCTCGCAGTGTCGTTACCGCCGGGTCACGTGGTGCCCAGCCGCTTGAGCACCTTCTCCGCTGGGCAGATGCCGGTGAAGGCTGATTGCATCAAGTTCACGGACACGAAAGCCACGAGCAGGTACCACGCCGGTGATACGAAGTACCCCAACGTCAGGCCGGTGGCCACCATGCTTCCCGCTAACAGGCGAACCGCGCGTTCAGTTTTCATGATCGATCCCTTCCGAGGTGTGAGCCGCGCTGGAACAAAAAGTTTCATCCTTGCGCGCCGACCGGCGCGCGCCAGGTACCGCTCAAGTGGGCACCCCCAACCTTGGGAGGACCCACAGCTGTAGCACATACCAGACTGCAAGCGCCACGAACAGACCGAACCAGCTCTCCATACCTCTGCCTCCTGGCAACGTGAGAGCCGCGCGCGCCGGAAAGGATTCAGCTCGCGGCGAGGAACCGGCGGAGGCCGTCGCGGACGGATTGCTGAATGGGCTCCGGCACTTTCGGCAACGTCGTGGCGTGGCACAGCTGTAACGTGCGTCGCAGCGATGCACAGGCATCGCGGCACGCGCCGCACCGTTCGAGATGGCGCTCCATTTCGGCGCACAGGTTGGTGCTGATTTCGCCTTCGAGGTGACGGGAGAACAGCCGCAGCACGTCGGGGCACCGCGCCGACACGGGCCGCGCCGCTTCCTCCTCACCGATCCCGAGGAGCGGTGCAACTGCCTCGCGAATCGCCAGCCGCGCGCGGTGCAAGCGGCTCTTGACGGCCTCGATGGTGACGCTGAGCACCTCGGCCACCTCCGGCGCGCTGAGCCCTTCGATGTCACGCAGCACCAATACTTCACGATAAATTGGTGCCAGCCCCGCAATCGCCTCCGCGAGCACCGCTTCGACTTGGCGGCTTGCCGCACGCTCCTCCGGCCCTGGACCTGGGTGCGCGACGTGAGCGGCGGCTCCCTCGTCGACCGCCTCCACGGCCGCCTTCACGGACCGTCCGCGCCGGCGCTTCTTGATGCAGAAGCTGCGAGCGATCGTATAGAGCCAGGTTGAGAGCGACGAGGCGCCGCGAAAATCGGCCACCGTGCGCGCCATGGCCAACAACGTGTCTTGCAGGACGTCCTTCGCGTCCTCCGGATCGCGGCACATCTGCATGCCGAAGCGGTAGACCTTGGCTTGGTAACGGAGCAGCAACGCTTCCAGGGCGTTCCGGTCACCCACCCGCGCCGCAGCAAGGAGTTCCTGATCGCTACGCTCCATGGCTCTCGCGGGCCAAAAGCTACTCACAACCAGCGGCGCTCGCAACCAACCGCACCTGCGATAAGGGAAGAAAAGACGACGCCGCGCGTCCAGGAGGCAGTCGCCACACGCCAACTCAACGCGGAAGGAAGTACCACGCGGCGCCGCAGCACCCGACGTTGGACGGAATGCACGCGCCCGCGTCGAATCGTAACCGTCGCATCCGAAGTCCACCAGTGGGCGCGATGGCGCAAGGCTGCTGAATCTGCCGGCTGGGCGTGACCGCGGCTCAGGCCGCGGCAGACCACGCTGGGCGAAAGGCACAGAGGCAGTACTGAAACCACTGCCGTGCGCCTGATGGCGTGACGTGCTCCTCGCGGACATGCGCCAGGAGCTCGAATGAACCGCCGAACTCGTGGTGCAGCTCCTCTGGCCCGTAGCGGCACACGCCCAGACCGCTGCATCGCGTCGGCCCATCAATGGCGAAGGTTGCGACGATCACGTGGCCGTTCGGACGCACAGCATGCGTGACCTGAGCGACGTATGTCCGTCGGTCCTCAGGGGAAGTCAGAAAGTGAAACACTGCCCGATCGTGCCAGATGTCCACGCTCCGGTGCGAAAACCGGTGTATGAGCACGTCGGCGGGAACCCACCGGGCCTTGGCGGCCGCGGGCCCGAGCCGCTTGCGAGCAGCATCGAGAGCCGTGGGCGCGATGTCGAGCACGGTGACATTTTGATACCCTCGGTTGACCAAGCCGTCTACGAGGGTCGACGCTCCGCCACCGACGTCAATGATTGCGCTGTCCGGGCGCGCAGCGACGCGGGTGATGAGTTCAAGCGAGATCCGGGGCTCGCGCTGAAACCAGCTGACCTCGGTAGTTGCTTTCGTCCGATAGACGGCTTCCCAATGTTCCTTTGCAGCGATCACCATCTCCAAGGCGGTTTTTAGCAGACCGCCAGCGTGAGGTCAGCGAGGTCGCCCACGCTCATCAATCGTCAAAGCGACCAAGCTCTTCCTTCGCACGCGCGCCGAACCGGTTTGGCACACGGGCGCCGACAAGGCGTTCGGGCACGTTAGTAGGCGTGCGTGCCGAGAACGACCTTACACCCGAATTTCTTCTCGAGGGTGGGTTTCAGTGCGTCGAAATCGATCGGGCACTGCGCGTTTTGCATCGCTCCCTTCATGCACGTCCCTAAATGCAATACATCGATTTCGCGGCCGAGGTTTTTCGCGACCTCGGAGAGCAGCTTCACGCGCGGCACGACCAGACCGGGACAATCGCCGCAGTCGGTCATCGCCACGAGATCGATCTCGTCATGCTGCGCATACTCGCCGTTCTTCTCTTTCATTCCTTTGTAACACTTGGCGCAGCCAATGCATGAGTGATCTTTGATTCGCTTACAATACAACACGGCAATGCGGGCCATTTCGGTCTCCTTTCCTTGACGCTCTTTCTACAGGGCAACCTCTTGCCTCGCAGCCCGACACTTGATGGCAGGACGTTGCGCGTTCGAGTCAAGTTTCATCACGGTAATGACACAGCGACCAACGGGAGCGGGCATGCCGCACAGACGCCAGGCGCAGCCCTCAGCTGCGGCAGCCGCAGTGCTCTACCGAGACTTCCAGCTTGCCGGACGCATACGCGTGCACCGCCTCTTCGGTGGACAGCGGTGCGGTCACCATGAGCGGCCGGATGCCGTTCGCTTTCAGCTCCTCCGCCGCCCGCCATCCCATCCCCCGGCACAGAATCGCCTCGCAATCCTTCAGCAGACCCACAACGCCCGCATGATCGTGATTGTGGGCATGTGGCTCGTGCCCTTCTCCCGCACATTCGCCGCGGGCGAACGCGGTGTGGCTGTTGGCCCGTGTCTCTGTTCGTATGATCACACCATCCTGCAATTCGAATATGATGAAACAGCGGCTGCGCCCGAAATGCTCGGCGATCCCGACCGCGTTGTCCGAAGCTACTGCGATTTTCATTGTTGTTCTCCTTTACGATTTTTGAGTACCGCTGTCCGCACGTGGAACAGCGGCGGTTCTTGACGGGCCACCGCTCTTGCGTCCTCGCCTGCACCCCACCTGCCGGGGACCGGCGTCGGTGCGGCGGATATTCTCGCTTCCACAAGCGGGACACGCGGCGGGCCGCCCGGTACCGTAGGGCAGCTGCCAGGTGTTCCGGCACCCGGAGCAGCTGAAGCTCCTCATTCCTGCCATCTCGACATTTCCTCCTTTCAGCTTCAATACCTTGCCGTGAATCAAGGCGTCGGCGACCTTGCGATGGGCCGATTCGATGATCCTGCCGAAGGTTTGCCGGGACACCTTCATCTGCCGGGCCGCGGCTTCATGATACAAGCCCAACAGATCCGCCAATCGCAGCGCTTCCAGCTCATCCAGCGTCATCACCGTCTGCTGCAGGACTGCCGCAGGGACACCGGCCGGCTTGAACACACTGCTTGAGGGACTACAAGCGATTCTGCGCAAGCACCGCGGTCTCGGCATCGAGCCTCCAAGCGAGATTATGAGCATATGCTCATAATTATTTCAAGGGACCACTCATCGGCAAGTCTTTTTCCCGTGATCCCTTCGGCGGCGCGGTTGAAGTAAGTGATCTTCCAATCACGATCGACGGTGAAGACACGGTTCCAGCCGACAGGTTTTTGACCTAGCATCAGACCATGCGAATCCTGTGGGCGGTCAGCTCCGTCGGTCGCGGGCATGTTGTGCGTGATATCGCCCTCGCCGACCGACTTCGGAACGCATCGGGGGCCACGGTGGACTGGCTCGCCCCTGACCCCGCTGGCGACTTCCTGCGCGAGCGCGGGTACCGGGTCCTGGATTGCTCCCGTGAGCTGGCCGGGAGTGGCAAGGTCTACGCACAGGTGTTTGCGGACTGCATCGACGAGTTCAACCTGATGAACTATGCCAGAGCCGACACAGGGCTTCAGAAGCACGATTTCGCAGCCAGTGTCTCGGCCTGGCAGAGCACCGCCTATGACATCTTGGTCGGCGACGAGGCTTTCTGGCTCCTGACCGGCTTCAACCGCAAGTGGGCGCGTAAACCGGCCCCCTTCGTCTTCATCACGGACTTCATCGGCACTCGCGCAATGCGCCCCCGAATTAGGGACAGGCTACTCTCCTGGTACTTCAATTTCGGCTTCTCGATGAGCCATGCGGCGCCGGATGCATTCGTCCATCTCGGTCAAGCGGAGGAAATTCCCGACGAGCGATTGGGGTTCATGCTCCCGAGCCGGAGGGAATGGGCTCGACGAAAGGTTGCTGTATGGTGTTCGACGCGGCTCGGCCTCTCGCTGGGAGACCAGCGTCCAATGAGCATCGGAGAAGCGATGGCGATGCTGTCGTTGTGCGACGGCTTTGCGGGCAACGATTCCGGCTCGATGCACGTCGCCGGAGCCCTCGGCATCCCAACGGTCGGCCTCTACGGCTCGACGCGGCCGGAGCGCACAGGTCCACTCGGCACGCGGACCCGAGTCATCTATCACCCGATCGAGTGTAGCCCCTGTCTGGAGCACACCTGCCGCTTCGGTCACTACAATTGTCTGACGCAGATTACGGCCGAGGAGGTCCTACACGCGCTCGAAGAGCTGGGCGCGCTTCGCGACAGCCGGGTCTGACCAAAGCCGACGGGGGTCCTCTGCCAGGCATGCTGCCCCTCTCTTCTATCTGCCGAAACCGTTTCTGCCTCATGCCTGGTCGAAAGGGCGGAGGGAACGATAAACACCGGCAGGCGTACAGTCACAGTTGTTCCGCGGCCGACCTTGCTCTCCACATGGATGTGTCCACCGTGTTGACGCACGATACCGAGCGAGACGGAGAGGCTGTCACGCGCTCGACCCGGATGCTGGCGTCCACGCCTCCGCTTTCGCCAGGCTGCCACCACAGGTACACGAGATGATCGCCATCGGCGTGCGGCACCAGCTTCTATAACGATGTCGCCAGCGGTTTCGGTCCTCCCGGCCGCATCATCGAGCAGGCGGAGAGGGAGACGAGTGCACACAGCCACACGGCACGATGGTGGGCATGCTTCGAGAGCCTCAGCATGAGCAGATCCCCTCCCCGAATTCTTTATTCAACTTTTCCGCTCACCCTGAGGCTCTCGAAGGGTGCTCCCGCATTTTTTCAGCAACTTGCTACGAGTACGTATCGATCTTGCGCAGATCCAGATGCACCTGCTTCACGCCTTCCACCCCTTGTACCACACGCAGGATCTCCCGTTCGTCGCGCGTGCTGGTGTGGGTCAGCAAACCCACCTTGGGCACTTCCGCATGGACTTCGATCGTCCCGTCGTCTGCCTTGAGATCGAGCCACACCTCGCTGGTGAGCGCGTTCGTGGCCAAGGCGAGCTTGACCCGGCAGGCGAGCTGAAAGTCGGCGATGGCCTTTCTGGCCGCGTCGGTGAGCGCGAACTCCGGCTGGCCGACCACAGCGCCGATCATGGCGCACGCCGTCTGGATCGACATCATCTCCAAATTGATCACCAGATCGTAAAGCGCCGGGTCTCTCCAGTCCACCCCATAGATGAACTGGGTCCAGCGGATGCGGTCCTGGTCGACGGTGGCGATATACTCGACCGCCGCTTCGCGATTGAGGTGCTGGCGTTCCATCACGGGCCGCACCCGCATCTCCAGGGGGGCGATGAGACGCACGCGGAGGACGGTCGGGACGCCCTTCAGCAGGAGGTGCCCGGCGTGGCCGTGATACACCAAGTTGCCCCTATCGAGGCGCTCGGCGAGGGCGGCCTGGACCGCGACGACGTAGAGGCGACGGTTGGAGGTCAAGGACTCCCACAAGCCGGGGCCGCGCACGATTTTCTGGGTCAACATCTCCTCGGAGACGTCGAGGTTCTTGGCGGCAGTCACCAGAACGTCGCGGCCCACAATCGGATACCCAAGGGTGGTACCCAAGCATCCGGCCAAGGCCTCCCCGCCGCTCATCGATCCACGTGAGATAGTAATGATCGCCATCTTGCCTCTCCCCTCGGCTACTTTTCGACGATTTGCAAAACCAGGTCGCGGAGCTGACGAATCTTGAACGGCTTGGCGATGAAATCCACGGCGCCACTCTTCATGGCCTCGCGTGCCGACTCGACGGTGGCGAAGCCGGTGATGATGATGACGTGCGTCGCGGGGGATTGCTGCTTGACGAAATGCAAGATCTCGATGCCGTCAGGCCCTTTCATCTTGATGTCGGTGACGACGATATCGAACTTCTCTTCCGCGAGGCGGTCAATGGCCTTTTGGCTCTCGGTGTACGCCTCGACGTAGAAGCCGACTTTTTCCAGCGCCGGTTTCAGCCGCTCGCAGACGATGGGCTCGTCGTCAACAACGAGGATTCTTCCCTTGAGCGCCATAGCTGCACCCTCCGTACCCGCTTACCGTAGTCTCTTCGCTTTCTTGGCGGCCTTCTTCACGAGCGTGTGGACGTCTTCGAGCTGAAATGGCTTGCAGATGAAGTCGAACGCCCCAACGATCTCGGCCTCGTTGGCGGTTTCGATCGACCCGAAGCCGGTGATGATGATCACCTGGGTCGCCGGGCTCTGCTGCTTGACGAGGCGCAAGACGTCGAGCCCCGTTGGGCCTGCCATCTTGAGGTCGGTCACCACCACATCGAAGGTTTTCTGCGCCAGGCGTTCGATCGCCTTCGGGCTCTCGGTGAACGTCTCCACCACAAAGCCCTTTTTCTCCAGATGCTCCTTGATGCGCTCGCAGACGATGGTCTCATCGTCGACAATCAGGACTTCTGTACTTGTGCTCACGTTTTCGTCCTTTCTCTTTCTGGCTAGGGTTTCTGTGGAGCCGCTTCTCGCCCATGCTCCAAGAACTTCCTAGCGTACTTCTCCACCAAACTGTCATCCCGGAGCAGGATGTCGAGCTGCCGCGTAAAGCCGATCAGGCGCCCGACCATTTCCAGGTTGGCGACCATGGCCTCCGCGGTGATCTTCTTGATGCGACCATAGACCAGGTCGCCCTTCGCCTCGACCATGAAATCGTGCGCTTCGAGAATGCGCCGCAGGATCTCCACACGGCGCGCCCGCCGGGTCATCTCCGTGACCCCGCCGATGAATCTGAAGTAGATATAGTTTTCGTTGCGTTCGTTAGAGAGGTAACAATCGACGATGTTGAAGTGATATCCAAGATGCAGGTTGAGATTCATGTAAGTGTCTGAGATAATGGCCAAGTTATGCTCCACCTCCCCGGCTGAGGGATCGGCGAGAGACATAGAGCGGGTGGCGCTGGACATGAACCCGTCCAGATCCATACTGGTCGGTTCGGTCAGCCAGACGCCCTCGACGGTCAGCCCCGCCAGGAGCGCGCGCAGCGGCCGCGACGACACCTCCTCGATGCGCGCCTTCTTCGAGCCGGGGCTGACGGCGAGCCCACCGCCAACGTCGATCAGGATCAGATCGAGCGGGATCTGCAGTTCGAGTTTCCGGATGCGCTGGCTCTGACGCGACAGCCGCAGGCGCGAGCCCTCGGTCAGCTCAAGCACCGCCTTTTCGTGGGCGAAGCGGATCATGTCGTGATAGGTGACGCAGTTCTCCGCAGCAAAACGCGGCGAATTGGGATCTCTGAGGTTCAGGGGCGCCACCCGCTTCAGCATGCCGCGCAGCAGTCTGAACTCTGCTGTCTCGGTCCCCTTGGCGTACTGGACCAGCTGATAACGGAGCAACTCGTTGATCCGGCCCTGGTAGACAACATTTTCCTCGGCGTCGACCGTCACTTCTTCCCCGTCCTTGAGTACCTGCGTGGCGTTTTTGGCGTCGACGATGGTCGGAATCCCGTATTCCCGTGCGATCGTGGCGAGGTGCCCGGTCGCCGTCCCCACGTCTGTGATCACCGCGGCAGCGCCCTCCACGGCGGCAGCGAGATGCGGAATGGATGTCCGCGCCACGAGCACCGCGTCGCGCGGCAGATCGTCCACATTTGTCCGCTCCCGCACGAGACACACCGGACCGGCGCCGATCCCACGGCAAGCGATGCTTCCCTGATCCCGGAGCAGGACGGGGTACCCGCGTACGGCATCGGACAGGTCGCGGTGAACCCTTGCCACGTGAGGCATGAGCCGCAGCGGCCGTGCTTGCAGGATGACGAGCCGGCCCTCTTCGTCGAGTGCCCACTCGATGTCTTGGGCACGCCGCATGTGGCGCTCGATGCGCAGGGCCATCGACGCCAACTGTTCGAGCACTTCCTCCTGGAGGCAAGGTTGGTCTCGATCCGCAGGGGGAACAGGAATCCGCTCGACGCCTTGGGTCGCTCCGAGGACGTATTTCTCCTCTTTGCAGGCGACCGTGCGGCTGACGATTCGATGAGGGGGCTCTCGCGTGATCTCATATTGGTCTACGGGCCCGGTTCCTTCAACCACCATCCGACCCAAACCCCAGGCGGCGCTGACCAGGACGACCTCCCGTTCGGGAGACGTGGGGTCCAAGGTATAGACTACCCCGCTCGCTCGTGCCGGAATCATGCGCAGACAGCCGACCGCCATCAAGCCCCTCGCGGGATGTAGCTGGCGGTCAACACGATACCGCATCACGCTCGGTGAGTACAAGCTCGCCACCACGCGCTTGTAGGCATCCAGCACGTCTTCGGCAGGCGCGCCGAGGACGGTTTCGAATTGGCCGGCAAAGCTCAACTCGCCATCTTCTCCCAGGGCACTGCTCCGTACAGCGAAGCGGTGACTTCTGGTTCGTCGCTCGAGCTGCTTCACGCCGCGGCGGATGGCGCGAGCGAGATCTCTGGGGAGATCGCTTTTCAGGACCCGAGCGCGAAGATCAGCGGCACGCTCATTCACTTGCGCCTGGCTCATGGCGCTCGAGTGATCGAACCAGCGTTCCACGGCCTCTTGAATCCCAGTGTCTTCGAGGAAGCGCTGGCAAGCACGGACCGAGATGACGAACCCAGCGGGCGTGCAGCACCCGAGCCGCTTGCGGATCTCTCCCAACCGCGCCATCTTCTCGCCGACCGCGTCGGCGAGGCTCGTGTCCAGCTCCTCGAGCGGAATCACATAGTCCGTCGAGGCCGCGACGATTCTCGACTCCAGCACCGCCTGCACTTCTGCCTTGGCGCGCTCCATCGCAGGCCAGAGCTCCGGATACCGGTTGTCGGTGATCTCATTCAAGCTGGTGACGACGCCCCGGACGGCATCCTCGAGACCGCGAGCCAGCGCTTTCAGGGACTGCCGATCAAAGATGAACTCCCCACCCAACATCTCATCGGCCTGGGCGATCAGCTCCAGGGTGCGATTGTTTTCCATCTGCAGGGCGCGAAAGGCCACCAGCTTTCTGCGGATCTCTTCGAAAGAGTCCGCCTTCGGCCGGCCAGGGAAGATGTTTTCCCACCAGGTCACGGTGTCGCTGCCTTAATGGGGTTTTTTCGAGGAGCCGCCGAAGACGAACCCGCTCAGGAGACCGGCAGCAACGGCGATGACAACCGCGAAAAAACCGTGAAAGAGAGGGTGCCCGTCGGCGAGGGAAGAGATGAACTCCACGAGCCCCACTTGTTTCACATCAATGCGCTTGGAGCACAGCAGTTCACCGTTGCCCTCCCTGAATCCGAAGAGCTGCACTTCGTATTCGCCCATCGGAACCGTGGCCGGAAACGCGCATTCGGCCAGCACTTGCCCAATGCCCCCCGCGCCGGGGAGCAGCTTGGCGCCACCCTCGCGCACCGCGAAGATCCCCTCCTTCTCCTTGATCTTGATCAGCTCGGGGAAAAACTGTTGCTCGGCTCCCGCGTGGCTGGCATGCGCAGCCAGCGCGGCATAGCCGATCCCGAGTTGCTCCAAGACCGCTGGGGAGGCCAAGCTTGCGAGTGGCGCCGAGGTGCCGAGAAGGTACAGGGACGGAATGTCATCGAAGGCCACGTCGCCGACGCTCATCCACAAGACGCCCCCCACTTTTCCCTTGCGCTTCAGAGCAAGGTGCGTCTCCTTCCCCCGGCAAAGCACTGCCACCTGGTAGCCCGGTAAAACCGTTCCCAACACTTCGACCTTGTCGCCACTGAAAAACAGGCCCGCCTCGATTGCCTCCGGCGCCAACCGCATCACCGCCCGCGCCGCTTCGTCCGGTGCGGCGAAGACCATGACCGGGCCGACCACCAATGCAGCGACACAAAAGAACCACCCCCATCGCCGCCGCGGCCGCATGTCAATGCCCTCCCTTGTAGGCGAGCAGGAACTCCGGCGGCAGGACCAGATCGAGCAGCATCTTGCCCATAACCAACAAAACAATGATGGCCATGAGGATCTTCAGCTGATCGGCCTTGAGGCGTCTACTGGCGCGGGCACCGAGCTGCGCACCGATCACCGAGCCGAGGAGCAGGAGGAGGGCCAAGACGAGGTCCACCGTGTGATTGAGGTAGGACTGCAAAATGGTCACGTTCATGCAAGTAAACAAGATCTGAAATAGGCTGGTCCCAACGACGACGTGCATGGGCATGCGCAGGAGGTAGATCATCACCGGCAGCATGATGAACCCGCCGCCGACGCCCATGATGGCAGCCAGTACGCCAACGAAAAGACCCAGAATCAGCGGCATCAGGGCCGAAAGCGTGATGCTCGAACGGGGGAAGGTCGTCTTGAAAGGGAGCCTGCGCACGAAGCGGGCGTAGATCGACGGCCTCTCCAGGGGCGCCTCGACAAAGGGCCGTTGCTTGCGCCGCAGTGAGCCCAGGCTTTCGAAAAACATGTACGTGCCGATGAACCCGAGGAGCACCACGTAGGTGATCGTGATCAAGAAGTTGGCCTCGCCCAACTTGACGAGGAGCTTGATCAACCAAACACCCGCGCTCCCTCCGGCGATTCCGCCGATCAAAAGGAAGATGCCCATCTTGAAGTCCACGGAGCCTGATCTGGCGTGGGCGTAGGTACCGGAGGCCGAGGCCGCCACGATCTGATTTGAGTCAGATGCAGCGGCCACAGTGGGCGGGATGCCGATCATGATCAGGATCGGCGTCATCAAGAACCCCCCTCCAACTCCGAAAAGCCCGGAGAGAAAGCCCACGATACTGCCCAGCCCTATGAGCAGGAAGATATTCACGGCCGTTTTCGCCACCGGGAGATAGATCGCGAAGTGCATCGCTCTAGCCTTGACCTCCGTTCGATTCAGTCCTGTCCTCGTAAGGTAGAAACACCGAAAACGTCGTGCCCTTGTTCACCTCGCTCTCGACCGCAATGCGGCCTCGGTGTTTCTCGATGATGCTGTAACTCACAGAGAGTCCAAGACCCGTTCCCTGGCCTGGCTCCTTCGTGGTGAAGAAAGGGTCGAACACCTTGTCCAAGTTCTGCGGCGGAATCCCGATGCCGGTGTCACTGACCGCAATGCGGATGAACCCATTGCTATCCGTTCTGGCCGCGACGCCCAAGGTGCCACCCTCGGGCATCGCCTGGATGGAATTCAAAAAAAGGTTCAGAAACACCTGCTGCAAGTTTCGCGGGTTGCCCCGGATCGCCGGCAGGTTGTCCTCGATGTCCAGTTTGAGGGCGGTATTGTGCAGGTGCAGTTGGTTCTGGACCAGCCGCAGCGTCGATTCCAGCACCTCTCGGATTGAAACCGCCGTAAAGGGCAGTCTCTCCGTCCGCGTGAAGTCCAAGAGGTTGCGCACCGTGCCGCTTGCGAGCTCCACTTGTTGGTAGATCTGGTCGAGCATTTTCCGCTTCTGCTCCTCGGAGTATTCGTCGAAGTTGTCGAGCAGCGACTCGGTCGTGAGCCCGATATTGTTGAGCGGGTTGTTCAGCTCGTGCGCAATTCCCGAGGTTAAGGTGCCGATGGCCGCCATCTTCCTCGATTCGACGAGTTGCTCCTGACGCTGTTTCAGTTCCTCCAGCATGTGGTTCATCGCCATGGCGAGGTTGCTGAACTCGTCGCGGTACTTACGTTGAGGGTAAATGGGCGAGTAGTCGCCCGCTGCAATGCGGTTCGCATAGGCCATGAACCGCCCGAGGGGGCGGACGATTTGCCGCGTGAGAAAGCTGGCGACGTAGACCATGATGGCCAGCACGAAGACGAGGGCGCCACTGGCCACCAGCATCGAGATGTGCATCAGCGTGCTCACCGCCAGGCGTTCCCGATCGATCAGCTCTTGCGCTTCCGCCAGGATGTCGGCGCCGTAGCGGCGCAACTCGCCCTCGATCTCCTGCCGCACGGGGCCGTTGTTCAGCTCGCCGCTACGGCTCAATGCGACGAGCTTGGTGAGTGCGGCCTCGTACTGTCCCAGATCGGCCTGGAGGCTCTCGAACTTCGCCTTGCCCATCAGGGTCTGCATCTCCGCCGCGTAGCGCTTCAGGTGCCGATCCGCCGCGTGGATGTGGTTCAGGCCGTCATAGAGATCAGTGCCGTAGAGGAAGAAATTCTTTTCGAACCGTCGCGCGTTCTGGATTTCCGAGACGAAATTCTCGGCCTCCTCCAGAAACTGCTGTCTGCCGTTGAGCGAGGAAATGAACACCATGCCTGTGATGGTAATGCCGCAGATCAGCACGAAGCAGAGCAGGAAGGCCAACGCGATGCGCGCCCGAATGGAAATGCTCGGCCGTTCACTGAGGGCTCGCTGGGCATCCATCTCCTGCGACCCGGTGCGCGGTTCGCGGCCGTTCCGCACTAAGTGCGGCGTGCCGCGAACGGTGGAAATCTCGGGGGACACGGATGCTCTGTCAGACATGCTGCCCCACCCTTGTCTCGGCCGAAACCGCCCCCGTCTCATGGCCAGTGGAAATGGAAGAGGGAACGATGGACATCGGCAGGCGTACGGTTACCGTTGTCCCTCGGCCGACTTTGCTCTCCACGTGGATGTGTCCACCGTGTTGACGCACGATACCGAGCGAGACGGAGAGCCCGAGGCCTGTCCCTTTGCCCGTCGGCTTCGTGGTGAAGAACGGATCGAAAATGTTGTCCAGAATATGTGCCGGGATGCCGGAGCCCTCATCTGCAACCCGGACGGCAATGAACCCTTGCTCTTCAGCCGGTGCCGCGCGCACGGTAAGCGTCCCACCGTGAGGCATGGCATCGACCGCATTGAGGAACAGGTTGAGGAAGACCTGGTGGAACTGTTGCCGATCGCCGTAGATGGTAGGCAGGTTCTCCGGGATATCCAGCGCCACACGCACCTTCGCCATCTTCAGTTGGTTGCCCGCTAGCTTGACGGTTTCTTCGAGGAGGCCACGGACGTCGAGGTGCTCGGTCTTGGACTCGGTCTCACGCGCGAAGTCGAGCAGGTTGCGCACGATCTGTTGGGCCCGGTCCGCTTGTTCGACGAGGTCATCCACCATCTCCAGACGCTCCGCGCTGGAGAGGGCCTCGTAGTCCTCCTTGAGCATCGCCGCGGTCAGCGTGATGTTGTTGATGGGGTTGTTGAGCTCGTGGGCGATGCCGGCGGTGAGTGTGCCCACCGCGCGCAGCTTGTGCGAGCGCACCAGGATGTCCTGACGGCGGTTCAGCTCGTGCATCATATGGTTCATGGCGAGGGACAAGGTGGTGAACTCATCGCGGTAGCGCCGCGCCGGCAGGATCGGCGTCAGGTCCCCTGCGGCGATGCGATCCGTGTGGTGCAAGAGGCGCTTCAGCGGGGCGAGAATCTGCTGGTTCAGGAAGTGGGCGATGTAGGCTACCAAGACGAGCAGCACCATGAGAAAGACAAGCGGCACCTGTTTGATCATCCGCAGCTTGGCATCCATCAGTTGCCGCTCGCTGGCGATCAAGGCATGCGCCGTGCTGACCATGGTCTGGCCGTGGCTGCGCAGCTCGGTCTCGATCTCCCCGCGCTCCTCCTTCGTGGCGTTGCCCAGCCGGTCAAGGAGGTTGAGGTACCGATCGACATGCATGAGCATGGTCTGGTAGCTTTGCGTACCCACCACGGCTTGCACCTTACTCGCATCCTGCTCGAGAATCGTTCGCGCCTCCTGCACATGGGAACGCGCGTCATTGAGGTTGGTTCCATAGAGGAGGAAGTTTTTCTCGTAGCGCCGCGCCTGCTCGATCTCGCTGCCGTAGCTCCCCGCGCTCTCCAAGAAGCGCATCTTCAGCTCGACGTCAGTCAGGGTCCACCGGGACCAGAGGATGACGCCGCCCGAGAGGATGAAGCAGAGGGCGAAGCTGAGGATGACTCGCGTGCGAATGCTGAAGCTCGGCCGCTCGCGCAATGCTCGCTGGGCGGCCGCGGAGCCGTGGTCGGTGGAGACGGGATCAGTCAGACTTTCGAAGAAGGGCGTGGGGCTCGGCTGGTCTGCGGGGTCCGGCTGCGCTCCTCCCGTTCCGTTGCTCATGCCGCGCTCCACCTCATGAAGCGGGTCGCTCGCTCTCCAGCGCGTGGGCAGCCTTGGTGATCGCCTCGCGCAGGTCGTTGGGGCGGAACGGCTTGGCGATGACGTCGAAGGCGCCCTTGGAAAGCGCCTCTCGGGCAAGCTCCACCGTCGCGTAGCCCGTGATGACGATCACCTTGGTGCGCGGGTTCTTCTTCAGCGCCGCAGCGAGCACCTTGAGGCCATCCACGGGCTCCATACGGATGTCGGTCACCACGATATCGAAGTCTTGTTGGGCGATGCGCTCCAAGGCTTGTCTTCCGTCCTCGTAGGTCTCGACCTGGTAGCCGCTCTTCTTCAGGGCGGGCCCGAGTCGTTTGCCCACGATGGGCTCATCGTCCACCAGAAGCACGCTCAGTGGATCACTCATGATGCACTCCTCGACAGCTTAGCGCGGGCAACGACCGCACCCCAAGCTCCATACGCATTCCGTCATGCCCGCGCACGCGGGCATCCAGGCGGGGTGGGGGCTGCACCGCACTGCTGCCATGGATTCCCTGTACGCGGGAATGACGACGCTGAAATCTTTGCGTCACGTCCAGCCATCTCAATGGACCGCCACCGCCTCCGGCTTTTTCGTGAACGCCAGAGTGGCGTGCACCCCCCGCCGCTGCACGTAGGCTCGTACCACAGCGGTGAGGATCACGACCGCGCCCGTGATGCCGCTGACAAAAAGCAGGGCTTTGCTTGCACCGTTGAAGTACACGTCCCAGGCCGGGGCCAAGTTCATCCAACCC
The DNA here is from genome assembly GCA_963729835.1 of uncultured delta proteobacterium. Lineage (GTDB taxonomy): Bacteria > Desulfobacterota > Binatia > HRBIN30 > HRBIN30 > CAVSQF01. The sequence goes on along the minus strand of CAVSQF010000021.1, from coordinate 161,944 downwards.
AACTGACGCAGGTACACGGGAATGGCAATGGCTCGCGAGATGACGCACAGGAGGATGATCATGCAGGTCACGAAACGGATGACGACTTCCTTCACCACTTTCGTCCCATAGGCACCAATGTAAACGCCAATGAGCGAGCCCAGGTAGAGGAGCAGCGTCAAGCGGAGATCCACCATGCCCTCGTAGGCGTAGTTCAGCGCGCCGAAAGCACCCATGAACACGGCGAGGTAAAGCTCTGTCCCGGCAGCAACCGCCGTGGGCATGCCGAAGACGTAGATCATGGCCGGGACCCCAATGAACCCTCCAACGCCGATGGTGCCTGCGAGATAGCCCGTGGCCAACCCCACGATGAGCACCACCCACAGCGATACCTTCACGTCGGCCGCCGGGAAGTAGATCATCGGGGGCAGCTCCAGTCGGTTGAGGAACTCGGAAATCTGGCGCGAGGGCCCGGCCCCCTCGGTCTGCGCGGAGCGGATGATGTCCCGCAACATCGATAGAGCCACGAGTGTGAGCACGGAGACGAAGACGACGCTGATGTAGAGATTGGCGGGAGCGCTTTGCGCGGCGCTGCTCGACGCACCGTGCGAATCGCCCCCGCCAGCGAACAGAACCGTGCTGATCCAGACGGCCAAGCGGATCCCCACCATGGCGGTGAGGAGCATAAAGAAGCCCATCTTCTTGTCCACGTTGCCCATCTCGCCATGCTTCCTCGAACCCATCATGGCCTTGCCGAACTTGTGGGTGATGTTGCTGCCCACAGCGACGACCCCTGGGACTCCCAAATTCATCATGCCGGGGGTCATGAAGAAGGCGCCCCCGCTGCCGATGAAGCCGCTCAGGACGCCCCCGATGAAGCCGAGCGTCACCACCTGAAGCGCTATCATGATGTCAAGTTGAACGAAGGCTTCTGTCATGATCTCTCACCTTCCGTTGATGAACCGCTACCGGCGAGACCGCTGCGGCGGTTCACTCCATCTTGATCAGCTTAAGCACGGAGCCGACGACGTTGCCGTACAAGTAGGCGACGACCGGAGTGATCGTGAGCACAATGGCCGCGGCGAGGACTCGCCAGCCCATGCCTTGCCAGCGCATGATCCCGGTGACCTCTTGCTGATGCGTGAAAACCAAAAAGTAGATAATGACGCTGACGCCCAGGAAGGAGAGCAGAGTCACGAGCTGCTTCGGTCCAAAAAGATATTGCTCCTTCATCTCCTCGGCTTGGATCACGGGCACCCTGAGCTGGTCACGAATGACGCCTCCCAGCTCGCGTGCCAGACGCACGCGCGCCGCCTTGCCCTTGCTCAGGAACGTGTCGCCCACTACCACCAAGCTGTAAGCGCCGGTCCGGTCTATGGCCGTGAGCACGTCGCCCGCGGTGCCGTGCACCGTCACTCGTCCACCCGCGCGGCCCACTTTCACCAGCTCAGCGAAGGTCTCTGCCATGCCGTTCTCCTCCGCTGAAGTACCGCGCACCTGTTCCTGCTCGTCTTCCTCGATCCCTCCCGTTATGGCCCGCTCCGTCGGCGACACGAAACTCTCTTCGGGAGCGCGCTCGATGATCGGCGCCACGTCGCTGGCCTCGAGCCGCAGCAACTCGACGGCCGCGTCCCACTTCTCCGCCACCTCCAGGAGGTGCTTGAAGGTATCCGCCTTGGGGTCGAAGCGCTCCTGAATCCAGAGGATGCGGGTGCTGGCGATCGTGCACAGAATGTTCTCGACACCCGGGACCTGTTCGAGGACTCGGGAAATCGTCTCGGCAAGCTCGGCATATCGGGGGAGGTACGTGACGGATACGGTCCCGCGCTCGGCCCTGACCCGAAAATGGGCATGATAGGTGCGGTCGTCCTTGGCCAGCGCCGTCCGGCAGCGGCCGGCGAGCAGGAGATCTTCCAGCATCCGTCTGGAATGGGGAGTCTCCCGAAAATCGGGGAGCTGGGCGACGCCACAAAAAGCCGAGGCCACGTTGCCCACGTTGGCGTGCTCCAAGTTGATGGTGAAGTCGTAACTCGCGGACTGATCCCAGTCGATGTTGTAGAATGTCTTGACCCATTTGCGCCGGTCTTCGTCGACCTGTTCGATGTATTTTTTGGCCTTCGTCCGGTCGATGCCGAGCCGTTCCTCGACGGATTTGATGCGGGTCTCCAAGTCCGCCACGACGCGAATGCGGAGGACGTGCGGAACTCCCTGGAGCAGGAGGTGACCGGTTCGGCCGTGATAGACAAGCGGCCCGGCCAAGGCGCGCTCGCACAACAACGCGGTCGTGAACGCTTGGTAATGCTCCCGCTCAAGGAGCATCTTCTCGTCGAGGTTCCTCGACTTCAGGCAGGCCATCTCCAGCTTTCCTGCGGCAATCCCACCCCGCGCCGCCAGATCGAGGAGATCCTCTCGCCCCAGACACGCACTGCCGAGCTTGGCGGCCAGGCTCTCCGCAAAGGCCTTTCCGATACTGAAGCTTCCTCTCGAAATGCAGATCAGCTGCATACCTTGCCCCTCCGTAGGCCCATTTTCCTAGGCCCTCAATGCATCGCGCCCGCACTCAGGGTAACCAAGAACAACATCGGGTTACGTCTCGGTTCACCCCCCACCACTGAGATCTGGGTCGTGAGTTGCTCACGGACTGCGCTATTTCTTGTGGGGATATTGCATTGACTCACCCGGCTTGAAGCGAAAGTTGAACTCACTGATGTGCTACTCAATATTTTATCCGCTAATAGCACCTTGGTGGGCTTCGAGCAACCACGGTTGGAGCGGCACAGCGTCGGAGCAGCGGCGGCTGAGCGCTGCCGAGCCGTTCGCATCAACCCGGCGATCGAAACCCGCGCAGAAAGAGCGCGCGACGCGGCGGCGACTCGTTGGGTGCGAGAACGTGCCGGTGGAGTTAGTAAGCGTCTTCCTCGGAAGAGGGAACTGCTTAACCTTCGTGGCGTCGAACTCGTAGGATTTCCCATGATGCGGACGGAAAAGGGTTCGGGAATTTTCGGTGACCAGCGTACGGAGCTGTCCTCGAATGGATCGCTGAACGGACAGAAGGAAAGTCCGACGGGGCTGCTAGGTCGCGACGGCCAGTGCACTTCTGGGAATTTCCAATCGTAAGAGTTTTTCGCGCAAGTCTCTCTCTATTATAAGAACTTTTCTTGCTACCGGCCGCTTTCAGGGGCATGATTCGTGTCCTGGGCACCAAGGTGCAGGGTTTGCTAGCGCAGATTGCGCTACCAGGAGGCCCGTATGAACAAAACACGGTTTTGAAAGAACGCCGATGTTTGCCAATTGCACTATTAAAGGGAATTATCGTTAGGAGGAGGGAGGTTTTTTAATGCCTAGTTACGTGAATCCGGAGAAATGCGATGGGTGCAAGGCCCTAGACAAAACAGCTTGTCAATATATTTGTCCAAATGATCTAATGGTCTTGGACAAAGAGAAGATGAAGGCTTACAACCAGGACGTATCAATGTGCTGGGAGTGTTACAACTGTGTCAAGATCTGTCCGACCCAAGCGGTTGAGGTCCGCGGATACGCGGACTTCGTGCCCATGGGCGCAGCGGTTACGCCTTTGCGTTCCACGGATTCCATCATGTGGACGGTGAAGTTCCGTAACGGGACGCTCAAGCGCTTCAAATTCCCCATTCGCACCACAGCGGAAGGTGCCGCGGTGCCGAGCGGCGGATTTGAAGACAGCGGCGATCTGGACAGCCCGGCGCTCTTTACAGAGCCAGCTTCGCTCGGGCTCAAAGAAGTTTTCACGCTCGCCAAGTAAGGCGTAGGGTCGAGAAGGAGAGCCCACTATGGCTAAATTTGAAACACAAGTTGTAGAGACTGACTTGCTGATCTTGGGGGGCGGAATGGCTGCCTGCGGCGCTGCGGTCGAGGCCGCCTATTGGGCCAAGAAGAACGGCCTGAAGGTGACGATGGTGGACAAGGCCGCCGTGGACCGTTCCGGTGCGGTTGCCATGGGACTGTCGGCGATCAACCAGTACGTAGGGCTCCGGGACGGTGCGAACACCCTCAAGGACTACGTGAACTACGTGCGCAACGACCTCATGGGGATCACCCGCGAGGACTTGGTGGCCAACATCGCTCGGCACGTGGATTCGAGCGTCCATCTGTTCGAGAAGTGGGGCCTGCCCATCTGGAAAGATGAGAAGGGCGCTTACGTTCACGAGGGCCGCTGGCAACTCATGATCAACGGCGAATCGTACAAAGTGATCGTAGCCGAGGCCGCCAAGAACGCGTTGTTGCAGGATGGCGTCGGCCAGATTTTCGAGCGCGTCTTCATTGTCGGCCCACTCATGGACGGCGAGCGTTGCGCCGGTGCCGTCGGCTTTTCCATCCGGGAAAACAAGATTTACGTTTTCAAGGCGAAGGCCACACTGGCGGCGATGGGCGGTGCGGTCCATGTCTTCAAGCCGCGCAGCAGCGGTGAGGGCTTGGGGCGCGCGTGGTATCCGCCCTGGAATTCCGGCTCGTCGGCTTCCTTTACACTCCAGGCCGGCGCCGAGATGACGTGCCAGGAAGTCCGCTTCATCCCGGTCCGTTTCAAAGATGCCTACGGTCCGGTGGGCGCCTGGTTTCTGTTGTTCAAGTCTCGCGCCACCAACGCCATGGGCGGCGACTATATGGTAGAGCGCAAGGCGGAGCTCGAGAAATGGGGGCCGTACGGCCGTGTCAAGCCCGTTCCGGCCAACCTGCGCAATTACCTCGGCATGCTCGATGTGCTGGACGGCAAAGGCCCGATCTCCATGCGCACCGAAGAGGCCCTGCAGAAGATCGCCGACCAGTACAAGGACGATCCGAAGGCCTACAAAAAGAAGATGAAGGACCTCGAATCTGAAGCCTGGGAAGACTTCCTCGACATGACCATCTCCCAGGCCATTCTCTGGGCGGCGAGCAATGTCCAACCCGAAGAGAGAAGCTCGGAAATCGCCGCGGCGGAGCCGTATTTCATCGGCTCGCACTCAGGTGCTTCCGGGGCCTGGGTGAGCGGCGCGCCCGATCTGCAAACTGATGAGACCCGCAGCCAGTACTGCTGGGGTTACGCCAACATGTCAACCGTCAAGGGTCTCTTCTGCGCTGGCGACGCGTCCGGTGCTTCCAGTCACAAATTCTCTTCTGGTTCGCACGCCGAGGGTCGTATCGCTGCCAAGGCCGCCGTCAAGTTCATCGTGGACAACAAGGCGGCACCGGCCATTGATCAAAGCGCCGTTGACGCCAAGGTGGCCGAAATCCTGAAGCCGCTTGAGACCTTCGAACAGCATAAGGCAGAGACCACCGACCCGGAGATCAATGCGAACTACATCAAGCCGCGCATGTTCATGTTCCGGCTGCAGAAAATCATGGACGAGTACGCCGGGGGCGTCACCGCGCAGTTCACGACCAACAAGGCGCAACTGGAAAGGGCACTCGAACTGCTCGGCCTTCTCCGGGAAGACGCCCAGAAGCTGGGCGCTGCAAGCTTGCACGAGCTGATGCGCGCCTGGGAGAATGTCCATCGCCTCTGGCAAGCGGAAGCTCATGTACGCACGATGCTCTTCCGAGAGGAGACCCGCTGGCCAGGTTACTACATGCGGGCCGACAAGCCGCAGTTGGACGAGGCGAAATGGCATGTCTTCGCCAACTGTCGCTTTGATGCAAAATCGGGCAACTGGCAGATGTTGACCCGTCCGGTCCTCCACATCTTCCCACAAGCGTAAGGAACACGAATTGCTGGGAGGTTGATCAGGAAGACCCACATCAGGAACGGGAGGCTCTCCAGCCGGGAGCCTCCCGGACCTGACGAGATCGCGGTATCCAAGAAACGCAAGTTCAATGCCCTCAGTGTGTCCACTCGAATGCCCTCACTGCCTTCTCCCGATGCGAGTTTGGGCGAACCCTCCACTCAGCTCGTGGAGCGGTGACTTTCAGTATGTGTGTTTTAATGACGATTGCCCCTATTTCGTCCGTGGATGGGCATGGATGGAGAGTCACTATAGCGTGCACGCCTCCTATCGGTTCCGGCTGGATCCGCTGACCGGAGAAAGTGGTCCGCTGCCGGTTTGGTCCAAGGAAGCGCTCAAGGGCAGCATCATTTCGGAAACGGAGGCAGCGCATGGCTGAGCCTGTATTGACCCAACAGACGGCGCCCACTGATCAACCTGCGGTCGGACTCGATGAGGCCTTCCCGTTCGCCTGCCACAAGGGGCTGGATTGCTTTACCAGCTGCTGCCGGGACGTCGCCATTGTGCTGACACCATATGACGTCCTGCGGATGAAGCGGGCGCTACAGATCGATTCCACAGAGTTTTTGGAGCAGTACACGACCCCGGCTCTTTCCGGCGAGCGGAAAGTTCCCATCGTGCTCCTCAAGATGGACCCGGAGACCCGGCGCTGCCCGTTTGTTACAGAGGAAGGCTGTCGCATTTACGCCGACCGTCCCTGGGCCTGCCGCATGTATCCCTTGGGTGCGGCAGAGCCGCGTCACCCCAGTCCAGAGGCGCGGCCTTTCTACTTTCTCTTGCGGGAAGACTTGTGTCATGGGCACGGGACGAGCCCCCACGGGGCGAGCCCCGGCTGTACGGTCCGGGAGTGGATATCGGGCCAGGGGATCGAGCAGTACGAGATGATGGAGGCTTCCTTCAAGCGTCTCATGCTGAGCGAGCTCTGGGAGAAGGGCGGTACCCTGCCGCCCGAAAAACTCGAAATGTATTTTATGGGTTGTTACGACCTCGACCGGTTTCGGCGATTCGTATTTGACAGCAAGCTTCTGAAGGCCTTTGACGTTGATGAAGCGCGCGTTGAGGCCGTTCGCGAGGATGCCGAAGAGTTGCTCGATTTTGCGATGGACTGGCTCCGGTTTGCTCTCTTTGGCGAAAAGACGATGCGGATTCGGAAAGAGATCCTTGATGAGGCTCGGCAGAGAGCGGCGGAGGGCGCCGAAGCCCCCAATGCAGACAGATGAACGATCATGACGGAGGCAATTGCGACGGAACGTGACGGTAAAGAGATCTTGGTGTTGGGCGGCGGTATGGCTGGCCTGACCGCCGCTCTTGAAGCGGCAGAAGCAGGATGCCGCGTCGTCCTCGTGGAAAAAACTCCCAGCCTCGGGGGACGGGTTTCCCGGATGGGGCTGTACTTTCCCAAGTTGTGCCCGCCAAGCTGCGGCCTCGAGATAAATTTCCGGCGCATCAAGAACAATCCCCGGATCCGGGTCTTGACGCAGGCCGAACTCGAGCGCCTCGACGGCGTGCCCGGAGACTATGTAGCCACGGTCAAAGTCGCGCCACGCTACGTCACGGCGGCTTGCACGCTCTGCGATGCTTGCGTCGAGGCCTGCCCGTCGGAACGCCCCGACGAGTTCAACCATGGCCTCTCCAAAACCAAGGCTGCCTACCTTCCGTTCAAGATGGCGTTCCCGGCGCAGTACGTCATTGACCGGGCGGCCTGTGCCCAGGGATGCAAGGCCTGCGTCGACGTGTGTAAGTACGGGGCCATCGACCTCACCCAGCAGATGGAACGTAAGACCTTTCCCGTCGCTGCGGTGGTGGCGGCAACCGGCTGGGCGCCGTACGACGCGACCCGCATCGACAACCTCGGCTTCGGGAAGTATCCGAACGTCATCACCAACGCCATCGTCGAGCGTCTCGCTGCCCCGAACGGTCCCACGGGCGGTAAGATCACGCGGCCCTCGGACGGGCAAGTGCCACAGAGCGTCGCCTTCGTGCAGTGCGCCGGCTCGCGCGATCGCAACCATCTGCCCTACTGCTCCGCCGTGTGCTGTGCCGCCACGCTGAAGCAATCGACGTATCTCCGCACCCAGAATCCGGAGGTCGACATTACGATTTTCTACATCGACGTCCGCACCCCGGGCCAGCTACAGGATTTTTACGCCAAGGTCGTGAGCGGTGGGAACATCCGGCTGGTCAAAGGCAAGGTCGGCAAAATCGAGGAGGACCCGGCCAGCCGGGACGTGGTGCTTACGGTCGAGGATGTCCTCAACGGCAAGAAGACGACGGTGCGGGTCAATATGGCGGTGCTCGCCACCGGGATTGTGCCGGAGACGCGCAGCCTCCCGCAGGGCTTCACGCTCGACGAGTTCGGTTTCGTCACCAACGGTGGCAATGGGCTGAGTGGCGCCGGCTGCGCGCGGCGGCCGGGAGAGGTCGCGGCGAGTGTCCGCGACGCCACCGGCGCGGCGCTCCAAGCGCTGCAAAGCGTCGTCGGGGGTGTCCACCATGGATAAGAAGCTCGGAGTGTACATCTGCGGTGGGTGCTCGATCGGCGAGTCGCTGAACACGGAAGCGCTCGCCCACGTGGCGCAGAAAGAATGCAAGGTGCCGGTGTGTCGGACCCATCCTTTCCTGTGCAGCGCGGAAGGGGTGGCGCTGATCCAGCAAGACCTCGGCAGCGACGCCGTGAATGCCGTCGTGGTTGCGGCCTGCTCCCCACGCGTCAAGACCGAGGCGTTTGCCTTTGACCATCAGATGGTGTTCGAGCGGGTCAATCTGCGCGAACATGTCATCTGGAGCCATAAGGCGCAGGACGAAGATACGCAGGCGCTGGCCGAGGATTACCTGCGGATGGGCCTCGCGAAGGCCGCAAAAATGGAACCGCTCGAGCCGGTCCCAAACGGAATTTCCAAGGCCGTCCTGGTGGTGGGTGGAGGGATCACCGGAATCACGGCCGCCCTGGAGGGCGCGGCGGCACAATACGACGTGGTGCTGGTCGAGAAGAAAGACCACTTGGGGGGAGGCCTGGCGGAAGTGAAGAGGCCTCTACCAACGCGGCCGCCGTACACCGGACACGGGACCAACGACCTGCCACAGCGGATCGCGCAGCTCGCCGGCCACCCGAAGGTGAAAGTCTTCACCTCGACGACAATCACGCAGACCGAGGGGCAGCCGGGTGTGTTCGACGTCACCTTGCAGACGGGCGATCAAACAAACGTGCAGCGGGTGGGGGCCATCATCATGGCAACCGGATGGAAACCCTACGACGCCACGAAGCTGGCCCATCTGGGCTACGGTGTTTCGCCCAACGTCGTGACGAATCTGGAGTTCGAGAAGATGGCCGTCGCCGGGCGGTGGACGCGGCCGTCGGACGGCAAGCGGTTGCAGCGGATCGTATTCCTTCAGTGTGCCGGTTCGCGGGACCCCGCTCACCTGCCGTATTGCTCGGCGACTTGTTGCATGGAGACGTTGAAGCACGCGCAGTATCTGCGCGAGGCGAATCCCGAGAGCGAGGTGTACGTCGTCTACAAGGACATCATCACGCCGGGCCAATACGAAAAGTATTACCAAGCCGTGCAGGACGACCCCACGACGTTCTTCATGAAGGGCGAGGTGGCAGCGGTGGAGGCGGACCCCACGGGCCGCGTGCACGTGAAGCTGCAGAATACGCTGCTTGGCAAGGCGATCGAGATCGCGGCGGATCTGGTGGTGCTGGCCACGGGCATGGTGCCGAACTCGGCGGACGGCGAAGCCGTGCGCAGTCTGCGCGATGCCAAAGCCAAAGTCCTCCGCAACGAGTCCGAGACGCAGCGGGTCGAGGCGGAAAAAACTGTCGAACTGCTAAAGCACCACGAGGGCACCGAGATCCTCAACCTGACGTACCGCCAGGGGCCCGACCTCCCGGTGCTTGCAAACGGCTTCCCCACCTCCAACTTCGTGTGCTTCCCCTACGAGTCGCGGCGCACCGGCATCTATGCCGCGGGTGCGGTGCGTGCCCCCATGGACGCCGCCTTCGCCGCGGACGATGCACGCGGCGCGATGATGAAGGCGATCCAGAGTGTTGAGCTGGCGAGCCGCGGGCAGGCGGTGCATCCGCGCGCCGGCGACCTGTCGTTCCCTTCGCCGCTGCTGCAGCGCTGTACGCAGTGCAAGCGCTGCACGGAGGAGTGTCCCTTCGGCGCGATCGATGAAGACGAAAAGGGAACGCCCAAGTTCAACCCCTATCGCTGCCGCCGGTGCGGGATCTGCATGGGCGCGTGTCCGGAGCGCATCGTCTCCTTCAAGAATTACTCGGTGGACATGATCGCGAGCATGATCAAAGCCATCGAAGTGCCCGAAGAAGACGAAGAGAAGCCGCGCGTCTTGCTCTTCATGTGCGAGAACGACGCCTACCCGGCCCTCGATGCCGCCGGCATGGCGCGGGTGCACTACGACCCCAGCGTGCGGGTGATTCCCCTGCGCTGTCTGGGCTCGCTGAACATCGTGTGGATTGCGGACGCGCTCTCACGGGGCATCGATGGCGTGATGCTGATGGGGTGCAAGTACGGGGACGACTACCAGTGCCACTTCGCCAAGGGCAGCGAGTTGGCGAACCGGCGCCTGGAGAACGTGAAGGAGACCCTCACCCGCCTGCAGCTCGAGGCGGAACGCATCGAGCTGGTGCAGGTGGCGATTGACGAGTACGGCAACATTCCGGCGATGATCGACAAGTTCATGGCACGCATCCGGGAGATCGGCCCGAATCCTTACAAGGGATTCTAGGAGTCTGCCGGATATGGTGTGGCGGAGTTACCCAGGTGATGACTGAGACATTGGTGGTGAATCCTGATATCGAATTCATCCGCGACGTTCTGGGGAGCGGCGGGAAGGATTTGAAGAAATGTTACCAATGCGCCACCTGCACCTCGGTCTGTTCCCTGTCGACCGAGGCGCTCCCGTTTCCGCGCCAGCAGATGATCGAGGCGCAATGGGGACTGAAAGACCGACTGTTGGGTGATCCGGCCATCTGGCTGTGCCACAACTGTGGCGATTGCACCGTCCGTTGCCCGCGCGACGTGAAGCCGGGTGCCGTGATGGGCGCGTTGCGTGTCCAGGCGATAAAGAATTATGCCTTCCCGCGCTTCATGGGGGAGTGGACGTCGCAGCCCAAGTACCTGCCGCTCCTGCTTGCCGTGCCCGCCGTGATCTTCGCCGCGCTCGCTGCGTGGGGCCCCGCGGAGCACACGGCCGACCTGGAATTCGGCAACGTCTTTGCGGATGCGGCGCTGGAAGGGCTTTTCTGGGTGGTGGGCTTGCTGGCGATCCTGGCGTACGCGGTCGGCATCGCGCGGATGATGCGCGCCTTGCGCCAGGCGGGGCACGATGGCAAGATCCTGCCGGCGCTCATCCCAGCGGCGCTGGAAATCGCGAGTCACAAACGATTCGCCGAATGCGGCGCGGAGAAGAGTCGGTACTGGGGGCACTTGTTGACCTTGTTTGGTTTCGTCGGGTTGTTCGTGGTGGGAGCGATCGTCGGCATGGGCGCCTTGAGCGGTCTGATTCACCCACCTTTGTCAATGCTCAATCCGCTGAAGCTGCTGGCCAACGTTTGTACAGTTGTGATCGGCGCCGGGCTGATTGTCATGCTTGGCGAACGACTGGGCAGCCGCGAGGACCGCGGCCCCAATACCTATTTCGACTGGTTCTTCATGATGACGCTTGCCGGCATTGTGGCCACCGGGCTACTGTCCGAATTCCTGCGACTGGGGCAGAGCGCGACGTTGATGTATCCGGTATATTTCGTGCACCTGACGCTGATCTTCTGCCTCTTCCTGTATGGGCCCTATTCGAAGTTCAGTCATTTCATTTACCGGACGATAGCGATGGCGGCGACTTGGGGGAAAAGAGCACAGGGTGCGAAAGTACTGACGACAAAAGAGGCGTTTGCTTAGGACGGTTCAACGCGGACAGGAGGAGAAGAACGAGCATGGCGGACAAGAAACCGAATACGAAGATGCTGGATGAGCTGGAAAAGGGTCCCTGGCCCAGCTTCGTCAAGGAGCTGAAGAAGGCAGCCGAGAAGAGCCCTGTGGTGCAGGACCTGTTGGGCCAGCTGGAAGTCTCCTATGAGGAAAAGATCAGCCACTGGAAGCACGGCGGGATCGTCGGCGTGCTCGGCTATGGCGGCGGAGTAATCGGCCGCTACAGCGACATACCCGAGAAATTCCCGAGCGTCGCGCACTTCCATACCCTGCGCGTCAACCATCCCTCGGGCTGGTTCTACACGAGTGAGGCGCTGCGGACGGTGTGCGACATCTGGGAGCGGCACGGCTCCGGCATGACCAACATGCACGGCTCGACGGGCGACATCATTCTCCTCGGTACGACGACCGACGAGCTTGAGCCCACCTTCAAGGACCTGACCGCTGCAGGGTTCGACCTGGGGGGGTCGGGGTCGGCTGTGCGCACGCCGTCGTGCTGCGTCGGACAGGCGCGCTGCGAGTGGGCGTGTTATGACACCATGGCCACGTGCGACGACTTGACGCGAACCTACCAGGATGAATTGCACCGGCCGCCCTTTCCCTACAAGTTCAAGTTCAAGTGCAGTGGGTGTCCGAATGACTGTGTCGCCTCGATTGCGCGGGCAGACCTGTCGATCATCGGCATGTGGAAGGACGACATTCAGCAGGACGACGCGGCGGTGACGGAATACGCGGCGGCCGGCCTGGACATTCACAACGACGTCTGCGGCCGCTGCCCGACGCGCTGCATGGCCTGGGACGGCAAGAAGCTGAGAATTGACAACCGCGAGTGCGTGCGCTGCATGCACTGCATCAACGTGATGCCCAAGGCGTTGCGCCCGGGCAAGGAAAGGGGCGCTACCCTCCTCCTCGGCTCGAAGGCCCCGATTCTACAGGGTGCGCTGCTCTCCTCCGTCTTGATCCCGTTTGTGCCCGCCGAGGAGCTTCTGGGGACGGTCAAGGAACTGGTCTCGCGGATATGGGACTTCTGGAGCGAATACGGCAACAACCGCGAGCGCGTCGGCGAGCTCATGCAGCGCGTTGGCTTGGCGAACTTCCTCGATGCCATCGGCCTGGACCCGGTGCCGGAAATGGTCAGTGCGCCGCGCGACAATCCCTACATCTTCTTCCGGGCGGAAGACACCAAACAGTGAGAGTGATCACCATCAACCTATAAGCGAGGAGAGACATGGCGACAGCTGCGACAAAAAGGATTACGGATATCGGACCACCGCGCTATGAGCAGTTTCTGCATCCGGTGATCAAGAAGAACTACGGCCAATGGAAGTATCACGAGCGGATCGCCCCAGGCGTCTTGTGCCACGTCGCCGAGTCCGGAGACAAGATCTATTCCGTCCGCGCGGCTACACCGCGGTTGATGAGTATTCAAGGCATCCGCACGTTCGCGGACCTGGCCGACAAATACTCGGGCGGCTACCTGCGGTTCACGAGCCGCAACAACGTCGAGTTCCTGCTCGATAACCCAGACAACATCGAACCCCTGAAGAAGGAGTTGTTCGCCGCTGGTTTCCCGGTGGGCGGCACGAACAACGCCATCAGCAACATCGTCCACACGCAAGGCTGGGTGCATTGTCACTCGGCAGCCACCGATGCGTCGGGCATTGTGAAATCTGTGATGGATGCGCTCTGTGAGCACTTCACCCACGAAGACATGCCCGGCAAGCTGCGCATCGCCTTGGCGTGTTGCCTCAACATGTGCGGCGCGGTGCACTGTTCCGACATCGCCATCCTCGGCATCCACCGGCGGCCACCAAAAATTCAGCAGGATCTCATCCGCAAGGTCTGCGAGCTCCCCACGACGATCGCCTCCTGCCCCACTGGCGCCATCCGCTCCGCGACCGTGGACGGAAACCCCTCGGTGGAAGTGATGGAAGAGCAGTGCATGTATTGCGGCAACTGTTTCACCGTCTGCCCGGCGCTGCCGCTGAACAATGCGGAAAACGATGGGTTGTCGATCTGGGTGGGTGGAAAAGTGAGCAACGCCCGCTCGCAGCCGCGGTTCTCCAAGCTGGCCATCCCGTTCATTCCCAACAACCCGCCGCGCTGGCCCGAGGTCGTGGACGCGGTGGTGAACATCGTGGACGTGTACGCCCGCAACGCACGCAAGTACGAACGCATGGGTGAGTGGATTGACCGCGTCGGCTGGCCGCGATTCTTCGAACTCACGGGCATCCCGTTCAGCCGCTACCACTTGGACGACTTCAAGCATGCCGGACTGACGTATGCGCGGTCCGCGCATCTGAGATTCTAACGGGCTTAAGGAGGACATCATGGCTGTCGCTGTGGAGACCGTGGCCGAGGAAATGTACAAGATGGTGGAGGAATGCCTTGGGAAGAAGAACTTGAAGGCGACCGACTTGACCAAGGCTATGATCGCCAAATTCGGCGCAGGCGAGTGCAGCAAGGAAGATTGCAAACATGCCATTCGCCAGCTGATCGACTCAGGGCGATGCGTCTACAGCTATTTCGGCGGCAGTTACATCACGCTGCCGCCCAAAGAAGGGACCACACCTTAGTACCTGCCCCCAGGACGGCGATGGTCGCCAGAGAGGATGGGTTGTCGGCATGAAGAAACAGACTCGCGGCAAAGGAAGAGAGCCAGCAGCGGATACGTCAGAACTCGTTGGCCTCCTGCGCAAGTGGCAGGAGATCGAGGACGGCAGTGTAGCGTCCACCACGCAGGTCATGGGTAAGACGAAGAACCCCTTCATCCGGCTGGTGATGGACATCATTCGTCAGGACTCGGTCATGCACAAGAAGGTGCAGCAGTTCATGATCGACAGCTTGGAGAAGGAAGCGGTGAGCTTGACGCCGGAGGAGCTGGGAGAAATCTGGGAGCAGGTTGAGCGTCACGCCGCACTGGAAAAGGAGACGATCGAGCTGGCTGACCAACTTCGAAAAAGGTGCCGTCTCTTCGTGCAACGCCATCTTCTGACCTACTTGGTTGAGGACGAACGGCTGCATGACCGTCTCCTGGGTCAATTGGAGGACTTTAAGCAAAAAATCTATCCGTACGCGTAGACGGAAATACCAACATGGCTTTGTTCAAGGCAGTTCAGAAACCAGTTATCAGAAACATGCCCGCGGCGGGCGCCGAAATCAGCCCGCTGCGCCCGCGGTACGTGCTCAAGACGCCTCCGTGTGTCGGGACGTGTCCGAGCGGCGCTGACATCCGCGGCTGGCTGACGACGATCGCCCAAGCCGAGGCCTACGGCCGGACACACGATCGGGCCTACGAGCTGGCATGGCAGAAGATCACGGAGCGTAACCCCTTCCCCGCAGTATGCGGCAGAGTGTGTCCGCACCCCTGCGAGGACGGTTGCAACCGCGTTGTGAAAGAGGGCTCAGTCGCCATCAATGCGCTGGAACGGTTCGTGGGCGACTTCGCCATCGCCAAACGCTTGAAGCTGACGAAGCTCAGCGAGACGACTCACTCCGAAAAGGTGGCTGTGGTCGGAGCCGGTCCGGCGGGCCTCTCCTGCGCGTTCCAGTTGGCACGGCGCGGGTACCCAGTCACCGTCTTCGAGGCCTTCAGCCACGCCGGCGGCATGCTGCGTTATGGCATTCCACGGTATCGGCTGCCGCAGGACGTCCTCGACGCCGAAATTCAGCGCATCCTCGATGTGGGGGTGGAGCTGCGTTGCAACACGATCGTCGGGAAGGACGTTCCCCTGGATCAGTTGCGCAGCGAGTATCAGGCCGTCTTTGTAGGCATCGGTGCGCACAAGGGTTTGAAGCTGGGCGCAAAAGGTGAAGACGCTCCTAATGTCTTCACCGGCACCGAGTTTCTGAACCGCGTCAACCGCGGCGAGCAAGTCGCGGTGGGTGAAAAGGTGATCGTCGTCGGCGGCGGCGATACGGCGATCGATGCGGCGCGCGTCAGCAAACGGTTGGGCGCCGAGGTCACCATTCTCTACCGCCGCACCCGACAGGAAATGCCTGCCATCAAACCGGAGATCGAAGGCGCGCTCGAAGAGGGGATCACCATTGAATTCCTCGCGGCGCCGGTCGAAGTCCTGCTGACCGACGGCAAAGCGACGGGTATCCGCTGTATCCGCATGGCACTGGGTGAACCGGATGCGTCCGGTCGCCGCCGGCCCATCCCGCAGCCGGGAACGGAATTCGATCTCGAAGTCTCCACCCTGATTGCCGCCATCAGCCAGGAGCCGGATTTCGAGGGGTTCGCTGCACTGCGCGAGGGGAAGAGTTGGATCAAGGCGAATGATCTCGGAGTGACGCCCGTGGATGGAGTCTATGCGGGCGGCGACAACGTCGAGCTCGGGTTAGTCACCATCGCCATTGCCCAGGGTCGCTTCGCGGCGGAAGCCATCGACGCGCGCTTGCGGGGAACGGTTTTGCCGAACCCGGTGGTGCCTCCCACGGTCAAGCCCGAGCGGATGAAACCGGCCTGGTACAAGGAGAGCGCCCGTCACGAACGCGTGCACATCCCGGTGCCCCAGCGCGGCATGGATACCGAGATCGAGAAGGGCCTGTCGGAGGCGGACGCGTTCGAAGAAGCGAAGCGGTGTATGTCCTGCGGCATGTGCATGGATTGCGAAAACTGCTGGATGTACTGCACCAACAACTGCTTCGTGAGACTTCCCAAGGGCGAACACTACAAGATCAAGCTGGAAGTGTGCAACGGGTGCAAGAAATGCGCTGAGGAGTGCCCTTGTGGGTACATTGAAATGGCTTAACACTGAAACTGTGCTGAAGAGGAGTATTTATCATGCCTACTTTTGAAAGTAATGGTCATGTCTATACGGTAGACGAAGACGGTTTCCTCGAGGATCCCGGCATCTGGAACGACGACGTGGCCAAGGACTTCATGGCGGCCGAAGGCATCACCGAGCTGACCGACGACCACTGGAAGCTCATTCGGTATCTGCGTGACTACTACCTCCAGTACGGCATCGCGCCGATGATCCGCAAGCTGTGCAAGGAAACCGGCTTCAAGCTCAGCTACGTCTACGAGATGTTTCCTTCCGGGCCGGCCAAGGGCGCGTGCAAGCTGGCGGGGTTGCCGAAGCCGACCGGCTGCGTCTAGTTCTCGGGGTCTACAGTTGGCCGCAACACCGGGGAACTGTAGGCACCAGAGTCGAGACGAAGTCATGCGGAGCTATCCCGAGCAGGACAGAGACGCGATCGCGCAGGAATGGCTAGAACGGACGGCGGCGACCTACCCCCGTCAGACCGTCCAGCTCCTGCTGCGCGAGCAGGATGCGTTTCGCAATCCGATTGGTCACGCGCTGAGGAAGGAATTGCCGGTGCTGACGGCGGAGCTGTTGGGGGAAATGGATCAGACGCGGCTGGCCGCCGCGCTCGAAAGCATTGTCCGCATCCGTGCCGTGCAGAATTTCAGCGCCAGCGAGTCAGTGGGATTCGTGTTCCTGCTGAAGCCGATCCTGCGCGAGCGATGGACGGGAGGCGAGGCGGACCGGGCGGCGGTGGAAGCGCGAATCGATGCGGCCGCCCTGATGGCGTTCGACCTGTACATGAAATGCCGCGAAAAGATTTACGAGGTCGTGGCTGACGAAGCTCGCAGGCGAGTGGCGCGACTGGAGCAAATCTATCTCGCGGCGGAGTCGAGGTGATTGGGCTTGAAGGCACTGTACTCATTGCTCGCAGTTGGCGCGATTGCCGTGCTGGGATATGTCGGCGCCGAGGTGAGCGGGCTGCGCGCCACGTTCGGCATCGTGCTCCCCTACACGGCTTTCGCGATCTTTCTCGCCGGGTTCATCTATAAGGTCCTGCAGTGGGCCTGGACGCCCGTGCCCTTTCATATTCCCACCACGTGCGGGCAACAGCGATCACTTCCGTGGATCAAATCCGCATGGATCGAGAGCCCCTCCACAAAGCTGGGGGTCTTCGTCAGGATGGCCCTGGAAGTGCTCTTGTTCCGCTCGCTCTTCCGCAATACACGAGCCGAGTTGCACGACGGCCCACGCCTCATCTATGCCGAGAATAAATTCCTCTGGCTGGCCGCGCTGGCTTTTCATTGGTCCCTCCTGATCGTCCTGATCCGGCACCTGCGCTTCTTCCTGCTGCCCGTCCCGGGCGTGCTCCACACGCTGGAGCGATACGACGGATTCTTTCAGGTCGTGGAGCCGACGCTCTACGTGACCGATATCGTCATTCTCGCGGCCTTGCTCTACCTGCTGGGGCGCCGGTTGTGGGACGCGCAGATTCGCTACGTCTCTCTGCTTGCCGACTACTTTGCAGACTTCTTGCTCCTCGGTTTGGTGATCTCCGGAATCCTGATGCGCTATTTCGTCAAGGTCGACCTGGTGAGCGTCAAGCAATTGACCTTGGGTCTGGCATCTTTCTCCCCCGCGGTGCCGCAAACCGCCAGTCCGCTGTTCTTCGTGCACCTCCTGCTGTTGAGCGTTCTGGCCGCCTACTTCCCGTTCAGCAAGCTGATGCATATGGGGGGAGTCTTTCTCAGCCCGACGCGCAATCTCGCGAACAACAGCCGGATGAAGCGCCATGTGAATCCCTGGAACTATCCGGTGAAGGTGCACACGTACCAGGAGTGGGAAGACGAGTTCCGGGAGAAGATGCGGGCGGCCGGAATGCCGCTGGAGAGGGAATAAGCCGTGGCGGAACAGCTTCCAAGTCACGAAGAACTCGTTCAGATCGACTTCCGTCCCCCAAGGGGAAACGACTGGACGGATCCGCACGTCGATTTCCGCAAAGGGACGTACTGCTACAGCGCGGCGGCGAAGAATCTCAAGGCGCTTGACTGGCCGAATCCACGCGACTGGCAGCCGTTCGATCAGGATTGGAAGCTGCCTCCCAACTGGAAGCAGATCATCCTGGACGGCATGCGGGAACGCCTCGCCAAGTTCCGGTCCTTCCGCCTGTTCATGGATGTCTGCGTGCGCTGCGGAGCGTGCGCCGACAAATGCCACTTCTATCTCGGTTCGGGCGATCCGAAGAACATGCCGGTCCTGCGGGCCGAGTTGTTGCGCTCCATCTACCGGCGGTACTTCACGCCTGCCGGCCGCATATTCCGCGGCCTCGCCGGTGGCCGGGAACTCACCGAAGATGTGATCAAAGAGCTGTACTACTACTTCTACCAATGCACGGAATGCCGCCGCTGCTCGGTCTTCTGCCCCTTCGGCATCGACACCGCCGAAGTCACCATGATCGCCCGCGAGCTCTTGAATCTGATCGGGCTAATATCAACTGGGTGATGGAACCGGCGGCCAACTGTTTCCGGACCGGCAATCATCTCGGCATCCAGCCGCACGGTTTCAAAGACAGCCTGGAATTTGCAGCCGAGGAGGTAGAGGAAATTACCGGCATCCACATCGACGTGCCGATCAACCGCAAAGGCGCGCAAATCCTGTTCGTGGTGCCTTCGGCTGACTACTTCGCCACCCCGCACTACTACACGCTGCTCGGCTACCTCATGCTGTTCAAGGAGATAGGCCTCGATTACACCTTCAGCGCGTACGCTTCGGAAGGCGGGAATTTCGGCCTGTTTTCCTCGCACGAAATGATGAAAATACTCAACGCCAAGATCTATGCTGAGGCCAAACGGCTCGGGGTGAAATGGATTCTCGGCGGCGAGTGCGGTCACATGTGGCGGGTGCTGCACCAGTACATGGACACCATGAACGGCCCGGCGGACTTCCTCGAGGTGCCCGTTTCCCCGCTGACCGGCACGCGCTTCGACAATGCGCGCTCCACAAAGATGGTGCACATCTGCGAGTTCACCGCCGACTTGATCAAGAACGGCAAGCTGAAGCTGGACCCGAGCCGGAACGACCGCTGGCGGATCACCTTCCACGATTCCTGTAATACAGCGCGCGGCATCGGGATCTTCGAGGAGCCGCGCTACATCATCAATCAGACGTGCAAGAACTTTTTCGAAATGCCCGAGAACACCATCCGCGAGCAGACCTTTTGCTGCGGCAGCGGCGCCGGCTTGGGGAACGATGAGAACATCGAGATGCGCTTGCGCGGCGCGCTGCCGCGGGCGAATGCGGTGCGCTACGTCCGCGACCGCTTCGGCGTGAATCTGCTGGCCTGCATCTGTGCCATCGACAAGGCGACGTTACCGACGGCCCTGGAATACTGGACGCCGGGGGTCGAGGTCGGCGGCGTCCATGAGTTCGTCGGGAATGCGTTGGTCATGACGGGCGAAACAGAACGGGTTGCCGACCTGCGCGGCGAGCCCCTCGCCGGGAAGGAGGCGGCCACCCGTGCGTGACCGGGCGTGGATCCTGATCGGTTTGGGAGCGTTCTTGCTGCTGCTGACGTCTCCGCTGTGGTGGAACATGCGGGCGCGGGCGGGGCTGAAGGGGCCGGATCTCGTACTGCCCGCCGACCAAAAGGACTGCGTCATGCCTGGCCGCTACATGAACTCCTCGCACATGCAGGTGTTGCTCGAGTGGCGCGACGCGGTGGTTCGACAAGACCGCCACCAGTTCACAGCCTATGACGGAAAGGTCTATGACATGAGGCTGAGCGGTACCTGCCTGAGTTGCCACGAGAAAGCGAAGTTCTGCGACCGCTGCCATGACTACGTGGGCGTCAAGACACCATATTGCTGGGATTGCCACGTCGATCCTGCTGCCAGCCGCCCGGCTCTCGCGCGCAGGAGCCCGCAATGAACGTATCGCGCAAACAGTTCCTGAAGCTCACCGGCGCCTCGCTCCTGGTGTTTTCGGGGAAGACACTGTGGGGTGTGCTCCAGGCTGCGGGGCAGGCCGTCGCGCATCCGGGCCAGCTGCTGCGCGGCAAGCAATGGGGGATGCTCATCGATACGCGGAAATGTGCCGAAAACCCGGACTGCACGCGCTGCATTGAGGCATGCGACAAAGCGCACAACATTCCCTCGTTCAAGAATCTCGCGCACGAGGTGAAATGGGTGTGGACGGAACCGTTTGAGAACGTCTTCCCCACCGAGCAGACTCGCTTCATGCCGGCGCGCCTGCGGGAGGAACCGGTCATGGTGCTGTGCAATCACTGTGACAATCCTCCGTGCGTGCGCGTGTGCCCGACGGGCGCCACCTGGAAAAGGGACGAAGACGGGATCGTGATGATGGACTGGCACCGCTGCATCGGGTGTCGGTACTGCATGGCGGCCTGTCCGTACGGCTCCCGCAGCTTCAACTGGGTCGATCCGCGCATCGGCCTGGGGGAACCGAACCCGGTATTTCCCACCCGCACAAAAGGCGTGGTCGAGAAGTGCACGTTCTGTCCCGAGCGGCTCGCCCGGGGTGAGGCGCCCGCCTGCGTGCAAGCATGCCCGGGCGGGGCCTTGCTGTTCGGAGATGTGAATGACCCGGCGTCCGAGATCCGCAGGCAGTTGGAAGCGCAGCGCACGATTCGGCGTAGGCCGGAACTGGGTACGGGGCCCAACGTCTATTACGTGATTTGAGGCGTCGCCGATGTTTATGTTGGAAAAGGCCGTAGTTGGAAGCCGCCGGTATTGGAGCTGGATCGGCATTCTCGTCGGTATCATCGCGGTGGCATTCTTCTTCTACCTCCGGCAGTTCAATTACGGCTTGGGGATTACCGGGTTGAGCCGCAATGTGACGTGGGGCCTCTACATCGGGCAGTTCACCTTCCTGGTCGGCGTGGCCGCCTCGGCGGTGATGGTCGTGCTGCCCTATTACCTGCACAACCACAAAGAATTCGGCCGCATGACCGTGCTGGGCGAGTGCCTGGCGGTTTCGGCGGTGACCACGTGCATCCTGTTCATCTTGGTGGACTTGGGGCAGCCGATGCGTGCCCTCAACATCATCATCTACGCCCGCCCCAATTCCATGATGTTCTGGGATATGATTTCGCTCGGAGGGTACTGGCTGCTGAACGCCACGATCACCCTGGTTTCGCTGCACGCCATGCAAAAGGGTGTGGCGCCTCCAGCGTGGATCAAACCGGTCATTCTGCTCTCCATTCCGTGGGCGATCAGCATTCATACGGTCACCGCTTTTCTTTACTCTGGTCTGCCGGGCCGGCCCTTCTGGCTGACCGCGATTCTTGCCCCTCGATTCCTCGCCTCGGCGTTTGCCTCGGGGCCGGCGCTGCTCATCCTGCTGTGCATGTTGATCCGCCGCCTCGCCGGATATGACGTCGGCCGCAAAGCGATCAGCGACGTGGCGATCATCGTCACGTACGCGATGGTTGTGAACGTCTTTTTCTTGCTGATGGAGCTGTTCACCTCCTTCTATAGCCAGATTCCCGCGCTGATGGAGCATTTCGAGAACATGTACGTGGGAGTCGGCGGGAGCTCCTCGCTGGTTCCTTGGGGACAGACCTCCATTGCCTTGATGGCGGGAGCGTTGGTCCTGCTGCTGATTCCGCAAACGAGAAGGAATGAACGAACCCTGGCGCTGGCGTGTGTGCTGACTTTCGTCTCGCTGTGGGTGGATAAGGGCATCTGCCTGGTGGTGGGCGGCTTCATTCCTTCGCCGTTGGGCGCCATGACCGGATACGTGCCGACACTCCCTGAGCTGTGCATCGGTGCGGGCGTGTGGGCGATCGGTGCCCTGATGGTGACCGTCTTTTACAAAGTTGCGCTTTCTACCGCAGTGGCGGCCGGTGCCGACTTCGCGCACGGCCCTGCAACCATAAAGGAGGCTGCATGAACGCGAGAAAAAATCGGGTAAGAGGTGCACCGTTTGTGCGCTGTGGGCGTGGATCTGGAGCCAATGCGGGGGGAGGAGCCCGTCCTCGGCGCTGGCCACCTTTGAGAGGGTCACTTGGTTGAAAGTTGTTAAAGAAGGAGATTCGACATGAGCAAACTGGTACCACCCCATGGCAGTCCTGAGCTGAAGCCCTTGCTGCTTGAAGGCAAAGCCCAGCAGGAAGAAATCAAACGCGCCGCAACGTTGAAGAAAGTGCCCCTCACCAGTCGCGAGACCGGTGACCTGTTGATGATGGGCATCGGCGCGCTTCACGCCGCTCGATGGCTTCATGGGCAAGGATGACTGGAAGAGTTGTTGCGAGACCATGAAGCTGCCGAGCAAGAAAGGCCTTTTCTGGCCGATCCCCGTCACGCTGTCAGCCACTGAAGAACTGGCCAAGTCGCTGCAGATCGGCGAGGAAGTGGCACTGTGGGATACGGATACCGAGGCCCTTGTCGGCACGATGAAGGTGGCGGAGAAATACACGATCGACAAAGTGCTGGAGTGCAAGGAAGTCTTCAGGACAAACGACCCGAAACATCCCGGCGTGCAGAAGGTCATGGAACAAGCCCCGGTGAACGTGGCCGGGCCGATCAAGGTGGTCTCCGAGTCGTTCTTCCCTGACATGTTCAAGGGTATCTACCAACGGCCGGTGGAAGCCAGGAAACTCTTCGAAGATCGCGGGTGGAGCACGGTCGCGGCACTGCAGCTGCGCAATCCCATGCACAACTCGCACGCCTACTTGGCTTGGATCGCTATCGAGGTGTGCGATGGAGTGTACGTCCACCAACTCCTGGGCAAGTTGAAAGCCGGTGACATCCCGGCGGATGTGCGCGTCAAGGCCATTGACGCCTTGGTTAATAAATACTTCCGCAAGGAACGGGTCATCCAGGGTGGCTACCCCATGGAGATGCGGTATGCCGGGCCGCGTGAGGCCTTGCTGCATGCCGTCTTCCGCCAGAACTATGGTTGCTCGCATCTGATTGTCGGCCGCGACCATGCCGGGGTGGGCGACTACTACGGCCCGTTCGACGCACAGAAGATCTTTGCGGAAGTCCCGGTGGGAGCGCTCGTCACGCAGCCGTTGAGTATGGACTGGACCTTCTACTGCTACGAATGCGGCGCCATGGCCTCGATGAAGACCTGCCCGCATGAAAGCAAGGCGGTCATCGATGAGAACGGGCAGTATAAAGGTGGGGCGCGGCTCCTGCTCTCCGGCACGCTACTCAGGAAGCTCATGAGCGAGGGCAAGCCGGTACCGGCAGAATTCTCACGGCCCGAGGTCATCGCCATCCTCAATGAGTACTACAACAGCCTCGAAGAGAAGGTCGAGGTCAAGCTCCACGGCCACGCGACGGGAAAGGCAAATCCGTGAGGGTGGACTTCCAACCCGGGGCCGTCGTGTGACGACGGCCCCAAGGGGATCGATTGGAGGCGCCTCACGATGACGACCATTTTCCTTTACGCTTTGATCTATCTCGCATTGATCATCTTCGTGGTCGGCTGTGTGATGCGGGCTGTACAGTACGCCAGGATGCCCGTCCATCTGCGCTGGGAGCTTTACCCCGTTCCGCACGAAGAGGCACGCCGGGTCGAGCACGGGGGCTCCTACTTCGAGGATGTCGACTGGTGGGAAAAGCCGGCGCATTTCAACCTTGCCGGCGAGATGAGTTTCATGGTCCCCGAGATGCTCTTCCTGAAAGGCCTTTGGGAATACAACCGGAAACTCTGGTCGCGCTCCTTCCCCTTTCACTTCGGTTTGTACCTCGTGATCGGCGGCACGGCGCTGCTGGTAGCCGCAACGCTCGTGTCATTGGTTTTGCCGGCCTCCCTCCTGGCGACCGCCTGCCTCGGTCTCGGTAAGGCGGTGGGGTTGGCCGGAGCCATCCTGGTCATCTTGGGCAGTCTCGGTTTGCTCCGCCGCCGGCTGACCGACGACGACATGAAGAACTACACGACACCCGGCGACATCTTCAATCTGCTCTTCTTCACCGTGACCTGCGTGCTGTTGCTTGCCGGCTATGTGTTCAGCGGCCAGCAATTTCCCGGCATGCTGGCGTTCACTCGTGGCCTGGTTACCTTCGACCCGTCGGTGCCGGTTCCCGGCCTGCTCGCTCTCGGAATGATCTCCGGCGCACTGTTGACCGCTTACATCCCCTACACCCACATGTCCCATTTCATCGCCAAGTACTTTACCTACCATTCGGTGCGCTGGGATGATCGCGTCAATGTTCGGGGCGGCGAGCTGGCAAAGAAGCTGGCTGAGTACCTGACGTACCGCCCGACCTGGTCGGCTCCGCACATGGGTGCCGACGGTGTCAAGACGTGGGCGGAGGTGGCCACTGCAAATCCCGCGATGGAGAAGAAGAAATGAGCGGCAACAAACGCGCCCACATCTCTGACGCGTCTCGGGAGGAGCGGCAACCGCTGCTCCACCTCGAGACCGAAGACCTCATGCCTCTGCCCCCGCCCCTGAATGATTCCGCGAAAGGCCCGACCTTTAAGCCGCTGTCGGCACAGATTGTCGAAAAGTATGAGTGTTTACTGGACGACACCTGTGCGGTGAACGTGCCCAAGCCGAAGACCAAGGCAGAGGAGGACGAGCTGATCCGCAAGTTCCTGGCGGGCCTCGAGAAGCTCTTTCAAAGGGAGAACAATTGGACGTTCTTGCAGCCGCTGGTGCTCAGCATGGAGCACTGCGCGAAGTGCCAGACGTGCTCAGAGGCCTGCCATATCTTCGAGGCAAGCGGACGTCAGGAGATTTATCGGCCGACGTACCGCTCGGAGATCATGCGGCGTCTCTATTTCAAGTATGTCAAAGGTGGCGGCCTGATCTCGTTGTGGGAGCACGGTGATATCAAGTTGAACTGGCCGCTGGTCGCGCGCCTGATCGAGCTGTCCTATCGCTGCAACCTGTGCCGGCGTTGCGCCCAGACCTGCCCCATCGGCGCCGACAACGGCTTGGTGGCCCACGAGCTCCGCAAGCTCTTCAGCCAGGAGATGGGCATTGCTGCCAAGGAGCTGCACGAAACGGGCTCGATGCTCCAACTCAGGGTGGGTTCCAGCACGGGAATGAACCCGGAAGTCGTCAAGGACAATATCCAGTTCATTGACGAGGACATGACCGAGAAGACGGGAATCCCGGTGGAGACTCCCTGGGACGTGGAGGGCGCGGACGTCCTGCTGATCCACAATGCCGGGGAGATCCTGGCGTGGCCGGAGAACCCCGGGGCGTTTGCGATCATCCTCAACGCCGCAGGCATCAAGTGGACCCTTTCCTCCGAGGTGGTGGCGTACGATTCGATCAATTACGGACTCTGGTATGACGACGCGCAGTTTGCGCGCGTCGCACTGAAACATGCCCAGGCAGCCAAGAAGCTGAAGGTCAAGAAGATTGTCCTCGGGGAATGCGGACATGCCCACAAAGCGCTGAGCGTGATCGCGGACCGTCTGCTGCTCGACGACCTCAACATTCCGCGGGAAAGCTCGATGACACTGCTCCGCGACATCGTGATGAGCGGGCGGCTCAAGCTCGATCCCTCCCGCAACGACTTCCCGGTGACCTTGCATGACCCCTGCAACATGGTGCGTCTGATGGGCGTCGTGCAGCCGCAGCGCGACATCTTGCACAAGATTTGCCCGCGCTTCCGCGAGATGGAGCCGCACGGAGTGGACAACTATTGCTGCGGTGGGGGTAGCGGTTTCGCCATCATGCAAGGGAACAACTTCCCGGACTGGCGCTTCAATGTCTCCGGTCGCAAGAAGGTCGAGCAGGTCCTGAACGCGTTTGCTGACAGCCTCGGCCCCGACAAACCGAAATACATCTGTACGCCGTGCAGCAACTGCAAAGGGCAGTTCCGTGACATGCTGCAGTACTACGGTCTGTGGGAAAAAGAGAAGATTCTATACGGTGGGCTCGTGGAGCTCATCGTCAATGCCATGACTGAGGCGAAACCGGGGTTTATTGACTGGGAGTGGCACTGAGTTTCCACTGCCGGTGCGGTCGATTGTCAACTAGACGACCGCGCTCCAACGCCCCGCGCGTAGGTGCAAAGGGGGTATAAGATGCCGTTCTTCCTGCCGGTGGCCGGAGTGAGCGTAAACCTGTTCCTGCTGATCGGCGTCGGTGGTCTGGTGGGTTTCCTGTCGGGCCTGTTCGGCGTGGGCGGCGGTTTTCTGCTCACGCCCATCTTGATCATGATCGGGATTCCGCCGACGGTAGCCACGGCGTCTGATTCTTGCCAAATCGTGGCCGCCTCCTCCTCGGGCGTCGGGGCCCACTTTCGCCTGGGAAACGTCGACCTCAAGCTGGGAGGCATTTTGCTGCTCGGAGGGCTGGTGGGCGGGGCCATCGGCGTGCAGATCATCAAAGTGCTGCGGGCCATGGGAAACGCGGACTTCCTTATTACGATCACGTACATCGTGGTGCTCAGCAGCATCGGCGGGTACATGTTCGTGGAGAGCTTGCAAGACCTGCGGCGCGGCCAGATCGTGCCGAAGTCCAGCACCCCAACTCGGACGCGAGGTTTCCTGAGCAGACTCCCCTTCCAGATGCGATTCCCGCGGTCCGGGGTCAGCCATTCGGTGTTCGTACCCTTCGTGTTGTGCGCACTGGTCGGAATCCTGGCGGCCATCATGGGTGTCGGTGGCGGCTTCATCATGGTCCCGATGATGGTCTACCTGCTGCGCATGCCGATGCGCGTGGCGATCGGGACGGACCTTTTCCAGATCTTGTTCACCTGCGCCGGCATCACCCTGATGCAGGCTATCACGAACCACACCGTCGACTTGGTGCTGGCGTTGCTGTTGGCCGCCGGGTCTACGATCGGTGCCCAGATCGGTGCCCGTTTGACCGGGTTGTTACGCGGCAATCAACTCAAGATCATCCTGGCTAGCATCATCCTTCTTGTCATGGCGAAGTTGATCGTCAGCCTCGTGCAGGTTCCGCCAAATCTTCTAGCTTACGCGAAGGGGCATTGACCATGAAACTGCTGAAGGGGCTTGTTACGGCGCTCGTCCTCTTGTGGTCAGTTAGTCCCCTTTCCGCGGCCAATCCTGACGTGAAGGTGACGCCTGAGGTGGTGGAGATGGGTGCGTTCTATAACGGCACCAAAGTCCGGATTGAATTTCTCGGTGCGCCCGACGCTAAGCCGCTAGTGGTCATCCGAGGCGCTGAGGCGAAGGAGGTGCTCAACGTGAAGGGTCGGGCGGGGCCCATCTGGACAAACACGGGCAAAGTGTCGATCTCTGGGGTGCCCTCTCTGATTCTTGCCATGAGCCCCCAGGCAGTGAGCGACTTCCTTCAGCCTGAAGCTATCGAGAAGTATCAACTCGACCCGAGCGCTCTCAAGAAACAAATCCGCATCGAGCCACAAGCGATGGATCGCGATGTTATCCGTGCCAACTACCTCAAACTGAAGACGGAGGAGAACAGCTATCGCTTCATTAGCAACGCTCCGCTCACGCGGGGAGAGCCGAGCGTCGACGGCGTCCGTTATGGCATGGACTTCGACTGGCCGAAGAAGGCGCCGCCGGGCAAGTACGAAGTCGTGGTCTACGAGTCCCGCGACGGTGCCATCGTCCGGGAA
The DNA here is from genome assembly GCA_963729835.1 of uncultured delta proteobacterium. Lineage (GTDB taxonomy): Bacteria > Desulfobacterota > Binatia > HRBIN30 > HRBIN30 > CAVSQF01. The sequence continues at coordinate 133,991 of CAVSQF010000021.1, read as the reverse complement.
CGTCGCGCCTCCCTGGAGGTAACTCGGGTGGGCTTTCCCGCCTTCATGGCGTCGTTGGCGAGTACCCGCGCTGAGCTCTACGGGCTGATGGCCGTGATCCTCGCCGCGCTCGCTGGCTTCGGGATGGACTCCTTGGTTGCTGCGTTGCGTCGCAAAAGGAAATCCGCTGCACCAGGGTCTGGTGAGGCCGCTCATGCGGAGCACTCTCGAGTCGCATCAGCCTCACACGAAGTGAGTAGGCACTGAGAGCCCGCCGGTTGCGCCAGCGCCCTGGAAGATAAGGAGGACCGGACATGTCAGTGATCACCATCTCCAGAGGATCGTTCAGCGGGGGAAAGATGCTGGCCGAGTGCCTGGCGGAGAGTCTCGGCTATCGATGCATTGATCGGGATGTCATTGTCGAGAGAGCCGCCGCAGGTGGGGTTTCCCAGGACGAGCTTAGGGAAGCTCTCGTGAAGCCACCCACCTTCTGGGATCGCTTTCGGCACAAGAAGTATATCTACCTGACCCTCATTCAAGCGGCTTTTACAGAGGAGATCCGCACCGGAAAGGTGGTCTATCACGGCAACGCGGGCCATCTCTTGCTTCAGGGTGCGCCGCACGTGCTCAGGGTGCGGATCGTCGCGCCCCTGGAATTTCGGCTCGGCATGGTCCAAGACCGCCTCAAGTTGAATCGCAGCGAGGCACTGGCCTACATCCGAGGGGTCGATGAGGACCGCAGAAAGTGGACCCAGTACCTTTACGGCGTCAATTGGGAGGACTCCCATCTCTACGACGTGGTGCTGAATTTGGAGCACATCGACATCAAAGGAGCCTGCGAGATTGCCGTCACGACAGCCAAGCAGAAGTGCTTCGAGTTTACCCCGGAATGTCTAACGGTCATGGACGATCTGGCTCTTGCCAGCCGCATCCGGGTCAAGCTGGCTTTGAATGCCCCCACATCCGATCTCGAAGTGGAAGTGGTGGCGCGCGGCGGTTCGGTCTCGATCAAAGGAAAGGTGGTTACCTTGGAGCAGATGGCCGAAGTCGAGCGTGTGGCACGGGGCACGGCGGGCGTGATCGATCTTAAACTGGACCAGCTGGCGCCTATGCCCTTGGTGTAGAGGACAACGGAGTATAAGACGCCGGTCTTCCTGCTGGTGGCCGGAGTGAACGTGGACCTTCTCTTACAGTTCGCGGCGCCAAGGAGTTCCAGAAGCGCCGACCTTGCCACGTAGGCGTCATGATGCGTGCCCTGGGCGTTTTGGGGATTCTCATCCTGGCAGTTGCCTTCTGCTGGTACTTGACCAGGAGGTCCTTCCGAGCCCACCAGGCAGAGACGATGGAGCTGGCACGGAAACCGCCGCCGGTTGCCGCCGCTGCTGCCGTGGAAAACGCCGACGCGGGCATCTTGGACGAGACGGAAACGTTTCGAGAACAAGAGCGCGGGCAAGGGGGAAAACTGTCCTTGTTGGGCGACCTCGCTGCTGGGATTGCACACGAGATCAACAATCCGGTCGCCATCATGCTGGAAGAGGCAGGATGGATCGAGGATCTTCTGGGAGAAGAGGAATTCCGCGACAGCCAGAATGTGCAAGAATTCAAGAGAGCCCTGGCCCAGATCAAGACGCAAGGGGCGAGGTGTAAGGCCATCATTCAAAACCTCGTGAGCTTCGGTCAAAAATCGAGCGTCAAGGTTGGCGATGTCCGCATCAACGATCTCGTTGCCGACGTTGTCAGGAGCTATGAGAAAAAGGCCCGAGCCGGCAACGTCAAGATCGAGACCCATTTCGCAGCGTCCCTTCCTCCCTGTCGGCTGTCGGCGTCACAGATGCAGCAGGTCCTGACCAATCTGATCAACAATGCGCTCGACGCCGTGGATCCCGAAGGCGGCCGCGTCACTGTCAGCACACGATGTGACGGCCGAGACGTCGTGATCGATGTCGCCGACAACGGCCCGGGCATTCCGCCGGCACATTTAGACAAGGTCTTCGAACCGTTTTTTACAACCAAGCCGGTCGGCAAAGGGACCGGCCTCGGGCTGTCTATTTGTTACGGCTTCGTCCAGAAAATGGGCGGGGACATCACCGTCGACAGCGAGGCGGGAATCGGCACGACCTTCCATGTGCGCCTGCCCTGGCAAAAACCCGAAGAGCGGCCACGAGATGCCTCGGCGGCGATCGGAGAGGGAACCCGGGAAGAGGAGTCGCCACCGACGGTGATGGTGAGCGCTCCGACGGTCGTGCTGGTCGTCGACGACGAAGTGCCCTTCGTCGAGGCTCTGCAGAAACGCCTCGCCAAAAGAGGCATGCACGTCCTTGCGGCGTTCAGTGGGGAGGACGCACTGCGGGCGGTGCAGCGCAGACGGGACATCGATATCGTCCTGCTGGGTGTGAAAATGCCGGGGATGGACGGCATCGAGACCCTGCGGGAAATCAAGACCGTCCGCCCGCTGGTGGAGGTGATCTTGCTCTCCGCCCACAGCACCGTCGAATCTGCGATTGAAGGAATCAAACTGGGCGCCTTCGATTACCTCGTGAAGCCGTGCGACATGGGGCAACTGCTCGACCAGATTGAGAAGGCGCAGCGGCGAAAGCGCCGGCAGGAGGAGAAGATCATGGAGGTCCGCATCAAAGAAATCACCGCCCGGCGGATCTAGGAGATAGGTGAGAATTTCACAGGACCAGACATATGGATAACATGAGCATCTTGCTAGTGGACGACGAAAAGGACTTTCTTGATGTCTTAGCGAAAAGACTGAGGAAGCGACAGCTCAACTTAATCACCAACAATAGTGGGGAAGAGGCCATCAGCACGATTAAGAGCACCCCTGTCGATATTGTGGTCCTTGATATGAAGATGCCGGAGATGGATGGTCTGCAGACTCTGAGAGCAATCAAGGCAATCAAGCCGGCGGTCGAAGTCATCATGCTCACCGGGCATGCCGATGCGGAGGCGGCGGTGGAGGGCATGGAACTGGGGGCCTTCGATTACTTGATCAAACCGGTCGACATCGACGAGCTGCTGTACAAACTGCAGGATGCCTTCACGAAGAAGTCGATGAGCGAGCGCAGTCCGGGTAAGGCAGACCTCGCGGGCAGCTGAGCAGGGTGAAGGAGGAGACATGACACGAGGCAGAATGAGAACCGTATACGAGGCCATGCAGATGGCCTGGGTCGCCCATGCACGCTGGGAGATCTGGGTCTCAGACAACATCTTGCGGAACAGCAAGCGCCGCGCTCTCCTGTTGTTGATGCTCATGCCGATCGTGCCGATCGGGGTGGCGCTGGGCGCGGACCTTCCCAGAATTGTGGGTGGGAAGGAGGCGTACGCCCCGGCATTCTATACGCCGCTCATTTTTGTCGTTTCGATAGTTATTGGTTTGTGCGCCGGACTGATCACCGGCTGCATCGGCGCCGGTGGCGGGTTCATCATCACGCCGGCGTTGATGAGCGTGGGGGTCAAAGGCATCCTCGCGGTCGGCACGGACCTGTTTCACATCTTTGCCAAAGCCATCATGGGGACGGCAGTGCACCGCAAGCTGGGCAACGTCTCCGTCAAACTCGCCGTCGCATTTCTGGTTGGATCCGGCATTGGGGCGACAGCCGGCGGGCTCGTCAACAGGACGCTGTACGAGCAGAACCCGGTGTTGAGCGATACGTTCATCAATGTCGTCTACGTCGTGTTGCTGGGCTTTCTTGGGACCTATGCCGCGGTCGATTTTCTGCGGCTGCGCAAGGGGCCGGGTGCAGTGGGGGCCCATCCGGGGAGAGCGCGCACGGCGAGTTGGCGAGTTCCGCGAAGAAAGGTCTCACTGCCAAGCTGCAGTCGGCGCGGATTCCGCCGGTCATTACGTTTGACGAGGACCTCGTGCCGGGAGGCAAGAAGATCGCCGGCGTCTTCGTCGCCATCTGCGGCGCGCTTGTCGGGCTGGCCGCTTCCATCATGGGCGTCGGCGGGGGATTCTTGACGTTTCCGATGTTCGTCTATGTGCTGGGCGTGTCTTCCTTCACCACGGTCGGCACGGATATCCTGCAGATCATCTTCACCGCGGGCTACGCCAGCGTTACGCAATACGCGATCTACGGCTTCATTTTCTATACCCTGGCCATGGGCATGCTGCTGGGTTCCCTGATCGGAATTCAACTCGGCGCCCTCACGACGAAAATTGTCAAGGGTATACACATCCGGGGCTTCTATGCCGTGACGATCCTCGGCGGCTTCGTCAACCGATTGTTCGCCTTGCCGGCCAAGCTCGCGGAGATGAAACTGGTGAACATCCCCAAGGATGTCACCAGCGTCCTGGATACCGCGGGCATTTGGATCTTCTTTATCATCATCGGCATCTTCGCTGTCTGGGTCCTGCGCGAGTTCTTCGCGAACATTGCGACCCTGAGAAGGGAGGCGTACGAATAATGTTGATCATGCGGAGGGACAGGTTCCTGGTGGGAACAGTGCTGGCGGTGACGTTCCTTGCCGTGCTGATCCTGATGTTCTTGCCGCTGCTCGGCGGGTTGAATGCCTTCGAGGCCGCCGACCGGCTTTTCAATTCCATGGCGAAGGGCTCGAGCAATTACTTTGCGGATCTGCGGAGAGAAGCGGCCGAGCATCCCCGCCCCGAACCCGGAGTGCAGATCGCGCTGAAGGACGGCAGCTTGGCGGGAGAGACGCGGGCGATGCTCTCCACGGCCGGGCTGACGGTGGCAGGCGATGGCGCCAACCTGAAGGTGTCCGGTGACTTGAGCCGCCTGGCGCGGGTGATCATCGATGACTCGGAGGCGGTGTATCATGAGAGAGAAAAAGAGGTTGCCGCAAAGTACGGGCATCCGGCCCGCGAGGCGCTGTTCGTGTGGTGGAACATCCTCAAGGAAATGCAGAAGGCTTTCGAGGGCCGGGGGAGTTTTGAGGCGGCGGTCTTCGTGCAGCACGTCAATACGAAGGGCGTTGAGGTGGCGTATAACTTCTATGGGATAGAACCGAAAGAGGCCGGTAAAAATATGACTATACTGGCTGGGTCACTGTTCTTCTATGTCCTCTACACGCTGTGGTGGGGCTATGCCATCTTGTGTCTCTTCGATGGCGTGGGCATGGAAATGAAGGCGGGGGCCAGGAAGGAGGTCTAGCCCCAACGGTGCCATGCTCGTGTCGAAGCTCTCTGAATACTTGAAGACTATCGTAGGTGGGCGGAAACGACGCCCGCCGCCAAACGAGCTGGAAGATCTCAGGCACAGTTTTCAGACGAGATATCATCACTTCAAGCTGCTGCTCAACGCCAACAACAAGGCGCTGGAGATCATGGGGGATATGGAGCAGGCACTCGCGGGGGATCGGCCGTTCGGCATGTCCTTCGTCAAATCCGCCTCCACCGGGGTCTCGGTCAGCGTTATGCAGATCATCAGGAACCTGGAAGCACTCGCGCCCGGCAGGTACTCCCGGTTGCAGGAGCGGTTCAAGGAGATTCAAGAGAGGATCAATGAAGTCCTCGCATCGAGGAAGATCCCGCGCGGAACACGGCTGGTGGTTCCCCTCGAAGAGGTCGACAAGAACATGGCTGACGAGGTGGGGAGCAAGATGGCCAATCTGGGCGAGGTGCTCTCGCACCTGAATCTGTCCGTGCCGGCCGGCTTCGTCATTTCCTCCGCGGCCTACGAAGAGTTTATGGAGGACAACGACGTGCAAGCGGAGATCGACCGGCTATTTCAGGCCGCCGGGGCGGGAGAGGTCGATCAGCTGCATGCCGTGAGTGCCACGGTCGAACAACTCGTCATCCGAGCGCGTGTTCCGCCGGACCTCGAACAGGCGATCATCGACGCCTACGGGCAGTTGGCAGCCCAAGCGGGGAAAGGCGTACGAGTCTCGATGCGCAGCAGCGCTTTGGGAGAAGACATCGCCGGGACGTCCTTTGCAGGCCAATACCGCTCCCAACTGAACGTCAGTGCTGAGAACCTGGTACAGGCCTACAAGGAAATCGTCGCCAGCAAGTACACCCTGCAAGCCATTCACTACCGCTTCAATCGGGGCATACGCGATGATGATGTCGCGATGTGCGTGGGCTGCATGGCCATGGTCAAGGCGATCGCCGGCGGGGTGGCGTACTCGAACAATCCTGTCGACCCGCAAGAGGATTCCGTCGTGATCAATTCTGTGTGGGGACTGCCCAAAACGGTCGTCGAAGGCAGCGCACGCTCCGACTTGTTTGTCGTCTCCCGGCAGGAGCCTCTCAGGCTGCTTCGCAAAGAGATCCAGGTGAAGGACCGCAAGCTGGTGTGTGACGCCGAAGAGGGACTCCGCCGTGTGGATTTGGGCGAGCCCCAGAGCAGCAGCCCCTCGCTCACCGATGACCAGGTTTTGCAGTTGGCTGCCATGGCTCTGCGACTGGAAGCGCACTATGGCTCCCCGCAGGATGTCGAATGGGCGATCGCACCGGATCAGACCATCTACATTCTGCAGTGCCGGCCCCTCATCCCGATTAAAGGCGGGCAAGAATGGCGGCAGCGGCTGGCCGCACGAGCCACAAGTGAGCCCGCTCTCCTGGCGGGGGGAGTGACCGCCAGCCGCGGCGTGGCCTCCGGGACGGTGTGCAGAGTGCGGCGCAACGCCGACATCCTGCGATTTCCGAGCGGCGCGATCCTGGTGGTCGCGCAGCCGCTGCCGACCTGGGCGAGCTTGCTCAGTCGGGCGAGCGCCGTGGTTGCCGAACAAGGGAGTGTGACCGGACATCTCGCCAGTGTGGCTCGCGAGTTCGGGGTGCCCGCCCTCTTCGGTGTGGCCGGAGCCGTGGAAACTCTGCAGGACGGAACGGTCATAACGGTTGATGCCGACGGTGGCAGGATCCTCGCAGGAAGAGTCGAGTCGCTGCTTGCCAGCCAAGGACCCAAGACAAACCTGATGCAGGGCAGCCCGGTCTACGAGGTGCTGCAAGCCGCCGCGAAGCACGTCCTTCCCTTGAATCTGCTGGATCCGGGCGCTCGAGAGTTCAGGCCCGACAGATGCCGAACGTTTCATGACATCACCCGCTATGCGCACGAAAAGTCGGTGCAGGAGATGTTTCGGTTCGGCCGGGAACAGCACTTCCCCGAGCGAGCCAGCAAGCAGTTGGTATGTAACGTCCCGATGCAGTTGTGGGTGATCAATCTGGACGACGGCTTCCGTGAAGAAGTGCATCACAAGTACGTCGAGTTCAGCAACATCACCTCCGTTCCCATGCTCGCCTTGTGGGAGGGGATGACGGCGATTCCTTGGCAGGGCCCTCCGCCGCTCGACGTCAGGGGACTCTTGTCGGTCATGTTCGAGGCCACGGTCAACCCGCATCTCGATCCGGCGCAGGGCACGCCGTACACGGATCGGAACTATTTCATGATCTCCAGGAACTTCTGCAGCCTGCAATCGAGATTCGGGTTCCATTTCTCGACCGTCGAAACGTTGGTGAGCGAGAGAACCCTGGAGAATTATATCAGCTTCCAGTTCATGGGAGGGGCTGCCGACTACCAGAGGAAACATACGCGTGCCGTGTTCATCGGCAGTGTTTTGGAGGAGCATGGCTTCCGGGCAGAGGTCAGGGGCGACGCTCTCTTGGCCCGACTGGAAGGTCAAGAAGAAGACGTCATGAAGGACAAACTGCGGGTGCTCGGGTATCTGATCATTCACACCCGGCAGCTCGACATGATCATGTCCGACGGCGCCTCGATCAACAGTTACAGGGAAAAGATCCTGAACGATCTGCGGTCGGTCTGCCGCGTGACCAACTCCCTCCAGAAGGGCCTTGTGGCATCCGCATGAAGTGGTTTCGCAACAGGTTCCAGCGCGCTCCGCAGGACCGAGGTCTGCAGGTCCTGCAGGACAGATTCACGCATTTTCTCGCCCTCCTGGAGAAGAACAATCAGGTGTTGAAGATCATCAGTGACCTGGAGGAGAAATCTCAGGGCGAGCATCTGTTTGACATGAACTACATTCGGGCCAGTGTTGACGCGGTGCGCTCCGGTGTCAGCGAGATTGTTGAACGGATGATCGCGCTCGGAGGCGAGCGGTACATACCGCTGCGCGATAAGTTTGCGGCAATAAATGCCGCGGTGGAGGACCTGGTCGAAGGCAAGGGGCGCATCGAGAAGGACGACTACACGGTTCCGCTCGATCGACTGGGGCGGGAGCGCGCGCACAGCGTCGGCAGCAAGAATGCGCAGCTCGGGGAGCTGAAGGTAAAGCTGGGTCTGCCCGTGCCCGACGGCTTCGCGATTACCGCCTGGGCGTACAAGCGTTTTGTCGATGCCAACGCGCTGGGGACGCGCATCACGGAGCGCATCGATTCACTGGACATCAAACGCTACGAGGACCTGGTGCGCGTGAGCGAGGAAATCCAGGCGATGGTCACTGCGGCCCCCGTACCGGAGGACCTCGCAGACGCCATCCACAGGAGTTACGACGACTTCGTACGGCGCTGCCCGAACACGGCGCTCGCCATGCGTTCGAGCGCGATCGGCGAGGACACGCTCTTCAGTTTCGCAGGGCAGTACCGATCCTTTCTCAATGTCACCGGCCCGGAGATCATCGACCGCTATCGGGCGGTATTGGCGAGCAAGTTCACGCCCAAGGCCATCTATTACTTCCTCAGCCACGAGTTGTCAGAGTCGGAGCTGGCCATGAGCGTGTGCTGCCTGGCGATGGTGGACGCTGCGGCGAGCGGCGTGACCTACACGCGAGATCCTGTGAGACCCGACGACGACTGCGTGCTCGTGTGTTCGATCTATGGGCTCGGGAAATATCTGGTCGACGGGACACTCACCCCGGACCTCTTTCGGGTATCGCGCGCCGACGCGTCAATCCAGGAATCCCACGTGGCGCGCAAGCCGGTCCGTTTGGTCGTTCGACCCGGCGGTGGCACGGCAGAGGAGGCCGTCCCCGAGGCAGATCAGACGGTTCCCTCGCTCAACGGGCAGTACCTGAGGAAGATGCTGGGGTTCGCCGTAAAGATCGAATCGCATTACGGCTGCCCGCAGGACATCGAGTGGGCGCTCGACCGCACCGGCTGCCTGCAGGTGCTCCAGACCCGCCCGCTGCACGTCATCCGCCGTCGGTCGGTGGACAGCCTCCCGGATGTATCACGACTGGAAGTTTTACGGTCAGGCGGCACTACCGTCTGTCCCGGCGCCGGGTCCGGCCCTATCGTTCATGTGACGTCGCCCCAAGATCTCGCTGCCGTTCCTGAAGGGGTGGTTTTGGTCGCTCCCCATCCCTTCCCGGGCCTCATTACCGTGATGGGCAAGGTGACGGCGCTGGTCACGGAGCTGGGCGGCGTCGCCAGCCACATGGCAGCCCTGGCGCGCGAATATCAGATTCCAACCTTGGTGGGGGTGAGTCGGGCCGCGGAACTGCCGGCCCGCCAACTGGTGACGGTCGATGCCACCGGGGCGGCGATTTACGCCGGCGCGCATCCGGACCTCTGCGCCGCGCGCCGTCCGGAGTCGGAGTTGTTCGCGGACACGGCCATATTCGGCGTACTGGGGCGCGTCCTCGCAAAAATCTCGCCTCTCGATCTGCTGCATCCCGCTGACCCGAATTTTACTGTTGACAACTGCAGGACGTTTCACGATATCACGCGCTTCGCCCATCAACGCGCCATGGATGAGATGTTCTCGCGCGCCACAAGCATGGAAGACAAAGATCGTGTCGGCTTGCGACTCAAGAGTGACATTCCCCTCGAAGTCAGGATCATCTACATCGATCAAGATGCCTACGGACTCGGCGAGAGACGACGGATCACCGAGGAGGAGATCGCCTGTGCTCCCATGAAGGCCTTCTGGAGCGGCGTCAAGAAGGAAGGATGGGCGGGGGATGCGCCAACGCCCAGCGTCGGTGGTCTCATGTCGGTGCTGAGCACCCATCTGACGGCGGACAAGGAGGAGTTCCTGGAATGTAGTTTCGCCATCCTGAGCAAGGAGTACATGATTTTGAGCCTGCATTTGGGCTATCACTTCACCACCGTCGAGGCATTGTGTACGCCGGAAGCAAATAAGAACTACATCCGGATACAGCATAAAGGAGGTGGGGCGTCTCTGGACCGGAGGACACGACGCGTTCAGCTCATACAGGACCTCCTCTCCCAGGTGGGGTTCGAACACGCCGGCAAGGGAGACTTCCTGGATTCCTCCGTCTCTTATTTGGACCCCGCCGTCATCCTGCAGACGTTGTCCCTGCTGGGCCGCATCACGATGATCACCAAACAGCTCGACATCGCCTTGTCGAACGATGCCATTGCCCGCTGGTACACGGAAGATTTCATGAAAAAACTGGGACTGAAGCAAGGAACGTGACAGCCGTGAGCAAGAGTTTCGGTCAACCCCGTGGGCTTGCCAATTTTCTGCTCAACTTCCGCTATCTCGTCGCCGCCAGCTCAGCGTTGTTCTTCATCGTTCTGGGGGTCGCTTTCTTGCTGGTCTACCAGAATGCCGAGATCATGCGCGAGCAGGTCAGCGACGACTTCAATCAGCAGCAGTTGATCCTTGCGCGCCAGGCCGCTTCCCAAATCCGCGCTACCCTCGACGAGATTCTGGTCGAAATCGATAGCCTCCGAAAACACCTGGAGACGATGCCCCCGGAGCTGCGCGGCGAGGCGATGCTGGCGGTTTTCGAACGAACCCGTTCCAAAGGACTCATTGAAATCGGAACCATGGACTCGGCCGCGCACATCCAGGACGATCACCACGTCCCAGGCGCTCACCCGACCGAACCCGCGAAGGTCACCGAGTCATGCCGCAATCACGGTGCGGAGCCGATGATTCTGGGACCGCTCTGGACGGATCCCTCCGGCAAAGAGGATCTCACGGTGGCCGGCATCTTTTGCACTCCGATTGCCGGCGAAGTTTCCGCAGAGCGCCTGCTGTTCGCCACCCTGAACGTGTCACAACTGGTGTCTCGCGCCACGCAGGATATCCGCTCCGGTAAGACGGGCTATGCTTGGGCAATCGACGGCTACGGGGCGTTTCTCTATCACCCGGAGAAGGACTTCATCGGCCGGAACGCTTTTGAGGCGCGCCAGCAGCGGGAACCGTACATCAGCTTCACGCAGATCAACCGCATCATGAAGGAGCGCATGCTCCAGGGGGCGGAAGGAACGGGCACCTATGTCAGTGGCTGGCACCGTGGCTTCCACGGCCAGATCACCAAGCTGATCGCCTTCACGCCGGTCAACAGCCCCGCGCTGGCTGCGGGCCAACTGTGGTCCGTGGCGGTTGTGGCGCCCCTCAGTGAGGTTGCCGAGGCGCTGCACCGCGTGTATCTGCGGCACTTTGCCGCCGAGGCCGCTCTCATCGCCGGCATGTTCGTCTTCGGGTTACTCGGAGTGATCAATCAACGCCGCTTGTCGCAGGCCCTGGAGAAGCGGATGGGGCAGCAGGAAGAATACATGGCGAGCATCCTCCAGAATTCCGTCGACGGCATCATTTTCGTGGACAAAGACAACCGCGTCCAAGTTTGGAACCGGGGAGCGGAGCTGATCTTCGGATACCGGCCGGACGAGATGGTGGGGCAGACCTTTCACCGGCTCATCCCGCCGGAAATTGATGCCGACGAAGAGCTGCGTCGCATCCACGAGCTGATGAGCACCAAAGGGTATGTCAAGGACTACATCGCCCCGCGCATGGCCAAGGACGGCCGCCGCGTCACGGTCGACATTTCGCGCACCGATGTCCGTGCCAAGGAAGGAGACGTCATTGGCAGTACCGTGATCATCAAGGACGTGACGGAAAAGATGCAGCTCGAGCAGCGCATCTATAACACCGAGAAACTGGCGTCGATCGGCATCTTGGCGGCCGGTGTGGCCCATGAAATCAACAACCCGCTGGCGATCATCCTCGGTTTCACCGATCTGCTCATGGAGCGGTTCCAACCCGGGTCCCCGGAATACGAGGATCTCAAGATCATCGCGGAGAACGGCAACCACGCCAGGAAGATTGTCGAAGACTTGTTGGGTTTTGCACGGATCACGGAGGGAATGGTAGAAATCGTCGACGTCAAACACTGCGTTGAGGGGGTGGTGAACATCGTCAAGAATACGCTCATGACGGCGAAGATCGAACTGGTGATGGAGGTGGCGGAGTCCTTGCCGCGCGTGCGCGGCGATGCGCGCGAGTTCCAGCAGGTGGTGTTCAACCTGGTCAATAACGCGGTGGCGGCGATGCGGGGGAAAGGCGGCACCCTGACGCTGGGGGCGCGCGCCGAAAACGGTTGGGTGCAGCTCACGGTGTCGGATACCGGGAGCGGGATACCAGACAAGATCAAACGGCGTATCTTCGATCCCTTTTTCACAACCAAGAAAGTTGGGGAAGGCACCGGTCTCGGCTTGTCTCTGTGCTACGGTATCGTCAACAAGTACGGAGGACGGATCAGCTTCACGAGCGTCGCCGCGGAGGATTCCCCCGGGCAGCCCAGCGGCACGACGTTCACGGTTTCCATGCCGGTGCATGGCGAAGAATGACGGAGTGAGAGGAAGAGCGGCATGAAACAACGCATCCTGGCAATTGATGACGAGATTCACATGCTGCGGCTCCTCGAACGGATCATCACCGAGAAGACCCCGTACCAAATCCAGACAACGAACAACGCTCTGGAGTTGCCGGACATTCTGAAGCGAGACGAGTTCGACCTGATCATTACGGACTTGAAGATGCCTGGGATGGACGGCCTCGACGTCCTGCGTCTGGTCAAGCAACAGGGGCGTCCCGAGGAGGTGATCATCATCACCGCCTTCGGCTCGCTGGAGACGGCCATGGAAGCGCTGTCGGCCGGGGTGTTCGACTACATCACCAAGCCCTTCCGCAAGGAGCAGATCATCTTCACCGTGGACAGAGCGATGCGTTGGCAAAGGCTCAGGCGGGAGGCAGCGCGGTGGGCCGAGATCTTCGACGGCGAGCCGTACGCCGACGCCCGGCGCGCCTTCGATCGGGAGTACGTCCAGCGCCTGGCGCAGCGCTGCGCGGGTGAAGAGCAGCGCATGATCGAGCGCTCGGGCATGTCGCCCGAAGCGATCGCGGCAATACGCAGAGACCAGGAGGATCACTAGAAGTGATGCAGGTGGCACCGGCCCCTGGCGACAGAAGGAGAGATGCCGATGGAAACCAAGCGCGCTGGAGATATCATGATCCCCCTGGATCGCTATCCGCACATCCCCCATTGGTACACGCTGCGACAGGCCATTGCGGAGCTGCGCGCCTCGCAGCTCGAAGTGCAGGGCCGCCTGTCGCTGCCCCGGGCCGTGCTGGTGTTCAACAAGACCTATGAGCTCCTCGGCATCGTCCGGCGCCGGGACATCCTGCGCGGCCTGGAGCCGAGGTTCCTGCGGGGAGAATCCCGCGAATACGAACGGCGCCTGTTCGATGTGCAGGTGGATCCGAACCTGTCGGACTTCTCCTCCGACACGATGATCCGTGAGATTCGGGTCCAGGCCGAACGCCCCGTGAGCGAAGTCATGGTCCCGATCGCCGCCACCGTGCAAAGCGATGACCACCTCATGAAGATCGTTCATGAGATGGTGAAGAATGACCTCAGCCTGATCCCAGTGCTCAAGAACGGACGGGTGGTCGGCGTGGTGCGGTCGGTGGACTTGCTGAATGAGATTTCGGACATCGTGCTGTCCTGAGCACGTTCCGCAAGCCGAAAAGAAATGGAAAACGGGAAACCGGAAATAGGAAACTGGAAACTGGTCAATTGGCCGGTTTTCCATCTCCGGTTTTCGGTTTCCTGTTTCTCATTTTCTTCCTGTTTGGTTCCGGTTAGGTGAAAGGATACCCACTGTGCCCAGACGCCGGATGACTGAAAGGGCGGCGCTCCCCACGAAGCCGGAGGAAATCCATCTTGCTCCGGTGGTGCGGCGAGTGAATTGGAGGAGGCTCCTCGTCATTGCCGTCGGCCTCGTGCTCTTCAGTGTCGTCTATTTCTCCGGAGCGTGGCCGGATGCAGTGGACCCGGCCGGCAAGCGCTTCCCGCTCACCCCGGAGGGGAAAGGCGCCCTAGCCCTATTCCTGTTGGCCCTCACGTGGTGGGTGGGCGAAGTGGTGCCGATCGGCATCACCAGCGTGGCTATCGGTGTCACTCAGGCGCTGTTCCTGATCCGGCCGGCCAGAAGCGCCTTCACCGACTTCATGGATCCCTCAGTCTGGTTCATCATCGGCTCCCTGATCATCGGCATGGCTTTCACCAGAACGGGGCTCACCCAGCGACTGGCGTACCGGATGCTGCTGCTGGTGGGCGAGCGCACCAGTATGATTTATTTCGGGTGTTTCGCCACGACGGCGGTGATGACGCTGCTCATGGCGCACACGGCCGTTGCCGCCGCAATTTTTCCGCTGCTGATGGCCGTCTATTCCCTCTATCCCGAGGACGGCAAACCCACCCGTTTTGGCAGGGGACTATTCATCGGCATGGCCTTCGCGGCCGGCGCCGGCAGCATCGTCACGCTACTCGGGTCAGCCCGCGGACCGGTGGCCGTTGGGTTCTTCAAAGAAATGGCCGGCCGGGAGATTTCTTTCTTCGAGATGTCCTACTACCTGTTGCCATTGGGGTGGGGGATGGCCATCGCGTTGTGGCTGCTGTGCCTGCTCTTCTTCCCGCCTGAGAAGCGGACGATTCCCGGCCTGCGCGAACGGGCCAGGGCGCTGCACTCCCGGCTCGGCCCGATGAGCCGAAACGAACAGCTGGCGCTGGCCATCGTATTGTCTACGGTCGCCGTTCTGAGCCTGCGTGCGTTCGTTCCGGCGCTCGCCTCGCTCGACAAGAGTGCGATCATACTTGTTTCAACCGTGCTGTTCTTCCTCCTGCGCGTCCTGGAGCTGAAGGATCTCGAAGAGATCCCCTGGAACATCGTGCTCCTCTTCGGTGGCGCCATGAGCATGGGCCTCTGCCTGTGGCAGACCGGCGCCGCAAGTTGGCTGGCCATCAGGTGCCTGGGGTTGTTCCAGGGGACGCACTGGCTTCTCTTCGTCCTCGGCGTCGCCGCCTTCGTTTTGGTGATGACCAACGTCGTCTTGAATGTGGCGGTCATCGCCATCTGCCTGCCGGTGGCGCTGGTCATCGCCCGCTACCAGGGCGTGGCGCCGGAGGTGATCCTCTTCGCGTTGTTGGCTGCGGCGGGCATGCCGTTTCTGACGCTGTTCGGCGCCGCTCCCAACGCCATCGCGTACGGCAGCAGGCAGTTCACTCCAAGTGAGTTTCTTACGGCCGGCCTGCCCGCCAGCCTGGTGTTGCTCGTTGTGTTGGGGTTGTTCGTGTCCGTCATCTGGCCGATGATGGGCATGCCCGTACTGGTGCGCTGAAAGGCGCGGCGCGAGTTGCTGCGGCTGGACAAGCGTCTTGGGCTTGCGCGACTCGACGAGGTGAAGGCCACGCTCGGCTATCTGCCTCTTACCACGCCGATCATGCTCCGCGGGCGATCGAGCACACCACAGACGATGAACAGCCCCGTTGCCTCGAAGATGTCGCCGGCCCGCGCCGCAAGCGCCAGCTCGATCCGGTCTTCCTCTTGCTCGGAGCAGGTCGGTGGCACCACCAGCGTGACGTGCCCGTCCTCGTCTTCGTATCGGACGGTGCTCATCTCCACCGCTCCCTCCGGACACAGCTCCTTCGCGTAGAGACCCAGCTCGGTGAGCTTGGCGTCGATCCACTCGGCGGCTGACCCGTCCGGATGATAATCAGCAAGCTGACGGGCATGGAGTCCCGACGGCAGGTACTCGGCAAACGCGCCTGGATAGATCTTGCGCCGCCTGATCAACTCCGTGACAAAGGCCGCTTGCAATGCGGCGTGGGTCCACTCGGCGCGCCCAAGATGAACGACCCGCAACGCCGCCTGGGCTGCCTGAAACATCGCGTAGTAACCCCGGTTGGTGGCGGAATTGACGAGCCCCTCCCGCAGGCACAGCTCTGCCGCTTGCAGGGACTCGCGCGCACGATCGAACGTCACAACTTAAGCCTATCTACACGCGGCACGCGATGTCAATCCGTGACTCGCGCCCTCGGCAACGCCCAACCGCCGGTGTGCCCGCATGGCGTTCCGAGCGGCGCCGAGGTCAACGTCGAGTTTATCACTGGGCGCCGCTTGAAGGTCGCAAAGTCACTGTGGGGGAACCACACGAGGACCACGTCGCCTCGCTTCGTAGTCATCGTAGGCCTCCATACCCGGCGCGTTCCAATCCTCTTCCCAAGCCGCCAGCATCCCGCGCAACTCCACGATCACCTGAGCCTCCGTGATGTCTCCTGGCTCCTCCAACAGCTGGATTTTGCCGTTGTGGTAGACGCCTTTCACGGACCGCATCATATTGTCACCTCGATACGGTTGTACCGTAGCGCATTGCGACGCCGATCGCCACGGGTGCCATGGTCGCGACCTGCACGAGGGTGGCCACCTATCCTTCGGGCGGTGAACGACGCGCTGAATGTGGCGGCTGATGGAGATGTCGACGTGAACCGATGACGTGACTACCCGGGAACAAGCGACATCCCCGCACCCTTGCCGGTGTGTGCAACTGCAGCGTTGGCGCTGCAAAAGAGTCAGCGATGACACACGAGTCGGCAATGTTGGTGTTCCGGACGCGCAGAGTTTGTGAATTTTTCGTCTGGCTGAAGTCTGAAGTCCGACGTCCGAGGCTGATTCCTGCACAAGCTCGTAGTACTACTGTGTCATAAAACTTCATGAAACCCTGGTCCCTCATGGATTTCCGCCATTTTCAATGCTTTCCTGTGCACCCTGCGAACCCAAGAGCCATGCGGCTCAGCGTATTTTGTGACACAGTAGTAGTAGGGTGGGCAGTGCCCACCGGGAATCGAGGTGCTGGGCCGTGCTCACCCTTCGGCTATTGGTAGCGCTGCTGCTGGGGATGGCATGGCTCTCACTCGAACCGCCACCCGGCGCCTTCGCCGGCCCGGCAGACCTCCGGACCCCATTGCTGTCACAATAACGGCTCTCGGCAGGCTTCCCGACCCCATTGCTGTCACAACAATGGCTCTCGGCAGGCTTCCGGACCCCATTGCTGTCACAAGAACGGCTCTCGGCAGACCTCCGGACCCCATTGCTGTCACAACAACGGCTCTCGGCAGGCCGCCGGACCCCATTGTAGTCACAACAATGGCTCCTGACACGGTTCCAGACCCCTTTGTAGCCACAACAATGGTTCCCGGCATGCGTCCAGATGGCGTTGTGGGCTCCGCAACGGGGCTTGCGCCTTTGAGCCCTCAATACGGGGCCGGAAATCTCATGATGTGACTGGCAATCACGGGCGTCGAACGCTTACAGTAACCCTCAATAGAAAGCTCCACCTCACGCCTATGGATGGAGACCACGGCCGGCGAGCATGCTCGGCGTTTCTTGGTCAAGGATAAAGGTGCTATAAGAACGCGCTGAGCGGAGGTACAGCCCTATGAAGCGGTCCGTGACACGGCTCTTTCCTGTTGGGTTGGGTGTGTGGACATGGACGGCACTCACGTGTGCCGCGCTGTTGGTCGCCGGCGCGCATGGGGCGCAGGCCGGAATCAACGTGTGGACGAGTAACGGGCCGGGGGCAGGGACTTTTGTCGCCGTCTTGGCCATCAACCCGGGCACCCCGAGCACGCTCTACGCGGTGACCGCTCGGGATGGCGTCTACAAGAGCACCAACAGCGGCAGCAGCTGGCACGCGGTCAACTCCGGCCTGAGCGGCCCTGCCCTCAACGTCCAGGCGCTGGCCATCAACCCGAGCACGCCGAGCACGCTTTACGTGGGGACCGCTCAGGATGGCGTCTACAAGAGCACCGACAGCGGCAGCAGCTGGCACGCGGTCAACTCCGGCCTGAGCGACTATGCCCTCGGCGTCCAGGCGCTGGCCATCAACCCGAGCACGCCGAGCACGCTTTACGCGGGGACCGCTCAGGATGGCGTCTACAAGAGCACCGACAGCGGCGGCACGTGGAGCCCGCTCAACTCCGGCGCCGCCACCGTCATCTCCACGCTGGCGATCAGCCCCAGCACCCCGAGCACGCTCTACGCCGGGACAAATGGCAGCGGCGTCTACAAGAGCACCGACGGCGGCGCCACCTGGATCGCGGTCAACTCCGGCCTTCCCTTCGGGGGTGGCACATTCCCCATCGTACAGACACTGGCCATCAACCCGAGCACGCCGAGCACCCTCTACGCCGCAACCGGTGATGTCGGTATCTACAAGAGCACCGACAGCGGCAACACGTGGAGCGCGCTCGACACCGGCCCTGCCCTCACCGTCTTCGCGCTGGCCATCGACCCGAGCACGCCGAGCACGCTCTACGCGGGGACCGTTCAGGATGGCGTCTACAAGAGCACCAACAGCGGCGGCAGTTGGAGCGGAGTCAACACCGCCCTGACTGACAATAGCGGATATGTCCTCCCCGTCGAGGCGCTGGCCATCGACCCGCACACGGCGACCACGCTCTACGCTGGAACCAGTGGCGGCGTCTACAAGAGCACCGACAGCGGCGGCACGTGGAGCGCGGTCAACACCGGCCTGGGCGACTATGCCCTCAGCGTCACCGCGCTGGCCATCAACCCGAGCACGCCGAGCACGATCTACGCCGGAACCGGTGAGGGCGTGTTCCAGAGCACCGACAGCGGCGGCAGTTGGAGCGGGGTCAACACCGGCCTGACTAACAATAGCGGATATATCCTCCCCGTCGAGGCGCTGGCCATCGACCCGAGCACGCTCTACGCCGGAACAAAGTACCCAAACACGGGGGCGGGCGGCGGCGTGTACAAGAGCACGGATGGCGGCGGCACCTGGAGCGCGGTCAACTCCGGCCTGGGCGACTATGCCCTCAGCGTCACCGCGCTGGCCATCAACCCAAACACCCGGAGCACGCTCTACGCGGGGACCGATGGGAGAGGTATCTTTCAGAGCACCGACAGCGGCGGTAGCTGGAGCGCGGTCAACACCGGCCTGAGCAACAGCGGCGTCACCGCCCTGGGCATCGACCCGACCACGCCGACCACGCTCTACGCGGGGACCAATGGCGGCGTCTACAAGAGCACCGACAGCGGCGGTAGCTGGAGCGCGGTGAACGCGGGCCTAACTAGCTACACCGTCTTCACGCTGGCCATTGACCCGAGCATGCCCGGCACGCTCTACGCTGGAACCTATCATGAGGGCGGCGTCTTTCAGAGCACCGACAGCGGCAGCAGCTGGCACGCGGTCAACTCCGGCCTGAGCGGCACTGCCCTCAACGTCTCCGCGCTGGCCATCGACCCGAGCACGCCGAGCACGCTCTACGCGGGGACCGCTCAGGATGGCGTCTACAAGAGCACCGACAGCGGCGGCAGCTGGAGCCCGGTTAACACCGGCCTGACCGACCCGAGCGGCAATAGCCTCCCCGTCGGCGCCCTGGCCATCGACCCGACCACGCCGGGCACCCTCTACGCCGGCACCAATGGAGGCGTGTTTTCCATTCAGCAGGGCGCTGAGGGTGCTGTGTGCATCGGCGACTGCGATGGCAGCGGCGGCGTCGGTGTGAACGAGATCATTACTCTGGTGAACATCGCCTTGGGCAGCGCACAACCTTCGGCGTGCTCGAACGGCGGCCTTCCGATCGGTGGCGATGTCACCATCGCAGTGCTCATTCAGGCCGTGAACAACGCGCTGAGCGGCTGCGGTGGCGGCTGAGAAATCCCATAAAAGGTCATCTATGTGATTTCGGGGCAGTGCTCGTTTGTTACATCGACGCAAAGTGTGCTTCGGAGCCGTCAACCACACCGGGGTGCGAACATGAAGCGATCGTCTGTCTGTATACTCGCGCTGGGTTGGAGATCTACGCGACTCATCTTTGCCGTGTTTTTAGCTCTAGTCGCCAGCCCAGACACGGGGTGGAGCGGCGTCAACGTCTGGACCAGTAGCGGGCCTGAAGGCTGCAGCGTCTCCGCGCTGGCCATCGACCCGAGCACGCGGAACACGCTCTACGCTGGAACGGATAATGATCACGGTATCTTCAAGAGCACGGACGGCGGTGGCACGTGGAGCGCGCTCAACGCCGGCCTGATCGGCTTCGCCTTATACGTCAACGCGCTGGGCATCGATCCGAGCACCCCGAGTACGCTCTACGCGGGGACCGATAGCGGCGTCTACAAGAGCACCGACAGCGGCGGCACGTGGAGCGCGATCAACGCCGGCCTGAGCGGTTATACCCTCTACGTCACCGTGCTGGCCATCGACCCAAACACCCCGAGCACCCTCTACGCCGCAACCGGTGATGTCGGTATCTACAAGAGCACCGACGGCGGCGCCAACTGGACCGCGGTCAACACCGGCCTGAGCGGCTTCGCCTTACACGTCGGCGCGCTGGCCATCGACCCGAGCACGCCGAGCACCCTCTACGCTGGAACCGGGGGCGGCGTCTACAAGAGCACCAACAGCGGCGGCAGCTGGGGCGCACTCGACACCGGCGCTGCCATTAACGTCAACGCGCTGGCCATCGACCCAACCATGCCGAGCACCCTCTACGCTGGAACCAGTGGCGGCGTTTACAAGAGCACCGACCGCGGCGGCAGCTGGAGCGCGGTGAACACGGGCCTGACCAGCTACACCGTCTTCACGCTGGCCATTGACCCGAGCATGCCAGGCACGCTCTACGCTGGAACCAGTGGCGGCGCCTACAAGAGCTCCGACCGCGGCGGCACGTGGAGTGCCGCTAACACGGGGCTGCCCAACACGAACGTGCGCGCCATCAACCTTACTGCGTCCAGCACGCTCTATGTCGGGACGGCCGCCGGCGTCTTCAAGAGCACGGATGGCGGTAATACGTGGAAGTCTGCCAACACGGGGCTACCGGGGAATGGTTACGCTGGGACCTACAAGAGCACCGACAGCGGCGGTAGCTGGAGCGCGGTGAACACGGGCCTGACCAGCTACACCGTCTTCACGCTGGCCATTGACCCGAGCATGCCAGGCGCGCTCTACGCTGGAACCGGCCCACTGGCCGTCGACCCGAGCACGCCGAGCACCCTCTACGCTGGAACCGGGGGCGGCGTCTACAAGAGCACCAACGGCGGCGGTAGCTGGAGCGCGGCGAATACGGGCTTGCCAGACACCCAGGGCGTCGCTGCACTCGCCATTGATCCTGCCACTCCGAGCACGCTCTACGCGGGGACCGCTGGAAGTGGCCTGTACGCCGGTGGCGGCGTGTACAAGAGCACCGACAGCGGTGGCAGCTGGCGCGCGCGCGACCTTGGTCTGAGCAATTACCAAGTCGGTACGCTGGCCATCGACCCGAGCACGCCGAGCACGCTCTACGTCGGGACCGATGGGGGCGGTATCTTCCAGAACACCAACAGCCTCCGCGGCCCCTGGAGCGCGGTCAACTCCGGCCTGAGCGGCCCTGGCCTCTTCATCCGCGCGCTGGCCATCGACCCAAACACCTCGAGCACGCTCTACGCGGGGACCGACAGCGGCGTCTACAAGAGCACCGACAGCGGTAGCAGCTGGCACGCGGTCAACTCCGGCCTGAGCGGCACTGCCCTCAACGTCCAGGCGCTGGCCATCGACCCGAGCACGCCGAGCGCGCTTTACGCGGGGACCGCTCAGGATGGCGTCTACAAGAGCACCGACAGCGGCGGCACGTGGAGGCCGCTCAACGCCGGCCTGAGCGGCTTCGCCTTATACGTCGGCGCGCTGGGCATCGACCCGAGCACCCTCTACGCTGGAACCGGGGGCGGCGTGTATTCCATTCAACAGGTCGCCACATGTACCGGTGACTGCGACGGGAGCGGCGACGTCGGCGTGAACGAGATCATCACGCTGGTGGACATCGCGCTGGGCACTGCCCAACCGTCGGCGTGCTCGAACGGCGGCCTTCCGATCGGTGGCGATGTCGACATCGCAGTGCTCATTCAGGCGGTGAACAACGCGCTGAACGGGTGCCCGCTCACCGCGGAAGAGGGCTGTCTCACGCCGGGCGGAACGGTGACGACGGCCACGTACTGCGCCAGCGCGAGCGACTTCCCCGACACCTGCGCGATCGGAGCCTGCGGCTGTCCGCCGACGGCAAGTCATGACGTGCGCGTCTGCCACTGCGGCACCGGCGGCTGCTTCAACGGCACCAAGTGCGCGGGGTAATGATGCAGACGGATAGGCATGCAACGAGATCAGGCCGTGAAAGCAGCAAGAGAGGAGGAAGATGACCTGGGGGTTGCTCGACCAGCATCACGCTGGGCCGCGACGCATGCCATTCCGCCCGATTACGGCGACAGGCTTTGTCGCATCAAAATTCACTGATACGGCCAGCGATCTACAGGCCCAACGTGTGACGAAGGGCGGCGTTCACAGCACTGAGGTCGGGTAGCGCGCCAATGACTGAAGCGAGTGCTCGGATGGAGACCGTGGCGAGGTTATCCGTCATGACAACGGAGTCCGCCAGCAAACCAGAGGCTGCACCGGCAGGCGAAGCAAGCGGCACGGATACGCGGCTTGCGTGTCCCAGCCGGGCGAGGTTGCTGGTAATCATTGCCACAACGACCTGCGGAATCCCGGTGGCTAAGCCGTCGGCCTGCACCACCAATGCTGGGCGCCGCTTGAAGGTCGCAAGGTCACTGTGGGGGAACCACACGAGGACCACGTCGCCTCGCTTCGTAGTCATCGTAGGCCTCCATACCCGGCGCGTTCCAATCCTCTTCCCAAGCCGCCAGCATCCCGCGCAACTCCACGGTCTCTTCCACACTCAGCGGCGGCGCATCCGCCTGTCGTGGCAACCGCGGGAGGAACGTGACGATCACCTGAGCCTCCGTGATGTCTCCTGGCTCCTCCAACAGCTGGATTGTGCCGTTGTGGTAGACGCCTTTCACGGACCGCATCATAGTGTCACCTCGATACGGTTGTACCGTAGCGCATTGCGACGCCGATCGCCACGGGCGCCATGGTCGCGACTTGCACGAGGGTGGCCACCTATCCTTCGGGCGGTGAACGACGCGCTGAACGGCTGCACGCTCACCCCCGCCGAGCAGGGCTGTCTCACGTCCGGCGGTACCGTGGCGTCAGTCTCGTGCTGCGCGAGCACCGCCGACTTCTCGAACACCTGTGCGATCGGCGCCTGCGGCTGTCCGCCGACGGCAAGTCATGACGTGCGCGTCTGCGACTGCAGCAGCGGTAGCTGCTGCAACGGCACCGAGTGCGCCGGGCAATGATGCGGACGGATAATAATGCAGCGAGCAGGCCGTAAGAGCAGCAGGGGAGGAGGATGCACGCCATGTTCCTCTGGGCGTCGTGACGTTATCGTCGACCTCCGCGCGCACGTCTTCGGAGAGTACGAGTCGGAGAACTCGCTGCCGAGCCAAGATGAGTAAGGCGCGCGAAGCACATGCACCACTACCCAAAGTTCGTCGTAGACTGTCCGAGTTCCTACGACGCGCGGCGCAGCTCCTGGCGCACGATCGCTTGAATCTCAGCCCGCAGCTCCGCCGGGCCCGCCGCGTCGCGCCGCATCGCATCGCGGAGGATCATGTTCAGGAGCGTTTGATACCCGATCCCCTGCTCCCCAGCCTTTTCCATCAGCCAGCGCAACACGTCGGCATCCAGCCGGAGGGTCTTCATCACTTTCGCCGCCCTCGTGACGACCGCTCCCCGCCGTTTCACTTTGAGTTTGCGCAAATCATACTCCCGCTTCATACGTGTGCCTTTCCTTCCGGGTGGCCTTGCGAGCCGAGATGACTCGTACGACGTCACCCTTGCGTTCCGTGTGCACGACCACCAGCAAGCGGTGGCGCACCGAGTGTCCGATGGTAATCTCCCGCTCCTCCTCGTATTCCCCTTCATCAAAGAACGTGATCGCAGCAGGATCCATGAGTGCCGTGACCGCTTCCTCGAACGAGACCCGGTGCTTGCGCAGGTTGGATTCTGCTTTGCGATCGTTCCACGCGACTCTCATCTCGCAATCTACAACCCAGTAGTTACATTGTCAAACATCACTGTCTGGCCTGCCCCGCATTAGGGAGGAACCTATGATACGGGGACTAACGGGCATTCGAAACTCTCTCTCATCTCTGCGCCTTGCCTGCACTGTTCCTTGCCGCCTGCGGCGAGGGCGACGAGCGACCGTTCACCGCTCCGAGCGTGACTCAATCACCGACGCAGCCAGGTCCATTCGGTGTGGGCGTTCGACAGACGACGTTTACAAAAAGACTCTGGGGTGAGCGAGGCCTTGGCGCCACGCGATCATCTACGGAATTCGTAGCGCAGTGGCGCCACTGGCTTCTCTGTGCGGGGGAGAGCTTGGCAAATGCAGGCGGGTTCGGTAGCGTATCGCCTCGTTGACGATGCCAGACGGCCATGTTGTCGCGACAGCCCTTCAGAGCACTTGGGGGACGCGCCGGCAGGGCTTTGATCGCAGCGAAAGAGTCAGCATGATTCTCGTATTCCCGTTCGACGTTTCCGAGGCTTGTCATTGAGAACCATGTTCCGCTTGTGGCGCAAATCAGGCTCAGAGAGCCGGGCAGAGGCCGCCGAAGAGAGAATCCGGCAGAAGTATGCCAGCTTCCGGGAGCTGCTCAGCCTCAACACCGAATGCCTGGAACTGCTGTCCGGGCTGCAAGAGGACCTGCGTGAGGTTCCCCCTCTGCGCGAGGTGCTCGGCGACCGGATCGGCGCGATCTTCGACAAGGCGCAGCGGATCGTGGCCGCACTGGGCAAACTGAACGGCGACCGGTACGCCTCCCTGATTACGGCTCTGCGCGCTCAGCGTGATGATGTCGAGGCCTACGTCGCTGCCTGTCAGGAGCTGACGACGCCGCGGCTTTCCACTTGGCTTTGGGAGGTTGACGCTCGGGACGTACTCGATGTGGGTGGCAAAGCCGCCGCGTTGGGGGAGATCAAGAACAAACTCGGGCTGCCGGTTCCGGACGGCTATGTCCTCACCACGGAAGCGTACCGGCAGTTCTGCAACATACCGCTCTGGAGGGCGGTTCGCGATGCAACGCGCGACGCGGACCCGAATGACATCGCCGCCCTGCGAGCCATCTCAGCGACGCTCAAGGACATGGTGCTGGCGTCCCCGGTGCCGAGAAGCATTGAGGTCGCTATCACCGAGCGGGCCTTGAACCTCAACACGCATGGGCTTGGGCTTGCGGTGCGTTCCAGCGCGGTGGGAGAAGGCGGCGAACGCACTTTTGCCGGGCAGTTCCTGAGCCTGATCAACGTGCCCCAGGAGCAACTGCTCGACGCGTACAAGCGTGTGGTGGCGGGGCGATTCAGCGAACGCGCCCTCTTCTATAGATTGTCTACCGGCTTGTCGGAGGTGGAAAGCCCTCTCGCCGTGCTGTTCTTGCCGGTGATCCGCGCTCGCGCGGCGGGCATCCTTTACACCCGGGACCCCAAAGACCCGAAACGAGAAGTGCTGTGGGTGACGGCCACCCGCGGCCTGGCCCTGGATATCGCCAGCGGACACAAGTCGGCCGATCTGTTCATCGTGTCCCGCCGCCGCGCCCACCGCGTCCTGGAACATAACATCGTCCGGAAGGAAGCGGAGATTGTTCCCGAGATCGGAGGGGGAGCTCCTCCACAGGCCTCTCTCCTCCGATGAAAGCGAGGCCCCAAGTCTCGAGCCCGAGCATTTGCGGCTCCTGGCAGAATGGGGCGTGCGCATCGAAGAGCACTTCCAAACTCCCCAGGACGTGGAATGGGCGATCGACGAAGGGGGCAATTGCTGGATCCTGCAGTCGCGGCCGCTGGTCCTCGCCGACTCCTCCTCCACTTGGAGCTGGTCTCGGCCCCGAGGTGATCCGATCCTCGCCGGCGGTCGCACCGTGTATCCGGGACGGGTTTCCGGAGGGGCCTACCTGGCCGAAGATGCACATGCCTTGAGCCACATTCCTGCGGGGTCCGTGCTGTTTGTACGCCGGGCCTCCCCGGAGATCATTGAAGTGTTTCCGCGTATCACCGGATTGGTATCAGAATGGGGAAACGTGGCGGGGCATGTCGCCACCCTTTTGAGGGAATTCAAAGTTCCCTCGGTTTTCCAAATGACCGGGACGTTCGAGCGTCTCAAGACCGGGGAGCCCGTAAGCCTGGATGCAGGCCAGGCAAAGATTTACGCCGGCAGCCTCTGGCCGCCGCGACGGGCCGAGGTTGCTCTCGCCGAACGCTACGGAGAAGGACGCAACGACCCCATCAGCCGGCGCCTCCTCACCCTCCATCTTCTCGATCCCTCAGCGTTCAACTTCCGGCCGGGGGGCTGCAAATCCACGCATGATGTGATCCGCTTCTGCCACGAGAAGGCCGTCGAAGCCATGTTCACGCTCAACGAAAGCGAATCCGAGCGCGGACCGCACCTCTGCAAGAGGCTGCTGACGCCCGTTCCCGTGAACCTGCGCGTCCTCGACCTGGGCGGCGGCCTGAAAATGGATGATCCCCAGAGCCCCGACGTGATGCCCTCGCAGATCGTTCTCCCGGCCCTTCCAAGCGCTCTGGAAAGGGGTCAGTCATCCCGGTGTGACCTGGACCCGCGAGATGCCGGCCCGCTTCAGCGATCTGGCTTCGGTCATGGCGGGATCTCTCTCGTCGCACAACAGTGCCGTGCGCGCCCTCGGTGAAAGAAGTTACCTGCTGGTGGCGGACGAGTACATGAATGTCAACTCGCGCCTGGCCTATCACTTCTCCCTCGTCGACGCGTGTGTCTCCGACGTTCCCAGCCGCAACTACATTTCCTTCCGCTTCGCGGGGGGTGGCGCGACCCGCTGGCGACGCAACCTGAGGGCCTGCTTCTTGGAAGCGTGCCTGAGTCATTATGGCTACCTGGTAGACCGTCGTGGAGACTTGGTGAACGCCTGGTTCAAGAAGTCGCCGGCTGATGAAACGGAAGCCCAGCTGGATATCCTCGGCCGGCTCATGGCCTGCCTCGAGCCAGCTGGATATGTACATGACGAGCCACGACGTCATGCGGTGGTACGTGCAACAGTTCCTGGCGGGGAACTACGGTTTCCGCGTGCCGGAAGAGACCGGTGCACCAATCCGAGAGCGCGACAGTGACTAATAGTGATGTCGCGCTGAGCAGGTCGGCCGGCGGCGCCCTCTTGCCAATCTGAAAACCTTTTCCGTGGGCGGTGACCTGCAAATCTCTCGAAAAACCTCTTGCGTGAATATTCCGATTGTATTACTAGACTTTCTAGCTGGCCCGTTCGTTCATTAGGAAGATTAAAGTAGGAGCCTGGTTCCACTTATGAAGCTTTCAACTCGCGCCAGGTACGCTTTGCGGATGATGGTCGAGATCGCCACAAAGCCGGGGACGGACCCGGTCAGCCTGGGCCTCGTGTCAGAAAACACAAAGATATCCAAACGGTACCTCGATCAACTTGCCCTCGCCCTGAAGACGTGTTCGCTCATGCGATCGACACGGGGGAGAGGTGGTGGCTATTGGCTTGCCCGGCCTGCCGAGGAGATCTCCGTCGGCCAGATCATCGAGGCCGCCATTGGTCCGATCAATGTGGTCGAGTGTGTTCGGTGCCCGGAACTCTGTCTGAAATCGGACTACTGCGAGTGCCGGCGTGTGTACGTGCGGATCAATGAGGAGATTGTCAAGGTGTTGAACGGCATGTCGCTGGCTGAGCTGGCAGACATGAGCAGGGCCGCCTGCCTTCCGCGTCCGGGAGCGTCGGTTCTCCTGCGATCCAGGACTTCGCAACACCAGGTGGCGCTCTGCGAAACAGCAGGAACATGGCAGACAAAAGGTCGGAGGAGTGAGTGATGGTGGAAAAGAAAATCGGGGACAAGGTGATACGCCTCGTCTGCGGTGACATCACGGCCCTGGAGGTGGAGGCCTTCGTCTACGATATCACCGCCGACGCGAAGCTGGGCTCGGGATATGGAGGAGCCATTTCCCAAAGGGGTGGCCCGACCGTACAGAAGGAGCTGACCGAAATTGGCAGCTGCCCGACTGGCGAAGCGGTCGTCACCTCGGCCGGCAAGATGAAGTCCAAGTACATCATCCATGTCAATGGTCCCAAGTTCTTCGAGCCGGATACGGAAGGAAAACTGCGGCGGGCGACCCGTGCGGCTCTGCAGCGGGCCGAAGAAAAGGGCATCACGCAGCTCGCGTTTCCGCCGGTCGGCACCGGTCTCTACCAAGTCCCGCTCGACCTGTGTGCGCGGGTGATGGTGGACACCGTGGAAGACCACTTGCAGCGGGGCGGCGGCCTCAAAGAGGTGTTGTTTGTGGCGCTGGACACCCGCGAGTTCAAGCCGTTACAGGCCAAGATTGAAGGAGGGGTATAAGATGGATCAAGCAGCACCGAGCAGCCTTCTTCACGTTGCAGAATCAGTTCACTGGACTGCCCTGCTGATTATGGTCGTAGTGTACACGCTGCGGGTGTTCTGGTTGTTCAGATTCAAAGCGGGCCGAGATCGGCAGCTTCCGGGCGAGCGCTATGGTGATACATCTCTCTATCCGGCGTTGTACTCGATGGCGAACGTCGGCATGCCATGGGTCATGGAGAGTACGCGCAGGAATATTCCTTTCTATGCGAGTTTCGTGGTCTTCCACGTCGGTGTGGCGGCGGGTATATTCTTCGCCATTGCCGGATCCGCGTACCGGCCGTTCGTAGAAATCCGGGCGGTTGCGGCCGTGCTCATGGTGCTCCTTGCTGCCGCATTCGTGGTGGCGGTGGGGCGAGTTGTACGCCGTTTCGCCCGGCCGGTGCTGCGCCTCATCAGCACACCGGACGATTACTTTTCTCTGATGACGCTGACGGTCTGGTTCGGGGTGGGCGTTTTCGCCGCGGCCCATGCGGCCGGGTTGGTACAGGGTGAAGGCTACTGGGTGGCGTATCTTTTTGCCACCGCCTTCTTCCTGATCTACGTGCCATTCTCGAAAATGTCGCATTACCTGTATTACCCCTTCACGCGGTACTGGATCGGTCGCACCTTGGGCCACCGGGGGAGCATGCCACCGGCGATCGCCAGGGGATGACGGAGGAAACCATGACCGCTCAGAAGCGATCGTATAAAGTCGACAAGATGGTGGAGCTGCTGGCGCCCAAGCTCACGCGCCAGGTCGTGGGCTCGTTGGTCGGCTGTGTGCATTGCGGGATGTGCCACGAAGCTTGTCACTACGTGTTAACCCATCCCGACGATCCCAAGATGACGCCCTCGTACAAGGCGGATCAGCTGCGGAAGATTTTCAAGCGGCATTTCGACTGGACCGGCCGCGTGTTCCCCGCGTGGGTCAATGCCTATCCCCCCGTGACCGATGAGGATCTGGACAAACTCAAAGACATTGCCTTCGGGACGTGCACCAACTGTCGGCGATGTACGTTCAACTGCCCGATGGGGGTGGATACCGCCATTCTCAACCGGATCATGCGCGGCCTGCTGACCCGGGTCGGCGTGATGCCGGAAGGCGTCCGGGTGGTCAGCAAAGACACCTGGGAGATCGGCAACCAGATGGGAGTGCTCAAGGAGGACTACATCGAGACGCTGGAGTGGGTCTCGGAGGAACTCGTGGATCAGGTGGGGGGCGACGAACAGGCGGCGATCCCCGTCGACAAGATGGACGCTGAGATCGTCTACACAATCAACCCGCGCGAGGCGAAGTACGACCCGCGCACGATCACCAATGCCGCCCTGATTTTCTACGCTGCGGACGAGAACTGGACCATGCCGTCCTGGGGATGGGATCAAACGAATTTCGGACTGTTCTCCGGCGATGATGCAATGGGCGGCGCCTCTTGGAAGCACCTCGAGGAGAAGTTCAAGGAACTGCGCGGCAAGCGTCTGGTGATCTCCGAGTGCGGCCATGGCTACAGGTCGACTCGCTGCGAAGGACCAAACTGGTCGGGAACGGACCAGGACTTCATCATGGAGAGCTCGGTCCTCACCATGATCCGCTACATCAAGGAAGGTCGGATCACGGTGGACAAGTCCAAAAACTCCATCCCCGTCACCTTCCACGACTCATGCAACAACGCCCGCAGCTGCGGATTCTACGAAGAGCCGCGCGAACTGCTGAACATGGTGGTCAGCGACTTCCGCGAGATGCACCCCAACCGCACGGAGAACTACTGCTGCACGGGTGGCGGCGGCGCCATGTCGATGTCCGAGTACACGCCGCGCCGCTTGAAGTCGGCGAAAGTGAAGGCAGACCAGATCGCGGCCACGGGTGCCAAGATCGTCGTTACCTCGTGCCACAACTGCGTTGATGGTCTCACAGATCTCATCAAGCACTACAAGCTTGATTGCAAGGTGATGCAGCTGGTAGACCTGACGGCCGCAGCGCTGGTGCTCGAGGAGTGCGCCGTCATGAAGAAAAAGGCCGCCGCGAAACCTAAACCCGGGATGCCCCTCCAGGGTCGCAAAATCCTGGTCGTCGACGACGAGGACGACGCCCGCACCTTTATCAGCACGGTGCTCGCGGACGCCGGCGCCACAATCATCGAGGCCACCGACGGCGACGAAGCCATCGAGCTGGCAGGAAAGGAGAAACCGGACCTCATCACCCTCGATATTTCCATGCCGGGCAAGGATGGCGTCGAGGTCTTCCGGGAGCTGCGCGGTGACCCGCATACTGCGACGATGTCGATCTGCGTCGTGACCGGGCACCCGGAGTTCCGCGAGGTGATCTACAGCGCTCACGCCGACAAGCCCGACGGTTACATGAACAAGCCGGTGAGCCCCGAAGATCTGGTCACGACGGTGCGCCGGATCCTGGAGCTGAAGGACAAAAAGGTGTAGACGCCCTGCGCCGAGGCAAAGCGAAAGCACCGGCCGGTATCCCAGCCTGACGGCGTGACACGAGTGCGCCGACTGCTGGCACCGCGGGAGGACAGCATGGACGATCGATACGAACAGTACTTCGGAGAGATGCCCTGCTACTTGTCCATCCACGATAAGGACTTCCGCATCATCGATGCCAACCGGCGCGTCCGTGCGGACTTCGGCGACCGCATCATTGGCGAGTTCTGCTATCGCACGTACAAGCAGCGGGAAGATGTATGCGAGGACTGCCCCGTCGAGATGACCTTCGCGGACGGGAAGAGTCACTCGAACGAGCAGCTCCTGCTCACGCGCCACGGCAAGCAGAGGCACGTCTTGGCACAGACCACCCCCTTTCGCGACGCCGACGGCAACATCGTGTCGGTCATGGAGATGCTCACCCACATCGACGAGTTCAAGAGACTTCAGAACCTCCTGCAGCGCAGCCAAGAGCACTTTGTTCAGCTCTTCGAGGAGGTTCCTTGCTACATCTCCGTGCAAGGCGCGGACCTCATGATTCGGAACGCCAACCGGAGTTTTCGCGAGACCTTCGGGCCGGCGGTGGGGCACTATTGTTACGAGGTGTACAAACACCGCGAGGAGCCTTGCCTGGTGTGCGCCGCCCGGCTGACCCTGGAAGACGGCCAGAGCCGCAACACCGAAGAGGTCGTGACCTCGGCTGCAGGAGAGAGGATCAACGTCCTGGCCACCACCGCGCCGATCTTCAACTCCGAAGGCAAGCCCGAGGCCATCATCGAGATGTCCGCCGACATCACGGAAATCCGGCAGCTGCAGTCGCAGCTCACCTCGATCGGCCTGCTCGTTGGGTCGATCTCGCACGGGATCAAAGGCTTGCTCACCGGCCTGGACGGCGGGATCTATCTCGTCAACTCCGGCTTTACCAATGACGACCGAGCGCGGATCGTAAAAGGCTGGGACATGGTCCAGCGCAACGTGGACCGCATCCGCAGCATGGTGATGGACATCCTCTACTATGCCAAGGACCGAGAGCTGGTGCTCGTCGACGTCAGTCCTGCCGAGCTGCTCGCGGACTTGGAAAACGGCCTGCAGAAGAAAGCCGGCGACATCGACACGCAGTTGTCCATCGACGTTGCCGCGGACGCAGGTACCTTCGCCGGCGATGCGTTGGCGGTGCGCGCCGTGCTGTTGAACCTCATCGAGAACTCTCTGGACGCCTGCCGTGCCGACCGGCGTAAGGACCAGCACTTCGTGCGGGTGATTGTGCGCCGCGAGCCGCCGTTCATGATCTTCGACGTGGAAGACAACGGCATCGGCATGGACCGCGAGACGCGGGAGAAGATCTTTTCTCTGTTTTTCACCTCCAAGGGAATCAAGGGAACCGGCCTCGGCTTGTTCATCGCCAACAAGATTGTTGGCAAACACGGCGGCTCCATCGACGTGAGCTCGGAGCCGCAGCACGGCAGTCGGTTCCTGGTACGCTTCCCTCTCGAAGCGCGTCCGAGCATCCCGGTGGTGGAGGAGCGGCCCACGGGAGAACGGTAGTCTCAGAATGGGAAGAGAAGAAATGGAAAATGTAAAATACAGAATGGAAAACACCGTTGACGGTTTTCCATTTTCCATTTTCCATTGTTCATTCTCCGTTGTTCTGTCGGGTTGAGAAGGCGATAGGGGAGCACCATGTCAGGCGTACCCACTGGAAGAGGGAAAGTCCTGGTGGTGGACGACGACCGGGACACTGCGCTCTACCTGTCGGTGCTGCTGGAGGACAAGGGGTATGAGGTGCGCACTGCGGACGACGAGGCGGAAGCGCTCTCTCAGCTCGAAGGATTTCCAGCCGATGCGGTGATCATGGACGTCTTGATGCCGGGGCGCTCGGGCCTAGACCTGCTGGTAAAGTTACGCAACAGTCCGCGCTGGCGCGACCTCATGGTGGTCGTGCTGACGGGCAATGACCAGGTCCTGGAAGACTACGGCAAGTCCTACCTCTCTCTGCACAAGGGAATCCGGGGACCCGACGCCGTGCTGGGAAAGCCCGTCGATTCCAAGGCGTTGCTCCACCTCCTGGATACCCGAACGTCGATGCGATAGCCTGCGCAGAACTTACGGAGCACCCCGCGTGAGGGTCTCCCAGACCGAACGAAGAAGGAGATAAGCATGGCCGGAAAGAGGAAGAGGATCCTGATCGTCGAGGATGAGCCCGATACCATCACGTACCTCAGCGCCCTGTTCGAGGACGCGGGATACGACACGGTGGCCGCCGAGGACGGGGAGCAGGCGCTCGAACAGGTCAAGGCCAATCCTCCGGATCTCATCACTCTGGACATTACCATGCCTCACACGAGCGGTGTCAGATTCTACCGAGACATGAAAGAGAGTGCTCAGTGGAAGAGCATACCCATCATCATCGTGACCGGCATTTCCGCCGATTTTGAGAAGTTCATCTCCACCCGCCAGCAGGTCCCGCCGCCCGAGGGCTACCTCTCGAAGCCCATCGATCGGGAGCAGATGCTGAGCGTAGTGAAGCAGCATCTGGGCGGGTAGCGGGCCAGGTGCAGTCCCTCTCGATCCGACGCCCTGCACCCCTTGTTGATCTTCGAGGCGCTCATGGGCGGCGAACGTGGCGGCCGCTGTCAAACTCCGTGAAGTCGCCAACCCGGGTTCCGCCGCCGCATGAGTGCCGCAGGATCTTCGCAAGACGGAAAGAAGTTACGGACAAAGAATCTATCCGCAGCCACAACCCGCAGTACTCCCGCGGGCCATTAGCCCGCAAAATCTGCACCCTAACGTTCCGGAGAAATGGGGTGACAGGTGGTTACGCAACTGCTTGACTTCGCAACGGGCGTTGTCCTATAGGACGCCCGACATGGGCATCTGTTGGCCCGCAAAACAAGCAGGGGTAGTGGATTTCATTAGGGAGACGAAATGTAGTTTGGTCTCTAGCGAAGGCATGAAATCGACTCTTCTGCATGGCCTATTGCTGGTGCTGCTTGCGGGTGGCTGTTCGAGCCGGCCCTACCAACCGCTCTGGATTGATCGACCGGGCGAACTCTGCGTGGAAAGACCCGAAGAGAACGGGAGACTCAACATCACTCCCGCAGAGGTTGTTATCGAGAGCAGCGAGGCAGGCCTGGTAATTTGGGATCGTCAATTTCTTACCCTTGTGGGCGGACAGGCAGTGTGCGCTGTCTTGCCTGCGGCGGAATACCGTGTTCACGCTCACTCTGACGACCCCTACGACTCCAACCGCGAGCCGAACGAACCTGAGCCTGAAGCGTGGAAATCGCAGACGCTCACGGTGTCTGTGCAGCAGGGCAAGCGGGTTGAGCTTTGGCTTTGCGGTGGCGGCCAACAAGGGTACAGTCACTGGAACCTCAAACGGCCTCATGACCAGAGCAGCGGTGGCTGCGAGTGGGAGGAACACATACGGTGAGGTTCCAAGTGGCCCACCTGTCTGCCATACCTAACTTCAGCTCCAGCCGGCGGCATGAACATCTCTTGCTCTCGCGGGCTGCGGTGGGCCGCGGCTGAGCTTGGCGTTCGCCCACCAAACCAGTGCTGCCCTGAGCGGAGCGAGGCAACCCATGGCGGATGATGATAATCGTGACGATATCTTCTCTGAAGATGGCCCACGGTTAGAGGTGTGGGTGCATCTCTGCTCCGGTTTGGATCCTGCCACGGGAAATGTTGACAAGGGAAAACGACTTGGCGTATGGTCACAGCCGGTTCGGGCGGATAGCCCGTAAAGGTATGGCGGGGGTCGGGATTTTTGATTGGTACGGATAACAGTACGTTAGAATCCGGGAGGTGTAGTTACTGTATGCCAGCGCATTTTTGATGGCAACGGTGGCGGTAAGCGGGTCCTTGTCGGCCCACCCGAAAAGGGGGATTGCATGTCTGAGTGGGGAGCTATCATCACAGTGGGTTTCTACCTTATCGGAGTGACGGCTCTTTTGACCACGGTTCTCGTGTCATGGAGCAGCGCGGCCGAAAAACAACGCATGATTGACGAGGCACAGAAGGAGCAGCGTTACGTCGAGGAGAAGAGGCTCAGGAGACTTGAAGAGGAAAATCGCCGGCGCGTTGAGAAGGAAAGGTTGCGAGAATTCATCAAAGGGCCGGTTGGGGATTTTGCGGTGTTCCTCTCCGCCTTGTTCCCGCGCCTTGGTGAGTTGCTATTGACAGGGAGCATCAGCATGCGTCAGGCGGTTCTCTCGTTTGCCGGGCTTGCCGGAGCGCTACTCGGAGGTGCTTTGGGTCTTGTGCTGAGGCCGACCAATCCACTTGTGGGGCAGCTCCCGCTTGGTGCCGTTGTTACGCGCGGCACCTACCTTGAAGGAATGGATCGGCTACTGGTGCCCTTGGCCGAGTACTCGTTCAACATGATGCTGGGTGGTGTCGTGGTGGGAGCCCTAGCTGGTGTCTCGATTGCGTACTTCGCCCGGCAGCAATACGCAAGGACAACGAGTCCCGAAGCTTCTTCGTCTGAGGCCACCAAACCATGCCCGTTCTGCGCGGAGACGATCAAGGCCGCGGCGAATGTCTGTCATTATTGCGGTCATGATCTTGCAAAAGAGGGTGCTCCGCAGTGATCCCAACCGGAGCACTCTAATACATTAGACAATGAACGCCCGCGTTCTGGCCCGCTATATCATCGCGTTCGGTGCCATCATCTTCGTATTGGGTGGTACGAAGTACGCTACCAACCAGCCCGTTACTTTCGATCCATCCAAGTCTGGCAGAAGCGTGTTTGGTGGCCGCGACGACCTCGGGAACATGCTCCAGGTCCAGACTGAGAATCTAGACCGGCAGCAGCGAAGGTCGTCGGCTTCAGGAATAATGATTTTTGGTGGAGCTGTCGCATTCGTCGGCCTCGCAGTCTGGGCCGCTGGCAAGGGAACCGGCAGCATCGCCGGCGAACCTTCCAAAGCATGTCCCTTCTGCGCGGAGACCATCAAGGCTGCCGCCAAAGTGTGCCGGTACTGCAAGCGTGAGATTCCCTCTACCCAATAGCACCACGTGATTCTGCGTTTGTCTGACTGCGTATGGCAGCGTCATTTGCCATGTCCCTGGTTTCAGCCAGTCGAGTACCGATTGTAACTCAGCGGCTGCAGGCGACGGCGGGGAGCTTAGTCAAGTGATCGGCCTGGTTCGGTTGAGAGTGCGTTACCAATTCGCCGCCGCGCGTGAGCCGCGGCGTTCGGCAACCATGTCCGATCGCACTGAGGGAGAGCAGCGAACTCGCGGAGCCGGACGCTTACCATAGCGGCGAACTCAGGAAGTGGGCGTCGGACATCCTGCCGGCAGCGCCGCACAGATTTCATTCCAACGTTTCACGCGTGCATCATCTTCGTCGACGCAATCGACCAGCCAGCGCCACGTAGTCGCGGTCGAGGCGCGCTCCCTGCCAATGCGCTCGTCAGCAGATCGGTGCGCACAAAGATGTTCAGGTCGAGATCGCGCGTGCCGCGCGGGTTACCCCAGAAGCCATAGGCGACGGCGCCACCTATCGCGTGTGGAATCCCGGCGCGGGTGAGGAGGTCGCTCAGCTTGGCGGCGAGCTCGGCGGGGTTCACCCGCTACTCCGCTGCGCAGCACGGTACCGGGCCATGAGTGCCTGCCACTTCTCTTCGAAGTCCGGTGCGGGCGGTTCGTCGAGATCACCTCCCGGCGAGACGTGGCGCCGGGCCCGGAAGATCGCCGCGGCCGCCTCACAGGCGCTCGCGACCCAGCAACCACGCTCCGCCAGCGTGAGATGGCGGACGGCTGCTAGTTCGGCGTCCAACTCCTCGGCGAGAGTTGCCCGCGCCCGATCCAGCTGGGCGACGTACCGCCGCACGCGCTCCCGTTCGTCCCCGTCCATGTCATGATCCTATCACGCAAGCCGCACTAGGATAAGGTTCGGGGGCCGCACAAACCGCGGGTTCCCGTCGGCACCCACGCCTTGGCGCGTGGCACGATCAGCGAGAGCAACTTGAAGCGAGGCTGGGTCGGGGTCTACAATCGCGCTGCCATGAAATCCACGGCCAGCCAGGACCGCGACGAGTCGCTGTACGAGACGGACTTCCACGCTTGGACGCAACGCACTGCCGCGTTGCTGCGGGCGGGGCGCTTCAATGCGATCGAGATTGAGCACGCAGCCGAGGAGGTCGAGGACATGGGGAAGCGGGAGGCAAAGGAGTTGGACAGCCGCGTGCGCGTCTGCTCCTGCACCTTCTGAAGTGGCAGTCTCAGCCCCGCAGGCATGCGCGTTCCTGGGCGGCAACGATCGCCGAGCAGCGGGACGCGATCGCAGACGATCTCGCGCAAAGCCCGAGCCTACGGCGGCATCTCAGCGAGCGGTTTGCGGAGAACTATCGTCGCGCCACACGCCGCGCGGCGTTCGAAACCGGCCGCGCGCGCGCGCGGTTCCCAACCCGCTGCCCGTATTCCGTCGAGCAGCTGCTTGACGAGGACTTCTTCCCGGAATGACGAATGGCCTGTTGATTCTGCCATCCCGTTCACGTGGATTGCAGAGTCAAACCCGCCGCGACTGGTATAAATCAACATCGTGATTCTCGTCGGAGTCAAACCAAGATGACTCACGTGAAAGTCGGCGAGCAGCCTGATGCGATCGCGGTGGTCTTTTCCCGCCAGCAACAGCGCCACAAGGGAGATCAGGGAGATCTTATGCAGCAAACCGATCTGTCGCAATTGTCCCATACACACGACAACGGTCCGCATTCGGTACCTTCCATGCCGTCCGAGCAACTGGAGGCCTTCCAAGTGCTCCTGTCGTTGGCACACCGTAAGACCGGCCACATTCCCGCGTCGCTGCTTGTCGGCCACGTCCTGTCGGTGACCGGCGCCGCGGACTGGCCGGTGCAGCGTGCGGCGATGGAGGCGTTGCTGCGCCGCTGCCAGTTTGCCAAGCAGGATGCGCTCGAGGTCGCCTCGCGGCCGGCCGGGAAAGCTCTGTACGGCGTGTACAGAACCAAACGCGCCGGTTCGAGCGAGCGCCCGTACACCACCTTGCTGGCGGGACTCGAGCCGCTGCACGCCAGTTGCGACTGTGCCGACTTCGTGCGGAACTCACTCGGGATCTGCAAGCACGTGCTCGCCGTGCTCGATGATATCGCCGGGCGCGGCTACGACATGGAGCCCGGCCACATCGCGCCGAAAGCCATGGAGCGTTCAGGTCACAGCTGGTTACTCTGGCATCCGGTACGCCCGCTCACCGGCCATGGCGATTGGCTCGAACGGGTTCGCCTGATCGCCGATGAGCACGATGGCCCGGTGCGCGCCAAACTCAGCAAGTGGTTTCGCCGCAGCGATACCGGAAGGGTTGATCCTCCACTCCGCTTACGCCGACAAGCCGCGAGAGCGCCTCGAATTGGTGCGCACGATGCTGTCGTTGGTACCGTCCAACCTCCGGCGCCTGAACGGGGACCGCGCCATCGTGGAGCCGGCGTTGCGTCTCCTGCTCGAAGCGGAACGGGAGCGCCTGGAACGCATCGTCGGCAACCACACTGCGGCGCCCGAGTTCAGACGCGCCCTCCACTCCCTGCAGCGCAAGCTGTACCCCTACCAGAGCGAAGGCGTCGATCGTTTTCTGACGCTTGGCCGGCTCCTGCTGGCTGACGACATGGGTTTGGGCAAGACAGTGCAGGCCATCGCCGTGTGTCACGCGCTGTGGGCCACCGGCAAAGTGCACCGCGGTCTGCTCATCGTGCCGGCGACGCTGAAGCCGCAGTGGGTGCGGGAGTGGCAGCTCTTCACCGATACGCCGATTGCCGTCGTCGAGGGCGGACCGGCACAGCGCCAGGCGGCCTATCGCACGCACGGCAAGGGGTTCTTGATTGCGAACTACGAGCAGGTGCTCCGCGATCTCGAATACATGTATGCGTGGCGACCGGACCTCATCGTCCTCGATGAAGCGCAGCGCATCAAGAACTGGGCGACCAAGACGGCGGCATACGTGAAGAAACTGCGGCCACCCTATCGGCTCGTCTTGACCGGTACCCCGATGGAGAACCGGCTCGACGAGTTGGCCTCCCTGCTCGACTGGGTCGACGACTTCGCCTTGGAACCGAAGTGGCGGCTGATCCCGTGGCACTCGACTTACACCGACGGCCGAAAAGAAGTGAGCGGGGCGCGCCACCTCGACACACTGCGCCAGCGTCTGTCCGGCTGCATGGTCCGCCGCATCCGCAGTGAGGTGTTGCGCCAATTGCCCCCACGCACCGACACTACGGTTTCCGTTGAGCTCACCGACGCGCAACGCGGGGAACACGACGCTTTGAACCAGCCGATCGCACAGCTGATTGCCATTGCCAAACGCCGGCCGCTGACCCAGGCGCAGTTCCTGCGGCTGATGAGTTTGCTGACGACCCAGCGTATCATCGCCAACGGCCTGGGCCAGGTGCAGTTCCCGACGGTCTGGCCGGCGATCTCGCAGGTGCGTCAGCCGGACACTGCTCTGGTGCAAACCTTGTCGAGCCCGAAGCTCCTCGAGCTGCGGGAGATCCTGGCGCAAGTGGTGCTCGAACAAGGGCGCAAGGTTGTGGTCTTCAGCCAGTGGCGGCGGATGCTGCAGCTGGCGCACTGGGCCATCGCCGGCCTGCTCGCGGAGCGCGGCGTGCGCGCCGTGTTCTTCACCGGACAGGAAGGGCAGAAACACCGGACACAGAACATCGTGGAGTTTCACGACGACCCGGATACGCGCGTGCTCTTCGCCACTGACGCCGGTGGGGTCGGTCTCAACCTGCAACGTGCCGCCAGCTGCTGCGTGAACATCGAGCTGCCATGGAACCCCGCCGTCCTGGAGCAGCGCATCGGCCGCATTTACCGGTTGGGGCAGAAGCAGCCGATCGACGTCTACAACCTGGTGAGCGAAGCCAGCATCGAGGCGCGGATTGCGGCGTTGGTGTCCGGGAAGCGAGCGCTGTTCACCGGCCTGTTCGATGGCGACAGCGACGAGGTGCGGTTCGAGCGCTGTGGGTCGTTCCTCGCGCGACTGGAACAGATTGTGGAACCGGTGCAGGTCCCGGATCTGCCCGAGGACCGCGACGGAACCGAAGACACCGGCGCCGCCGACCGCGAGGTGGACGGCATGGTGGGTGCCGCCGATGAGTCACAAGATGTGATATCGCCAGCGGCGCCGGCGCCAAGCGTACAGGCCGTGAGCGTCCCCGCTGCCGCGCTGCCGTCCGCGGCCGACGTGAAGTCGCTCTTTTCCGCTCTCGAGATCCGCCGCACGGAGCGCGGTGGGATCAGCATCGAGGCGCCGCCGGAAGCCGCGGCGACGCTCGCGGCCCTCTTCGAAGGCATGGCGAGCATGTTGCGCGCGCCGGCAGCCCCGTAAGCGCGTTGCCCGTGAATACGTGTCGAACGGGTCGTCCGGGCGAAGCGCTTCGCATGCCGAGACGAGTGACGAGGACGGAGTCGACGCCGGCATCCTGGCGAGGACTAGCCCGAGGCGGGGGTGTCTTCGTCCAGCGCGTGAATCGCTGAGGACTTGAAGGTAACGTAGACAGGTCTGCCGACGTTCAGCGCCATCTCGTCGTACGAATGACGCGTGATGCGGGCGACGAAATTGCGCCCGCAGTCGATGGTCAGGAGCACCCCGCCGCGCTCGTCTCGCTCCGCCTTGAGAATGTGGCCGGCGAAGGAGTTCCGCGCGCTGGAGCGCAAGGGGTCGCAGGAGACGATGAGGGCGTCCGGATCGATCGCAATGGTGCGCGCCACCATCCCATCGGGCACCTCGATGCGTAACGGCTCGCTGCGGAAGTAGCTGTGGCCGTCGATCAGCTCGGTGGTGCCGCGCAACAGATTGATCAGCGGGAAGGGGGCGATTTGCCCATCACTGAGGGAAATCAGCGTGTCACCAAGACGATACGCCTGGGCGAAGTTGTGGGTCGTGAAGATGACCGTCTTTCCCGCCGCACCGAGCTGCGTGATGAGCGACTCGACAACCGGCACGTGCTGCCGGTCGACGCTTGTGGTCGGCTCGTCGAAGAGATAGACGGGCGGATCGATCGCCAGGGCGCGCGCCAGCGCGACCCGTTGAGCTTCGCCGGCAGAGAGCTTCCACGCGGCACGCTCCACGAAATCGGCGATTCCTACGGCGGCGAGCGCCGCCGCGACGGCCCCGTCGGTGGCGCGCCGCCGTGCCCGTAGGCCGTACGCCACGTTGGCGCGCACGGAGCGGTGGAACAGCATCGGCGTCTGCGCGACCAGGGTCACCTGGCGCCGGAGCGCGCTGAGCAGGGCATCGTGGTAGGCAACCGGTCGCCCCGCAAACTCGACGCTGCCGCTCGTCGGCCGCAGCAGGAAGGCGAGGACGCGGAGCAAAGACGTCTTGCCGGCCCCGTTGGGCCCCACAATGGCGGTCACGCGGCCCGGCAACAGATCGAGCGCGGCGATGTCGAGAACGAGGCGCGCCGCGCGTTCGACCCGCAGCTCACGCAGTCTGTACGCCGGGGCATCCATCGTTGTGCGCTTTTGCAACCGCACCCATGCTAACGTGGCGGGGTGAGTGCGGCTACCGCGACGTTTACCGCGAGCGCAACGGCTAGGAGGATCAGACCGAGGGCGAACCCGAGCGCGAACTCCCCTTTGCTGGTCTCCAAAGCGATGGCGGTGGTCATGGTGCGAGTGCTGGCGGCGATGTTGCCGCCGACCATGAGGGCGATCCCCAGCTCGGAAACCAGCCGGCCGAACCCGGTGGCAATCGCCGCCAGAATGCCGGTGCGCATCTCCAGCAAGACGGCGAACGCCGCCGCTAGTCGTGTCGCCCCGAGCGTCAGCGCGGTCTCCTCGATGCGCGGATCGGCACCGCTGACCACCGCCATTGTCAGCGCTGCCATGAGCGGCGTCACTAAAATGGTCTCGCCAAACACCATCGCCCACTGCGTGTAGAGCAGACCGAGGACGCCGAGCGGGCCGCGCCGTGAGAGCAGCGCGTACGCGAGCAGCCCGACCACGACGGTCGGCAACGCCGTGAGTGTGTTGACGACCACTTGGAGCAGGCGGCGGCCCTGAAAGTGCCGCACGGCAAGGAAGAATCCGATCGGCAGGCCCAGCGCTGTGGCCAGCACCGTCGCCAAGAGCGAGACGCGCAGCGACACGGCCACCGCGGAGATGACGTGTGGATCCCAGGCCGCCAGCAGCCGCAGCGCGGAAAAGAACGCGTCGCCGAACGACACGTCATCACCTTACGGCGCGGACGTCGGGACGGCGGTGGGATGGAACAGGACTTCGCCTTCCTGTTTGAAACTGCCGATGAGCTTCTGCCCTTCCGGTGCGGTCAGCCACGCGATCAACTCCATCGCCTCGATGTACTTCACTCGCGGATAACGCGCCGGGTTCGTCGCCATGATCGTGTACGGATTGAACAAAATTGGATCGCCTTGCGATACAATTGCCAACTCTTCTCGTTTCTTGTAGGCGAGGTACGTTCCGCGATCGGCGACCGTATAGCCCTGACGCTCGTTCGCCATCAGCAACACTTCTCCCATCCCTTGGCCGGCGGAGACGTACCAGGGCGCGCTCGGGGTGACCCCCGCGGCCTTCCACAGCTCCTTTTCCTTCTGGTGCGTCCCGGATTCATCGCCGCGCGATACGAACGTCGCCTGCGCGGCGGCCAGCTTCTTGAATGCCTCGACGGCGCCGGCCGCGGCGTGCAGCCCCGCCGGGTCGTTCGGCGGGCCGACGATGATGAAGTCGTTATACATGACGTCGCGCCGGTTGACCCCGAATCCGGCTTTGACAAACGCCTCTTCCAACTCGGGGGCGTGCGAGAGCACGACGTCGACGTCGCCGTTCTCGGCGAGCTTCAACGCTTTCCCGCTGCCCACCGCGATGACGTCGACCTTCAGCTGAAAGCGTCGTTCAAAAGGCGGCAGGACAAAGCTGAGCAACCCCGAGTTGTCGGTGCTGGTCGTGGTCGACAGCCGCAAGTGCTCCTGTGCTCTAGCCGGTGCGCTGAACAGCGTGAGCAGCACGCATGCCCATTGCGCGACGGTGTAGAGGCGGTTCACGAAAACGCGCCGGGACTCTGGAAGCTGCCAGCTCACGCCAGCAACGATGGCATTGGAAAGGCTCCCGGGCAAGATGTCTGCGAAGAATCGGGCCGGTGCAGACGGTCGCAAGGGAGTCAGCGCTGCAGCAAGTTGAGGGTGTCGGCGACGTCATCCACAAAGTAGACGCCCTGTTCGTCGGGACTAACGGCGAGGCCAAAGAGCGCACCTGCCACCGGAGGGCTCCCGGTGCTAGGCTCTTGCTCTGCTTCACGTCGCGTCCCTAGACCCTTCGGCTGACCCCCATGAAGCCTTCACGGGCCCATCCGCACTTCCCCTTCGCTCCCCAAAAGGGTCCCAGCTGCTTTCGCCGAACATTCAGAACGGTACCCATGCCGGGTTCTGCACCGGTACAGGAGTGTCGGCGATGCGCAGGTCCATCCTCTCCATCCCGGAGGGATCGTAGAAATTAGCCGGTGGTTGAGGCCGCGAGGCCGACACCACCGGCTCTGAAGGCTCCATATGACATGCACCCCGGAGGGGTGCCAGCCGCCGATCGCAGAACGACCGGTCACTCGAGGTATTTCGGGTCATACGCAATCCCAGCCTTCTCCAGCATCTCGACGACCTCGTCACGAAAGGTTCTCCACCGGTGATGCTCCTCTTGGTTGACGATGTACCGTCTGACTGATTCCCGTGCCGTCGCACTCACGGTAAAGGCGGCGTAGCCTTCCTGCCAGGCGAAGTGTGAAATACGCACCTCTTCGTGGACCCACATCGACGACGCCTTCTTCAACTCGCGCAGCACGTCGGCGAGGCAGTGAGTGGCCTTCAAGCTCGCCAGCAGGTGGACATGATCGGCGACTCCACCGACCTCTTCCGGGAAACCGCGGAGCCCACGGATCGTTCCTCCCAGGTACTCGTGCAGGCGCGAGCGGCAGGCGGAGTCGATGATGGGCACGCGGTCTTTCGTGCCGAAGACGATGTGGTAGTGGAGGCTGAGGTACGTCGAGGGCATATGAACAGCATTACCTCTGGCACCCCTTTGGGGTGCGGTCAAATAGCCACCCCGCGAGCCGGTGGTGTCGCTGCGCTCAACCACCGGCTAATGGCTGCGAACCCTCCGGGTTCACGCCGATCGCACCCTGGTGC
The DNA here is from genome assembly GCA_963729835.1 of uncultured delta proteobacterium. Classification (GTDB taxonomy): domain Bacteria; phylum Desulfobacterota; class Binatia; order HRBIN30; family HRBIN30; genus CAVSQF01. The sequence goes on along the minus strand of CAVSQF010000021.1, from coordinate 90,178 downwards.
TTTTCATCCCGCAGCCGTTCCGCGGGGTCTCCGGACGCCGTGGCCTGCTATGTTTCTATGTCGGCCGCTTCCCGTTCTTGGCTTGCGCGGCTGTGATACCGAGCCGATTCAACGTGGTCATCCACAAATCTGTCAACATCCGCCGATTACAAGGTCCCCATCACCGTATCAGCGGCTTCCAGGGTCCTGTCCACGTCGGCGTCCGTGTGAGCGATGCTCATGTACCACCGGCCGCCCACCATCACCGCAATGCCCTGGTGATTCATGCCTGACCAGAACTCGAGCGTCTTCTCCATGTCCAAGGTCGCCAGATCTTCGTCAGAGTAGACCACCTTGTCACTGTCAACGCCGAACATGGTGAAGAATACGCCCCTGGCCCCCTGGATGCGCATCTGCACGCCATGCTTCCGCGCCAGCTCTTTCAGCCCGTCCTGCAGACGCTTTTGGACCGTCTCCATCTTCCCGTATACGGCGCCGTTGTCCTTCTCAAGGATTGTCAGGGTCGTCAGTGCAGCTCGCATGCCGAGCGGATACCCGTTGAACGTACCGGGACCCAGTACCTTTTTGTCACGGAGCTGCTCCATGATCTCGGCCTTGCCCACCACGGCGGACATCGGCAGCCCGCCGGCCATGGCCTTTCCGAACGTGGCTATATCAGGCGTCACGCCGTAGTATCCTTGTGCGCCGCTTAGCCCCAGCCTGAATCCGGTGATCACCTCGTCCATGCTCATCACGATGCCGTACTGCGTACACAGGTTGCGGATCCTTTGCAGATAGCCCGGACGCGGCGGCATGCAGAAGTGGTTGCAGACCGGGGCCTCGAAATGAATCAGGGCAACTTCCTCTCCGTATTTTCTGAGCGTGTCTTCCAATGCATCGAGGTCGTTCCAGGGCAGCAGGAAGGACTCCTTCTCGGCGGCTGTTGCCCTGCCAAGGGTGAAGCAGACATCCACGTACGGATTCGACTCGGGATCGTAGTAGGCGAAGGGCTTGCCTGCAGGCGTGAGGTCGACCATCCCGCCGAGGACGTTGTCGAACCAGCCATGGTAGTGGCCGCTGAAACGGATGAAGTAGGGCCGTGCCGTGTAGGCGCGCGCCAGCCGGATGGCCATCTGGACTGCTTCACTACCGGAGAGGCAGAACTTGACCTGCTCCGCGCAGGGAATGTGCTGCACCAGCTTCTCCGCCACCGCGATGTCATCGGGTGAGAAAAGCAGCCCCGAGCCCACACACACCGAAGCCCTGTCGAGCAGATCTTTCAGGCCCTTGATGTATTCCGGGTGGCGGTGGCCCAGGATCGCCGGGCCCATTCCGCCGTGGTAGTCGATGTACTCGTTGCCATCGACATCCCACAGATGGCTCCCCTCGGCGCGGACGATGAACACCCGGTTTTCGGTCGCCTCGATGGGAACCCGGTAGTTGCTGTGGCTGGCGGGATAATAGCGACTGAACTTCTCGGTGAGCGTCCGGTTCTTTTCCATCTTCAGCATGGTTGCCTCCTTGCGGCGAGACGCGTCCTTTGGCGAAATGTTCCGTAGGTGCGCGGCCACGCTCGCCGTGACGATGCCGAGTGGTGGCGTATCATTGCAGGCTCTTTTGAGCAATGTGACTGGCACGACGGCCAGCGACGACTTGTAACAACACCAGCGGCGCCTTGCGCCGACATCCGGGCCGTGCCAAAGAGCGGAGACGGTTGTGCAACACGAAGGCACCGACCCAACAGGAGGACACCATGAGTAGCATCACTGGCGGCGAGCTGCTCGCCCGCTGCCTCGCCACCGAAGGCGTGAAGTTCGTGTTCGGACTTCCGTGCCCAGAGATCGACCCGCTGCTCGCGCAGCTTGCCGACCACAACATCCGGCACTTTCCCGTGCGCCACGAAGCCGCCGCGGTACACATGGCGGAGGGACTCTACAAGACGACGGGGCAGGTGGCGGCGGTCCTCGGCAACCCCGGCCCCGGCTCCGCGAATTTGCTGCCCGGAGTCATCACGGCACGCCACGAAGGGGTTCCCGTCGTGGCGATCACGTCGCAACACCGCCTCGGGATCGTCTACCCGTCGCCACCGTCGACGTTCCAAGGGCAGGATCAGCTCGATGTCTTCAAGCCGGTGGTGAAATGGGGCGGCCCGATCTTGTCGTGGGAACGCATCCCGGAAGTCATGCGTATGGCGTTCCGCGAAATGTGGACGGGGCGGCCGGGCCCGGTGCACATCGAGCTGCCGGCGCCGGTGCTGTACGCCATGGGTGACGAGCAGAGCGTTCGGGTCCTGCCGCCGGCGGCCTACCGTCCGCCGCAGCCGCAGGCATCCGACACGCAGCTGCAACAGGCCGCCGCGTTGCTCGCCAGCGCGCAGCGGCCGCTCATCGTATCCGGCTCCGGCGTAGACCGGGCGTGTGCAAACGCGGCATTGCTGGAGCTCGTCGAGCTGCTGAACTGCCCGGTGATCACCACGATGGCCGGCCGTGCGACCGTCCCACGCGATCATCCGAACTCCATTTTCGGGTTCGGCCGTGGCGGTGATGTGGCGAAGCAGGAGGCGGATGTCATCCTGGTCGCGGGATCACGGCTCGGAAATCTCGACATTCCCTACGACAAGTACTGGGGTGATCCGGCGCGCCAGCAACTCATCCAGATCGACATCGACCCGCGCAACATGGGGGTGACGCGGCCGCTGGCGCTCGGCGTGGTCGCCGACGTCAAGCAGGCGATCGAGGGGCTGGTTGCCGTGCTGCGCACGAAACAGGTCCGCCGCCGCGACGGCGCGGATCTGGCCCGCTACCAGCAGACCGCCCAAACATGGGGGGACGAGCAACTGGCGCTGGTGCAAAGCTGGGCGGGTCCCGGGATGCACCCGGCGCATGTGCTGGAGGTGGTCGGCGCGACCTTCGGCCGGGACGCAGTCTATGTCGCAGATGGTGGCAATACATCACTCTGGGCAAATATGTGCCTGCCGCCGACGCAGCCACGGTCGTACCACAGCATTCTCGAGCTCGGCATGCTCGGGACCGGTATTCCCTCCGCCATCGGCGCGAAGCTCGGCGCGCCGGAGCGTGAGGTCGTGTGCGTCACGGGCGATGGCGCGGCCGGCTTCAACTTCATGGAGATGCAATCCGCCGCGCGCGACGGCGTGAAGATTACGATCGTCGTGTTTGCCGAAGGCTCGTGGACGATGGAGGAGCCGAACGAGCGCATGCTGTACGGCCGGACGTTCGGCACCGAGCACGGGGCGGTGCGCTGGGATCGCGTCGCTGAAGGGCTCGGCTGCCACGGCGAGTACGCGGAGCGGATGGAAGACGTCGAGCCCGCACTGCGGCGCGCCCAAGCCGCCAACGGGCCCGCCGTCGTCTGCGTGCGCACCGACCGCGAGGCCAACCTGGCAATTCCGCAGGAGCTGCTCCTGCGTTTCGTAGAAGTGTACCAGGGACCGATGGGCTGAGGGCTGCGCCCCGCGTCCGTGCGGCGGGTCCGCTCCCGTTGGTCGCTGCAAACGTCCACCGAGGGCTGCTCGTCATGCACCGGGCGCCCGATTTGATCACAAGCATTGATCTGATCTGAGCGGCACTCGCAAGGAGGGCTGCGCAAATTTGCGGTTGCGCCACCAGTATCTTGCATATACAAGCGTTGTATCTACAAGCGTGGGGGCGTATGCGGGCGAAGAGCAAAGAGGCGGCAGTCGAGGTCATGGCACGCGAGTGCGTCGCCAACCAGGTGCGCATGCTCAATCGGGTGGTGACGGGGATGTACGAGGACGAGTTCCGGCCACTCGGACTGACGGTGAGCCAGATGGTCATCCTGGCGCTGACCGCGAAGCAAACGCAGGTGCGCGCCGCGCAGCTCTGCCGCTGGCTGCAGATCGACGCCTCGACGCTCAGCCGCAACATCGACCGGATGCGCGGGAACGGGTGGCTCGAACAGGCGCCCGCGGAAGATCAACGCTCGCGTCCCTTCCAGTTGACCACCCAGGGCGGGAAGCTGCTCGACGATGCTATCTTGGCCTGGGAGCGGGCGCAGGCCAAGGCGGTGCGGCTCCTCGGTAAGGAAGGCGTAGCCCTCCTCAAGACTGTCACGAAGAACGTCAGGGCAAGCAGGCCCGCTCACTGACCCCGCCATCGCAGACAAAGGAAGACGAACAATGGGGCATCTGGCGATTCAAAAACCTTACCTGGCACTGCAGGAGCGGTTGCACAAGAATCCGATCGGGGCACCCCCCGCCGAAGAGCTCTTTGAGATTCTGCGGCTGCGCTTTACCGAAGAGGAGGCGGAGATCGGCGCCCGAATGCCCATGACGCCGGCGCCGCTCGAGATGCTCAGCCGGCGACTCGGCCAGCCAGCCGACAAACTGGAGCCGAAACTCGAACAGATGGCCGAGAAGGGTCTCGTCCTCGATTTCCACACCAAGGGAAGACTCTTCTACATGCTGGCGCCAACCGTGATCGGTTTCTTCGAGTTCACCTTCATGCGCCTGCACAAGGACTTGCCCAACAAGAAGCTCGCCGATCTCCTGTCTGTGTACATGTTCGGCAACCGCGCCTTTGCGGACAACGCGTTTCGGGCAGAAACGCAGGTCGGCAGAGTGATCGCGCACGAGAAGACGCTGGCGGATGATCTGCGCTCCGAGGTCCTGCCCTACGAGCAGGCGACGGAGATTTTGAAGAACGCCAAGCTGCGCGCCGTCGGCCTCTGCTACTGCCGCCACAAGGCCATGCACCATGGCAATCCCTGCAAGAAGCCGATGGAGACCTGCACGACGTTGAACGAGTCGGCCGACTGGGTGATCCGGCGCGGATTCGGCCGCGAAGTCTCGGCGGCGGAGGCGCTCGATATCGCCGCCCAGACCCGCGACCACTGTATGGTTCATATCGCCGACAACGTGAAGAACAACGTGAGCTACATCTGTCACTGCTGCGGCTGCTGCTGCGGCATGCTCAAGGCGATCAACCACCATGGCATCCAGACCGCCGTGCACACCAGCAATTTCCTGGCGCGCGTCGACGACAAGAAATGCAAGGGCTGCTCCCGCTGCGTGAAAGCTTGCCCGGTCATGGCCATTGACATCAAGGCGATGCACTTTGGCGCGGCGACGGCGCGCGTCGACGAAGAGCTGTGCCTGGGCTGCGGAGTCTGCAACATCGCATGCAAGAACAAGGCGCTGTCGATGCAGGCGCGACCCAAGCGTGTCTTCACACCCGAGAACAATATCGAGCGGCTGATCCGCGCCGCGGTGGAGCGGGGCACCGTGCACCACATGCTGTTCGACGATCCGGACAGCGTCACCAGCCGCGGCATGAACCGCGCGCTCGGCGCGCTCCTCGCCCTTCCCCTCACCAAACGCCTGCTCGCCGTCGAGCAGGTCAAGTCGACCTTCGTGCGGACGATCGTCAGTGGCGCGAAGAGGCGGCTTGACGCTGATGGCGCGGAGGGCGAGTGAGCGGGAGCTTCTTTTCCCCTCAGCTTCAGCGGAAAGGTGACGAGATGGAAAAGACGGGGAACGGCAACTGGCAGAGCACGGCGTGCGTGGTGTGCTCGACCAACTGCGGACTGGACGTGCAGGTCGCAAACAACCGCATCGTGAAGGTCCGTGGCGACAAACGCAATCCGTTCAGCCGGGGCTACACCTGCAGCAAGGGCCTCACGGTCGGCAAGCTGGTCGATCACAAGCAGCGGGTGAAAACGCCGCTCAAGCGCATGCCCGATGGGAGATACGCTCCGATCTCGTGGCAGCAAGCGATTTCGGAGATCGCCGCGCAGCTCGGCAGTATCGTCGAGCGTCACGGTCCAGAGGCCGTCGCGCTTTTGGGCGGCGGCGGGCAGGCGAACCATCTGGACTTCGTGTACGCCGCCGGCTTCCTGCACCTCCTCGGCTCGCGCCGGCATTTCCACGTTCTGGCGCAGGAGTTCACGCAGAAGTATTTGGTCAACGGGTTGATGTTCGGCAGCGAAGGGCTCGACTATGAGGAGAACTGGCACCGCTCCGAGGTGATCTTGGTGATGGGCTCGAACCCGTGGATGAGCCACGGCTTCCAGCGCGCGCGGGTGGTGATCCGAGAGATTGCCGATGATCCGGAACGGACGCTGATCGTCGTCGACCCCCGGCGGCACGAGACCGCCGAGAAGGCCGACGTGTACCTCCAGATTCGCCCGGGCACAGACTTGTACTTCCTGCTGGCCATGCTCAACGTGATCGTCGACGAAGGGCTCGTCGCCGACGCCTTCATCGCCGCGCATGCCCACGGCTGGCAGGAGGCCAAGTTCATCGCCAACCTGGTCACTCCTAGTGAGGCCGCCAAGCTTTGTGATCTCAAAGAGGAGGACATCCGCGCGGTCGCACGCCGTTTCACCACCGCCAAGAGCGCGAGCATCAGGAACCACCTCGGCATCTGCCACGGGAAACACATGGTGGAGAACTGTTATCTGATCGCGCTCCTCCACGTGATCACCGGCAACATGTGCATGGCCGACGGCGCACACATTCCGGTGACGCTATTCACCGGCGCGGGAGTGTTCCGCGAGGAGAAGTCAGCGGAGAAGCCGCGCACGTGCGTCGCCGGCGTCCCGAGCATCCGCGGTTTCCTGCCGCCGAACGCGCTGCCGGAGGAGATCTTGGAGGCGGGCGAGGAGCGCGTACGGGCGCTGATCGTGGAAGCCTGCAACCCGCTCTGCTCCTATGCCGACCCGCGCAAGATGACCGCAGCGTTCGAGCAGCTCGATCTGCTCGTGGTCATCGATCCGGCGATGACCGAGGCGGCGCGGCTGGCGCATTACGTACTCCCTCCTCCGATCGGCTACGAGAAATGGGAGGCCGCATCGTTCGCCAAAGGGCACCCGGGAATCTATTTCCACCTCCGCCCGCCGGTTTTGCAGGCGCCGCCGGAAACCAGGCAGGAGTGCATCATCTTCTACGAGCTGGCGAAGGCGATGGGGCTCGACTACCAATCACAGCCCGCCTTCGCCGCTTTGGAAAGCGCCATCGAAGCGGGAGATCCCGCGCCGGTGCTCACGCTGATCAGGGGCCTGTGCGTGATGTTCGCGATGACCCGACAGCGGGAGCTGCTCGATGCCGGCACCATCAGCGCTGACGGCAACCCCGCCGACGAGGTCTTCCAGAAGCTCCTCGACCACCCCGAGGGCATCCTGTTGTGCAAGGTGGACCCGCAGAAGAATTGGGAACAGGTGCGGACGGCTGATCAGAAAGCCGTGCTCAACCCGCCGCTGATCCTCGACCTGTTCCGCAGTCTCGAAATCCCGGCGGACACCGATTTCCGGAGAAATCGGGAGTATCCCTTCATCCTACAAACCGGCGAACGGACCGACTACAACGCCAACACCGTTCACCGCGACCCCAGCTGGAGGAAGAAGCAGCGAGACAGCTATCTGCGGATGCACCAGACGCTCGCGGTGGAGATCGGTGTCACCGATGGTGAGCGGGTTCGTCTGATCACCGAGTACGGCGAGGCACTGGTGCCGGCGCTGGTGACCGACGACATCTATCCCGGCAACCTCAGCATGCCGCACGGCTACGGGCTCCTCTGGGAAAACGAGCAGACTGGCCGGCTCGAGCCGGTCGGCACGAACGTGCAGGAGCTCGTGAGCGCGCAGCACCGCGACCCCCTGACCGGGATCCCGCTCCACAAGTACATCCCGGCCAGGGTTGAGAAGGTGTAGCGAGGCATCGCTGGTAGGGTGCCGCAGCGGCTTTCAGGCCTCCTCCCTGACCCTCCTCCGCGCCGAGGTGATGGCGCAGAGGAGGGGACTCGTATCCGTGTTGTGCTGCGACATCACCGCCGCCGCGGATTTACGCGCGCCGGGTTGAACGAACTTCCTTGCCCCCTCCAGGTCCCCTCCTCTGTGCCGCTTCTGGCACGGAGGAGGGCCAGGGTGGAGGCGCGTCAGCCGACGCGTTTCCAGATCGTCGCGTTGCCTTGGCCGAACCCGACGCACAGCGTGGCCAGGCCGTGCTTGTAGCTCGGGTTGGCCTTCATGATCGAGTTGAGCGTGACAATCATGCGGCAGCCGCTGCTACCCAACGGGTGGCCGAGGGCCAACGCGCCGCCCCACAGGTTGGCCTTTTCCTTCGGGATACCCAGTTCGCGCAGGCAGGCGAGCGACTGGCTGGCAAAGGCCTCGTTAATCTCCACCACGTCGATCTGATCGATAGTCAAGCCGGTGAGCTTCAGCACCTTCCGCACCGCCGGCACCGGGCCGATGCCCATGATCGTCGGGTCGACGCCCGCCATCGCTCCACCCAAGTACTTGACCGTATATGGAAGCTTGAGCGCGTCGGCCTTCCCTCGGCTCATCAACAGTACCGCGGCGGCGCCGTCGTTGAGGGGAGAGCTGGTTGCCGCGGTGACCACGCCATCCGCCTTGAAGGCGGGTGCCATCGTCGCCATCTTCTCCAGCGTGGTGTCGCCGCGCACGCACTGGTCAACGTCGACGATCTGCTTGCTGCCGTCTTCGTAGGTGACCTCCAGGGGGATCATCTCGTTTTTGAACCACCCCTGGGCCTGTGCCTTGGCCGCCTTCTGGTGGCTAGCGAGAGCGAATTCCTCCTGGTCCTTCCGATTCACCTGGTGCAGCTCGGCCACCTTCTCGGCCGTCGGCCCCATGGGAAGCTCCCCCAAGTTGTAGCGCTCACCCAGCCGCGGCGGGAATTCCATGCCGGCGCCCATCGGGATCCGCTGCATCATCTCGATACCCCCGGCAATCGCGATGTCGATCTCGCCTGTCATAATCCCGCGTGCGCAGTCCTCTATCGCGGCCATCGCCGAGGCGCACTGCATCTCGACACCGTTGCAGGCGACGCTTTCCGGATATCCGTTGGCCAGCCAGCTCAGCCTGCTCACGATGTTTTGCGCTCCTGTCTGGTTGGCGCAGCCGACCATCACGACGTCGACATCCTCAGGCTTCACTTTCCGATTGCGCTCGAACAGCGCCTTGTACAGCGCCCCGAGAAGGTCCTCCGGGCGCAGCGTGCGCAGCGCCCCCTTCTCGGCATGCGCTCGCCCAATGGGGGTGCGGACACCGTCCACCAATACGCACTCTTTCATAATCGTTCCTTTCCGTCTCTCTTTGCGAGAGAACTGTTCTGCGCGCGCATACCACCTCGATCTCGGGGCCGCTGGCGGCGCGCTCGTCGCCACCCATTACGATCACAGGGGCAGCGTTCAGGCAAGGTGGCGGCCTATCTGGAAATGCCGCGGGTACGGGCCGCTTCCCATAAGGTTGCCGAAAGAGCAATCTGCAGAAGGCAGCAAAGCCAGGAGATTTCAGATGGCCACGCAGATCCTACTGAATCCTGTGGAGCGGGTAGAGGTTCTGACGCTCATCGACAACGTGCTGGATTTGCTTCTGCTCAATACGGATGTGGCGAAGCGGATGGGACCCGCCGGGACCGAAGGGCAGCGGATGCCGGTCGTTGAAGCGCCGCTCCTGGAGTCGGGCGACGCTACGGATGCTCCGGTCGCTGAGCACGGCCTGTCTTTCCTGGTCTCCGTGACGTCGGGGGCCGGACGCCGCACGCTCCTTTTCGACACCGGCTCCACGGTCGGCACACTGGTCCACAACCTGCGGGCGCTGGGCGTGAATCTCAAGGAGATCGAGAGCATTGTCCTCAGCCACGGCCACTTCGACCACACGACGGGCCTCAACGGGTTGGCAAAGACGGCTCGAGCTCCTGCCGCCACTACTGGTTCATCCGGACTTCTGGCTGCGGCGGCGCGTGGCGATTCCCGGGCGGGAGCCCTACGAGTTGCCGACGACCAGCGCGGAGAAGGTTCGCGCCGCAGGCTTCCCGGTGATCGAGAGACGCGAGCCGTCGTCATTGCTGGATGGCGGCGTGCTGGTGACGGGCGAGATCGAGCGCACGACGGACTTTGAGCAGGGAATGCTTGTGCATCAGGCCTTTCGTGATGGTGAGTGGCAGCCGGACCCCCGCATCTCCGACGATCAAGCGTTGGTGGCCAACGTGTCCGGCAAGGGCCTCGTCGTCATCACCGGTTGTGCCCACGCCGGGGTGATCAACACCGTGCGCTATGCGCGGAAGCTGACGGGTGTGGACCGCGTGTACGCGGTCATCGGCGGTTTTCACCTATCTACGCCGCTGTTCGAGCCCAACATCTTGCCGACCGTGGAGGCGCTGAAGGAACTTGGGCCGGAAGTAGTCGCCCCGGCCCATTGTACAGGGTGGCGCGCTACCCACGCCTTGGCGGCCGCCTTTCCTGACGCCTTCATCCCGGGCAGTGTGGGCACGAGGTACATCTTCCAGGGTGGAAGCTGAGCGCAGCACATATGCACTCTTCAAGGGAGCGGGTAGATGTTTGACGAAGCGCGCTGTGACCGGTGTGGTGATTGCCTCGTCCGCTGTCTCTACGTCGACTACGACAAGGAGCGCGCCGCCTTCGAGATCGACGAGCTGATCGCCGGCCGCTCGGCGCCCATCCTGTCGGCCTGCGTCACCTGCTTTGCCTGTGACGAGTACTGCCCCACGAAGGCCCGTCCCTTCGATCTGATCCTCGAGCGGCAGGAACAGTTCGGCTCTCTCGGGATCACCGCGGAGATGATCGCCGCTCAAGAGGCGCGCTTCGCTGCCAGCTCGGAGCTTCGCGTGCCGGAGAGCCAACGCCGCGTCCTGTCGGGCTGTGTCTTCGGCTCCAGCGATCCCGAGCTTTTCCGGGGCCGCCTGTTCGAGGGACTGCCGGTGCTCAAGGGGCGCCATTTTTTCTGTTACATCCTTTTCGACCATATGGGGGCGGGCTCGGTGACGCGCCGCCACGCCCAGACCTTCGTGGACAACCTGGCTGCCACAGGTGCCGAAGAGATCATTCTCATGCATGACGACTGCTACGGCATGCTGGTGGACCGGGCGCCGCAGTTCGGCATCAAGGTCCCGTTCCGGCCGGTGCACGTGGTCGAATACTTGCAGCGTTACCTGGAAGCGCACCGCGCGGCCATCACGCCCCTCGGTTTGCGCGTCGCGTACCAGCGTCCCTGCGCTTCGCGACTGTCGCCCGCGAAGGAAGGCGCGGTGGACGCGGTCCTGGAGCTGATCGGTGTCGAACGAGTCCAGCGCCGGTACGACCGGGAGAGCGCCCTCTGCTGCAGCCTGGCGGTGACCGCATTCAACCCGGATCAGGCCCCGCTTGTCCGCCGGCGCAACCTCGACGATGCGCAGGCCGCGGGCGCACAGGCGCTGTGCTACCTCTGCCCCATGTGTCGAAAGGGGCTGGCTGACGATGCGCAGGCCCGAGGCCTCGGCGGCTATCACATCATCGAGCTGACTCGGATGGCGCTGGGGGACCTCCCTATTCCCTCCCAGTGGGGCATGTAGTAGACGCTTTCGAATGGAAAGAGGTGCGGCTCCCGGGCACCGTGTGGGTGCTGAGATGCCGAATGATCAACGATGGCCAAAGAATACGTGCATTTCGAGCTGCACGCCGAGGTAAGGAGCATCGGCGGGCAGTATACGATCGATAAGGAAGTGCTCGTGCCGCACAACGGGCGAGAGGTCCTGGTAGCGTTTGGATGCGCGGCGGCAGACACTTCCTGTTGTGGGGCCGGCGTTGGTTGGCGCTTCGCCGACGTTGCGGGATATGTGCTGGCCTGGAAGACGGGAGAGGCGCCGAGTGGTTTGCCGATTTCCCACGTGGAACCAATCAGGGATGAGAGCGCTCAGAGTGCAATCAGGAAACTGATCGCTTCCATCGAACCGCATTGCCAGGTGAATTTTTTGTAGGAGAAAGAAAGGAGGAAGCGTTTATGATCGGGATCACGCATTACGGGGGCTATGTCCCCAAGCTGCGGCTCGACCGCATGCAAATCTGTCAAGCGATGGGCTGGTTCGCGCCTGCCATCATGGCGGTGGCGCAAGGGGAACGCGCGGTCTGCAACTGGGATGAGGACGCGTTGAGCATGGCGGTGGAGGCGTCACGTGACTGCTTGAAGGGAGCGAACAAGGCGAACATCGACGCGCTGTACCTGTGCTCGACCACCTTGCCGTATGCAGACCGGCAGAACGCCGGCATTGTCAAGACGGCGCTGAACATGGGCGACGCCGTGCTGACCGCGGATTTCACGTCGGCGTTGAAGGCCGGGACCAGCGCGTTGACCGTCGCCTTCGACGCCCTCGCCGGCGGCCAAAAGAAATGCGTCCTGGTGGCGGCGGCGGACAAACGGGAGACCAGAGGCGCCTATTTCTATGAGAGTTGGTTCGGCGACGGCGCCGCGGCTTTGCTGCTCGGCTCCGAGAATGTGATCGCCGAGCACAAGGGCTCGTACTCGGTCAGTCACGACTTTCCCGACCACTTCCGCGGCACCGGCTTTACCTACGATTACATGTGGGAGGAGCGTTGGGTACGCGATGAGGGGTATAGCAAGATCATTCCGCAGGCGGTCAGCGGCCTCTTGAAGAAGCTCGACATGAAGATGGCCGACGTTACGAAGCTGGCGTTCCCCTGTTTCTTCAAGGCGGAGCATTTGAAGATCGCGAAAACGCTGGGGGCGGCCCCGAACCAGATCGTCGACAACATGCACGAGGTGTGCGGCGAGGCCGGAACGGCCCATCCCTTCATCATGTTCATCTCGGCGCTTGAACAGGCAAAGCCCGGCGACAAAATCCTCATGGCTGGTTTTGGACAAGGCTGCGACGCGTTGTTGTTCGAGGTCACGGAGAACATCACTCGTTTGAGCCCCCGCAAGGGTGTCCAGGGATGCCTCTCCGATAAGCGGCAGCTGCCGAGCTATGAGAAATTTTGCAAGTTCCGCGATCTCATTAAGGTGGAAATGGGCATTCGTGCCGAGTCGGGCGCCCGCACCGCCATGACCACCTTGTGGCGCAAGCGCAAGATGATCACGGGTCTGGTGGGCGTGCGCTGCACAAAATGCGGCACGCCGCAGTGGCCGCCGCCGCAGATCTGCGTGAAACCGTCCTGCCACGCGGTACGGCAATTCGAGGATTACGAGTTTGCCGAGAGAAGTGGCCGCGTCCTGACCTGGACGGCGGACATGCTCGCCGTGTCCTGGGAGCCGCCGTGCGTTTACGGCATCGTGCAGTTCAACGAAGGCGGCCGCATGCTGCTGGACTTCACAGATTGTGAGCAGCAGGACGTCAAGGTCGGCCAGCCGGTGCGCATGTCGTTCCGCCGGCGCTATTTTGACAAAGACCGTGGGTACCAGGGCTACTTCTGGAAAGCCGTTCCTCTGAAAGCAGAGGCGTGAAAGGAGTCGAGTGCGTATGGCTACCGGAATCAAAGATAAAGTCGCCATCATTGGCATGGGCTGCTCCCGTTTTGGGGAGCGCTGGGATGTGGGTCCGGAAGAGCTGATGGTCGAGGCCTTCGAGGAGTGCATGCAGGACGCCGGCCTTGAGACCAAGGACATCCAGGCGGCGTGGCTGGGCACGTGCATCGAAGAGATCAACTTCGGCAAAAGCGCACTGCCGCTTTCGGTGACGCTGCGTTTGCCGCAAATTCCCGCGACGCGGACCGAGAATTTCTGCGCTACGGGAACCGAGGCGTTCCGCGGCGCCGCGTACGCGGTGGCGTCAGGCGCGTACGACATCTGCCTCGCCTTGGGCGTCGAGAAGCTGAAGGACACCGGTTACGGTGGCCTTCCCGATCTCAACGCCAACGCCGGCCCGTTGAACTGGCTGTGGTTTCCCAACCTGACGGCGCCGGGATCCTTCGCGATGTTGGCGCAGGCTTATGCGGCGAAATACAAAATTTCCGATGACGAAGTGAAGACGGCGATGGCGCACGTCTCGGCCAAGAGCCACGCCAACGGCGCGCGTAACCCCAAGGCGCACCTGCGCGCGGCGGTCTCTGTCGACAGGATCTTGGCATCGCCCATCATTGCGCATCCGCTCGGTCTGTTCGACTGCTGCGGTGTCAGCGACGGCGCCGCATGTGCCATTGTGACCACGCCGGAAATCGCCAGAAGCATGAAGAAGAAGGATTTCGTCGCCGTCAAGGCGCTGCAACTCGCCCTGAGCAACGGCGAAGAGCTGCAGTACAACGAGTGGGATGGCGCCTCTTTCACCACCACCTCGAAGTGTAGCGAGGCGGCGTACAAGGAGGCGGGCATCAAGACCCCACGCGAGGAGCTCAGCATGATGGAGGTGCACGACTGCTTCTCCATTACCGAGCTGGTGACGATGGAAGACCTGCACATCTCGGAACGGGGAAAGGGGTACCGGGACGTGATGGACGGCGTCTTCAACATCGACGGGAAGATTCCCTGCCAGGTTGACGGAGGGCTCAAGTGTTTCGGCCATCCGATCGGCGCCTCCGGTTTGCGCATGCTCTATGAAATGTACCTCCAGTTACACGGCAGGGCAGGGGATCGTCAGCTGAAGGATCCCAAGATCGGCCTGACGCACAACCTGGGAGGCTTTCCATTCATGAACATCGCCGCGGTTGCGATCGTGGGGAAATACGGGGTCTAAAGGTCGAGTGTCGTGCCGCACACAGCCGACTGTGTGCGGCACGAACGCAGCAGCAGCCGATGCCCACAGACGCTCAGCAGGCGGTCGCGCCGACGCAGCCGGTTCACCTCGTGGTCGTACCGCACACCCACTGGGATCGGGAGTGGTACCAACCGTTCCAGGAGTTTCGTGGACGCCTGGTCCGTTTGACCGAGCGGTTGCTCGACATCCTCGACCGCGATCCGGCCTTCACGCACTTTCACTTTGACGGCCAAACGATTGTGCTCGAAGACTACTTGGAGATCCGCCCGGACCGCCACGCCCGCCTGCAGCGGCTCATCCGCGCGCGCCGCATCGCCGTTGGCCCGTGGTATGTGCTGCCTGACGAGTTCCTGGTCAGCGGCGAGTCGCTCATCCGCAATCTGCAGATCGGCCACCGCGTCGCGGCTGAGTTCGGTGCCGTCACGAAGATCGGTTACTTGCCCGATGAGTTCGGGCATTGCGCGCAGATGCCGCAGATCCTCGGCGGCTTCGGGATCGACTGCGCGGTCGTCTGGCGCGGCGTCGGCAGCGACGTGACCGAGACGCTCTTTACCTGGGAAGGTCCGGACGGTACCTCGGCATTCACCGTGTACTTGCCGATCAGCGGCTACTCGAATGGGCGCAACCTCCCGGAGAACGTCGATGAGCTGCGGGTGCAACTGGAGGCGATCATCGCTGAGCAGGCGCCATTCCGGCATATCCCATCACTGTTGGTGCTGAACGGCCACGACCACGAAGAACCCCAAGCACCGTTGCCGGCGATGCTGGCGGCGGCGACGGCCGGCCGCGACGGGGTGACGTACGAGATCGCGCCGCTGGCGCGCTTCATCGAACGGGCACGGAGCGAACAGCAGGAATTGCAGGTCCATCGCGGCGAAATGCGGAGCGTCTTGCGTACCACGGTGACGTCGGGCGTCACGTCCGCGCGGGTGCGGCTGAAGCAGCGGGACTTCGACATCGGTAGCCGCCTCGAGCGCTACGCCGAACCCCTGGCGACGTGGGCCGACCTCCTCGCCGGCGACCGGCAGCTCGGCCACTTCCTGGAATGGGCCTGGAAACTCCTGGTGCAGAATCACCCGCACGACAGCATCACCGGCTGTTCGGTCGACCAGGTCCACCGCGACATGGAGGCGCGCTCCGATCAGGTGCAGCTCGTGGTAAACCAAGTCCTCGGCCGAGCACTGACGGCGGTGGCGCAACAACTTGATACCTCGCGTACGGCGCCCGATGCAGCGCTGGCGGTCTACAACCCCAACGCTGCCGGACCGCATGTGGTGTCAATTGATCTGAGCCTTGACGGCAAGTCGGCATACGTGCTCGTGGATGCCGGCGGGCGCGAGATCTCGCTGCACGTGGAGGCGAGCGACAGCGAAATTCTGTTGGAGACCGAGCTGCCCCCTGCGGAAGTCCGGCCGCACGTGCTCACGATTCAAGGCCGTGAGTTTCTCGGCATGGTGCTCAATGACATCCGCTTGGAGCGCCACGGCGCGCGACTCTCCGTTGTCGTCACCCTGGACAGGATGCAGCGCGGGGAGCTGGATCTGCCGCGGCTGCGCGCCGAATGGCTGGCGCAGCTCGATGACCCCACACTGCAGAGCGTTGCGGTGCGCGCCCAGACCGGCGTGCCGGCGCGCGCCATATTCTACGCCCCCGCTCTGACCGGGCATGGGTTCACCGTGTTCCGACTGCAGCGCAAGAGCGCGGCGGTGACGGTGCCGTTCGCTGCAAGCGAGCGGGAGTTGGAGAACGAGTTTTTCCGCGTGCATGTGAACGAGGACGGCTCGTTACACATCAGCGACAAACACACCGGGCTGCTCCTGCCGCGGTGCAACTGGTTCGTCGACGAAGGCGACCGGGGCGACGAGTACAACTTCGATCCGGTGGAAGGACAGCCGGTAGCGGCTCCGCACGCGCCGCCGGCGATCGCCATCGACGCCAGCAATCCAGTGGTAGCAACACTGACGGTGATGCAGCACTACGCGCTGCCACGCCGCCTCGAAGCAGATCGCGAGACGCGCTCCGCCGAGCATGTACACATGCCTATCACCAGCGTGGTGCGCCTGTACGCGGGGGTGAAGCGCGTGGATTTCGAGACGACTCTCGACAACGTCGCTGCCGACCACCGGCTCCGCGTGCACTTTCAGACCCCGCTCGCCGTCGCATCGGCGTTCATGGAGCAGGCGTTCGGCACGGTCGAACGTTCGCTCGCGATCGAGCCGTCCAGCGAGTACGAACGGGCCGTCGGGACGGTTCCGCAGAAGACATTCACCTGCATCCAGGACGGGCAACACGGCGTGGCGCTGTTCAATCGCGGCGTCCCCGAGGTCGAGGTCCGGAGGACCGAGATCCGGAGGACCGATGTGGGAACGGAGATCGCGTTGACCTTGATCCGCGCGGTCGGCTGGTTGTCGCGCGGCGATCTGCGCTTCCGTCACGGGCCTGCCGGGCCGGGCCTGGAGACACCCGACGCGCAGTCGCCGGGGTGGCACCGCTTCGAGTACGCGCTCACGACGTTCACCGGCGACTGGCAGGCGGCCGGCATCGTGGCGCAGGCGCATGCCTTCGCCTACCCGCCGCTGGCTGCGGTGACCGAGGCGCATGCGGGGACGGTGCGGGCGGATGCCGCCGCGCTGGCGCACTGCGACAACCCGCACGTCGTGCGCAGCGCGCTGACGGCGTCAACGCGGGCCGGCGCCTTCACGGCGCGTTGGTACAACAGCTCCGCGGCGTCGCAGACCGCGGAGATCACCATCCCGGGCGCGATGGGTGCCCGGGCCGTGGATTTTCTCGAACAGCCGAAGCGAGCCCGTGTGCGGCGCGTGGGACCACAGCGGTGGCGTGTGCGCTTCCGCCCCTTCGAAATCGTCACCTTGCAGATCCGGATGCGATGAGTGGGTAAGCGCCTACGACTGGGCCTCGGCAAAACCGATCTTCTCCCGCAGCACCTCGGGAAGCTCTTCGAGCCACATGCGACATCGTTCGGCGTTTTAGTGCCATGCTCATTTCCTTCTAACACACTGGTGCTGGCCGCTCTAGCGGTCGCTGGAAACAAGCGAGAAGAACTCTGGGTGTAGCGTCAGCACTATACTGTATCATAGGAGCAGTATTCTACACCATACAATGGACAAATCAGGTAGTGGGCAGGATAAGAACGAACGGCGTTATGCGTGAGCGGTTACGAATTGGAGTCAGCTGCTGCGGCTGGCGACGAAGGTAGCAATTGTAGGCTGTGGACGAACTCTGTCAGCGTCCGCTCGTATGATGGTCCGGCCGGGCCTGCCTCCTGATACTCCATAAAGAAATCGAACAATTTTCCTCCTTTGCGGAGAACCATCCTAACGCACTTGTTCGTGCTGTCGGATGCAGTCTCACGAACAAAATCGCATCGGGCCGGTCCGGCGCTCGTCCGGCTAGAGCACTTGATGTCCGTCCCGCCTCCCGATCTCGCATCTCCTTCGATGATAGCGTATTCGTCGCTCTGGGCCGACCAACCCCTCGGGTACGGTGGTTCAACGGTGAGTAAGATTTGCGCGCCGCCGAGGGGAACATTGCCGCCGTACAGCATGCGTTCTACGGGGAAGTTGCGGATTTCGATCGCGCCGCTCGGATATTGCTGGAGAGTCCAGGTATCAGGGTATTTGACGCTGTACCCCCTTACCGGATCGGTAAACTGCGCGGCCTTTGCGGGGCTTGCTGCGACAGCGAGCGACGCGCAGCTCAGCGGAACAGCGAGGATGCGACTCCACCATTGGAACATTGACGATCCCTTCAGTCCATCGCGGACCACGATACGCCCATTGATTGTATGTGACACATCGGGCATACTCAACTCATGCCAAAGCGCTCACGGATAGCTAAGGACATCATCGAGCAACTCGAACGTGCCCACATTCAAATTATCCCGCGCGATGCCGAGAATGCACACATACGCGGCGATCTTGGGGCGCAACAGCTTCACCTACTCCTTGCCGTGATGCCGGACCTGAAGGCGCACTGGTCCGAGGTGCTGAGCCTGCTCTCGAACCGGGATGAGAACGAAGCGGCGGCGGCAACACTGCGGATCATCGGTGGGGAAGAAAACCCCGCTGTACTGTTAGGGCGCCGTGGTGGGTTGAAGGGCGGGCCAGCACGGGCGGCCAAGATGACCAAGAAGGAACGCAGCGAGAGCGCTCGAAAGGCCGCGCGGGCGCGCTGGGGCGCAAGGTAAAGAACCGCTTGCGCACTAAGCGAGTGTGTTCCGCAGGGCTTTGATTTGGCGCGTTTTTTTCGTATATAGCGTGCGCACAGT
Organism: uncultured delta proteobacterium; assembly: GCA_963729835.1. Lineage (GTDB taxonomy): Bacteria > Desulfobacterota > Binatia > HRBIN30 > HRBIN30 > CAVSQF01. The sequence goes on along the minus strand of CAVSQF010000021.1, from coordinate 71,429 downwards.
CGGCGAGGAGTGATTCGCGGGCTTGACTTCTTTACCTAAACTTAGGTACAAGAGGCTCATGGGCGGACCTTGCAGAAGAAGCGGACACGAAGGCTACAGCATCCTGGCTTCGGAACGGAACTCCGGGCGTTGCTATGCTCTTCGGATAATAAGGACAAGGAGATCGCCGGTATCATAATTGACGAACTAAGGGCCTTGGAGGAAGCACGGCGCGGCGGGCGGCCTCATCGATGCGAAGGGGTACTCCACGGCAATGACGTATCAGGCATCCATTATCTCACGCTTTATATACGTGGAAATAGTATTAGAGTGTACTTCTGCTTCAAGCGAGGTGATCTATATATGCTCGCAATTGACGCAGGAAAGCGGGTAACAAACTTGCGGGGATGGATGAAAGAGCGGTTGAAGGAGAGACTCTGCGATATCGAAGAGGCATTGCGTGAGTAGGTGCGGACGTGGTTGCGGAAGGCAAGCGATTTATTCGGAGAAAGCGACCATGATTGAGGATTTTGATGATCTTGTTTCCGAGGCTTTACAGGATCGTGATGTTCGAACGGCAGCTGCAGAGAATTCCTTACGGCGGCAGATCGGTGCCGCGCTTGATGAGGTTCGGAGAACGAAGAGATGGAGCCTGCGCGCCTTTGCGGAGGCTATCGGCACCTCGGCATCTCAAGCGCAGCGATTATTGCACAGGACGCAGGGCGGAGGGCTAACCCTGCAAACCATCTGTCGAGCCGCTGACGCATTGGGGCTACGGGTGAACGTCGCAATTGGTCCACGGCCAGACGGAATGGAGTCGGCCAAGGTTCTAGCGTTCCCCAAGATTGCAAAGGTGGTGTGGCACCATCTCCCTAAGCTACCGGTCGAATCCCATGTTTCGAAGGGCAAGCCGGAGCTGGTATCAGCTCGCGTCGCTCGTGAACATGCCGATTGGCAATGCCCCGATGAGGGCCTAATAGAAGCGCCCCCGGAAAGCATCGCACGTTGAGAAAGAGGACGCACAAGAAGGTGGCCAAGGGGGGAGACCTGGCTAGAGAGCAGGCCGCCCTCCTTTCGTTGTACCCAGCCCTAGTGAATAGTGTGCAACTGCGCGCGGTCGATCTATTCGAGAGTTCGGCGCGATTCTTTCCTGACGCCTTGTCCCCCGGCGCGATTCCCGACAGCTTGAACATCAAACTGGAGACCTCAGGATACCGCTCTGCGGTTATTGAGGCCGAAGCGGGCAATCCCCGCATTCTTTACTGTGGGGTTAAGCTGGGAGTTTCCGAGGTGTATACCGACGACACAAAGAAGCCACCCGAAACGCGCACCGTGCTAAGCGTCTCTGCGGAGTATGGGCTCTTCTACGCGATTCAAGGCAACACGGAATGCCCTGAGGCATTGGCTAATCGGTTCGCTTCGAGAAATGGCGTGTTCAATGCGTGGCCCTTCTTCCGTGAACTTGCGCATTCGCTTGTGTCGCGGATGAATGTGCCACCGTTGGTGATCCCGCTCTTCCGCCTTCCGCCGGATATCCCACCTCGCTGAATGCCCCCTCACGGGGGACCAAGAGGATAGAGCAATGCGCCAGGAATTTGCATAGCGCCTCCTTGACAATACGAGAGCGGTCACGCATAATACCACCATGGACACGTTGAGTCGCGAACGGAAAGCCCAGATCGTCCGGTGCCTGATTGAAGGAAACAGCGTCCGTGCAACCGCCCGGATAACGGGCACCAGCAAGGGCGCTATCCTCACGCTCCTGGAAGAGATCGGTGAAGCCTGCTGGGAATATCAGCGCGACCATCTCCGCAACCTGAATTGTCGTCGTATTCAGTGTGATGAGATTTGGCAATTTGTGAACATGAAGGCCAAGACTGCCAAACGCAAAGGCATCACGGGGTTTGGCTTCGGCGACGTGTGGACGTGGGTAGCCATCGATGCAGACACCAAGCTGATCCCGAGCTGGTTCATTGGCGACCGCGATGCCGGTGCCGCGTATGAATTCATGCTCGATTTGGAGAGCCGCCTTGCGCACCGGGTGCAGCTGACCACGGATGGCCACAGGGCATACCTGAGCGCCGTATCCGGCGCATTCGGCACCACGGGGATTGATTACGCGATCTTGGTCAAGCTGTACGGCCCGGACCCGAAGGAAGACGAACGGCGCTACTCACCTGCCGTTTGCATCGGGTGCGAGGCCACACGGGTTTACGGCGACCCAGACCCGGATCACGTCTCGACCAGCTACGTTGAACGCCAGAATCTAACGATGCGGATGTCGATGCGGCGCTACACAAGGCTTACCAACGCATTCAGCAAGAAGCTGGCGAACCACGCCTACATGGTCGCGCTGCACTTCATGTACTACAACTTCTACCGCATTCACCAAACGCTGCGCGTCACGCCCGCGATGGAAGCGAAAATGGTCCTCCCAAACGGCAAGGAAAAAGCCGTAGCTGATCATGTATGGGACATCGAGGAAATCGTGGACCTGCTCCCAGCAAAATGCCGTCTCAGCTAAAACTGCCCACTACCACAAATCAACACTCCGTTCCCCGGGGGCTCGTCCCACGCCGCGAGTTACGGCAACAAGACCGTCGACCCCGTCGTCTTGCGTGCGACCAGATCGCGGTGTGCGTGCGCGGCATCTTGGAGCGCGTAGGTTTGGCGGATCGCGATCTTCACAGTGCCCGTGCCTATGACCTTGAACAGTGCGTTGGCGCTGGCGAGGAGATCCTGGCGCGTCGCGGTATAATTGGCCAGCGTTGGACGAGTAACAAATAGTGATCCCTTTGCGGTGAGCAATAAGAGATCGAACGGCGGCACGGCGCCGGAGGCGTTGCCGAACATGACCAGCAGCCCGCGTGGCGCCAGACAGTCGAGTGAACCCATGAAGGTGTCCTTGCCGACCGAGTCGTAAACCACGGGCAGACGCTTGCCGCGCGTAATCTGGTGGACCCGCTCCACAAAACTTTCCCGCGTGGTGACGATGGGGAAATGGCAGCCATGCTTCTTCGCGAGCGCCGCTTTGGCGTCGCTGGACACGGTGCCGATCACCTTCGCGCCGAGCGCCTTCGCCCATTGGCACATGATCAAGCCGACGCCGCCCGCCGCGGCGTGGATGAGGATGGCCTCACCCGGCTTCACCTTGTAGGTGCGCCGCAGGAGATACTCCGCCGTCATGCCCTTCAGCATCGCGGCGGCGGCTTGTTGGTCGCTGATCGTCTTCGGCAGCTTCACCAGTCGTTCGGCGGGCAGCACGCGGGCTTGCGCGTAGGCGCCGACCGGACCGCCTGCATAGGCGACGCGGTCGCCCGGCTTCAGGTCTTTCACCTTCGTTCCTACTTCCTCGATGACGCCCGCGGCCTCGATGCCCAAGCCGGATGGCAACGGCACCGGATACAGGCCGGTACGGTGATACGTATCGATGTAGTTCAATCCGATGGCGGTGTGTCGCAGCCGTACCTGCCCGGGGCCGGGCTTGCCGACTTCGACCTCCCGCCATTCCAAGACCTCGGGTCCGCCGGTCTGACGAAAACGGATTGCGTGGGTCATCATGCTCCTTCCCTTGTTCAGCGCTCAGAAGATCCTCACCTGAGGGTCTTTTGTCAAACGATGGGCATTTCGGTTGCGCGGGGGCAAGTATCTGGGAACCGAGTATGCTACACAGATAGTGGTAGCGAGTATGGCGAGAGCCGGTGCACCACGCGAGGGGAAGCGGTTCGTCAACCTTCCCGGGACGGGGCAACGTCCCGGGCCGTGTGCGATAGCGCCGCTCTTTTTGCGTAAGGTGTGGACGGGGCTGGTGCTGCGTCCCGGTGGTGCGCGCTTGGTGCCGTTTGATCTCGACGCGATCATGCAGAACCCGAGCGTCACGTGGATTGGCCACTCGACGATGCTGGTGCGCATGGATGGCGTGACGTTTCTCACCGATCCCGTCTTCTCCGAGCGGGCAGGCCCAGTCTCTTTCCTGGGACCCAAGCGACACGTGCCCCCGGGCGTTCCGCTCGAGGCGTTGCCGCCGATCGACTTCGCCGTCGTCTCGCACGACCATTACGATCATCTCGACCTGCCGTCGATCGCGGCGCTCGCCGCACGCGGCACGCGCTTTGTTGTACCACTCGGAATGGGCGCGTTGATCGCCGCCGCAGGCGGGACCGCCGACGAGTTGGACTGGTGGCGCAGCCTCAACCTCGGCCCCGTCCGTGTTCACTGCGTGCCGGCGCTGCATTTCGGCGGACGTTCACTCACCGATGGCAACCGCCGGCTGTGGGCCGGGTGGGTCATCGAAGGGCCGACGCGCCGGTTCTTTCACGGCGGCGACACCGGCTATTTCGATGGCTTCGCGGAGATTGGGAAACGCCTCGGACCGATCGACCTTGCGGCGATACCGATCGGCGCTTACGATCCGCGCGCAATCATGCAATTCGTACACCTCAATCCGGAGGAGGCGGTGCAGGCCGCAGGCGACCTGCAGGCGCGGCGTGTTGTGGCGATGCATTGGGGCACGTTCGATCTCAGCGATGAGCTGCTCGACGAACCACCGTGCCGGTTCCATGCCGCGGCGGCGCAGCACGGGCTCGACGATCGCGCCTGGACGTTCGACGTCGGCGAAACGCGTTGCTGGTGACCTCCCTGCAAGCGTTATGTTTTACCGCGTATCTTAACCGCTCCCGCCCCTACCCTGTTCTCGGTTCCCGGTTCGTCATTGCTTCTCCATCGGTCCCGGCCTTGCCGGTGTTGCCCACTACCCCATCATGCTCATCACCTTGGCGTACGCCGGGCGAGCAGTGCAACGGGTCATCCAGGGGCCGACGTTGCCGGCGTGGCTCAAGTCGAGGCCGGCCATCGGTGCCCAGCAGAGCACCGAGGCGACGTTGAGGTCCGCGACGGTGAAGTCGTTTCCCAGCAGATAGTTCTTGCCCGCCAACTCGCCGTCGAGCACCTTGAGCGGCGTTTTGAAGCGCTGTGCCGCGTCGTCCGCCTTCGCTTTGTCACGCTGATTTTCCGGGAAAAAAACGCGGTGCAACAGCGTCGTCAGCAGCGGCTCCTCAGCTTCCGTCATCGCCCAGAGGCTCCACTTGAAGGCGTGCCCCTCGCCGGCGATCGTCTTGGGCCACAGGCCTTTGTCGTGCTTGCGTGCGAGGTACAGGTTGATGGCCAGCGATTCCCAGAGCGTCACGTCACCGTCCTGCAGCGCCGGGATGTGGCCGTTCGGGTTGATCTTCAGGAAATCCGGTTGTCGGGTGTCTCCGGTGGCGAAGTTGATCTTGATGTTTTCGTACCGGACGCCGAGTTCCTCCAGCATCCACAGAGAGCGCATCGCGCGTGAGCCAGGAACGCCATAGAGCTTGATCATCCTGCATCCTCCTTCTGGGGCGGCGTCATCGTGGCGCCGCCGCTACACATGACATTACAGAACCGAGCGGCAGTACAGAAGCCCCCGGGCGCCAGCCTCTCCACCCCTGGAACTGGAGGCTCCCAGCCGAGGTCGCCGCCGTGACGCGGAGCAGGCTGTTACTTGCGGCCTTGCGACCCGCCGGCTTGCAGGTCCAGCAGCACGTAGCCGGGGAAGTCCGCAACGCCGAGCGCTGGGCGCACGATGGCGGGAAGATGTGCTGCCGCAGCCTTGAAGTTGACGATGCGCGGGTTGCGCAAGCGGGAGCGCTGGCCCATCTGGACGATTTCGCACCCGTGTGCGTGCACGATGTTGCGAGCCCAGTCGACGTCACGCCCGTAGGTCATGGGGATCACGAAACCGGTGGCGCTGCGAAAGGCGACCACCGGCGAACGATAGTGGCGTCCGCTCTTGCGCCCGACATGGTGCACCACTGCCAGCGGCGGAATCACCCAGGCGAAGGTGCCCATGATCGGGTTGGTGAACACACGGTTGACGCGCCGCATGAAGCGTGGGAAGTGCATAGTGGCGGAGTCTACCGCCGGGTAGACTGAACATCAATGACCCGAAGGGAAAATACGCGGGATTACGCCGCGCCTCCGGCGAGCCAGCGTCGCATCTGCTCGTACACGTCGGGATGGTTCATGAGTTCGAAGTGATGCATCGGGCCAAAGTGCCGGCCGTATGTAACGGAACGAAGGGCGTGGGATGCTGGGTGTCCAGCTTCACTGGCGCCGCAGGCTGAGCGCCGGTGTGGAAGACGATCGGCACATTCCAATCTGCTACGTCGTCATCGGTTCCCTCGGGATTCGGATCGAGAAGGTCGCTCCCCTTCCGGGCGCCGACCCGACCTCGATTGTCCCGCCGTGCTCATCGATGATCTTCTTGACCACAGCGAGCCCGAGGCCTGTCCCCTTCGAGGATTTCGTGGTGAAGAATCGCTCGAAGATCCTTCTCTTCGTGAATTCCGTCATGCCGATGCCGTTGTCCTCCACGGCCAGCATGACTTCCTCGGGTCCGAAGGCGCTCCTCAGGGTAATCGTGTTCCCCGTCTCGGATTCGATGCATGCGTCGACGGCATTCGCTGCGAGGTTGAGGATCACCCGGTAGATGCCGAGGCGGTCCAGCGGCACCTTTTCCATGCGTTCGTCGAGTTCGGTTCGCAACTCGACGCCCTGGCTCGCGGCCGATTCTCGAAGCAGGTCGACGACCTCTTCCACGATCTGGTTCGGGCTGACGGGCTCCCTCTGGGGGATGTGCTCCCCTGCATAATAAAGCATGTCGAGGGACAGATTCTCGATGCTCCGGATGCCGTTTTTCAAAATTTTCCACCCTTGAGCGATCGTCGCGGCGTTTTCCTTCTGCATCCCACTCTCGACGATGTACGCGCCTCCCCGCAGGCCGTTGAGGGTGTTCTTCAGGCAGTGGGAAAGCCCCGCCACGGTCTCGCCGATTGCGGCGAGCCGCTCCTGTCGGATGCGCTCGCGCTGCAGCTCCGAAAGCTCCAGCGCGATAGCGAGGTGCGTACGGAAAGCCTGCACGACCTCGGGATTGGCCGCCGCGGGGCGTCCGTCTGTCGACGCGGACTCCTCATGCGCGGGTGTCAGGAGAAGCCCGAGGCGCCTGCCATGGCGTTCCAAGGGATAGGCCACGGCCAAACCGTCCTCCGAGTGAGGCAGCCCATCGAGCTCTCCACCCAGCCACCTGCGGACGATCGTCACGGAATAGAAAGGTACCGGCGCCTGCCCCTCCGCCTCCGTGAAAGGACGCTCCACAATGCCGGATGAGGCCTCCCGGTAGGTGAGGGTCCCGTCGAACGCATCCGTTCCGGCGTGGAAGTGCCCCGAGATGAGCAGGCAATCCGACTTGAAAATCGTACTCGCGAGCTCGACTGCACGGCGGCGCCTCTCGTCACCCTTGAGGCCCCTGCCGAGCTCGGCTGCGACGTGATAGAGTGTCTTCAGGTCGTCACGCTGGTCCTTGATCTCCTGGATATTCTCGCGGAGTTTCTTTTGGGAGCTATTGAGAGTGTCCGCCAGGATCGAGAGTTCGGAACGTTCGGGGAGACTGATCTCCTGGTCCAGATTTCCCGCGCCGATTTCGCGGGCACCTCTTACGAGCTTCCTCAGGGGCCGGTTCAGGTAGCGGCCGAGAAACATGCGCGTGGTAAGGACCGTCAGGACGAAAGCCACGGCACCGGCGAAAACAATCCCGACCTGCGTTGTCCTGATGAGCTGCTGGACCGGCTGGAGCGACTGCCTCACGTACACGATGCCGAGCTTGGGGCCGCGATCCGCATGACATGGCTTGCAGTCTTTCGTGTTGCGCAGCGGGGCGGCGAACACCTTGTACGATGCTCCCTCGGGCTCTCGGATGAATGCAGTCTGCTTGACGGCCCGCTCCGATCCCTTCTCGTGGCAGGCGGCGCAGGCAGCGTCGGTGAGCTTGTGCACGCGGCCGCGCTCTCCCGGTTCCGTCGAAAAGAGAACCGTTCCGCTCGTGTTCATGATCGTGAACGAGAGGCCCTCGGCCACGGGAATCCGCTGTCCCACCTTCTCCCAGACCTTGTGTTCCTCCGCGGACTCCATGGCGGTCTGGATGACATCGGCCACCATCAGGCCGGACTGCCGGACAGACTCGAGATGCGAGGAGTAGAGGGCGTCCCGGAGGTGCGTCTCGAGCCAGTAGAGGAGGGCGATGAAGAGGAGAAGCAGAAGAGGCAGCTGGCGCACCATGATGCGCCACTGAACGCTGCGGTAGCTCCGGCTCTCCGGCCGCACACGATCACCTGTAGGGGAGGCGCCCTCACCCATTGCCATCGAGTGTTAAGTACATGCGCCCTCTCCGGTGAGAGGGTTCTTGCTTTGTCTCAGGGGAGCAGTTCCCTAATTTTCGCGATCAGAGCAGGTGGATCAATGGGCTTCTCGATCAGCGCGGGAGGCGAAAGGCCCTGAAGGGTTTCCTGGAGCACCGCTCCGAAGGACCTGGAAAAGTCGTCTTCATACGATTCCTTCGGCTTGTGCTCGCCTGTCTTCATATCCACCCCCAGGAGCTGCGAAGCCCCCGTGATAATGATGACGGGGATCGATGTGAGATCGGGGGACTTCTTCATCTGCTGGAAGACATTCACGCCACTTTTTCTGGGCATCATGATATCGAGGAGGACCAGCGCAGGAGGGCTCGCCTGCATCTTGGCCAGCGCTTCCACGCCGTCACGTGCCACGGCGTACTGGTATTTATTGTTGTCGAGGATCTGCGAGAGAAAGGCGACCTGTTCCTCATTGTCATCCACGATCAGGATATTACGCACATTCGACATGGTCGCTCCTCCCCCAAAGGCTCAGCTTCACTGATTCTTTCGATGCTGCTTCGTTCGCGAGTGGGCGGTCATATACCAAATCGTGCCTGAAGATGCCACTGCGGGTCGCCTCAGGGGGATGCTCGCTCGCGCCGCGAGAGTTTTTCAGGGGTGCGCCCTGGGTTGTCACCGGCCCGTCTACCGAGCACGTCCGCCGCTTCACGGTGAACCCACACGTCGAGCGCGTTCGGAGAATTGCGGTGTCGTTACGCCGCGCCTCTGGCGAGCCAGCGTCGCATCTGCTCGTACACGTCGGGATGGTTCATGAGTTCGAAGTGATGCATCGGGCCAAAGTGCCGGCCGTTCTCCAGAGGGAACTCGATTCGCCGCAGCCGCCCGCGCCCGAACGCGCTGGCTTCGCGAACGAGCAGGTCACCGACGGCCACCCCCACCGGATGGCGCGGATCACGCGTCACCGTCGCCGCAATGCAGTAGTGGGCTGCGCCGTCGAGGAGCGGAATGTCACCGCTGCGGTTCGCGAGCAGTGCATCGAGATCGATACCCTGCCAGTCCTCATCGCACAGCGCACCGAAACGCAGGTCCTTGATCCCGACGCTGCGGCCGTTCAGCACGGAGGCGAAGGGGCGCGTGATGTCGATGAGCCCAAGTAACCAAGCTGTGACGTTCACCGCCTTTTCCAGCGGCGCCCCGAGGTGAGGCGAGCCGAGAAGGACGAGGTGACGCACCCGCCGCGCCCAGTCGCACTGCGCCCCGTAATACGAAGCGCTGCGAATGACGAGCCCGCCCATACTGTGCCCGACCAAGGCCAGCTCCTCGATGGGCACGGGCCATTCGGCGACCAGCCGATCGAGCAGCCGCGCCAGCCGGCGGCCGTTGTCGGAGATGTGCAGGCCGCTGTTGTAACGTATGTACAGCGGCGTGTAGCCGAGATCGGCTTCGAGACGCGAGCCGTAGGTCGTGTGACGGTTGCGATAGTGCCGTTCCGCGTGCAGGTGCCAAAGCGTTTCGTTGCTGGCGAGGCCGTGAACGAAAACGGCCACGCGTGCGGACGCTGCCGGAAAAGCTGCCGCGAGGGCTTGGCGTTGGAGTGAAACCGTCCGGCCCGCATGGCGCAGGCTCATTTGGCTTGCCAGCGGGTTGCCTTCGCGCTCGAGGCGTTCGCCTGCGAAGCCGTTGAGCGCCGCCACGGCCAGATCGCCCAGCGAGCCCGCCCGCGGCTCCGTGTCTTCCGGAGCGACGAGGGTCGCCGCGAGCTGCGCCGCGCTGCCGGTAACGGTGATGGCCGTCCGAATCCCACCGTAGACGAGGCTCGTGATGCCGTCGTGAATCAGCCGCACCACCTCCGATACTTCGCTGACCGCCGGTGCCAGCCGCAGCACCGCGAATGGCTTGAGTGCGATTGCGGTATGGACGCCTTCGACCGTTGCCAGGCCGCCGCCGAGCGCGGCGGCGGCGATGTCGATTGCCCCCTGGAGCCGCGTCTGTCCTTGCATCGCTACCCGCCGTACCACGCTCGCGATGCTAACACGATGGGGCGCAAGAATCTCACGTTTGTAAGATCGCCCGGCCGTCCACCACGTCGCATCACCACTCCGTAGTCGCCAACAGTTGCACTGCGGCCGATTCTGCTGCCTTGACCTCACGCCGCGTCTCCGGTCTCTTGCGGTAGCCCGCCTCGTACTCGCGCACGAGCGACACCTCTTCCTGGCGGGCGAGCCAATGTTGGAGGGCGTCGCGGACGACCTCGCCACGCGTCTTACCCGTGGCGCGACGCATGTGTTCTACCTTGCGGTGGAGATCGGCGGGAATGGTGACGGCTACCTTGTTTCCAGTCCTCGGCATCACGCTCCCTCCTTACAGTTCAGCCGTTTCAACCTAGCACACTCCGGTCTGCCTTGCGTACATACAGTCAACGCCACGGTGTGTGTCGGCCGCGTCATGCTCGATTCGGCGATCGAAGACGTTGCCTTCGAACTGAATCCGGGGACGCGGGAGCGAATCGTCTAGATGTTTGGGCGAGTAGACGGTTGAAGTGGGCGCGTAGCGGCTCGAAGCCGCGCAGGAACGGCGGCTACTGTACTCTGGATGCGCACGATCTGCTCCCGCGTCCCGGTTTTCCATTCCACTTCAAATAGAGAGCCCTGGAGGGGGTGCCTCGCACCGTTTCCCGTTTCCACAGTCGAGCGTTCTTGCAGGCGCATGCACCGCCCCTGGCGCTTCTCTCTTTCAACCGAAGAGACTTCCTTGCACCACGACGCTCTCACCGTCGCCGGCGCTCTCGTACAGGTCTGGCAGCGCCTGAAGATCTCCCGCGAACCGGAACCGGCTCGCCGCGAGGTACCGCTCTTCTGTTTCCACGGCTATCCACCGGCGCCCTTCCCGCTCGCACGCTTCCCCGGTGGTGTTGCTTCCGGCGAAGGGGTCCAGGACGAGATCACCTGGGTCCGTTAGGAACCGCAGGAAGAACGTCGGCAACTGAACGGGGAAACGCGCCGGGTGCGGCTTCAACCCGTGCTTCTTGCACTGCTCCAGATAGTACCCGTTGCTGTCGTTGTTGCCGTAGATCAGCAGGTTTGGCGGAATTGATCCGCCGCGGTCCGTGAACTTCGGCGTGATGACGTGGCCCGAGGGCCGCACGGTGGCGCGGTAGCCTCGCTTCACCAGGCGCTTCATGTCCGGACTGTACTCTCTCAGCACCCGCTGGTTGTTCGCCTTCGGGTTGGGAGTCTTGGACAGCCACCAGAGGCAGTTGACCGCATCCTTCACCCGGATCTTTCGCACGGTGACCCACTCCGCGGGCGACGGCAGCTTCGCCGGATTGTACCAATAGAACTCTTGCGCCAGGTAGAAACCCACTTCGCGACACAGTGCGATGAGGAGATCGAAGTGGTACAGCGAGCGGGTCGGGCGCCCCGGCGTCCATGCGCCGCCGATGTCGATCACAAAGCTTCCGTCGTCGCGCAGCAGGCGGTGAGCCTCCCGCGCGAACGGCAGAAACCAGTTCACGTACTCTCGTTGCGCCGCGTTGCCGTACTCCTTCTTGAAGTGGAGCGCGTAGGGCGGCGATGTCAACACCAAATTCACGCTGGCCGCGTCGAGCGTCGTCATGAACGGCAGCGAGTCCGCAAGGTACGCCTGCCCGCGGGGTGTTTCGTAGAGACGCTCGTAGGCCGCCTGGTGCTTCACGCGTCACTCCCCTTCTGCCGTTCGTGCTTCTCGCTGAAGACTGGTTTGGTCACCGGCCCGGTGAATAAACCCGTCCTGGAAGAAACCCAAAACTGGTTGGCGGGCCGAACCCCGCGGCGCGCGCCACCTTCCTTTGCCAGACGTTCCCGCAGCCACAGGTTGGCGATGGTCTCGGGGCTCAACACCGCGGGCGGTTGCCACGGCGTGTAACTCCCGCGCGAGCCGGGGTTCGACCGCTAAGAGGTGCGATTGCCGCTGGAGGCGAAACGAGACCGACGCCGGCTGAGTTCCCAGTAGTCCGTGAGGTCGTGCGTCTCCCAGAATCAGCCGGCATCCTCCGCGGTACGGAAGTGCGTTGGAATACCCGCTGTCTTACCCGGATCCCGCTGCCGACGGGCGATTCGGGATTTGCTGACTGCCGAATCGTAGGGATCACGCTGAGCTGCTTCGTCACGCTCGCGATCAGGGCAGTGGACGCATGCGAATTCGCCCAGGCTCCACCACCGCAAAATGCCCTGGCCAGTCCTGCCGCGACGAAACAATGGCTGCGAGGGCCTCACCGACCGTAGGGGGTGAAGGCATCGGAATGCGAAACAAGACGACACCGGATGCGGCCGGCAGCCTGCAACGCCATGCCAACTCGCCGAAGTCTTTGTCGAACGTCAGCAACACGCGCGTCTCCTGCTGCGCCCTCGCCAAAACCGCGACATCGCCACTGCCCGCTGCCTCGGTGCGGACCCAGACCACGTCGTGACCGGCCGCCCGCAACGCCGCAACCGCGTCTCCGGGGAAGTTCTCGTCGGCCAAGAAGCGCATGCACACGCCGCTTCAGTGGTCGAGTGGATATACTCGTTCCGACTGCAGCACCTCGGCGGCGTAGTGCAGGCACGCCGTGACGTCCTCGTGGCTCACGCCGGGGTAGTTGCGCTCGATGTCTGCCTCGGTCCACCCTTCGGCGAGCAACCCAACGATGAAGTCCACCGACAGCCGCGTGCCCCGAATCACCGGTTTCCCGGCGAGGATGTTTGAGTCAAGCACGATACGGTTCATCGCCACCTCACTGAGTACATCGTTCACTTCGAAGTTGAAGGGTATCCCAAAGCTCGCAGGTTCGCACGTGTCAAACCCCGGCCAGGTGGGGTGCCGTCTGGACCTCAAGCCGCGGAGGTTGGCCCTTCAACTCCCGTCACGGAGCAGCGCTTCGTCCCTACATCAGTCCCAGCTTCAGCGCGAGCGAGAAGCCAAACTTCTCGAGCGGCGACATCCGCCAGTGCCCTCCCGCGTTCTCGAGTGTGTCGAGCGTCGTGAGCATGCCGGCCAGGTACTCGCTCATGTGGGAGACATAGTCTGGCCTGCGTCGGTTCCTGAAGTAGGCGGCGGAGAAAAGCCCCATCAGAGAATTCAGGGAGATGATCCCGCCCTTCCGCTTCTCCTGGAATCCCTCCCACCTGCGAAGATGTTCTTCCGACCGGAAGAAGTTCATGGTGCTTCACGAGTAGGGGACATTGAACATCCACCTCCCGATCGGGACCGAGACATAGCCGATGAGCCCTTCCGGTTCCTCGACCTCGATCTTGCCGTCTCTGACGTCGACCCGTATGGGCTCGCCGCAATCGAGACACACGGAATCGATTCGTACCGTCTTACCGGGGAAAAGCCAGCAGACCGCCAGCGATTCAAACGCTCATTGGGCGAACCACTTCTGCTGCCCGTCGATGTTCAGGCGGTACTGGGTCGGCAGATTGTTGAAAGGGGCGAATGAGACGATGGTGTTGGAATTCGGGTAGAGCCAGCCCGGAAAACCACGGACCGAAAAGAGCTTGTGCAGCGCTGCCCGGCCTTCCCTGGTTGACAGGCCTAGCTCGGCCGCGATCTCCGTGTAATGCGAAGCCTGCCCCGTCTCCACCATACGGTTCATGATCACATTGAATGTCCGGTCCAACAGGGTCGGCTCAGCCATGGGATCCTCCTCCGTTTGAAGAACTAGCCCCAATCCGAAAAAAATCCAACCAGTCGATAGTCAATAGTCGATAGTTGAGAGTTACGCCCAAATCAGCGCAGGGCATTCGACAACCGTCGCTTTCGAAAGGCGCTCGGCCGGTTGCCGCGACCGGTACTGAACGAGGTGAAGCTCAAACTGAAGCTGCTCGCCGACCTGTAGTCGTACGGTCTTCCTTGCCCGCGCGCCTGCCAGCTACGGGAAATCGGATTGCATTACACTCCCCGTATCGAGGGGAAGTACGTGCTATTTGACGATCTTGGCTCTGCGCAAGTTCTCGACGAGGCGCGGCTGGACCGGATAACTGGCGGCGTCAAAGGTGTTCCCGGTCATCATCTCATAGATCGTGATGTAGCGCTCACTGGCGGCCACCCACAGGGCGGCGGGCACCTGCGGGATTTCGCCGTCGCCCCGGTAACCTTTCTCTGCATAGGCCAGGCGGACAAACTCCTTGTCGAAGTTCTCCGGCTCCTCGCCCGCGGCGAAGCGAGCGTCATATGTATCCGCCTTCCAGAAGCGGGACGAATCCGGCGTGTGGACCTCGTCAATGAGCACGACGCTGCCATCCGCGGCGCGCCCGAATTCGTACTTGGTATCCACCAGGACTAACCTGGCTTTGGCAGCAAGCGCCTGGCCGCGTGTGAAGACTGCCAGCGCGGCGGCCTGCACCTGGTCCCAGGTTCGCTTATCCAGGAGGCCTTTCTCGGTCACCTCGGCGCAGGTCAGCAGCTCGTCGTGCGACCCGCCAACGCCTTTGGTTGTGGGCGTGATGATCGGCTCGCGCAGCGCGCCGTTCTTCTTCAGACCGTCCGGAAACTGATAGCCGTAAATGTTGCGCTCCCCCAGCGCGTAGCGGTACCACAGCGCGGTGGTCGTCACGCCGGTAATGTAGCCGCGCACCACGACCTCGACCAGGATTGGCTCCGCGACCCTGGCGACGACCGCATTCGGATCCGGCACAGAGACCTTGTGATTGGCGATGATGTCGGCGGTCTGGTCGAACCACCAATTCGTGAGCTGATTCAACACCTGGCCCTTGTAGGGGACGCGCGCCAGGATGCGGTCGAATGCCGAGAGCCGATCGGTGGTGACCAGCAGACGGTTGCCGTCCGGCAGGTCGTACCAGTCGCGGACTTTGCCGGAGGCCTTGCCGGGCAACGGCAGGTCCGATTCATCAAAGGCGGACGGGAGCAACTTCTCAAGGGAATCTCTACTAATCATCGTGCCTCCACGAGACGCTGGAATGGCTTTCGAATAGTGCGAAACGGGTCCGAAGGCAATCGGGGTACGCTAAGCGAGTGGATTAACGCTCACAGCGGCAGATTTCCCGTTGCGGCGCGTGTCGACTTGTCGCGCTTGTAAGCCTCGATGGTGCGCTGGGCAATGCGCCATTGGTGCACTTCGTCGGCGCCGTCGGCGAAACGCGCCCAACGCGCGTGCTGCGCCATCATCGCCAGCGGCGTGTCGAGTCGAGTAGCCGAGCGCACCGTGCACCTGGATGGCGCGGTCGATGATGCGGTTGAGCGAGTTGGCGACGAAGTGCTTCGCCATGGACACCTCGCTGCGGAAGTCCTCGCCGCGGTCGATCTTGTAGGCGGCATGCAGCACCATGAGCTTGCACTGGTACAGCTCCATCGCCGAGTCGGCGATCATCCACTGGATGCCCTGCTTGTCGGCGAGCAGCGAGCCGTGCGCGAAACGGTTGAGCGCGCGGTCTACCATCATGTCGAGTGCCACCTCAGCCTGCGCGATCCAGCGCATGCAGTGCGCCAGTCGCGCCGGACCCAGCCGGGCCTGGCCGAGCAGGTGCCCCTGCCCGCGCTTGCCGAGTATATTCTCCTGCGGCACGCGCAGATTTTCGATGCGGATCTCGGCATGGTTGTGGTGGCCGGCCATGGTCTGCACGTCGCGGACGACGTTCCACCCCTTTGCCGGCAGATCGACCAGGAAGGCCGAGTTCGCCGCCTGCGGGATCTCGGGATGGTCCTCGGTGCGCGCGATGAGGATGGCGAACTGCGCGCCGCTGGCGCCGGAGATGAACCACTTGTGACCGTTGATCACCCATTCGTGCCGTCGAGCACGGCGCGCGTCTGGATGAGCGTCGGGTCGGAGCCGGCGACCTCGGGTTCGGTCATCGCGAAGCAGGAGCGGACATAGCCATCGCACAGCGGCCGCAGATATTTCTCCTTCTGCGCGTCGTCGGCCCAGTGCAGCAGGGTGTGCATGTTGCCCTCGTCGGGCGCCTGTGCATTCAGCGCGTACGGCCCGAAGAGCGACTTGGCGGCCTCCGCTGACACGGCCGCCATGGCCACGTGCCCCAGCCCCATGCCGCCGTACTCCTGCGGCATGTGCGGCAGCCACAAGCCCCAATCGTGGGCGGCGACGCGCATCTCGATGATGGATTGGATGAGGAAGCGGCGGTCGCCCTCGCGTTCCGCGATGCGCGCCTCCGCGGGCCGCACCACCTGAGCGATGAAGTCGCGGACCTTCAAACGCAGGGCGTCGATCTCCGGAGGAAACGTGAAATCGATTGCCATGGCCTCGTCCTTTCGTCGTAGCTTGTCTCGCCCGTCGCGGAGTGCACCGCATCAGCGGACCGTATCGGCAATACGCCCAACGCGACCAGCCAAAGACTCTATGATGCCGCTCCCATCGTCAAGTGAGGCGCCGCGCGCCGAGTCGCGCGCCGAGTCTTTGACAAACGCCCTCTTCTGAGGCTAAAGGAAACCCGTTGGCTGTGAACGCGTAGCACCTCCGGTGGCTGCGGGGCCGGGTGCGGCCGGTTTACCTTTGCGTACAGCCGCCCCGCAGCGTTGAAAGGCAGTCATGGCAGGTTCGGGGGACACGAGTGAGCGCCAGCAGAGCGAGGCCGCGCTCCGTACTGCACAGCAATGCCTGGAGCTAGCCCTTTCAGCCTCCGGCGCTGGCCTGTGGGACTCGGACTTTCGCTCCGGTCGCACACAGTACTCACCAAGCTGGCGCAGGCTCCTTGGATACAACGAGGAGGAACTCGGAGACAGCTTCGAGGAGTGGATGAAGGTCATCCATCCCGAGGACGCTGCGCGCTTGCAAGCGTACGTGCGCCAGTACCTGCGCGACCCATCGGCTCCGTACGAGATAGAATTCCGCGTGCGGCACAAGGACGGCACGTACCGGTGGGTGCTCAGCCGAGCGACGCTCATACGCAGCGCTGATGGGACGCCTCAGCGCCTGCTTGGCCTGCACGTCGATATCACCGAACGGCGGGAGGCGGAAGCCGTATCCGCGGCGCTGGCACGGGTCGGTCAGGGGCTGATCACCGCCCTCGGTAACCCCACGCTCCTCGAACAGTTGTGCCAGCTGACGGCCGAAGTTCTCGCCTGCGAGTGCAGCCATACCGTTCTCGAGCAGGGGAAGGGCGGTGCGTACAAGGTGGTGGCGGCCCACGGGTACTCCGCGGAGCAGCTGGAGGGAATGCGGGCCGTGGAGTTACCGGATGAGTTGCTGCGCGACGTACTGGCTCGACTGGATCGCGCGGAAGTGAGCCAGAGCCTGACGTCTGACCTCCCAGAGCGGATACTAACGGGCCGCCGGCAGCTGGGGATCACCGCAGAGATCTCCATGGCTTTACGCCGTGGCGGGAAAGTCATTGGCGTTCATTCGGCCTCGTACCGAGGACGGCAGAGCCCCTTCAGCCCGTTGCAGGAGCGGATTGCCGGCGGCATTGCGCACCTGGCATCGCTTGCCTTGGAGAACTTCCGACTTGTCCAGCAACTGGAGCGTGCCAGCAACCTGAAGTCGGATTTCGTGGCGACCATGTCGCATGAGCTCCGCACGCCGTTGAGTATCCTCCTGGGGTACAACGACCTCTTGCGTGAGGAGGCGTTTGGGCCGTTGTTGCCGGCGCAAGTCGATATCCTGCAGCGCATGGACAGCAGCGCGCGGGAGTTGTTCGAGCTGATCAACGCCACGCTCGACTTCAGCCGCCTGGAGACTGGACAGGTGCCGTTGCAGTTGGAAGACGTTGAGCCCGCTGAGCTGATTCAGGACATCCGAGCTGAGATGCAAGATGGCCGCGAAAAGAAGCCGGCAGTGAGCTACCAGTGGGACATCGCACCGGGGTTGCCACGGCTCCGAACGGACCGTGCGAAGACGAAGGTCGTCTTGAAGAACCTGATCTCCAACGCGGTGAAGTTCACGGATCAAGGGCACGTGGCCATAGGCGTCGCCACGTGCGACGGTGGAATCAAATTCACCATCAGTGATACCGGCATTGGGATCGCCCCCGAGATGCTGCCGGTTATCTTCGAACCGTTTCGGCAAATCCATAGAGCCGGGTCGCCGCGCCGCGCGGGTGTCGGCTTGGGGCTGTACATCGTGCACCGGTTGCTGTCTCTGACCGGGGGCAGGATTAATGTCCGCAGCCAGCCGGGCGCGGGGTCGACGTTTCAGGTCTGCCTGCCTTTAGTCCCCGGCGGGCGAGTGTTCGATGCGCCGGAAGGTGCGTTCCAGCCTGTAGAGTAGGACAAAGGCCCGCTCGGCCGAAGAGTGGGAGCGCCCTGGGATGCGTGCGCGCGGCTGCTATGCTGAGAGGGTCGCGTACAGGGAGAGCTGCAGATGATAGCGATCGCCTTCGGTCCCGTTCCGTCACGGCGGCTCGGGCAGAGCCTGGGCATCAACAACATCCCACCGAAGGTGTGCACGTACTCGTGCCTGTACTGCCAGCTGGGGCCGACGCCGGAGACCTCATTGAGGCGAGCAGCATTCTACCCGCCCGAGCAGGTCGTCGCCTGCGTCAAGGAACGCGTGCATGCCTTACGGGCGCGCGGTGAGCCGATTGACTACCTGACCTTCGTTCCGGATGGCGAGCCGACGCTCGACCTCCATCTCGGCGACACCATCGACGGGCTCAAGCCCCTCGGCATCCCCGTCGCGGTGATCTCCAACAGCTCCCTCGTGGCGCAGGATGACGTGCGCGCAGCCCTCGCGAAGGCCGACTGGGTGTCGCTGAAGGTGGACAGCGTCGACGACGCGGTCTGGCGTCAGATCAACCGCCCCCATGCATCGCTGCGCCTGCAGACCGTGCTCGACGGCATCGCCGCGTTTGCCCACAGCTACCACGGCCGCCTGGTCACCGAGACGATGCTGCTCGACGGTGTGAACGATGCCCCCGCCACCGTCGGGGCGACCGCGGCGCTCATCGCCGCGCTGCAGCCGCGCTGTGCCTATTTGCTGGTGCCGACTCGCCCCACCGCTGAGGCGTGGGCCCGGTGCCCGAGCGAAGCGGCGGTCACGGCGGCCTATCAGATCTTCGCCACCCAGCTGGCGCGCGTCGAACTACTCACTGGTGGTGAGCCCGCTGCCTTCGGCGCCACGGGTGATGCGCGCAGCGATCTGCTGAGCACCGCCGCCGTCCACCCGATGCGCGCCGACGCGGTGCGGGAACTGCTGGCCAAAGACGGCGCCACCTGGCAGGTGGTCGAGCGACTCGTCGAGCGGGACCTCTTGAAGGAAGTCGACTATGAGGGCCAGACGTTCTACGTCCGGCGTTTCTCGGCTCAGAGCTTGTGAGAACGGGCAGCCCTCAGTAGACGACGTGCTCTTCTTCCAGCTCGCGTATTTCTTCGGGCGACATGCCCAGCAGTCCTTGCAGCACGGCATGGCTGTGCTCGCCGAGCAGCGGCGAGCAGGAACGAATACTGGCCGGCGTGTCGGACAGCCGCCACGGCGGCGCGATCACCCAGTCCTTTCCCAGCACGGGATGGTGGTTCTGCAAGAAGACGTTGCGCGCCTTCAGGTGGGGATCGTGGAAGAGCCCTTCGTTGCTCAACGAAGGGGCCGCGGCCACGCCGGCTGCCTGCAGCTCGTGCATCGCTTCGTAGTCGCCCTGCTGCACGGTCCACGCACCGATGATCTGATCCAGCTCGTCTTGGTTTTTCCAGCGCGCTGGCGCAGTAGAGAATCGTTCGTCCTCCACCAGATCCGGTCTCTCCATGACACCGCAGAGCGCGCGCCATTCCTGATCGTCGGCGACGGCAATGCTGATCCATTTGTCCTCGCCGCGGCACCGATAGCAATTGTGCGGCGCCATCGTGTCGTGCCGGTTCCCCTGCCGCATCCGGACCCGCTGATTCATCAGGAAGTCCATCAGCGCATCGGCGTTGAGGATGGCGATGGCTTCCTGCGACGCAAGGTCGATGTACTGCCCCTCCCCGGTTCTTTGCCGATACAGGAGAGCCACCAGGATTGCGAAGGCTGCTGAGGTGGCGCTGCGCAGATCGATGGCCCCGGCCAAGATGCTCGGCGGCCAGTCGGGATAGCCGGTCACGTACGACAACCCCGCGGCGCCGGCGAAGTTCGGGGCATAGCCCACGTTCCCACAGTCGGGACCCGTCTGCCCGCAGGCGGATGAGGAGAGATAAATGACGTCGGGTTTCAATGCCCGGACGGCATCATACCCCAGCCCAAGCCGCGTGATGACTCCCGGCCGCATGTTCTCGACCACCACGTCGCTCTGTGCGGCCAATCGCTTGGCGATGGGGATCGCCTTAGGCTTGCTCAGGTTGAGACAGACGCTGAGCTTGTTCAGATTCAGATTGTTGAAGACCGAGGACTCGTCGGGTCCCGAGAAAGTTTTTTGTGTTGTGAACGAAATAAACCGCGAGTGATCGATGCGCTTCCGGCTCTCCACCTTGATGACTTCCGCGCCCAAGAAACCAAGCAGACACGTCGCGTACGGCCCGGCCCACGCTGAGGTGAATTCCGTGACTCTCACGCCGGAGAGTGGCGCGCTGTTCATCGGTTCCGATTCCATCCAGTCCACTCCAATATCACTCGCAGGAGGTTTAGATCACCCCGGCCTCTTGCCACGCCCGCAACGCGTCCGCCGCAAACCCGAGCCGCTCGCGGTAGATGCTGTCGTTGTGCTCCCCGAGCTGCGGGGCGGCGCGCTCCAATTCGAAGGAGGTGCGGGAGAAGTGGCAGGGCCGGGCGGGAATGGTCAGCTTGCCCGCGATCGGGTGCTCGACTTCCGCAAAGAACCCACGGGCGGTCAGCTGCTTCGATCGCACCACATCCGCGGGCGAGCTCATGGGTGAGATCGGGACGCTGAGCGCTTGTCCTTTCGTGCATATCTCCTCGCTCGTGCGCTCCCTCATCCACGCCGCCAGTCGCTGGCGCGAGAGGTCGGGGCAGTCGGCCAGTTTCGCCAGCGCTTTCTTCTGGTGATCGAGCGCGGTCACCGATACGACGTAGCCATCTTTGCTCTGGAAGAACCGGGTGACGCCGTGATCGACCTTGGGCTTCCTGCTCATAATCTCTGCACTGTTGGGGAACACGACGTTTTCCACCCGCTGCAACGAAAGCACCGCTTCCTGTTGCGACACCTCGATGAATTGTCCCGTGCCGGTGATTGCTCTGCGGTAGAGGGCAGCAAGGACCGCGACGGCGGTTGTCTGGCCGGAATCGTAATCCGTGCAGTGGCCGCCGGTCTTCACCGGGGCGCGTTCGAGGTGTGGCGCGGGCAGGGGCAGCATATACGCTTGTCCCGAGACGTGGGAGACGTTGAGACCGTAGGCCGTGTAACTCTTGTACGGTCCACTGCGCCCGAACGGGGTGATGGAAGCCATGACGAGGCCGGGGTTGAGTGATCGCAACGCTTCGTATCGGAAGCCGAGGTCCTCCATGTGTCCCGGTGGCCAATCCTCCACCAGGACGTCTACCGTACTGACCAACCGTCGGAAGATGTCTTTCCCCGCAGGCAGCTGTGGATTGAGCGTGATGCCCAGCTTGTTGGTGTTGAGGAACAGAAAGATGCCGCTTTTCTCCGGATGCGGCGCGTCACCGGCAAATGGCGGCAGTCGCCTCGTGTCGTCCCCTTTCCCTGGGAACTCTATGTGAATGACTTCCGCTCCCAGGTCGGCCATGAGCTTGGTGCAATATGGAGCGCTGATTCCGTGGCAATACTCCAGCACCCTCACGCCTTCCAAAGCTTTGAAGCCCATCCGTGAAACCCTCCGTCCCAGCACCCGCGCAGCGAGTGTCCCGCCAACTCTTACCGCCGTGCACATGTTGGCGCCACCGGGCCGCCGCAGAGACGGAAAGTAGGCAAGCCACCCTGCGGCGACGCATGTCGCGCGGTGAGATCGGCGATCCTTCCACTACCGAGCATCGCGTCGCCTTGACCGGCGGGTAATACTGATTCATACTCGGGGCATGAAGGTCGCCGTCTCCATCGCTGATGCGGTGTTTGCAGAAGCCGAGAAGGTCTCGAAGCATTTACGGGTGTCACGGAGTCGTTTGTACTCGCAAGCGCTTGCGGAATTCGTGAAGAAGCACCGCGGACGGGGGGTGCGCGAAGCGCTCGACGCGGTGTACAGCCGGGAACCGTCCGATCTCGATCCGTTGCTCGTGGATCTTCAGGCTCGGGCGCTGCGGGAAGACTGGTAATGCGTCGGGGTGAGATCTGGTGGGCCGCTTTGGGCCAACCTTTTGGCTCGGCGCCGGGGTATCGGCGCCCTGTACTGATCCTGCAGACCAACGATTTCAACGACAGCCACATCCATACCGTCGTCGTGGTAGCGCTTACCTCCAACCTGAGTTTGGCACGAGCACCGGGCAACGTTCTGTGCCGCCGCACAGACACCGGCCTGTCGAAGAGTTCGGTTGTGAACGTCTCCCAGATCGCGACCATCGACAAGCGGGCGGTGCTCGAGCGCGTCGGGGCGCTCGCGGCATCCAAGCTCGCGCGCGTCGAGGCAGGCCTGCGGCTCGTCACGGGCCTTTGACGGCGTCACACGGACGTCGAGCAGGCCTGCAGGTGCTGGGCGGGTCTATCCGAGATCGCCGAGGTGATATACCTTCTTGCCGGCGGGCAGGCCGTCGTTCAAGCAGGTACGTTCAAGGAAGGAGGTTTTGTGATGCGCGACATTATCGTCACGGCGAACCCCAGCGAAGCGGAGCTGCGAGCACTGGGTGTGCTGGATTGGCCGATATGGACAAAGGAGGTCTCGAAGTTCCCGTGGGACTACGATGAAGATGAGACCTGTTACCTTCTTGAAGGGGATGTCATTGTTACGCCCGAAGGCCAACCGCCTGTGCGTTTTGGCAAGGGCGATCTTGTGACGTTCCCCACGGGGATGTCTTGCGTTTGGGATATCCGCAAGGCCGTGCGCAAGCACTACCGCCTCGGATAGGTGGCGCCGTCCACCTTATCACTTGATCGTGCAGCCGAAGATCCGCGTAATCTCTTGACCTCCCGTGGCGCTCTGCCTACCTTGGGCGCCGCTCGGAGCTGACGACGAGCGGCAGGCGAGGAGGAACGCATGGCGAGTGCGAAGAGATCCCGAACGAAGCCGAAGAGACCGAGGCTCAGGTCCCCCTCCAACGTACCGAAACCGGTCCACGGCAAGCCGCGGCGGTCGCGGCATCCGCAGTTCGCTGCGACAGCGAGGCGAACGATCGATGTCACCATCAACGGCCGCCAGCACGAGTTTGAGCCGGGGCGCGATCTCACTCCGACCATGACGCTGGCGTACCTGCTGCGCGAGAAGCTCGGGTTCACCGGCCTGAAGGTCGCCTGCGACGAGGGGGCGTGCGGCGGCTGCACCGTGCTCATGGATGGCAAGGCGGTGCTCTCGTGTATGGTGCTCGCGGTCGAGACCCACGGGCACGAGATCCTCACCATCGAGGGGCTGCCCAAGGACGACCCGGTCATCGAGGCGTTCGCGCAGCAGAGCGAGCCGGGATACGGTACGGCGATGCAGTGTGGCTACTGCACTCCTGGTTTCGTCATGGCCTCGCGGGCGCTGCTGAACGAAAAACCTCGGCCCACTCTGGCGGAGGTGAAGGAGGCTTTGTCCGGCAACATCTGCCGCTGCGGCTGCTACGCCGGCATCGCGCAGGCGGTACTGCACGCCTCCGAAAAAATCGCGGCCCGAGGAGACGACCGATGAAGAAGCCCTACCAGCCGCGCGTCCCGCGCAAGTACATCGGCGGCTACCGGCCCCGCATCGACGGCCGAGAGAAGGCCAGCGGCAAAGCCACGTATGCCGACGACCTGACTTCCAAAGTCCGTGTCCCCGACCTGCTCTACGCTAAGGTTCTGCGCAGTCCGCACGCCCACGCCCGGATCAAGCGCCTCGACACCAGCAAGGCGGAGAAGCTGCCCGGTGTGGTCGCGATCCTCACCTACCTGGACCCCGAGGTCGCTGCGCTGAAGCCGACCAGCGCCGGCTGGACCGACGGCGTCGACACGGTCTCCTACGATCGCATGATGTGGCAGCGCTTCCGCGACCGGCGCGTGCTCGGCGACTACGCCTGCTGGGTCGGCGAAGAGCTGGGAGCGGTCGTGGCGGCCGAGACCGAGGAGATCGCCGAGGAGGCGCTCCGGCTGATCGAGGTCGACTGGGAAGTGCTGCCCTTCGTGCTCGATGCCTACGAGGCGATGAAGCCGGGGGCGCCCGCTGGTCCATCCCGACATCGCGCCCGACAACGTCATGCCCGAGGACCCGATCGGCGGCCCCAACGTGTTCGTCAACAAGGGCGACGTCGATCGTGGCCTGGCCGAGGCCGAGGTGGTGGTCGAGGGCACCTCGGCCTACCACAACGCCACCCAGAACTCCCTGGATAACTGGTGCTGCATGGTGGAGTGGCGCGACGACCAGCTCACGGTCTGGTCCAACTCCTACGAAACCGACCAGAGCCGCATGCACATCAGCCAGATGCTGGACCTGCCCATCCACAAGGTCCGCGTCGATCAGCCCGTACGTCGGTGGCCAGTTCGGCCGCGGCGACACCGGCGACCAGCCGTTCTTCCTGTTCACCGCGCTCTTGGCGAAGAAGACCGGCCGTCCCGTCAAGTTCAAGCACACCCGCCGCGAGAGCTTCCACGACGGACGCCAGGCGGCCATCTACACCGCCAAGTTCGGCGCCAAGCGGGACGGGACCATCACCTCCATGTCCTTCAAGTCGATCGGCAACGCCGGCGCCCACGCGGACCACACCATGTTCGCGCTCAAGTTCGCCCCCAGGGAGGTGACCGAGGTGGCGCTCGCCCACATCCCCAACGTGAAGTTCGAGTCGTACGGCGTGTACACCAACAAGCTTCCCGCCTGCATGATGCGCGGCGTCGGCAACTCGCAGCTCAACCTGATCATGGGGCACATGGTCGACTTGCTGGCCGAGAAGCTCGGCATGGACCCCATCGACCTCGCCATCAAGAACTTCGGGCACGAGTGGGAGCAGCTGCCCGACAAGAGCCTGACGGCCGTGCTCCACGAAGGTGCGGAGCGCATCGGCTGGAAGGAAAAACGGCACAGCCCGGGCCAGGGACCGATCTACGACAGGGTGAAGAAGCGCGGCGTCGGTTTCTCGTTCCATCCCGGCTGGCACGCGGAGTGGCAAGAGGAGCGCCGCGGCGAGGTGCAGGCGGGCATCACACTGAATCCTGACTGCACGGTGACGCTGGACGCCCCGACGGTCGAAACCGGGACCGGCTCCAACACTTGCAACGTTCTCGGCTGCGCCGAGGCGCTCGAGCTTCCTGGGCGTGAGCCCGGACGACATCCACTGGGTCTCCGTGGTGGACACCGACACCAGCGGCAAGGACTGCGTGCAGACCGACAGCTCGGTCGCCTTCCTGCAGTCGGAAGTGCTGGCGGTGGCCGCCAAGGAGATCAAGCGGAAGCTCATCGACAAGCTCGCACCGCGGCTCGAGCTGCCGCCGGCGGAGCTGGAGGTGGCCGACGGGCGCATCTTCTCGACAGCGTCTCCCGGCAGGGGCAAGAGCGTCAAGGCGCTGCTCATGCAGGGGGACCTGGTGCCCATCACGGTGAAGCTGAGCCGGCCGCCGCTGGCCGAGCGCACCGGCGTGCCCTTCATCGCCAACTTCGCCGAGGTGGAGGTCGACACCAGCACCGGGCTCACGCAGGTGCTGAAGCTGGTCGTCGTCAATCGACTGCGGCACCGTGATGTACGCCTCCGGCGCGGAGGCCCAGCAGATCGGCGGCCAGGTCATCGCGGTCGGCGAGACCCTGACCGAGGAGATCATCTACGACCAAGCCACCGGCGTGCCCCTCAACTTCAACTGGATTGACTACAAGATCCCGACCATGGCCGACATGCCCGATATCGATCCGGTGCTCATGGAGGTGTGGCGGGGCGCCGGTGAGTACGGCGCCTGCGGCATCGGCGAGGGTGTCCTGACCTGCACGCCCGCGGCGATCCTGAACGCCGTCTACAACGCCATCGGGGTTCGGATCAACGACATCCCGATCAAGCCGGAGAAGGTTCTCACGGCGTTGGGAAAGGTGTGAGGTGGAGCCATGCCGATGCGACATTTCGAGCATGTGGCGGCGAACTCGCTCGATGAAGCGGCGAGGCTGTCAGGCGAGCGCGTGAAGAAGGCCGCCATCATCGCGGGCGGCACGGATCTGCTCGGTGCACTCAAGGACAACATCCATCCCAGCTACCCCGAGCTGCTGGTCGACATCAAGCCGATCGCAGCGCTGCGGACCGTGAAAGAGGGCAAGAGGGGGCTGCGGATTGGCGCCCTGACCACTCTTGCCGATCTCGCCAGGCACAAGACCATCCAGGAGAAGTACCCCATGCTGGCGCAGGCCGCTCGCGTCGTGGCCTCGCCGCAGATCCGCAACATGGGCACCGTCGGCGGCAACCTCTGCCAGGAGCCGCGCTGCTGGTACTACCGCGCCCCCGACAACCGCTTCCACTGCTTCAGGAAGGGCGGCGAGCAGTGCGGCGCCATTTTGGGAGAGAACCGTTACCACTCCATCTTTGGGGCCGTGCAGACCTGCATGCCGAGTTGCTCCACCAATTGCCCGGCCCAGGTGGCCATTCCCCTTTACCTGAGCAAGCTCCGCGCGGGCGAGATCGAGCAGGCCGCGCAGATACTGCTCGATCGCAACCCCATGCCGGCGATCACCGGCCGCGTCTGCCCGCACTTCTGCCAGTCGCACTGCAGCCGCATCGAGTTCGATGAACCGGTGGCCACCAGGGCCATCGAGCGGCACGTGGGCGATTACATTCTCGACAACCCCGCGACGTTCATGCGGCCGCCCAAGGCGCAGACCAAGAAGAAGGTGGCTGTCATCGGCGCAGGCCCGGCCGGCCTCGCCGCGGCCTATTACCTCCGGAAGGCCGGGCACAGTGTCACCGTGTTCGACAAGATGCCCGAGGCGGGAGGCATGCTTCGGTACTGCATCCCGACCTACCGCCTGCCCAAGAGCGTCGTGGAGAAACAGATCCAGGCGTTTACCCAGATGGGGATCGAGTTCGTGCTCAACGCCGACATCGGCGGCGCGGCATCGACGTTCAAGCGCCTCCGGAAGGAGTACGACGGCGTATTCCTGGCGACCGGGGCGTGGCAGCAGAAGACCCTCGGGATGGAGAACGAGGAGCTGCTGCTGTCCGGCATGGATTTCCTCATCGACATCCAGCGCGGCCGCAGGCGTGCTCCGGGGAAGAAGGTGCTGGTCATCGGCGGCGGCAGCGTGGCCGTCGACGTGGCCATCTCGGCGCTGCGTCTGGGCGCGCGCGAGGTCACCATGGCCTGCCTCGAAGCGCGCGACGTCATGCCCGCCTTCCCCGAGGACATCGACCAGGCGCTGGAGGAGAAGATCAAATTGCTGCCGTCCTGGGGACCGCACCGGGTCCTGACGAAAGACGGTAAGATCACGGGGATGGAGCTCAAGCGGTGCACGTCGGTCTTCGACAGCGAAGGGCGCTTCCGCCCGACGTACGATCCGTCGACGACAATGACCGTCAAGGCGGACTGCGTGTTGTTGGC
This sequence comes from uncultured delta proteobacterium, assembly GCA_963729835.1. GTDB lineage: Bacteria > Desulfobacterota > Binatia > HRBIN30 > HRBIN30 > CAVSQF01. The sequence goes on along the minus strand of CAVSQF010000021.1, from coordinate 43,762 downwards.
CATCGGCCAGAAGCGCCGACCTCCGCGGCGCCGACCGCTCGCTCAAGACCGAGCGCGGCCTGATCATCGCCGACGAAAGCACGCAAGGGACGAACCTGCGGGACGTGTTTGCCGGCGGCGATGCGGTGACCGGCGCCTCGACGGTGGTCGCGGCCATCGCCGCGGGTCGGCGGGCGGCCCTGTCGATCGACGCGGCCTTCAAGGGCGGCAAGGTGAAGGCCGGAGCCGGTGAGCGCGGCGCCGTGGAGACTGATGTCGAGGTGAACGTCGCGGCCCTTGCCAAGACCAAGGCGGTGCGAGCGGCCACACGTTCCCCCTCCACGCGCACCATTGACGCCGAAGACGTGTCCACCCTCGACCTGCGCGCCGTCGAGGCCGAGGCGGGCCGCTGTGTCAACTGCGGCTGCGTGGCGGTCAACGCCTCGGATCTCGCGCCCGCGCTTGTCGCTTTGGGCGCCAGGATCAGGACCACCAAGAGGACCGTCGCCGCCGAGGACTTCTTCGCCGCCGGCCTCATGAGCTCGACCCGGCTCGAGCCGGGCGAGCTGATCACCGCGATCGAGATTCCCGCCCCACCGCCGCAAGAGCGTGCAGAGCTACCTCAAGTTCAGGATCCGCAACGCCATCGATTTCCCCATCGTGGGCCTCGCCACCGTCTTCACCATCGCTCGCGGCAAGGTCACCGACGCCAGAGTGGCGCTGGGGGCGGTTGCCCCGGTTCCGCTGCGGGTCCACGAGGTTGAAACGTTCCTGGTCGGCAAGCCGCTCGATGAGGAGACCGCGGAAGCGGCGGCAGCGATCGCGGTCCGTCGGGTCCAACCGCTGGCCGGAAACAGGTTCAAGATCCAGATCGTCAAGGCGTTGTTGCGGAAGGCCATCCTCGACGCGGCGAGAGGGCGTGCGGCTTGAGGCCTTGGGGAAGTTGGGGACCGCGAAGTTACCATATCGCGCAACAGGCCATTCCTTATAACACCTCCTGTTTTACTTTCGGGAGTAGAAACCTGTCGAAGAAAATGGTATTTGCGCATGACGTTGGTCGGGGACGAAAGGAAGCCGCTATGCGTGGTTCGCGTTTATTTGTTGCGGTCTTGCTGGTTGCGTTTGGCACGGCGGTACCTGTCGCTGGTGTCGAGGGGCCATTTGTCGGCGTGGAATTTGGCGCCGCGGAACCCACCAACGGGTTCTATCGTGGCCAGGTTCAGACTGGTGCCACGGGGAGCCCCTTTGGCGGGTACATGTTCAACAAGTACGTTGGCGTGCAGGGCCAGCTCCATTTTACCTTCCAGGAGCCGGACTATGACCCATCATGGTTTCGCACACTTCACACGAGACCACGACCGTGTTCGGGGCCACTGTGGGTCCGCGTGTGTCGTTCCCGCTGAGCGACTTGGATCTGCATCTGCCGGTGGTCGATCTGCTGGAGCTGTACAGCCACCGCGCAAGGGGGACCGTTCACCGGGCTGAGTGGCCGTGTGGATAAACCAACGGCGGTTTCTTGGCTGGTGCCGGCTTGGACCTGAACGTCACGCCGCAGGTGGCCGTGGGATTGTTTGCCAATTTCAATCGGGCGTACATCTCACCGCGGCCGCAGTCCTTGTACCGGCAGGTTGAGGAGGAACAAGGGCCGGCGGACGCGCAGTGGGTGACAGCTGGCGTCAGTTTGAAATACAGCTTCAAAGGGCCGGAAGCCCTGCCGCCGCCGCCGCCACCACCGCCGCCACCGGCACCGGCCCCCGCCTCGAAGGCGAAGATCATCCTGCGGGCGCTCCATTTTGATTTCAACAAGTACGACCTCCGCCCCGATGCCGTTCCCGTCCTAGACGAGGCGGTGCAGATCCTCAAGAGCGCAGGGGGTGAGCTGTGGATCGTCTGTCAGGGACATACTGACAACATCGGCAAGGTGCAGTACAACCTCGATCTCTCCCGGCGACGCGCCGAAGCCGTCAAGCGCTACCTCATCAAGCACGACATTCCGGAGGGGCGTATCCGCGTCGAGGGACTCGGCGAGTCGAAGCCCATCGCGACCAACGCAACGCCTGAGGGACGCGCCGAGAATCGCCGCGTTGAAATCCACGTAGAGTAGGTTGCAGCGGGGAGCTGTGCGGATCGTAAACGGGAGGTTGCGGCCGGCAACCTCCGAGCTGTGCCCGCCGCTGTTGGGCACCATCCTGGCGGCGGCAGTGGCGCTGCCGGCTCAACGAAGGCAGCTTCGCAACCATCGGCTTCTTGAACAAGGACCAGCTGCTTTTCTTCGTGCAAACCGCCTAGAAAGGGGCGGCGTGGATGGAGTTGACCGCGCGTGGCCCCGCCGCCCACGGCTCGGTGCCGCGCCCCGACAACGCCGTCGTCGCCATGGTGTGGGCGCTGGGACCGTATTGCAGCGTGCCAGACGCCGCTGCGTCCTTTTCCGTATGCCGCGTGATGATCTGTCACCTGTTCCCTGAAACCTGTACCCTGTAGTATGGGAATGGACTTAACGATGACTACGCTACCACGAGGGCTGACAGCGGCGGCGGGCTGGGCGTGCTCCACCTGTTCTATCGGCTCGACCGCGCTCGCTGGCACGCTTTTGCCGCCGCGCAGCGGACGGCGGCAATCGACGAGTTTGCAGGCTGGCTGAGTGGGTGCGGCGCGGAGGAAGGCCTCCAACTCGTCCCGACTGCCGGTGTCACCAAGTATGACGTCGCCTGTATGGCCATTCATGCGGATCTCTGGCGGCTGCAACAGCTCACGCAGGAAATCTCGAGCACGGCGTTCGGCGCGTGTCTGACACCAACCTACTCCTTCTTATCGCTGACCGAAGCAAGCGAGTACATCACCGGCGAGGTGGATTGGGCGAAACTGCTCATCAGCGAGCAAAAGCTCGATCCCGCGGCGCCCGAGTTTGCGGCACGCTTTGCCGCGTTGCGTAAACGCACACAGATGTACGCCGAATCACGGATGCACCCGCAGCTGCCGGATAACTATCCGATCGTCTGCTTCTATCCGATGGCCAAGGCGCGGCGTGATCAGGACAACTGGTACCGGTTAGACTTCGAGGAGCGCAAGCGGTACATGATCGCCCACGGCGAAGCGGGCCGGCGGTTCGCGGATCGTGTGACCCAACTCATCACCACCTGTACCGGGATCGACGATTGGGAGTGGGGCGTGACGCTTTTTTCGCGGGACCTGAAAGCGATTCGCGACATCGTCTACGAGTTGCGCTACGACCCGGCCAGTGCCATCTACGGTGTGTTCGGTTCGTTCTACGTCGGCATTCGCTTCCAGCCCCAACAGCTGGCAGCCGTGCTGAAGCTCTGACGGCTGCGTCCAGTGTCTATGGGTCCGCTTTCGTTCGCTGGTGCGATCATGAGACGTGTCAACGCCCTAGTTGTCATAGGAATGGCGCTGCTGACCTGCCGGGACGCCTACGCTGACCTCGACAGCCTGACGCAGTTTTTGCGCGGCGTCGAAGCAGCGGCGCACGTGACTGTGGCATTGCGCGGCGACGGTGAGTTTGAAGTGCAGACGCCAGAGGCGACGCGCCGTGATCAGATTGCGATGATCGTCCGGCCGCCAGCGGACGTTTTCCTGGCGTTGCGCCAGGAAGGCATCAAAGCGCTGTTACTCGGGAATGACAGTTATTTCCAAGAGGCGGGCGCGGCGACCGCCGGGCGGTTCCCCGCTTCCGCGACATTCGCCCAAAGCGATTTCACGCGGGAGGATTTCGAGCCGTTCCGCCTGTCACGTTTCAAAGACTGGCGCATTTCCGACGAATCGGACGCGCTGCTGACCGTGATGCTCTCCCCACAGGATTCGCAGTACAGTCTCGTTGTGATCACCTTCGAGCGGGAAAGGAAGGTGCCGCTGAAGACGCTGTACTACCGCGAAACGCTCAGCAATTCGGTAAAGATGCGGCGCGACGAGGCGTTCGTTCTCGTCGGACACACGTGGATGCCCGGCAAAATCTCAATGGAAACATTCAAGCTGCGCACGCAGACGACGTTCACGATGCGGTGGGCTGGGGACTCCGCATCTTCATCTGGGCTGTTTGATCCAGCCGCCTGGCCGCACGCCGGTATCGTGTGGCCGCCACCTCCAAGCATTGAACCCGGAAAATAAAAGCCCGGAACGTCGGGGGGCTGACGTTCCGGGCGGGTAGACCGACATTAGCTGGGGGGCTTACGGTATACGAGCGTACACCGAATGCGGTCTGCTGTTGGGCGTAGCAGTCACCGTGCCAACTGGCACCGGCCTCACTTGAGGTGACTCCCGCGGTTCGGGTCTGGCGAATTTACGGTCAGTCGTGCAAAGGCTGCAGTAAGAATTACACGGGGTCGCCAATCCGGTACGGAACGACGCATCGGGTTATTCGTCGGGGCTGGGCTGCTCACCCGTTCCACTGCGGGCGCATCATCCACGGCGCGCCTTTTGGCCACGGCGCCCTTGGACGGCTCGCCGGATTTCACTCTGCAACTCGCGGCGGAAGAGCATTAGCCTGGCTTGCTGCTCCACCGTGAGGACCTTCTGAAAGTCGCGAAAGCTATCCTCCCACACCAGCGCCAGCTTTTGATCGATGTCGTTGCCCTCGCTGATCAGTCTTGCAAGCGCGGCGGAATCCGGCGGCTGCTTGTCGAGCGCGGCACGCAGCTTGTCCTCCAGCGTCTGGCGCTGCTTGATCAACTCCTCGCGATGCCCGTCAGCTTGGCGAATGACGCTGCTGACCTTCAGGGCCTCTTGATCGTTGAGGTTCAGTGCCTCGGCAATGCGCACCACCAGGAACGTCCGCGCCCGGTCGCGCCAGGGTCCCTCCGTAGGCTGGGCCGACGTGGGCCACGGGACAGCAAGCACCAGTAGCCAGACGAATATCACTCGTAGTGTCATCTCTCCTCCGCTGAGGTTGCGTCTCCAACGAGGCCGTCAAGGTCATCGAGCTCCGCGTCATCCAGATCCGCCGCGCGCGGCACAGCTGATTCGTCCTTGAGGTCTGCCAAATCGTCCAGCGGCATTGCCGCGAGCGACAGCGCCGCGAGCGACAGCGCCGCGAGCTGGCGTTCGTCGTCCGCCGATACCGGTGGCAGGTACTCATGCGCCGGCACGAGCGCCTGCAGCACGTCATTCACGGCGAATGCCGACTCTGCATCCAAAGCGGCAATTTCGTCTTCGGACCGGTGTGGCGGCGTTCTCGACAGGTTCTGGGCCAGGCGATAGGCAAACCACGTCACCGTAAGCGAGACGGCGAGCGCGACAGCATAGCGCCAGCGACTCATTCGTCCCTCTCCCGCAGCATGGGTTCCGCCTTACCGGTATCTCGCACCGCTTGCAATCAGCTCCTCCGACCCCATGGGATGACGGGAGGGCCCACAAAGTTAAGTGCGTCGCCGTTGCCCGCCAGGGCGACGGCAAAGTCCCGTGACGGAGCCTCGATACGCCGCCAGAAGAAGGCGGCTCGGACGGTTTAATGCCGGTTGCCCCGAGTAACGGCCCGTCTTTTTGGGCCGTGTATCGAGGGACGGGCTTGGTGTAAACCCTCCGTGGCCCTGCCCTTGCGGCGCCTTGACCTCGGCATCGAGCCCTGAAACGATTGCCGTGGATGACCCAGAAGGAGTCCGTTGCTCGCGCCATTGCTGCGCGCCTCCGCGGGGCCGGATACACGGCGTACCTGGCAGGCGGTTGCGTGCGCGACCGGCTGCTCGGGCGTGAGCCGGAAGATTTCGACGTTGCGACCGACGCCCCGGCAAACGTGGTGCAGCAGTTGTTTTCGAAGACCATTCCAGTGGGCATCCAGTTCGGCGTGGTACTGGTAGTCCTCGACGACGTGCCGGTCGAGGTGGCCACGTTCCGAGCCGACGCGCCGTACCTCGATGGGCGCCATCCGAGCAGCGTGCGGTTCAGCTCGCCCGAAGAGGACGCCCGGCGGCGCGACTTCACGATCAACGGCATGTTCCTCGACCCGCTCACCGACACGGTGATCGACTACGTCGGCGGCCAGGCCGACCTGCGTGCGGGGATCATTCGTGCCATCGGTGATCCGGCCGAGCGCCTGCGTGAGGATCGGCTGCGCATGCTGCGGGCGGTGCGTTTCTCGGCGCGCCTGGATTTCCAAATCGAGCCGCGAACGGTTGCCGCCATTCAACGTGCCGCCGGCTCGATCACGGACATGGCGTGGGAACGCATCGGCGACGAAGTGGTCCGTATCCTCACAGATAGTGAGTCCGCCAGCGCCCGGCGCGGCTTCGAGCTGCTGGACGCAACCGGGCTGCTGGTACCGATCCTGCCCGAAGTCGCGGCCCTGAAAGACGTGGAGCAATCGCCCGATTACCATCCGGAAGGTGATGTGTTTGTGCACACGCTCGGCCTGTTGGCGCAGCTCACTCATGCGTCGGAAACGCTGGCGCTGGGTGCCTTGCTGCACGATATTGCCAAGCCGCCCTGCGCCCGCCGGGAAGATGAACGGATGACGTTCTATGGGCATACCGAGCTGGGCGCCGAAATGGCCACAGCCATCTGCCAGCGATTGCGGCGCAGCCGCGAGACCTGGGAACGCGTCGCCTCCCTGGTGCGCACCCACCTGCGCCCGTTGCAGGCTGCCGAGATGCGGCAGAGCACGTTGAAGCGTTTCCTGGCAATGGACGGCATCGAGGAGCTGCTGGAGCTGGCGCGCCTGGACGCGATGGCTTCGAACAAGGACTTGACCGCGTATAATTTCTGCCGGCAGAAGCTGCAGGAACTCGGCGCCGCAGCCATCAAGCCCGCCCCGCTGGTGCGCGGGCGCGATTTGCTCGACATGGAATTCGTTCCCGGACCGTTGTTCAGTCAGATCCTCGAGGCGGTCACCGACGCCCAGCTCGAAGGCACGTTGACGACGCGCGAGCAAGCGATGGCGTGGGTGCGGGAGCGTTATCGGTGAGCGGGCCTGTGCGCCAGCGCCAGCTGCCCGCAGGCCGCCTGGATGTCACGGCCGCGACTCTGACGGATGGTAGCATGCACGCCGTGGGCAAGGAGACGCTCCTGAAAATGCTGAATTACTTCCGGTGACGACGCGGCAAACGCCGCTCCCGGAAACGGGTTGAACGGGATCAGATTCACCTTGGCGCGGATGCCGTGCAGCAGCCGCACCAGGCGGGCTGCGTCGTCGTCGGCGTCATTGATGCCCGCCAGCATGACGTACTCGAAGGTGATGCGCCGCCGCTGCGGGATCGGTAGCGCCCGACACATGGCCAGCAGCGCTTCGAGCGTGTAGCGCCGGTTGATGGGCATGAGGCGTGCACGCTGCGCGTCGGTCGTCGCCGCCAGCGACACGGCGAGATTGACATGCGTGTCGCGTACCAGCCGCTGCATCTGCGGCACGAGGCCGACGGTCGAGACGGTAATGCGACGGGCGGAGATCGCGACTCCCCACTCCGCGGTGAGCATCTCGATGGCCTCCACAACGGCGGCATAGTTGGCCAACGGCTCGCCCATGCCCATGAACACAATGTTGCTGATCCGCTCGTCGGCGCGCAGCAGGGCGCGCGCCGACAGGACCTGGCCGACGATTTCCGCTGCCGACAGATTCCGCAGTAACCCCAGGCGTGCGGTGGCGCAGAATTCGCATCCCATGCCGCACCCAGCCTGTGATGAGATGCACAGCGTCAACCGCGGCGGATCCGGGATGAGCACCGCCTCGACGGCGGCGCGCCCGTCGAGTTCGAAGAGCAGCTTGCGGGTGTCGTCTTCGGCGTGGGCAACGAGCACCGGCTGCAGTGTGGGCAAGGTGAAATGCGCCGCGAGCGCCTCGCGGAGCGCCAGTGGCAGGTTGCTCATTTCGCCGAAAGTTGCGACCCCGCGCCGATACGCCCACGCCAGGATCTGTGCTGTCCGGTACGCCGGATAGCCGCGTGCTCGCAGCCAAGCGGAAACGGCTGGTGGCGTCAGCGCGGCGCGCGCTGACGTTCGCGATTTAGTCCCCGGGGATATCGAGCTGATTGAAGAAGAAGTTGATTTCCCAGCGTGCGGTGTCGGGAGCATCGGACCCATGTGTAGCATTCTTCTCCACATCGGTCCCGAAGTCGTGGCGGATCGTACCGGGCGCGGCCTTTTTCGAATCCGTCGCGCCCATCAGATCACGGTTCTTGGCGATGGCGTTCTCGCCTTCGAGCACGGACACGAAGATCGGCCCGGAGGACATGAACTCGGTCAAGCTGCGGTAGAACGGCTTGTCCTTGTGCACGATGTAGAAACGCGCGGCCTCGTCGCGGGTGATGTGGATGAGCTTGGCCGCGACGATGCGCAGGCCGGCCGCCTCGAATCGGCGCAGAATTTCCCCGATCACGTGCTTGCCCATCGCGTCGGGTTTCACAATCGACAGCGTCCGTTCGATCATCTCAAACCGAATTACCCCCGTCGTATCGGTCTCTGGTTTCTGGTCTCTGGTTTGTGGTTTCTGGTCAGCAACCAGAAACCCGCAACAAAAAACCAGAGACTATTTCAGTGCTGCCGCCATGGTGCTGCCGAGCTCCGCCGGGCTCTTCGCGACACGGATGCCGGCCGCGTGAAAGGCCTTGATCTTGTCAGCCGCGGTGCCACGCCCGCCCGCGATAATCGCCCCCGCATGCCCCATCCGTTTGCCGGGAGGCGCCGTTTGGCCAGCCACAAAAGCCACCACCGGCTTGGTCATGCGCGTGCGCACGAACTCCGCGGCCTGCTCCTCCGCCGCCCCACCGATCTCGCCAATCAGGATGACGGCCTCCGTCCCCGGATCGGCCTGGAACAGCTGCAGCGCGTCGATGAACCCGGTGCCGATGATCGGATCACCGCCGATGCCCAGGCAGGTCGACTGCCCGAGCCCCAAGCTGGTCAGCTGGTGCACGGCTTCATACGTCAGCGTGCCGCTGCGAGATACCACGCCGATCGTTCCCTGCTTGTGAATGTATCCCGGCATGATGCCGATCTTGCATTCACCCGGCGTAATGACGCCGGGGCAGTTCGGCCCGACCAGCCGTGTGGCGCGGCCTTCGAGGTAACGCTTCACGCGGACCATATCGAGCACGGGAATGCCTTCCGTAATGCACACCACCAGTTCCAGCTGCGCATCCGCGGCCTCCATGATGGCGTCGGCGGCGAACGCCGGGGGCACGTAGATGACCGACACGTTCGCTCCGGTCGCCGCCTTGGCTTGCTGGACGGTATCGAAGATGGGGATGCCCTCAAAATCGCTCCCACCCTTGCCGGGGGTTACACCGGCCACCATCTGCGTCCCGTAATCGCGGCAGGCGCGCGTGTGGAACTGCCCGGTCGCGCCGGTAATGCCCTGGGTCACTACTCTAGTCTCTTTATTCACTAAAATGCTCACGGTTCCATCTCCGGTCTGAGTTATCTACAGCGCCGGCACCGTAACCGCTTGGTAGGGCTATGTCAATTTGGGTGGCGCCGAAGCCACGCGAAAGTCAGCGACAGCTTTAATCGGGTGAGCTGTATCGGGTGGGCTTGGCGGCAAGGCCAAAGTATGTTACTGATGGTCTACAAGGCGAATAGCGGGGCACGGTGTACTCCAACGGACCAGTGGACAGCCCACAGTTTCGTCGGGCGTGAGTTCGAATTGCATGCGCTGCAGGCCGCCTTCACGCAGGCCTGTTCCGGCTGTGGACAACTACGTCTGCTGACCGGCGAGCCCGGGATCGGCAAAACGCGGATCGCGGAAGCGCTGGCGGTATACGCGCAGGCGCGCGGGGCACAGGTCTTCTGGGGCTGCTGCGCTGGAGACCAAGGCGTGCCCGCCTTCTGGCCTTGGGTGCAAATCCTGCGCGCCGCCATCAACCGCCTCGACCGCGATGCGCTGCGCAGCGCGCTCGGCTCGGACGGTGCCTATGTCGCCGAGCTTGTGCCCGAGGTGCGCCGTTTGCTCCCCGATCTACCGGCGGCTGGCGGATTCGACTCGCCGCAGGCGCGCTTCCGCTTGTTCGACAGCATCACACGCTTCTTGGAGAACCTGGCGCGTCGAACGCCGGTCGTGTTGATTCTTGACGATCTCGACGGCGCGGACCGGTCCGCGTTGCTCCTGTTGCAGTTTGTGGCGCGCGAGACGTGCCGCATACCGTTGCTGCTGGTTGGGACTTGTTGTCACCTCGAGCTCGGGCACGACCATCCGCTGTCGGAGACGTTCGTGCAGATCTTACGGGCACCCGGCGCTGCGCATGTCGTGCTCAGCGGCTTCAGTGAACCGGAGGTCGCCCGGTGCATTGAAACTACCGTGGGCGTCAAGCCATCGCCCGCGTTGGTCGCGGCGTTGCACCAGCAGACGGAAGGGAATCCCCTGTTCGTAGCCGAGTGCGTGCGTGTCCTGCTGGCCGAGCACGATCGATCGGCAATCGCCAATCCGCAATCCGCGGTTGCTATTGCCATCCCGACGAGCGTCAAAGCGGCGCTGAAGCGGCGCCTGGCGCCATTATCGGCCCACTGCACTCAGGTGCTGAGCGTTGCCGCCGTGATCGGGCGCGAGTTTCGTCTCGACGCGTTGGAACACGTTATCGCGGCGCATAATGGCGCGCCCCTATAGGCTGCCCTGGCAGAAGCGCTCGCCGCTCGGGTGCTGGTCGAAGTGCCGGACGCGGTCGAATGCTACCGCTTCTCCCACGCCCTCATGCGTGAGACTCTCTACGAGGAATTGAGCGCGCCCCGCCGCGTGCAGCTCCACCTTGAGATCGGCGAGGCGATCGAGGCGCGAGCCGATGCGGACGAGCACGTGGTCGAGATCGCCCACCACTTCTTCGAGGTCGGACGTAAAGGGGAGGCCTGCTCTGATCCCGGTCGAATGGATCAAGGTGAAAACAACGGCGCACAGGCGCGCAGCTTTCGCCACGAGGGCGATTACTGGACGATCGCCCACGACGGCACGGAGTTGCGGCTCAAGGATAGCAGGGGGCTCCAGTACCTCGTACAGCTCCTGCGCCACGCGGGGCAGGAATTCCTCGCGCTCGACCTGATTGCGACCGGTTTCCCGACACGCTGTGGGAGGCCGAGCCTGGACACCGGCCCGCTCCTGGACGCGCAGGCCAAAGCCGCGTACAAGCAGCGGCTGGACGAGTTGCGGGACAAGCTGCACGAAGCCGAGGCGCATAACGACCTGGGCCGCGCCGCGCACGCACGCGAGGAGATCGATTTCATCAGCGAGCAGCTGGCCGCCGCCGTCGGCCTGAATGGAAAAGACCGCCCCGGCCCGTCGCCGGCCGAACGGGCACGTCAGACCGTGACCAAAGGAATCAAGTCAGTGATTGTCAAAGTCCGCGCCGGCAACCCGGGGCTGGGCCGCTACCTCGCCGCCACCGTTACGACCGGCTGCTTCTGCGCCTACCGGCCCGACGCGGACCAACCGGTGACGTGGTCTTTCTGAGGCGAGTGCCGCCCACCAGAGCCGCTTCAACCAGCACTTGCCCTGCCTTCAACTTCAAGCCGCGGTCGTCGCGCCCGGCGTTGACCCGCGAATGACCGCAATCCGAAAATCTTTCAGTCGACAGTCAATAGTCGATAGTTGAGGGTTGCGGCCAAACCAGCGCGGGGCATTGGGCTGCCACCTTTCATGGTAGTGAACTTTACCGATGCCGTTGCCGGAGTCACGGAAAGCCAACTCTCGGCTGTAAACCATCGACTATCAACCAGGAGGTTGATTCGGATTGGAATAATTTTCCCTGGCCCCATTGAGGGCATTAGGCTCACCGTGCACAAGCAGCTGTTGGGTCACGACCGCCTGATGAGCATGAGCCGATCTACCTGACCTGTCACCGGAAGAGGCGCTCAGGGAAGTTTCACCGCGCATGGTAGTCGCCCCCTTCGACCAAACCTGTCAGCGATCGAGAGGCTCTGGTTGGTGCTCGGGGCTGTGACAGCCTCGCAAAGGTCGAAAACCAAGATCCACGAACACCATGAAGAAGTTACACGGCCTTTTGTGAGATTTACAAAGTGGGTGGCGGCTAGCGGTCGCGGACGCCGTGCGTGCAAGCGGTGCATACGCTGGCACGTTCTCTGCTGTGTCACGGGTCAATTCAAGTCAATTCAATTAAGGAAGGGGGGGCAACGAGAAAAGCCACCTCCGAACGTCTCGCGGCCTGCTCGTCGAGCACGACGGCTTTGCTTAGAGCAAACGAGCAAGCCTTCACCACAAGCGCGCTGCGGCGCGTGAACTAAGGAGGTTCGTATGCAGCACTTTTCTCGTACGATGGCTGCGGTGTTTGTGACCGTTGCTGTTGCAATTGTAGGTGTGTTGATCCCTTCCCCTAGCATCGCGGGTAGCACGCCGAACCCGTTGGCTTGCCTGATTGGCACCGACCGTGCCGTGGCCGTCGATTTCACGCAGATCCAGGCGGTCCGCCAGGTCATCGATACGACGGCGTGCCCGGCCTCATACTTCGACGGCACAACCCCATACCAGTCGCACGCCGCATACATCAGATGCGCTACCCACGTCATCCAGAATACCATCATCACTGGAGGTCTGCGCCAGTGGTGTTTCCAGACCGTCCGGGCAATCTACGTCAAATCCTCGGTCGGCCATAACCCACGCGGCGGCCCGCAAACGGCTCCATGTATCCAAAAAGAGAAGTCTAGTGGAGCCGTCTCATGCAAAGGCATCTTAAGAGCTAGCGAATGCGTGACCAATAATAGCCAAGCGACGGACACCTGGTGCCCCAACAACACAGAGTGCCTCCAGGCCGCCGACACTAATTGCAACCTCGAATATGACAGGGGCGACACCGGCCAGTGCGCTCCCGTGCCTGTGCCCGGCGACGGGATAATAGAGTGTGGGGAGAAGTGCGACGACGGCAACACAGTCAGCGGTGACGGGTGCAGCGCGACTATGCAGGTGGAGCCGTGCTACACCTGCACCGGCCAACCCTCAGTTTGTACACCCATCGTCTGCGCAGCGTCCGATCAGTGTCACGTCGCCGGAACCTGTGATCCGGCCTCCGGGCAGTGCTCCAACCCACCGGCGTCTAACACCACCTCCTGTGACGACGGTAACAAGTGCACTCAGAATGACACGTGCGACGGCAACGGCAAGTGCGCGGGCTCCCCAATGGTGTGTACGGCCAGCGATCAGTGTCACGTCGCCGGAACCTGTAATCCAGCCTCCGGGCAGTGCTCCAATCCCCCGGCGTCCAACACCACCTCCTGTGACGACGGTAACAAGTGCACTCAGAATGACACGTGCGACGGTAACGGCAACTGCGTGGGCACCCCGGTGACGTGCGCTAATGAATGCAATGCATGCGACCCCGCCACTGGTGCATGCACCGGAGCGTACCGGCCCGGTGCGTCTTGCAACGGTACCACCTTGCCTTGCATCGGCGGGATCTGCACGACCTGCCCATGCGCCATCCCCGACTTCGGCTCCGACACGTTATCCACAGTGGTCGGTAAGCTTGGGAGTTGGTCCGCGTTTGACACTAAGTCGCCGTCTAATACTGTTGGTGTTCAATATTGTGAGCAAGAGTTGAGTAATCCAAGCTCGTCTATACTGCGAGGTGTTGCTGGTGAAAATGCAGGATTGAGCTGCGGGTCACCTGCTTCTGGGGCTTATGGTATTGTGTTGGAAACCGGTACGGAAGCGGATGACGGTAGCTATAATAATGCAGCATGTAGTAGCATATCCTGCCCTGACATTAATGACTCAGTAGGATCGCCACCACAATGGTGCGCGACCTATGTGTTTGATAGTAACCAGGGTGACTCTCTATGCAACGATTGCTCCAGCCCGTGTATAAGCTGGGGTGGGGGCATCACTGAGGGAACCGTTGGCCCTAACGCAGAATTGTTCGGTGTGTTCGGTGCGAATCCGAGTATCACAGCAAGCGACGAGTTTGCCAGTTGCCAGGCTGTCATCCATTATCTGACAAATCAGTCATCCTGTGTCGATCTGAACTCGCGCAATCCGTAGGACTCGATCGGGAGGTTGCAAGGCAACGCAGCGGTCTGTTCGCGGCGACCTCTGAGCGGTCCAGTTCAAGCCAGGTGAGGCGTCCGCGCCTCACCTGGCTCGTGCACGTAAAGCGGGTGCGCGTACGACGTAGGGGAACGTGAAGTCCGTCAAGAAGCGCGAGTGGAGGGTTTTCATGTGAGGCTTTTTTGGGCCCCCGGGAGGCGCGGAACGGTTTGTGAAGGCTTCATAGGGTATGGCCGAAGAGTCCGGGGCGCTCATTGAAGGCTTCATGGGGTGGCGCCCTATCGGCCCCCGAGACGCGGCCAGAAGAAGGCCGCTCAGGGCGAGCGGAAGAGTTCCTTCTTTGGATTCAATAACAACACCGCTCGGGCTGAGGAGGCCCCATCTTTCCAGGGGCCGTCTCGAAGCCCGACCGCTGAGTCTAGCGACACTCTCTTCGCCGGGTTTGCCTTCACGCAGCCGGGCTTGAGTTCCCCGCGACAGCTGGCTTTGCTTCACTGGTCGCGTGCGACTTGTCGCCGTATCCGCCGGGGCGTATACGGGGGCCATGGCAGGATCATCGGACCAAGCGGTACCTATCGAAGGTTACGCGGCCGGCCTGATCGGGCGCATCCGACGTGAATTCGAGCAGCGCGAACGCCAAGCCGGCGCGATTCGCGAGCGCGTCACGGAAGCGACACGCGAGCTCGTGGCGCGGTTCGAAGTGCGCCGCGTTTGGTTGTTCGGCTCCCTCGCGTGGGGAGGCCTGCACGAAGAGTCGGATGTCGACTTGCTCGTCGAAGGACTGACCGGCGACTTGTGGGACGCCGCCGGTGCTTTTCTCGAAGAACGAATTGGCCTCCCCGTCGATCTCGTTCGGACGGAGGAATCGTCTCCCGTGCTCGTCGAACGAGTCCGAGCGCTGGGTTTGCTGCTGCATGACCGAAGCTGAGACCGGTGCGGCGCGCGCGCGCCGCCTCCTCGCCGAAATCCGCGCAGACCGCCAGATACTCACGATCCGTTCGGAGGAAATGAGGCGGGCGGCATCCGATGCAGCCGAATTGGTTGCGTCCTCCGACCGGCTGGCAGCACTCGCGCTGGCACTCGACCGCACGTACACGGTTTTGGAATCGATTCTCGACCGCATTGCCCGCTCCCTCGAGGGAGGGGTTCCGACCGCGGCTGACTGGCACCGCACGCTGTTGCGCAACGCGCAACTGGAGATTCCGGCCGTGCGACCGCCAATCCTGCGGTCCGAAGTCGTTGCTGCGGCCGACCAACTCCGGCGCTTTCGTCACTTCCTGCGCCATGCGTATGCGGCCGAGTTGGAAGCGGCTCGGTTGAAACGGCTAGCTGATCGCTGGCAGCGCGCGCTACCGGCCCTGCAATCCGACCTCGATGCGTTTGAGCGCTTTCTCGAACAGCTGGCCGCGCGGCTCGGCGCGCAAGGCTGAGAACGGGCGCGCCGCCGCGCTCAACGGCAGTTTAGTTCGCGGTGGCAATACGCAAACCCAAATGGTAGTGTCCCGCCGGTTGCATCTGGGAGCACTTGCGTGTGTGGAATCATCGGCGCAGCCGGCGATCTCGGTGACCTCGACATAAACCCGCTGGTTGGGCTGTTGCATCATCGCGGCCCGGATGAGCGCGGCTATGTCGCCGTCGACAACGTGCAACTCGGCTTCGCCCGACTTGCCATCATTGATGTCGCCGCCGGCCATCAACCGATGTGGGACCGAGAGCGCACCCGCGGCATCGTGTTCAACGGCGAGATCTACAATTACCGCGTTCTCCGGGACGAGCTGCTAGAAGCCGGCTACGACTTTCAGACGAAGAGCGACACCGAAGTGATCCTGCACGGCTACAAGCACTGGGGGCGGGACGTCCTCCGGCGCCTGTCCGGGATGTTCGCCTTCGTCATCTACGACCGTCGGCGGCGCGAGCTGTTCTGCGGCCGGGATCGGCACGCCAAGAAACCTTTCTATTATTACAACGACGGGCACCGCTTCGCGTTTGCCTCGGAGCTGAAACCGTTGCTCGCCATGCCGTTCGTCGACCACACGGTGAGCCCGACCGGCCTCGCGAAGTATCTGGCATATGGCCTCATCCCGGCGCCGACCTCGATCGTCCGGAACGTCTACAAGTTGCCCGGCGGACACGGCATGGTCGTTTCCTCCGAGACCTTGGAGGCCACCGAGTTTTGTTACTGGAATTTCGATTTTCGTCTACGACCGCGCCCGGAAGACCTGAACGGCAACGGCCAGCTGAACGAAGAGGCGGTCGGACGGCACTTGCTCGAGCTCCTCCAAGACGCCACGGAGCGCCGCCTCATGAGCGAGGTGCCGCTCGGCATATTCCTGAGTGGCGGCATCGATTCCAGCACGGTGGCCGCAATGGCGTGCCGGCTGCTGCCGCCCGAGCGCGTTGCCACGTTCTCCATCGGCTTCGATGATCCGAGTTTCGATGAGTCTACCTACGCGCGGCAGGCGGCGCAATTCCTCGGCACCACGCATCATGAGAAGGTCATCAGCGGGTCCATGCTCACGGACTTCGTACCGGAGGTCATCAACCACCTCGATGAGCCGATCGCCGACGGCTCCGCGGTACCGACCGCGCTGCTGTCGAGCTTCGCGCGCGAGTACGTGACCGTCGCGTTGGGTGGAGACGGCGGCGACGAGCTGTTTGCCGGCTACGACACATTCCGAGCGCACCGGCCGGCTGAGTACGTTGCCAGCTGGGTACCGCGCTCGGGCCTGCACGCGCTGCGCGCCTTGGCTGACCTCCTGCCCGTCTCGCAGCGGAACATCAGCCTCGATTTCCAGATCCGTCAGTTCCTCAGGGCGTTGGAGTATCCGCCGGCGACGTGGCATTCGATCTGGCTCGGCCTGGTCGAGCCGCGCGAGCTGCCGCAGATCTTTCCGGCCGGCGCCAGCGCGCCGGAGATCCTCTACGATGAGGTCTTTCAGCTGTTGCGGGAGATCCCGTGCAGCGAACCCGGCGACCGCCTGCTCGCCATTTATTCGAAAACCTATTTGCAAATGATTCTCGCCAAGGTGGACCGCATGAGCATGAAGACCAGCCTCGAGGTGCGGGCGCCGTTTTTGGACAACGAGGTCGTCGATTACGTCACCGGGCTGCCATTCACGCTGAAGTTCCGCGGTGCGGTCTCAAAGTACATTCTCAAGAAGGCACTGGCCAACGTGCTGCCGGACGCGATCATCCACCGCAGGAAGAAGGGCTTTGGGATGCCGATCGGGCGCTGGCTGCAGCGGGAGCTGCAGGAGTACATGCGCAGCCTGCTGACGCGCGAGGCGCTCACCGCGCTCGGGCTGAACGCGCCGCTCATTGGCCGCATGATGGACGAGCACAGTAAGGGTATTGCAAATCACCGTGTATTATTGTGGGGGCTGATGGCGCTGGTGGGCTGGCACCAGACGCTGCGCGACTTGCGGGGCTACGGTGCCTGCGATGCCCCGGCGCAACGGCAGGCGGCGGTCCGCTAACATGCTCCAACCACGCAGCCAGGAGGCGGCCACGGTGACGCAGCCCGACCTGATCTCGGTGACCATTCCGGTCTACAACGAGAAGCAAAACCTGGCGCCCCTCTACGAGCGCGTCACCGATGTGCTGCGCCAGTTGCAGCGACCGTGGGAGATCATCTTCGTCGACGACGGCAGCACCGACGGCAGCCGCGAGGTGCTCGATCAGTTTGCGGCCGGCAACCCGGCCGTGAAGGTGGTGCATTTCCGGCGCAACTTCGGACAGACCGCCGCGATGCTCGCCGGCCTCGATTTCGCTCAGGGGGGAATCATCATCCCCATGGACGCGGATCTGCAAAATGATCCGCAAGACATCCCGCAGCTGCTCGCCAAGCTCGACGAAGGGTACGATGTCTGCTCGGGATGGCGCAAGGCGCGGCAAGATGCGGCGCTCCGGCGCAACCTGCCGAGCCGTTTGGCCAACCGCTTGATCTCGGTGATCTCCGGGGTCTATCTCCACGACTACGGGTGTTCGCTCAAGGCGTATCGCCGGGACGTCATCAAGGGGGTGCGGTTGTACGGCGAGATGCACCGTTTCATTCCGATCTTCGCGAGCTGGCAGGGCGCACGCGTCACCGAGATCCCGGTGACGCATCACCCGCGCCTTCATGGGGAGTCGAAGTACGGACTGGAGCGCGTGCTCAAAGTCGTGCTCGACCTCATCGTAGTGAAGTTCCTGCACAATTACGCCATGAAGCCGATGCACATCTTCGGCGGCTTCGGGCTGATCAGTCTGTCGATCAGCTTCCTCTCCGGCCTGATCGCCGTCTATTGGCGGCTTGCCGGGACCGCGTACTTGATCCAAACGCCCCTGCCGTTGCTCTGCGTGATGACGGCGATCACCGGCATCATGTGCATCCTGATGGGGCTGCTCGCCGAGTTGAACACGCGCACCTACTACGAGTCCCAGGGCAAGCTATCCTACTTGGTGGGAGAAACTAGGAACCTGTGAGCGGTCATCGGGAATACTGACTTGGTGTTTCTGTTCACAAGCGCGGCGACATATTCGATCCCCCTCCTTTCGAAGGGACTGTCGATAAACCGAGATGAGTGAAGCCCGTGTTTGACTCGATGTCATTCTGTTTGCCTGAGCGAGACGATGCGGATCGAAAGGACGCAGAGTTCGGCTGCGGCCCCACTACCCTCTCCGTACTGGCCAGAGACGACAAAGACGATAAGCACCGCAGCCTCCCGCAGTGCTTTCTTCAGATTGAAGGCAATGCAGTACAGGCCAAACTCGGCTCGCACGGCGCTGAGCCCACGACGGTGGAAACGTCGCAGTCCGAACCGCTCGCGCAGCTCTGCGTGGACCGTCTCCGCAATGGGCATGCGCTGCTTGTAGACCTCACGCGCCCGGGGCTGCATCAACACCAGGGCCATCGCTTCCTTGTACTCGTCGCCAGCGTAGCGCTTGATGCTGCGCCCATGCTTGCCGGTGGTGCACTGTGCGCGCATGGGGCAACGGGCGCAGGCTGCGGTACGATAGCGCCGATAGCGACAGC
Organism: uncultured delta proteobacterium; assembly: GCA_963729835.1. Taxonomy (GTDB): domain Bacteria; phylum Desulfobacterota; class Binatia; order HRBIN30; family HRBIN30; genus CAVSQF01. The sequence goes on along the minus strand of CAVSQF010000021.1, from coordinate 24,851 downwards.
CCCGCCCGTCCTTGCCCTGGTCGGTATAGCTCAGCACCTCACCGGCTGGGCACACGTAGGCATCGCGTTGATCGTCGTAGCGAAACTGGTGCTTGGCAAAGAGTCCCTTCGCCCCTTTCTTCTCCCAGTCGTCGTCGCCCATCGCTTTGCCCGAGGGGCACAACACATCGATCCCCTGCTCGGCCAAGTCCCCCAACAGCGGCCCGTGGTGGTATCCTGCATCCATGAGCAACGTGGGCGGCAGCTGCCCGAAGACTTCTTGGTGCTGCTCCAGCAACGGCGCGACGGCCGCCGGCTCACTCGACGGATCCACATACTGGCCGATGATCACCCCCGCTTCGTGCATCAGCGTGCTGGCTTTGTAGGCTGGCCGCTTCACCTTGTCCTTGCGCGGTTGCACCACGGCGTCGGGATCACTGCAGGCCACCACCACGGTGTCGGTCGGCTTGCCCTGCTGCACACGTGTGGCGCAACGCTGCTCGGCGACGCGGGCCACCTCCGTCGCGGCCTCGGCGCTCTGTTGCGCGGCCGGATTGTCGGGAGCCGCCTCCGCGGCCTGGCGGGCCTCGGCCGCCACCAGCGCTGCGGCCTCGGCCTGCACCAGTTTCCACCGACTGGCCGCCGATTCCACTACCGTCCCGTCGATGCTCGCCATCCCGGGGCGCAGCCGCAGCCGCTGCACCACCCACGCCGCCAGGGCGGTGACAAACTCCTGGCCCAACACCTCTTCGTGCAGCTGCACAAATTTCCCGATGGTGCTGTGATCGAGGCGTCGCCCGCCACAGACCCACCACGCGCCAATGTTGGCCACGCTCAACTGTTCCAACTCCCGCAGGGCCAGCTGCTTCACGAACAACCCGTACACGATCAGCCCCAACACCGTGCGCGGATGCAACGCCCGGCGCCCACGGGTCGAGTATTTCGCCGTCAACAGCGAGTAGTCCAGGCTCGCCAGGAGCTTACGCAGCTCTCCCACCCACCGCATCCCATTGTCCTGCAACACCTGATCGAGGCGCCGGTCGCCGATCAGGATATGGTACGGGTCATCGTCCAGGAACCGATCATCACTGATCGGCTGGCGCTCGGCCGCCGGTGGTGCCGGCGCCTGACAAAACTCAAACCCACGCTGTCCGGTGTTGGCCACTCGTTTCGTGGGCCGTTTGATCCGCCGCATCATGCCCCTCCACCCAACACGACCCTTATACCTGATCGGCACGCAGGAGGTCACCATGCTCATCGAGAAAATCGACAGTCCCCGAAGGAGGGGGATCAGCCGCGAGCGCGGTGCACCAATGGATGAGCTGACGTATCGGATCGAGGCCGAGGTCGAAGCACATCACTGGTGGTTTGTTTCGCGGCGCAAACTCCTGTCACAAATCATCCGTGAGTTGCGGATCCCTCCGGACGCGCCGATTCTCGACCTCGGTACGAGCACCGGCACGAACCTGCGGCTGCTGCGCGAGCTGGACTGCAGAAACACCGTTGGCTTGGACAGCAGTTACGATGCGATTCGCTGGTGTGCGGAGAAAGGGTTGGGGAAGGTGGAGCACGGTGACATATGCGCCCTGCCTTTCCCAGATGGGCGCTTCGCGCTGGTGCTGGCCACGGACATCATCGAACACGTCGATGAAGACGTGCAGGCGCTGTCGGAAGTGCGTAGAGTGTTGGCGCCCGGTGGGACGGCGGTGATCACGGTGCCGGCGTTTGAATCGTTGTGGGGGGTGCAGGACGACGTGTCGCACCACAAGCGCCGGTATCGCAAGCCGCAGCTGGCAGCGCGCATCACCGGAGCCGGCCTGGAGTGCGTGGAGGTCGTCTACTTCAACTACATGCTCTTCATGCCGATTTGGCTGGCGCGGCAGATCATCCGCGTCCTGCGTATCGGTGTGAAGAACGAGAACGTGGTGAACACGCTGCTGCTGAATCGTCTGCTCACGGCGATTTTCAGCTTCGACGTGCTGTCGGCACGCCGGGTGCGGCCGCCATTCGGGGTATCGATTCTCGCGGTCGCACGCCGGCCAGATGCCGCAGCCGCATCGGCTGCGCGAGCGGTGTCTTGACGGTGGGGTGCCTTCGGGACAGCCTCGGAAACTCCGCCGCCAGCTCGCTCGTCGCAACGCACGTGAAGGCTTCTCAGCCGCGGTGCAGATCTCCCCAGGGGATGGGCACACGCCGTCAAAATGGCCTTGCCATCGGCCTTGAAACGCTTCGTGGCAGTCCGATCGTGCAGGTTTTTGGTCCTTTGGCTCTGTGCTTTTGGGCTTGGGGCCAGCCAGGCAGAGGCTTTTTGGTACTGTTGGTAGCAGTTACACAAGTCCGGGTCATTAGCAGTTATAGATGTCCGCTCGGTTAGCCGGAGATCTTCCTGCGATTCTTTTTCGGTTTTCTATTAAGCGTTCTTAAAGCGCGTACTGCAGAGGGGTGCCGCTGGCGGCAGCTGGTGTCCACAGTGTGGACGGCGGGATGGAGCGGTGTGGCGTGCGTGGTCGGGTGTCGCCGGTGCGCTGTGTCCCCGTCCACATTGTGGACAGCTGCTCCCCCAAGCGTAGGAGAGACCCCTGGGGTGGGGCGGCCGGCGGCGCGCGGCGCCAGGTCCCCCAGGCGGGCCGTTCCCCGGTGGTGGCCGTTGCGCGCGGCCGCGCGGTGCGGGGCCGGGGTGGACAGCAGCTGGCCCGCGCGCGTGTAGCGCGCCAACAGGCGGCCCTGATAGCTGACCCCTAAGGTGCCCTCGGGAAATTCGTGCACCAGGACCGGACAGCGCACGTAGTGCGCCCGATCGGTGCGGCGGGGCAGTTGCAGACTCACCGACTCGAAACTCACCACGCTGTCATTGTTCACCGTGCGCTCATGCTGCACCGAGAGCAGTAACTCTAGATCGACCCCGATCAAGGGCACGAAGGCACTGCCCGCTTGCGTGGGCTCCACCGTGAAGCGCCGGTTGAAGTCCGGGAGAAAGACGCGCGCCACCTACTCGTTGGCCGCCGCATAGGTGGTGATGCCCGCCGCCCGTAACTCTTGCGGCAGGCGGCCCTGAATGGTCTGAAAGGTCCGTTCGCTGCGCCCGCGCGCCTGCGGCGAGTACGCCAGAATCTGCCGGATCCCCAGCGCCTTGAGGGCCCGGCTGACTTGGCCGTCGTGGTCCGTGGTCGCCGCGTGCCCGGCCACCGGCGTATGACAGAAGTGCGCGCCGCGATCGGTGTAGAGCTCGCAAAAGCGCCCCTGGCGCTGCCGCACGTGTTTCAAGGCCGCAAAGCTCGACTGCGTTCCTTCCTGCGCAACAAACCGTGCGTAGTGAATGCGGCTGTCCGCGTCATCCTGCAGCACAATGAGGTCCTGCATCGGCTCCCCGACCAGCCACTCGTGCGTCGAGCCATCGAGGTGGAGCATCATCCCCCGCAGCGGCCGCCGCTCGCGCCGGCGGCGATACTTCCCCCGGCCGGGACTCTTCTCCGCCAACCCTGCTGCCTGCAATGCCAGCTTCGCCCACGTGTACGAAATCTGCAGCTGGTGTCGCTCGGTGGCCTGCTCCCAAAAGTGCTGCACCGAAAAGTCCGCATACTGCTCCCGCCGTAACCGACACAGCTCTGCGATGGTCGCCAGCGCAATGCGCTGGTGGCGCGTCTTGCCGCTGCGGCCGTCGACCAACCCGTCGTAGCCATACCGCTCGTAGCGCTCCTTGAGTCGTCGCATGTGCCGCGCCGTGATCCCGCAGATATCCGCCGCCTGAATCCACGTCAGCTCCTTCGCAATCGCTCGCACGATTATTTCCTTGCGCGTCATCGCCTTCACCTCTTGCCGTATCCGTCGCTCCATCGGCGACGGCGTAGCTCGTTAAGGCGGACATCTCTAACTGCTTATGCCCCCGGACATCCCCGGTGCTTCTAACACAGAGGCTTTTTGGTACTTGACGAGATGTCACTTTTTCCTGTAGGAATGCCACGAGGTGTCGACCGGCTACAGGTCGTGGGGTGGTGAGGGGTGTGGAGTCGCGACGTTGAAAAGGTTCTTGGGGCACTTGATAGCGCGAACCCGTCGCAATTGAGTCGAGTCTCATGATGGCAGCACCGAAGCGATCAACGCCTGTCCTGAGCCCCGTCGAAGGGGAAGTGGACCCGCCGCACAGACGCTGGGTGCCGCCCAAGCCTGAAGCTCGATGCGACGCTTCACGGCGGCCGCGGGTGGGTCGTGTAGGTTGGTGTGTGGTAGCGCTCGGTTGACGAGGAGGTAGACATGGCTCGTGAATCACGGATCTCGGGGATGTCCGTTGGACAGGGGAGGAAGCTGTTGCGGAGCACGCGTAAGAACCGCTGGCTTTCTCGGCTACTTGTTGCGGCGTTGCTGGTCGTATGCGGTATGAGCGTGCAGCGCGTCTTGCCGTACGCCAATGCCGACGACTCCCTGACACCCACACCCGCGCCGAGTGCGGTGACGACGACTCCTACGCCGCTGCCGGCAACGGTGGCTCCGGCGGTCACGCTCGTTAGTGTCGGTATCAACGGCATAGCCGGGAACGGTCCGAGCAACGAGGTGGCGCTCGACGGTGACGGGAACGTCGCGGTGTTCTACTCCGATGCCACGAACTTGATCCGTGGCGACACGAACGACGTGCGCGACGTTTTCTTGAACAACGGTTCAACCATAGTACGGATTCCGTCCACGCCGCAGCCAGATCGGGCGAGTCACGCCGCCGGCGGCCCACCGGCGATCGATAGCAGCGGCAACGTCGTGGCGTTCTATTCGGCGGCGACCAACCTGGTCCCCACTCCCATCCCCTGCCAAGACGACATACCCGGCGTATATGTTCTTCACCGTGACACGGGGGCCCTCGAAGAGATCGGATGCGGGGTCGATCCTGCCATCAGCCGAGACGGCAACGTTGTTGCCTTTCAATCCCCAGAGTCGGATCTGGTGCCCAACGACACCAACAACGCTGCGGATATTTTCGTTGTGAACCTCCAAGTGGGTGCGCCGAACAGCAGAACCATCCAGCGCGTGTGCGACGGCATTCAACCCAACGGGAACAGCTTCTCTCCGAGCCTGAATGGAGACGGCAGTTTTGTCGCCTTCGCATCCGCGGCGACCAACTTGGTGGCGAGCGATAAGAACAACCGTACCGATATCTTCGTCGCTTCCCGAGCGGCTGACGGAACCTATCCGTGCGACGGTGTGAACGGCACCATTGACCTCGCAAGTGTCAGCAGCACAGGCGCGCAGGGCGACGGCGATAGCGTGCTGCCGGTGATCTGTGCGGACGGCAGCGTCGTGGCCTTCAAGTCGGTGGCGGACAACCTCGTCGACAACGACCACAACGGCGTCGCCGACGTGTTTGCCCGCGACCGCGTGCACAGTAGTACGGAACGGATCAGCGTCGACCCGAATGGCAACGATGCGAACGATGCCTCGTTCCCGCCAGCCATCAGTCCCGATTGCCGGTTCGTTGCCTTCGGATCTGCAGCGTCCAACTTGGTCCGCAACGATGCCAACAACGTGTCCGACGTGTTCGTCCGCGATCGCGTTATTGGCGAGACGCGGCTGGTTGATGTCAATGCCCTCGGCGAAGAGGGGAATCGCGGCGTGGCGGACGTGGCGCCATCGATCAGCGGTGACGACTTGCATATCGGCTTCGGTTCCTTTGCTTCGAACCTCGTCGACAACGATCTCAATGGTACCAGTGACGTCTTCGTCGCCCTGCGCCCGGGCTGCGGCAACGGCGTCCTTGAGCCGGGTGAACAGTGTGATGATGGAAACCTGAACGACGGCGACTGCTGCTCGTCGACGTGTCAGTTTGAACCGAGCGGCAGCACGTGCCCGGACGACGGTAACCCCTGCACGACTGACCTGTGCAATGCCACAGGGACGTGCATTCACGACGCGGGCAATGCTGCTGCGGTGTGCCGCCCAGCGGCCGGCGAGTGCGACCTCCCTGAAACGTGTACGGGCACCAGCGCTGAGTGCCCTCCGGACGATGGCAAGAAGCCAGCCGGTACGGCCTGTACCGATGACGGAAATCCGTGCACGCTTGACATATGCGACGGCACGGATAACGACTGCCAGCACCCAGCCGGGAACGCCGGCACGGTGTGCCGCCCGGCGGTCAACGAATGCGACATCGCCGATACCTGTACCGGTACCAGCGCCACGTGTCCGGCCGACGCCGTCAAACCGCCGGGGACGGCCTGTACCGATGACGGCAACGTGTGTACCACCGACCTGTGCAACGGGACGGTCCCTCCGGCGTGCGTGCACGCCCCCGGCAACGCCGGCGTGGTGTGCCGCCCGGCCGCCGGCGAGTGCGATCTCCCCGAGATGTGTACGGGCACCAGCGCTGATTGTCCTCCGGACGATGGGAAGAAGCCACCCGGTACGGCCTGTACCGATGACGGGAATCCGTGCACGCTTGACCAGTGCGACGGCACGGATAACAACTGCCAGCACCCACCCGGGAACCCCGGCTCGGTGTGCCGCCCGGCGACGAACGAATGCGACATCACCGAGACCTGTACCGGTGCCAGCGCCACGTGTCCGGCCGACGCCGTCAGACCGCCGGGGGCGGCCTGCACCGACGACGGTAACCCGTGCACTACCGACCTGTGCAACGGAACGGTCGGTGCTCCGGCGTGCGTGCACGACCCCGGCAACGCCGGCACGGTGTGCCGCGCAGCGGCTGGCGTCTGCGACGTTTCCGAAGCGTGCACCGGCACCAGTGCGGATTGTCCGTCCGATGTGTTCCAGCCGTCTACGGTCGTCTGCCGCCCGGCGGTCAACGAGTGCGACCTCGCTGAGACCTGCACTGGTTCCAGCGCCACGTGTCCGGCCGACGCCGTCAAAGCGCCGGGGACGGCTTGCACCGATGACGGCAACCCGTGTACCACCGACCTGTGCAACGGGACGGTCGGCGCGCCGGCGTGCGTGCACAGCCCCGGCAACGCCGGTGCAGTGTGCCGCCCCGCTGCGGGTGAGTGCGATGTGGCAGAAACTTGCACGGGCAGCAGCGCCGATTGTCCGCCCGACGTATTCGAACCCCAGGGCACGCCGTGCACCGACGACGGCAACGCATGTACCGAGGACGTTTGTCCCGGCGACGCCGTCACCTGCAGTCATCCTGCTGGGCCTAACGGCACACCATGTGATGATGGGCGCCCCGATACCATCAACGACACGTGCCAGAACGGCTTGTGCGTTGGCCAGCTGCCGATCGACAAGGACGCGTGCAACTGCAACGTTGCGCCGCCGGACCGGCGCACCTATCAGCCCACGTTGCTCGGGCTGGGCATCCCGCTGGCGCTGATTTGGTGGCGGCGGCGGTTCCGCAGCTAGGAGTTTTCCGAAGGAGGGGCGCGGGTACGTTGCGCCCCTTCGCCGGGGAATCGAATTCTTAGAGGTGTGGGTCCCGAGAATTCGATCAGAATGACGTGCTCCCAGGTGAGGGGGGAAACGGCCCGAAGGGCGAGAGCGGTCAGCCGCTGGTGTCGTAACCGAGTGCGTGCATCGTTCGACGGGTAGCCCGATCGATGGTAACCGGGGTGATCTTCTTTGTCCGGTACCCTTCATCGGTCATGAGCTTCCACGCGGCGAGTGCCTGTTGCAGCGCAGCGGCTTCCGTGAGTTGCGCTGCGAACACGTCGTGTTGCTCAAGCGGATCGGTGGTCAGATCGTACAGCTCGTAACTCGTCGGAGCAGTGCTCGTGGTGTCCCAGTCCGGCTGCTCGTAGGTATCCCCCTCACCCCCGTTGGGGAGAAGCGGGGGGGTGATGGTGGCGTGCACCTTGGCAATCAGCTTCCATTTATGATCGTGCACCGCAAGGTGATGCGTGCCGCGTGCGGTTAGAACCTTGCCGTTCGCGGGGTCGATCCGATCGATACCGAAGTAGTAGCGGGCACTGAACACATAGGCATGTCGCACATCGGCCGTCTTCGTGGCGGTGAGGGGGACGAGGCTTTCCCCTCGACGGACGGAGGTCACCGGGAGCCCGGCGAACTCTCCAATGGTCGGATTGACGTCAAGCAGCGCGACCGGTGCCGAAACCCGTCCCTTCCGCACCATCCCCGGGGACTGCACGATCAGCGGCACGTGCAGGACTTCGTCGTAGATCACATTTTGATGACCAACTAGGTGATGCTCACCGAATGCCTCTCCGTGGTCTGCCGTGAAAATGAAGAGCACCTGGTCCCGAATGCCCAGCGCGTCCAGCTTCGCAAACAGCCGCCGAACCGCTTCATCGACCCAGCGCACCTCGGCATCGTAGGCGTTCCAACCCGGTTTTCCGAGGTACGGGTTCCCCTCGGTCGGTGGCGAATGGGTGTCCATATCGTGAATCCACAGGAAGAACTTGTCGCGGGCATGCTGGTCGAGCCACTCCATCACCAGCGGCTCGACGGAGGTGTACGGAACCTTCTTGCCCGTCGAGGGCGGCGCAACGGAGTCAAACCCACGATCTATTCCTGAAAGTACCAGCAGCGGGTTGGTGTTGAAGAACGCGGTCCGATACCCGGCGCGGTGGAGCTGCTCCGGCAGGGTTTCCTCCCGTGAAAAGATGTCCCCGTATGTGTTGGTGTGGGCACCCACCTCGCGCGCGTACCGGCCACTTATCAACGACGCCAATGAGGGGACCGTCCACGGCGCCTGCGCGTACGCATGGTCGAAGACCAACGCCTGCTTTGCCCATGCATCGATAATGGGAGAGGTTGCCGCTCCGTGGTAGCCGTAACACCCGAGCCGATCCGCGCGCAGGGCGTCGATGCTCAGCAAAATGATCTTCTGGATCGGCTGACGCCTCCTCTGGGCGTGATCATGTCTCGGGCCTCTCGCCAGGAGGGTACCCCCAGCCGTGAGCCCGCACATTGCGAACGCGACGAGGACAAGAACAATCCAGCGCCGCTGGCCGTCCGCCTTTCCACTGTTCATGGCGGGGGTGTTATGGCGCTACCACCCAGGAGGGGGTGGAGGGGGATTTCCTGCGGGCGGAGGCGGAACGTCACCCGGCGCGTTTATGCTCGGCGGCCCGACAGGGCGCTGCCACGTGGAGGTGGGCGGCCCCTGACTACTGCGGGGCATCGGGACCTGGTTACCCTTGGCGTACATACACTGCATGTACGCGTTGTCGTAGCGGCGCTGCACCAACCACTGTGCGCCCGCGGCGCGGTTGGCGCCTACAGCTGTCCCACCTAGCAGTCCGACTCCTGAGCCCACGGCGGCTCCCGTGGCCGGATGCCCAGAGGCAGCGCCCAGTGCGGCCCCAGCAGCTGCTCCGACAACCGTCCCGACGGCGGCTCCGCTGACCGCAGTGTCGGTCGACGCCTGAGCAGTTGTCGTCCCAGTCTGTTGCAAAGCCCACTGACGGCACACCGCGTCGTCGGCGCGGAATTGCTCAAAATCCTTCCCGCCACCGGGGAGCACCATCACGCTCGGACCCGTGGGCACCGTCACGCATCCTGCCAGCAACAGTACGGCTGCGATTGGAAAGAGGCGTGATTTCCGCATTGTTGTTCGTTCCTCGACTCGGCACTCCAGGAGCGGCGAGCAAGCTACGTGCTTACGCAACGCCCTCTCCATACACGCTCCATACACACACGCTCCATACACGTGGAACCAGCCCACAGCCGGTTGCGGCCGACGCCAAGTGAAAATGAGCCCCGGGTGGCATCTGTCCGGCAAGGGCCGGCCGAGGTACCACCCGGCGGCTGTCGGTCACCAGCGTCTGCGGCCTGAGCCGGTGTACACGCAATGGTATACAGTTGGCGGTACGCAGAACAGCTGTGTGAGCATGGTGGTCATGGGGTCGGTGTTGCGGTGGGGCATGCCGTAATACAGGTCTGGTCCGCTTGCAGGCACGACTGCAGTGCCGTCTGCTCGGTTTGGCTACACGGCTCCACGCAGGCCTGTGCGGCGGCGATCGCCGTTGTACAGGCGCTCGCGGTCGGCGTGGTCCTGCATGCCTGCTCCGCCGCAGTAATGAGAGACTGGCAATCGGTGAAGCAGCTGCTCCCGGCCGTACGGGCGGTCAAGCGACAGGTCTGCAACGTACTGCGGCAACCCGCGACGCATTGCTGATCAGGTTGGCTGGGTACAGAAGTCGAGCAAGCGCTGCGACACGTTTGCTGGGCAGTCTGGCATGTTGCCTCAGCGGTCCGGAGGGCGCTCCGGCAGGGCTGTGCACACGAGCGCAACGTGCTCCACGCCGTTTGGCACGCGGCAGCACTAGGGTCGGACGCACACGCAGTCGCGACCGCTTGCAGCTCACTGCTACAAGTCGACAGCCTGCAGGCTTGGGCGTCGGTCTCGGCGCTCACGTCGCAGAGCCGGTCCGTGACGCGACAGTTCTGGAGACACGTCGAGCTCGGCTGCCCGCCGAGTCCCCCACCGCCGAGCCCGCCGAGCCCGGCGCGGAGTCCTCTGGCGCTGACCGGGGCAGCGAACGCAATTGCCACCCCCAACGCGAGAGACACTACGGTCACCAATTTTGATACATTTCTCATGATCTTGCCTTCCTTTCTTCGTTCATTTCAACGGTCGCGGACGACCGCTCAACGCTGCACCGATGCACGTCGGGGGCGCGCGTGCGATCACGTCCATTCCTCCTTCGGCATTATCGAATGGCGTCATCGTCATGGTCAGCCTCTCTTGGGCAGCTGAGCCAGTCCATGTCCGTTACGGTCATCCCTGAGAACACTGCGCCGTCCTCTCCTTTACCCGTAATCGAGTGACGCAGGAGCCGCGTCGTCGGTTGACACGATCCAGGCTATCAGCCGGAGAAAAATCGTCTTCATGTGAACGCGCCGCGACCGTTGATCAGCTGCAATCCATGCGCCACTCTGCGCAACCACAGCACTGCAATACGCCCGCATACCGTAAGGCGCTTTGCAATGACACGTGTCGCCCCCCCCTGATATTGGGTGGACCATCGCCACGCGGTACGCACGCTCAACATCGATCAACCGTCACGATCCCGATAGGGAATTGCTGTGCCTCGCCAAAATCCCATCTGTAGGGCTCAGGGGGCCTCTCGCCACTCGTAGCGGTGATGCAGCCCTCCGATGCGAGGTAACGAGACCTCGGGAGGGACAGGTTCCCGATGGCTCAGGTTTACGGCACCGATGCACTCCGCGACACTGGTTACATCTGGGTGTTTGGGTTCCTCGTCGGAGCCTTCAGGGACCCATGGGGCATAGCGCGTTGATGTTCCCTGTGATCACCATGTCACTGGGGATGCTCGGGTCAAGTGCACGGAAACTCGGAGGCACTGGCGGCAAGCCGAGAAGTACACGCGCTATGTAGACGATATCCGTGGCAGGATCGAGGATGCCGTTGTCGTCGACGTCCAGGGCAGTCAGCGCCGCGTGAATCTGATGATCGATAAACAGATCGTCAGGGATGCTTGGGTCGAGAAGTCGGAAACTTGGGGGAACAGGGGGCAAACCTAAGAGTCGTCGTACGATGTAGGTCAGGTCAGTTGCGACATCGGGAGGTGGACCGCTTGCATCGACGTCATCGACGCAGAGTCCTGGGGTGTCGGTTGGGCTGTTAACCGGGGTAGGAGTCGGGGGGCCTGTCGGGCTCTCGGTTGGCGTGCCTGTGGGCGTACCGGTGAGCGACGGTGTGTAACTCGGGGTGTTGGCTGCGGTCTCCGTCGAGGTGGGCGTTGCCGTTACGGTGGGGAGCATTGTAGGCGTATCGGTCGGCGTGTCGGTTGCCGTGTGAGTCGGTGAGTGAGTTGGCGTTTGGGTTGGGGTGTCGGTGATCGTGGGCGCTTGAGTGGGCGTGTAACTTGGTGTGTTGGTTGGAGGCACGGTCGGCGTCGGTGTGCTCGTGGGTGTCGGGGTGTTGGTTGGGGTACCGGGAGCCTCCACGTAATAGACTTCGCTCTCGATACCGCATTGCCCGTAGCCGACGTTGAAGTAGCCATTGGTGTTCCAACTGGTGCCCCAGCTGTTCTTGGCGATCCAGTATCCGCCACCGTCGTTGTAGCCGGCAATCACGACACAGTGGTCGATCTGGCCGCTCCCGCATCTGTAGACTCCCTGCGCATCAAAATATCCGGTCATCGCCAGACAAACAGAAAGCGGCCCCTTGTCGATCAAATATTGCTTTACCGAAGCTATGTCCGTCGGAACGGAGCCGTAGTTAGCGATTTTCACCAACCTGTTGTCCACGTCGCTGCACGCGTCACGCGCGTTGAAGTGACTGCAGCTCACGGGCAAACCACTGCAGCCAGCTGGGCAGACATAATTGGGGCAGCTGCAACTGTCCGTGTTGTAGTAGCCAACGTCATACGGTAAGCACGCCTCGTCGGGAATCCCGTGGCTCTCGATGTAGGCGAGCGCCAGGTAGTGCCACCCTCCACAGCAGTCGCCGGCACCTGAGGCGCCAGAGATCAAATATTCTTCGGATAAGTCCAGGTCGAGGTTCGGATCACTGCGGGCGATGTTGTAGACAGCTTCGGTTGCTCCGACGGCGGAGAACGCCCAGCAAGAACCGCATTGCGATTGGTCCTTGACCGAAGTCATCCAATCTTGGCCGTTGTAGTTCCTCCAATCAAAGGACGCCGGGAGCACCAGCGGGTTCAACGCAGGTGGCGATTGCAGGGCCGAGACCTTCGGCGGTGGATAGTGGGTGGACCGCTGATACCGTGCCTTCAGCTCCAACAGCTCTGTAATCGAACCCATCTGCGCTCCAGTTTCCGGGTCCACGCAGACGGCGTACTCCTGCGCATAAGGGTCCTGACCGTCTTGTTTGGTCATAACCCGATAGCCGCGCCGCACACATAAGGAGAATGCATCACCGCATTTGCCTGCAAAGAATTTCCACGTATCGCAGCTGCTGTTGTCAGGGAAAACACAGAGGGATCGTTGCCCCGCATGTTCCTCCACGACCTCCACCTGGTATCCCAATGACCGGCAGTAAAACACCGAGGGGTTCTCGGGGCCGGGAGCGATGGAGTGGTCCCACACGGGCGTGGCGGCGCCCGCCGCGTCCATCGCCACCTGCGGATTGTCCGCGTTCTGACCCGTCGTAGAGAGGTTTACCGGCGCGCCGAAGGTGAGCCCAAATGTAACTGCCACCAACGCAACGACCGAGACAACGAGGACGCAGGTTCTCCTCAACACCTTCATAGCGTCACTTTGCCTCCCACCCTATTTTCAGGCGGGCGAGCCGAAGCACGATTATCACACCGGACCCGCCTAGCCCAGTTTCTTCTGCAAATCCATCCTATTCGCGTGGCCGTAACCTCACGACCCGCTACCGGTTTCGCCGGCCCGGACGGCAAACAGAAAGGGCTGGTGCCCCGCGCGCACCAGCGACTGCCAGCGCGTGCCATCGAGGGCCAGGCTGCCGCCCGTGACAGCGGCGTTGCCTCCAGCTAGTTTGAGCCGGCAAAAGGAGGCCAACGCATGAGCGCTGACGACGAGAGGTTGAGCAAGGGAGTGGAGGTCGCGCAACGGCTGTTCGGACCGCTCGCGGGTGGCGCGAGCCTGCCGGAGGACTTTCGCCGCTATACCGTCGCACACCTGTTCGGCGATGTGTGGCAGGGCAAGGCGCTCGCCATCGAGGAGCGCTCGCTCCTGACGTGTACCGCTTTGGTGGCACTGAATCGGGAAGCCGAGCAGCGGCTCCACTTCACCGGAGCGAAGAACCTGGGAATTCCACGCGCAAAGGTCGAGGCGATGATCACGCACGTCGCGCACTACGCTGGCTGGCCCGTGGCGGTCAGCGCGTTCCGGGTGCTCGACGAAGTCTGGCCGGCAGCGGTCAAGTAGTTCAGCGGCGGTAGGAGTAGGGTGAGGGTGGAGCACGGATGAGTTATGCCAGGACCACACACACGGATGCCCGCAATCTTCTTCGGTCATGGTAATCCGCTGAATGCTCTTGAGCACAATGCATACACCGAGGCGTGGTCAGCGATAGGGAACACGATTCCACGTCGAAGGTGAGGTAATGATCCGGCGTCTCTCCGCGATATTCGTCCTGATCGGTGCCGCGTGGGTCAGCCACGAACCACCGGCTGCCGCGGCCGAACTCAGGGTTGGCGGGAGGGAACGGTTGCTCGTGGTGGCGCCTCATCCAGACGATGAGACACTGGGAGCCGGCGGGCTTGTGCAGCGTGTGCTGGAACGTGGGGGCGCAGTGCGGGTTGTGCTGGTGACCGCGGGAGATGGGTACGTCGAGGCGGTGGTGCACGACACAGGTCAGCCGAAACCGCGGCCGGCACAGTACATCGCATACGGGGAGCGGCGTCTAGGTGAAGCACGGGCCGCGATGCGTAAGCTGGGAACAGACAAGGTCCGGTTGCAGCTACTGGGGTTCCCCGACGGCGGGCTGACACCGTTACTGGATGCCGATTGGCAACGTACACATCCAGAGCGCTCTCGCACGACGGGCGCATCGGATCCGCCCTATCGCGAAGCGATTGACCCCAACGTCGCCTATGATGGAGCCGATTTACGGCGGGAACTCCTGCGCCTCCTTCGTGAAGCGCAGCCGACGATCATAGCGCTGCCGCATCCCCTGGATAGACATCCGGATCATCGTGCGACCGGGATCTTCACATTGCTGGCGATCGACGAGTGGATCGGCCACCGTACGACGCCGCGCATCGCCGCTCCAGAGCTGTTGGGCTACCTGGTCCACTGGCCCGATTGGCCGCCCGGCTGGAACGCAGCGACGCTGGTCCCGGAGAGTTCCCGCGCAACACTCGAACTCCCGCAAGACTTCCCGGCTCTGAAGAGCCACTGTACGGCTCTCGTTCTTACGGACGAGGAGATCGCCACGAAACGGGTGGCACTCAACGCCTATCAGAGCCAACAGGAAGAGATGGCAACGTTGCTTGCGGCATTTGTCCGCCGTACCGAACCGTTCGTCCGGCTGACCGGCACCGACGTCGGAGAAGTCGGACACCGGACAGGCGCAGCAAACCAAACAGGAAAGGACGTGCGCAAACCAGAGGACCATCGGTTACCAGTCCCTTGATCGGGCGTGTCCCACGACGTGACGTGCGAGCGAAGAGGAGGAACACCCCACCAAGAGGCAGTTGGACGACGAGGTTCCTGTTGGCCGGGTTCAGTCGCCCAGTCTGGTGTCAGTTGGCGATCGAAAGTGACCGCAATCGGTCGAAGGTGGTCGAAATGTCGTGGCGCGATAGATCCAGCAAACACGCGGAATCCCATGTCAGTCCTACTTTTTCTCGTCGCCCCGACGTGGATTGCGCGGTGCTGAAGGCGATCGAGTTGTGAGGAGGAATCCAACTTGCGAGCCGTGGAGTGTGACAGTGGGAACACAACGTGGCAAGCGGATCTTGATCCGAGACTCACTGAAACGCCGCATTCCCGATTAGGTTCACCAGGCCGATTCGAGTTCGCTTCCGTTACGGTAGGGGCGTCGGCCGAGTAGAATCCCATCACGCCCAATCCAATCGCCACGTGCACGGAGGAGTCAGAAATCGGATGGAACAGCCCGCCTTCAAGGTATACGGTTATCGATGGTTCATCCTGTCCGCATTCATGCTGGTCCTTGCCTTCAACCAGCTCTTGTGGATCACCTTCGCGCCGATCACCAGCAATGCGGCCGTCTACTACGGTGTCTCTGACCTGAGCATCGGCCTGTTGTCAATGAGCTTCATGGTCACATACCTGGTAGCGTCCATGCCTGCGTCATGGGTCATCGACACCTACGGCTTCCGCGTTGCGGTGGCGATCGGTGCCGGACTGACCGGCGTTTTCGGGTTGATGCGCGGCCTGGTGGCCTCGAACTACACCCTCGTGCTGACTGCGCAGGTGGGCATCGCAATCGGGCAGCCGTTCATCCTCAATGCCGTAACCACGGTGTCCGCGCGTTGGTTCCCCTTGGAGGAGCGCGCCATGGCTTCGGGATTCGGGTCGCTGGCCATTTACCTCGGCATCCTCGTCGCCCTGGTGCTGACCCCCTTTCTCAGCCTTCAGGGGGGGATCGCCAAGATGCTGCTGGTCTACGGCGTAGGTGCGCTCATCGCCGGGGTGGCGTTCCTAGCAGTGGCGCGCGAACACCCGCCAACGCCGCCTGGTCCGGCCGAGCAAGAGGAGCGTGCGTTGATGTTCGACGGGCTGAAACAGGCCCTACGCAAGAAGGACTTCCTCCTGCTGATGCTGATCTTCTTCATCGGGCTCGGGGCCTTCAACGCGGTGACCACATGGATCGAGGACATCGTCCGGGCACGAGGATTCTCGATCGTGCAGGCGGGCTACGCCGGCGGGCTCATGATCCTCGGGGGCGTCATCGGGGCTTTAATCTTGCCCGCCCTGTCCGACCGCTACCGCCGAAGAGTGCCTTTCCTCACCATCGGTTTTGTCGGCGCCACCGTGGGGCTGATCGGCCTCACCTTCGCTGCAGGCAGCAGTCTCTTGATGCTTTCGGCTTTTGTCCTCGGCTTCTCCCTGCTGAGTTCGGGGCCGATCGGGTTTCAATACGGCGCTGAGATCGCTCGCCCCACACCTGAAGGAACGTCCAATGGTCTGCTTCTGCTGATGGGACAGATCTCAGGCATCGCCTTCATCTTCGGCATGGACAGCTTCAAGGTCGCTGAAACCGGCTCGATGACCCCGTGCCTCGTTATCCTGATCGGACTCCTGTTCCTGGCTCTGGTGTTGGCGACGCGACTTCACGAGTCGGAACTCCTAAAGGTGTGAGCGAGCGCGTGAGCGGACGTCGTAGGCGCTGGCGACCTGTATATTGCCGTCTCACCGGTCTTGGGCACGAGATTTGGGGTCGTGGCGTGAGCGGTGATTCCGCTGCCGCCCCTCACGGGCAGAGCGCGTCGATGTTGGCAGCGATCGTGGCGTCGGGCGGAATGCTCGGATCGAGGACGCGGAAGCTCGTGGGCACTGGCGGCAAGCCGAGGAGTACGCGCGCTATGTAGACGATATCCGTGGCCACGTCCGGCGGCGGGCCGCTACCGTCAACGTCCAAGCCGGTGCCGATGGCCGTGACGTTCGCGGCGATCGTGGCGTCGGGTGGAATAGTCGGGTCGAGGACGCGGAAGCTCGTGGGTACTGGCGGCAAGCCGAGGAGGACGCGGCTGATATACACAATGTCCGTCGAAACCTGCGGCGGTGGTCCGTTGCGATCGACATCCAACAGGCACGGCGTCCCGGTGGGCGTCTGCGTCGGGATGTACGTTCCCGTCGGCGTGCTCGTTGGTGTTTGAGTTGCCGTCTGCGTTGGCGTGCTGGTCGGGGTTTGAGTTGGGGTATTGGTCGGTGTGCTCGTGACCGTCGGGGTCTGAGTCGGACTGAGCGTGGGTGTGTTGGTGGGCGTGGCAGTCGGAGTGTTGGTTGGGATCTGAGTGGGCGTGTTGGTCGGGGTCACTGTCGGCGTCTGAGTCGGTGTTTGCGTGGGCGTGGTCGTTGCCGTCTGAGTTGCGGTGTTCGTTGGCGTGGCCGTGGGGGTGCTCGTGGGGGTGTTGGTTGAGGTGATCGTCTGTGTAGCCGTCTGGGTGGCCGTGGGCGTGTTGGTTGATGTTGACGTAGTTGTCGGTGTCAGCGTCGGGGTGTTGGTGAGCGTAGCCGTCGGCGTGTTCGTCGGGGTCGGGGTCGGCGTAAATGGGGAATTGGTAAAGATATTAAGCTGCCGTTCGCTGAATATTGCCCACGCTGTCGCGGCAAGTCCTACTCTTTCGGCTATGCACTGGAAGGGCGTGTTCAGGCATTGTTGGATGGGAGGCAGGAGGTCGCCATTGGCAAGCGTGCTAGCCACAATCCCCTGAGAATCGCCAAACGGCGCCGAGCTTTGGGCAAGAGAAATTTGACTGAGATACGACGCGGCACTGGCCGCGAAAGTCGTATCAACGTTGAGCTGGTCTACATACGTCATGGCCTCCACCGCCTGTCCGGTGAATTCCCATGCAATCCCGGTAGGTGACGTGACAAGATTAAACCCGTTGAAGGTCTGGCCGTTTGCTGTTACGGTCTGTGCGAACGTGTTCAGAACATACTGGACTGGCTGCCTCCAGCTTATTTTACCCTGGTAGCGCGGCGACCCAGCCATCGCAAGCGTAGTGAAGGTATTCGCGTCAAGGAAATCGCAGGTGTTGATCACCTCATTGCCTTTCTGCGGTCCATTCGGGCAAACCCCAACTTCGGGGGTGGGGGTGCCAGCCGGGAGCGTCCCCACGTTGAAACTCGGGCACCCCCCAACTTGGGGGGTGGGGATGCCAGCCGGGACCGTCCCCGCGTTGAAACGGCCGTTCACCGAATCAAACATCTGCATCACAAAGTCGCCCGCGATATTGGCCGCGGCCGTCCAACCTGCTGTCGCACTGGAATTGCCGAGTTGCGACTCGGCTGCTGCGAGAGCTGTAAAGGCGGCAAAAATATCGGCATTGTTCTCAACCGATTTGCCGTACTGAAGAGGCTTGGGCGGGGGCACGCCCTTGTCTTGGTAGCCGAGAAAATATCCG
The DNA here is from genome assembly GCA_963729835.1 of uncultured delta proteobacterium. Classification (GTDB taxonomy): domain Bacteria; phylum Desulfobacterota; class Binatia; order HRBIN30; family HRBIN30; genus CAVSQF01. The sequence continues at coordinate 6,426 of CAVSQF010000021.1, read as the reverse complement.
CCATAGCCGGACCCAGAACAATCTGTGAGATTGCCCATTATCCAATTCCCAATCTCCACTGCGTCGCTCAAATAACGCGAATCACCGAATTGCTCGAAAGCGGCTATGAGCGCCATAATGGCAAAACTGTCATTCCCACCCGTGCCACCGTCCAGCACAAGGCAGAAGCCGGAGGGGCCGCAGAGGGTCGTGCTGGCAGTAAAACCTGCCAGTCGGGCGTCGCCCATCTGCCCCGCCTGCCCGATGCCCGTCTGATCATTGAAGAGCGAGAGGTCGCCGTTCTCATAGCCATTGTGGAGACCAATCGAGCCATCCGCCGGTGTGGGCAAAGGATCTCCGTGGCTCTCATGGTGAAGCGCGTAATCGAAACTGTCCGCGATCAGCTGCGCGTTCGTCAGGTCTTGTTGTGTTCCGCGCGCAAGAAGAGCCAATTCGGTCAGGGCGGACTCGTAGATAGTCGTGAGGTTCCGCAGCAGCTGGTCCGGTGGAGTAGGAGCATCCTGTTGTGGAAGCGCACCGAATGTCTGATTACTGAGTGGAAATCCAAGTGCCGATTGCTGGCTGGTGGGAACCGGGGCGAAGCGCATGTTATCGACCAACACCGTGGCTCCGGCAGCGTCATAAATATTGTTGGCTGCGATTGCAAAGAGAATATGCACGCTCGATAAGTCGGGCAAGCAGCTCAGGGAATTGAGAGAGATGCTGAGGGTGGTCCAGGTTGCGGGAATCGACATGTACGGCGTAGTACAGCCGCCAACCCCAAACTGGACTGTGGCGCTGTTGGGCGACCGCACATCGAAAATGACGCTGTTGGCGCCGCGGAGGTCGTAGCCGTTTCCGGTTTGCAATTGGCCCCAATCTTCCGGCTCCTCAATATTGACGCCGGCATAGTCTCCCGGCGTCTGCGGATCAAACGAGATCCGCATCACGGTCCCCCGGACAAGGTCTAGGACATTCGGATCGGTGGAACATCCATTCGAAGCCGTCACACTGTCTATACAGCCAGTGTCAATATGAATCGTGCCGAGGTTGTTCATGCTGCCGAATAACCCCGATGGAAACCCGTGGTTGAAGCCCGAGTCCTGATCCAGATAGATATAAAAATTTGTGCTGTTGGCTACCCGTTGGGAGAGGAGACTATATGCGGGGTCGCTGATCGAATTATTTTGGCTTTGACCCGCTACGGGGAACGAAAGGCAAAGGAACATGACACCAGCGAGGTGAGACCACGAAGATTTGGATCTGCACTTCTTCATCGCTCTCCGCCCCTTGGCTCCTTCCTTACTGCGGCGCTGCGGCCGGCTGCAGACTCGCCGTCCCTCGCATAGCACCATAACGACTGCCCACAAAGCGATCCGCCGGGCTCTCGACCCCACGCCCGCCCCGGTTCAACACAGTGGGTGTAGCTACACCGGGACAGTTGATTGTCAGTCAAGTTTCCTGGTCCAATTTTCGGGCTTCGACGGCCACTGCGGGCATGGCGTCGTCTAAGCTGCATCGAAGGCGCACCAGTTGACCTCTGGGCTCGAAGCGGAGTATGCAGCTCCTGCGATGCGGTTGCAGGCATGGTGAGCGGGCTTTGTGAAGAGCATCGCCCCTCTCCGCGCCGCGTCGCGGTGATACCGACATCATGGGAAAGGAGATCGAAATGAAGTACCTCGCTACCATCCTTCTGGTCGTTGCCTTCGCGGGAGCCGCCTACGCTGACGGTGCCGCCACCTATGCTGCCAAGTGCAAGATGTGCCATGGGGCTGCCGGTGAGGGAACGAAGATGGCCCCCGCGTCAATCAAGGGCAAGGCGGAGGCAGACGTGCTCAAGGCAATCAACGACGGCAAAGGCAAGATGAAGGCCGTCAAGATCGACGACGCCGCCGAGGTGGCAAAGTTCGTCGCCGGCCTCAAATAGCGCCGGTCGATCACGTTCCGGAAGGGTTGCGGAGCACGCGGCCCTCCGGGCCGGAGGAGCCCATGACAACTTTCATTCGCAGAGTATTCGTAGCCTGTTTGTTGCTAGGCGTACCCTCATCGTTCGCGGCAGGACAAAACCAAGACGCGGGGGGAAGCAAGGACCATCCCTTGATTTCGCGATATCCCGGCTCGGTCATCGGAGCCTATTTCCAGAAGGAATTTGATGAATTCACCCTTCCGCTCGGCAAGCTGGCTGACGAGAAATTTACCAAGAGCCAGCATTTGGAAGGGAAGGTCACCCGCATCGTTTACGCGGCGCCCGAGGGACGCTCGGTGCTGGAGGTCTTTCGCAACTATCAAGGCGCGCTCAACAAGGCCGGGTTCGAGACGCTCTTTACTTGCGGCCCGCAGGACTGCTACGGGTCGGGATCTCGAGTGCAAGGGTGTACGGTAGCGGTGATTACGACGATTACTGGGGACCCGATCACGGGATTCATTACCTTTCGGCGAAGCTCGCGCGGCCGGAGGGCGACGTTTATGTGAGCTTGCTGGTTGACGACCAGGGCGGGAATGGCCGGCCCAATGTCGAGCTCTACGTTGTCGAAATGAAGCCCATGGAGTCGGAGCTCATCGCGGTGAACGCCACGTCGCTGGCGAACGACATCAACCGCACCGGCCACGCTTCGGTTTATGGGATCTACTTCGACACCGGCAAGGCCGACATCAAACCGGAGTCCGACGCGACGCTGAAAGAAATCGCCAAGCTGCTTCAAGGCGATCCCAAGCTGAAACTCTATGTCGTCGGGCACACCGACAACCAGGGCCCGCTCGACCTGAACATGGATCTTTCGCGCCGGCGCGCCGACGCGGTGCTCGCCGTGCTCACGACCAAGTACGCGGTTCCAGCCGTCCGGCTGCGGGCGTACGGCAGTGGCCCCTACGCTCCCGTGGCGTCGAACGACAGCGAGGACGGTCGCGCCAAAAACCGCCGTGTCGAGCTGGTGAAGCAATAAAGCATAGCTGTGCCTCGCCAAAACTCCATCCGCGCCTTTGAATCTGTCGCAGTTCCCGGTGGTGACAAAAAATGTCACTTCCCTCAATGGGCCGCATGAAGAGTCTCATCGGTCCCCTGACCTCAGTGCAGTCCGTGCGGCGGCGCGTCACTGTGTCATACACAGAGTGCAGTCAATCGGTTGGCGGATGTGCGCTCAGAGTGATGCTGCCGCTGGTCAGGCCGTCGGCTGTGGCGACGAGGGTGACGGCGCCTGTTTGTCCCGCTTGCGCGCGCACGATGACGAGCGCGAGGCCATTGAAGGCGCTACCGTCGCTCGTGCCCTGGATGGGGGCGAGGCTTGTCTCGTCGCCGTTGTCGACAGCGACGATCTCGCCGGGGCCGGAGATCGTGTAGTGCAGCGCGTTCATCGCCGTCGGTACCATCAGGCCGTCCTTGTCCTGGATCGCGACAGTGACGTAGGAGAGGTCCTGGCCATCGTTGGCGATGGCGGTGCGATCCGCGCTGAGGGCGATCCGGGCCGGCTCGCCGGTGGTTTGTACCCGGTCCTCGGCCCACACCGCGCCGTTTTTGTAGGCGACGGCATGGAGCTCTCCCGGTTCGTATTCCACATCGTTCCAGCGCAGGCGGTACTCATACTGGCCCTTGGTCTGGCGGCCTTGCGACACGCCGTTGAGGAACAGTTCCGCTTCGTCGCCCGAGGTGTACACCATCACCGGTGTGGTTTCGCCCTCGCGGCCCTTCCAGTTCCAAGACGGCAGAATGTGCGCCATGGGCAAATCCGGTCGCCAGTGCGCCTGGTAGAGGTAGAAGCGGTCTTTCTTGAAGCCGTCGAGGTCAAGAATGCCGAAGTAGGAGCTGCGCGACGTGTCCGGTGTGCTGCTAGAAACGGGGTTGTTGGCCGGCTCGCCAAGATAATCGAAGCCCGTCCAGACGAATTCACCGGCGACGAACGGGTTCTGTTCCTGATGCGCGAATTCGTCGTCGGGCGTGGTGCCCCAAAACACCGCGTAGAGGTCGTAGGAGCTCATCAAGTGGTTGGGCAGAGCGCCGCCGCTCTTGTCGTCGGTCACGGGATAGGCATACGCACCGCGCGTGCTGATGCACGAGGCCGTCTCGCTGCCCACGATGCTCACGTCGGGATACGCCGTGTGATACCCGCCGTATGTCGGCAGGGACGGCCCAGTGTGGGTCGGCTCGTAGTTGAAGCCGTAGACGTATTCCGCGGGTGAGAAGCCGGTGAAGCCCCTGGCGTCGTTGGCAGTCACCGTCATGCGCGTCGGGTCTTCCTCACGGACGTCCGTGATCAGCTCGTTCAAAATGCGGTTGCCGACTGTCGAGCCCTGGTCGGGGATTTCATTGCCGATGCTCCACATGATCACCGAAGGGTGGTTGCGATCGCGGCGGACTTCGGCGCGGATGTCCTTCTCATGCCAGTCGGGCCAGAGCAGGTGGTAGTCGTTGGAGACTTTTCCCAGGTCCCAGCAGTCGAACGACTCGTCCATGACGAGCATGCCCATCTTGTCGCACAAGTCGAGCAGCTCGGGCGCGGGCATGTTGTGGCTGGTGCGGATGGCGTTGCTGCCCATCTCCTTTACGAGCTCGATCTTGCGCTGCCAGCCGCGCACATTCACCACCGTGCCGAGCGGTCCGAGGTCGGAGTGCTCGCACACGCCGTTGAGGCGGACGCGCGCGCCGTTGAGGAGAAAACCCTGGTTCGGATCGAAGGCGATCGTACGAATGCCGAAGTTCGTCGTCGTGCGGTCGACCGCTTGGCCATCGTGAGTGATGGTGACCACGGCGGCGTACAGGTTGGGTGTCGCGAGACTCCAGAGCCGCGGATTGGCAACCGTCAGCACGAGGGTCACGCTGTGTGTGCCGTCAGCGTCGATCGTCACCGTTTGCGGCTGCGCCGTCGCAACGGGGTTGCCGGCCATGTTGCCCGCCGCATCGAGTGCGTACAGCTGGGTGCTGACCGTGGCGTTTGCCGCACTGGGCGCCTGGTTGTCGACGTCGACCGTGACGCTCACGGAGGCGGAGTCCCGAGTCACCTCCGGTGTGGTGACGAACACGCCCCAGTGGCCGACGTGCAGCGGCGCGGTCTTGATCAGCCAGACATTGCGGTAGAGGCCGCCGCCGGGGTACCAGCGCGAGGAGTTGTCGGGGTTGTCGAGGCGGATGGCAAGGACGTTGTCCGCGCCGTATTTCACGTTGGGCGTCAGCTCGACCTCGAAGGAAGAATAGCCGTAGGGCCAGCCGCCGAGATACTGGCCGTTGAGCCAGAGGGAGGCATAGGACATCGCGCCGTCCACATCGAGAAAAATGCGCCGGCCCTGGTCACTGGCGGGAATGGTGAAAGTCTTCCGGTACCACGCGGTGCCGAAGTAGGGAAGGCGGCCTGTGGCTGGGTTCAGGTTCACGTCGAACCCGCCTTCGATCCCCCAGTCATGCGGCAAGTCCAATAGCCGCCACGAGCTGTCATTGAAGCTCGGTTGTGCATACGGCACGTCTTGGCCCAGCTGGAGGTTGTCGGGCGTCGCGCGGACGACAAAGTCCGGGCTGGCGGCATTGGCCAGCAGCTGCGGCTTGATGGTGTCGTACGCCAAGGCGCTTTCGGCACCGGCCGGATCATGCCGGATGAAGCGCCAATTAGCGTTGAACGAAATGCGTTCCCGTGGGCCGTTGGCGGCGGATGTTTCGCTGTTCATGGTCGTCTCGCAACCGGCCGCCGCCAAGAACACGCCCACGGCCACCAGCAACTTAGCGACCGCCGGAGTTTTTGAGACGAGCAACGCCGCTTCGTGGCGCCTGCTCGCCGTCAGAATCTGCGTTTCCCGCCGTGGGATTTCGGATCGGCCAATATCCAGCCCCGAGCCTTCATCTGTTATGTGGGCACGACCGCCGACAATCGGAGGCGGCGAAGGCGTGCGCTCCTCTTGTGTTGGTGCGCCTCCACGCGGCGCAGATTATCGTCGAGCGCGCTCACGGCGTCAACCAGATGCTGTGGGTCCTGAAAATTCGATCATCTTGAAATCTCAAGCAGAATGTGATCGCCGTCGGCGTCCAATCCGATGGCCTTGAGTCCGTCTGGCTGCCTCGATACGGTGCCGGCCATGCGAGCCGTTGTGATTGCTGTGGGGAGGAGCCTTACCCTCATCTTCCGCTCCCGACTGGCGATGCAGATCGAAGTCCTCGCGCGTGCCCTGGCGGCTGAGGCGCGTCCAATGGTCTCGGAAGCGTGTGCGCTGCCAGCGGATCACCGTCCCCTCCTTGCGTGCCGATCTTCCTTCCACCGGGGCGTCGGAGTCAAGGCCCAACGCTCCGGCGAGTCGGAGTGCGTGGCCCCGCGGAGCGCCCGGCGCAATTTTGGTTGACCCCCACTTGACACCACCAGTTCGGCCACGGAACGTTATTAGTTGAAATCATCAAATCCAACGTCTTTCGGCTCGCTCGTCGGGCACGACGGCCTTGTATGAAACCACGCCCCCGTTCCGCGCCGTTCGACA
>CAVSQF010000020.1:0-293555 GCA_963729835.1 uncultured delta proteobacterium | reverse complement strand
TGGCGGGTGGGACGATGTGGGGTTGGGGTGGTGGCTGGACAGATCTGACGCCGTGCCAGTCCGCTCAGTTTTCTATGCACTACGATAATTCATCAGTCACCTGCGACGAGGCTCAGAATGCGCGCCTCGAGGTTGAGCAGGGGTCTATAGTACAAGAGAAAGTAGATTGGAGAGTCTTGGCAGAACAAGAACAAGAGGCTATCTCCAACACACGGGGTTTTCCATACGACAACCTCAACCACGTGCGCGATGCACCGCCAGAACAACTCTTTCCGAACCCACGCCCCAGGGAAGCTTTTCTGCGGTTTCAAGAGACCACGCAAGCTAACGGCATCGTCTTCATCAGGCCACAGCGAGTGGAAGACCTGCTCTCTGACCTTCAACACTACCAAGGAAAACACATCAACGTGTCAGTCCCGATGGACGAAGTCCGGGACATCGAACTCTTAGGAAACGACGAGGGTGTGAAGTTTACGTGGAACGACTCCCGATTTGGAGCATACCGCTTCATCTGCCCACTTCCGGAAATAATAGCGGACTGGAAACGAGACCGCCCACACCCGGAAAGTACGCCACTCTACTGGCACGTACTCGGTCTCTTAGGGGGCGTCACCAATGCAACAAATCGGCTCGGGATGGAGGTTAGGATTCCCACCGTCATCGCATACGCCATCGATGACGGATACAGGTTCGCGTCCGCCTCACGTGAAAGGCTGTCCGCGCAGATCGATAAATCGAAGGCCGGGGAAGACCGGAACGATGAAATGAAGAGAGTCGAGCGCGAAATTGAGGCTGCCATTTTATCACGGTCGTCGGCCATACAAAGTGTCGGCATCGTACGTTCAGAACATGGGACAGGGTTCAACCTCTTTATTCCAGCCCGTGTCTGGTCAGCGACCCCACCACAGCAGAAAAGAGCGTTCCTTGACGAAATGATCGTGTCGACCAGAGAGCTTTGTACTGAATATCATTTGAGCTCTCCTTCCGCGATCACGGTTTGGGATACAGAGGGATTCGGCTCGCAATTCATCTGGACATCCGATCGAGGAATTGAGTACGTGAGGTAGGCGCGCGTTCGTCGCGCAGCAGGGTCTCGCCCTTCAACACATCGCACCCACTGACGCCGCCTGCACCCCGCCATAGGCTCGCGCGTCACCGCTTGACTGCGTATGATAGCGTCCTGTGTCATTGCGCAGTCTCTGCGTCTCTGGCGCTGCTGGCCCGTGTTCGCGACTTGTCCTCGATGGAGACTGCTACTTTACGCACCGACCGCCGCACTCAGCCTGTCGTCTCCGAGGCCCACGCCCGGCAGATCCAGCGTTGTGCATTTGAGTGAAACCAGCCGGCGGAGAAGATCCAGCAGTTGTCCAATCCCCAACACCGGCGGTCCGCCGGGCCCATGCCCCATTTTCAAACGCCCCCCAGGGGGAAGCCGCCTGTCCTTGTAGTAGCAGAACCAAAGGTCGACGATGTCCCCAGTTGGTTCATAGCTGACCAAGAAGATGACGGGTTGGTAGGGCGCGCCTGTTCGCCAAGGCGGATCGCGCCGCGGATGAACGGTTCCCACGTTTCGCCCCCGCCCGCTTGCACGTCGAAGCGCTTTTCGATGAATCCATGCGCGTTGCCGCAGCCGCACACCAACCAGCCCTCTGAGTTCAGATGCCTTTCGACCAGGTCGGCGATGTTGGCCGCCCACACGGCTCGCTCGCGTTCTTCGGGCACTGAATCAACCATCCCATTTTCTCGCTCCTCTCTTTCTACGCGTTGCCAAACTGTCCGGTGCCAGCGATCACATCGACGCAGATGCGCGAGGCGCGCTGGCAGTTCGGACACACCATCTGGCCACCATCGCGATCCGCCGCAAACTCCAGCATCACAGCGATCACCAGGTGACACTCCGGACATTCCCACGGTCCCGACAAGAGAAATCCTTGGTCGCAGTGCGAACACGGCGCCGGTATAAGCGCACCGTCTCCTCCGCGGCACAACCAGTTCTCCATTTTCTTCATCCTCCGCAGCGATTTGGTACGCCATGAGGCTTCACACGTAACCGTACGCGCCATCCGGTTTCACGTAGGCTTCAGCTACCTTCTTCGCCTCGTCCTCTAGTCCCAGCTCGTTGTGCAACCAGTTCCACGTCTCCCGGATGAGAGTGTACGTGCCCCGTCCTCCCTCGTACGTCGAGCCGTAGCTGGTCATGAACTTGTTGCGGTTCAAGTGGTCCGCAAGCTCCTCCCCGGACATTCGCATCCCATGTTGCGCCAGAAAATCCGCTAGCTTCCAAACGTACAGCTTCTTGGTGTTCATATCGCTCTTCATCGCTCCTTCGTCCTTTCTTTCGAACTTTCACTGCGTTCACACAACATTTTTGCCGTCTGACCACCAGACCAGTGCCTCCCAGGACAGCCCCCACTTCCCGGTCGCCCTATGACCCCGCGGCCTCCCCAAAGGAAGGCTCGCTTTTTCGGCAAAACCGACAATAAGGTTCGTCGCGCTTCTTAGTCGCTCTGGCCTCTCTCCCCTAGATGTTTACGCGTATTACGCGTAAAGGAGCCCGATGCGCATCAAGGGGATTCCCCGACCGAACCGGCAACGCACATACACGCGTCTGCTCACGTTGCGGATAGAGGACTGTTGGCTCGATCTCGCTGACCAACTTGTCGAAGCTGTGGAAAAGGACCACAGGACCGAGGTGGCAGCAATCATCACGGAGGTAGGTTCTCCAACTCAATACGCCCAAGACCCCCGGAAGGACATCCCAAGAGAAATGCGCGATTCATTCGACCTACTTCCCGAAAGAGCAAAGACGCGCTTCAGCCGCTCCTTCGTATTGAGAATGGCCCTCGAGCTCGGTCTGGTCGCCCTTCACGAGAAATACAAGGGCAGCTGTTTGGTGGAAACTGACGAGTAACAGCTTCCGTCATCACCACATCTCATTCAAGATAACTCATAGAGGTTTGCAGAAGTCGAGCGAGCCACGCACGTTCGCGACGAGCCACAGCGGTTGTCGAGCGAGCACTTTTGCAAAAACTCATAGAGGTTTGCAGAAGAACTCATAGAGGTTTGCAGAAGTCGAGCGAGCCACGCACGTTCGCGACGAGCCAAACTCATAGAGGTTTGCAGAAGTCGAAACTCATAGAGGTTTGCAGAAGTCGAGCGAGCCACGCACGTTCGCGACGAGCCACAGCGGTTGTCGAGCGAGCACTTTTGCAAACCGGAGTTGAACTGAGCAGTCTGAGCAGCGGCGCACCGAGTGATGCCCTATGCACATTCCATTGTGGCGCTAACGATCAACAGATGACAATAGGAAGCGCGAGGGCGTTGGTAAGGTGGTGTCCAGCTATCCTGTGGCGCGGGCCAACGCCGACGATGCGGTGCGTCGACCACTCGCGCCCCGAAGTTGGGGGCACTGCTGCGCGCCAGAACGCACGGGGGCAGCGCCACGCGAGGTGGCCTCGATCGCCGCCACGGCGAGCTTGGGCAGTCATGCGGCCTGTCCAAGATGTGGTGGGCCGCGATCGGTGCGGCGGTGGAAAGGCGCCGGGCTGAGGGCATGGCGAATCATGCGCCCGTGTGGACAGCGCGGGCAGCGCGTCAGGTCAATGCCCGTGAGGTGCAGCAGTCGGGTCTGCCAGTCGAGTGTAGCGCCACCGCGAGCTAGCGCAGGCTCGGGTACCAGTAGCGCAGTCGCCTGCAAGAATGCACGGGCGCGTTCGAGCTGCGTGGTGGCGTTGCCCGCGGCGAGCAGGCCGTAGTGACGGATCTTGACGAAGCCCGCGGGCAGCACGTGGAGGAGGAAGCGCCGGATAAACGTGTGCACCGGCAGGGTGATGCTGCGGCCCCCCTTGGTGGCAAAGCGCACGCCGTCAGCATCGATCGCCTGCAGGCGCTGATTGGAGATCCCAACCCGGTGCGTGTAGCGGCCGAGATAACGGAACACATGCTGCGGCCCACCGAACGGGCGCTTGGCGTACACGACCCACTCGCTGCGGTGCAGCTCGTTGACGAGGTGTTGAAACGTGCCCGCGTCGGCGAGTGACTGCGTGCCGCCACCGAACTGCAGTTCGTCATTGCGGTACGCGGCGACGAGGGCGGCCAGAAACTTTCCACGGAAGAGCCGCGAGAGCACCTTGACGGGGAAGAGGTAACGGCGGCGGGCACTCTGCCAGCGCTGCCGGTCGACGCTGAGTCCGCCACCGGTGACGATGCAGTGCACGTGCGGGTGGAACTGCAACTCCCGCGTCCAGGTATGCAGCACGCTGGTGATGCCGAGCTGAGCGCCCAAGCGCGCCGGATCGCGACCGAGAGTGAGCAAGGTCTGCGCGGCGGCCTGAAACAGGAGCGTGAAGAGTCGCCGCCGATTACGATGGGCGAGAGGCCGTAGCGCGGCGGGCAGCGTGAAGACAACATGAAAGTAGTGCGTCGGCAGGAGGCGGGTGAGGCGCTGCTCGATCCACTGCGCCTGGCGCAGGCTCTGACACTTGGGACAGTGCCGGTTGCGGCAGGAATTGTAGGCCGGACGTTCGTGCCCGCAAGTGTCGCACACGTCCAGGTGTCCGCCCAACGCCGCGGTGCGACACGTTTCGATGGCGTGCATCGCCGCACGTTGGTCGGCGCTGACTGGGTGCCGCTGCCGGTACACCTCGCCGTGGGCGCGGAAGATCGAGGCGATCTCCAGGGCCGGGCGGGCCGCCGGGCGACACGGCTCGGCTGCCGCGTGCCCCACGGTTACTCGGGCTCAGGCGCGGGCGGGAAGTCGAGGCGGTCCAGTGGACTGTGCGTCTGTCCGATCTGCAGCGTACTGACCTGAGTGTAGCGGACGGTGGTGCGAATCGAGGCATGGCCGAGCAGTTGTTGAATCGTACGGATATCGGTGCCGGCTTCCAGCAAGTGCGTGGCGAAGCCGTGCCGCAGGACGTGGGGCGTGACTCGCTTGGAAAATCCGCACGTGGCCACCACCGTCTGCAGCATGCGTTGGACGGTCGTGGGCTGCAGGTGGGGCGCCCCTTTCGTCCCGGGGAACAGGAACGACCCCGGCGGCTTGACCAGACGCCAGTACTCCCGCAGCACCGCCAGGAGTCGGTCGCCCAGCATGACGTAGCGATCCTTGCCCCCCTTGCCGTCGCGCACGTGGATGACCATGCGTTGACTGTCGATGTCGGCGACCTGGAGGGAGCACACCTCACTGATCCGCAAGCCGGCACCATAGGCGAGCATCAGGACGACCCGGTGTTTGAGGGAGCGCACGGCGCTCAACAGCTGCGTGATCTCACCGGGGGTCAGAATTATCGGGCAGCCGCTGCGGGACCTGGGGCCAAGGAATATGCGCCACCACTTCGGGGCGACGCAGCGTGTTTACGTACAAGAACTTCAACGCCGCGACGTACATCCGTACCGTGGCCGGTTGGGCCTGCCGCTCGTGGATCAGGTAGAGCAGGAAGGCCCGAATCTCCGCTTCGCCCAATGTGGCCGGCGAGCGTCCGTGGTGTGCGGCAAAGCTGCCGACGCACCGTAAGTAGTGGTACCGGGTCACGGGCCGGTAGCCCTTGAGCCGCAAGTCACCGTCCATCTGATCGCGTAGCTGTCCCATCGTCTCCTCCTTTGGCGCACCCGGTGATCGGGTGTCGCGCTCCAGAGTGTGGAACACCCGTGTCGGAATCTGAAGGAGACTGCTGCTACCGCGGAGAATGCACGCGTGCGAGGTGAAACGCTGCTGCAGTCCATGCTGCCGCAGGCCTTAGTTCAAAACCGGCTATCTTGCAGGAGAACCTGTCGGAAGCCGCCGCGGGAATGCTGCTTGGTTGCAGCTTTTATATTACACTCGACGTCGTGGAACGCGCCGAGTTTGAAGAGCTGGTCCGCGACGCCCTCGATGGGCTGCCCGACGGGTTCGCGCGGTATCTGGAGAACGTGGAGGTGGTCGTTGAAGACGACCCGAGTCCGCAGTTGCTCCGCTCGTTGGGCCTGCATCCACAACGCGACACGCTCTTCGGCCTGTACCAAGGGGTGCCCCTGAACCTGCGGGGCGCCACATTTGGTGGCATGTTGCCGGATAAGATCAGTATCTTCTACCAGCCGCTGGTCCGTACCTTCCGCACGCCAGATCGTATTCGCCGGCAAGTGCAAAAGACGGTCATTCACGAAATCGGGCATTTCTTTGGGCTCGACGACAAGACCATTCGCGACCTGGGGTATTGAAGTGCAATCGAACCTGACGAACGACACTCCGCCCTTCGACCTTTCGACTTTCAACTCTTCAACTTACGAAGCACCCAACCCGTACTTCTCGATTTTCCGATAGAGCCGCTGGCGGTCGATCCCGAGGAGGCGCGCCGCCTCGTTCTTGTTCCCGCCGCTCCGGTGCAGCGCCGCCACGATGGCCCGCTTCTCGACATCAGCGAGCGCCAACAGGCCGTCGGAACCTTCCGTCGCCGCGCTGCCCTGCTGAGCACGTAGCAAGGCGGGCGGCAAATCTTTCAGCGTAATCTCACGTTCCTTGGACAGGGCAAAGGCGCGTTCGATGACATTCTGCAGCTCGCGGATGTTCCCGGGCCAGGGATGCTCGACGAGCCGTGCCATCGCTTCGGGGGTCACCTGCTTTGGTTCCACACCGTAGACTCGGCTGAACTCTTGGATGAAGTGTTCCACGAGGAGCGCGAGGTCTTCCTTGCGCTCGCGCAGCGGGGGGAGATGAATCGGCACGACGTTGAGGCGGTAGAACAAATCCGAGCGGAAGCTGCCGTCCTGCACCGCCTCCTCGATATTGCGGTTGGTGGCCGCAATGATGCGCACGTCGACTTGCACCGGTTGGCTCGATCCGAGCGGCGTGACTTCCTTCTCCTGGATGGCACGCAGGAACTTCACCTGCAGCGGCGGCGGGATCTCGGAAATCTCGTCCAGAAACAGGGTGCCGCCGTCCGCCGCTTGGAACACCCCCTCGTGGTCATCAATGGCGCCGGTGAACGAGCCCTTGCGGTGTCCGAAGAGCTGACTTTCGAGGAGGGTCTCGGAGAGGGCGCCGCAGTTGATCGCCAGGAACGGTCTGGCGTCGGTGGGCCCTTTGTTGTGGATGGTGCGCGCCACCAACTCCTTGCCCGTCCCGTTCTCTCCCGACAGCAGGATGTTGCTCTTGTTCTGGCTCACTGCGGCGATGATCCGGTAGATCTCCTGCATGCGTGGGCTCGTGCCGATGATTTCGCCGAAGCGATCGAACTTGCTCAGGCGGTGGCGCAGCTCTGTCACCTCGCGCCGCAGCCACCGCAGTTCCAGCAGCTGGGCAACGACCATCAGCAACTCATCAGGGTGGCACGGCTTGATCAAATAGTCACCCGCGCCGAGCTTCATCGCCTCCACCGCCGACTGAATCGTCCCGTGACCGGTCAATACGACCGTTGCAGGGTGCAGTCCCCGTTCCTGCATTGCCCGCAGCAATTGCATGCCGTCCATCACCGGCATGTTGAGATCCGTGATGACGAGGTCGTAAGTGGTCTTCTCGAACCGCCGTAGTGCTTCTTCCCCGGTACCGGCCGCGTCGACCACGTAGCCCTTGCGCTCGAGTATTTTGGTCAACGTCCGAACCATGTTGGCCTCGTCTTCGACCAAGAGTGTGCGCACGGGTGAGTTCATGGCTAACGGCAGCGCAGCGAGAAATCAGCGGTACGTAGGGCTGCGGTCCTCACAGGGACAGGGAAACTCGATCGTGAACACCGTGCCACGATCGACCTCGCTATGGACGCTGATCTCGCCGCGATGGCGTTTCACGACCGAGTGGACGACCGAGAGGCCGAGCCCGGTCCCCTGGCCAGGTGCCTTCGTCGTGAAAAAGGGGTTGAAAATATCCTTCAGATTCTCGGGCGGGATGCCCACGCCGGTGTCGGCGAACTGCAGTTGAATGCGTCCGTCCGGCAGCGGCCTGCTGCGCAATCGCAGCTCGCCGCCGTTGGGCATCGCCTGCACCGCATTGGTGATCAGATTCAGGAAGATTTGCCGCAGCGCGTTTTGGTTCGCCTGACAGGTGCTCAGCGGCCCGAAGTCGGTGACCACGCGCACGCCGCTGTTCTGCAAACTCTTGTTCATGACCTGTAAGGTCTTGCGCAGCAGATCGTTGATGTCGACGGGCTCCCACTCGGCACGCGACTCGCGGGAGAACTCCAAGAGGTTATTGATGATGGCTTGCACGCGGGCCATCTCCTCCTTGGCGATTTTCAGGTCCTCTTCGACTTCGGCGTTCCCCGAATCGAGAATCTCGCCGAGATCGTAGAGGGCATTGGTAATGATGCCGAGCGGATTACGGATCTCATGCGCGATACCGGCGGCCAGTTGTCCGATCGCTGCCATCTTCTCCGACTGGATCAGTTGGCTCTCCAGCCGTTTCCGCTCCGAAACGTCGACCGAGATCACCTGAAAGAAGCTATGCTTGCCGTACTCAATCAGACCGGCATTGAAGTAGACGGGAACGATCTCGCCGTGGCGCGTTTGCAGATGCAGATCCTCGGTGTGTGTGTGACCGTAGCGGCGTGTTTCTTCGAACAGCCGCGCGACGCGCGCCCGGTCGGCCGGGGGAATCACGTCCCAGATGCGCATGCCGACCATCTCGGTACGCGTGAAGCCGACGATCTTCTCCGCAACGATATTGGCGTCGAGGATTGTGCCCACCTTGGAGTCCAGCTGAAAGATCGCCGCCGGAGCGTTGTCCACCGTCTTGCGGTAACTGGCCTCCTGCTCGCGCAGCTCCTGCTCGCGCGCCTCGACGAAGAAGTCGGTGACGTGCAGGATCCGTTCCTGGAACTCTTGCTGGAGCAACGCCAGCAGCGCGTCCCGCTTGCGCGGATCGTTGCGATAGGCGGCGCGCAGAAAGCCCGCCAAGATCTCGCGCATCTTCATCTGCCCACTCAGAAAGCGCGAGGCGGGAAAATTCGAGATGAAGGCCCGGCGCGCGTGCAACCGCAGGTACACATAGGTCTCGATGTTGTCCGGATCTTCGATGTGCCGGATCCAACGAACCAGGGCGTCGTGCATCGACTGCCGGAGGTCGGAGACCTCCCATTCCGAGGTCCCGAACGTGCCGACGGTGACGCTCACCCAGGTGTTCACGGCTTCCGGAATCTTCGCGGCGAGCACGCGCGCCAACTCCTCGCGCAGCGCGCTCTTGGCGCGCGGATACGTCAGCAGCGCCCCGGCACGCATGTAGCCTTCGATGCGTTGCAGCTGCTCCCGCAATGGCGCATCACAGGCCGTGTCTGTCGCCCGCCCAATCTGTTCGCCGTCGGACGCAACTCTAGTCAACATGCCGTATTCATAACAGCTCCCACAATGTCAGACCAGAACTCGGAGCCACCCCTGGGCACGCCGGCCCGACCGTCATTTGCTATAAAAGACGCGTCGTGAGACACGCAGGGACATTCACGCTCGTCGCCGACTTCACACCGCAGGGCGACCAGGGGCGCGCCATCGACGAACTGGAAGCCGGCCTGGCAGCAGACAGGCGCCGCCAGGTGCTCCTCGGCGTGACCGGTTCCGGCAAGACCTTCACGATGGCCAACCTCATCGCGCGCGCCAACAAGCCCACGCTGGTCATCGCACCGAACAAGACGCTGGCGGCGCAGCTGTACAACGAGTTCAAGGTGCTCTTTCCGGAGAACGCCGTGCGCTACTTCGTCAGCTACTACGACTACTACCAACCGGAAGCGTACGTCCCGAGCACCGACACGTATATCGAGAAGGATTCATCGATCAACGACGAGATCGACAAGATGCGCCACTCCGCCACCAAGGCGCTGCTCGAACGCAACGACGCGCTCATCGTGGCCAGCGTCTCGTGCATCTACGGCCTGGGCTCGCCGGAAGCCTACTTCGACATGCTGGTGTTTCTGGAGCGGGACGGTGAGGCGGACCGCGATCACGTGCTACGCAAGCTCGTCGACATTCAGTACCAGCGCAACGATTACGACTTCCATCGTGGCACCTTCCGTGTCGCGCGGCGACGTGGTCGAAGTCTTTCCCGCGTACGAGGAAGCGCGCGCCATTCGCATCGAGTTCTTCGGTGATTGCGTCGAATCCATCGCAGAGATCGATCCGTTGCGCGGCCACGTCGTGCGCAAACTCGACAAGATCGCGATTTACCCCGCCAGCCACTACGTCACCACGCCCGACCGCATGGAGCTGGCGCTCGACACGGTCCGGCAGGAGCTGGCCAGCCGGCTGGGAGAGCTGCGCGCCGAGAACAAACTGCTCGAGGCGCAACGGCTCGAGCAACGCACGCTCTACGATTTGGAAATGCTGCGCGAGATGGGTTTCTGCCCCGGCATCGAGAATTATTCGCGGCACCTCACCGGCCGGGCCGCGGGCGAGCCGCCCCCTACCCTGCTGAACTACTTTCCCGACAACTGGCTGCTGTTCATCGATGAAAGCCACGTCACGGTGCCGCAAATCGGCGGCATGTACCGCGGTGATCGCTCGCGCAAAGAAACCCTCGTCGAGTATGGCTTCCGCCTGCCGTCGGCGCTCGACAACCGCCCGCTGAATTTCCAGGAGTTCGAAGCGCTGATTCAGCACGTCGTCTACGTCTCGGCAACGCCGGGCAATTACGAGTTGGAACAAGCCGGGGGCATCATCGTCGAGCAGCTCATCCGCCCGACGGGGCTCACGGACCCGGAGATCATTGTCCGTCCCGCGGGACAACAGGTAGACGACCTGCTGGAGGAGATTCGAATTCGCATCGGCCGCACCGAGCGCGTTCTGGTCACCACGCTCACGAAGAAGATGGCTGAGGACCTGACGGACTACTATCAGGAGCTTGGGCTGCGCGTGCGTTACCTGCACTCGGACATCGAAACGATCGAGCGCGTCGACATCATCCGCGACTTGCGCCGCGGCGAATTTGACGTGCTCGTCGGGATCAACCTGTTGCGCGAGGGGCTCGACCTGCCCGAGGTGTCCCTGGTCGCGATCCTCGACGCCGACAAGGAAGGCTATCTGCGCTCCGAGCGCTCGCTGATCCAAACGATCGGGCGCGCGGCACGCAACGTGAACGGCACGGTGCTCATGTACGCGGATCACGTCACCGAGTCGATGCAGCGGGCGATCACCGAGACCCGGCGCCGGCGCGAGATTCAGGCCGCCTATAACCGCGAGCACGGCATCACGCCGCAGACGATCCAGAAGGCCATCGCGTCTCGCTGGGCGGAAGCCATCGAAGCCGATTACGTTGATCTCACCACCGTCGCGGAAGCCGCCGAGGAATACGTGCCGCTCAGCGAAATCCCGAAGCGGGTCGCCACACTCCAGAAGCAAATGCGCGACGCCGCAACGCGGCTCGAATTCGAGCGCGCCGCCGAGCTACGCGACCAGATTCATCGCTTGCAGGAGCAAGAGCTGGCGCTGAGAGGGGAATAGTCAATGGTGAATCGTGAATGGCGAATGGTGAATGCAAACGCACACCTTTCACCGTTCACTGTTCACCATTCGCAATACATTTGGATCCACGTCCCTCCCGGGGTGCCCACCTGCATGCGTGCAGGGGGCCCGCGGCCGTGATATAGACGGCACCATGCAGCTGAGCGTCCAGCCACCGTATTTGATCGTCAAGCCGGGCGTGAGCGAGGAGGAGTTCTACCGCTTAGCGGACGAGGACAGCGACTGGGAGTACCTGGATGGGAGGATCGTGATGCACTCGCCGGCTTCCTATCCGCATGAAGCCCTCTTCCGGTTCCTCTTGACGCTGCTGAGTGCCTACCTCGATGAGCGGCGCGGGGCGGTGGTGTGCGGCTCGCGCTATCCGATGCGCCTGGATCCGAACTGGTCGCCCGAACCGGACATCATGGTGGTGCGGGACACGCACCGGCACCTCATCACCAAGCAGCGGCTCGAAGGGGCCGCCGATATGGTGATCGAAATCGATTCGGAGAGTGACCCGCGCCTCGATGTGCGCGAGAAGCTGCCGCGGTACCGCGAGGCTGGCATCGAGGAGATCTGGATCATCGACCCGAGCCAGAGGAGCGTGCGCGTCGACACGAAAGGCGCCACCGACTACAGCACCGCCGCGCTCTCTTCCGGCCGCTTACAGTCTACGGTCGTCTTCGGCTTCTGGATCGAAGTCGGGTGGCTGTGGCAAGACGAGCTGCCGTCTACAGTTGCCTGCTTACAGAGGATCCTTACGGAGACATAGACTGACTCACAGTTCGTTCACTTCGGACGGCGCAGCGCGGGGCGGTGCCCGCAACCCAAACCCCAGACCTAGTTTGTCATGCCCGCAATCTCTTAGCGGACATCCAGGCGGGGCGGTGGGGTTGACAGGCAGCCATGGATTCCCACTAGAACATTGCGGGAATGACAACCATGAAACTTGCGCGCCACGCAAACACTTCCAGTCATACTAGCTCACCGCATGTTTCAATGGTAGAGGTTTTCCCGAAGGATGAGCACAACGCCGCACTCTTGGCGAACGTCCATCCCGCGGATTGGACGAATCCGGAGCCGGCGGCACGCTATAACCTCGTGGTGATCGGCGCGGGCACCACGGGCCTGGTCACCGCCGCAGGCGCCGCCGGCCTTGGCGCCAAGGTCGCACTGATTGAGCGCCATCTTTTGGGCGGCGACTGCCTCAACGTCGGCTGCGTGCCGTCGAAGTGCATCATTGCCACCTCACGAATCGTCGGACGCATACACGCAGCAGCTGAATTCGGAGTCCGCGCGGGCACACCGGAGATCGACTTCGCCGCCGTGATGGAACGGATGCGCCGGCTGCGGGCGCGGATCAGCTACCGCGACTCCGCGCAGCGGTTGCAAGGCGAGTTGGGCGTCGACGTCTTTCTCGGTCAGGCTCGCTTCACCGGACCGGATCGCCTCGAAGTGGATGGCAACACGCTGCGCTTCAAGAAAGCCGTCGTGGCCACCGGTGCGCGCCCGACGCACCCTTCTATCGAGGGCTTGACGGAAGCCGGATTTCTCACGAACGAGAAGGTGTTCTCGCTCACCGAACGGCCGCCGCGCCTCGCCCTCCTGGGCGGCGGACCCGTCGGCTGTGAGCTCGCGCAAGCCTTTCGACGGCTGGCTTCCACCGTCACCCTCATCGAGATGGGCTCGCACTGCTCCCGCGCGAGGACCGCGATGCCGCGGTCCTCCTCACCGCCGCCCTCAAACGCGACGGCGTCAACGTGCGCCTCAAGACGCAACTGAAGCGGGTTGAGGTCTCCGGCTCGCAGAAGCTGCTGCATCTCGAACGCGGCAGCACACAGGAGACAGTCGCAGTGGACGAGATTTTCGTCGGCGGCGGCCGTGCGCCCAACGTCGAGGGGCTCGACCTCGAGGCGGCCAGGGTCCGGTATACCGCGCGCGGTATCCAAACGAACGAGTACTTACAGACCGCCAATCCCATTATTTACGCCGCCGGTGACGTCTGTCTGCCATACCAGTTCACACACACTGCCGACGCAACCGCGCGCATCATCATTCGGAACGCGCTCTTTTTCGGCCGCAAGAAGCTGAGCGCCTTCACCATCCCGTGGTGTACGTATACCGATCCGGAAATCGCCCACGTCGGGATTACTCTCCAGGATGCCGCAACCCGTGGCATAGCCCTCAACACGTTTCTGATTCCTCTGCGTGACGTCGACCGCGCCATCGCCGACGGCGAGGAAGACGGGTTCGTCAAGATCCACGTGCAGAAGGGCACCGATCGCATTCTCGGCGCCACCATCGTCGCCCGCCACGCGGGCGAGATGATCAGCGAGATCACGCTCGCTATGGTTGGTCGGATCGGCCTCGGTAGGCTTGCCGCCGTGATTCACCCCTACCCAACGCAGGCCGAAGCCATCCGGAAAGCTGCCGATGCTTATAACCGCACCCGCTTGACGCCGACGCTGAGAAAACTCTTCCAGGGTTGGCTGGGTTGGGCGCGGTAGATTTCGTACCGCCTATGGCTTATGGCGTATGGCGAGTTCGACTCACTGCAGCATTGGAGCGTCGGTGAAAAGTGATTTCGCGCTGGCCCTCACAGCGGCCGGGCTGTCCGTCTTCTGGGCGGTGGCGCAACCCACGTGCGCCCAGACACCCACGCCAGCTGCTGCCGACAGCACCTTGGCAAAGGTCCTCGCGCAACGCGCGCTCGACGCGTTGCATCGCGGCAACGACGCCGCCGGCAAGCCAGCGAAGCTCGCCGCCTACCGAGAAGGGCTTGACCTGGCGAACCAAGCGATCAAAGCCGACGAGACGAACGCCGATGCCCACTTCGCTGCCTTCGCCAATAACGGAAGCATCATGGGGCTGGAAAGCGGGCCGCCGAACCCGCTGCGCCTCCTGACACTCACGCGCGAGCTCGACCGCGCCCTCGAGCTCAACCCGCGGCACCCTGACGCGCTGGCCGGCAAGGGGCGGATGTATCGCCAGCTGCCGCGCCTGTTGGGCGGCAGCCTTGAAAAGGCCGCCGACTATCTGTCGCGCGCTGCCGATCTGGACCCCAGCGATGCAGGCATCCGCATCGATCTCGCCCAGACCTATCGCGACCTCGGCCATCCTGAGCGCAGCATCCCGCTACTCGAACAGGCGCTGGCATTGGCGATCGCCCAAGGCAAAGATGACGACCGCGTCGCGGCGCAGCGCTTGCTTGCGGAGCTGCGCTCCCACCAACAGTAGACACCGCAGGAGCCTATCTCGGCCCGTTGGAGGAAGAAACCCCCACGTGGATTTCCCGTATGCGGGAATGCTAGCTGACGTCAAGGCCCGTTCGCCGATAGCGCACAAAGGCGCTTGAAAAGGCAGATCTTTTGCAGTAGTTAGGCGGCATGCGATGGTCTAACATTGTCTTCGCCTGCATCGTCACCTCAGTCGCCTCCACTACGACGATGCTGGCACCAGTAAGCGCTGTTGCACCCGGCGACGTGATCACGGCAGCCAACGCCAATACCGTTGCCAACGAGGTCTCGCCCGCTCTTTTGTGGTGCATCCAGCACGGGATGAACCTCACCATTGGGCCCTACAAGCAGATCGTTCTTCCGAAAGCCTATACTGCGGCGACTGAGAAATACGCCGGCCAGGTGAAGCTAGGCAAAGATGGGCTGCGGCTTGAAAACTACGTCGCCGGTATGCCCTTCCCGAAGATCGACCTCAATGACCCAAATGTGGCCCTCAAGATCATGTGGAACTACTACTACCGGCCGTACTACTCCGACGACTACGCGTGGCGGAACTTTGCGGCTGATACCGGGGCGCTGAATGCAAGCGCCGGCATGACTGTTGAGCGGAGCTACACCGTCCTCGAAAACGGCCGGCTCTTCTACGACGGGCGCCTGTTCATCGATCCGAAGCCTGAACTGCCCAATCCCGAGCACATTCGGTACAAGGAGGTGCTCGGCCCGCTCCTCGAGCCGCTCGACCTGAAAGGAATCGGCATGCTGAATTACCGATTCATCGATACCGAGGAGCAAGATCGGACGTGGCTGTACACGCCGGCACTGCGCCGGGTGCGCCGGTTGTCCTCGGCGCAACGCAGCGACTCGGTCTTCGGACAAGATACGGACACCGATAGCTACGCGGGGTATTCGGGCAATATCGCCTGGATGTCCTGGCGCTTCCTGGGCGAGAAGGAAATGCTGGGCTCGTTTCACTCGCAACACAGTCCGGTCCAATGGTGTCCGGGGGCCGGAGACTTCGGGTTTTGCGATGTGTGGGAGCCACGGCAGACCTACGTCATAGAGGGGATCTCCAAGATGCCGCAGTACGCCTTCTCCAAGCGCCTCCTGTACATCGACAAGGAAACCTCCTGGATCCTGTACATGGACGCGTATGATCACGCCGGGGAACTCTGGAAGTCGTGGATCAACCAATGGCGCTCGCGCGATCGGGCCTCTGACAATCCTGGCGTGACCGTTTACCCTGACGAGCAGCTGTTCAACCCGAGCTTTGTGATGGTCGACGTCCAGCTGAAACACGCCACCCGTTCGTGGACCCCCACGAAAGCCTCTGCCACTGGAGAGGAAGAGTACTTCAACGTCGGGAGCGAGAAGAACAAAATTCCCGAATCGTACTATGAGGTCAGTCACCTCATCGAAGCAGGCCGATGACATCGTTCAGAAGGTACCTGCACTGGAGTGTGGCTGTAGCGCTACTCGGGGTAAGCGCGGCCAAGGCGTTGCCGCCCTATGGGCCTCTGCAGATCACGGGGAGCGTACAGTCACAGACGCTGATCCGGGATCCGGACATCGACGAGTACCAGTTCATCCAGAACCGCAACACCTTGCGCCTGCGACTCGACTATGAATGGCTGCACGACGGCCAATGGCTAGACACCTTCAGTGTGCCCTGGGTGCGAACCTCGCACCTCTTCCTCCTCTATCGCGGCGTCTACGATTCGGCGTACGACATCGCTCCGGGAGGCAACTTGAGGGGCATCTTTGATACCCCGGTCCTAAATCCGCTCGGAAGTACGCCAAATGTGCCCAACTCCTCGCTGGCGGATATTCCGAGCGCCACGCGTAATGGCCTCAAGTTCGAAGACAGGCTGCGGGAAGCGTACATCGACCTTGACCTCCGCGACCTGCCGCTGAGTTTTCGACTCGGGCGCCAGCAAGTCGTGTGGGGAGAGACCGACAACTTCCGCATGCTCGATCGGGCGAACCCCCTCGATCTCACCTGGCATCAGACCTACGAATCGTGGGACGACCTGCGCATCCCGTTGTGGATGATCAAAGGGCTGTGGCGGATCGGCCAAGTCGGACCGTTGTCAGACACCTTTATCGAGAGTTACTGGGACCCCGGAGACTGGGCCCCGGCCAAGCAGGGGTTCATGCCGGAATATCCGTGGGGCATCCCTTCCTCGAGTCCGCTCAATCAACTCTCCGCACTAGGGTATCGTGCGCTCTACCACGGCACGACTTTGTTCGATCAGGGCGATTACGTGCGCAACCCCATCGAGAATAGTCAGCTCGGCGCGCGCGTCAGCTTCGTCATTCCGCAGGGTGTGCAGTTCACCCTCAATTACTTCTACCAGCGCTGGGCGGGAGACGATGGCACGAACTACGCTGCGGTGAAAGGACTGGCCGGAGCCCAGGCCAAGGAAGCCGTGAAACTTCAAGAAGCACCGGCGGAGTTCATCGCGCCCTACGTGCATACCGTCGGCATGTCGATGAATTACTCCGAAGAGGATTACACTCAGACGGTTTACCGCATGGAGACCGTATACGACTTTGGTGTTCCATTCTCCGACACAGCCCAGCCCTCCGCGATGAAGGAGCTAGGAGTCTTCGGCGTCACCAAGCGTGACATGTGGAAGGGCATGGTGGCGTTCGACCGTCCGACCTGGATCCGGCCACTGAATCGCATCAGCACGTGGTTCATCAGTGGCCAGTTTTTCTGGCACTACCTGATCGACCGGAAGTCGACCTTCGTCGGCGGCGTCGATCCATATTCATTTCCGACTCAGGTCGGCTCGCGGACGATCAACCCTGACAGAGTCCGAGAGTGGGAGACTGTGGCGACGCTCATAGCCACGACATTCTACAGTGGCGGCAAGACCGTCCCCATGGTCATGTACGGCATCGATCCGACGAACACCTACAACATGTACGTCGGCTGGACCATCGACCGCTACTTGACGAACAATCTTATCGTACGTATTGGGCAGAACTTCTTCCTCCTGCCAGGCAAGCCGCCGGCATTCGAATCGTGGAGTATCGGCGGGTTCAACCGCGGCCGTTCGGAGTCAATTGTTCGGGTCACCTACCAGTTCTGAGTGAATTCCTCATCGCCCGGAGTGGCAGTTCGCCCTGAACCTGGGCCGGTGCGGAACACCGTGCGAGAATAGTGTACCGCACTCATGTGGGGCGCAGCCCGCGGCCCGTGCATGCGTGAAGCGCTTGTGGTAAACGTTTGTAACCATGCCAGATACCGATTCCTCAGGCGTGCAGTGATTAGTGTGTCCGGGCCGAATCAACGCGAGCGAGGCTTGTGAAGAACTCCCCCCCAACCGTACGCAGCGCCCCGATCACGCCACCTGCGCCCCCGCAGAGGCGACGTGAGCCGCTGCCGGAGCAGCGGCCAAAGCCCGCTGAGGAGGATCCTGACGCTCCACGGCGCCTCAAGGCGATCCTCGCAAGCCCCAGCTACCGGGAGGCCGACCAGGACGGCGATTTTCTCACCCGCGATGACACTCGCGGCGTACGCCTGCAGGTCGATTACCTTAAGCCGGAGTTCCTGCTCGAGCAGTACGGCATCATTCACACCATCGTCGTCTTCGGGAGCACCCGCATTCTCGAGCCTACGGCAGCGCGCCGCAAGGTCGAGCAGCTACGAGACTTTACCTTAGCCCGCGACCCCGGCAACCCGGAGGTGCAGCGGCGGCTGGCGGTGGCCGAGCGCATCGCTGCCAACAGCCAGTATTACGACGTTGCCCGCGAGTTTGGTCGGCTGGTGGGCAACGCGGGACATGGATCGCAAGACTCTCGCGTGGTGATCATGACCGGCGGCGGCCCGGGAGTGATGGAGGCGGCCAATCGCGGAGCCTACGACGTGGGGGCCAAGTGCATCGGCCTGAACATCGCGCTCCCGCTCGAGCAGTACCCGAACCCGTACGTCACCCCGGACCTGTGTTTTCGCTTTCACTACTTCGCCCTGCGCAAGCTCCACTTCCTGCTGCGTGCCAAGGCGCTCGTCGCCTTCCCCGGCGGCTACGGCACCTTCGATGAGCTGTTCGAGACCTTGACCCTGGTACAAACACGCACGATCAAGCCGGTGCCGGTCGTGCTCGTCGGCGAGCGCTACTGGCGACAGGCCTTCAATATTGATTTCCTGGCCGATGAGGGCGTGATCGACCCGGAGGACCGTGAGCTCTTCTGGTTTGCCGAAACCGCGCGCGAGATCTGGGACGGCATCCTGCATTGGCACGAGCTGAACGGCACGCCATTGTTCGCTCCGACGTGACGCCCCAGCAGCGAAAGGCGCCCGAGTCACGGATAACCTGGGAGAGTCGTTAGCCGGCCTGGACGTTAGGGACTTCCCCGACAGTTCCTGCATCGTTCAGATCGATGCCACTACTCGGACAATGAACTGCACCGCTGCACTCAGATTACCGGCCACGTCACGCAGGCGGACCGTGACGATGGTGTCGCCGTCCTGGAACTCGAACGGCTTGTCCACCTGCGCGCAGAACTGAACTGTACTGCTTCGCATCCACGAAGTGATCGGTACCGTCGGGAAAGCTGGTGCAGGCATCCTCGGGCGACAAGCCGCCCGGCTGGCCGGCGGCGTTCTCGAACCGGCAGGCCAGATCGTTCATCGCGTCGGCGTGCGCCGGTGAGAAATCGGCGGGATCGGTGGCCGGCACGCCGCCGGCCGTCGGCGCAGTGTTGTCACAGACCGCGAGGCTCCCGTTGCCGAGGTCCCGCGACACCTCGATCTGCAGATCGGGTAAGCCGCCAGGTTGAAGGCATCCCTACCCACCGCCGCCCCGGTCCCACCCGGCTGCCCCTCCCACAACCAGATAGAATCCATATCCAGCAGCGCGCTCATACACGGGGATACCCTGGGCGACCCCCGTCTGCGCCACGAGCGTATTGTCCGCACGCGCCAGGCCAACGAAAGTAACCACCGGTTCCGGCGGCACGGTCGCCGTCGGTGTGAGGGTGATGGTAGGTGTCTGTGTCACCGTGGGTGTCTGTGTGATGGTCGGGCTCTGCGTCGGAGTCATGCTCCGGGTTGCGGAGGGCGTGGGACTTGCCGAGGGACTGCGAGTCGGCGTCGCCGATCGGGTCATGGTGGGCGTCGGCGTCGCCGATGCGCCGACAGTCGGCGTTGACGTGGGCGTTGCGGTTTGCCTCGCGCTTGCCGTCGGCGTAGCCGTACGGGTGACGGTCATTGTCGGCGAGCGCGACGGGGTGCGTGACGCCAGCAGCGTCGGCATCGGGGTCACTGTTGGGGACACACTGGGTTGTGGCGTCGCTGACGGCACGGGAATCGGCGTGCGGGTTCCCGTGCCTGTGGGCGTAGCCGAGCGCGCCGTCGTTGGCGTAAGGGTCGGCGTTGTAGTCTGAACGGCAGTGCGCGTCGGAACAATCGTCGTGCTTGCCGACGGGCTGGGAACCGGCGACCAACTCGGCGAGGGAACTGGAGCCGGCGAACGCGTTACGGTGGCACTAGGAGTCGCAGAGGCCGAGTGGGCCGCCGTGTGAGTCAGGGTCGGGGGAACCTGGCTGCCGACCTGCACAATCGCACGCGCCTCAGGGCCGATGTTTCCCCCAAGATCGCGCACCTGCGCAGTCAGCACCGTTTCACCCAACGGCAGCGCCTTCGGCACACTCACCAGAAGGCAGAACTGCACGACGCCGGGCGATGCGGAAACGAACGCCGGCTGGCCGAACGCTTCGACGGTGCAAGCGCGCCCGCCGCTGGTCGCCACGGCGAACCCGCAGCCGAAATCGTTCAGGGCATCCGTCACCTGCTGGGTCAGACTGAAATCGGCCGGATCGAATCCGGGTATTCCGCCACCCGTGCACACCGCTGGGTCGCCGTCACCAAGCGGCCGAGAGGCTTCAATCTGTAAATCGGGCCGGACCAGCGGATCACCAGGGCTCAGCTTGAATACCGAGGTCCCAACCGCCAGTCCGCTGCCTCCGGGCACCGCTTCCACGATCAGAAGAAACCCGGCCCCCGCGAGCCGTTGGAAAACGCGCGTTCCATCGGGATCTTCGGCGACCGGGGAAATGCTCGTGCCATCCGCGCCGGCAAGCCCGAGGAATACCACCCGCGGACCCGCAGCGGGCGTCGGACTCGGTTGCAGCAAGCGGATCTCGCCGACCACATCTCCCGCACTCACAACTCCGTCGCTGTTCACGTCCGCACCGGGGCATTCCCGAGGGGCGACGGAGAATCTGCCGGCTCCGGCAAACCCGGCGCCCTCGAACAGCTGCGATAACAACGCCGAGACGTCAAGGGCATTGAGTCGGCCGTCGCAGTTCACGTCGCCCGTCAGCGCGCCAGCGCCGCGGCTCAACGCAACGACGAGTAACAGTAGAGACAGAGGTTTGCGTCCCAGCGGCATCTTAAGAGCAAAAAGCCGCGCTACTATGCCCGCTGCTTCCGCCGGCGTCAAATACAAATCAAATCATGCGGCTCTTGCTCCAAACATCGGCGAGGAGTAGAAGCAGTCTCAAAAAAAGGGGGAGACTGGCGATGGCGAAGAAGAAAACCGCGAGGAGTACTTCTCAAACAAACCAGGTGTTGGGACGCCTGCAAAACAACCTGAAGACACTGCAGCGCGACGCGCAGAATTTGCTGGGACGTACGCGGAAGCAAGCCTCACAGCTGATATCGCGCGATCAGAAGCGCGCGCTCGATCGGCTCTTCAACCAGGCGCAACGCCTGCGAGCGGATCTCGAGAAACGCGCGCAACGCGCTTCAAAGGATGTCGAATCCCGCGCCGAACGCTTCTTGTCCACACTGGAGAAGGAGGCGAGCAAGCGTCTTGAGCCCCTGCTGCGGGGGTTGGACCTGCCGTCGCGACAAGAAATCCACAACCTGTCGCGCCGTATTGGTCAACTGGAACGTCGTCTGCGCAGAGCGCGATCCGCGGCGCCAGAGAGGCCCGCCAGCCGGGAGGCTGAATCAGCCGCAGCCCCAATCCCCGGAGCGAGCGAATAGCGGAGCCAGGCTGGCGATCTGCCGACTCGCCAGCCTGCCCCACGGAGCATCTACTGAACGATCGCCTTCGGGAATGACTGGGGCGTCGGCCAGTAGAACGCCGTGACCACCGGCGCCGTGGAGCCCTCGGGCTCCGCGACCACGGGCTCAAGCTTCACCCGCGCCACGCCGCGGTGCACGATACCCAATTGCCGCGCAGCAGCGTACGACAAATCGATACCTCTGCCCGGTAAGAATGGACCGCGGTCGGTGATCTGTACGACCACGGAACGCCCGCTGCCCAGCTCCGTTACCTTCACCTTACTTCCAAAACCAAGAGTGCGGTGCGCTGCCGTGAGGCGCTGCGGATTAAACACGCTCCCGCCGGCTGTGCGCCGGCCCTGGAAGTGCTTCCCATACCACGAAGCGCGGGTCACCTGCTTCATCGGCCCCTGTGACACAGGCCGCCGTAGCTGCTTCGCCTGCACGCACGGCGCACCGGCGACAAACACCAGGACCAAAGCTGACAAGCCAACCCAACCAACGGCACCTGGTTGCATGTACCCCTCCATCGTCTCTGCGAACCATGGAGAGGCACGCCACACACCCCACTCACATACCCATTGGTTCTCCCGGCTGCAGCCAAGTATTCAGTTTTTGGCTGTGACGGGAGCCCTCTCCTTGAAGGCCGGCGAAGTTAGCTGACGGGTTCGGGCTCAAGAAGTTGCCCGTCCCAACCGAAACCAGCTGGGATACACCCCAAAAACCTTGGGTCCTCCGCTCCCCTCTCGGGGATTAGGCCTGGTCGCACTTTGCTTTGTGCCAGAATACGCCGAGAAAAGCAACCCGAGAGTTTCGATCTGGCGCGCTTAATTTTTCTCACTGACGCGTCATGTGTGTAACGCTCCGCCCGCACAGCAGCGCTTTCTCTGAATCTGCTATGAGGTGACGGGATGGCACGTGCCGTGCTTTTCAGCTCGGCATTGTAACTCTCGGTAAAGGGGGAGCTAATGTCGGCGAATAAGCAAGAGGGTTCACCCATCAATGCCCTGCGGCGGCGGCTCAATATGACGCAGGAGGAATTCGCACACGCCATCGGAGTCACGGTATCGACGGTAAACAGGTGGGAGAACGGACACATCGAACCGAGTCGACTAGCTCGTAAAGCAGTGGAAGGACTCGCCGCCCAGCTTTCCATCACCTCCACTTATGACGATATCCCGGTTGCCATTTCGGCAAAGGGATCTTGAGGCGTCAATAGACCAGCGCCGCCGCCCGTAGCGGGGCACCGCTGCGATCCGCGAGCGGGAGCGGAAACCCCACGAACACGATGTCCTTCTCCCCGATGAGATGGCCGACGTTTGACAGTCCCTCGATGACCGGGATGTCAGCCTTAAAAAACACCAGGCGTTCCGCCCACACCTCTTCGGGAGGCCGATTCTTGTCCATCAGGTCGGCATAATGACTGAAACTGCCAATGCTCGGCATATCCGTCGCCAACGCACGGATCTTCTTCCCAGCAAGCCATTGCGCCGCTTGCACGGAGATCGGAGAGTACGCGGGCCAATCCTCGTCCTGCGGCTGCGAATAGCCTACGAATAAGATGAGAATCTCATTCGCAACAATGCTGTAGTTCTCCAAGTCCGTGATCTGCAGCGGCGTATGGCGATCTTTCCAGCGAAGGTCGATCAACTGCGCCCGCCCATAGAGCTTCTCCAACGGAACCTGATCAGCGCGTTCGCCGCCCTTCAGTAACCGCGCTGGCGCATCCACGTGGGCACCGACGTTACTTGCCAGCTCGAAGTACGTTAGCCCGAAGGTGTATTCCTCCTTCAACGGGGTTACAGGCGTGAAACTCAGACGCTCCTTGAGGCCTAAGAACTCGCATGCGCGGTGACCGAATTGGCGCACCGGCAAGTCCTCGGTGACCGCCGGTGAGAGGTCGATGATCCGCCTGGGCATGAGCAGATCCACCGATCTACCGCCTCGGCACCCCGTAACATTGAGGATGCACAACCCGAGTATCAGTTGAATGCTGCAGGCCGCTCCTCTGGTGCTCATCTGGTTCATACCGTGCTCCTAGCCTCTCTGCTCGAAGCAAGAGGCACGCAACGATAAAGCATCGCGCCGTGCGAAAACGCAAACCGTCGACTTCATCCCGATCTCCCGGCGGACACAGTCTCCCTCCTGGCCCATATTCAATGGTCCCGCATGTGGCTCCATCGGCTCCATCGCCATGTCCCTGCACACTCGTGTGTCACCGCAGCATGCGCTTGCATCGGGTCCTTGTATCAGACCTGAAGCCGAGAGTCAGCTGAAAGTGAGGGGCTCAAAGATCCCGGAAAACACGCGGCGGCGCGGCGAGGCGCCGTCTCCCCATCCGCGTCGCTACGCTGTCCTAACCCAGTGGCCGGTTTAACGCCTGGAGCCGGCCCGCACAGCACGCGCACACCCATGGCGTTGCAAAGCCAGGTTTCTCCGAGTAATCACAGCACGTGCAAGCTCACGACCGGTTTATTTCTGTAAATGGCCTGCGACTCCACTACCGGGAGTGGGGCCGCCCGTCTCGCTCGTCAGTCGTCCTGCTCCACGGCGGGTCGGCACACGCACATTGGTGGGACTTTTTTGCGGCGGCGATCGGCGAGAGCCGGCACGTGCTGGCGCTGGACTTGCGCGGCCATGGTGATAGCGACCGCCCGGATCCACCGGCATATCGGGTGGAGGACTACGCAAATGATCTAGCTGTATTGCTGGCGAAGAGCCAAATCACTCAGGTCGATCTCGTCGGGCACTCTCTCGGCGCCCTGGTGGCGACAGCTTACGCCGGTTGCCATGCCCGACGCGTCAATTCACTGGTCGTTGTCGATAGCCAGGTGAAGATCACGCCCGCGGGGGCGCGGTACATGATGCGGCTGCGCCACTTCCCACACGTGGTTTACCCTGACCGTGAAGAAGCCGTCCGACGCTTCCGGTTGCTGCCAACCCCGACGCATGCCGACCCCAAGATTCTCGCACATGTCGCGGCGCACGGCGTCCGGCAACTCCCCGACGGGGGCTGGACGCCGAAATTCGACCGCACCACGCTGGCGCACGGCGAGCCCCAGGACCTCACCCACGTACTTGCACAGCTGCGCTGTCCGATTCTCTTCGTCCGTGGCGCACACAGCACTTTCTTCCCCCCCATGGCGCTGGCTGCGCTGTTGCAGGCTGTCCCCCACGCACAAGCCGTGGAGATTCCGAACGCGCACCACCACGTCATGCTCGACAGCCCCACCGAATTTGAACGCGCGGTCCGCGCTTTTCTCGATCGCTCGGCAACCATCATCCGCGGTGACCACAGCCTGTGAGCCGTTGCTCGAACGCACCACCGCACAGACGCCGGACGCCGCCCGCTAGCTGTTAAATCTGACTCTTTCTTTTCCCCAGCTCCAGCGCCGCCTTCAGGCCCTTCTCCCGAATCACGCGGATCTTCAAGCCGAACTCGGTCAATCGGAAAAACCGCTTACCGTATTTTTTCAGCAGTGTCTTGTCGATCTCGAAGCCCAGCCCCGGCCTGGTAAACGCGCCGAGCATCGCGTTCTTGTCCGGGACCACCGGAGCAATGATCCCTTCGCGAAACTCCGGAATCCACGACGGCTCCTCGAGCGGGTACTCAAGCGGCAGCGTGTTGCTACGGTCGGCGAGCACCATGTTCCAGTTGATGTAGAAGCCAATGCCGTTCGTCCACGTATGCGGCGAATATTCTCGTTGGCGGGCATGGCACGCATCGATCACCTGCTTCACCTGGGCGATGCCGCCGGCAAAAGTGGCGTCAGGTTGGTAGATATGGAAGCAGTCCTTCTCGAACATGATCTTGATCTCATCCCAACCGTAGTTGAGCTCAGCGCCGGAGATCTTCACCGGCGAGAGCTGCTTGAGAGCAGCGTTGCCGTCGTAGTCCCGGGAGTCGAGTGGCTCTTCAATCCATCGGATCCCGTTCGCATGGCACGCGGTGGCGAACGCTTTGGCCCGTTCCAGATCCCACGCCGGAATGCGATCGACTATGGAGACGAGCCATCCTTGGTTTGCATCCACGCCCAGCGCGAGTTTGTCACCGACCCCCTTCGCGATCGTCTCGATGTGGCGGATGTCGTCCTGCAGCTCCCGGTTCTTGACACGTAGCTTCGCAGTCCTGAAGCCGCGCTCGTGCATTGCCAGCAACTCCTCAATGCGCCGCCGCGGGTCGTGCATCTCGCCCGTCGAGCAGTACACCTCGATGGGGCGCGCCGTGCCGCCGAGCAACTCGTACACCGGCTTCCCTTTGCTCTTTCCGAGGATGTCCCAGCAGGCGGGTTCGATCCAGAAGTTGCGCCAGCCCAGGAATCCGGCCTGCTTGAGCAGGCTCTGCACGCGTTCGATGTCGGTGGGATCGGCACCGATAAGGTAGCCACCCATGAGGTCACCAAGCCCCTCGCGTTCCCTCCCCATAGCCGTACCGGCCGAGTAGCCCTCGATGCCGTCATCCGTCATGAGCTTGACCAGCGTGAAGCGGTTGTGCGTCTGCGGATACCCCGGAATCCACGTGGGCCAGAAGGTGTGCGCGAGCGGTATCGACACATGGTATAACTCGATCGCCGTGATCTTCATGTCCGTGCCTTTCCGCGGTCAGCCGATCGCTTGTCTGCGGGATCAGTGCGCCACGCTATCCGGGGCGCCCGGGTAATAGCGCTGCAGCAGCAACAGCAGTGGCAGGGCAGCGAGGAAGATCCCCGAGAGCAACCGAAAGGCGTCCAGGGTGGCGAGCGTGTTCGCCTGCTGCACCACGGCGCCGTGAAGGACGCCGAGAGCCCGGCCGGTTGCGGCGACGTGGCTCGAGCCGTGCGGCAGCAGCATATCGTGAAGCCATGAAAGTGCATTACGGTAGCTCTGGTCGAAGGGCGTCAGCTGGCCCACCAGCACGTTGTGATGCCACTGCGCCCGCCGCGCCGTCAGCGTGGTCACCGTCGAAATGCCGACGCTGCCGCCGATGTTGCGCGCCACGTTCATCAGTGACGATAGCTGGTTGTTCTGCTCCGGCGGTACGCCGAGATACGCCGCAGTGTTGATCGGCACAAACAGGAAAGCGAGACCGGCGGCCTGAATCACGCGGTCGCTGGCGACGGTCCAGAAATCGACCTCCAGGTTCCAGCCGGCCATGCGATGCAGACCGTAGGCACCGAGCAGCAGTCCGAAGCCGATCAGCCATTTCGCCTGCACCCGTGCAGTGAGCGGTCCGACCACCGGCATCAGCGCCATGATGGCGAGCGCACCCCACGTCAGGGCCAAGCCGCTGTCCTTTGCCGTGTACCCCATCAGCGTCTGTAAGAAGATGGGGATGAGCACGGTGCTCCCCAGCAGGACCACGCCGAGCATAAACATGAGCGCGAACGCTGGAGCGAAGTTGCGGTGCTTGAACAATCGCAGGTTCACGATCGGATTCTTGTGGTGCCATTCCCACAGCAGCGCGCCGATCAGCCCGGTGGCGGAAAGGATGCTGAGTGTGGTGATGAAGTTCGACGCGAACCAGTCGTCTTCCTGTCCCTTGTCTAGAACCACTTGCAGGCAGCCGAGGCCCAAGGCGATCAACCCGATCCCGAGGTAATCAATCCTGCCCTGCGCCGCGAAGCCGCGACCGCGTTCCCAGGGTGGATCTTCCACGAAGTGGTGCGTCATGAACAGCGACAGTACCCCCACGGGAATGTTGATGTAGAAAATCCAACGCCACGAGTAATTGTCAGTGATCCAGCCACCCAGCGTCGGCCCAAGCGCCGGGGCGCTCACCACCGCGATACCGTAGAGCGCAAACCCCATGCCCCGCTGACTCGGCAGAAACGTGTCGGCGAGGATCGCTTGCTCACTCGGCTGCAAGCCACCGCCGCCGGCGCCCTGCACGACGCGCAGCACGATGAGCGCAGCAAGCGTCGGCGCCATGCCGCACAGGGCGGAGCTGACGGTGAATAGCGCCACGCAGGTCATGTAGAAGCGCTTGCGCCCGATGGCGTGGCTGATCCAGGCGCTCAGCGGCAGGACGATGGCGTTGGAGACCAAATAGCTGGTCAGAATCCACGTGGCCTCGTCAGTGCTGGCGGACAGATTGCCGGCGATGTGCGGCAACGCGACGTTGGCGATGCTGGTGTCGAGCACCTCCATGAAGGTGGCCATCGACACCGTCAAGGCGATCACCCACGGGTTGTGTCGCGGCCGCCACACCGGCACGGCGGCTGGCGCTTCGGCATGCCCGGCCGCATCGGTGCTCATCGCACCTTCACCCACGGCACCACCGACATGCCGGGGCCGAGGAGATACGCTGCATCATTGTCCGGAGGATCGTCAAACACGATCTTTACAGGCACGCGCTGTACCACCTTGACATAGTTTCCAGTCGCATTCTCGGGTGGCAGCAAACTGAAACGCGCGCCGCTTCCCGCCTGGATGCTGTCCACGCGGCCGGCAAAGGTCTTGCCTGCGTAGGCATCGACCGTGATGTCCACCGGCTGCCCCGGGCGAATCTCCGCAAGCTGCGTCTCCTTGAAATTTGCCGTCACCCACAGGTTCCGGGGCACCATCGCCATGAGATCCTGACCGATCTGCACGTAGTCCCCGACCACAACGCTCTTGTGGGTAACGCGCCCCGCCTCGGCGGCCCGCAGCTGCGTGTATGAAAGCTGCAGGTCCGCCTGTTCGAGTGCTGCGGCGGCGCTCTGCACCGCCGCAGCGGCGGTTTGGATCTGCTTGACGGCCAGAGCGACTTGCGCCTCGCTGGTCGCCACCCGGTGGTGCGCCGCCGCCAGTTGGGCAGCAGTGTCCTTGGCTGCCATCGTCACATGGTCGAGCTCCTGCTGCGAAGCGACACCTTGCACCCGCAGCCGCTGGATCCGCGTGAAATCGGTGGCGGCGTTGGTGGCGGTGGCTTCGGCCGCAGCGGCCTCCGCCTGCGCCTGCTGTGAACTGGTCGTCGCGACCGTTTGTCGCGCACTGGCCTCTTGCAACCGGCTCTCGGCCTCGCTCTTCACAGCCAAGGCTTGATCGAGTCTCACCTGGTAGTCGGCGGGGTCGATCTCGACCAACAACGCCCCTGTCTCGACCCATTGATTGTCGTCGACCAGCACCTGCCGCACGCGCCCGGACACACGCGGCGCCACGTGGGTTATGTGCGCGTCGATGAACGCGTCGTCGGTGGATTCGTAGTGCCGCACGCTAACCCAGTACGCCACGGCACCGCCGATGACGAGCAGAAGGACCGCGACCATGCTTACGCCCAAGGCGTGTTGGTAGAACGGCCTGCGCCGAGCGGCGCTGGGAGCGCCGACGTCGAGAGCCGGCGAATGCGGCTCGGAGGCAGAGGAGGGATCAGGCCGGGAATTCATGTCCAGTGCTGTCTCGGTACGTTGCCCGCATCACTCTTTCTCTCGCAGTGCCAGCCGCAACGCAAGATGGTGCAGGTTGCTGCGGTGCATGCTGAGAGCGCTGCAGCGGCGGACCAGTTGCCGGCGTGCGCATTGGTTCCGGCTCTGCCGCTTCTTTACCAACCCCTTCGCGCCGCACGAGCGTCCGCAATCACTTCGGGCGCTTGGCCACCGCGTCGATGGTCGTGCGCCTGGTGTTGCGCCGCATGAAGCCGGGCGCCAGAGCGCGCACGACATAGCCCATGGCGATGAATCGCGGCACCGTCACTTCATGTTTCCCACGCGCCAGAGCATCGATGGTGGCGGCGACGACGCGCTCGGGTCCGATCATCAGCCGCTTCGACACCGGCGGCATCCGCGCCAACGCCTCGGCGTCGAAGAAGGGAGTGTTGATCGTTCCGGGGCACACCGTGAGCACGTGCACGCCGGCATCTTCGATCTCGATCGACAATGCTTCCGCAAAACCGACCATCGCAAACTTCGACGCGGCGTACGCGCTCTCTTCCGGTACCCCCAGCTTGCCGGCCACTGACGCCATGAAGACGATCCACCCGGAACGCCGCTCCAGCATGCGCGGCAGCAACGCCTTGGTCCAGTACACCGCGCCCAGGAAATTGACACGCAGCATGCCCTCGATGTCATCAAGCTCCCAGTCGACAAAACGCCGGTGGTGGCCGTAGCCGGCATTGTTGACCAGAATATCGATGGCCCCCAACTCGGCCTGCGCGCGCTCCGCCGCCGCCAAAACTTGCGCGCGCTCGGCAACGTCGCAAGGCAGCGCCAACGCCGCGCCGCCACCTGCGACGATCTCGCTGGCAAGCGCACGCAGCTCGTTTTCGCGCCGCGCCACCAGCCCGATATGCGCCCCCTCCCGTGCGAGGCGTAGCGCCAGCAGTCGTCCAATGCCGCTGGACGCGCCGGTGATGACGACGCTCTTTCCGTGATATGACGTCAGACGGCGCATCGTCCTATTGACCTTCGACTCCAAACGTCCGCGCATCGACCTCGTCTCCGGTGCGCGCCGCATGGTAGATCGCGGCCGCAATGCGCTGCGCTTCGAAGCCCACGCGTATGTCGGGCGCCGGGTCGCGATCCGACAACAGCGATTGCACAAAGGCGAGATCCTGAACGAGATACGCCGCGCCACACCACTGGCGCAGCCCTGCGGGGATGTTGCCCTGCATCGCCAGATAGCGCCGCAGCACCTCCTCTGCGGGAATGACCTCCTCACATCCGTCGCCATATTGGCAGGTGACCGCACCATACATATCGTGATCGCTCGCCACGAACGCCCGCTCGCAGAAGATCTCCAGGCGGCGATTCGACGGCCGTTGTAGCATGGCATGCCAGACATTCACCAGTTGTGCCCGTACCTCACCAGCGAGCCGCAGCTCGACCGCCATGTAGTCTTCGATACCCGGGTAGCCGGCGCGGTTCTCTTCCCACGCCCGCAGCCCTTCGATAGGGCCGAAAAACCAGGTCAGCAGGTCGAGGTCGTGGACGCCATGTTCGATCAGCGTGCCGCCGGCCGTGAGGGTGCGGTCCGCGCGCCAGGGGCTATCGTGGATGCCCCGGATCGGAAAGCATTGGTCGCTGCGAAAGATCACTGCCAGCGGCCGCCCGGCGCGCCCATCGCGCACGAGCTGGCGCATGATCGTGTACACGGCGGAGAACCGCAGCACCAAGCCGATCTGCGATCGGACGCGCGCTTGGTTGACCGCGTCTACCATCATCGCGGCTTCCCCATAGGTCATTGCGAGAGGCTTCTCGCAGAAGATATGCAGTCCGCGCGCCGCCGCGGCGCGCACCAGCTCGCAGTGGTACCGCGTCGGCGTGCACACGAAGACGGTGTTGACTTCGGCGCGCGTCAGCAGATCGGCGGCGTCGGCGAACAGCTGCCGATACCCGTACGTCTTGGCGAAGTACGCCCGGCGGTGCTCAACCGGATCCGCCAGCGCAACCAGCTGCACGTGCGCCCCGAGCACGCCGGCGATCTGTTGCAGGACGACGGAATGCGTGGCGCCGATCACACCGGCGCCGATCAGGCCGATCCGCACGGAGTCCATAGCTCCCTGTTCATTGACTGATTCTGTCGATGAATCAATGGGCCGATGAAACAAGGAGTTTATCGCGCTATCCCCACGCTTCGCGATTATTTGGTGATCGAACCACGAACTGCCCTTCACCATCTGCCGCCCGATGATGATGTATGCGTTGCGTTGGCTCTCGGCCTTGAACGAAGAGCCAGCTCTCGTTCGCGGGTAACAATACGGTAATATTACCCACGTGCATGAAAGAGCTGTCACGCGCAGGTTGAAGGCGGAACACAGCCGCAGCGTGTTGCTGCTCGAAGGTCTCACCCTCCGCTCACCACGCTTGGCCGGAAACTCCCTCCACAGCCCGCGCGCCCTCCCGCTGCGCAGCGAGACATCACTCACTGTGATCACAGAACAGTCCTGACGACATCCCGCTTGGCCGTCCGGCGAATTACTGTCAGCCC
Source organism: uncultured delta proteobacterium (assembly GCA_963729835.1). Lineage (GTDB taxonomy): Bacteria > Desulfobacterota > Binatia > HRBIN30 > HRBIN30 > CAVSQF01. Next base: position 262,025 of record CAVSQF010000020.1, on the reverse strand, counting down.
AGCAGGCACCATGCACCGCCGTGTCGGGATATTCGACTCTTCCGACCTACGTCCCGGGTGGTACCAACGCCTGGGGATCATCGTGCCGGACGTGTGCCGCTTCGGCAGCCTCGGCGGGCCAGCGGTGGACTGCCGCAAGGCGTTCAAGCCGGGCATCGTCGGCGTGATGTCGCGCTCGGGCGGCATGACGACGGAGATTTGCAACGCGCTCTCGGCGGCCGGGCTGGGGGTGAGCACGGGCATTTCGATTGGCGGCGACCCGGTCATCGGGTCGACCTATGCCGAGCTGATGCCGTTGTTCGAGGAGGATCCCGATACCAAAGCAATCGTGATTTACTCCGAGCCGGGCGGCACGGCGGAGGCGGAACTGGCGCGCTGGGCAACGGAGAACAAGAGCCGGTTGCCGATCGTAGCGTTCGTCGCTGGTCGTTTCATGGACGAGATGCCGGGGATGAGCTTCGGCCACGCCGGCACCGTGGTCGAGAAGAAGGTCGATTCGCCGGCCGACAAGATCCGCCGGATGCGCGCCGGGGGCATTTCCGTCGCGGAAGAGATCGGCGACATTCCACGCCTGGTACAGGAACGGCTGGACGGCACGGTGGCAAGAGGTTGATCATGGCTATGTTCATTCGCGTTGATGTGAACCACGACGTCGTGCGGCGCACCGCTGGCCTCGCCAAGAAGCTCGTCGAGGTGTGCCCCGTGAACATCTTTGCACACGGCAAAGAGGACGACGCGGTCGCAGTCATCGAAGACAACCTCGACGAGTGCACACTTTGTAACCTGTGCATGCAAGCCTCACCCGATGGGGTCAAGGTCATCAAGCTGTACGAAACATAGAGCTTGTGAAAGAATCGGCTGCCGCGTCTGAAATCCGTTCGTCCCGAGTAGCACCCATCTTTTCAGGGCGCGTATCGAGAGACTGTCAGCAGTTGACCGGCGGTGCCGATTCGACGCGCCGTTTCGGGCGGTTCGCGAAACCGCCCCTACACGCGAACACCGCGAAACGGAGAAATCGACAGTCTCTGAACCGGGCTGCTTAACGCTGGCTCACTATCTGTGACGCTCAGCCGACGATGTGCCTCGGGCTTCGTTGCGAGGGTGCTGCACGGTTGCTCGACACGACACGCATGGCAGCCGCTCTGCTGGGGGTGTGGGGGCGGGAGCCGGCTTGGCTTTCTTAGCCGTGGGCTTCCAGCCCTCGGCGGTAGCTGGGTGTAAGACGGCGCGGGAAACGTCCAAACTCCAGAGCCGGGGAACCCCGGCGTCCGCCGTGGCAGCGGCGCATCCGACAGACGGGCAACAGCTGAGTACGGAGGGGAGACAACCGATGAAGCGACGACCCACGAGCACGACTCACGATGACGCCCCTTGACAACCAAGACCAAACGGCAGTAGGTGGGAGGTAGTATTTGCGGTGAGTCGCGATAACAAATCAGGGTGAGGCGGACCCTGAGGGGGTAAGCGTTGACCGCGTCAGTTCAATCCGATCCCGTGCCATGCGTCGGCGGCGCACGCCGTGGCCGGTGTCGCGGCGGGAAGGCACGAATCTTTCACGCACGCTTCTGTAGCTTTCAGCCGTCACCTCACCAGCGTCTCGGTCACAGGTTCCTCTCCCTCAGGGGGACTGTCGATTTTCTCGATGAGCATGGTGACCTCCTGCGTGCCGATAGGTATAAGGGTCGTGTTCGGTCGAGGGGCGTGATGCGGCGGATCAAACGGCCCACGAAACCAGTGGCCAACACCGGACAGCGTGGGTTTGAGTTTTGTCAGGCGCCGGCACCACCGGCGGCCGAGCGCCAGCCGATCAGTGATGATCGGTTCCTGGACGATGACCCGTACCATCTCCTGATCGGCGACCGGCGCCTCGATCAGGTGTTGCAGGACAATGGGATGCGGTGGGTGGGGGGCTCCGTAAGCTTCCTGGCGAGCCTGGACTACTCGCTGTTGACGGCGAAATACTCGACCCGTGGGCGCCGGGCGTTGCATCCGCGCACGGTGTTGGGGCTGATCGTGTACGGCTTTTCGTGAAGCAGCTGGCCCTCCGGGAGTTGGAACAGTTGAGCGTGGCCAACATTGGCGCGTGGTGGGTCTGTGGCGGGCGACGCCTCGATCACAGCACCATCGGGAAATTTGTGCAGCTGCACGAAGAGGTGTTGGGCCAGGAGCTCTCACCGCCCTGGCGGCGTGGGTGGTGCAGCGGCTGCGGCTCCGCCCCGGATAGCGAGCATGGACGGGACGGTAGTGGAATCGGCGGCCAGTCGGTGGAAACTGGTGCAGGCCGAGGCCGCAGCGCTGGTGGCGGCCGAGGCCCGCCAGGCCGCGGAGGCGGTTCCCGACGATCCGGCCGCGCAACAGAGCGCCGAGGCCGCGACGGAGGTGGCCCGCGTCGCCGAGCAGCGTTGCGCCACACGTGTGCAGCAGGCAAGCCGACCGACACCGTGGTGGTGGCCTGCAGTGATCCCGACGCCGTGGTGCAACCGCGCAAGGACAAGGTGAACGGCCAGCCTACAAAGCCAGCACGCTGATGCACGAAGCGGGGGTGATCATCGGCCAGTATGTGGATCCGTCGAGTCGAGCCGGCGGCCGTCGCGCCGTTGCTGGAGCAGCACCAAGAAGTCTTCGGGCAGCTGCCGCCCACGTTGCTCATGGATGCAGGATACCACCACGGGCCGCTGTTGAGGGACTTGGCCGAGCAGGGGATCGATGTTGTGCCCCTCGGGCAAAGCGATGGGCGACGACGACTGGGAGAAGAAAGGGGCGAAGGAACTTCTTTACCAAGCGCAGTTTCGCTCGACGATCAACGCGATGCCTACGTGTGCCCAGCCGGTGAGGTGCTGAGCTATACCGACCAGGGCAAGGACGGGCGGGGCTGTCGCTATCGGCGCTATCGTACCGCAGCCTGCGCCCGTTGCCCCATGCGCGCACAGTGCACCACCGGCAAGCATGGGCGCAGCATCAAGCGCTACGCTGGCGACGAGTACAAGGAAGCGATGGCCCTGGTGTTGATGCAGCCCCGGGCGCGTGAGGTCTACAAGCAGCGCATGCCCATTGCGGAGACGGTCCACGCAGAGCTGCGCGAGCGGTTCGGACTGCGACGTTTCCACCGTCGTGGGCTCAGCGCCGTGCGAGCCGAGTTTGGCCTGTACTGCATTGCCTTCAATCTGAAGAAAGCACTGCGGGAGGCTGCGGTGCTTATCGTCTTTGTCGTCTCTGGCCAGTACGGAGAGGGTAGTGGGGCCGCAGCCGAACTCTGCGTCCTTTCGATCCGCATCGTCTCGCTCAGGCAAACAGAATGACATCGAGTCAAACACGGGCTTCACTCAGTCTCGGTTTATCGACAGTCCCCAGGGAGAGAGGTGAGGGGATCAGACACCATCCGCTCACCTCAGCGTGCTCGCAGTTGTTCGACTTCAGCGACGATGCGGTCGAGTACAGCGTCGGTGTGTTGCAGGACATCGGCGTTCCAGAAGCGCAAGACGTGATACCCGCAGCGTTCGAGGTAGGCGGTGCGGGCGGCATCCTTGTCGACTTGCTCCGCATGCTGCCCGCCGTCAACCTCGATCACAAGCTTCGGGGCGAAAGAACAGAAATCGACGTAGGGACCAATGGGCTGCTGGCGGCGAAACTTTACGTCCAGCAGTTGGCGACGTTGGAGGTGGAACCACAGCCGGCGCTCCGCGTCGGTTTGCGCGCGGCGCAGTTGGCGCGCGCGGCTGGTAGCGGGTGAGAGTCGGCTCGGCGCCATGGACGGTTGATTATGCACAGGAATTCAATGGTGAGAAAAGGACGTTGGATCCCCTCACCTGGCCTCTCTCCCGGAGGGAGAGGAACCGACAAAGGGAGGCAGCGTGATGAAGCGACCATTCGGCATGGTGACCTTGGCTGCGTTGCCGGTGCTCGTGTCCGCAGTTTTCGCCGACGCGCCGAACCTGCTCAGCGGTTCTGCGGCTCGCGTCGAGCGAAACTATGGAAAGCTGCCGCTGAGCTTCGAGCCAAATGTCGGACAGACAGACAGCCGCGTGCGCTTCCTCTCGCGCGGCAGAGGATACTCGCTGTTTCTTACCCGTGACGGAGCAGTCCTCACACTGCAGCAGCCGTCGACGAAAGCGGCGCAGGGCGAACGTAGCCGTACCTCGCAGCCGGTGACGCAGAAACCGGCAAACAACGGGGAGAAGGAACGCTATGCGGTTCTCCGGGTCAGATTGGAGGGCGCAAACCCCAATGCCGAGCCGACAGGTCTGGACGAGCTGCCGGGCAAGGCCAACTACTTCATCGGGAGCGACCCGAAGAAGTGGCGCGCCAACGTCACCACGTACGCGCGAATAGAGTACCACAACGTCTACCCGGGGATTGATCTCGTCTATCGCGGCGGCAGCCCAGGCCAATTGGAATATGACTTCATTGTGGCGCGCGGCGCCGACCCACGGGCAATCGAACTGAGTTTCACGGGAGCGGAACGCCTGACAGTAAACGGTGACGGCGACCTGGTTGCACGCACAGCGGGCGGCGAGGTGTTCGAACGCGCACCGATTATCTACCAGGAAGTCGATGGTAAACGAAAAATCGTGTCCGGCCGATACGTCATGCGCGGCCGACACAGCGTTGGCTTCCACGTCGCCAGCTATGATCCGCGCCGGCCGCTGGTCATCGACCCCGTGCTGGTCTACTCGACGTACCTCGGCGGAACCGGCTCAGACTGGGGTGGCGCTGTCGCCGTCGATTCCGCCGGCAACGCCTACCTGACGGGGGGAACGAACTCGCTCGACTTCCCGATCAGCTCTGGAGCCTTTCAAGCCACCGCCGCTGCGGGCTTCCGGGTTGCCTTCGTCACGAAACTGAATCCAAGCGGCACAGCGCTGATCTTCTCCACCTATCTTGGCGGCAGCAACGGTGGCACGGCATACCACCCCGATGAGAACACTACTACCCAGGGCATTGCCGTGGACTCGGCCGGTGATGTTTACGTTGTCGGCCAGACAGTCTCGATCACCTTCCCCACCACCTCCGGAGCGTTTCAAGGGACGTATGCCGGCAGCGGGAATGGTTGTGCCCTTGCCGCAGGGGACGGTTTCGTAACGAAGCTCAACTCCACCGGCTCAGCGCTCGTGTATTCCACGTACTTGGGCGGCAGTAACGGCGAGGCCGCACAAGGGATCGCGGTCGATGCATCCGGCAACGCGTATGTGAGTGGTCAGACCTTATCGGCCGACTTCCCAACCACGCCTGGAGCGTTCCGGACCACCTTTACCCCGGACAACGACTGCTCTTGTAGCGGCGATGCAGCTGGCTTTGTGACGAAGGTCAATCCGACCGGAACCGCTCTCGTCTACTCGACCTACGTGAGCGGTATAACTTCGGCTCTTTTAGCGGTCGATGCTACAGGCAACGCCTACATCGGAGGCTGGACAAACTCGCCGAACTTCCCGACAACGCCAGGGAGCTTCCAGTCGAGTCCTCCCTCAGCCGGCAGTTGTAGTTGGCTACTCGATGGCATGGTGATGAAGCTGAATGCCACGGGCACCGCAGCCATCTACTCGACCTATTTGGGAGGATCAGGTGGAGACGTCGTCTATGGAATTGCCGTCGACGCTAACGGAAACGCCTACGTGACCGGCGAGACCACGTCTAATGACTTCCCCACAACCCCGGGTGCGTTCCAGGGAACGCTTCATGGCTCCCGGGACGCTTTCGTGACCGTCGTCAACGCGAGTGGAAGCGGGCTCCTGTACTCGACATACCTCGGCGGGAACGGGACATATCCTCAAAACGGTATCGGCATCGCAGTGGATGCGGCTGGCGACGCCTACGTGGTCGGCCAGACCGATGCGACCGACTTTCCGGTTACCCCAGATGCGCTTCAGGCGACCTATGGCGGCTCCGGTGACGTGTTCGTAACGGAGCTCAACCCGACGGGATCCTCGCTTGTGTTCTCGACCTACCTGGGCGGGAGCGGCGGCGACGCGCCCGGCGGTGTCGTCCTTGACTCATCAGGCAACGCTTACGTCGTGGGCTACTCCAGCTCGTCGAACTTCCCCGTCACGACGGGGGCGTTCCAGACCACTTTACGGGGGTCGTCCGACGCTTTTGTCGCCAAGATATTCTTCGGCGCCCCGCCCCCGACCGCCACGCCGACGGACACCCCAACCGCGACGCCGACGAACCTCGGCGGGTTCACAAGTACACCGTCTGTTACACGGACGCCGACACCGGGGCCGACCTGCGACACTGTAGAGGAAGGCGCGACGCTATACCTGACCTGCCCGACAGGGGTTGTAACCACAATAGATTTTGCAAGCTACGGTACGCCAGGTGGGGTCTGCGGAACCTTTTGGCTGGGCAGCTGCAACGCTGGAAGTTCTGTCAATATCGTGAAAGCAGCCTGTCTCGGCCAGCCAGCCTGCAGCGTTGAGGCGAACAACACCGTCTTCGGTGACCCGTGTGTCGGTACACATAAGCGTCTCTACGTTCAGGCGGAATGTGGCCCGCCGACGCCGACCGACACCCCAACCGCGACGCCGACCAACACGCCCAGTCAGACGGGGCAAATCATCGCGATTATTCCGCTTCCACCGGACACGTGCGGCAACGTAGCGGTGAACCCTCAGCTCAACAGGATTTACGTCAGCCATGGGCAGGTGGCGGTGATCGACGGCACGCAGCCGAGCTACCCCGTCATCGCGACCGTGACCGGCTCGGATGCTGGCGTGGATCTCAGCAGCAATCGCTTTTGGGCGGGCGGTGTCTACTCCGGAACCGCTTTGGTCTACGACGGACCCACCAACGCACAGCTGACGTCCGTTGGTCTTGGCTACTGCCCGATCGGTGCGCGCGTGGATCCTGGGAGCCGCCGAGCATGGGTCGCCACACAGTGCGGCGGCGGTAACGACCCCATCTTTGTCATCAATGCGGACACCTACGGCCTGATTGCCGGACCGATCGGCTCTGGAGGCGTGCTCTGGAACGTGGTCGTCAACGAAGCCACGGGTGTAGCCTACATCTGCCCGGACGCCATCTCCAAGCGACTTGATCCGGTCACCTTCACCACCACCAACAACTCTTTCGGCTGCGTTCCGAATAATGCCGTTAACCCGGTCACAAACCGGTTGTATGCAGAGGTGCCCAACACCGTGCAGGTCGTGGACGGCGGGACGAACACCGTGTTGGCCACCCTTCCCATGCCCGACGTTGCCCCCTACGCAGGCGTGAACACGGAGCTGAACCGAATCTATTTCGCCGCTGGCGGCGCCATAGACGTCGTCGATGGTTTCTCGAACACGATCATCGAGACCTTCCAGTTGGGCGCAGGTATCAGCGCAGGATGTGGAATTGGAGTGGACTCGACACGAAGCCTGGTCTACGTCGGCGGCAGCGACGGCAATCTGTATGTCATTGAAGACCCCTCCGCCGCCGCGCCGACCCCCACCGCCACCGCAACCGAGACGCCGACCGACACGCCAACGCACACACCGAGCAAGACGCCAACCGAGACACTCACCGCAACCGAGGCCTCGACGGAGACACCGACCCCGACCAGCACGCCAACTTCAACTCCAACACCGCCCCCGGGAGCTATCGTCGGTACTGGCTCGGCGGATACCTGCACCGAGGCGGCGCTCGACGCTGCGCTGGCCTTGGGAGGTTTGGTGACCTTCAACTGCGGGCCAAACCCGGTGACCATCACGGTCACCTCCACGAAGACGATTGCCCTGAATACCACAATCGACGGTGGTGGCCTGATCACAATCAGCGGCGGCAACAGCGTGCGCGTCTTCTCCACTGGCGTCAACTTCATCGTCCAGAACCTGACCATCGCCAACGGCTATAGCGACAGCACCGGCGTCGGCGGGGGCGGCATCTTGAACGACGGCGGTACGCTGACGGTCACCAACAGCGCCATCTCCGACAATTGGGGCTACAGCGGCAGCGGCGGGGGCGGCATCTTAAGCTACTTCGGCACGCTGACGGTCACCAACAGCACCTTCTCCGGCAATAGGGCGGGCACCGGCGGCGGCGGCATCATCATCTTCGGCGGCACGCTGACGGTCACCAACAGCACCTTCTCCGGCAATAGGGGCGACGGCGACATCTGGAACTGCGTCAGCACGGTGACAGTCACCAACAGCACCTTGGGCGACGGCATCGTCAGCTACGGCAGCACGCTGCTCACCAACACTATCATCGTCGGCTATTGCGACGGTGCCATTACTGATGGTGGCCACAACATCGACGACGGCACGACGTGTGGTTTCACGGGCACCGGCTGCGCTACCACCAGCGGCACCTCGTTCTGTAACACGAACCCTGTTCTCGACCCCACCGGGCTCCAGAACAACGGCGGGCCGACACAGACCATCGCGCTGCAGCCCGGCAGCCCGGCGATCAACGCCGGCGATGAATCCGTCTGCGCCGCACCACCGGTAAACAGTCTCGACCAGCGCGGCTTTGTCCGACCTGGCACGGGCGCAACAAACTGCTCCATCGGTGCGTACGAGGCGAACTCGGCGGCGCCCACGGCCACACCGACAAACACACCGAGCGAGACGCCAACCGAGACACCCACCGCAATCGACACACCGACCGAGACCCCGACGGACACGCCGACCGAGACCCCGACCTACACGCAGACCGAGACACCCACCGTAACCGAGACACTGACCGACACCCCAACGTACACGCCGACCAACCCCGCTGGGCCGTGTGTGCTCGATGTTGATGGCGATGACACGGCCGATGTCGCTACCGACATCGTTTACATCACCCGCACATTGCTCGACATGCCCGCTGTCCCGCCAGGCTTCCGCATGCTCGAGCCGTGGATTCCGTCAGACGCGACGATCGAAAGCGGCATCGATGCGCTCGGCCCCCGGCTCGACGTGGACGGAAACGGCGTAGTCGATGTGGCCACCGACATCCTGTACATCACCCGCCGACTGGATGGCTTGCCGCCCGTGCCTCTGAGTTTCCGTGAACTCGATCCGGCTATTCCGCCCGACGCCACGATCGCCGCGAACATCGACGCATTGTGCCCGACGTATACAATCCAATCCCCCCCCGCCCTCAGGACCGAACGCAATCAACGCTCCGTTCGTGGCGGCCAACACCGGGGATACCAGCGTCGCGGTCATTTTCTCTGCGACAACCAGCCAAGCGCTCAACGCCCTCAGTTTCACTGTCACCTTCGATCCCGCACTCTGCGGTATGATCACGAATGAAAAGCTCCTGCAGAACGGGCGGAGCCAGGTGGCTCCGCAAGAGGCGGCTGGCTGTTCCCCAGGCTGGTCAACGCCAGGCCAACTGACAATCTTCCTCCTCAACTTCCGCGCAACCCTCTCCTGTAGGGACACTGGGCAATTCTGCAATACGAACGCCGAGTGTATAGCGGCGAGTGGAGATCCGCTCGACTTCTGCTCTGCGGCTGTTCCCGGTGGCGCCGGCGGGGTCGCGAAATGGCAATTCGATGTACTCCCGGGTGCCACGGGCGGTGTTTTCCCGCTCACCCTCGTGGTGGATTATGCACAACAGGGACCCATGACCGTGCCGCTACTTCCCAGCAATGGTCAACTCACGCTATTGGCCACCCCGACGCAGACGCCAACCCCGACGTACACGCCGAACGAGACCCCGGCGCTCACCCCGACCAACACCGGTGGGCCGTGCGTGCTCGATGTCGATGGCAATGGCATGGCCGATGTCGCTACCGACATCGTTTACATCACCCGCAGATTGCTTGGCCTGCCCCCTGTCCCGACAAGCTTCCGACTGCTCAACCCGTCCATCCCGCCGGACGCGACCATCGCCGCCAACGTCGATGCTGTCGGCACCCCGCTCGACGTGGACGGAAGCGGGAATGTGGATCCGGCCACCGACATCGTCTACATCAGCCGCCGACTGGATGGCTTGCCGCCCGTGCCGGCGAGCTTCCGAATCCTCGACCCGTCCATCCCGCCGGACAATGTAATCAGAGACAACATCGACGCATTGTGCCCGACGTATACAATCCAATCCCCCCCCGCCTCAGGACCGAACGCAATCAACGCTCCGTTCGTGGCGGCCAACGCCGGGGATACCAGCGTCGCGGTCATTTTCTCTGCGACAACCAGCCAAGCGCTCAACGCCCTCAGTTTCACTGTCACCTTCGATCCCGCACTCTGCGGTATGATCACGAATGAAAAGCTCCTGAAAAACGGGCGGAGCCAGGTGGCTCCGCAAGAGGCGGCTGGCTGCTCCCCAGGCTGGTCAACGCCAGGCCGACTGACAATCTTCCTCCTCAACCTCAACGCAACCTTCAAGTGTAGCGACGAACCTTGGCAATTCTGCGATACGAACGCCGAGTGTATAGCGGCGAGTGGAGATCCGCTCGACTTCTGCTCTGCGGCTGTTCCCGGTGGCGCCGGCGGGGTCGCGAAATGGCAATTCGATGTACTCCCGGGTGCCACGGGCGGTGTTTTCCCACTCACCCTCGTGGTGGATTATGCACAACAGGGACCCGTGACCGTGCCGCTACTTCCCAGCAATGGTCAACTCACGCTATTGGCCGCGGGCTCTGCGACCAACACGCCAACGAGTACCCCGACGCAGACGCCAACCCCGACGTACACGCCGAACGAGACCCCGGCGCTCACCCCGACCAACCCCGCTGGGCCGTGTGTGCTCGATGTTGATGGCAATGGGATGGCCGATGTCGCTACCGACATCGTTTACATCGCCCGCAGATTGCTCGACATGCCCGCTGTCCCGGCAGGCTTCCGCATCCTCGAGCCGTGGATTCCGTCGGACAGCACGATCAGCGCGAACGTCGACGCGCTCGGCATGCAGCTCGACGTGGACGGCAACGGGCAAGTCGATGTGGCCACCGACATCCTGTACATCGCCCGCCGACTGGATGGCTTGCCGCCCGTGCCTCTGAGTTTCCGCGTGCTGGATCCATCTATCCCGTCGGACAGTGTTATCGCAGCCAACATCGACGCATTGTGCCCGACGTATACAATCCAATCCCCCCCCGCCTCAGGACCGAACGCAATCAACGCTCCGTTCGTGGTAGCCAACGCCGGGGATACCAGCGTCGCGGTCATTTTCTCTGCGACAACCAGCCAAGCGCTCAACGCCCTCAGTTTCACTGTCACCTTCGATCCCGCACTCTGCGGTATGATCACGAATGAAAAGCTCCTGAAAAACGGGCGGAGCCAGGTGGCTCCGCAAGAGGCGGCTGGCTGCTCCCCAGGCTGGTCAACGCCAGGCCAACTGACAATCTTCCTCCTCAACTTCCGCGCAACCCTCTCCTGTAGGGACACTGGGCAATTCTGCAATACGAACGCCGAGTGTATAGCGGCGAGTGGAGATCCGCTCGACTTCTGCTCTGCGGCTGTTCCCGGTGGCGCCGGCGGGGTCGCGAAATGGCAATTCGATGTACTCCCGGGTGCCACGGGCGGTGTTTTCCCGCTCACCCTCGTGGTGGATTATGCACAACAGGGACCCATCACCGTGCCGCTACTTCCCAGCAATGGTCAACTCACGCTATTCGCCGCGGGCTCTGCGACCAGCACGCCAACCAGCACCCCGACGCAGACGCCGACGGACACGAATACCCCGACGAACACGCCGACGCCAACCGACACGCCAACCGTTACGCCGACGGATACGCCGACCTATACGCCAACGCACACTCCAACGCTGACGCCGACGGCGACGCCGACCAACACCCCGACGGTAACGCCGACCAACACCCCGACGCCGACTCGCTGCGAGGCTGGTGGCTATTACGGCGACTTCATCTGGAACGACAGCAACGGCAACGGGCTGCAGGACGAAGGCGAAGCCGGGATCAACGGCGTGGTGCTCAATTACTACACCTGCACCGAGGACAACCAAATGGGGGAGCGGTTGGCACAAGTTGTGACCGCCAGGAATCCGCTGACCGGCAAGGACGGGTTCTACGAGCTTAGCCTGTGCCCACTTGACCACTACCCACTGCCGTATCACTACCTGATCGAGGTGGATCCGAGCAACTTCCTCCCGGGAGGAGCCTTGCAGGGGTTCACCGGATCGCCGGCCTTTGTCGGACCGGACCGGACGCTCGACAGCAACTGCAGCGGGACTAACCATACCAGCGATTGCCAGTACTATGATTGTTGTGAACCAGTCCTCCACGTCGACTGCGGCTTCGTGGCGCCGACGGCAACTCCCACCGACACGCCAACCGCGACGCCGACGGCAACGCCGGTCTGTCAAGGCGCCCCGCTCGGAACCGATTGCGACGACGGCGTCTTCTGTAATGGGGCCGATAGCTGCGATGGCCATGGCAACTGCGGGCACAGCGGTGACCCGTGCAGTGGCGGTCCGGAGTGCGCCAACACGTGCGACGAAGAAGCGGGAAATTGTTACGCGGCGGCGCGCACGGCGTGTACGCCGGACAGCAATCCGTGTACGGATGACGTCTGTGACGGCGCCGGAACCTGTAGCCATCCCAACAACAGCGCACCGTGTGATGATGGGGTCTACTGCAACGGAGCGGACACGTGCGGTGGCGGCACGTGTTCGGTGCATGCGGGTGATCCCTGCCCGGGGACGGACTGCAACACGTGCAACGAGGTGGCGCACAACTGCTTCACGGTGGCGAACACGTGCTGCACGGATGACGGCAACGCGTGCACCAAGGACATCTGTGACGGTGGTGGCCACTGTACGCACCCCGCGCTGCCGGACACGGACGGTGACGGGATTTGCGATGCGATGGACAACTGCACCACGATACCCAACCCTGACCAAGCCGATTGCGACTGTAACGGGTTCGGTGACGTCTGTGACCTGCACTTCCAGCAGATGATCCTGCGGCGGGCGGCGTCGGAGACACGCACGAACGGGCGGGCGCAGATCCTGGGGAAGGTGCTGACGGCGGAAGTCAGCGCAGACCTGCAGGCGTGCTTGCTGGCGAACACGGTGACGGTGGAGATGAGCGACGGGGCGGCGTTCCACGCCGAGCTGAGCCTGACCGGGTGTAAGCAGAGGACCCGCAACTCCTACATCACGTGCACGAGCACAGATCGCACCACGCGTGCGGTCTTGTCACCGGTGCAACGGGGGAAATCGTTCCGTCTGGTCTTGTACCGGCTGAAGTTGGACAGTTTGGAGACGACTCTCGACGTACCGGCGGCGCCGATCCAGGCGGTGGTGCACGCCTGTGGAGTGGATCACGGGGCCACGATCAGCCGGTGCCGGAACCTCGGGAAGACGACGCTGCGGTGTGATACCGGGAAGGGCACAGCGTGCGTGCCGTTGTCGTGTACGCCGCGCCCACGACCGACACCCACACCGGCGTGTATTCGACCGTGAGCCGGTGTGGAAAACGGATCATGACGGGTTCGAGATCTACGACGCCAATGAGTCACCAGGCACGAATCCCCGACATCGGAGGACAGACGGCCAGTGGCCGCAACCAAATCCGAAGCTCGAAGCGCGAAATCCGAAACAAACTCCAAATGCGAAAAGCCAATGCTCCAAGGGGCCACCGCGTATTAATCATTCCGCCGTTGGTGCTTCGAAAGTGTTTCGGATTTCGGGGTTCGGGCTTCGAAATTTGCGCGCCGCACGAGCATCCACGGGTTGCGCAACTCAGACGACGAAGAGAACACAGAAGTGGATGACCGAAGAGCGAATCCGGGACGATGGTACTTTTGGTACTTTACGCAGACGATGCTCAAAATGATCGTGAGGGAGAACATCGACAGATACTGATTCGACACACTTCCAGACCTACACCTTGCTCAGGTACCCTTGTCCGTAGTGGCTGCCTCGCGGGCTTGCCGCATGATCTCTACCCCGGCGCTCGTACCGATGCGGCTGGCGCCGGCCTCGATCATGGCCAGGGCGCTCCGATAATCCCTGACCCCTCCCGAGGCCTTGACCCCGGCCCGGTCGCCGACGATCCGGCGCAGGAGGGCTACGTCTTGAACGGTGGCACCTCCGGAACTGAATCCCGTGGAGGTCTTCACAAAGTCCGCCCCGGCGCTCAGGACCAGCTCACAGGTAGTGACCTTTTCCACCTCCGTCAGGAGGCAGCATTCGATGATGACCTTGACCAGGGCGCGGCCCTGGGCGCGCCCACTGGCGGCCTCCACCACCGCCCGGATGTCGGCTTCCACCGTGGCCAGGTCTCCGCCCTTGAGGGCCCCGATATTGATGACCATATCGATCTCCTGGGCCCCATCCGCTATGGCGGTCCGGGTCTCGAAGGCCTTGACCGCCGTGGCGCTGGCCCCTAGGGGAAAGCCGATCACCACGCAGGTCTTGACCGCGCTACCTTCCAGCTCTTTGCGCACGAGTGGGGCGAAGCATGGGTTGACACACACGGACTTGAAGGCGTGCTGCCTGGCCTCCTGGCAGAGGCGCATGACCTGTCCCGCGGTGGTCTCGGGTTTTAAGATAGTGTGATCGATGTATTCCGGTAGCTGCATATTTCCGCCTCTTCTTATGCGCTCGCATGCTGGAGCAAGCGTTCAATCTCGTGGCGATACGGCATGGCGGGCGCCGTTCCAAGCTTGGTGACCGACAAGGCTCCGGTGGCATTGGCGAACGCCACTGCCTGCATGATGTCCCGGCCCTCGGCCAAGGCAGTCGCCAGGCCGCCGTTGAAGGCGTCCCCGGCCCCGGTGGTGTCCACTACCGCGACCGGGATGGGCGCGACGACGTATGGTGCGGCATCGCTAACCACCAGCGCCCCCTTACCACCCAGGGTGATTATCACCTGGTGGACACCCTTGTCCTTGAGCATCATCGCCGCCCGCTGGGCGTCTTCCAAGGTGGCGATCTGCACCCCGGAGAGGACCGCGGCTTCCGTTTCGTTGGGGGTCAGGATATCGACCATGGCCAGGAGTGCGTCTGGCAGGGGGTGCAGGGGCGCCGGGGCGGGGTTCAGGATGACCTTGACGCCCCTTGGCGTGGGCGATCTGGATGGCCTGCTCCACGGCCTCCAGGTTGGTTTCGAGCTGGGTCAGGAGCACAGCTGATCCTTCGATGTGCTCCCGGGCGGCCTCGATCTCGGCCGGTTCAATGTACGCGCAGGCCCCGATCGTCACGAGGATCTGATTCTCGCTGGTGTTCTCGTCCACCATGATAAGGGCTGTGCCGGTGGGGTACCTTTCGTCCTGCATGACATAGCGGTCATGCATGCCTTCCCTGCGGAAGCTGTCCAGCGCGATCTGCGCGAAGGCGTCGGCGCCGATCTTGGTGATCATGGTCACCTCGGCGCCGGCCCGGGCGGCGGCGACCCCCTGGTTGGAACCCTTGCCGCCCGGCCCGATCTGGAAATGCGAGCCTTTCACGGTCTCCCCGTGCACCGGCAGGCGCGGCGCGCGGGCCATCAGGTCTACAATGAAGCTGCCCATTACCGTTACGTGTGGTTTCACTATATATCTCCTTGTGGTGGTATTGCTGTCGTCGACGCGCGTGTATGTCGGGCGTCAGGTTAGCAAGGCGTTGCGCGGCTTGAGAAACCGGATCAGCCGCAGCAGCTTCCAGACCCTGCGCCCGAAGGCCACGGTACGTCTTACCTGCGGGGGAAGCGCGGCAGGGATGGCGCGGGCGGCCTTTTGATCTGCCGCGATGCGGGCCAGCGCCGCCGGTATCTGCCGGATATCGTCCACGACGGCCTGCGCGGCCGCCATAAGCATAGGGTGGGGTTGGCCGCCGGCCAGGCTGCGCAGATCGTTTCGGTAGATGACCAGCGGCTTGCCACAGGCAAAGGCCACGGCGGTCTCCACCACGCCCCCCTCGTCCGGCACCCGGCCGTTCATGTTGAAGACGAAGCAATCACAGCGCTCTACGATCTGATAAATATCCAGGGCAAAGACGGCTTTGTTGATCAGGGTCTGGATGGGCTTGAAGATCCAGGCATTGGCGAGCGGGGCATCCACCTGGTTCATGACAAAGGCCTCCACTCCATCGCGCTGCGGCAGGAAGGTCCGGTAGCCGGCGTCTTCCAGGATCTGTGCGATGTCGGCCATGACCCCGAACTCTTCCGGACAGAAGAGGGGGCCGGAACAATATACGATATGGCTCGCCGTATGTCTCACAGCGCCCTCGTGGGGTATTCGCACCAACTCATCGTGCAGGGCAACGATCTGTTCGCGCAAGGCCTCTGCTCCGGCGGCGCGGTGTGCCTCGACCAGATCCCATAGCTTGTGTCCCAGATCCAGGGTAGCGCGCAAATGCGCCGGGGCTGCGATCGGGCGCTCTCCGGCAGCCGACAACCACTTGAAGGCCTTTGTCAATTCAGCCGGGAGCTTGCCCGTGCGGTTGATTGTGGCAAAGGCGGGCGCGAGTCCGGTCACCATGGAGTTATCATTGCCGTGAAAGGTGCTGCGGTTGTCGTTCTTGTAGATGACCAGCGGACTGCCGGTGGCGAAGGCCAGAGCGGTTTTGAAGACCCCGCCCTCATCCGGCGCTCGGCCGTTCATGTTGAAAACCAGGGCATGGCACCGCCCCACGATCTGATAAACCTCCAGGGCGAAAACGGCCCTCTGCAGTAATGCATTCATTTCCGCGCCGTGCGGCGCGGGGAGATTGCCGCACCACGGCGAGTAGAGGCTCTCGATCCCGTCGCGGTGGGGGAGATAGGTCCTGAAACCGGCACGTTCAAGGGTTCGGGCGATCTCGGACAGGTTCTGCACTTCCTCGGGAGCCCAATATGGTCCGGAACAGTATACGATCGACTCTGGGGTATTCACTATGGCACGGTCCTCATCAACGCAATGTTATCTCAGCGCAGGCTGGCGCCCGCAACCCAAACCTCTAACGGATCTTCGACAGTGGAGGGTCTGCGCCAGAGGTGGACTGCGAGTATTTATAAGGTGTTTTCCCGAAAAACTGGGTGTTGGCGATAAAAACCTAGTGCCACAGATAATAGTAATATGTCTTGTAGGACATTGACTCTTACCGTCAATTATGGTGTCTATGGTGCGCCATGTTCTTCCGCGCCAAGAAGTCC
This sequence comes from uncultured delta proteobacterium, assembly GCA_963729835.1. Classification (GTDB taxonomy): domain Bacteria; phylum Desulfobacterota; class Binatia; order HRBIN30; family HRBIN30; genus CAVSQF01. The sequence continues at coordinate 245,041 of CAVSQF010000020.1, read as the reverse complement.
GGCTCCCATGCCTATCTGCAGATCGTGGAAAACCGGTGGGAAGACGGTGCGGTCAAACAGCGCGTCATCGCTACCCTCGGACGCCTCGACCAGCTCGAAGCCTCCGGTCACCTGTCCGCCCTGCTCGCCTCCGGGGCGCGGTTCTGCGAGGCCGCGGTCGTCCTGAGCGCGACGCGCCACAGTGCGCTGGCGACCACCGCGGCGTGGCGCATCGGTCCGGCACTGGTCTTCGAGCGGCTGTGGAGCGAGACCGGGTGCCGCCTCACCATCGAGCACCTGCTTGCCGAGCGCCAGTTCGAGTTTCCAGTTGAGCGGGCGATTTTTCTGACCGTCTTGCACCGCCTGTTTGATCCCGGCTCGGACCGCGCGGCGGACAAGTGGCGAGAGGACTACCGCATCGCGGGCACCAGCTCCCTGCAGCTCCACCATCTCTACCGCGCCATGGCATGGCTCGGGGAGGAAATCCCGCTGCCCGAGACGGAAGCCCCGCGCACGGTAGGGAAAACCACGGTGGTCAGACGGACCAAGGATGTGATCGAGGAGCAGTTGTTCGCGGCACGGCGTGACCTGTTCAGCTCCCTGGATCTCGTCTTCTTCGACACGACGTCGATTTACTTCGAGGGGGCGGGTGGGGAAAGCCTGGGGCAGCGCGGCAAGAGTAAAGACCATCGGCCCGACCTGCGCCAGATGGTGGTGGGCGTGGTGCTCGACGGCCAGGGGCGGCCCCTGTGCTGCGAGGTCTGGCCGGGCAACACGAGTGATGCAAAGTCACTAATCCCGGTCGTCGACCGGCTGCGGCAGCGGTTTGCCATCCGCCAGATCTGCGTGGTGGCGGACCGCGGGATGATCAGCCGCGCGGTGCTCACGCAGCTGGAGTGCGCGACGCGGCAGTGGGCGTACATCCTCGGGGCGCGCTTGCGTGCCGACGGGGAGGTACGCCGGGCGGTGCTGGCAGACCCGGCGCCCTTTGCGGTGGTTCATCCGAAGAGCCCCATCCGGACAGACCCCTCGCCGTTGCAGGTCAAGGGCGTGTGCATCGACGGGCGTCGTTATGTGGTCTGCCGCAACGAGGATCAGGCGAAGAAGGATGCGGCAGATCGGGAGGCCATTGTGGCCGGCCTGCGCGACCAGCTCAAGCATGGAGCGAAGTCCTTGGTGGGCAACAAGGGATACCGCAAGTATCTGAGTGCGGCGCCCAAGAACGCCTTGCAGGTCAACGAAGAGAAGATCACCGCGGAGGCCCGCTACGACGGCCTCTGGGTCCTGCGCACGAACACCGCGCTGAGCGATCGCGAGGTGGCGCTGAAGTACAAGCAGCTCTGGATGGTGGAACAGATGTTCCGCTCGATGAAGACCATCCTGGAGAGCCGGCCGATTTATCACAAACGCGACGAGACCATTGCGGGGCATGTGTTCTGTTCATTCCTTGCGCTGGTGCTGCGCAAGGAACTCCAGGATCGACTCGCCCCTCTGGGCGAGCCTCCCGAGTGGGCCGATGTCCTGCGCGACCTCGATGCCCTGCAAGAGGTGGAGCTCACGCACCAAGGCAAGCGCGTGCATCTACGCACCGAAACGCGTGGCAGTTGCAGCGCGGCCTTCAAAGCCGCCGGCGTGGCGCTGCCCCCAACTCTGCGCTCTGCGCGGGAGGCCATTCCTGAATGATCTCCGCACGCGCGTGGCGATCACATGGTGCCAAGCCACCCGAGCGTCGTCATAACCCCTTGATCTTACGCATGTTCGTCCTGATGACTGTCGAAGACCAGTCTAAGGGCTGTGTTCCGTCATGCCCGCAGTCTTTAGGCGGACATCCAGCGCATGGCGGATGGATTCCCTGAAGATTGCGGGAATGACGCGTTGAACAGCAATCGAGGCTCTGTCAGCGACTTTGCCAGGACCCTGGCTGCAGTCTCACCGACGCTTGACTCGCCGTTTGTCCGCGCCGTATAGAAGCACAATGCAAGCTGAAAGTACCGTGTTGCGAAATCGAGCCATTATCACCTGTGCGCTCACTGGAGTGCTCACGGACCCGGCGCGCTTCGAGGTGCCCGTTACCCCCGAACAGATGGCCAGAAGTGCGCGGCAGGCTTTTGATGCCGGGGCTGCCATCGTGCACGTGCATGTGCGGAACCAACAGCCGGGAATGGGGCATTTACCATCCTGGAACCCCGAGGATGCCGCTGCCGTGTGTCAGGCCATCCGCGATGCTTGCCCGGGAGTAGTGATCAACCTCTCCACCGGGATCATGGGTTCCGACATCAGCGGCCCGCTGTCCTGCCTTGAACGGGTGCGCCCGGAAATGGCGGCGTTGAATGCCGGCACGCTCAATTATCTCCGGGCCAGCGCGCAGGGAACCTGGGCCTGGCCACCCATTGTGTTCGATAACCCCGTGGAGAAGGTGCAGCAGTTCGTCGAGCATATGTACCGGTACGGCATTGTTCCTGAGTGCGAGTGTTTCGACACCGGTATCGTTCGTTCGGTGAGCTTGTTCGTACAGGTTGGTTTGCTCAAACCCCCTGTGGATCTCTCCTTGGTGATGGGCGTTGCCAGCGGTATGCCCGCCAAGCCGGCGTGGCTTCCCTTGTTGATGGAGGAGCTTCCCCCGAAGGCAACGTGGCAGGTGATCGCCATCGGCCGTGCCGAGGTGTGGGACCTGCACCGAAAGGCTGCCGAGATCGGCGGGAATTTGCGGACGGGTCTTGAGGACACCTTTTATCTTCCCGATGGAACCCGAGCCCGATCCAATGGCGAGCTGGTCACCGCTCTCGTGAAGATCGCTCGTGAATGCGGGCGAGAGGTGGCCTCTCCCGCAGAAGTTCGTACGGCTTTTGGCATGCACTGAGTGAGTTGAGGCAAAGGCTCAGGCTGAGGCTCGGGCGGGAAATACGTTGCCGTATTTGTGCCGGACACTGCGAAAGGAGACGTGCACATGCAAGGCGATCTGTTCAAAGGCATCAAGCAGTTCGAGTTCCCAGCCCCGGAGACCGCACGGCACCTGAAGAAACCGTCGTTCCTCGTGCCCGTCTACTACTACGACAACACCTCGATGACCGCCATCTACACCGCCTCGACGGCGCGGGTGCGGCCGTACCTGCCCGACCCGCGCATGCATCCCCTCGAGCTGGGACCGGGCCGGTGCCTGGTGGCCTTCACGGCCTTCGAGTACCGCAAGACGGACATTGACCCGTACAATGAGTTCAGCATCGCCGTCCTGATCAACTTCGACAGGCCCGCCATTCCCGGCCTGTCGGTCCTCCGGCAGCTGCTTTCCAAGGCCTTTCACGCGTACGTATGGCACCTGCCGGTGACCACGGAAATTGCCCGCTACGGCGGCGTCGAGCTGTACGGATATCCCAAGTTCATCGCCGATATCACCTTCACGCGTGCCGACGGCCACATCGAGTGCACGCTCGCCGACAACAACCGGCGCATCCTGACACTGCGCGGCAAACAGCTGCCGACCCGCCCGGGCAAGGTCGTGCGGTTCAAGACCTATCCGGTGAAGGACGGCATCACGTTGTGCGGCAACGTGTACGCCAACCACCTGAGCTACGCCGAGTCGTACGGAGGCTCCAACGTTGCGTTGAGCATCGGGGCTGAGCATCCGATCTGCACGGAGTTACGCAGCATCGACCTGAGCGACAAGGCGCTGCTCTACCAGTACAGCGCCGCCAACGAGGCGGTGCTCTTCGGCCCGCACAACCTCATCGACGACTGAGGGGGCTGTGCCCGGGCTGCGCCTAGCGTCCGTGCGGCGGTGGTCGTTGCAAACATCCACGAATTGCTGCCTGTTATGGATCGGACGCCGGATTTGACCACAAGCTCTGAGCGATGCATACGCGGTTGACCAGACGCGAGCGGCACGCGTACCTGCAGCGCGAGCCCCGCATCGATACGGTGATGAACAGCCTCCAGGGGCTGGGCGCGTTGCCGCGCGCCATTCTCCGCGATGTCGAAACCGCGGTGGCGCTGGCGCGCAATTTCAACGATCAGGCGGTGCGCCCGGTGTTCCGGGAGATCGATCTGCGCGTGTTGCAAGACCACGAGTATCTGCCGCAGGACTTCATCCGTACGGCAAACCAGTGGGGTCTGTTCTCGCTGTGGATCCCGAAGCTCTTCGGTGGCGGCGGACTCGATTTGCTGTCGCTGTATCCGTTCCTCGAAGAGATCGCCTCGGTCTGTGTCGGGCTCGCCAATGTCATCGGCGTCCACTACCTGGGTGTCGGCACCCTCAGTGCCAGCTGGAACGTGCGCTTGATGGACGTCATCTTCCGCGCCGTCAGCCGTGCGTCGCGGGAGCAGGAGGCGTGCCTCATCTCGCTGGCGATCACTGAGCCGCTGGCAGGCACCGACGTCGAAGAGCCGGGGTTGCTCAAGAAGGCACGCGTCGGGACCATCGCGACGCGGGTGGACGGCGGCTATGTCCTCAACGGCAGGAAGGTGTTCATTTCCAACGGCCACGTTTCCACCTGGCACATGGTCATCGCCTACGGCGACCGCCGCAACCCCGTGGAGAGCAGCGTCATGGCGGCGGTGAAAACCGGAACCGCAGGCTTTAGTTTCGGCGCCAAGGAAAAGAAGATGGGGCAGCGGGCCTGCGTGGCCAGTGAGTTGATCTTCGAGGACTGCTTCGTGCCCGACGCGCTCATCGCCGCCGCGCCCGATGATTTCACCAGCACGGTGAAGAGCCCGCAACAGATCGGCCAGAACATCATCGATTTCGTCGTCTCTTCCTCGCGCGCCGGGGTCGGTGCGTTCGCCACCGGAGCGGCACGTGGGGCCTACGAGGCGGCGTTGGAGTTCGCGCGCCGCACGCCGGTGCGCGGGGAGCTGCTGATCAACCACCAGTGGGCCCAGATCATCCTGGCCGAGATGTGCACGAACGCGAACACGGCGCGCGCCCTCTACCTTGAATCGGCCTACGCCAATGCCCTCAAGGGGATGTTCAAACCGCTGTACCAGCGGGCGATCCATGCGTTCACACGGCACACGCCGGCGTGGTATTTCACCGTCTTCTGTTCTCCGCTGCTGCGGCTGCCGTCGGTGACCAAGCGGGTCAAGCAACACGCTTTCGAGAGCTACCGCGACGAAGACGGCCGCGTCGCGTCGGGCTGGGCGTCCATTGCGAAGTTCTCATGCAGTGATCTGGCAATGCGGAATTGTGATATGGCCATGGCGCTCATGGGCGCCGACGGGCTGCGGCACGACGCCGGAGTGGAGAAACACCTACGGGATGCCAAGCTGTTGCAGCTGTACGAGGGCACGAACCAGTTGAATCGGCTGAATGTCCTGAAAAACCTGGTGGTGTGGAACATGCCGGAAGCGCGGGTGTTCGAATGACGGCATATCCGCCCGAGCTGCAAGCCTTCCAGGACCTCGGGGCTTCTTTTGCCCGGCGCGAGCTGTTGGACAACAGGCAGACACACGACCGCTATCCCTTCGCGCCGTTCTGGCACGGCGTGATGCGGCGGGCAGCCGATCTCGGGCTCTTCGGCATAACGCTCGGCGATCTGTGGGGTGGCAGCGCCGCAGGTACGTGCGCGCTGGTGCCGCTGTGTGAAGAGATCAGCCGCGTCGACGCGAGCCTGGCGGCCATTATCTTCGCCAACGCCGCGGCGCTGGAGATCGTCAACGCCGCCGCTGAGTCGGCGGACTGCGCAACCGTCTTCGGGAAAGTCGCAGGTGCGCTGCCCCTGGCATTTCAGTCGTACACGCACTTTGGCGAATCGGTGTTGCCGTCGGCGCAGTCGGCCGCAACCGGTGCAACGCTTACCGGCACGGTGCGCAACGTTGCCCTCGGTGGAATCGCGAAGTGCGCCGTCGTTGCCGCCGCTGCCGGTAACGGTTCGGGGGCGTATTTTCTCGCCGACTTGAACGGACGGGGAGTGCGCGTCTCGGCACCCGTGCACTGTATCGGCTTCCGTGCCTGTCCCGTAGTGGACGTCACGTTCGAAGCGGCCGCCGCCCTTCCGATCGGTGCGCCGGCCAGTAGCGTCGAGCTGTTCCAGTGCATGGCGCAGCGTCTGGCGCCGGTTGCCGCGGCTATACTGCTCGGCATCATGAAAGGCTGTTTCGACGACGCGTACGCGTACGCCCAGCAGCGCCAGCAAGGTGGCCGGACCATCATCGACTGGCCGGCGGTGTCCATGATGCTGGCCGAGATGTCCGTCGACATCAGCCTCGCCGAGCGCTGCCTGCTCGATTCGCTGCGGGGCGCGCCGGACGCGGATGCGCGAGCGCTGGCAATCCGTTTGGGCGAGTGGGCATGCCGCTGCACGACCGACGGGGTGCAGCTCCTCGGCGGGTACGGCTATATGACGGACTACGGCCAGGAGAAGCGCCTGCGTGACGCCCGCATGGCACGGCAACTCCTCGGCATGCCGGCGCTGCGCAAGATGGAAATGTTCAGTGTTCTAGCGGCAGGGTCTTGAACGGAGCTTGTCAGGCCGCCGCACGGCGTGCGTGATGAAAATCCAGCTTGGTACAAGCCTTTGCATACATGCATCGCCTCCCAAAGAGCTTGTTTGGGCCGCCGCACGGCGTGCGCGACGAAAATCCAGGCTTGTACAGGCCTTTGCATACATGCATCGCGTCGGTAAAGCTTGGTCGGGCTGTCACACGATGTGCGTGCCTAAGATCCAACGACGATCCAGGCCTTATCGTCAGGCTCGCTTGGGATGACGCATTTGTACTCACCGCGTATTTGACGGATAAGGTGAAGAAGGGAGTGCAGCTATGGCCGAGAAGCGCGTGAGGGTGTGGTACGACCCGGAGGGCGACTACCTGGAAGTGATCTTCGACCAAAAGCCCGGTTACTTTCGCGAAACCGCCAATGACCAGGTCATGGAGAAGGTGGACGAGGAGGGCAACGTCCTCGGGTTCTCCGTCTTACGAGTCAGTGCGCTGAAGGAGGCACCGCTCGAGGTGGCGCTGTGAGGCCTGGGGCGGCTGCGTCCAGCAGCGCCCAAACACGAGCACGAACACGGGCACGAGCACAAGCACGATGATGATGGAACGTACTGAGCTGATGGGGCGGTCGGTAGCCGGTAGTCGGTAGTCGGCCAGAAACAGAGCAGAAAGCCGAGCACGAGAACGTGGTGAAACGTGGTGAAGTGCTGGCCAAGCGCGCAAAAGCAGGTGGGCGCCTTGTACCGACGACCGGCTACCGACTACGTTCCTTCGCACGCAGGCGCGCGGCTGGAAGCGGAAGCTGGCGAGGATGCGGGACCGCGAGCAGAGTCTGTTCGAGCATACAGAATGAGCGAACCAGCTGACATCGATGTCACCGCCTGGGTCGACGCCTCGCGTTACGACCTGATGACGGCCAAGGCGCTGCTGCGTTCGCGCCGGTACGTCTACGTGTTGTTTATGTGTCAGCAGTCTATCGTATCGAGAAGCTCCTCAAAGCGCATGTGACGCGGTGACCGGCGAGCTGGCCCCACGAATTCACAACCTCGTGCGCCTGGCCGAGTCGAGCGGTCAGAAATTTGCCGACGAGGAGCGAGTGTTGCTGGAGCGGTTATCGTTGTACTACCTTCAGAGCCGTTACCCGCCGGAGATTCAGGCGCTGGCGAAGACGGTCAAGCGGGCGATGGCAGCGGATCACTTACGGCAAACGGAGGCACTGTGGAAACGGTTGAGGCGACAGCTGACGCGGGCGCGTTAGTGCGGCGAACCCTCAGTTACTTGGGCCGGAGGATTCGGGTACAGCAGGCGATCCTCTTTGGGTCCCATGCGCGCGGCGCAGCCGACGAGTGGAGTGACGTGGATCTGGCCGTGGTCTCTTCGGACTTCGGAAGGATGAGCCACCGTCAGGTCATCGACCTCCTCGTCGAGGTGGCGCTGGCGGTTGATCCGCGGGTGGAGATTCGGCCGTACGCCCCGCGCGATCTAGCGGCGGCGCGGCCGACGAACTTCCTCGGCCACATTCTGGCGACCGGCAAGGTGGTCTACAGTATGGGAACGGCCCACGGCCGTGGTGCGCGAGCCAGGCCTCCGCGCAAACGAGCGCGACGCGGTTCAGTGCACAAGCATAAACGGTCGTTGTCACGGCTGGCGCCAGACCCTTTCGAAACACGAGCACGAACACGGCCATGAGGACGATGTTGATGGAGCACGAGCAACTCACCGCCAAGGCCGCCACCTGGATGCAGGCAGGCGGGTGGAAGCGAAAGCTGGCGAAGCAGTGTGGCTGCGAGCAGAGCCTGTTCGAGCATACGTTGATCGAGGCGGACGCTTTGACGTTTTCAGTTCTGACGAGGGATCGGAACCGGTTCAGAATGTATGGGGAATGGGGATAGAGGTGGAACCGACCAAGTTCCAGTTTGCGGTCCAGGAAGCTCTGAGCGAGGGCAAGAGCCTTCTGCTTGTCGCCCCAACGGGCCTGGGCAAGACCTTCGCGGTCACCGGTGACCTGCGCGAGAGCTTCTGTAAGACGGTATATGCCGTTCCCTTGCGGGCTCTCGGAGGCGGCATTCGGCAACAGGTCGCGGAGCTGAGGCGCGATGGCAAGCCCCTGCAGCCGGTAATCCATCACGGCGATCAACAAGAGAGTGTGCTGTTCGGTGAGGAAGTCGTCGTCACAACTTACGATCAAGTTGTCTGCGGTGTTCCGGGACTCCCGCTGAGTCTCCCATTGAAGGCCGGCCACGCAGTAGCTGGCGCCCTACTCATGTCGCGGCTGATCCTGGATGAAGCGTACCTGGCGTGGGGGATCTCAGACCAAACGCTTACGATTCTGCTCGGGATCGTCGACTTCCGAACGAAGCTCGGGCTGCAGACGGTGATGTTGACCGCGACACTGCCGACCCTTGTCGCTGACACGATCTGCAGGGAGCTGGCGTTAGAGCTGAAGGTTGTCGGTGACGGCGAACTTTCTTCCGATGAGGGTCTGGAGAAACGCGAACGCAATCGGCTCGTCGAAGTGTCCGCTCTCAAGCTCGACGCTGGGACCGAGAACAATCCGCACTTGCATGGGGGCTCCCGTATGGATCATACTTCAGGTGTGAGGGTGCTGCTGAGATGAAGCTCGATTGGCGAAAACATCTGACCGCCCGGCCCGACGTCTGCGGCGGCCAGGTCTGCGCGAAAGACACTCGGGTGCCGGTGGCTGTGATCCTCGACTCGCTCGCCGAGGGCGCGTCGAGCGCCGCCATCTTGCGTTCGTATCCGACCCTGAAGTCTCCACACATCCGCGCGGCGATAGCGTACGCAGCAGAACTCGCGCGGGAGGAAGAATTGACCCCACTGCTCGATCATGCGCCTCAAGCTCGACGAGAGCCTTCCCGCCGAGCTGGCTGAGGATCTCCGTGCGCTCGGCCACGACGTGGATTCGGTCGTGTCCGAGGGCCTGGCGAGTCAGCCCGATCTCACGATTGCTCGCGCAGCCCGTCAGGCCCGCCGCGTCTTGCTCACACTCGATAAAGGCATCGGAGACATCCGGCGCTTCCCGCCCCGATCGTATGCGGGTCTCGTCGTGTTCCGCTTGAGTCGCAAAGGCCGCAAGCACGTCCGCCGCGCGGTGCTCGACGCGCTCCCGCATCTCACCGTGCGCCAGCGGTTTGCGGGTCGCTTGTTCATCGTCACCGAGTCGGCCGTGCGATTGCGTCGGTAGCAAGCGGCCGGGGCATCCGACCCCCTGGCGCGCGAGAAGCACAACGTCGGCAAGGCAGTCGGTATCCGGCCGCCGGTAGTCGGCCGCGTCGTTCGCATGCCGCGTACCGACTACGGGATACCGGCTACGAATCTCACACGACAAGCGCCCTGAAGTCTGCTATTCGATCGCCCAAGCAGTGCAAGGACGATGAAATCATCGCACGCGCTGTCGGTTCCCAGCCCTGAAGCCTATCGGCCCAGCCTCGCCGTCCTTCGCCGCGTCCACGGCTTACACCGCCACAAGGGCAAGATTGCCGCCATCGAGCCCGGCTCGGGGGACTATTTCCTGGCGGACGACACCATGAGCGCGCTGCAGCTCGCGCGCAGCAGTTACCCGGACGCCATCTTCTACATCGTGCGCGTTGGTCATAGAACGGCCCACGTTCACCGCAGCCCCAATCGTAGGATCGGGCGGTGATGACACTGCGCGGCCGGATCGTCGGTGCCGCGCCAGTTATCTATGGGCGGGCCCGGAATGGGCGGCTGCACCTGGGTTCCCACGGAGAAGTCCCGTTTGTAATCGACACCGGCTTTACCGGCACCCTCGCCGTCCCGCAGTCGATCGCGCGTCGGCTCCGCGCCGAGTTCGTCGCAGTGGACACCTATGCCCTCGCAGCTGGCCACGAGGCCGAGCTGCCGATGTATATTGGCGCCGTGCGGATGGGAGCGCACCGCGTCGATACGTGGTTCGTCGTTGGGGATGCGTTGCTCGGCATGGAATTTCTTGAACAGGTCTGCTCGGGGTTGCACATGGATCTCGACGCAAACATAGTCGAGCTGTTGCTGCGCTGACAGCGCGCGTTGAGGGGTTATGCTCAGGGTCCTCACGAAGGAAGAAGAGCTGGCGTCGCGTGCCGAGTGCTTCGCGCGGCTGCGGACAGGGACGCTGTTCGATCTGGCACAGCATGCCGGCGGATGACGTGACGTGGTGATCAACCCTGAACCCTGCCTTCGCCATTGTGTCCCCCACCGCGGCGCACGCCGCAGTTTGCACGACCGAGCCGTGGCTATCATAACGCTGAGTGAGTTGTCAACTAAAACGCCACTAAGACGCTGCCGATCGACCTCCAGGCCCCCACCCTCCTCTACGCCATCACCAGGGCGCGGAGGAGGGTGGAGGCCGCAAGCCGGACGGCCGCCGGGTGAACGGAGTCGCCGGGCAGCTTTCTTTCGGAGCGCGGCTGGCCTATAGAAGTCGCCCATGGGGAGACCTGACGAGCGAGGGCGAGAGTCGTGAGTGGCGTCGCTGTCGACCCGACACACAGAACGTTCGTGAGCTATATCGACAAGAGCCGCGAATACTACCTGACGCGCGGCTACGGCAACCCGTACCGCTGGGCGTACTTTGACGAGGTGCCCTTTACGCTCCTGAAGCAGCCGCTGTCGCAAGGCGTCGTGACACTGATCACGACCGCGCATGAGGGCGTGGGCGCGCCGTCGTTCCGCAACGTTTATTCGGTCCCCAGCGATCCGGCCCCGGCCCGTTTCAGCACCGACGGCCTGTTCTGGGACAGGCTGGCGACGCATACCGAGGATCTAGACTCCTTCTTCCCGGTGCACCGGCTCGAGGATCTCGTGCGTGATGGGCGCATCGGACGGTTGGCGTCCCGACTGCACGGCGTGCCCACCGAGTACAGCCAGCGGAAGACGATCGAGCGCGACGCGCCGGAAATCTTCCGCCGCTGCAAGGAAGACGAGGTCGCGGCGGCGTTACTGGTGCCGCTCTGACCGGTGTGTCACCAGACCGTGAGTCTGGTTGCGCGACATTTGGAAGCGCAGGGGATCGCGACCGTGATCCTCGGCTCCGCCCGCGATGTCGTCGAGCATTGCGGCGTGGCGCGTTTCGTCTTCACCGATTTCCCGCTCGGCAACCCGTGCGGCAAGCCCTTCGACGCCGCGATGCAAAGGGAAATCGTCGGCTTCGCCCTCGACCTGCTGGAGTACGCCCGCGCGCCGCGCACGACGGTCCAGACCCCGTTTGTGTGGAGCGCGGACCAGTCGTGGCGCGACAACTACATGCGCATCGAAACCGCCGGGCCGTCGGTCGCGATCAGCTGAAACGGACAACAGGAAAGGGGTAGTTGGCGCAGGTGCCGTGATGAGAGCACCCGCCGCCTGCTACGCCGTGACCGTGCGCGGCGGGGCGTCAGGGATATCCGGCAGACGTTTCCCCTGGGTGTTCGGACCTTGCTTCTGGCAAGGTTGTTTGGCAAGCAGGCCGAAATACGAGGCCACCAGCCGCCTTTTCAGCAACTGGACGGCGCGCGCCGGATCGACTCCCTTGGGACAAACTCGGGAGCATTCACCGGCATAATGGCAACGCGCAACGCCGGTCTTACCGCCCACGACCGGGGTCCGTTGTTGCTCGCCCTCGTCCCGGTTGTCGGTGTCGTAGCGATAGGCCTGCCCCAGGGGCATCGGCCCCAGGTAGTGGAGGTCGGTCGCCAACGTCGGACAGGCCCCCATGCAACAGCCGCACTTGATGCAGAAAGTGAACTGCAGAAACTCCTCCAACTGATGGGGAGACTGAAAGTACTCACCCGCAGGATCGTTGAGCTCCGCTTCCTTCGCGCGAATGATGAAAGGAAGAATGGATTGATGTTTCTCAATCATCGCGCTCAAGTCGGGCGCCAAATCCCGGACGATGGTAAAGTTCGGCAGCGGTCCGATGGTGAGCCTGCTGCTCGCGACGTCCAGAATCTGGGTATTGCAGGCCAATGTCGGTCGCCCATTGATCAGCATCCCACAAGATCCGCATACCCCCATTCGACATGAATACCGCCAGGCGAGGGTTTGATCATGGTGCTCCTTAATGTAATGGAGACCATCGAGCACCGTCATGCCCAGCTTAACCGGTACCGCGAACGGTTGGATATACGGGGCGGAATCCTTCGTCGGATCGAATTTCCGTACGTGAAAGGTCACTTCACGAATAGCGCCGTTTCCTGGCATGGTTAGCCCCTCCCCGTGGTCAACGCGATAGTGTGGGAGGCAATGGCCGCCCAGGTTCCGAGGCCGAAAAGGCCCAATCCAATAACCACCAGGACCGTTGTCAACACCTTTTCCGCCGCCTGCGGTAGGGTGAGCTCCAAAAGGATATTTCGCAGGCCATACAGGCCATGGTAGAGCGCTACCCCGAGGAGCAACACATAACCAATGGAAAAAACGAGCTGGGAATCCCGGGCCATGGAGTTCACAGGAGCCGTCGGCGCCACCGCCCGGTTAGCCACAAAAAGCCCGGTGAGCTCACCGACGTGCATGGTCAGCATGTGAAGGCCGAGCAGCACGAGGATCACCACACCGGCGATCAAATGCCATGTCCAGAGCTTGGTTTCACCCATGTCGACCTCCTAATGAGACAGAAATTCCCACCCTCCCCCGCAAACGAGCACCGCCGCAACGATCATCACCACGATGAACAATGGCCGCTGAACGTTGAGTGATGTCTTGTACGGATATACCGGTTCGATCGGTTGTCCCACGGCGAAGCCAAATTCCACCAGCACCAGCCGCAGGCCGTTCAGCGCGTGAAAAGCAAAGGCCAGAAATACCAACAATTCGCCAACCCGGAAGATAGGCTGATCGAGGACCTGATGCTTGTCCCAAAGGTAAATGCCTTCGGCGCGGAAAGCGGTAACCACGATGTGCATCAGAAAATACGCCAGAATGCCCAAACCGGTAAGGCGGTGGAGAGCATAGGCATATCGATCAATGCCCCAGCGACCGCCTCCAAACCAGCCCCAAATCCCCAGCCGATTGTCGTAGCGCTTTAGGTCCGCCATGTCTTTTCGCCTCAGGTTGGTTGATAAGTGTATTTCAATACTTAATACTTCCGCTCAACTGGCTTCCACTGGGTAATACGCACAGGCTTGTACGATAGTTTTGGCTTGCCGTTGTCATGCGTGACCAGTGTATGCTTTAGGAATTTCTCGTCATCCCGCGTCTTGAAATCGGTGCGGGAATGGCCGCCGCGGGATTCCTGTCGGGCCAGCGCCGCGGTGAGCGTGACCTCGGCGAGCCCAAGGAGATTATCTGTCTCGATGGTGTTAATCAGGTTGGTGTTGTAGACGCGCCCTTTATCTTTGATCGACGCTTTCTTGAAACGCTCCTTCAGCTTTTGCACTTTAGTGAGCCCTTCTTGCATGGACTGGCCATTGCGGTAGACGCCCGCGTGCTTGTCCATCGCCTCCCGCAGCTCGCGCCGAATTTGGTAGGGGTTCTCGTCGCCGGTACGCCCCAAAAGCTCTTTGAAGATACGGTTCTCCTCTGCCTTCGCGGCCGCTTCCTTGAGGTCGGACAACTTTGGTTTGGTGCCCAGGTACTTGGCGATCCCCTTGCCGGTGATGCCCCCCCAGGCTAGGCACTCGGCTGTAGAGTTACAGCCCAGGCGATTGGCCCCGTGGAGGGAATGGCAGGCGACCTCGCCGGCGGCCCAGACGTTCTCGATCTTGGTGCGGCCATCGATATCCGCCTCGACCCCGCCCATCGAATAATGCGCCACCGGCTTGATGGGGATCGGCTGGGTGATGGGATCGAGGGCCAGGAACTTCATGCAGACCTCGCGAATCAGCGGCAGCCGTTTGTTGATTCTCTCCGCTCCCAGGTGAGTGAGGTCGAGGTGTATGTGGGGCCCGTCCTCCCCGTCGATGCCGCGCCCTTCGAGGATCTCGGTCATCTCCGAGCGGGACACGATGTCGCGCGGAGCGAGCTCCATGAACTTGGCGGCGTACTTCTCCATGAAACGCTCGCCCTTAGCATTCTTCAGATAACCGCCTTCGCCGCGGCAACCCTCGGTCATGAGAATTCCGGAGGGCACCAGACCTGTCGGATGGAATTGGATGAACTCGGGATCTTCCATCGCAAGACCGGCTTCGTATGCGAGAGCTTGCCCGTCACCCGTGACTGTCTGCGAGTAAGTGGTAAAACCATAGAGGACACCCAGACCACCGGTCGCAATGAGCAGGGCGCGGCCGCGAATCACGTGGAATCGGCCATTGGGCATGTCGATGATGGCGAGCCCGGCAAAGCGACCGTCCTGAAGCAGGATCTTGGTCGCAAAGCATTCATCGTAACGGCGAAAGCTTCGAAACCGGAGCAAGTTGTCGTACAGGGCCTGCACCTCGAAGAAACCGGTCTTATCCGCTGCCATGCAAGCCCGGGGAAAAGAATGGCCGCCGAATGGCCGCTGCATAACCCGGCCGTCCTCACGCCGAGACCAGGGGACGCCCCAATGCTCCAGGAGACGGATCTCATCGGGCATGATATGCACGAAGCGCTCAACCACATCCTGATCTGCCAGAAAATCTGAGCCTTTTACGGTATCCCAGGCGTGCAGCTCGAAGCTATCGCCCTCCTCCGGTCGCATGACGGCTCCGGTCCCACCCTCGGCGCAGACCGAATGGGCTCTCATGAGCTGGACCTTGGATACCATGGCGATGTCCACATCACCGCGAGTCTGGATGGAGAGTTCCACCGCTGCTCGGAGGCCCGCCAAACCCGTGCCCAAAATGATTACATCGTGGGTCGAGACGTCATCCATGGCTCCTCCTGCGCAAAACACAGCATTAGTTGGCCTGCATCAGTGGGGGTTCTGTCATAAGGACTGGTATCAGACCCGCCCCGTAAACCCCAGACGTTCCGTAACTACGGCGAGGGCAAGGGTAATGTCAAGTACCCAGCAAGGATTTCTAGGGGCGATTTGCGAATCGCCCCACTCGGCGGTGCTGATTCGCTGCGCCGTTTCGGGCGGTTCGCGAAACCGCCCGAAACGCGTGGCTCACTCTTCTTGATGGTGTTGGCGGCGGTACTGATCGATCTCGCTAAAGCGGGAAGAGACGCTGTAGACGCCGGCTTTGATTTCGCTGCGCAGGGGCGAGCAGACCTTGTGGAACAGGTGCAACATGCGGCTGTTGGAAGCTAGCATTTGCCCCGTGAAGCCGGCGATGCCGCGGCCCTGGGCAATCTCCTTCATGTATTCCAACAGAAAGTGCCCGATGCCGCGGTTCTGGTATTCGTCGCGCACCGTGAATGCCGCCTCCGCCATGTTACTCTTGCGATCGAGCACGTAGCGGGCGACGCTGATCATCTCTTCCGTTTCGTCGTGAACCAGGAAGCCAGCGATGGCTAGGTGCGTATCATAGTCGAGTGTGACGAACTCTTGGATCTGGCGCACCGACAGCTTCTTCACCGGAGTCATGTAGCGCATGTACACCGTCTCCTCCGAATGCGAGTAGAAGAGATCCCGTAGCAGCCGTTCGTCCGACGGCTTCAAGGGCCGGAAGAAAACCTCGAGACCACCTTTAAACGTCTGCCAGCGCTCGAGTTCCTTGGGATACGGGCGGCCTTGTTCCGGGAAAGGGATCTGCTCGGCGTAGACGTAGCGCCGCGCCTTGGCCGCCGCCAACAGGTCGTTGCGGAAATCCGGATGCGCGATGCTGACCAGCGCCAGCGTGCGCTCGCGCACGTTGCGGCCGTAGAGGTCGGCAACGCCGTGCTCGGTCACGACGTAGCGGACGTCGCCGCGCGTGGTGACGATGCCAGCGCCCTCGTTCAACACCGGGACGAGGCGCGACACGCTGCCGTCTTTCGCCGTGGACGGGATGGCGATGATCGGCTTGCCGCCACGTGAGCGCGCAGCGCCGCGGATGAAATCGACCTGACCGCCGATGCCGCTGTAGAAGCGGTATCCGAGCGAGTCGGCGCACACCTGACCTGTCAGGTCGATCTGCAGTGCCGAATTGATCGCCACCATGTCATCGTTTTGAGCGATCACCGCCGGGTCGTTCACGTATTCGACCGGGTAGAAACCGAAGCCCGGGTTGTCGTCGATCAGGTCGTACAATCGGCGCGTGCCCATGCAGAACGAGGCGATCGACCTGCCCGGGTGCAGGCTCTTGCGGCGATTGGTGATGACGCCACGCTGGATCAAGTCGATGATCCCATCGCTGAACATCTCGGTATGCAGTCCGAGATCTTCCTTGTCTGCGAGGTGGCGCAGCACCGCATTGGGAATCCTGCCGATGCCGAGCTGCAGCGTGGCGCCGGGCTCGATCAGGTCGGCGATGAACTGCCCGATGCGTTCCGACACCTCGTCGAGCTCGGGTTCTGGCAGCTCCAACACGGGCTCATCGCATTCCACCAGGTAGTCGATCTCGTCCACGTGGATGAAGCTGTCACCGTGCGTGCGCGGCATGCGCGGGTTGACTGCGGCGATGACCAGCTTGGCGCTCTCCGCCCCGGCTTTGACGACGTCGACCGAGACTCCGTAACTGCAGTAGCCGTTACGGTCGGGAGGTGACACCTGGATCAGCGCGACGTCGAGGCGCACACGCCCGCTGCGAAACAGCCGCGGCACTTCCGACAGAAAGACCGGCGTGTAATCCGCCTGCCCGTGCAAGACGGCATCGCGCACGTTGCTGCCGATGAAGAAAGCGTTGTGCCGGAAGCGGCCGCTGTACTTCGAGGCGGCGTACGGCGCCACCCCGAGCGTGAGGATGTGCAAGATCTCCGTGTCGCTGAGCTCGAAGCCGCGGTCCGCAAGCGCCGCCACCAAACACTGCGGCTCGGCACATCCGGAGCCGACGAACACGTGGCTGCCGCGGCCGACCTGACGCACTGCCGTGGCGGCATCGACCAGCTTCTCCCGATAGCGCTCCTGCCAAACGTCCATGGCGACGATGTTAGCCCGCAGCGGCCGAAAATCCACCGCAGCGCGGCGTCTTTCAGCAGCGAGTCGACGTCAGTCCTCATAGCGAATGAAGGACACGTGCCATCACTACGAGTGATGAGCAGGAGTCGGGAGCCAGAATGGCGGATCTCCTGGATTCCGACTCCTGTCTCCGGACGCCTTCTTCTCAGTTCAGCTCCTTGCTCGAATAGCCGAGGATGCGGCGCGCGATGATCATCACGTTGATCTGTTGCGTGCCCTCGAAGATGTCGTTGATCTTGGCGTCCCGCATCCATTTCTCGAGCAAACACTTGCGCGAGTAGCCGAGCGGGCCGAGCAGCTCGACGGCCTTCTGCGTCACCAGCGTCACCGCGAGGCCGGCCTTTGCCTTCGCCATGGAGGCCTCGAGGTTGTTGTGCATGCCCTCGTCCATCATCCACGACGCGCGCCAGGTGAGCAGTCGCGCCGCCTGCAGGTTTGTTTCCATATCCATGAAGTCGCGCTCGATCGTCGTCAGCTTCGTCGGCGCAATGCCGTAACGGATCTTGATGCCCTCCTTATCCAAGGTCTCGCGGACGAACTCGACCGCGGCGCGGCCGATGCCGATGGCGCTGGCGGCGACCGCAGGACGCGTCGCATCAAAGGTCGCCATCACGCCTTTGAAGCCTTCGGTGGTTTTCTTCACCTCCGCGGTGCCGAGGAGGTTGTCGAGCGGAATGCGGCAGTCTTCGAAGTAAATGCTGACGGTATCGGAGGCGCGGATGCCGAGCTTGTGCTCGACTTTCGTCACCTTCATGCCGGGCGTTCCCTTTTCCACGACGAAGGCTTTGATGCCGGCACGGCCGGCGGATCTATCGACCGTCGCCCACACCACCACGAAGCCGTCGGACTTTTCGACAGCCATCAACCCGCTGGTGACGAAGATCTTCTCACCGTTGAGCACCCATTGGTCGCCGTCGCGCACGGCAGTCGTCGTGATCGCCGCGCTATCCGAGCCACAGCCGGGCTCCGTGATGGCCATGGCGGCCCACTTCGGCTCACCGCCGCGGAAGCGCCCCAGGAAGCGCTGGCGCTGCTCGGGCGTGCCCGCGGCGCCCACCGCGGCCCCGCCCAGCCCAGGGTTTGGAATGGACAGGTAGAGACCGGCATCACCCCAGGACAGCTCTTCGATGGAGACCGCCGTCATCATGTTCCGAATCGAGGGGCCGGCCTTCTTCTCCTTGTCCTTGTCTTTGTCGCCGCCGAAGCTGACCGGGCTGGACTGCGAGGCGGTCCACATCATGTTGAGGAAGTCCCACGGCTTCTCGTGCTCGCGCTCGTCGTACTCGCGCGCGATCGGCCGCATCGCCTGCTCGGCGACCATGTGAATCATGTTCCTCGCCCTGCAAATCTCTTTTGGCATTTCGAAGTCGATCATGGCTCTCTCCTTGTTAGATTACACTATCACCAAGCCTTCGAAGGCGGCGAACCCCCGCCCGTTCCGCAGCCAGAGTTCGACGGGGTGCTCGCGAATGTACCCGTGACCGCCGAGAACCTGCACCGCGTTGTCCGTCACCTTCAACACCATGTTCGCTGCGTAGTTCTTGGCCAGGTACGCCTCGCGGGTGGCGTCCTCGCCACGGTCCAGTTTCCACGCCGCCTCCCAAGCGAGCAGGCGCGTGGCGTCGATCTCCAAGGCCATGTCGGCCAGCATGAAGGCGATCGCTTGTTTCTGGCCGATGGCCATCCCGAACGCGCGGCGTTCTTTCGCATAATCGCGGGCGTACTCGAATGCGGCGCGGGCCACACCGACCGCCATCACCGCGAGCCCGACGCGCGAGTAATTCATGAGCTTTGCGAAATCACAGCCGGTGTCGCCGCCGAGGCGGTTCGCCGCCGGCACCCGGCAGTTCTCCAAGGCGATCTCGTTGGTTTCGAGCGCCTTGAGCCCCATATTCTTTTCGCGCTCGAGGATGGTAAGACCCGGCGTGCCGTGGTCGATGAGAAAGCCGTTCACACTTTCGTAACCAGCGCCGCCGGTAGCCGCATACACGAGTATGTGCGCGGCGTCGGCCCCGAGCGGGACGAAGCATTTCGAGCCGTTGAGGACATACGTGCCGTGCTGACATTCCGCCGTCGTCGCCAGCTCGGCCAGATCGAAGCCGAAGCGCGGCTCGACCACGGCTGCCGAGCCGGCACTGAACTGCCCGCCGGCGTACGCCGTGAGGATCCGCTCCTTTTGCTCCGGCGTGCCCATCTCCAGCACCGGGTAGACGACCAGCCGGGGCGCGAGGAGGTGCAGCGCAATCGACAGATCGCCCCACGCCAGCTCCTCCGCCACCAGGGCGCCGGTGATTGCCGAGTGCGTGTCGCCAGCGCCGCCGTAGGCTTCGGGGATGGCGCTTTGCACCAAACCGAGCTCCCAGCCTTGTTGGATCACCCCCGCGGGAACGACGCCTTTCTCGTCGGCCTCGCGCGCCTGCGGGCGGATCTGCTCCCGCGCGAACTCCGCCACGGTATCGCGGATGAGCTGTTGCTCTTCCGTTGGTTGGAAACTGATCATGATGATGTCCTCCTCCCACTCTGTCGTTTCGTTCGTATTCCGCGCTTAGTCAAGAGGGAGAGGGATGGTCTGCGTGCGGCAACTAATGCCGGGATTCGGGCCGCGCCGTCCAGGCGGCCAGGTTCGCGACGACGGCGACCAACTCGGCCGGCTCGATCGGCTTGGCGACGTGCATTTGAAAGCCCGACGCCAGCACCTTCACGCGGTCTTCCACCCGTGCATAGGCGGTCAACGCCAGGGCCGGAACGCTTCCGCCCCGGTCGCTTTCCAACTCACGCACCTTCCGCAACAGCGCGTACCCGTCCTCGCCCGGCATGCCGATATCAGAAATCAGCAGGGTCGGCGGCCACACCGCCATGATGCCGAGCGCTTCCCCTGCGGAACCGGCCGTCCGCACCTCGGCACCGCATTGTGACAGGATCGCCCACAGCGTCTCCAGCGTGTCGGGGTCGTCGTCGACCACCAGCACCCGCACCCCCACCAGGGTCGGTGCAGGCGCGAACGGCAGCCCGCCGCTGGCCGTCGGACGCACAGACCCGGGACCCGGCGCTCTCTGCACGACGGCGAGCGGCAACTCCACCGTGAAGCTGGCGCCCTGGCCTTCGCCGGCACTCTCCACACGCACGTGTCCGCCGTGCAACTCGACCAGGTGGCGCACGATCGCCAGCCCCAGCCCGAGCCCGCCGTAGGAGCGCGTGATCGTGCTGTCGGCCTGCCGGAAGCGGTCGAACACGTAAGGCAGAAACTCGGGATGGATTCCTTTTCCGCTATCACTTATAGTGATCTCGATGTGCGAGTCGACGCGGCCGACTCGGACGTGCGCCTGGCCCTCTTTGGGCGTGAATTTGATGGCGTTCGACAGCAGGTTCCAGACGATTTGCTGCAGGCGGTCGGGGTCGCCGGACACCAGCCCGGCCTGCGGATCAATCGTCGTCTGCAGCCGCACGCCTTTGACTTCGGCCGTCGGGCGCACCGCTTCGACGGCGGCCTCGACCACCGGCGCGATATCGACCTCACGCACGTCCAGGCGCAACTTCCCGCTGATGATCCGCGACACATCCAGCAGGTCGCCGATGAGCTGCGCTTGCGCCTTGACATTGCGCTCGATGCTGTCGACGGCGCGGGTGGTGGCCTCGGGGTCGAGTTGCCCGCTGCGCAGCATACGCGCCCAGGCGAGCACCGGCGTGAGCGGGGTGCGCAGCTCGTGCGAGACCACCGCCAGAAACTCGTCCTTGGCACGGTTTGCGGTTTCCGCATCGACGCGCGCCTTTTCCAGCGCCTCGTCGCGCAGTTGGATCTGTGTCAGCATCTCGTTGAATGTCTCGATGAGCAGCCCCAACTCATCCTGGCTCGTCGCCACGGCACGCACGCTGTAGTTCTTCTCAGTCGAAACGACGCGCGCGCAGCCGACCAAGTGGAGGATGGGTCCGGCGATGACGCGTTGCAGCTCCGCGGACATCGCCACCGCGGCACCGATGGATGCCAAGAAGACGAGGCCAACGATGGCCAGATAGCGCTTGAGGCGCGCACTGAACTCGGTGAGGTCCGAGACCATGCGCACGCTGCCGATGCGCTCGTCGTTCTCGTCGATGTCTTGCACCAGGATGAGCTGCTCGCCTTTGAATTCATGCCCGGGGTTCTCCAGCATCGACTCCGTCAAGGGTGGCAGCTCCGTCACCCCGCGCCGGGCATAGGTTGCAAAAACGGCGCCGTCCTTAGCGTAGATGCTGGCGGCAAGCACATGCGGCTCGGCACGCAATGCCGCCAGGGTCTGCGCCGCTGAGTTCCGGTCGTTGAACAACAGCGCCGCCGTGCTGTTGTATCCGATGATCGCCGCCTGCGTAGAGAGCTGGCGCACCATCGACACCCGGAAGATGAGCAACTCGAACGCAATGAACGCCGTCGACGCCAAGAGCAACGCCAGCGTGCTCGTGAGCACGTTGGCCAACGTCAGTTTCCGGCCAATGGGAAGATCACGGAAGCGCATCGTCTCCAACCGCCTGTGCGCTCCGCGGGCCGATGACCCTGATCGCCAGCTTCAACAGCTGCGAGCTGATCTTCAGGCCGACACGCTTCGCCGCATCGGCATTGATCTCGAAACGCACCCTGTTGTCCTGCCGGCGGAACCCGATGATGCCGCCGCGCTCCGCAAACCCATCCACATCACTGACGGTCAACACACTCGCGCCGTTGAGGCGCTGCATGATTTCCCCGAGCCGTGCCTCCTCGGACGCGCTAATGAACAGGATGTGGCACTCCGCCACGCTCTCGATGCGCTGGAACCGCCGCACCACGACCTTCCTGTCGTGCAAAAACTTGTCTCCGAGGGTCTGGTCCAGCACCACGCCGAACGGATCCTCACCGATCAACCCGACGATCAACGAATCGCTCGTCGGCGCGAACGCCTCGGGAGGCCAGTCGACGAAACGGGCGAAATTGTACAGAAAGGCTGCCTTCACTTGGTATTCGAGCGCCATCCGTGGTTGCGCCTGCACCGGCGCGCCGAGAACTGCAACGGGCAGCAGCAAGCAGACGAGGCCCGCCCGGCGCACCACGGAGCCACGGCGCTCACTCAGCATCGTACCCGCACCTGTCCGTGAGCGCCACGTTGGACCTCGGTGCTACCACTAAACTCGGGGTGATGCTGCTGCAACAGGTTCTGCCCGACAGCCGCGAGCTCGATTGTGATAGCCCAGATGTTTGGCGAGATGCACATCCCAACCTAAGTAGCTCCCAACTTGCTGCGCCGAACGGCTGTCCACATAGCGAAATCGGAATCGAATTCCCACCTCCATGGCAACGGCGCCGTCGAAAGCAACATAAACCCGGCGTATGGGCTCGACTCCTCTACACTTTTACCGGCGCGACACCGCCAAGACCGTGCGCCCTGGGTGCAGTACGCCGCCTTTGATTTGCGCTGCACCGTAGCCGGTCAGCACGAGCCGCTGTGCCCGCAAGCGACCGTGCAACACCCGTAGCTCGACGCGCACGCTGCCGCGCCCGGGCACCTGCCGGCACGTGCCCCACGCGTAGCCGTTCGACCAGAACCACGTCAGCGGCTTGCGTGCCGGAGCAAACTCGATCGTACCGGTCACGGCGGAGTAGTGGAAACCCGTTACGGCCAGCAGCGCCGCCCAACTCGCCATCGCCCGACCGTAATGGTGACCGCACTCGGCTTCGTTGAAGGGGTTGCGCTTGCGGCCATCGTAGCGGTTGCGGATGGCAGCGATACAGCGCAGTGCGTCGCCGCTCAGTCCCTCATACAACAAGCCGGCGGCGGCGGTGTACTCGAAGCCGGTCATCACTTCATTGTAGTAAGGAAACGGACGTTCTGGCCGCCGCCCCCGCGGGTACGTGGCCATCAGCAGGCCCGATTCGTCGCCGAGCACGAAACTGCGCAGATGGTTGAAGTGGTCGTGAAAGCCACGCTGGAAGTTGTGCCGCATGACGGCGCGCAGGGCCTGCTGCACATGTCGCGGCTCATGCAGATAGCCGAGCCCGCAGACGTGCGCCATGTACTGACCAACGAGCTGGTCGACGAGACAGCCCGCGCCGAGTTGCAGCTCATCGAAGCCGGCGCCCATGCCGACGCGCAAACCGAAGGCGATTTCATCCGCGCTCTTCGGCACGCGCACCTCGTGTTCGTAGTACTCGCCGTTGAAGAGATGCGCGTCCATCCATGCCCGGCCCCGCTCGAAAAGGTCCCGGCACGTTGCGGCGAACTCCGGCGCGCCCACGGCCCGCGCCATTTCTTCCGCCGCGCGCAGCGCGCCGAGATACCAGCCCTGCATCTGCGGGTTCGGGCCGAAGTACTCGACATCCATCGTGTTGTGCTGGCAGCCTTCCATCACGCCGTCGCGGTCGGCATCCCAGCCGCCCGGAATCCAGCAAAACTCCAGCGCCTTGCGCGCCTGCGGCCAGAGTTGATCGAGCAGCGCCGCGTCGCCGCACAGCTGCCAATCGCGGTACAGCTTCATCAGACAGCCCATCTGTCCGTCGGCGGCCGCGAACGGAAACCCCTGCGCCTCTGACAACGGCAGATTGACGCGGAAACTCATCAGCCCGTTGTCATGCGTGGCATGGGCGAACTCCACCTCGCGCATCGAACGGGCGAGGTCGCCAAAGAGAAACGCCGTCGCTTGCTCGTAGTTCCAGACGTGTGTGCACGAGCCGTGACAAGAGCCGGAATGATCGTGTGAGCCTTCCCACGCGAAGAACCGTCCGTCACTGGTGCGGAAACAGGTTTGTGCGCGCAGGGTGCTGAGGTTGAAGAGCGCGGCCTCCTTCACCGGGAGCGGCAGATCACTCCGACAGAACGCCGAGACGAAGGTGATCGTCTCCCTCTCCAACTGGTCGAGTCGCGCCGCGGTCTTCTCGGCGACATCCCATGCATCGGCGTACCGGGTGGCGTAGTGGTTGCCGACGGTGTTGTCGGCTTCCTGGTCACCGGTCGGCGCGCTGAGGGGAAACCAGCCTTGCCGGTTGGGGAAATGCCACGTCAGCAAGTAGGTGACGGTCTTCGTCTGGCGCGCAGCGAGGCGCACTGTCACAGCTAGTGAGGCAGTGGGTTCGTCATCGGTGGAATCCTGAGAGCGCTCTTCCAACTCGCCGTCCCCGGAAAAATCGTCCCAGAAATCCAAGATCGAGTCGCCCCACGAGCGCGTCGCCCACGCGGTGCGGTAGGTGATGCCGGTCTTTGCCGTCGTGACCAGCGCCATGGTGCCCCAACGCTCCGAGCGGGGATCGACGCCGCTGGAATCCATGAAGATGCCGCGCAGCACGGCCGACTGGCGATAGGTGTTGCGGTTACCTTTGGCCCCGGTGGGGAGATCGACATCCCCCCACACGCGTGTGGTGGTCGCACCGTCGGCACCGATGCAGTTGGGAATGTTACCGCAGACGCAGGCGGTGACGCGGCGGCGGGTCTTGTTGGTGAGCACGTAGCGAAGCACCGCGATGGGGATGCCACTGTCGTCGGCGCTGCCGGGGACGAGTGGGTTGAATGCCTCGAGACGGGCATCGACCGGCACGGCCGGATCGGACAGCCACACCTGACCGAACGGGTACGCGGCCGCAAAGGAGGTGCGGCGGAAACGGGGCAGACCGTGGTTGCCGGTGCGGCATCCCCGTGGGCCTTCGTACTCGGCGAGTTCGAGGGGACCTTCCAGCGCGCGGGTGACGGCCGGCGCACCGTCGGGCCGAGCGTAGAGAATGAACACGGGCGGCGCCACGTTCATGACGTATGCCGCGTAGCCGGGCAAGAACCCTTTGGCAGCCCGGTTCATGATTTCCCAGTCGCGCAGGTCGCCGCGCCCGCCGAGCGAGACCGTACCGGTGCCGATGCCGCCCAGCGGGAGAGCGATGCGGGCGAGATGGTTCTGGTCATAGGTGCGGAGGACTGGCCAAGGATTGCGTTTGACTGCCTTGCTCACGTTGTTCTCCTTGCGGACCGGGGACGGAGTTAAGCACGTAACGCGGGCCGCGGCGAGAGCCGCGGCGCCATTCGGCCAAACACCTCTCCCCGAGTCGCGGTGGTCGGTCAACCTGTGGTATGAAGAGACTCGACCATGCACGCACCAGCTGTGACACCCCAATCTCCGCAACCGCCGAGTGGCCCTGGGCCGCTGCGGCGACTGGGCTTTTGGCCCGGGCTGCTCTGCCGCAAGGTGTTCTCGCAGGTACGCATTGATCCCGAGGCCAGCGAACGCATCCGTGGTCTGGCGGCACGGGGCACTATCGTCTACGTCATGCGCTACCGCTCGCTGGTCGATTACCTCCTCATCGCCTTCATTCTGCTGCGTGAGGGATTGCCGCTGCCCGAGTTCGTTTCGGACGTCGCCACTCTGTTGTTGCGGCCACTCAACGAGATCATCACGGTCGTCCGCCAGCGGCTGCGCACCGCCCGGATGTTCGGCAAGGAGCTGCGCCGCTTCGAGGACCGCGACCGTTGCCAGCAGCTGGTGAATCAAGGGCGACCCGTGCTGATCTTCATGCGCAGCCGGGCGCGCGGCGTGCGTCCGTTCCAGAGCCGCCGCGCCGCGGCCAACCGGGTGCGGAGCGGGACCGAGTACCTGCAGGACATCGTGCACGCCGGCTGGACGAACGACCGCGAGATGTTTCTCGTCCCCCTCGCGGTGCTGCGCGGCCGCGGGTTTCGTCGGCGCGAGTCGCGCCTCGCCACGCTGATCTACAGCGTCCAAGAGGCGCCGGGTGAGGTGAAGCGTCTGCTGTCGCTGGTGTGGAACGCGCGCGAGACGCACATCACGGTTGGCAAGGAGATCCCGCTCCGTGAGTTTGTGCAGCGCTATGGCCAAGAGGGCGAACCCCGTCTCGTCCGCCGGTTGGCGCGCGCGCTGCAGATCTTCTTGTACCGCGAAGAGCGCCTCGTCTGGGGTCCCACGCTGCTGCCCAAGCGCGCGGTGCGCCAGCTCGTCGTGCAGGGCGAGGAGCTGGCCGCGCTCATCCGCCGCTTGGCGCGGGAGCGCAACCAGCCCGAGTCGCAGCTCTGGCGCACCGCCGAGGGCTACTTCGACGAGATCGCGGCCAACTACAGTGGTACCTACTTCGCCATCCTGGAGTTCGCCTTCAACCACATCTGGCCGCGCGTCTTTCAAGGCTTCGAGTACAGCGGCTTGGACAAGGTCGCGGCCTGCATGAAGCAGCACCCGATTGTCCTCGTGCCCTGTCATCGGAGCCACTTCGACTATCTGATTCTGACGTATCTGTTCCACGTCAACTACTTGAGCCCACCGCACATCGCGGCGGGCATCAATCTGTCGTTCTGGCCGATGGGGCCGCTGTTTCGCGGCGCCGGGGCGTTCTTCATCCGCCGCAGTTTCGGCGACAACGACCTGTACAAGATGATCTTTCGCAACTACCTCACCTACCTGATCCGCGAAGGGTACACGCAGGAGTTCTTCATCGAAGGCGGCCGCAGCCGTACCGGGAAGATCCTCACGCCGAAAATGGGAATGCTCTCCGCCATCGTCAACGCGTTCCTCTCCGGCGTCCGTCGCGACTTGTACTTCGTCCCCGTGTCGATCCACTACGGACGCGTGGTGGAAGAAGAGGCGTACGGGCGCGAGCTGGTCGGCGCGGAAAAGCAACAGGAGTCGCTCGGCGCCCTGCTGCGCGCGCGCGCCGTCTTGAGCCAGAAATACGGCACGGTGCATGTGAACTTCGCCGAGCCGATCTCACTGAACGCCGCCTTGGGCAACCGCAAAGAGCGCTTCCGGGCGGCCGCCGACGATCCGGCGGTCGAGGAGGAAAAGCGGCGGTTCACACAGAAGCTCGGCTTTCGGATTCTGCGCGACGTCAATGCGGCGACCGTCGTCGCCGCCACGTCAGTGTCATCCACCGTGCTCCTGAGCTGGCCACACGCGGCCTGCCGGTATGCACAGTTCTTGCTCGGGACCCAAACGCTGGTGGGCTTCCTGCGGCATCGGGGCATCGGCTGCACCGCATCGCTGGAGCGCAACGTCGCGGGTGGCTTCAAGGAAAACCTCGTATTCCTCGAAAGCGCCGCCCTGGTTCAGCGGCTCGCGGGGGCGGAAGACGTGCTCTACGTTCCTCCCGAGAAACGCATCCGGCTCGACTTTTACAAGAACAACACCATCCATTATTTCCTGCTGCCGGCGTTGCTCGCGCGCGCGCTCCTCACCGGGTTGCGTGGTGCCGCCCTCAAAGACGAGGTCAGCTGGTGGCTGGATTGCTACCGCTGGGAGTTCGCCCTGCCTGAGCGCGAGGACGTGGCCGCCGAGTTGGGAAGCCTGTTGGAGTACTTCCGTGCCCAGGGTGCCATCGCCCCCGGTGACGGCGACGCGGTGCGCTCGGAACATCCGTTGCTGCGCAACATGGCGGGCATTCTCGACAACTTCTGCGAGGCCTACTGGATCGTGGCGCAAACCCTCGAGCAACTCGACGACCGCGGCATGCCGCAAAAGGTCTTCCTGGAGGCGGCGCGCAAGCGCTACACCACCGGCCTGCTGCTCGGCGAGGTGCGCAAGCCCGAGGGCAACTCCTCGGTTACCCTGCGTAACGCCTTGAATCGCTATATCGAGATCGGCGCTGCGAGCGTCGCTGCGGCAGCGAAGCGCGACCGCGTCGTGCGCCGCGGGCCGAAGCTCGAGGAGCTGACACGCGTGGAGCGGCGCCTGGCCAGCTGGATCGAGCAGCCGCAACGCACGGCACCGGAGTGAGGGCGCGGGGCCAATTGAATTCCCCCGCTGAGCACCGTAGAGTCCAGTCAAAGGCGGCCGATTATGAAGGCATCACAGGCAGGATACAGGTCCGTGGCGTGCGCGTTTGCTTTGAGCGCCGTGATGTGTGCCGGCTGTCGGCCGGCGGAGAAGGCGGAGGTCGAGGTCGAAGTGCGCAGCGTCGGGGTCGACAGTGCCTCGCATGCCCCGGTAGTCGTGTTGCAAGATCGCGAGCGTAAAGTGGCATTGCCGATTTGGATCGGCCCCGCCGAGGCGGAATCGATCGCCATGCAAATGGAAGGCGTCAGCCCACCGCGCCCGATGACGCACGATCTGATCAAGACGATGCTGGACGGTGCCGGCGTCGAGTTCCGGAAAGTGGTCATCCGCGATCTGAAGGACAG
Organism: uncultured delta proteobacterium; assembly: GCA_963729835.1. GTDB lineage: Bacteria > Desulfobacterota > Binatia > HRBIN30 > HRBIN30 > CAVSQF01. Next base: position 216,580 of record CAVSQF010000020.1, on the reverse strand, counting down.
CACGTACTACGCCGACATCTACCTGCACGCCGGCCGGAAAGATCTGGAGGTCGACAGTCGCCCGAGTGATGCGATTGCACTTGCAGTAAGGTTTCATCGACCCATTTTCGTCAGCACGGGCCTGATGAAAAGCGACAGCGCCATCGATTTGCAGCGCCGCGGGATGGCGGGCGCCACGCTCAAGTTCTCGGGCGTCACGGTGCAGAACCTCACCACGGAGATCGCCAGCTATTTCGAGCTGCCGGCGGGGCAAGGGGTAATCGTCGCCGACATCGACGCCGATGCGCCATCGGGCCTGAAGCGCGGTGACGTGATTCTCGAAGTGGACGGTGCCGCGATTACCGGCGTGGGCGACTTCGCCGCGAAGATGAATGCCGTGCAAGCCGGTACGCCGACGCACCTTTCCGTGCTGCGCGGGGCACAGCGCGTGCCGGTGCAGTTCGCCGTGCACGCGCAGCAGTAGCGCACAGCGCTCGGATAAGGTCACCCCAACTGGCGTACGATCAACCCGCGCCACCTATTCATCCAGTCGCTGCCCCAACTTGGCGGCAAGCAACTCACATTGGCGGCGCAGTTGCTGGACCTCCGCTTCGAGCGTCTCGATCCGTGCGTTCACAGCGGCGAGCGCGTCACTGCCCGCCGTGGCACGCGCGTCGGGCTGACCGCCCGTTTCTGGCGGGCCCGCCTCGAGCGGGTGCAGACCGAGGCTGAGGAGCTGCACGTAGCGCTCCGCCCGCGAGCCCGGCGCCGGCGGCAAGCGCTGAATGAATCCCTCGGCAAGCAGCGGCTCCAATATCCCCGTCAACTGGTCCAGCGATTCGAGCGCGGTCATGCGGCTCACGCGCGTGCGCAACTCGCCCGGCGTTTGTGGTCCGCGCATGAGCAGCTCGGCCAGCACGGCAAGCGCCGGAACGTCTAAGCCCAGCCCGTCCTTCCCGTTGTGGCAGTACTTCTCAACCCGGCTATTTCCCGGGAAAACCTTGCGCGCCAGATATTTGCGAACCAAGCGCTCCAACGCATCCGCCACCTCGTCTTCGGACAACGACAGGACCGGGTAGCGGTTGCTCTTCTGATTGGCCCCATTGGTCGCTGCATTCAGGGTGAGCGGATATTGCTCCGGGGTCGTCAGGGCTTTTTCAATCAGCACACCGAAGACGCGGGCCTCATTGGCATCGAGTTGGATATCCCGCACCATCGTGTGACTCTAGCAGAAGTCACCGGGGCGACAAATCGGGGATCGCGTCGTCGTGTTCGTGTTGGTGTTCGTAAGAGGGCTAGACACGGCATCTGTCCAAGACGAGCACGAACACGAGCACGGCCACGATGTTCACGTTTCGCGTTTCAAAAACCCAATCAGCGCCCGATTCACCTCTTCCGGGTTCTCCTGCTGGGTCCAGTGTCCGCAGTCTTTGATGAGGATCGTATCGCGGAGATTCGGCACCCAGTCCGCCATGCCCACGGCCATCTCGGGGCGCAGCACCGGGTCCAACTCGGCGGTGATCATCAAGGCCGGCTGCATGACCTTGGCGCCGGACAGATACGCCGTCAGCTCCCAGTTGCGATCGAAATTGCGATACCAGTTCAAACCGCCGCGAAAGCCGCTGCGCTCGAAAGCCGTCGCGAACACCTCAAAGTCACTCACGGTGAGAAACTCACCGTACGGCCGATCGGCCAGCCGATCGAGAATGCCGCCTCCTGCGGGACCCATCACCCCTGGCCGGAGGTCCTTGGCCGCCTCGATCACTTCGCGTGGAATGCTCTGGAAAAACCCCCGCAGCGATCGGCGCACGTCGCGATCCAGCTCGGCCTCCGCCACGCCGGGTTCCTGGAAGTAGAGAATGTAGTGAAAATTGCCCTGCGCCATGCCCCGGAACACATCCGTGGGTTTTATCGGCATGCGGGGGAAATAGGGCGTGTTCACGCCGACGACGGCCGCAACCCGCTGCGCCGCCAGCAACGCCATCGGCCACACGAGCAAGCCACCCCAGTCGTGACCGACGACAGCGGCCTTCTCGATCCCGAGCGCATCGAGCAAGCCGGTGAGATCGCCAATGAGGTGATGCAGCGTGTACGCCTCAATCGGCTCCGGCGCATCCGTCTCGCCGTAGCCGCGCTGATCGGGGGCGATGGCGCGAAACCCGGCATCCGCCAAGGCGCGCAGCTGATGGCGCCAGGAGTACCAGATCTCCGGAAACCCGTGACACAGCAGCACCGGGAACCCATTGCCGGCTTCGACAACATGCATCCGAATGCCGTTCGTATGCACATATCTATGAGTGAATTCGATCATGATTGCTCCCTGATGTCATGCAGCCTGACTGCGGCCTTCATTGATGTCAACGATGCGGCTCACCCTTGCTGCCTCTGTTCCATCTCCGCCCTTGACGGGCACGGCACGTGCGGCGTACACAGCTCGCGGCGATGCTGAAGTATCTAGTGGCATGGATTGGCCGGCAGGACCTGGAGGGTACGCGACGCGACCGGCCGACGGGACCGATTATCGACTTCCTGCGCGTACACCCCGAGACCCAGGCGGTATTACTTTCCGACTGGCCGAAGGAGACGGCGGAGGAATACACCAACGCGCTGCGTCGCGCGGTGAGCGCTGCGGTCGACATGCGGGCGATCAAACTCAAGGACCCCACGGATTACCTGCGGATCTTCCGTGCGGCAGACAGCGTGCTCACCGAGTTGTGCCGCAAGGCGCGCACGGACGAAATCGCCATCCACACCAGCCCGGGCACGAGCCCGATGTCCGCGGTGTGGGTGTTGCTTGGGAAAACGAAGTACGCCGGGGCAAGGCTCTTCAAGAGCTGGCTGGACGCGAAAACCGCCAAGCCGCAGCTGCGAGAAGTGGAGATTCCTTTCGACCTCACGCTCGACGTGTTGCCGGACATCGCCGCCCGCCATGCCGCGTTGCTGGCACCTTCGGATGCCGCGCTGCCGGCAACCGATGCGTTCGATGCCCTCGTCCACCGCAGCACTGCCATGGCGGCCGTCATCCGCGATGCGCGGCGCGTAGCGGTGTACCCGAATCCGGTCCTCGTGCTCGGCGAATCCGGAACCGGCAAGGAGCTGCTCGCGCGCGCCATCCACGCGGCCAGCCTGCGTGCGGGCAAGAGCTTTGCGGCGAAGAACTGCGCGGCGATGCCCCGTGATCTGCTCGATGCGGAGCTGTTCGGCTCTGTGCGGGGCGCGTTCACCGGCGCGACGCAGGACCGGCCGGGGCTGTTCGAGGCGTGTGATCGCGGCACGGTGTTCCTCGACGAGGTCGGTGATCTGACGCCGGAGACGCAAGTGCGGCTACTGCGCGTCATCCAGGAAGGAGAGATCCAGCGGGTCGGCGAGACGAAGACCAGGAAGATCGACGTGCGGATCGTCGCCGCAACCAACCACGATCTCGTCGCCGCGGTGCGCGCCGGCACCTTCCGCGAGGATCTCTTCTATCGCCTCGCCGTTCTCGTCCTGCGCATTCCACCGCTGCGTGAACGTCCCGATGACGTCCTGCCGCTGGCGCAGCATTTCTTGGCGCGCTTCAATGAGCGCGCGGCGGACATCCCCGGCGCGCAACGCAAGCAACTTTCCCCCAGCGCAAAGAAGTTTGCGGAAAGCTACCTGTGGCCGGGCAATGTGCGCGAGTTGGAGAGCACCCTGGCACGCGTCTTTGCGCTCGCGCCAGGCGACACCATTCGCGCCGAGGATCTTGAAGCCCACGTGATCCCGACCGACGCCGCGGCCATCTCGCGCGCACCGCTCGCGAGCCGTCAGAACTTCAGCATGCAGAAGGAGTTGGAGGCCGTCGAGCGCCGCCTCATCGACCAGGCGTTGCGCGAGTGCGGCGGCGTGAAGGAGCACGCAGCAAAGTTGCTCGGCCTGGCGAGCCGGCAGGCGCTGTCGCACCGGATGCGGCGTTTGGGAATTTCAGGATGAGGTCAAGGAAGGGGGGACGCCGAAGACTATGAACAGCAAGCTCCCAGGGCGTTCGGATACTAAGGATGCTATGCTAAATAGTTGGCCGGAGGTGCACCATGTGTGAGATCAAGCTGTCTGTACCGGATGAGGCAGTGTTGGCGCTGAAGCTGAGTCCGGAGCAGCTTGGCGCGGAGTTGCGTATGGCTGCTGCGGTGAAGCTTCACGAGCTAGGGCGGTTATCGTCAGGTGCGGCGGCGGCTTTGGCCGGCGTTCCGCGCACCGTATTCCTATCCAAGCTGGCGGATTATGGTGCCGACACGTTCGGCATCACCAGCGAGCAGCTCGCGAAGGAAACGCCGCTTGCCTGACGTCATTTGCAATACGTCGCCACTCCAGTATCTCCATCAAGTAGGGCGCCTCGATATTCTGCCGCGCCTGGTCGGCCACGTGATCATTGGACCGGACAGAGCCCGGTCCCACCGGTGGCACCGGGCTCTGTCCGGTGCCGGTTCATTGGTAAAGCCTCACAGGTCCGACCGGTCACGCGGCGGGAAATCACCCATGCTTGCGAATTGGCCGGCGTCGCCCCGTAGGCGTGCATCCCGCGCGCAAACATCTTTTCCCAAGCGCAAGGAAATTTGCGGGCGGCCACGATCGTCAGCGCTGCCGCCCCGGATGCAACGGCTGGGGATTACTTGACCGACGGTTGGCACGAAGGCTGCTGTCCAGTAAAGCATGCTGAACGAGGTAGGGAACGCGTTATGATCACCGCCATCGAGATCGAGAACTTCAAAGCCATCGGGGAGCGCGTGCGCGTCGAGCTGAAGCCGCTCACGCTGCTCTTCGGCCCGAACAGCGCCGGTAAGAGCACGCTCTTGCAGGCCATCCACTATGCGCGAGAGATTTTCGTAAGGCACAATGTCGATCCCGATCGGACCGAATCCGGGGGCGAATCAGTCGACCTCGGCGGCTTCCGCCAATTCGTACACAACCATGACGACTCTAAGTTGATTCGCCTCTGCTTTTTTCTCGAATTCAAAGGGCTTCCTGGATACGAGGACGACATAATGTCCGCCTCAGTCGACGATAGCGCGTACGCCGAGATCGATGCGGCACTCTACCGTTGCACCTTTGGTTGGATTGAGGTCATGGTGAAATGGAGCGTCGCTCACAGTCAGCCGCAGGTGGTATATTACGGAGTCGGTCTTGGTGAGGAGAAGAAGCCGATTGCTAGCATATTCAAGACGGATGGGAGAGACCAGTTCGCCAAAACACTTCGAGAGTTGGTCCCCATCAGCGACGAGACGCTCGCAGAACTGGCTTTTGTCACGTTGAACTGGAAGCATCCCATGCTTGCGGACGGTGGCGACCTAGCTGCACTTCGCGGACTCAGCCAACGCACGGTTAAGGGGATGCTCGGCGAAGATCCATCCAGTGATGAATCGCCGCCAGCATTGACTGTGATCAGCAGTCCGGTGCACGAACCCGGTGGGGCTCACACGGTCGTCAGATGGCGACGAGCGTTTTCAGCAATTCCGCCATGGGGCAAGACATTATCCCTTCCCTATCGGGAGGACGCCGAAACCTTTGCGTGCGTCGCGGCGGAGTGGGCAATAAGCCGTATCATCGTGGGACCGGGCGAGCAACTTCGTAACGAACTCCAGCAGTTCCGCTACCTTGGCCCACTGCGCAAACTGCCGCCTCGGAACTACACACCGCCAAGGTTTCCCGAGGAATCGAGATGGCCGGAGGGACTTGCGGCGTGGGATGCGCTGTACCAAGCGGATGAGGGCATGACCGAGCCGGAGAGCGAGCCACCGGCGAAGGAGCCAATGGTTGCGGAAACGGCGGGAAAGGAGTGGGACGACGCACGCGCACAGAAGGATGAAAAAGCAGACGCGTTGTCGATCCAGGAGGTAAACGATTGGTTCGGCAGGCGCCTGAAGGCCGGCTACGCAGTAGGCGTGAACAGCTGCACCGAAGTGGACGCACGCGGCATTCCTGATCCGGACGCCGATCCGAAGGAGTTGCGACGGTTCGTTGACGAGTTGAGAAACAGCGCCCCAAAGAAGCAGGTGGTCCTGGTGCCAGACGGCCAATCCATCAAAGTGCAGCCGCGTGACGTTGGCACCGGTATCTCACAACTGCTTCCCGTCGTCGTTCTTGCCTTGGGTGCTCCGGGAAGCCTGGTCGCAGTCGAGCAACCCGAACTGCACCTGCACCCGGCGCTTCAGACAGAGTTGGGAGACCTCTTTATCGAGTCGGCGCTTCGCAGAAGCAACACACTCTTGATCGAGACGCACAGCGAGCACCTGATTCTGCGCCTGCTCCGGCGAATCCGCGAGACAGCTGAGGGCGAACCTATGCCCGGCATTCCCGCCCTTCGCCCCGATCAAGTGGCGGTGATCTATGTCGAACAGACGGAGCAGGGCGTCAACCTCTCTCGCCTGCGCATCGACGAGACCGGAGAGTTCATCGACCGGTGGCCGAAGGGCTTCTTCGAGGAGCGAGTAGACGAGATCCTGTAGGCCCACTGTGATCTTCGAGTACGCGCTTGAGCCCGAGCTGGCAGCGAGCTGGCACGACTTCAAGGATGCCCGCTACTTCAAAGAGAAGTTCGGGATCAGACGCGGGCGTTTGGTGTCGCGTTATCCGAAGCGGTGGAAAGCTCTCGTCTGGCAGGCCTTCGACAGCTCCGATCAAAACGCAAGGAAACGCCTGGAAGGTCTCGTCACTGTCCTCACGAGGAATATGGTCGTTCGCGGGTCCTCCTTTGACGGAAGCCGACCTTCTTGGCTGGAGAATGCAGAAAACGAGCACGAGCGGAGCCCGTTCCACGCAATCCTCGCACGAGCCAACCCGAGGAATAACCCCGCAGTTGTGCTCGGACATCGTCTTGACGAAGAGAGCGAGCCACGCTGGGTGGTTCACCAGTCCGTGCCTGCCCCGAGAGATGCAGAGCAATTGGCCGAGGTTGTCGCGCCAATGTTGCGCTGCGCCTCCAAGGCGATCTTCGTAGATCCGAACTTCAAACCGGAGGAACAGAGGTTTTGCCGAACGCTGGGCGCCTTCCTTGCTGCGATGTTGAGGGGCCGACCTGGGCCGATGCCGTACGTGGAGTTGCAGGTCGACCAAGACAAGTACGGGAGGAAGCACTTCGAGCAGCACTGCCAGAAGAAGCTACCCGCAATCGTTCCCGTCGGGCTCAAGCTGTACATCGTGCGCTGGAAGCAGCGCTGCGGAGGACAGCCGCTTCACAATAGGTATATCCTCACTGACATCGGAGCCGTGCTCTTCGGGCACGGGTTGGACGAGTCCGGCGAACGGGTCGATCGGACCGCCAGTGAAGCAAAGGCGCCGGGCAATCAATGCGGCTCGACAGATGACATTGTCCATCTCAGCGAGAAGACATATCTTCACCGTTGGAGGCAGTACGCCAGCGACACGCCAGCATTTGATCGCGAAGAGCTGCCTTTGGTGATCGACGGCAAGGCAAAGATCCAGGGCAAGGGGGGTGCGACTTGAGCTGCTGGTGACGTGCTACGCTTATGGACGACCAGGGCGAAGTGAACCGGCGAAGATAACAGCTGGGCAACCGCGCAACCGGGTTGCCGTGCCCGGGCAGAATGCTACGCTGGTAGCATGAGTCAAATTAGAATTCGAACGCGAGAAGAGTTCGCGCGGGACTGCCACACGCGCCAGTGCATTGACCTAGTCAAGCAGCGGCTCGCCGACAATGGGCCGTTTTCTCCGCACCGCGTCGAGTGCTGTCGCCGCGGCGACACGTTCGAGTTTCAGGTAACCGCAGGTGATGGCTATACGTTTCCTGCTGTGACCCTTCGGCGGGGCGTGTTAGACCGGCATGCTCGTCGCCCCACTGTTTTGCTTCGGCAGCTCCCACGGCACGCGCGCCTTCCAATCGATGCGACGCTCAGCACCCGTTGGGCCGCGAGGTAGAGTCGCTGCGGCGTTGCCTGAGGCTGCGCTCTCGGACCAAGCGGTGCGTCGGCCGATGGTTTGGTTCAAGTCGACCCGCCGGATCCGGCGAGAGGTCAAAGTTGCTCCAGAGAGGACCATCCCCGCCTGCTGGATCACTGTTCTGGCGGCAATAGGGCCGAGCGGTCAACAGTTTGTTGCCATTGGGGTCGGTAACAAAGGTCGAGAGGCACAGAAGGATGCTCGTGCGCTGCTCACCAGCTGGTTTGATCGGGTCAGTGGTATCAAGCGCCGAACGCTGATCCCAAAGCGTTACGTCGAGGCTGCGATGACCGGACGCCGTCCAGGCCGGGGACCGTAAGCGGTCGGGTGATGCTCGTTCAGGGTGCCGGCCTGGCTTCTTCCGTCGTCAAATTCACCCGCACCATCGCCGTCTCGCCATACAACGGCTCCACCTGGTTCGCGGCCACCGTCCATTTGACACCCGGCTGCGACGCGAGTTCATACATCAACCTGTGCGGCGTGTGGCGATATCCCATAACCTGCACCTCGTGAACATCCGACTGTCCGCGGAACATCGCTCTTTCGCCGGGCGCGATGACCTCGATCCGGTCGCCGTCTGCGGGTGAGCTGGCCGCTGAGCCGTCCACAATCACAGGCCGGAGGTTGTGGGACGCGGCTGCAACACCGGCCAGTTCACCGGCGACGTTGAGCGCGTCATCCCTCGTCGCTGCGGCGATGGCCGCCTCGACTACGTCGGCGAAACGCTCCGCCAAGCGCTGGGTCAAGCGCAGGCTGCCGTGCGTCGCATCGAAGATGCAGAGCCCTTGGCATTTCTCATCACCCATGGGCGACGTCTTGGAGTGGAACCGTCCCACGCCGAGATCGCGCGGCTGTACACCGAAGTTCGCACAGTAGGCTTCGAGAATTGCGAGCGCCACCGCATCGGACATGACAACGGGCTCGGCGAAGTACCAGCACACGCCGGTGGTCTCGAAGAATCGGGTCAGCTCGCGGTCATGAAACGGCGATGTCGGCCCGTAACGGTGTTCTTCGGTCACTGCCCCACGCTGCTCGACGAACCCCAGCACGCGCTCCCTCACCTGCGTCTCCACCTCAACAACGAAGCTGCCGCCCGCGCGCATGAGACTGATCGTGCCGCCTTGAAAGCGCGGGAACACCATGGCCTGAGCGATGGGGCGGGTCGTCCAGTGGTGCTCGCGTCGCGCAAGAATCTCACCGTTGTGCGCGTTCCAGCGATAGGCACGGTACGAGTGGGCCATGTAGTAGTAAATGGCGCCCGGATAGGCTTCGCGAAGGGCTTGCGACAGTGTCACGCTGCCAAGTAGTCGGCCGTGCGGCCCTCTTACTTGAAAGCCTTGTTCGATCCCGCTGCGCAGAGGGAATGCGTGGTGCGGGTTTGCGGCCCGCTGCCGCAACGCATGCAGATCCGGCGGTATCGCATCCGCCGGGCTGAGCTCATTCGCCAGGAAGTGCTGGAACGATGCGGGTAAAGAGTCGAACGGGGCCGTGTTCAACGGCCTGCCGTCTTGCTGACGTAACTCGACGGCCGCGCACAGCGCGTTCGCATATTGCAGGTAGCGGTTCTCCAAATAGAGCCAGTTAGGCTCCAGCGGCCGGCTGACATAGTCGACAAGCCGCCCGGCGGTCTCGGCCAACACGCCTCGCGCATCAATGAGCAAGCAGGTCCCTGCCCGGTGCCGGCCGGTCCGTCCAACGCGTTGCCAGAACGCCTTCGTCGTCGGCGGCACATTGAGCAAAACAACAAGATCGATCTCGCCGATGTCGATGCCCAGCTCCATCGCGCTCGTCGACACCACTCCAGCAAGCGCACCAGCTTCGAGGGCGTTCTGAATCTCACTGCGATCCTCCGTCTCATACCCGGCTCGGTACGGCAGCACGCGGTGACGGCCCACAGCGCGCCCTTCATCGGCATCGCTGTCGTCTAGATCGTCTTGCGTGGCGTCTCCGTCTTTGGTGGCACCGCGGTGGCTCGCAGCTACGATGCGCTCCACCGTGATCCGTGAGTCGGTGAACGCCAGGAAGCGTGCCTTCCGCATCAACGCCAGCTCGCTCAGCAGGGCGGCGGTAGCGCCAAAACCGTCAGCGCTGGCGACGCGCGCCAGCAGGACGCTCTTCGGCGGAGTTCCCGAGCCGTCTTCGTCGAGACCAAAGCTGCGTGGCTTCCGCCCGCTCAGTTGCTCTATGAACGCCGCTGGGTCGCCGAGTGTCGCCGTGCTCGATATCATCTGGATCGTGCCCGATGCCGCCTGAAAGCGACGCAGGAAGAACGCCATGTTCGTTCCGAAGACGCCGTCGTACACGTGGGCTTCGTCCAGAATGAGAAGCCGCAGCGCACCCATGAAGCCGGCGACCTCTGGCTGTGCCAGATGGCTCATGAGCCACGCGTGGGCAACATCGGGGGTCATGAGAACGACGCGACTCGCACGTACGATTCCGTCTCGAAGGTCGGGCGAGACGCTGCCGTCGATGCACCCCAGCGGAATGTTGAGAGGCTTGAGGATGGCCTGCCACTTCTCCACTTGGTCTTGGATGAGCGCCCGCGCCGGGTAGAGAGCCAGCACTTTCGCCTCGGGCTGCCGCCGCAAGAGATCAGCAGCTACGGTAACGAACACGAGACTCTTCCCTGAAGCCGTCGAGGTGGCAAGGCACACATCGTTGCCGGCCACGGCGACCTCGATCGCTTCCGCCTGATGGCTGTACAGACCGGACGGGTACTTCGATGTCAGAAGGTCTCGCACGGCCGGATGCAATTGCGACGGGACCGGCAGATACCTCGGCTCACGACTCGGCAGCTCAAGTCGGTCGGCGATTTCGAATCCGCGGCGTTTTGCGAACGTCACCACTATTTCTGCGGTGAGAACTCCATCCGCATCGTTCACCCGGCCGGCGTGGGGTCTGGTTGCTGTCCCGTCTCGACGAGCGGTGTGTCTTCGCGGTCGTTCATGATGTTCAATCGCCAGCGCGCTTGCCCGCATGACGCACCACCAGAGCAGCGCCCGTGCCATCGAGTCCAGTGATTCCAGCAGAGCAGATGAGTACTCGCCTTGTTGCCGTCAGAGCAGATCGGCGCAAATCCTCTTGCCGGAGCGGAAAGATTCTTGCGCGCACTGAACCCCGGACGGCTTTTTGCCCCGCTTGGGTTTGGTGGTGAAGCGGGGAGGTGGGATTTACGGGAAGGCGGGCAAGAGGGAGACGGCGGCTGTTGCAGTAGGAGTTGGGCCCTCAATGTCGGTTGCCACGGGCGCGTTGACCGGCTGCACATTTGTGCATATTCTGCTGCCGTGGGGTTTCACCGGTACGAGGAGTGACTCATGAAACGACAGTACGATTTCAGCAAGGGGAAGCGCGGGGCCGTCATCCCGCTCCCGCCAGGAAAGACCCGGATAACGATCCGGATCGATGACGATGTCCTCGACTGGTTTCGCGCCCAGGTACACGCCGCTGGCGGAGGCAGCTATCAGACACTGATCAATCTCGCCTTGCGGCGCCACATGGAGCATGAGCAGGAATCCTTGGAAGAAACCCTGCGGCGGGTATTGCGCGAAGAGTTGCCTCGACGCCGATCAGCCTAACTCGGCGACGGAGACCGATGCCCAGGGAAGGCGCGGCTCATCGCCAAACTCAGTACCACGTTTTGCGGCGACGTATCCTGACTATCGCGGCACGGATTGTACACCAGATATCACACGGCGACACACCGCTTGCCCTCGCCGCCCCCTGATCCCGCTTTGTTGAAAGCGGGGTGCTAAAACGATAGATACTCCCATTGACGGCCCGATGTAGGGAGACGTGTATACATGGCAACGGTGATTACCTCGGAATGCATCAACTGCGGCGCCTGCGAAGCGGAGTGCCCGAACACCGCCATCTACCAAGGCGGGGTCGAATGGGAGTTCAACGGCGTCATGCATCCGCCCCTGAGCCAGGACACGTTCTATATCGTTCCGGAAAAATGTACGGAGTGCGTCGGCTTCTTCGATAAAGAAGCGTGTGCCGCCGTATGCCCCGTGGATTGCTGCGTGCCTGATCCAAACATCCCCGAGACCGAAGACATCCTCATCGCGCGCGCCAAAACGTTACATCCGGACAGAAATTTTCCGGCTGGTTTCCCGTCGCGTTTCCGGAAGCAAGGCGCTGCGGCCCCGCCGCCAGCGGCCGCGCCGCGAGCGGTCGCACCGCAAGAGCCCGCCACCGCCCCGAAGATCGCCGCAGCGCCACCGCCACCTCCCCCGGCGGCTCCCGCAGCAGCCGCACCTCCTGCGCCGGTGGCGCCCGCGCCCGCACCGAAGGCAGTAGCAAAACCGGCAGTTGCACCGCCCCCCGAGGCGACCGCACCTTCGGCGCCCGCGCCGCCGCGCGTGGAAAAGCCGCTCACCCCACCGAAAGTCGCCGTATCCCCGGTGAAGCCCGCCGCACCAATGAAAGAGAAGGTGTTCCCGGATGAGTTGCCGCTGAGTTTCGAAGAAGCCCTCGCACGGCTCGGCACACTGCGGAGCGATACCTCTCCACGCCTCAAATGGTTTGCGGCGGTGAGCCAGCCTCTGTCAGGCGCACTGCCGTTCTCCCAAAAGAAGCTCATCGAAGAAGCCGTCGGCGATCCGCGCTTTTTCACCGCGGCCGGCGCGACCAGCCTCAATATTTTCTACAATCTGATTCTCTATCCAGCGATCCTCGCCGCGCTCGGCGCGCTGGCCATGGAGCACACCGCCCTCAACAACCAGCTTGGCGGGATGATTGTCCTGGGCATCGTTCTCGCCGGCTTAGAAGCAATCCTGCGCCTGCGCGAAGGTGTGCTGCATGCGCTGCCGACGGATCAGGCCGTCTTCCGTGGCGCATGGTATGGGCTGCCGCTGGCGCTGTTGTCCGCGCCGTTCCTCCGCCGCCTGCGCCCCGTCACCCAACAGGCAACCGTCGCCGTCCACGGATTTCTAGCCGGCACATTCGAGGACAAGCTCGAACGCGAGCGCCGCTACGGTGAGGTCTATACCTTGCGAGAGCAAGGCAACGGTTTCGTGCTCCGCTTCGAGCTGCCCCGCGTGGTCCCGCAATCGGCTTTGAAGGAACAGCTCGGTATTCCCGACGAGATGCCGGGCTACTACTACGATTTGTCCCTGCGCAACGGCTACCTCGTCGTGAAGGGCAAGGTGGCCGATCCCAATCTGCGGAAGCTGGCGGCGGTGTCGCCGGCGTTCCCCCCGGACTTTACCACCAACGTTCAGCTGCCGGCGCCGGTGTGCGGCTTCAAGCACCGCCTGCGTGACAACACCGTTGAAGTCGTGTTACTGAAGTCCTGACTGCATGCGCACCTCGATTCTCGGACTCGGGCACCACCTCCCCCCTGTAGTGGAGCAGGCCGGGGTGCGCCGGCCCACAGCACTTGAACCTGGGGGCCCTTCGACGCTCGCCGTGAAGGCGGCAACGGACGCGCTCGCGCGGGCGGATGTTGCCGTCGACGGCGTCGACTTCATCGTGTTCGCCACGATGACACCGGATGTGACATTTCCCGGCTCCGGCTGCTACTTCCAGCATCAGCTGGGCTGCGGCACCACCGGCGCGGTGGATATCCGCGCCCAGTGTGCCGGCTTCCTGTTCGGCCTGGCTGTCGCCGACCAGTTCATCCGCATCGGCACCTATAAGCACGTCTTGCTTGCAGGAGCGGAAATCCATTCTTCCGGCCTCGACTATTCCGAGCGCGGACAAGCGGTGGCGCGTTTGTACGGCGACGGCGCCGGCGTAGCGCTCGTGGGCGCCAGCAACGGCTCCGACGGGTTGCGCAGTATCGTGCTGCACACCGACGGCAGACGTTACAAGCAGTTTTGGTGCGAATACCCGTCCAGCCGGCAACACCCCGTCCGCATGACGGTGGACGATTTTCGTCGCGCCCGGCACTTCCCCACCATCGACTTCGAGGCCGTGCGCCAGTTCGGTGAGGAATCGCTGACCACGGTGATTCGTGAAGCGTTGGAGAAGGCAGGGACCACGTCCGAGCACGTCGACCGTTACATCGTTGCCCATGTGTTGCCGGAGGTCGCGGAGAGCATCGGGGCGCACCTGCAGATTCCGGCAGCGCGCTTGAATATCCCGGCGCAGCGGCACGGACACCTCACCGCCGCGGCGCTTCCGGTCGCGCTCAGTGAAGAGGTGGCCGCCGGGCAACTCGGCCCCGGCGCCACGGTGTGCCTGGCCGCCTCGGGGGCGGGATTCGCCTGGGGCGCCGCTGTCCTGACACTGTGAGGTCTGTGGAGGGACGCATGCGGAATTCGCGGATACTCAGCGTCGGCCGCTGCTTGCCCGAGCGTGTCGTCACGAATAGTGATCTGACGGCGTTGATGGATACCACCGACGAGTGGATCCAGCAGCGCACGGGCATTCGCGAGCGCCGTTACAGCGACGGATGGACGGGCGCCGCAGACCTGGGCGCCGCGGCCGCACAGCAGGCGCTGGAGAAAGCCCAGCTTTCCGTCAGCGACATTGACTGCGTCATCTTCGCCACGCTGAGTCCCGATGTCGACATGCCCGCCTCGGCGTGCCTGTTCCAGGAGCGGATGGGGATGGGGGGCATGCCGGCCTTCGACGTCCGCAACCAATGCTCGGGCTTTCTCTACGGCTTGGCAATCGCCGACGCCTTCATCAAGTCGGGCACACACGAGCACGTGTTGCTCGTCGGCGCCGAGGTGCACTCTACCGGCATCGACCTCACGACGCGCGGGCGCGAGGTCGCCGTCATCTTCGGCGACGGCGCCGGCGCCTTGGTACTGGGACCCGAGAACGATCCGCAGCGCGGGATTCTTGCCACCCGTCTACACGCCCAAGGGCGCTTCGCCGAGAAACTGTGGTTGGAGAGCCCGGCGAGCCGGTCCCGGCCACGGCTGACGGAAGAGATGATCAGCGGACCCAAGGCCCGCATGTTTCCGCAGATGGAAGGACGGTACGTTTTCCGGCATGCGGTGACTCGCTTTCCGGAAGTCATCCGCGAGGTCCTTGATACCCAGGCACTATCACCTAGTGACCTCGCTTTGCTCATCCCACACCAGGCCAACCTGCGCATCAGCCAGATCGTAACGCAGGGGCTGGAGTTGCCGGAAGAGAAGGTGTTCAACAACATCCAGCGCTACGGCAACACGACGGCCGGGTCGATTCCGATCGCCCTGTACGAAGCCCTGGAAGAGGGCCGGATTCGCGATGGCGACCTCGTCTGCTTGGCGGCGTTCGGCTCCGGCTTCACGTGGGCGGCGGCACTGCTCAGATGGTAGGGCTGCGCCCCGCGTCAGTGTGGCGGGCCCGCTCCCGTTGGTCGCTTCGCCATGCCATGGCGGAATTCCGGTCAAGCACGCTAGACTCTTACGACTAGGGACCGCGCCCTGACTCCCATGGATATCACGTTCTGCCCGATGCTCGCCGACGACCTAAACGAGGTCATGGAGATCGAGCGCTGCTCATTCCCGGAGCCGTGGACGCCCGGCCTCTTCTTGCACGAGCTCAAGGTGCCGTTCTCGAAAACCATTCTCGCGCGCACCGCGAATGGCTCGCACGCCTTGGCGGGCTACATCTGCCGCTGGCTCATCGGCGACGAGGTGCACATCCTCAATCTCGCCGTGCATCCCAACTACCGCGGACGCCGTCTCGGGCGGACGTTGGTGGAGCTCGTCGTCGACGAGGCCGACCAGCACCAGGCGCGGCTGATCACCCTCGAGGTGCGCCGCGAAAACACCGCGGCGATTGCGTTGTACCGCTCCCTCAGCTTCACCGAGCGCGGCGTGCGGCGCAACTATTACAGCCGCGGCCACGACGCGCTCATCATGAGTCGCACGCGTGCGGATGGGACGGAGGCGTAGGCGCAGGCCTTCAGCCTGCGCGGGGGTTATTGTCGCCGCCCACGGCACCAAGCGCCGCAGGCTAAAGACCTGCGGCTACAGCCACCACACGTGCGCGGTCCAGCCACCGCTCAGTTTCGATCACCGGCCGACAGCGCCCGCAGGCGAGCGATGCTGCCGACGATGGTCGCGGCGGCGACTGCCGTGAGCCAGTTCGCCCCGTGCAACGGCTCGACATGGAGCAGCTTGGCAAGAACAGGCACCTGAACCAGCACGACCGTGAGCGCCACGGTGCCGACAACGATGAGCCGGGAGACAGGCGTCCGCAACCGACTCGTCGCCGCAGTCAGCGCCGCGCTGGTGAACGTCAGGACGGCGATGGCCATGGCGCGCGCGTGCGCGACACTGCCCGTCTCGCCCAGACTGCCAACGTACCCGACGATGATCGACGCCGTCACCAGCACGCCGATCACGCCGATCACGGCCCATTCGCGCACCGAGAAGAAGCGCGCCACGCGCGACACCGGCATGCGCGCCAAGCGCTCGCCAGCCGGGATTTCCTGGAACACCAACAGCGCCGTTGGATGAATGATCAGCTCCAACCACACGACGTGAATCGGCAGGTACAAGAGCGGATAGCCGGCCAGCGGAATCAGCGCCGCGGTGATCACCAGCGGGATGTGGATCATCAACAGATACTGAAAGCTCAGCTGCAGATTGCGGAACAATTGCCGGCCTTCGCCGATGGCGCCCACGATGGTGCGGAAGTTGTCATCCAACAACACGATGGACGCGATCTCGCGGGCGCTGCGGGTGCCGCGCTCACCCATGGCGATGCCGATGTCGGCGGCCTGCAACGCCGGCACGTCGTTCACCCCGTCGCCGGTCACCGCGACGATCTCGCCGCGCGCCTGCAGTGCGCGTACCAGGGAGAGCTTCTCCGCCGGCGCGGCGCGCGCAATCACGTCGATCGGCGGCGCGCCGTCGCCGCCATCACTCAGGTACGCACCCAGCTCCTCCGCGGATATCACCTGTGGTGATTCGCCCCCTAGCCCGATCTCGCTGGCGACCGCGCGCGCCGTGACCGGATGGTCGCCGGTGACCATGACCGTGTGGATCCCCGCCTCGCGGCAGCGCAAGATGGCTTCCGACACGCCCGCGCGCACCGGGTCCTCCAAGGCCAGCAGGCCGGCGAACCGGTAGCCGTGCTCGGGGGTGCCGCCTTGCCACGCGCCGAGCGGTCGCCAGGCACAGCCAATCACCTTGTGGCCTTCACCGGCCAAGGCCACCAGGCGATCGCTCCACACCCGCCACTCGGCATCCGGAAGCAGCGACATGGCCCCGATCACTTCCGGTGATCCTTTCGTCGCCGCAAACACCACCCCCTCATGATCCCGCACCACGGCCGTCTCGCGCCGGCTGGCTTCGGTGAACGGCGAGAGCTCGAGCACTTCGGTTGCCGCAGGCGGGGTGGCCGTCCGCGTCATTTCCTGCAGGATCGCCGTATCCAGCGGATCGTTACTGTCATGGCGTGAGGCCAGGGCCGCAAGCGCCAGCAGCTGCAGCTCGGACAACCCCGCCGCCGGAACGAGATGCGTCAAGCGCAGGATCCCTTCGGTCATCGTCCCGGTCTTGTCGGCACAGATGCATGACACCCGCCCCAGGTTCTCGATCGATACCGCCCGACGCACCAGTGCCTGGCGCTTCGCCAGGCGATAGACACCTACCCCCAAGAAGAAAGTGAAGACGACCGGAAACTCTTCCGGCAACGCCGCGACGGCCAAGGTGACGGCGCTGACGAGCGCGTCGACCCAACCGTAGCCCTGATACAACCGAACGAGCGCCAGAATGAGACAGGTCGCCGCAGCCGCAGCGACCAGTATCGACACCAACCTGGCGATCGCAGCCTGCAGTGGCGTCCGCGCGCGGGCACCACTCACGGCGGAGTTGACGATCTCGCCGTAAACCGTCTCGGCACCCGTGAAGACCACCCGCAGCAGCGCGCGCCCCATGAGCAAGCGGGTGCCCGCGAAGCCCCAGTACTCGCCTGCTACCGCGGGCTCCGGAGTCTCGTCGAGCGCTTCGCACAGCGCCTGTTTGCGGACCGGAAACGCTTCACCGGTCAATGCTGATTCGTCCACCTGCAGCGCTGCACCGGAAATGACGAGACCGTCGGCGGGGAACGGCTCCGCTGCGGAAACGATCGCCAGGTCACCCGGCACCACATCCACGGCGGGAATCTGCACCAGCGCGCCGTCACGCATCACCGTCGCGCGCACGGCCAGCCGACTACTCAGGCCTCCGGTCGAGGCGCTGGTACGCCGGTGCAAGAAGGCGTCCATCCCGGCGAGCGGAATGATCGCCGCCGCCAAAGTCACGGTCTCCAACAACTCGCCGATGCACGCATAGATGACGCTGGTGCCGATCAGGAACCACAGCATCGGATCCTTCGCGGTGTCGCGCGCCAGATCCCACCACGGGTTGCCGGCAACCCGGATGATGTCATTCGGCCCGTAGCGCTCGCGGCGCTCGATGGCTTCATCGCTCGTGAGGCCGCGTTCGGTAGAGAGGAGACCGTGCAGACGGCGGAGAGGCAGGGTGCGCCGCGTCATGAGAGATGCACTGCACTGGAGACGGCTCGGCGTCAAGAGTGGGATGCCCTTCGCGTTTGCAGGATTTCAGCCGCAGATTCTGATACACGGTAGCCCGATGGCTGTTTGTCACTATCGTACAAACCGTCCGCCGCTGCAGCCGCAGGCGTTCACGCCCCTGCCGCTTGGGGCAGTGAAGCCGCGGGGCTGGCTGCGCGACCAGTGCCGTCTGCAAGCCGATGGGTTCACCGGCCACCTGGAAGAATTTTGGCCCGACCTCGGTCCCGACAACATGTGGCTCGGTGGCAGCACGGAGGGCTGGGAGCGCGGCCCGTACTACCTCGACGGTCTCGTGCCGCTCGCGCACGTGTTGGGCGATCCCCGCCTCAAGCGGATGGCAACCCGCTGGCTCGATTTCATACTGGCAATGCAGGACGAATCGGGCTGGATCGGCCCGGTGCAAGCGCCCTACTTCCGTCCTTACGATCACTGGCCCGTCACCATCGTCTTGAAGGTGCTGACCCAGCATCACGAAGCCACCGGAGATGCGCGGGTGCTGCCGGTGATGACCGGCTTTTGCCGCTACCTGCGGGATACGCTGAACGAGCGGCCGCTGTTTGATTGGGGCCGCTACCGTTGGGCCGATCTCGTCCTCTGTATTCACTGGCTGTACAACCGCACGGGGGAACCGTGGCTGCTCGACGTGTGTGCGACGATCGCACGGCAAGGCTATGACTGGCGGGCACATTTCGACAACTTCCGCTTCACCGAGAAAACCGCGCGCCACCAGTGCTCGCTCGAAACGCACGTGGTGAACAATGCGATGGCCATCAAGACGGGCGGTGTGTGGTGGCGACAGACCGGTCAACCCGAAGATCGCGAGGCCGTATATCGCACCATCGAGTTGCTCGACCACTATCATGGCCAGGTCTCCGGCGTCTTCAGCGGCGACGAGCACCTCGCCGGCAAAGATCCCTCGCAAGGCACGGAGCTGTGCACCGTAGTCGAGTACATGTTCTCCCTCGAAGAGTTGCTCGCCATCTTCGGTGATCCGGGCTTTGGTGATCGCCTCGAGAAGATCGCGTACAACGCCTTGCCCGCCACCTTCACCCCTGACATGTGGGCGCACCAGTACGATCAGCAGGCAAACCAGGTCCTGTGCTCCGTGGCCGAACGGCAATGGACGAGCAACAGCGACACCTCGAACATCTACGGCTTAGAGCCGAACTTCGGCTGCTGCACGGCGAACCTCCATCAAGCATGGCCGAAGCTGGTGAAGAGCTTGTGGATGGCAAGCGGCGACGGCGGATTGGCCGCCGTGGCCCACGCTCCATGTGCCGTCACCGCGAAAGTCGGCGACGGGACTGTCGTAACGATCACCGAAGACACCGAGTATCCGTTCCGCAATGAGATCCGCTGCACCATCGCAACGTCCTCCCCGGTACGCTTCCCGTTGCTGCTGCGCATTCCGGCATGGGCGACCCACGCCACCCTCCGTCACGCATCGGGCGCAGCTGAGCAGCCGCGCGCCGGCACCTTCCACCGCATCGAGCGCGTCTGGAACCCCGGCGACACGGTGGTGCTGACGCTGCCGATGGACACACGTGTCGAGCGCCGTTACCACAACGCCGTCGCTGTCACGCGGGGGCCGCTGGTGTTTGCACTGAAAATGGGCGAGGAGTTTCGGCGGCTGAAAGGCTCACCACCACCGGCGTTGCCGCCGGCCGACTGGGAGGTCTACCCGACGACGCCGTGGAACTACGGTTTGGTCCTGGAGCCGCAGGCTCCTGAAATGGGTTTCTCGTATCGCGAGCAACCGATCGACAAGCTCCCATTCGCGCCGGACGCAGCGCCCGTGGTCCTTACGGCGCAAGCGCGACGCGTGCCGAGTTGGGGGATCGAAAACAACTCTGCCGGCCCACTGCCACACAGTCCCGTGGCAACCAACGAGCCGTTGGAGCAAATCGAGCTGATTCCCTACGGCAGCACCAACCTGCGTATCAGCGAGTTCCCGGAAGCGAAAAGGCTAGTTGTGAGTTGTTAGTTGTTGGTTGTTAGTTAATTGGTTTGTTACTAACAACTATCAACCAACAACTAACAACTAACGAGCTGAAATTGCAGCTAACAGTACTTCCGCATGACGGCAACCACCACGCCCCGGACTGTCACGTCTTGTTCGTGCGCGATGATGGGGGCCAGCGACTCGTTGGCAGGCATGAGGCGGATTTTGCCGCCCTTGTCATGATAGAATTTCTTCACCGTGGCTTCGCCGCCGATGAGCGCCACGACTGTCTCACCGTTATCGGCGGCAGCGCGCTCTTCCACGACGATGTAGTCACCGTCCCGAATGCCCTCTTCAATCATCGA
This sequence comes from uncultured delta proteobacterium, assembly GCA_963729835.1. Lineage (GTDB taxonomy): Bacteria > Desulfobacterota > Binatia > HRBIN30 > HRBIN30 > CAVSQF01. The sequence continues at coordinate 195,915 of CAVSQF010000020.1, read as the reverse complement.
GTTGCCCTTCACGCGCAACACGAAGGTGTTCTGCCGGCGCACGAACTCCTCGGGAACGGTAAAGGTGTCGGCGGCCTCGATGGCCTCGATCGGTTGCCCGGCTGCAATGCAGCCCAGCAGGGACAACTCAACGGCGCCGGCCTTCTTCTGTCGGGGCACCATTTCAATCGCGCGGCTGAAGTTCCACTTCCGTTTGATCAGCCCCTTCTGCTCCAAATTGGATAGATGCTTGTGCACGGTGGCCAGCGAAGACAGCTGGAACTGCGCGCCGATCTCTTCCAGTGTCGGCGCATAGCCATGCGTGGCGATGTAATCATCCAGGTAATCGTACAGCTGTTTTTGCCGCTTCGTGATGATCATCTCTGCCTTACCTCCCGATCGTCTACCTTATAGCGAAAATCGGGCGAATATTCAAACGCCGCCTTTGGGTGCCCCGCCTGAGTTGTTACGGGGGAGATGTCGTCAGAGGCAATCGCCGGACGGCGTCCTTGGTTCCTGACCGTCCCGCTCGGATCGACCTTCCGGATGCGGTTGTTGCCGCCGTTGCGTTTTCCGTGCGCGAACCGCATTATCCGCGGTCATGACTGCGCACTTCAAGGACGGTCCCCTGCACACCGGACAGCTGGCAACGTTAGCGGCTGTTGCGGATGCACTCATTCCGCGTGGCGGCGCGTTTCCGCTCGGCGCCGCCGACGTCGGAGTCGCCGGACGTTTGAATCGCTATCTGCGTGACTTCAGTCCCGCAACACAGCGCCAAATCGGCTGGCTACTCACTGCGTGGGAACTGAGTCCGTTGCTGTCGCGTCATCTGAAACCGTTCTCGCGCTTGTCGCCAAGCGAGCGCGCCTCCTACGTCGAGGAGACGGCGGGGAGCCGCTATCCGTGGCGGCGCATCCCGATTGGTTTGCTGAAGCAACTGTGCGGTGTCGCGTATGGCGCGGCACCGGAAGTGGAAGCGGCATTCGGTTTCACCCATTCGTGTCTGCATGCGACACCGCCACAGAAGGGCGCGCGGCTCACCCCGATCACGTTCCCGGAAATCAAAGGCAACGTGAACGAACGGGCCGACGTCTGCATCATTGGGTCCGGCGCAGGTGGTGCCGTGGTCGCGAAAGAGCTCGCCGAGACCGGGCGTTCGGTGCTGATCATCGAGGAAGGCGGCTACTTCACGCAAGACGACTTCCACGGTCCGCCATTCGAACGCATGCTGAGCACCTACCGCGACCAAGCAACGACCATGGCGTACGGCCGTCCCATGGTGGCGCTGCCGCTCGGCAAAGCCGTCGGTGGCACCACTGTGATCAACTCGGGCACTTGCTTCCGCACGCCCGACAAGGTCCTGCGCCGGTGGGAATCCGAGTATGGCCTCGCGGGTTTCGATCCCGCCTCGTTGGCTCCCATTTTCGACCGCATCGAGACACTCCTGAACGTCATGCCGGTGCCGTGGGACATCATCGGCAAGAATGCCGAAGTCTTCGACCGCGGCGTGCGCGCGCTCGGCTTGCACGGCGAGCCCATCCGCCGCTGCATTCGCGGCTGCCGCGGCTGCGGGGTCTGTGCGCTCGGGTGCCCCAGCGACGCCAAACAAGCCATGCACCTGTCCTACCTCCCGCTGGCCGCCGCGCACGGCACACGCATTTTCGCCCGTTGTCGTGCCGACCGGATTCTGATCGAGAACGGGCGCGCGGTCGGAGTCGAGGCGGACATCCTCGATGACACGGATACGGTGCGCGGCCGACTGACCGTGCGCGCCGATGCGGTGGTCGTCGCTGCGGGCACGATTCATACGCCGCTGCTGTTGCGGGCGAACGGCGTTGGGGGACGCAGTGGCCAGCTTGGCCGCAACCTTCGCATTCACCCGGCCGTGGGCGTGTGGGCGGAGTTTGATCAGGATGTTTACTCCTGGCGCGGGACGCTGCAATCGTACTTCGTCGATCATCTGGTGGACTCGGATGAGGTGATGCTCGAAGTCACCAGCATCATTCCCGGAATGGGCTTGGCCTTTGATAAAAGCGTGGGCTCCGAGGCCAAGCGCATGATGGCCAACTACCACCGGCTCGCGACGACAGGATTATTCGTGTCCGATTCGTCCAGCGGACGCGTCGCGCAGCTCCGCAAGAACGGCCGCCCGATCATTCTGTACAACCTCAATCAGCAGGATGCCCAGCGGCTCTTGCGCGGCATGGCTTTCGCCGCCGACATCTTCTTTGCCGCCGGAGCCCGCAAGGTCTATCTCCGCTTGCCGGGCTTGCGCGAGGTCAGCAGCACCGCGGAGCTGCAACCATTACGGGCGGGAAATCAATGGCGACCCAGCGCCCTCACGCTCACCGGCTTTCATCCCATGGGCACGTGCCGTATGGGCCCAAATCCCGACAGCAGCGTCGTCAACTTGCGCGGCGAGGCGCACGACGTGCAGCGCCTGTTCGTCGCCGATGGCAGCCTGTTTCCGACTTGTGCCGGTGTGAACCCGCAGATCTCGATCATGGCCTTTGCCACCCGCATAGCGCAGGAGATAGGTTGTTAGTTGTCACGTTGTTAGTTGTTATGTTCTTATAACTAACAACCACAGACTAACAACCAACAACTAAGCTCATACCCCCACCACAAACGACACGCTGGTCGTGCCGCTGCCGCCGATGTTCAGCGTAGCGATGCGCTGCGCGCCGGCGATCTGGTATTCGCCGGCCTGTCCGGTCACCTGCTTGTATGCATCGAGCACCTGCCGTGTGCCGGTGGCGCCGACCGGATGGCCACAGCCGATCAGGCCGCCGCTGGCGTTGATGGGCATCTTGCCACCCAGCTCGATCGTGCCGTCCTCCACGGCCTTCCACGATTCGCCCGGCTTGGTGATGCCGAAGTGATCGATAGCCATGTACTCCGACGTCGTGAAGCAATCGTGCGTCTCGATACCGTCGACGCCCCACACGTCTGCCACGCCGGCACGGCGCAGCGCGTCCACGACCGCTTGCCGTGTGTGCGGCAACACGTATGGGTTCTCACGGCTCTCAACGACCTTGGCGCTGAACTCGATGGGCGCCGTGTGGTGCCCCCACCCGAGGAGGCGCGGCATGCCTGCGAGTGTGATCCCGCACCGCTTGGCGTAACCTGCAGCAAACTTCTCCGACGCCAGAAAGAGCGCCGCTGCGCCGTCGGTGACCTGCGAGCAGTCTGACACTTTGATGCGCCCGCCGATGACCGTATTGAACTTATCGTTGGAGCGCGCGTGCTCTTCGGTCATGTACCAGGTCCGTGTCTGCGCCAGGGGATTGCGTTTCGCGTTCGAGTAATTCACCGCGGCGATGTGTGCCAGGTGCTCGTCTTTTAGCCCGAAGCGCTTGTCGTATTCGTCGCCCAGCCGCCCGAACAGCTTCGGGAACGGGAATTCCACCCCCTTCGCTTCGCGCTCGTACCACGCAGCGGTACCGAGGTAGTCGCCGCCCGTTTTCGGGTCGACCGTCTTCATCTGCTCGACGCCCACCACCAGGGCGCAGTCATAGCGGCCCGCTTCGATCTCCGCCGACGCGGCCAGGATCGCGATACTCCCGGAGGCGCACGCCGCTTCGTGCCGCGCGGTGGGCAGCCCGGAGAAACTCGGATCCACATCGACCAGGAATGCTCCCAGGTGGCCCTGCATGGCATACAGCTCGGCGGCGAAGTTGCCGACGTGTCCCACCTCCACCTCGTTGGGCTCGATGCCGGTCGTTTCGAGTCCGCCGATGACGGCCTCGCGCAGCATCGCCACGATGTGCTTGTTCTCCTTGTTCCAGTTGCGCGCAAAATCCGTTTGATACCCACCCAACACGTAAACGGGTGCCGTCATGTCGCCTCCTTCAGGGCTGCCGTGGTTGCGTATGATTCGAAGTTACCATCCGTCTGCGCTGACGCAAGGCCAGCTGAATCACTGATCACTGATAACTGATCACTGATCACTAGCTACGTATTCACGCCGCGAAGAACTTCCCGACGTTCACATAGGGCTCGCGGAACATCCGTTCATGGGAACGCTTGGCCGCGTGCTGGAGAACGGGGGGCACGGGCAGCTGGTGTTTCTCCAGCAGACCAATGGTCGCGGGCACCCCGAGCATATCTACCAGCACGGTCGGCGGCGCCCAGTTGAAGCCGAAGCCCATGATGCGGTCGACGTCGCGTGGGCTGCGCACGACTTCCCTCTCGCCGACGCGATTCAGCGCGTAGCTGAGGTATCCGAGTATCACTCGTTGTGCCAATTCCGCCTCGGGTCCAGTGGCTTCGGCGAACACCTTGAAGGCCTGACGGTACAGCCCGACGCGATGCAACTCCCGCATCTCCTCGACGAACGGGACGGAGGGCACCGGGTTCTCGCGCTCGTCCTTGTACGCGCCCGTTCGCGGATCGAGCACCAGGGTGATGGTTTGCTTCCCCTCCCGCACCCGGCGATAGAAGCCACCACGGTCGGGCGTCTTGTTGCCGAGATGGCCGCGAGCAGTCAGCTCGGCCATGTACGCCGGCAGCGCAAACGCCTGATGCGCCTCGTCGTCGCTGTGGGTGTACACGTTGTTGACAATCGCCTTGTGGACGTCCCAGCCCACCAGGTCGACCGTCGCCAGCGGCGGCATGGCGCGGCCGGTGTGCGGGCCGACCAGGTAGTCGACGAAACCAACGCCGTGCGTCTCCGCCAACATCGCCACTTCGTTCAGCACCTTGAAGCCAACGCGATTCCCGCAGAACGCAGGCTTGTCAGCGGCAACGATCGCCGCGCGCCCGAAGCGCTTCTCCAGCAGGCCAACGATCTCTGGAACCAGCTGCGGGTCGGTCTCCGCATGGGGAATCACCTCGGTGCCGACGATGACATTGGGGGGATTGAAAAGGTGGAGGCCGAGGAAGTTGCGCCGGAAGCTGTCGCTGCGGCCGCGCGCCATCTCAGCGATCGACAATCCGGACGAGACCGTGGCGACAATCGAGTCCGGCCGGCGGCACGCGTCGACGCGTGCGAAGAACGTCTTCTTCAGCTCCAGATCCTCCGCCAGCGATTCGAAAATCAAATCGGCTTTCGCGACCACGGCCTCCAGGTCCTGCGCGTAGGTACCCACAGCGATGCGGTCGGTGATGCGCTGTGACTTCGCCATGTTTTGCACCGTGACTAGCCCTTCGTGCGCCTTCTCCACGGAGCGGGCCAGAAACACTACGTCACAGCCGCCGCCGGCGAATACCTCGCCACTCCCGGCGCCCATGGTGCCATTGGCGCCCAAAACCACCACATCTCTGATCTCAATCATATGTGCCGTGGTTCCCAGAGTATCGATGCTTGGGACCCGAAGCTAGTAGGCCGTTACCCGTGACGCCTCGACACCCGGGGGCACCCGGCATCGCGGCGCACAACGTGCGTGAGGCGATGAGGCGTGAGTTCTGGAGCCCCTTCACGCCTCACTCCTCACGGTTTCTCCAATGCCGGCCGAGCCCAAGCTCCGAGGCGCTGTTTCTTGGCCTCGGCCTCCAACGCGTCGAGCCTGTCTATCACCGTCGTTACTGGGGTGAGTCACATACTGGCAACCGGTGAGCCTCACCCATTTCTTGCTCTTGCCTCCGGCGGCCCAGCCTGCCGAGCACGCCAAGCACAGCGAGAGCACCACGATTCGCGCAAGCCTTGAGTAGGATGGGAGCATTTGGATACCGCCTTTCCGTCAATAGCGTCAACGCTGATGATCCTGTAGCACGACGCGTGCACTCTTCGCGAGCAGAACACGTTCGCCTGTGTCGTCGAGCGGGACGTGTAGTTGCCCGAAGGTGGGATGCCCAGCTATCCTCGTGCTCATGGCACAGCGTGGAGAACCCTGGTTGATGCGCACGTACGCCGGCCACACGAACCCGCAGGCGGCAAACGCGCTGTTCCGGACGAATCTCGCCAAAGGACAAACCGGTCTCAGCGTCGCGTTCGATCTGCCGACGCAGACGGGCTACGACTCCGACCACCCGATGGCCGCCGGCGAGGTCGGCAAAGTCGGCGTGCCGATCTGCCACATCGCCGATATGGAGGCGCTGTTCGCCGAGATTCCGCTGGCGAAGATGAACACGTCGATGACCATCAACGCGACCGCGGCCTGGCTGCTCGCCTTGTACGTGGCCACCGCCGAACGCCAGGGCGCGAACCCACGCACGCTGCGCGGCACGACGCAGAACGACATCCTGAAAGAATTTCTCGCCCGCGGGACGTATATCTTCCCTCCCGAGCCGTCGCTGCGGCTGACGGCCGACACCATCGAGTACACCGTCGAGCACATCCCCAAGTGGAACCCGGTGAACATCTGCAGCTACCACCTCCAAGAAGCCGGCGCGACGCCGGTGCAGGAGGTCGCGTTCGCCCTCGCCAACGCGTTTGCCGTCTTGGACCGTGTCCGCACGCGCCCCGGCATCGCGCTGCCGGACGTCGTCGGCCAGATGTCTTTCTTCGTCAACGCCGGTATCCGTTTCATCGAGGAAATGTGCAAGCTGAAGGCGTTCGCCCGGCTGTGGGATCGCTACACGCGCGCACGCTACGGCATCGAGGACCCGACGAAGCGGCGCTTCCGTTACGGCGTGCAGGTCAACTCCCTCGGACTCACCGCACAGCAACCCGAGAACAACGTGCAGCGCATCGTCCTCGAAACACTGGCCGTGACGCTCTCGCACGAGGCGCGTGCACGCTCCGTCCAACTCCCGGCGTGGAACGAGGCCCTCGGCCTGCCGCGCCCATGGGACCAGCAGTGGTCGCTGCGCATTCAGCAGGTGCTGGCTTACGAGACCGATCTGCTCGAATACGCGGAGGACCTCTTCACCGGCTCCCCCGTCATCGAGGCTAAGGTCCAGCAGCTGATGGATGCGGCGGAAGCGGAACTGCAGCGTATCCATGAGCTGGGCGATGCGGCGGCAGCCATCGATGTGATGAAGCAGGCGCTGGTCGCCAGCCATGCGGAGCGCCAGCGACGCATCGAGGCCGGCGAGCTGACGGTGGTGGGCGTGAACGCCTTCACCGAGCATGAGCCATCACAGCTTGTGACTCGCGATGCGGAGACCATCCTGGTCGTCGACCCGGAGGCCGAACGGCGGCAGATCGAGCGCTTGCGCGCCTTCCGTGCCGGCCGTACGACCGCCGATGTCAGTGCCGCATTGCAGGCCCTGGCCGACGCCGCAAAAAGCGGCAGCAACATCATGCCGGCTGCGCTGCGCGCCGCGCACGCCGGAGTCACAACTGGTGAATGGTCGGCTGCCTTGCGCGCCGTCTTCGGTGAATACCGGGCACCCACCGGGCTGCACGGCATGCGCTTTCCGGCCGCCGCCGGTGCCCTCGCCGCCGTGCGCGTTCGCGCCGCCGCCGTGGCGCAGCAGATCGGCCACCCAATCCGTTTGCTGGTGGGCAAACCGGGGCTGGACGGACACTCGAACGGCGCCGAGCAGGTGGCGGTCCGCGCCCAGGAGGCTGGGCTGGAAGTCATCTATGACGGCATCCGCCTGACGCCGGAGCAGATCGCCGCCTCGGCCGCCGATGAAGACGTCGACGCCCTCGGCCTGTCGATTCACTCCGGCTCGCATTTGACCCTGCTCCCGCGCATCACCAAGTTGCTGCGCGAACGCGGCCTGACGGATGTGCCCGTTTTCGTCGGCGGCATCATTCCCGATGCGGACCGCGACACGTTGCTGCGGCACGGTGTCGCACGGGTCTACACGCCCGGCGAGGCAACGCTGACGCAAATCATCGCGGACATCGTCGAGGTGATTGCGGAGAGGCACGGCCGCAGCAGCGGGGTGACCTCTTAGTGAGCCACAACAGCTCGACGGATCGAGGGGAGAAAGGTATTCTGCGCCGGGAGTGCGCAGGGGGACACCGCGAATGGACTGGAAGGATCTCTTCGGAGATTGGGCAGCTCCGCTGACGTTCGGCGGCGTGGCCGGGGTCGTCGTTGGTTACGCTGCGAAAAAGATGACCAAGTTGGCGGCGCTCTTGCTCGGGCTCCTCTTCATCCTGCTGCAAGTGTTGGCGTACGAAGGGTTCATCACCATCAACTGGGCGGCGGTGCAGCACGGCGCGGAGACGGTCTGGCGCGATCCGCACGGCATGACCCTTGCGGACCACTTGTGGGAGATTGTGACGGCAAATTTGCCGTTCGGCGGCGGCTTCGTCGCCGGGTTCGCGGTCGGTTTCAAGCTGGGCTGATCGCGGCGGGCTCGAGGGCCTGACCCCAATGCTAACGTTGGAGACTGGTTTTCTGTTCTTCTGGGCGGGCTTATGCTCGGCTGAGTTTTCCCCTGATTGCCGGCGCCACCCGTGTCCGTGACACCCGTGTCCGTGACACCAGTGTCCGTGACACCAGCATGCGCCCCTGGATCAACGGTCGCCTGCGATCTTCCACTGGCCGTCGATGCGCACGAGAGTCTTGGTCACCTGTACTTCGAGATGCTGAGACTTCCCACTCGGGTCGCTGAACTGATCTTGTCGTGTGTACGAGACTGTGACGTCGCCGCTATCGCGGGGCTCGATTGAGACACCAACGAACTCAACCTTGAGCCCGCTGGCAACGGCAAAGTACTTCTACGCCCCGGTGTCTCCCTTATTGATCAGACAATAGTGGGGCCGTCGTGCCTGCCTCAGCGCGCAAGCAGGGACGCCTGCGCCGCCGATGAGTACCGCGCCCTGGTTCGGAGTTCTCCCGCCGGACCCGCTGGGAGCGCGACGCAAAGTGGCTCGCTGCGCTGCCGATCCTGGTGGCGTGCCGGAGAGAGCCGAGAAGGCGAAGCCGCAGGGGGTAATGCGGAACGCACGGTGATGCATTGCGGCGCCGGAGGGAGAGATCTCGATCCCGTTGTTCGTCGTTCATTGCCTTACCTGGGAGCGGCCTGGCTCAGAAATACAGCTCGACCGCCAGCGTGCCGACGGCGGCGGCGCGGAAGCCTTCGTTGTTCAACGGCACGTTGACCGCGCCGCTGATCACCGATTTGGCTCCCAGCCGCACCTTCACCGCGCCCAACGCATCGATGAAGTTGCTGCCCAGCCGATTGTCGCCTCACGCCTGAATCGAGCCCGGGTTGCCTGAGCTGTCGACAAAGGGCGCGGTGGTCGGGGTCCACTTGATCCCAGTGTTGAACTTCGATCCGCCCACGCCCGTATCCAACGTCGCCCGGCCCAGCGCCAGCGACGGGCCGAGATTCCACACGAACCGCCGCAGCTCGTCCTTGTCGAAGTCGTAGTCGTACCCAGCATCGACGTGCAACCTGACGGCATCTGCCAACCTGAACCCCGCCACCAGGCGCGGCAGGATCGCCGCACTATCCGAGCCCGCAAAGTCGGCCTGGTTGGGACTGGGGCAGTAAAACTCGGGAGCGGCGGCGAGCTGAACGATCTTATCGGCGTACAACACCCCCTTGACCCCAACGCTAATGCGCCCGACGCCCGCGTGGGTGCCGTCGTTGAAGCCGAAGCCCAGATCACTCAATGATTCTTTGCGCAGATGGACGGCACCGGCACGAATGGCTTGGTTCAGCAAGCCGACGCTGGCCGCCAGATCCGGCTTGCCCGCAGAGTCCGTCACGATCGACGTGCCACTGAACGGCGCCTGCAGCGGCGGTCCGCTGGGCTGGCTGGTGGTAAAGATCTGCTTGGCGCTTGCATTCACGACGACGACCGGCAGGTTCATCGTCACTTCAATGCGGTTGGTAAAGCCGTAGTTGGCGGAAAAATTGACCAACCCCACTTTCGCATCCGCCTGCAGCCCCAAAGCGCCGACCCCGAGCGGGGTGCCGGGCGGCCGACTCACGAGGTAGGGGATCGGCGCCTTGGTGTCGGCGAGTTCAAAATAGGACGTCGCCAGGCGAAAGCTGAACTTCCCGGGCCCGACGGTCTGCGGCGAGCGGAATGAAGTCGGCCCCAACTGCTCACCGCGGACGTAGGTGTCCGATGCGGGATCGAATTGGTACACGAAGGACTGCCCCGAGGTCGGCGGCAACGATGAAATCCCTTGCTGGACCCCGAGGACGATCATCTCCGACGCAGCAGCCGCGCGATCTTGGCCGCCGAACTGGTTGGGATTTCCGGCGGCCTTAGCTTGGGGCACTACACCGAGCGGGAACCTGAACAACACAAGGGCCACCAAGGATAGCGTAAGCTGATATCTTCGATACCGGTTCGACATGTCACGTCCTTATCGTATCACGCGCCAGGGCAGCCGCTCGAATCGGCGGCCAAGATAACCGCCGGCAACCTTATCTCAACCGACAGCGAAACGAAAACAATCAGCTCGCGTCGCTGAACTTCCACTGCCCGTCGCGTTGCACGAGAAACTTGGTTACACGGATCTCCAGGGTGACCGGTTCGCCGCTTTCTTTGTCGATAAAGTTGTCGCGCCGGGTGTATGACACTGCTACGTCGTGGTCACGCGGCTGAATCTTCACCTCGATAAGCTCGACCCGCAGGTGCGTTACATCCTTCAGGTACGCGTTCAGGGCTTGTCGCTGGCTCTCCGGAAACGTCGACGTACAACGTTGCGAGCCGATCGACATCGCCGCGCTCGTGGGCCTGGCGATACACCTCTAAGAGGGCACGGGCGGCGGCCTCTGCGGTGACGTTCTCTTGTGCTTCCGCCCGCGCAGCTAATGCCAACGCTAGCTCTCGCACAAACGGTGCCTCACTAACCCCCGGAACCTGTGGCTCAGTGGGGTGTGTCAGCGCCGCCGTGTTCCCGGTGACGCCCTCGACCGCAAGCAGCTTGCGATACTTGTCGAGAGTCGCATTGCTGGGCTGCTTGAGCGAGTCCTCCTGCGCCGCCGTCAAGCGGACCTTGAAGTGATCCAACGTTGCCAGCGCCAGCTGCTTTTGTAGACCGAAGAACTCGTCTTGGGTGCCTTCGACGTTCTCGGCGAGTTCTTGGATACCGTTGATGGTCTCGACAATGCGTGCGTCGATACGGATGGTGTTGCCGAGCACGGCGAACGAGCCCGTAATGAAGCGGCTCACGCCGAGTTGCCGGGCTGCCGTCACCGAATCCACGTCGGCCTCCTTTGCGTTGCGCTGAATGATCTCGGGTGCCACGACGGAGAGCTGCGGGATCTTGCTCAACTCGGTGTTGAAGGCTGTTTGCAGGGCTTTACAGTACCAGTCGTTCTTGGGATCGTCGGTGCGTTGATTCTTGAACTCCATCACCGCGATCGTGTTGCTTGCATGGATCGGACTTGCCGGTGTCGATGACGAGCGCGGCGGAATGGGGTGGGTGGCCGTCTGTGTCCACACATACAGCCCGGCGAAGGCGATGGCGCCGACGGCCAAGACGCTGCCGAGAAGCAACCGGCGGCTATGCGCCGTCGCCACCGGTGTCGTTGTGGGGTGCACGGACGTTCCGGGCATGGCTACTATCTCGCAGCTACTCGTTGTCGAAGGGGGTTGCTCTGTACCGCCGGGCAGACCCCGAACTGCGGTGACCAGGGCGTCGATCTCGCTCGGTTGAGGTGATGGCGAAATGGTCACCCGGTGCTTGATTGAAATATAGTAGGAGAGCCCTTTCGACGGCTCGATGTCCTCTATGCGGACGGGAATGACCGGTGTGCGCCGATTGACGGCTCGTTCCACCTCGCGCTTCACGTGCGTAGATTTGTTTGCTTGCGCCGAGAGGATCAACAGCATTGCGCCCGCGGCGTCTATCGCGTCAATTATCTCTTCATCATAATCGTATCCAGGGCGCACGTCACGCGGCGCGATCCAGCACTTGATGGCGCGCTGCTCCAGCAGCTGACAGATCGCCTGCGTGCGTTCGAGGTCCTTCGAGGAGTGACTGATGAAGACGTGCTTCTGCATCAATACATCATGTTGGTAAAGCAATGCGCATCGCGACACAGTCGTCCGGAGCACTCGCGTGGGCCACTCGGATTCACAACGGCCACCCTGGCCCGACAGGTCACAGTCAACGCTTACCACCAAGGCGGGCTGACTGTCTACTAGTTGTCGCGGCGGCGGCGTGCGCGTTTGCGTTGCGGGGCGCCTCCGTGCCATACGACCACTGTCTTGAGCGCGGGGATTACTTGGTCTCACAACGTCGCGATTGGATTTTAAAGGGCATCACGTTTGGTGTCGTGCTGAGCGCCACTCTGCTGTCGCTGGTGCTGAGCAGTGCGGCGCAACAGGACCGGTACGGTTTCGGGAGTCAATTCCGCGCTGACGCCGCGCGGCGCATGATCGTCCTCGTCGTGCAGCAGGGAATTGACTCGCTACCGCCGGTGTCCGGACAGGCCTTTGGCTACGACTACGATCTGCCGGCAGACGCCTGTGCGCAGTACGCGTGTCGGACCCACCGCGCTGCGCTCTACGCAGACCATTGGTGAAGGCAAGCTGAGCCTCCGGCTGGCAACCCCCTACTTCGAGTCGAAAGGCTCCTTCGGCCCGATTACGTACCAGGTGGAGCCCACGGACCCGTCCTTCGGGGGGCCGCGTGGCGTCGCCGTCTTTGGGCTAGCACCGCGCGCACGCGTCGGGTTAATTAACGTCGCGGCCAGCTACGGTTTGACGAGTCGCATCGAAGTGACTGTGAACCTGCCGTTGGTCATTGCGGACGTGCACGCTTCGGAGTCGTTTACAACGCGTCCGAACGCGACCGCACCGCCGGTGCTGAGCGGCACAGCGACTCTGCTCTGCATGGCCGGATTGCCGGAATGCCGTGAAGTAATCCGTTGACAGCACGAGACGCTATAGGATAAAAGCCGGCGCGTCACTCGGTGGGTGGCTCAACGAACAGAAGTTGTTCGCAGTGTTCCGGCCTCCGGGTGACACTGACAATCCATTAGTCAAAAGGTGGAGGCAGATCGCGCAATGGCTAGGACTAGGTGCTCCGAACTACTCGCTGCGGCTGTTTTGGCGTTGTTGGCAACGGTGGCCCGTGCCGACACCCCAACGCCGTCGATAACGTCAACACCGACGGCGACCGCTACGCCCGCCTGCAACACCGTGGTGCCGGCTGGCTTGGTCGTCAGTCAAACTTGGACTAACTCGGGGTCACCGTACTGTGTGGAGGGCGATATCCAAGTGAGCCTGCTGACGATCGAGCCCGGTGTCCAGGTGCTCGTCGATGGCCCCTACGAGATCGACGTGCTGTCGACGATAACGGCAGTCGGAACCGCAGCAGCGCCAATCCTGTTTACTGCCCGCACACCACAAACCCCCTGGCATGGGTTCAGTTTCCAGAATACTCCGGCAGGGTCCCAGTTCGCCTTTTGCACATTTGAATATTCGAACAGCCGGGCGATTTCGTTCCAAGATACCGCTTCGATACAAATTACACACTCACTCTTCCAAAATAATTCAGCAGATGACGCTCCCACGTCCCGGGGCGGAACTTTCGTCGGTGGCGCGGTCTGGATACAAAATGGGGAGGTTTCCATTACGGATAGTCTATTGTTTGGGAACCACGTCAACAACCGATCATGTGGTGGATCCAATTGTGTTTCAAGCGCACAAGGTGGAGCGCTCTTCGTCGACGGTTCGGCGAACGTCTCCATCCAGCGGACCGCATTCATGGAGAATGAGGCAAACGCCAACGAATCATCCGCGACTTGTGGTGCAACTTTACAGGCGTATGGCAGTGCCGTTTATGTCAATTCCGGCACAGTGGGTCTGACGAACAGTCTACTGGCTTGCAATACAGCTAGCGCCACCGCCGTCTTTTCCAATTGCAACAACCAACTAGTAGGGGGACTCGCCCTGTACGTTGCTGGTGGAACGACGACGCTTGAGGGAACCACAATCGCGCGCAACGGTTCAGGGGTCGCCGTCGATTTCACCGGGGGCACTCTGCAGATTAACGACTCGATACTCTACTTCGACAACGGCAACAACGGCGAGATTGGCGGCGCCCCCACGGTCACCTACTCAGATGTGGAAGGAGGCTTCACGGGCACCGGCAACATCAACTACAACCCCGTGTTCGCGGGCACCGGTTGCACGGCGGCCGACCTGACGATCGTCGCCGGTTCCCCCGCCATCGACGCCGGCAACCCCGACCCGCTATACAACGACGCCTGCTTCCCGCCGTCGCTCGGTACCGCCCGCAACGACATGGGCGCCGACGGCGGGCCGGGGGCGTGTGGGTGGGTGCAGCCAAGTGGCACACCGATTGTCGTAAACGGTAGCTGCATGGAACCTGGCTCACAGGTCCTTGTCCCCTGCACTGCCGGGACGGAGGTCACCGCCTATGAGTGCAGGGACTCAACCTGCGCCGCGTCGACGCTGATCACACTCGATGTGACTCAAAGCGATGCGAATGGACAATTCAGTTTCATTCTTGACGGCGGGCAGGTCGCGGGCAAACGGATCGTCTTTGACGCCACCATCGTGCAGGCTGGAGGCGCCCTGACAACCAGGGGCAACGCGGCCAGCAACACCCCCGTCGATTATCAAATCGTCGATTTCGGGCCGGTGTCAGCGCAGCCAAGTCTGACCCCGATGATCGACCCGAGTTCGGCGGCGGCGAAGCAGTTGTTGGAACAGCAGGGGCTGCAGAACTTTACGGATACAGGTATTCAGAAGGTGACCGCCGCCGTTCAGGCCGCAAACCAGGACGTCACGTTCGCGGGCCTGAGCGCGGACAGCGCCGTCCAGCTCGCCACGCAGACTGCGAGCAGCGCGCCGGCCGTGCAGCAGGCCATTCAAACGGCTCGGACGTGCGATCTCGGTGACTGTAACCAGGACCTTCAGGTGACCGTGGACGAGTTGCTCACCATGGTGAACATCGCGCTCGGCAACGCGGACATCGGGATCTGCACGGCGGGTGACGGGAACGGAGATGGGCAGATCACGATCGACGAGATCCTCACCGCGGTGAACAACGCCCTGAACGGCTGCCCGGCGACTGTGTCCGACACTACGGGTGTGCGTGTCGCGTAAGGCACTTTTCGCTGCGTCTTCAAGAGCACGGACGGCGGCATGGCCTGGCGCCGACGAGCAGCGGTCCGACCGTTTCCCTCGTGCAGGCCTTGGCCATCGCGCCGATCCGTCCGCCGACCCTCTACGCCGGCACCGGTGAGGGCGTCTATGCCATCCAGCCGTGAGGCAGTGGAACCGCCCCGACGCTCGATGATGATGCGCCGCAAGCGCCACCGCCCGACTCCGCTATGCCTGGCGGGATTGCCGGAATACCGTAAAGGAATCTGTTGACAGCACGAGACGCCATAGGATAAAAGCCGGCGCGTCACTCGGTGGGTGGCTCAACGAACAGAAGAGGGATGCCTCTTCAGCAGAGGGGAAACCATGCACCAGATTCCGCGAACAGGATGCGCAGCTCGTTTTGGGTCACAACATCGGGTGTTCAAATTTGTGGGAACTTTGCGATGCCTCGTGAGCGAGGGTAGGGTTCCTCTCCTGCAACACTGGCGGGAGAGGATAGCCGCACCCTCTCCCACAGGTATTGCGGGAGAGGGACCGATACAGGCTCTCTCTTCATCACCCACAAATCTGACGCACCCCGCGCAGCATGTGGCGGAGGCGTACTTGCGGAAATCTGTCGTGCGTGTGGCGATCGGGATGCTAATCGCCTTTACGGCGTTTCCGATACGCTGGGCCGTCGCCCAGACCTGCGTCGGGGACTGCAACAATGACGGGGCGGTCACCATCAACGAGATCATCACCATGGTCAACATCGCCTTGGGAAACGCCCCCGTCACGACGTGTGAATCGGGTGACACCAATGGCGACGGGCAGATTACCATCAGCGAGATTCTGGCCGCGGTCAACGTGGTTCTCGGCAACACCCTCGGCAGCACCGCGATCGATGTGATCGGCACCTGTCAGATGCCCGGGGTCACGACCTCGCTGCAGCCCTGCCCGGATGGCACGCCGGTCAAGCTGTATCGTTGTGCCGATCCCAAGACCTGCCTCACGGATCCGAAGCGCCAACCGATTGCGCAGGAAACCATTGACGCCGACGGCGCCTTTGCCTTTACGGGCCTCGCCGATTGTAGTGCGACTCCCAATTATGACTTCGAGGTGCCCTTGGGGGACCAAGCCAGCACCACCTATCGCATCGTGGATTTCGGACCTGTCGCGGCGGGTGTGAGTGCTACGGGTGCGCGGGCGGCGGAGATCACTACGCACCGCACGGTAGTGATCAATCCCTTTTCGGAAGCCGCGGTGCGCTTGGCAGCGGGGAACGGGCTGGAGAACTTCGGTGCGACAACGTTTGGGGAAGCATTGACGGCAGTCCAGCAGGCCAATACGCAAAGTCTCGCGGGACTGAGCGTCGCCGCGGCAGCAGATACCGCCACCACGACAGCGCAGGCAAATCCGGATGTGCAGGACCTCTTGGTTGCCGTGCTGCGCAATGACGTCCCGGTGTCGGAAAGCATCGATCCGGTCGGGACCATCAAGGACTACCAGTTCGAGCTGCGGGAGACGACTACGGTGCTCTTGCAGGTGAGCCGCTCCACCGGCGGGCTCAATCCGTGCCTCGAAGTTGATCCGTTCGGTACGACGCAGCCGGTGCAGGGCGGTGGGCTGGTTTGCGGCGATGATACGGTACGCCTCACTCTGACGCTCCAGCCGGGCACGTACGCGATATTGGTGCACGACCAAACCAATACGCAAATCGGCTCCTACGACCTCTACTACGAACGCTTGCAGCCGGAAGACGCGACGGCGTTGCCGGTGGGCGAGCCGCAGAGTGAAGCGCTGGGGCCGGTCGGTGACCTGGATGTCTATACCTTCCAGATCACGCAATCGTCCGCGGTAACGCTACAGGCAACGCAAGTTACCGGCGCCATCTTCCCGTGCATCGAGCTCTGGCTGTTCGAGCCGAACGGCTCGACCATGGTGGGCGCCGCTACGTGCGGGCAGCCCGCGGCGGAGTTCAACCAAGTGTTGGATGCCGGCACGTACTTCGCGGTGGTGTACGACCAGAGCAACCAGGAGGTGGGGTCGTACACGCTGCAGCTGCTGGTGTTTGGAGGAACGCCGACGCCGACGACGCTACAGACACCGACGCTGACGAAGACGCCCACCAATACGTCGACGCCGACACAGACGCCGACGAACACTCCCGCCAACACCCGGACGGCAACGAATACGCCGGCGAATACGCCCACACCAACGCCAAGTGGGCCCACCCCGACTCGGGTTCCGACGCAGGTTGTGTTCTTCGAGGACTTCGAGCATGGGTGGGGGGACTGGTACGCCGACAACGCGATCTGGCAGGTCGGGTTGCCGACATCCGGGCCCGGCGGCTGCTTCAACGGCTCGGCGCTCTGCGCGGCGACGAACCTGACTGGCAACTATCCCGACAACAGCTCAAGCACCCTGATCAGCCCCAATATTCAATTGCCGGCCATCACCGCCGACCAGCAAATTCTCCTCAGCTTCGAGCAGTGGCTCGGGATCGGGAATTGGGACAGCGCCAAGGTTGAGATTGCCGATGAGACCGCCCCGGGGGTCTGGAGCGCATGGCAAACCCTCGCATCCTCCGGCACCCCGAACAGCGGGTCGGGATGGGGAATTGGGAGGCTGTTGGACATCTCGTCGCACGCGGGCAACACGGTGCGGATCGGGTTCCTCCTGTCGCAGGGGAACTCGGGGCCTTACAACTATAGTACGGCAGTGGGCCCGGGGTGGTACATCGACAACGTCGAGGTCAGCATCAACTCGGCGCTCCCCTTCCAGGTAAGCAGCTCGACTCCATATTCTGCCGGTGATGAAGCTGGGTGGGGGGACTGGTACGCCGACAATGCGGTCTGGCAGGTCGGGTTGCCGACATCCGGCCCAGGTAGTTGCTTCAACGGCTCGGCGCAATGCGCGGCGACCAACTTGAAAGGCACCTATCCCGACAACAGCTCGAGTGGTCTGATCAGCCCCAGTATTCAATTGCCGGCCATTACCGCCGACCAGCAAATTCGCCTCCGGTTCGAGCAGTGGGTCGCGATGGGGAGTTGGGACTATGCGGTGGTGGAGATTGCCGATGAGACCGCCCCGGGGGTCTGGAGCGCGTGGCAGAGCCTCGCATCCTACACCACCTCGTCGGGAGCTTGGGCATACCCGCTGCTGGACATCTCGTCGTACGCGGGCCAGACGGTGCGAATTGCATTCCTGCTGTCGCAGGGGAACTCGGGGCCCTACAACTATAGTACGGCAGTGGGCCCGGGGTGGTACATCGACAACGTCGAGGTCAGCGTCAACTGAGTTCCGTGCATCCAAACGTCTGCGAAGCGAGTTGCAAGAATAATCAGGGTTGAGCCGCCGGATTCGCAGGGGCCGCGACGATCAGCTCGTTGAACGTGACGACACGGTGCGAAGTCCGCGACGGCCACGGAGGCAGGCACACTGCCCAGGCCGAAGGTTTTGAGGCAGTGCCGCGTTGATGCTTATCACTCGACTACATGCATCGCGTTCGTCTTGCCGTCGTACGACAGCTTACGAAACCGGAGGCTGGCTCCGCCCCTTTCCATCGCACCGTCCCTGCACACAATCTCTGTCGAGAGCAGGCCCGCCAAGCACACGGCCGCAGTGAGCACTACCCTGCTCTCCCGGTCTCGATGCTCAATTACTTTGATCGGATCCGCGTATCGCGTCGCGCCCCGGAGTTTGCCATACTCCGCGAGGCAGCCACTTCAAACTGGAGCTGGGCAACGGGTGGCGGCTGCGGATCGCGCCGCCTTCGAACCCGGGGCGCTGGAGCGGTCCCAACATCTTCCGCACCGTCACCCTCGCCGGTCGCCACCGCGCCGTCGCGTAAGACGTCTGACTGCGCACCCGCTCCGCACCAATTCGACCAATTCGCGCCGACTACGCAGAGCAGTCGCCGAGAGACGCGGGAACAGCGCGAAGTCGGCTCTCACATCAATCCACACGTGTGCACCGGAGGACCAGGATGTGCTATTCTCGACATTGTATGGAACGCGTCGTCGCCGTGTTCGACAGCTTCGAGGATGCCGATCGGGCAGATGTAGAATACTACGCTACGCTGCGTCCCGAGGAGCGGTTGGATATCTTGCTCGACCTCATCGCCCGTCATCGGGAGTCGCTGGGTGAAGCTGCACAAGGATTTGAGAGAGTTCATCGGGTTACTGAACTCGCACGGAGTTGACTACCTGATTGTTGGCGGCCACGCGGTTGCCTTCCACGGGTACCCGCGCTTCACCGGCGACACGGACTTCTTCGTGCGCCCCACGGCAGAGAACGCGGAGCGCCTCATGCGCGCTCTGGACGCGTTCGGTTTTGGTGACATCGGGCTCGACATCGGCACCTTCACTCTGCCGGACAAGGTCGTCCAACTTGGCCGCCCACCAAACCGCATCGACCTGCTCACCTCGATTTCCGGGGTGGGCTTTGAGGCGGGATGGGAGAGTCGGGTAGCGGCGGAGCTCGACGGGCTCCCGGTGTGGTTCATCGGTAGAGAGGCGCTGCTGCAAAACAAGCGAGCAACCGGACGGACCAAAGACGCCGACGATATCGAGAAACTTACCCGCCGCAAGCGATAGGACGGCTGAGGCAGGGGTGAACGGCTTGGTCAGCCCCGTTGCAACGAGTGCGTACCTAAAATTCAGGCGTTCCGAAGCTCCCCATTACATGGGTCTCTAAATCGCGCACGCCGGCGCCGCGGGGGTCTTTGCCTGCGAGAGGTTGCCGACCACGACCAGCAGCAGTTGATCGGGATGCAGATACTGTTGGGCGACGCGCAGCACTTCGTCTTTGGTGACGGCGTTGATGCGCTGGGCGTAGGTGTCGGGGTAGTCGGCACCGAGGGTGAAAAACTCGACCTGCCCGAGGAAGCCGGCGATCTTGGCGTTGGTGTCGAAGCGCAACGGAAAGCTGCCGGTGAGATAGAGCTTCGCTTCGTTCAGCTCCTCGTCGCCGACGGGTTCGCTCCGCATGCGCGTGATCTCCGCACAGGCGCGCTGGAGCGCGTCGTTTGCCGACTCGTTCTTCGTCTGCATCTCCACTGCGAAGCTGCCGGGCGACTTGTTGGCGCTGAACCCGCTGCCCACCGAGTACGCCAAGCCGGCCTGCGTGCGGATGTTCTCCATGAGACGCGAGGTGAAGCTCCCGCCACCGAAGATGTAGTTCATCACGGTCACCGCGTAATAGTCCGGGTTGTCGCGCGCGATGCCGCGGTGCCCCAGGATGATGCTCGCTTGCGTGATCGGCTCGTCGATGAGGACCGGCGCACGTGATGTCGGGCGCGCCGCCGGGTACTGAAACGGCAGATCCCTGCCACGGCGCCAGTCGCGAAGGGCAGTCTGGAGTCGGTCTTCAATCGCCGCGGCGGAGATGTCGCCGACGACGGTGATGATCGCCTGCTCGGGGTGATAGTACTCCTCATAAAAGGTTACGACATCACCGCGCCGCAACTTGCGCACCGATTCGGGAGTGCCGATGACGAGGTGCCCATACGGCTCACCACGAAACAAGGTCTCCGTGAAAGCGCGTTGCGCGACGTATCCGGGATCGTCCTCCTGTGCCTTCATGCTGGCCAGGGCCGCCTCGCGGCGGCGGGCCACTTCCGCGTCGGGGAACGTCGGGTGCAACAGAATATCGGTGAGCAGGTCCAAGCCGGTGTCCAAGTCCTTCTTGAGTACGGTGAGGCTGAGGACGGCGTAGTCGACATCCGCAGAGGACCCGAGTGAGGCGCCGATCCGGTCGGTAGCCTCACTGATTTGCGACGAGGTGCGCGATCTCGTTCCTTCGGTGAGCAAGTCCGCAGTGAGGCGCGCGAGCCCCTCCTTACCCTGCGGGTCGCGGCGGCCACCTGCGTCGAGCAGAATTTGCATCACCACCATCGGGAGCGCGTGTTGCTCTGAAACGACGAGACGGGCGCCGTTCGGCAACGTCAGGCGCTGCGCAGGTGGGCCGGCGGCCAGAGCCGGTTCGCAAAGCGAAAGCAAAAGATTGGTGATGAGCAGAGAGATCACAGGAGCGTGAAACGTGAAACGCGAAACGTGAAACGTACGGCGGTTCATCAGTGCACCAGGCCGCCTGGCATTGCCGGCGGTGGGGCTGGCTTGCCGGCGGGTGCGGGGATCGGTTCCAGGGTGCCGACGGTGCGATTCGTCGGCATGAGGTAAAACGCCGCCACGCGCATGAGGTCCGCGGGCGTCACAGCACGTATGCTTGGCACGTACTTGTCGACCTGGCGCCAGTCACCGGCCGTCTCGTACTCGCCCAAGAGGAGCGCCTGGTAGAACAGTGAGTCTTGACCGAGAACGAAACTCGCCTCCAGCCCGTTCTTTGCCTTCGTCAGCTCGGCGTCGCCGACCGCACGCGTCTGCAGCTGCTCGACCTCGGCAAGCAGCTCCTTTTCGAGCTGGCTGGCCGTTTTCCCCGGCAGCGGTTGTGCATAGACGAAGAACAATCCGGGATCGACGGATGTCAGCTCGTAGCTGCTGCCGACGTCGCGCGCCAGCCGCTTCTTGTACACCAACTGCTGATACAAGCGGGCGCTCTTCCCACCGGCCAACACCGCGGAGAGCACCTCCAACGCCGGCCCATCTCCACTGTTCAAGTTCGGCACGTGATATGCCATCGCGACGAACGGCAGTTGCGCTTCCCGTTTCAGCACCGTGCGCCGCTCGCCATTTTGCTGGGGCTCGATGGCCTGCACGGGCGGCGGCAGCGGACGAGCCGGAACCACTGTGAACGCCTGCTCGATGCTGTGCCGCAAGTCGTCAGATGAGAAATCCCCGGCACAGACGATGAAGGCATTGCCGGGCGAGTAGTACGTCCGGTAGTACGCGAGCGCATCTTCCCGCGTCGCTTGGCGCACATCGTTCATCCAGCCGATGGTCGGCCACTGATAGGGGTGCGCCGTGTAGGCCACGGCGTTAATGATCTCAAACAGCGCGGAGACGGGATTATCATCGGTGCGCAGCCGGCGCTCTTCCATGACGACCTGGTGCTCCGGGGTGAACTGCGACTCGTCAAAGGTGAGGTTCTGCATCCGATCGGCTTCGAGGTCGATCACCACCGACAGGCGGTCGCTGGCCAGTGTCGCGAAGTAGGTCGTGGCGTCGTCGTCAGTGAAGGCGTTGTCGTTGCCGCCGTTGCGTTGAATGATCCGCGAGTATTCCTCCGGGCCGACCTTCTTGGTGCCTTTGAACATGAGATGCTCGAGCAGATGCGACAATCCGGTGAGCCCGAGCTGCTCATTGCGCGAGCCCACCCGGTACCAGACCTGGAACACCGCAACCGGCGCTTTGTGGTCCTCCAGTAAGAGGACCTTCAGACCGTTGCTCAGTGTCGTCTCGCGCACGCGCTCGGCGTACGGCTGCTCTGCCCGTGCCGCGGCGCCCAGCAGCGCGCAGACCATCGCGGTGTAGCACAAGAACAGCACGGCTCTATGCATAAGCGGCAATCGTTAGCAGCGCGGAATGCAGAACTCAATGTTCGCCTTTCACTTCAGGTCTGCCCTGATGGCGTCATACACCGCCGGCTGCAGTGTCGCCGAGATGCTCTGCATCGCCTTGCTCATCGCGGCGGCCAACGCCAGCGTGTCGTTGCACGCACAGGGCTCGTCGGCATTGTAGGTCTCGCGCATGACCACGGGGGCGCCTTTGGCGGAGCGGATCCGCAGCACCAGGGTGCGCAGCTGCAAGTGCGCGCTACAGGCATCGCCCGTGACGCGCTCCTCGATGTCCTCGATCTCACCGATGAGCTGATAATCATTGGGAACCATCGACGGGCTACGCTCGACGGCGCGATATAACCCCGAGGCATCCAGATCGCGCGCCAGCAGATCGGCGAGCATGACGCCTGGATTGGCGCTCCATCGATCGTAGAAATCGGCGGCCGTCGAGTAGTCGTCCTGTCGATACACGATCGATTCCCGGTCATAGACCGCGGCGACCGTCAGCGCCGGGACCCATAAGATCACCGGCAGCGCCGTGCCGCGGATTTGCGGCGGCAGATAGTCCAGCCGGTAGCTGTGGACCTCCGGAGCGGGTTGACTGAAGCGAAAGCACCCAGTGACTAGAGTCAGGGCCGCGATTGCCAGCCAAGCTGCTCGCGGACATCTACTGCATGGGGGATGGATTCCCTGAAGATTGCGGGAATGACGAAAGGGCGTACCGAGGGCAACCTTCCCC
Source organism: uncultured delta proteobacterium (assembly GCA_963729835.1). Taxonomy (GTDB): domain Bacteria; phylum Desulfobacterota; class Binatia; order HRBIN30; family HRBIN30; genus CAVSQF01. The sequence continues at coordinate 172,866 of CAVSQF010000020.1, read as the reverse complement.
CGCCCTGCCGGCGCAGCGCCGTAGTCGTGATCGGCCATGGCCTACTTTCCACCCGCAGGGTTGCGCCGCGCGGGGGGTTCCGAAAACAGCAGCAGCGACGGTTGGCTGCGCAGCTGCTCGGTGAGGCTCTGCAGATTGCTCACGGTCCGCTCGAACCGTTCCGTGGTCGACTGCAAACCGACCACGAACTGTTGCGCACTCTGCGCCAGCCGGTTGATCTGCTCGAGGGCTTGGCCGAGCTGATCCTCCTTCACGCCGGTGTTCAGCTTCGCGAAGAGCGCGTCGGCTTTCGCCGTCGCCTGATTCGCGTTCTGCACCGCCGGGGTCAGCTGTGCGCTCATCTGGTCCAGACGTTTGCTGAGTTCATTTGCGGAGGCCGACGCAGTGGCGACATTCGTGAGCAGCGTGCTGACGCGGTCGTCGTGGAGGAGCTGATTGGCGCTTTGCAACGTCGTCCGCGCGTCGTTGGCAATACCGGCAAAGTCGACCTGCATGACTTTGTCGTACATGTCGCTCAACGCGCTTTCGACGGCTTTGTAGCTAGAACGCGCCGACGGGATGACCGTGTACGGCGCCTTGAACGTCAGTTTCGGTGAATCGTTGAGGGCGGCGCCAGACCGCCGCTCCATCTCGATGTACCGCAGGCCGGTGATGCCACTGAGCTGTAACGTCGCACGCAGGTCCGGATCCTTTTCCAGGAACTTGACGGTGTGAATATCCATGTCGATGACGACCTCGATCAGGTCGCCGCCCGGCGCGATGCGAATGTCCTGTACGCGGCCAGCCGGGACGCCGCGGTATTTTACCGCAGAGCCTGGATCCAAGCCCTGCACGGATTCCGAGAAGTACGTCACGAACCGCTCCGTCGACTCAAAGAAGCGGGTGGCGCCAAGCCAGATGGCGGCGCCCACGGCGATCACCGTCGCGACGATCACGAAAACACCGACTTGGAACCTATGCGCTTCGGTGGCCATGACTGGCTCTCCTTTCTTGATTGCTGCCCGTGGGTTGGCGGTTGAAGAACGCGTGCACACGCGGATCCGTGCTGTGATCGCGCAACTCGACCGGCTTGCCCTCTGCGATGATCCGCTTCGCGTCTCCGTCGAGCATGATCACACGATCGGCGATGGTGAAGATGCTGGAAAGCTCGTGCGACACGACCACCATAGTGGTGCCGAGGCTCTTGTTCAGCTGCACAATCAGCTCATCGAGCTCGACCGAGGTGACCGGGTCGAGTCCCGCCGACGGCTCGTCGAAGAACAGGATGCGCGGATCGAGCGCCACCGCACGGGCCAGGGCGGCGCGTTTCTTCATACCGCCGGACAGCTCGGCGATCATGAAGTCTTCGAATCCCGCCAGCTTCACCATACTCAGCTTGATCCGAACCAACAGCTCGATCGTCGCGCGCGGCAGCGCGGTGTACTCCTCGATGGGCAGCGCCACGTTCTCCCCGAGTGTCAACGACCCGAACAGCGCACCGGATTGAAACAGCACGCCGATCTTCCGTTGGATGCGACGCAGCTGGTCCTCGTCGGTAACCACCAAGTCATCACCATCGATACGAACCGTTCCCCGCATGGGCCGCTGCAGGCCGATCAGATGCCTCAGGAGCGTCGTCTTGCCGCATCCTGAGCCGCCCACAATCACGAACACCTCCCTCGGCCATACATCGAAGCTCACGTCCTCCAAGATGACGGTGTCGCCGTACCCGGCCGTAAGATGCTCCACCTGAATTATGGGATCTGCCATCTGTCACCAGTAGTGAAAGAGCATCGTGAAAATCGCGTCCGCAACGACGATCAGAAAGATGCCCGCAACGATGGCGGAGGTGGTGATCCGCCCGACGCTCTCAGCACCGCCCTGCGCTTGGAAGCCGCGCCAGCAACCCACGCCGGCAATCAACATCGCAAACGCGACGGTTTTGATCAGACCGGAGTACACATCCCAGATCGAGAGGGCGACACGCGTCTGCCGCACGAACACCTGCACCGGGAGCCCGAAGCCCAGCACCGACACCGTCAAGCCGCCGAGTATTCCAACCAGGTCGGCGCACAGTGTCAAGCACGGCAGCATGATCAATAACGCAATCACCTTGGGCGTGACGAGAAAGCGCGTGCGGTCGAAGCCCATCGTCGTCAGCGCGTCGACTTCATCGGAGACCTTCATAGTGCCGATTTCGGCGGCAAATGCCGCCCCCGAGCGGCCGGCGGCGATGATGGCCGTCATCAACGGGCCGAGCTCGCGCACGATCGACAGCCCCACGAGGTTGGCGATGTAGATGTCGGCGCCGAATTGTGTGAGCTGCACGGCCGCCTGGAACGCGGTGATCAGGCCCATGAGAAAACTGATGAGTGCGACGATCGGGATCGCGTCCATCCCCGTGCGCTCCATGTAGAGCCACGTTTCGCGCCACCGGATCCGCGACGGGTGCGCCACGGCGGCACGCAGCCCGAGAATGACCTCGCCCGCAAAAGCCACGAGATCACGGAGGTTCGAGAGGGCTTTCAGTGTCTCCTCGCCGATACGCTCGGTGAGGCTGATCCGGCGCCCCCGCCGCGCCTCTGGCGGCTGCAGCAGGGCGTCTTGATCGACTAGACTGAGGAAGCCGTCGATCTCCGGGGTGAAGGCCGCGATCCGCAGCTCCGCGCGGTCGCGGGTGAGCCGCTGGCGCAATTCAACGAGCACTGCACCCCCACCGCTATCGAAGTAGTCGACCCCCGACAGGTCAAGCTCGAGCCGGCGCGGCTCGCCGCGCAGCTGCCTACAGATGTCGTCCAGCACCCGTTGTGCGTTCCTGATGTCGATGCGGCCGCGAACGCTGATCCGGACAACGTCCGGGTCCGTCGGCTCTACACGCAGCTCGTACCCACCAGTAATCGGCACGAGATTCTCTTATCATCAGGAGCGCGGCGGGGCGAATGGCGCGCAAGGCTTCTCTCCATCCGGCCCAGGTGAGGGGATCAGATACTACCGAAGGCCACCAGTTTCATCGACCGCTACCCAATAAGGTGACTTCGTCGAATATCCAATCCCCTCATCCTGACCTTCTCCCGGAGGGAGAAGGAACCCAGCAAATACGTCTTCGTAATTCCGAACAGTAGCACTCAGGCGGTGGCGCGTACTAACAAGACGACGCATTCGACGTGCTCGGTTTGCGGGAGCAGGTCGAACGGCTGCAGGCGAACCGGCGGATACCCCTGCGCCGCAAACCAATCGAGGTCGCGGGCAAGGGTCTGCGGATCACACGAGATGTACACGATCCGCTGCGCGGCGGCCGCGACAATGGCGGCACGCGTGCGTTCGTTCGCCCCTTTGCGCGGCGGATTGAGGGTCAGAAAATCCAGCGACGGCAGTTGGCGCGCGACGTGGGGCAGCTCGTCCGCACTCACACCGCACCGAAAACGGACGTTGTGGAAGCCGTTGAGCCGGACGTTCTCCTTCGCATTCGCGGTTGCAATCGGTGATTCCTCGATGCCAACGACGAGCTTCGCCGCCGTGGCGAGATGAAACGTGAGGGCACCCACCCCGCAATAGAGATCCACGCCGCTCTCGTGCGCCTGTGGCGCGACCAACTTGGCCGCCTGCTCGTAGAGCTTGCGGGCCAGCGGGATGTTCGCCTGCAGGAACGCACCGGCGTTGGTCTTCAATTTGAGCGCGCCGACGCGTTCAACCAGCGCCACCTCCCGCGTCAGCGCTACGAACATCGGACCCAGGATGACATTGCCCGGCTCCGGATTCACGTTCTGCACGACGCTGACCACGCCGCGCACCTTTCGCAGCGCTTGCACGAGCGCGCGAGCGTGCGGCAGTATCCGCTCGCGGGTAACGAGGATCACTTGCGCTTGCTTGGCCCAGCCGCTGACCCGCACGATGGCGTAGCGGAGGACTCCGGTCTGGTCGCGCTCGTCGTAAACCGGAATGCCCAAACGCTCAGCGGCCCGCGCCAACGCATCGAGCACCTGATTGATCAGCGGGTGGTGCACCGGGCATTGGCGGATGTCGACGACCTGGTGTGACCCCGGCCGGTATATGCCGAGCAGCAGCCGGCGTCGCGCCTGCCGCACGACGAGCTTAGCTTGATTGCGGTACCCGAACACCCGCGGCGATCCAATCACGGCCGGAACGTCGAGGGCGGCGAGGCTGGGAAATCGGCGCAACGCTTCCACCACCCGCTCGCGCTTGATGCGCAACTGCTCACCGTACGCGTGGCCGATGAGGGTGCAACCGACGCAGTTGGGGAAATGCGGACAGAAAGGCGTTGGCTCAGGCATCACGCATCACGCATTACTTTCCTTTCCTCCGGAACCCACCGCTGCGGCCACCACGCTTTTCCATCAGGCGAATGTCGCTGATGACCATGCGGCGATCGACCGCCTTACACATGTCGTAGATGGTGAGCGCCGCCACACTCACCGCCGCCAATGCCTCCATCTCCACTCCCGTTTTGCCGGTCACCTTGACGCGTGCCTCGACCTGCATCTTCCCTGGACCGAGCACCTCGAAGTCGATGCCGGCCACTTCGACCGGCAACGGATGGCACAGCGGGATCAGTTCGGCCGTGCGCTTCGCCGCCATGATGCCGGCGATGCGGGCGACGGCGAGGACCTCGCCCTTCGCGATCTTGCCGTTGCGGATCAGCCGCAGGGTTTCCGGTTGCATGCGGACCGTTCCGCGCGCCACCGCCTCACGCGGCGTCACCGCCTTGGCGCTCACGTCCACCATGCGGGCGCGCCCCTGCGCATCCACATGCGACAGGCGCGCCGCCGCTTCTACCTTGCCAATACGTAGTTGCCTCACTATACGTCCCCTTACCATGACTCGCCACAAATTGATCATCCTCGGCTCCGGGCCCGCGGGCCTCACCGCGGCGCTGTACACGGCACGCGCGAACATGGCGCCGGTGGTCATCGAGGGCTCCCAGCCCGGTGGACAACTTACTATCACGACTGAGGTAGAAAACTATCCGGGCTTTCCCGACGGGCTCATGGGTCCGGAATTAATGGAGCTCTTCAAGCGACAGGCCGAGCGGTTCGGAGCGACCTGTCTTTTCGGTGACGTGAGCCGGGCCGATTTGAGCAGCCGGCCGTTCACGCTGCAGTTCGGCAAAGAGCCGTACACTTGCGACGCACTGATCATCGCCACCGGCGCCTCGGCGAAGCTGCTGGGATTGGAATCCGAGCGCCTCTTGATGGGCCACGGCGTCTCGGCGTGCGCCACCTGTGATGGCTTCTTCTTCAAAAACAAGGAACTGGTCGTGGTGGGCGGCGGGGACACCGCGATGGAAGAAGCGACTTTTCTCACCAAGTTCGCGACGAAGGTCACCGTCGTACATCGTCGCGATGCCCTGCGCGCCTCGAAAATCATGCAGGAGCGCGCCCGCAAGAACCCGAAGATCCACTTCCTTTTGAATTCCATCGTCGAGGAGATCCACGGCACGCCGGATCACCGCGGCGTTACCGGTGCTCGGCTCAAGAACGTCAAGACGGGGGCCATCACCGATTTCAAATGCGACGGCGTGTTCATGGCGATTGGGCATCGGCCGAACACGGCGCTCTTCGCGGGTCAACTCGAGCTGAATGACGCCGGCTACATCGTCACCAAAGCACAGTCCACCTACACCAGCGTGGACGGTGTGTTCGCCTGCGGTGACGTGCAGGACTACGTGTACCGGCAGGCCATCACCGCGGCGGGGTCGGGCTGCAAGGCAGCCATCGACGCCGAGCGCTGGCTGGAAACACAGCACGGTTCGTGACGCCGGCGCGGCCCGGAAAGAATCAGCGACTTCGCCGTGGCCCTTTGTAACCGGCACCAAAAGATCACAGACTGTTAGCGGTCGTACTCGCGCGGCGAAGCGCGTACGGCGCGGTCGTACGCCCAGGCGCGGATGTGATCCACCTGCTCCTTCATGGTCTTCGACAGCGGCACGACGCTGGCCGTGGCGTTCAACAGGTCGTCGTCATTGATCTCGCGATCCTCGAGGCGCGCCGCGGTGAACGCGGACACCACGCACTGCTCGATCTCGGCACCCGTCCAGCCGCGCGTGAAACGTTTCAAGCGCTCCAGATTGAAGGCCGCCGGGTCGACGCCGCGCCGCCGCAGGTGGACCTTGAAGATGTCCACCCGTTCGTCGTCGAGGGGCAGGTCGACGAAGAACACTTCATCGAAGCGGCCTTTGCGGATCATCTCGGCGGGCAGCAGATCGATGCGGTTGGCGGTGGCGCCGACGAACAGGCCGCGCGCCTTCTCCTGCATCCACGTGAGAAAGAAGCCGAAAATGCGGCCGAGCTCGCCGCCCTTGGCTTGCGTGGTGATCCCGGCCTCAATCTCATCGAACCACACCACCGCCGGCGCCATGTTCTCCAGCATCCGGCACGCCTGCACGAACGCGCCTTCCGGCTTGCCGTGACGGCCGGAGAAAATCTCGATCATATCGATGCGGTAGAGCGGCAACTCGAAGGCGGACGCCACCGCCTTGACCGACAGGCTCTTGCCGCATCCGGACACACCCATGACGAGCACGCCCTTGGGAACGATCTCGGCGCTGATGCTCTCGCGCAGTTGGAACAACTTGCGGCGCTCCGCCAGCCACTTTTTCAGAATCTCGAGGCCGCCGACGTGCTCGATGCTGGTCCCGTCGGCAATATACTCGATCATGCCGGTGCGATTGACCAGCAGGCGCTTCTCTTCCAAGAGCACCGGCACCGATTCCCGGCCCAAGGCGTGGCGTGTCGCCAGCGCGCGGCGCACCGCGTGGCGGGACTCATCAATGGTCAGTCCCTGCAGCGCGCGGGCGAGCTGGTACAGCGTGGTCTCGCTGGTGTCGACTGTGACACCGCTCGCGGCGATGGTCTCCACCTCATGATGCAGGAAGGTGACGAGCTCGGCCAAGTCCGGGACGTTCAACTCGATGTAGACGATGGTGCGCGCCAGCTCCTCGGGGATGTAGCGGACGGGGGACGAAACGACGACGAACTTGCCGCGATCGAAGCAACACTCGTACAGATCCCGCATCCGCCGCCGGATGTCCGGCTGGTCGTGCAAAGGCTGATGAAAATCCTTGAAGTGGAAAATCCCCGGGCCTTCGTACGCTGCCACGAAGTCGAGCGCGGCGCGCGGGCCGAGCAGCTCGCTACGCGAGTCCGCGTCGGTGCGCATGCCTTCGGTGAGACTCCACGTCCACACGGGTACCGGCGCGGCGAAAAACGAGCGCGCCGCTTCCTGCAACAGGAGGCTGATGCGTTGCTCCTCCGAGGAGCGCAGATAGGTCAACGGCCGCCCCGACTCGAACACCTCGCGCAGCGTCGCAAGTGACCGGCTCTCCGTTTGCGCCTCAGCACTCATGACTGATTACTGATCACTGCTCACTGGCCCCTGACCACTCGCACTCAATGCGGCTTGCCGGCTTCGAGGGGTGCCGTGGCGATGGCGATTTTCTCGGCGCCGGCCTCCTTGGCAATGGTCATGATCTGTACCGCCTGTTCGAGGACCACATTGCGGTCCCCTTGCAGGATGACGTTGCGCTCGGAACCCCGCTGGAAGACCCCTTCGAGCGCCGCGCGCAGCCCATCGAGCGCCACTGACTTGCCATTGAGCTCGATGCGGTGATCGACCGTGGCGGTCACGATTACCCCGGAGGGTTCGGCGCCGCCCGCGCCGGCATGCGGCAGGTTCACCTTCGTGCCCTGCTGCATCAGGGCAGTACTGGTCACCATAAAGATGATCAGCAGCACCAAAAAGATATCGGTGAGCGGGGTGACGTTGATTTCCGCAACGATCTCCCCGCCGTTGGGATCTTCAGCGGGATTGAACGACACGCGGGATACCTCCTTCGCGCGGACGCGGCTGCGCCAGCCGGACCAGAATGTCGTCTGTCCACTCGCGCCACACCGCACAGAGATTACCGATGCGCACGTTGAAGGCGTTGTACGCGAAGATTGACAGCACGCCGACGAGCAAGCCACCGGCGGTCGCGATCAACGCTTCGGAGATGCCGGCGGCCACGACCGCAAATCCTCCGGAGCCTGTCGCCGCCATATTCTCGAAGGCACGGATGATGCCGAGCACGGTACCGAACAAACCAATGAACGGCGCCAAGCTGCCCACCGTCCCGAGCAGCCACACGTATCGCCGCAGCTGCCGGGCAATTTCCGCATGACGCCGCTGCGCGATATGGCCGCGCTGGTTCTCATCCATGTCGTGGCTGCTCAAGAGCGCCTTGTACACCGCCCCGAGCGGCGACGTGTCGCGCCGGGCAATCGCCGACGCGTCGGTATAACTCCCTTCGTCTGCGGCCTCGGCAACCATCTGGTGCAGGCGTGTCGCCGCACGCGCCGCACGCGTGATGGTCCATATCCGTTCAATGATGACGGCCATACTCACGACCGAGCACAGCAGCAGCGGGTACATCACCACGCCGCCGTTCTCGATGAGCGTCAGCAGATCCCGGCCGTTCATAGCGAAGTGACGTCGCCGCTCTGCACATCTGGAGCAGCACAACTGGGGACAAACATTTTGCACACCTATAGCGCAGGCCTCATGGGGGTGCAATTCGCAGCACGCCGTCCGCCGTGAAACCCTGGCCGCTGCGGATTTTGCCAGACCACCGCTTCCTTCGGCCGTTCTTCTCTGGGCAGGTCTCTTCTGTTAAAGAAGATCGTGGCCATGAGCGCAGAGCTCAAAGCATTGCAACGCAGTGCCGGCGCCGGCTTCGTTACCTTCGCCGGCCAAGAGCTGCCGGCACGTTTCACGAGCCTCGAACGCGAATGGGCAGCGGTGCGGCAACGCTGCGGGTTGCTCGACGCCGGGTTTCGCGGCTTGCTGCGCCTCTGCGGAACCGATCGTACCACCTTCGTGCAAGGCATGGTCACCAACGACGTCGCCGCCCTCAAGAACGGCGAGGGAACTTATGCCGCCCTCTTGACCATCCAGGGGCGCATCGCCTCGGACATGCGTATCTACATTCTGGCCCAAGAGATTTGGATGGATGTCCCGGTGCAACGCGTGGCCCCCGTTCGCGAGAAACTCGAACACCACATCGTCGCCGATGACGTCGAGTTCATCACGGACACGGATTTGTGGGCGCCCTTGGTCGTGCTTGAGGGACCGGAGGCCGCCGGCATCCTGGCCACGGTAGTCGGTGCCGGCATGCAATCGTTGCGGCCATTCGCTCATCACGAATGTCGTTTCGACGGTTCGTCGTTGCGCATCGCCGCCGTCAGCCATGCCGGTGAAGGGGGATACCTACTCTTCGGTCCGCCCGCATCGGCGGGGCGCCTTTGGGAGGCGTGCCGAGACGCGGGCGCGGAGCCGGTGGGCATGGAAGCCCTCGACGTCTTGCGCCTTGAAGCGGGCATCCCCTGGTACGACCGCGATATGGACGAATCAACCCTGATCAGCGAGGTCGGGCTCGAAACGGCCATTAGTTTCCGCAAGGGCTGCTATCTCGGACAGGAAGTCGTCGAGCGTGTGGCGGCGCGCGGGCAGGTACAGCGAAAGCTCGTTGGACTGACCTGCGACAGTCCGCTCCCGCCGCCGGCGGATTCTCCGCTCAGCCACGACGGGAAGGACGCCGGCTTTGTCACCAGTGCGCTGCGGTCACCGGCCCGCCAGTCGGTCATCGCGCTCGGCTACGTCCGGCAGGAGTACTGGTATCCAGGCTGCGAGCTGCAGGTCACGCTCCCGAGCGGCACCGCGACCGCGCGCGTAGTGGAGTTGCCGTTCTACAAGGCCAAGTGACGCGGACACATCACCAACTGTGAGTCGTGCGTGCCGCGTTTCGCGGACAGTAATCAGACGACCCGAAAGGAGTGCCATGGCGAACCAACTTGGACTTAGCCCGACTCAGCCGGGCACTTCGAGTCCCCGGCGAGCACGCTGGCATGGACGTTATCCTGCCGGCATTGTGGTTAGGCGGCACGCCGTCCGCTCTTGCCGCACTCCACACGCCATGCGAGGCTGTAGGCAATGAACGATGGGCGCCAGCGGGCGATCGTTGTCGCAAGCCCGCGGGGCTTTTGTGCAGGGGTTTCATACGCCATCGAGATCGTCGATCTGGTGCTGCAGCGTCATGGACCTCCGGTCTACGTCCGCCACGAGATCGTGCACAACCGGCACGTCGTCGAGAAGCTGCGTGCCCAAGGCGCCCATTTCGTAGAAGACCTCGCGGAGGTCCCGCCCGGAAGCCTGCTCATCTTCAGCGCCCACGGCGTCGCGCCGGCGGTGCGTGAGGAAGCGCGCGCCCGCGGCCTACGCGTCGTCGATGCGACCTGCCCATTGGTCACCAAGGTGCACCTCGAGGCGCTGCGCTACGCGCGCGACGCCTTCGACATCCTGCTCGTCGGTCATCGCGGCCATGTTGAAGTAGCCGGTACACTCGGCCATGCACCGGAGCGCATGCATCTGATCGAAGACGTCGCCGATGTCGCCACCGTGGACGTCGCGGTATCCCGATCGCGTTGCCGTGGTTACGCAGACGACGCTCTCGGTGGACGACACCCGGGCCATCATTGAAGCAATCCGGCGGCGTTTCCCGAGTGTACGTACGCCCTCCAAAGATGACATCTGTTACGCGACGCAGAACCGTCAGACAGCGGTCAAAGAGCTGGCCCGGCAGACCGGCTTTGTCGTGGTGATCGGTTCACCCACATCGAGCAACGCGAATCGTCTCGTGGAGGTGGCCAGGCACGCAGGCACGCAGGCGCACCTGATCGAGAACGCGGCGGACATCGATGCCGCGTGGCTGGCAGGCATCGACACGGTCGGCCTCACGGCCGGAGCGTCCACCCCTGAATCGTTGGTTCAAGCCACCATTGCGCGCCTGCAGGCGCTCGGATTCGCGGAGGTGCGGGAGTTGCGCACGGCCGAAGAGCACGTCACGTTCACCCTGCCCCACGAGCTGCGCACGGATGTCTCTGCGGCGGTACCGGCGTGAGGAGGCCTAGCTTGGGGTTGCCACAATCATCCACACTGTAACCGCCCGCTGGCGGAAGACTAGGAGGAGAGAATGGACTTCACGATTCCCCCGGAGATTCAGCAGTTGTGTGAGAACGTTCACAAGTTCATGCACGAGTACGTCTACCCGCTCGAGCGCGCCGGCGGGCACTGGAGGATGGAGGTCGGCGGGCCGGCGTATCCGCCGGCGATCAAAGCGATTCAAGCCAAGGCGAAGGCGGCCGGCTACTGGGCCTTTCACCTGCCGAAAGAGGCCGGGGGCGCCGGTTTGCCGTTCATGTATTACGTCTTCGTCAACGAGATCCTCGGCCGCAGCCCACTGGCGCCGCCGTGCGTCGGCTCGCAGGCGCCGGACTCCGGGAACGCCGAGATCCTGTGGCGCTTCGGCACCGAAGAACAGAAGGAGCGCTGGTTGAAGCCGCTGGTCAACGGCGACATCCGCAGCTGCTTCTCCATGACCGAGCCGGAAGTCGCCGGCTCCGATCCGCGCTTGCTGCGCGCCACGGCGAAACGGGATGGCGATGACTACGTCATCAACGGCCACAAATGGTTCACCAGCGGCGCGCACGGCTCGTCGTTCGCCATCGTCATGGCCATGACCAACCCGGAGCAGGGCAATCCCTATCTCCGCTTCAGCCAGATCATCGTCCCGACCGATACGCCGGGCTTCAAGATCACGCGTGGCATCCCGGTCATGGGCGACTACGACAACCACCACGCCGAGATCTGGTACGAGGACTGCCGCGTGCCGGTCACCAACCGCCTGGGTGGCGAAGGGATGGGCTTCGTGATCGCGCAAGAACGGCTGGGCCCCGGGCGCATCCATCACTGCATGCGTTGGCTCGGTGTGGCGCAGCGCGCCTTCGAGTTGATGTGCGAGTACGCCACGCAACGCGAGATGTTCGGCAGCACGCTGGCGCGCAAGGCGAACATCCAGGACTGGATCGCCGAAGCGCGCGCCGACATCCAAGCGGCGCGCTTCATGACCCTGCACGCCGCCTGGAAGATCGACACCGCCGGTGCCAGCGGCGCACGGGAAGAGATCTCGCTGATCAAGTTCTTCGGCGCCAAGGTCCTGCAGTCGGTCATTGACCGGGCAATCCAAGTCTTCGGCGCCGCCGGTCTCACGGAGGACCATCCGCTGTCGATGTTCTATCGCCAATCCCGCGCCGCCCGCATTTACGACGGTGCGGACGAAGTGCACAAGATGGTCGTGGCGCGCCGCATTCTGGCGCAGTACGAGGGGAAGCGGAGGTCGTGAAGGAGCGGGGCGCGGGCCATCCAGGGCCCGCCCCCGGCCTGCAATGCGTGCACCGTGAGGCGCCGCACCATGCATCCTATGGACAGCTGGAATCGGACGGCATGACGTGCAGGTTCCCAACGAGCGGTCCACCTGGAACACAGGGAGTGCCAAAAAACGGCCCGGCAGCGCACGGACCACCAAGCCAGGTATTGAGCATGCTTCCAGCTGGTCGACTCCCCGGCGCCCCCCCTGGAACCCCCCAATCGCAGTTGACTTTGAACGCCGTCGCCTGGGCGGGCGGACCGGTATACTCGAAGCACTCGGTGTCCGGCGGAACCGCAAGGTTCTCCACGTAGCAGCAGGCAGTACTGCAGGCGACGCCCTGACCACCGCATGTGGGATTCGGAATGCCGTCGCCGTCCGGATCGATCAGCCCCGCGAACAAGTTGGCGCCAGCGACGGCATCACTCGTGCGTCCCGTATCACTGGTGGGTGTCGGCACAGCCGGCATGTTCCCTGGCGACTGCAGTGTGGTGAGCCACTCGCCGGCGCGCGGGAACTGGGCCGCAATGGCGGCTGCGACATCGCAGTTATGCGATGTGATGATGCAGTCTTCCCAATCCGCCACGGCATCGATCGAACCGCCACCGCCGAAGTGCTTGCACCACGTATCGATGTTGGCGGTCCTGATCTTCTCGGTGACACCGCCGGCGACATGGCCGGTGATATCATTGAGGGAGTGCGTCACGTTCGACGTGAACCCGGGCACGCACTTGCTATCGATCTTGTCTCTCAGTTTCTGCGCCAGGCTCTTCGACGGTGTGCGCGTGTCGTTGATCTTGCGGAACTGGGCAACGCATGTGGATGACGTCGCCGCGGTGATCGCGCCACTGTTCTTGATCACATCCTTCGCCACGGCCTTCAGGGCAGGTCCCGACTGCATTGACCGTGTTCTGAACGAAGTTCTTGCCCTCGCTGCGGACCTTGTCCTGGCAGCTGTTCAAACTGGTTGCTGGCGGCACCGCAACCGCCAGCGCAGTCATCGCCCACAAGCACACTAAACCGGCAGCAACTGTTGCGAGGCACCGAACGAGTTTCATAGAAGCCCCCTTTCTCGCCCCGGAGCCGTTAGCGCCAGGGCGACTCACTAACGCCTGGCGACATGATCCTCACTCCGTCCGAGGAAGGTTGTCAATAGGCCAAATCGTCCGCAGGGACGCGACCAGGGATCAAGCAAGAGTCAGTAAAACAGCAGCACGCCGGTAAGGGCGCCGACGACGGCCATCACAGCAAGTGACGTCGCGACGTAGGCGCGGAAACGCACGCCGCCCATGACGATCGCGATCGCCATCTTGACGATCGTGTTGGTGACCACGGCGATCGTCAGCGCGATGGCAGCGACCTGCGGGCTGATGCCGGCGACCGCCAGGCGCGAGAACGCGATGGCCGACGCGTCGACGTCGGCCAAGGCGCCCAGCGCCGCGGCGACATAGATCCCTTGCGTGCCGAAGTACTCGTGCCCGGCACGGGCCGCAACCAGGATCACCGTGTAGATCGCGCCAAAGGTCAGCGCGGAGACCAAACTGAACGGGTTGGCCATGGGGGTGCCCGAGGCCTCGTCGCCGCCGGCGGGCCCTTTCTTCGACAACAGCAACGCCGCGCCCGCCCCCTCTAGCAGCATCGCCCCGATCACCGGCAGGAGGCGGGTCAGCACTCCGGCATTCACCGCACCGACAAGAATCGCTACCCGCACGCACATGATCGTCGAGGCCAGCACCGTGGCGGTCGCCGTCACCGCCGCCAGCGCCATGGCTTGCCGTGAACGGCTCGCCAGCGACACCGTCGCCGCCGTACTCGACACCAGCGCCCCGAGCACCCCCGTGAGGATGATGCCGCGGCGTTCGCCGAACAAACGCATGGCAATGAAGCCGGCGAACGATAGCCCGCTCACCAGCACAACGACCAGCCAGATTTCGAACGGATTCCACACCTGCCACGGGCCGTAGCCGCGATTCGGTACGAGCGGCAGCACGATAACCGAAATCACGGCCAGCTCCAGCGCCGCGGTCAGCTCCTCCTCCGTCAAGGCGCGCGAAAAAGCTTCGAGCCGCGGCTTGGCAACCAGCAGCACCGCCACGCCCACACCCGCCGCGCCAGCAACCACCAGTTGCCCGGCGCCCGCCAAGACCCCCAACAAGAACGTCGCCAGGGCCGCAATCTCGGTCGTCGCTCCAATCCCACCCGCCCCCGAAGCACGGATGTACGACACCAGCCCGATCGCTGCGACCGCAACGAAGCTCGCCACCAGCAGACCCGCCCCGGTCACGTCAATGACCAGCATCGGCAGCGCCCCAGCCAACGCGATAAGAGGAAACGTTCGCACGCCCGCAAACACTTGAAACCGCTTGCGGGTTTCCGCACGCTCGCGATCGAGACCGATGAGCAGGCCGACGAACACCGCCACCAGTAATCGCCCCAGCGCTGTTACGGGATCAATCATGGTCACCACAGGATACATCGAAGCGTCGCCAACCCAAAACGGAGGCGTGCAGCGCCAGGGGCATTGCCCGGTGTTGCCCTGGAAGTGAAAAGACGCGAATGCAAAATGAAAGACGGAAAATGAAGAACGGAAGAAACATTTTCCATGACCGCTCGCTCAAGCACCGGGGTGAGACCCTGGTGATCGAGCCACCGGCGTGCCTCGACTGCGGCTTCGAGTTCACTCACCGCCAGCGCTTCACGCGCCCGAGCGGCTGCCCGAAGAGGCTTAAGTTACTGGCTAGGTTCAGAACAGTGAGAGCTGGCGTGGCCTGCCGTCGTTCCGCTGGCGCCCCTGTCGGTTACGCGAACCGGCGTTGGAAACCGGCCGGCCGCCGCGTGGGTCGCTGCACGCCGCTTCATGCGCCACCGGCTCAAAGTCGGAGCCGCTAGTGGCCCGCTCGAGCCCGGCGCGCCTGTTCGTCCAGTCGGCGGATGGCGAAGAGCCTGTCGTCCGAACCGAGCCTTGCGTGTTCGACGGCGCTGCGCATGACCTGAATCGTCTGGTCGTACACACGCAACGGCACGGGAAACGGATGGCCGTCTTTCCCGCCGTGGGCGAACGAGAATCGAGCGGGATCCGCAAACCGGTACGGCGCGCCATGGATCACCTCGCTCACCAGCGCCAGGGCAAAGACGGTGCGCGCCCCAACTCCCGGCACCAGCAACAGATCCGCGAAATCCGCCGGGGTGCATTCGGCTGCGGCAACGAGCGTCGCCCGCAGCCGGCGAAGCAGGACGTCGGAGACCCGCACCTCGTGGTGTGCCGGCATCTCCAAACGTGGCCCGCGGTCGCGCAGCCTGCGCAACGTCTCAAGGACGTGCTCCGGCCCCTTGTGCACCAGCTCCAGCTGGCAGTCGCGCGCTGCGGCCGCCCGAGCGTCGGTGAGGTTGATGATCTGCCCTTGGTTCGGCCCTTCGATCGCCGCGTGCGGCGAGTCCACGAAGCTGTGTAGTCCTTCCGACAGCCAGTGATAGCGGCGTGCCTGCCGCCGGTCGGTGTTCATCCCCTGCTGCACGACGGTCCACGCCCCGTCGTCGGTCACCACGAAGCTGTGCAGATACAGATCGAAGCCGTCCTGCACGGCCGCGCTATCGACCTTCGCGACCAGGCGGCTGGTGCGCGCCAGCCCAGCACCGTCGATTCCCACCCGCGCCCCGATCGCGACAAGCTCGTCCGGCGTCTTACGCGAGTGTCGCCCGCGTCCCCCACACACGTAAACCCCCAGCTCCCGTTGCACCGGCTCGAGTCCGCGTTTCAGAGCGCCTATGACACTGGTTGTGATGCCGGAGGAGTGCCAGTCCATACCCATCACCGCCCCGAACGACTGGAACCAGAACGGGTGCGCCAGCCGGCGCAGGAGCTCGTCACGCCCGTAGTGATGCACGATCGCCTCGACGACGACCCGCCCGAGGCGAGCCATCCGCTCCGCGAGCCAGTGCGGCACCTGGCCACCATGTAACGGCAGATCCGCAGTGCCAGTCGGGCGAGTCATCGAGGTAAGGATAGCGCCGTTCGCCAACGGGAGATGCCCTAAATCCCCGGCAACATGCCGCCGGCAATCGGTATGGCCACGCCGGTGAGGTACCCCGCCGCCGGGCCGCACAAGTAGGCGACGACGTCCACCACTTCGTCGGGGGTGCACTGGCGGCGGAGCGCGATCTTCTGCGCCGCGCGCTGGCGCGCCTCCTCCACCGTAATCCCTTCCATCTGCGAAATGAATTCGTACTCCGAGGCCCCGAGATCGGTATCGACCATCCCGGGACAGACCGCGTTGCACCGGATCCCGAACTGGCCGAACTCCGCAGCGATGGACTTGGTGAATCCGACCACCGCAAACTTGGAGGTGTTATAGCCGCACATCAGCTCACCCGCACCGAGGCCAGCCATGGACGACATGTTGATGATGACGCCGCCGCCACGGTCGATCATTTTCGGGATCACCAGCTGGCAAAAGTGGAACATGCCGGTCACATTGACCGTCAGGCTGAGGTCCCACTGCTGCTGCGTCATGGCCAGGAAGGGACCGACGCCCACCGCAGTCCCCGCGTTGTTGAACAGAATGTCGATGGCACCGCAGCGCGCCACGGCCTCTTCCACGCAGGCTTCGATTTCATCACGGCGAGTGACATCCACCTTGCACGCCAGGCCACGCGCGCCGCGCGCTTCGATCTCGCCCACGACGCCCTGCAACCGGCTCCAGTCGTCGCCCACCTCATAGAAGGCGAGATCCCCTTCGTACTTGCGGCACAGGTCCGTGATGACGACGCTCGCCCCCTGCTCGGCCAGTCGCAGAGCGGTGCTGCGCCCAATGCCGTGAGGTCGGCCAGCACCGGTGACGATCGCGGTCTTTCCTCCCAGTGGCTTCATGTTCGCCCCTCCTCGCAACCGAACAGTTCCGAGGTATTGAAGGTATTGCAAGCGGTCGCATCACCCCACGAAACCTGAAACCGGGTCCATGAGGAAAGAGGTTCCAGGACGAGCGACGGTATTCTAAGCTGGATACGATGAACGCGCATGACGTTTTCGAGCCCGCTTACCGCACACTGCTGCGCAGCGGCGAGCTCGAGGAACGTGTGCGCCGGGCGTGGGCGCGGCTGGCGGACTGCGATTTGTGTCCCCGTGAATGTCACGTGAACCGGCGCGTGACCACGAAGGGGGCTGTCTGCCGGACGGGCGAGCGTGCCGTCGTCGCCAGCTACCAACCGCACTTCGGCGAGGAAGCCTGCCTGGTGGGACGGTATGGGTCCGGCACGATCTTCTTCTCCTGGTGCAACCTGCGCTGTCAGTTTTGCCAGAACTACGACATCAGCCAACTCGGACAGGGACGCGAGGTCGGCCCGGCAGAGCTTGCCGCGATGATGCTCGATTTGCAGGACCGTGGCTGCCACAATATCAACTTCGTCACCCCCTCCCACGTCGTCCCGCAGATCTTGGCCGCCGTGCTGACTGCCGCCGAGCGCGGCCTCGGCATACCGCTCGTGTACAACACCAGCGGGTACGACGCGCTGGCCACCCTGAAGCTGCTCGACGGTGCCATCGACATTTACATGCCGGACCTGAAGTACGCCGACGAAGATCGTGCACGCACGTATTCGAAGGTCCGCCGATATCCGGCGCTGAGTCAAGCGGCGGTCAAGGAGATGCACCGCCAAGTCGGCAATCTGGTTGTCGACGCCGCGGGTGTCGCGCAGCGGGGGGTGCTGATCCGGCATCTGGTCCTGCCGAACGACGTTGCGGGCACGGCCGAGGTGGTGCGCTTCCTGAGTGAGGAGGTCTCACCGAACACGTATCTCAACCTCATGGATCAGTACCGCCCGTGCTACAACGCACACGCCAGCGGCGCGCTCAGCCGCCGCCTGACACGCACGGAGTACAGCGACGCGCTGCGGCTCGCCGACGCGGCAGGCCTGCAGCGGCGTGAAGACCGCAACTGCTAGCGCCGGCATCTCGCCAGCCGGAAGCCAGCGGCGCCGCGATGCACGCGAAGATGTCAACCGCGCATCGCCATTCGCCGAATATTCAGCTAGGGTGGCCCCTGCTGTGCGGTAAACGGAGGCCTCTAATGCGGAAAAAGATGAAGCGTGTGGCTGTAATGCTTGCTGTGATCGGGCTTTTGGTGGGGTCTGTACACCCGAAACCGGCGCGGGCGAGCATGTCAGACGGAGAAGCTGCCCTCCTTGCGGTGGGGGCACTTACCGGCTACATCGTTCTCATTGCCCTGGTAACGGCTTTCGCGTACCGCAACCGGCCATGTTTTCCCCCAACCACCACGCCCTCCGACATTGACATCGGCGAGATGCCGTCCGAACACGGGGTCCGCTTCGGCACCCACTGCACGCAAACCTCACCGAACGCAACGCTGATTTGTTGGTAACCACGCCGCGGCAGGCATCCACTACCAGGCAATCCGCCACGCCGTGCAGCGCCGCGATCGCGGCAGGACTCGACCTCGCGGCCCTCGAGCCCCTGCTTCCACAGGCCGCGCCTGCCGGACTAGATCCACCGCAGAAGCACCCCGAAGACGACCAAGCTGACGGTGTCGACGGCGTAAATCATGCCGACCGTCACCGCCTGCTTCCTGATGCTCCGCATGTCGTGCACCCAGAAGGCGATGACGAAGAACTGGAGATAGCCGAGCAGGAAGATGAGCCAGGGGCAACGCGCATTCCACCACCAGTAATCCCAGGTGAGGGCGTCGACCGCGTTGAGGAGTATCTCCACGATGACGCAGAACACCGCGGCCGCAATGGCAATGAACAAGCGGTTGGGAAGCCCGAGGATCTTCATGGACTTATCGCGCGGCAGACTCTTCGCAGTCACAACGCCGGCGATGGCGAACATGAAACAGATCTCGATGTTCAGGCCGATCAAGATCAGGTAGGCCGTCTTTCCCGGGGCACCCCAGACCGGGGCATATTGCGTAAAGTGGAAGACGAGCGCGTTCCACGTTTCGTTGAACCAGTCCATGCCCCATAACGCCAGGCCGGCGAAGACCAGGCTCCAGTTTCTCCGTTCGATCTCCGCCGCATAGACGTAGAGGACGACGGCGAGCAGCGGGATCACGTACCACTGGAAATGGCTGCCATCGCGCAAGATCTTCAAGGCCATCAGGGAAGCTTGGGTCGGCATCTCATCCTCCTATTCGTAGCGCCGGCGACTATAGCGCGGTGCGCGCCAATGTGAGAAGCGGTCATCTAAACGGCATTGAACTTAACCCGATGTGAGCTTTCCTTTTGTCACTATTTCGGCTAGAAGGACGGATGTGACACGGAGTGCAAAGAGACTGTCGTTCGGTTCGGTTCTCAAGCGGCGTCGGCATCAGTTGGAGCTGACGCAGGCCCAGGTGGCGGCAAAAGTCGGGTGCCGTGCGAACTACATCGCCTATCTGGAATCCGATGCGCGACACCCACGCCCCGCCATGATCGCCAAATTGGCCAAGGCCCTCGACTTGGATCAGCGAGAGCTGTTCTTCATGGCCAATCCGCAAACGCGTGCGCTGATCGCACCGGAACGCCCGCAGCCGGAATCGGCATGGGAGCGTTTCCGAGCGAATCGGGCATTGCATACGCGGCACGGCATCACGGCCGCCGAGCTGGCCGCTCTCGAGAGCGTCGCCACCCTCGGTCCGGTGCAAAGCCTGCGCGATTTTCTATTCGTGTTGCAAGCAATCCGACAAGCACTCCTCAACGAGTGACGTCGGCGCTGGAACGCCGCAGCAGAGCCCTGCCACGATCGGGTTCACCCCCCTAGTCCGGAGATACTCCAGGGGTGAAGAGCTACGCCCGGCGCCGGATTGCGCCGCATCGACTTCGACGCAGTCCTGACGATCGCGCCGTGATACCTTGAAAATCCGGACGTCATTTGCGATGTCCTAAAATGTGCCCGAGAAACTGTTGATGCGTCCACCAAGCGTTGATTTTGAAAAGGCGCCGTTCCTCGTCATTTGGGAGACGACGCAAGCCTGTGATCTTGCCTGCAGCCACTGCCGTGCCTCGGCCCAACCGAACCGGCATCCAGATGAACTGACGACGGAGGAAGGCGAAAGGCTGTTGGCCGAAACCGTTGGAATGGGAACCCCGGTGTTCATTCTCAGTGGCGGCGATCCCGTGAAACGCCCCGATCTCTTCACACTCATCCGTCGGGGCAAACACCTCGGGCTCCGCATGGGCACGATCCCTGCCGCCACGGCGACGCTCACGCAAGATCTGGTGCACCGGCTGAAGGACAGCGACTTGGATCAGATGGCCGTGAGCCTGGATTTTCCGCGCGCCGACTTGCACGACAGCTTCCGGGGTGTCCCGGGGGCTTTTACCAAGACAATGGAAGCTATTGAGTGGGCCCACGGTTGTGATCTGCCGGTGCAGATCAACACCACCCTCTGTGGTCGTTCGGCGCCGTACTTCGACGAAATGGCCAGCTTGGTGGAACGGCTGGGGGTCGTATTCTGGGAGGTGTTCTTTCTCGTGCCGGTCGGTCGCGGTGCGGCGCTCGGTGGGCTCACCCCAGAACAGTGCGAGGATTTGTTTGCGATCTTGTATGCGGTGCAGAAGCGGGCGCCGTTCATCGTCAAGGTCACGGAAGCACCGCATTACCGTCGCTACGTTGCGCAACGCGAAACCGCAGCCGGTGTACAGCCGAGGCATCCCAGCAGCGCCGCCTTACCCCAACTCCTCCTGCGCTCGGAGGGCCCGGGGCACACGGTGGGGCTTGCCCCCCGCGGGGTCAACGCCGGCAACGGCTTCGCTTTCGTCTCGCATACCGGTGAAGTGTTTCCCAGCGGGTTTTTGCCGGTGTGTGCCGGAAACGTTCGCTCGCAGGGGCTGGCGGAGATCTATCGGGACTCGCCGTTATTCCGCTCGTTGCGTGATCCCGACCTGCTGGTGGGCCGTTGCGGGCGTTGCGAGTACCGCGCCATCTGCGGCGGGTCACGCTCGCGCGCATATGCGCTGACCGAGAATTACCTGGCCACCGATCCGTGGTGCGGGTACGAACCCGCTCAGTAAGGCACGCCGGTAACACCAGATGTCTTCTGCCACGAAACGGCAGGTCGCGCCGAAAGCCGCCTTGCGAGCCATAGAGCCCGCGGACGACACGAGTGTCAAAGCGGAGCGTCCACGGTTCCGGCGAATCGCCTTGGTGGGAAACCCCAACGTCGGTAAGAGCGTGATCTTCGGCGCGTTGACCGGGACCTACGCAACCGTGAGCAATTATCCGGGCACGACCGTCGAGGTGGTGCAGGCGCGGGCGCGGTTCGATCCAGAGATCGAGGTCATCGACACCCCCGGGGTGAACAGCCTCACGCCGAACTCCGAAGACGAGCGGGTCACCCGCGACATTTTGCTGGGCGGAGTCGACAGCATCGTCCAGGTCGCTGATGCGAAGAACCTGCCGCGCGCGTTGGTCATCTCGACCCAGCTCGCCGAAGCCGGCGTGCCCTTCGTGCTAGCCCTCAACATGGCCGATGAAGCAGCCGACCGGGGGATCAGCATCGATACGGGCAAGTTGTCGGAGGAGCTTGGCGTTCCCGTCGTGCAGACCGTTGCCGTCAGCGGCCAGGGCCTGGCCGCTCTCAATGAAGCCCTGCGCGCGGCGCGCGTCAGCCACTACGACGCACACTATCCGGCGGCCGTGGAACGCGCCCTGTTACGGACCGAGCGGCTGCTCTCAGGATTTCAGATCGGAGCGCGCTGGCTAGCGTTGATGTGCTTGGCGGGAGACGACACGTTACGCCCCTGGCTAGTCGAACATCTTCCCGCGGCGACGGTGGAGAAGGTGGAGGAGGCACACCGCGACCTGCAAGGCCAGTTGCACGGCCAGGTGAGTTATCATCTCAGCCGCGCGCGCATTCGCGATGCAGAGCTGCTAGCTCGCCGAGTGATTCGGATGGCTAGGTTCGACCCGTCCTCCACCACTGTGGAGCAGCGGGGTTGGGCAGCACTGGCGCTTGTGGCACTCGCAGGATGCCTGACGTTGCTGGCGGATGACTTGGGCATGCTCTCGAACTCGGCAGGTCCGTGGCTGCGGCTGGCTGGCTGGTGCGGCATTGCGGCTGCAGGCGTGGCCGCATACCGGCGGGCAGAGATGCGCGCAGCCCTCGGACAGTGGGCAACCCAGCGCGCCTCTGGAACCGCGATGTTGCTCGTGGTTCTGTACGTCATCTACCGCTTCGTGGGGGTGTTCGCCGCGGGCACAGTGGTAGATTTTTTTGAGCACACGTTGTTCGGCACGTACATCAACCCCACGGTGACCGGTGTAATCAACCGCATGATCAGCGGCATCGGCGCCGGTGCCGGTGTGGGAACCCTGCACCTTGTTCGCGACATGTTGGTTGGCCCCTACGGGATGATCACGGTCGCTCTGACGTATGCGCTGGCGATCATTTTCCCGATTGTCACCGCGTTCTTTCTTTCCTTCTCGATCCTGGAGGATTCGGGTTACCTGCCACGCCTCGCCGTCATGGTGAATCGCGTCTTCCGCGGCATGGGGTTGAACGGGAAAGCCGTGTTGCCGATGGTCTTGGGGCTGGGCTGTGACACGATGGCGACACTGACCGCGCGGATCATGGAAACGCGGAAAGAGCGCATTCTGGTGACGTTCCTGCTTGCGCTGGGGGTACCGTGCTCAGCGCAACTGGGCGTGATTCTGGGTCTGTTTGGCGCGTTACCAATCTGGGCACCGATCGTCTGGGGTGGTGTCGTCACGGGCGTCCTGTTTGCGGTGGGTTTTCTGGCGGCGTGCCTGCTGCCGGGCCAGCGTTCCGATCTCATTCTCGAGATCCCACCGATTCGCCGCCCGCAGCTGGGAAACATCATCATCAAGACGCTCGGGCGGCTGGAGTGGTATCTCAAGGAAGCCGTTCCGATCTTCGTACTCGGCACGTTTGTGCTGTTCCTACTCGATGCCACGGGCGTGCTCGGCCGGATCGTTCACGCCAGCGAGCCGGCGGTGGTGGGTATGTTGAACCTTCCACCAAAAGCTGCGGAGGCCTTCTTGGTAGGATTCTTTCGGCGCGATTACGGCTCAGCGGGGATCTACGCCTTGTTTCAGCACGGTCAGCTGACGCCGGTGCAAGCCGTGGTCGCGCTGGTGACGATCACATTGTTTGTGCCTTGTGTCGCCAATTTCTTCGTGATTGTGAAAGAGTGCGGGGTACGCATCGCATTGGCCATGGCCGGGTTCATCTTTCCTTTTGCGTTTCTCGTCGGCGGCGCGCTCAATGTGGGCCTGCGCGCGATAGGCCTTCAATGACCCAGGGAGAGAGCGAGGTCACGTGCCCCCTCTGCGGCACCCGCTACAGTGAGACGGAAGGACGCGTCTGTTATTCCAGCTG
Organism: uncultured delta proteobacterium; assembly: GCA_963729835.1. GTDB lineage: Bacteria > Desulfobacterota > Binatia > HRBIN30 > HRBIN30 > CAVSQF01. The sequence goes on along the minus strand of CAVSQF010000020.1, from coordinate 149,301 downwards.
TCCGCTCCAACGCGGCTGCCAGTTGCTTCGTTGCCCCTCATGTAGCTATGAAATCCCCGCTCCGACCCGAATCACCAGATGGCTGACCGCATGGCTCAAGAGACCTGAGGGGGCACAGTGACACCGGTGCACATCGATCAGCCCATCGAGGAGTTACTCGAGCGGCTGTGGACGTTGCGTGAGCAAGGTGCCGAGTTGCGATCGGACTTTGCTGGGCAGACGTTCGATTTCGATCCCAGTTGGGCGCTCGGCGAAGCGCAGCGGCGCGGCTGGGTCGTGTGCTCTCACGACCACCTGCAACTCACGCCCGCGGGCGAGCAGCGCGCCGCGGGGGTCATCCGGCGGCATCGACTCGCGGAACGTTTGCTGCTCGACGTGATTCGCGTCGACAGTGCAGCGATGGAAGCTGGGGCTTGCGAGCTCGAGCATTCCCACATTCTCTCGGAGGAGGCGACGGACCGTGTCTGCGCGTTCCTCGGGCATCCACCGACCTGCCCACACGAGCGACCGATCCCGCGTGGCCAGTGTTGCGAAAAGTTCACGCACGAGATACGGCCGCTCGTCACGCCACTCAGTGAGGGCAGCATTGGGGCCGCCTACCGCATCGTTTTCATCGCGTCGCGCTCACACGTGCGTTTGGACCGTCTGTGCGCGCTGGGCGTCGTTCCGGGCGCGTCGCTGCGGCTCCATCAGCGCCTGCCCGCCTTCATGGTGCAAGTTGGAGGGACAGACATTGCTCTGGAACCCGAGATCGCCGCCGACATCTTCGTTGTGCCGCGGTGAGCGGGCTCCGCTCTGGTCCTAGGCAGGCGCTGGCGCCGCACCGGGGCGGGCGGCCGGTCCGTGCGCTGCCGCGTCGCATGCGACAGGGCTTGCATTGAATGAACGAACGGGCATAACAAAACACAGGAGGTAGCTACGATGAGGATAGGAAGAGGTTTCACAAGAGCAGCCACTTTCGCGATAGCCGGGGGCTTGTTCATCAGTTTCACGGCGTCCATGGCGTTCGCTGATGCGGCGGCGGACTACGACAAGAACTGCAAGATGTGCCATGGAGCCAGCGGGAAGGGCGATGGGCCTGCTGGAAAGGCACTCAAGGTAGAAGATTTTGCCGCAACGCTGAAGGGAAAGAGCGACGCCGACATCGCCAAAGTGATCAAAGAAGGCAGCAAGGCGATCGGCAAGACCGGCATGAACGGATACACCGGCAAATTGAATGACGATCAGATTCAAGCAATGGTAAAGCACATCAAGGAGCTCAAGTAAGGCGGTTGTCTTCTGCCGACCGTGCGGAGAGGCTCACCGGGAGCCTTCCCGTGCGGTCTCACTGGTCTCGACGTTATTGGGCAGGGGTGTATGCAGCACGACCGCCGACGTATTTACGACCTGTTTGTGTTGAACATCGCCTTGCAGCTGTTCGACGCCGTGGCCACGTACCAGGGTCTCACCATGGGCGTCAAGGAAGCCAACCCGATACTGGTCAACGCCTTCCACTGGTTCGGCGTTGGTCCGGCCTTGCTCCTCTTCAAGGCAAAGGCCTGCGGCCTGTTATTCCTGTTGAGCCGCAATCGGCAGCATCGGCTGGTCGTGCCGGCGCTGGTGTTCCTGGCGGGGGTGTATGTCTCCCTCTCGCTGGTTCCGTGGCTGACCAAGTTTAGCGCGCTGCTCGCCACGATTTTTCGCGTCTAGCACTTGGCGTACGCGTATGGCTCTTCCCCCGATGCCATACGCGCTGGCCCCACGGCACGCCCCGCCCCCGGGGCGTGCCGTGCGCATCAGGCGTTTGCTGTCTTTGCCACCTTGTGGCGCCGACGCGGCACGAAAGGCAGGATCTTGTGCCGGCGCGCGGCGCGCAGCCGCACTCTGGCTATTCGGCCGCGCTCCTCCGGGCGTTGCGACAGAAGCTGTTCCTTCCAGATCTTGAGGCGGCCGCGAAAATACTCCGCATTGAGTCCGACCAGCGCGCAGATCGAGACAAATGAAAACGGCCAGTCCGGCTCATCCGCGAAGAGCCAATCCTCAGCCTCTTGAAACAGTCGCCGCGACCGCGGCCGTGTGGCACCGGCATATTTCTGAAAACACGAGACACCATCCTCGAGGATCGCCAGCATCAGACGGCGCTCGCCTTCCAAGATGCTGCGGCCACGAAACTGGTCGAAGAACTGCGTTGGCAGCAAGATTTCCGGCTCGATCAGCCGCGGTAGGACGCCATCGAAACTCGTCCCATCATATTCTCTAGACCACTGAACTGCTGGTGCCTGCATCTGCAACGCTCCTCATTCGGTGCCCAGACCACCTCTTCTGAGCAGCTACCCTTACCAGCAGATTACGTGCCGTCACGCGGCCATCAGGCCAGCGTCAAATGGAAACGATAAGGAGTCGGTTTGTCTCCTGGAAATGTGTTAAAACACGACTTCAAACCGGGGGCGGAAACGCAACAATGCGAATCCGCGATGCGCAAATCACCTGCCCCACAGCTCGTCACGGATCGCACAACGCGTCAGCTGTTCCCCAAAATGATGACGCAGGCGACGGCACCTGGCCCGCCGACATTATGGGCCAAGCCCAGCTGGGGGTTTCTAACTTGCCGAGCACCGTCGGCGACGCAACATCCACAGCAGAGCCGCTGGCAGCACCCAAATACCCCGCGGGCGGTCTTTGACGGGGTCCGCAATTGCGCAGCCCTGTCCCTGAACGCAGTAGCCGCTGTAACAGGTGGGAGCCGCGGTCACCGTGATGACCACGGTGGGGAGTGGGGTCTCAGTTGGCGTGCTGGTGTTCGTCGCGGTGGCAGTCGGCGTCGGCGTCGCGGTCGGTGTCACGGTGGGTGTTGAAGCGACCGTCGGGTTGCCGCTCAGCAGAATGGAAAGCGAGCCGGTTAAGTTACCGGGGTTCAAGGTGACAACGTCCAGCCGGGCTTGGTTGTCCAGGTGGGCCGTTACGAGGCCGAGCGGACTGCCGCAGGTGACCCGGTTCCCGCATGGCACGGACAGAGACGCTTGCGTCAAGCGCCCCTCCCCGTCTCCAGTGAAAAAGGCCACCGTGCCGTCTTGCATCGCTACGACGACGTCGAGATTACCGTCACCGTTGAAATCGGCGGCGGTCATCAGCAGCGGCTCACCGGTGACATCGGTTCCGGAGATATCGATAGTGAGAGGTTGCGACCCGCTTGTAATTGGCCCAAGGAAAGTTTGCAATGCAGCAGGACTGCGCGTCAAAATCACCAAATCGGCGATTCCGTCGTTGTTGAGATCGCCGCCAACCATGCCAGCGGGCGTTCCAGCGCCCAGGCTTGGGGCGACCGGATTGCTTTCCCCTTGAAGGAAGATCGAAAGCCCCGACTGCCCAACCACCGCGATGTCCATCAGCGTGTCACCGTTGAAGTCCTGCACCACCACGCTTGCAAGCCCGGCGATGGAGTGGGAATTGGTCGGCGTGGTGGCAAAGCCTCCCGCGGATTTACCAAGGAACACGCTGATGCCGTTGCTCGTGCCCATCACGACATCTGGGATATGGTCATTATTCGTGTCCGCGAAGGCTACCGCCACGACGCTCGCGTTCGCTGGATCGTTCAATGTTTGTACAACGTTGAATGCCCCTGGCGTGTTCGGGTTTGCGCTCAGAACCGATATTCCGGCGTCCCCTCCAACCACCAAGTCCACCGTAGCGTTCCTATTGTTTGCCAACGGTGCCGTGATCACGTGCGCGCCTTGGATTACCGTAGTATCGGCCGCTGCGGGAGAGAGTGCGTCGAAGCACTCGCCAGTCTGGAAGCGACTGCCGTCTGATAAAAGCCCCTTGAGGATTCCGCCGGGCGTGACGACGGCGAAATCACTAACGCCATCTTGGTTGAAGTCACCGGCCGCGATGGCACTCCCTTGGAAGCTGAGTGGGATCTCGCAGCGAGAAAACGGGGGGATAGCCAGCGGCGTCGTCGGGGGGCGGGGTGTACGCGTTGGCGTCCCGGTCGCCGTCGGGACACTTGATGTGGGCGTGGCAGTGGGAGATGCGGTGGCGGTCGCGGTTGGACTGCCGATAGTTGGCGTCGCCGTCGGCGTGGACGGCGTATTTGAGGTGGGGGTTACGGTCGCCGTTACAACAGGAGTCGGAGACGGACCAGGCGTTGTGGCAGTTGTGTTGAGGAACACGCCAATGCTCGCGCCGTCCTCACTCAACGCAATCAGATCCGGCAGCCCATCGCCATTGATATCCCCCGCCTGTATGGCCTGCTGCCCAGACCCAAGTCCCAGGCCTTGGTTCAGGAGGACAAACCCTCCATCAAAAGTCGCACCGGATGGGGAACAGAAAGTCCCGGGTTGGCAAAGGATCGCAATTCCTGGCGTGGAAGAGTTCTCGTTCGCCGTCACCGCGAGGTCGATGGTCCCATCGCTATCGAAATCAGCGGCCGTGATTGCAACTGAAGAATCGAACGCCGTCGTCCGTACATCACCTTGAAAGGTGCCGTCACCGTTTCCGTACAGCAAGGAAACATTGAAGTCAGCGAACTCGCCCGAATCGACCGCAGCGATGTCCTGCTTTCCGTCGCCATTGAGATCCGCAACGACGATCCCCTCCGGCTCACTGCCGACACCAAACGGCCCCGCAGTCTGAAAGGATCCGTGCCCATCTCCAAGGAGTACGACCACACTAGCGAAATCTCCACTGCTGATCGCCAAATCCACAAAGCCGCTCGAATCGAATTTTCCCTGCGCGATGGCATAGTCACCGGTGGTACCCGTATCGACGCTCGCTGTGTCGAAAGGCGTGAAGGTTCCATCCCCGTTGCTCTTGAACAAAAAAACACTGCTGTCACCGAGCACGGCGAGATCATCAACACCATCCCCGCTGAAATCCGCTGCAACGAGGCCGAGCGCACTTGAATCGACATCGAAATCGCTTCCTCCGCTGAAACCGCCACTGCCGTCGCCCAACCGGACCGAGACGGTGCTGTCATCCGCGTTGATGACGGCGATATCGGGGAAGTTGTCGTGGTTGAAATCGCCGGTCGTGACCGCAACCGGTCCTGCCCCCACAGGGACGCTAGTCGCACTGCGAAAAGAGCCCGCCCCGGAATTGAGAAACACTCTAACGGTGCCGCTGCTGTCGACGACCAGAATGTCGGGCAGGTGGTCGTTGTTCACGTCGGCTAACGCGATCGCTTGGGGCCCGACATCCGCCCCAGCATTCACGCTGAGCGACGGCGCGCTGCTGAACGTGATCGTACCACTTGCCCGCGTAACGGATGGGCCGACGACGCAAAGAACACCAAGTACGCCGAGCACCCGCGCTATCAGCGCAATGAATCTCCTCGCTATCCGAAACCGTGTGGCCATTTCAGTTACGCTTGCGGGCCGAGCGCCGCGCGATTACCAAAGCAATCGCTACCACACAGCTCATGACGATCGAACTCCCACTGTTTCCAGACCCAGCGGAACTCAGAGCGCATGAGCCCTGGAGGCTGATCGCTCCAGGCTTCAGCGTGGGGATTGGCGATGCGGTTACCGTGAAGGTTGCGGTCGACACCGGACTTTGCGTCGCAGTTGCGGTTGGGGATGCCGTGGCCGTGGGCGGCGCCGTCACCGTGGGCGGCCGCGCCCCGCTGAGGAAGATACTGATGCTTCCGTTGCCGGCATTGGCGGTCACAACATCGGGCACGATATCGTTGTCCAGGTTCCCCACGGTCATCCCCACCGGCTGCGCCGGTTGCGTCATTTGCACGTTCAGGGAAACGAGCTGTTCGAACAGAAAGCTCGCATCCGGCCGCTCACGGAAGATCGCCACATCATCATTGTTCTGGTCAGCAACGACCAGGTCATTACGACCCTCCCTGTTCACCAACCCGAGCGCAGAAGGCGCGGATGGCGGGGCCGCGCTGGCCGCCGTCACCGTCGGTCGTGGCACGACAACCGGCACCTGCAACTCCCGGATGATGGGTCCGGCCGGCGTCGGCTGGGTGTTCAGGTACAGAACGAGATTACCGTCCGGCAAGCCTCCAGTTGGCGTCGGCGTTCCTGCCGATTGAAAGGATGTGGTGAACGCCAAGTCCGGCACCGCATCGCTCGTACCAAACGTACCCACCTGCATTGCCGTGATCACCGCGTTGGAGGGCTGCTGGCCCACCATATTGAAACTGCCCTGGACCGTGCTGCAATCACACTGCCCCGTTGACGGCACCGGAAGCTGGCCGGATTGAAGCGCGAATTTCAACTGCTGTTCCTCCGCCACAGCGAAATCCAACGTGCCACTGTCGTCAAAATCCCCTGCCACTATCAACCTGGCTGAGAGGCCGACGTTGACGGGGCAGGCGCCACACAACACGCCGTTTCCCTGGTTGAGAAACAGCGACACGCTCGTCCCCCCGTTGGCAACAATGATATCCGGCCAACGATCCGCGTTGAACTGTGCGGCGGCGATCGAACCTGGCGCAGCGGCTGCCACCGAATTCGCCGCCAGAGGATACGATGAAACCGAAGGAAAGTGGCCCGTCCCATCTCCGAGAAAAACCGTGAGCCCGTCCGAGCCAACCGCCACGAGGTCGATGTTTCCGTCCAAGTTCAAGTCAAGGTCCGTAAACGTCCCGTCCCCTTCTGACGTTTGAGTCGTGAGAGCGAGCGGATCGGCAACCAAGAGGACAACGTCAGGATCAGGGCTGTAATCTACTCCGGCCTTTTGGCACGCCGCGTCGGGACCGGGGGTGTTGGGGGTGTTCTCTGGCGAAGCGGCTGCCGTCGGCGTGGAAACCGCATGGGCCAAAAACACGACGATCCGCCCGTATTGCTGATCGGCGATGGCGATGTCTGCCAGGGAGTCATGATTGAAATCTGCAATCGCCACGGCCACCGGTCGTGCTGGTGTGCTCGTCGTGCCGGGCGTCGGGGGGGCGTTCACGACCTTAGCGCAGACCCCGTACGGTACAGGATACGGCGTCGGGGACGGACTCGGCGTAATCGTCGCTGTTGGAGTCACAGTGGGAGTGAACGGCACCGGAGTCAGCGTTGGAGTGTCGGTGTTCACCGGCGTCTCGGTGGCAGTAAACACGGGTGTTGCCGTCTGCGCCGTGGCGACGCCGACGACCGACATCCAAGTGGTTCCCACACCGAGGAGGAGTACAACACCGAAGAGCCGCATTGACTGCATGGGCGTGAGGGCCTTTTTCGCCCTCCCGCTCTGCTTTGTCAATGCGCTCAGTCCGAAAGAAAAAAAAGGCCCGGCCTCATGGGGGCAAGAGGCCGGGCCTGGATGGAGCAGAAGACTAGGTTGCTAGGGTGTTGGGGTGTTCGAAGAGCCTTCCGCCATAACAACCTAGCGGCCAACAACCTAACAACTTGCCCTACATCATGTCGCCGGAAGGCATGGGTGGCATGGCTTTCTTCTCCTCCGGCTTCTCGGCAACCATGGCTTCAGTGGTGAGCAGCAAGCCGGCTACCGAGGCGGCGTTCTGCAGCGCGCAACGCACCACTTTAGTGGGGTCAACGATACCTGCCTTCATGAGATCCTCGAACTCCTCGGTGGCGGCGTTGAAGCCGAACGCGCCTTTGTTGTTCTTGATCTTGTCGAGGACGATCGCGCCTTCCCAGCCGGCGTTGTTCGCAATCCAGCGGCAAGGTTCCTCCATCGCGCGACGCACGATGTTCACGCCCACCTTCTCCTCGTCCGCCGCTTCGACCTTGTCGAGAGCAGCTGCCGCGGCCCGGATGAGGGCGACACCGCCACCCGGCACAATGCCCTCTTCGACGGCGGCGCGCGTTGCATGCAGCGCATCCTCGACGCGGGCTTTCTTTTCCTTCATTTCGACCTCGGTGGCCGCACCGACACGGATGACGGCGACGCCACCGACGAGCTTCGCGAGCCGCTCCTGCAGCTTCTCGCGATCGTAGTCCGACGTCGTCTCTTCGATCTGCGCACGGATCTGTTTAATGCGTCCTTCGATGTCCGCCTTCTTGCCGGCACCGTCGACGATCGTCGTGTTGTCCTTGTCCACCACGATGCGCTTGGCGCGGCCGAGGTCGTTCAAAGTCACGTTTTCGAGCTTGATGCCCAACTCCTCGGCAATCACGCGGCCACCCGTGAGGATGGCGATATCCTCCAACATGGCCTTGCGCCGATCCCCAAAGCCAGGCGCTTTGACCGCGATGCAGTGCAGCGTGCCACGGATCTTGTTGACGACCAGCGTGGCGAGCGCTTCACCCTCAAGGTCTTCGGCGATAATGATGAAGGGCTTCCCGCTCCGCGCGATCGTCTCGAGCACGGGAAGCAGGTCCTTCATGTTGCTGATCTTCTTTTCGTGGATCAGGAGGTAGGCCTCTTCGAGACGGGCTTCCATCTTGTCCGGATCCGTTACGAAATACGGGGAGAGATAGCCGCGGTCGAACTGCATGCCTTCGACGACCTCCAGCGTGGTCTCTAAGCTCTTCGCCTCTTCGACCGTGATCACGCCTTCTTTGCCAACCTTCTCCATGGCTTCGGCAATGATCTCCCCGATCGTCGAATCGTTGTTGGCGGAGATCGTACCGACCTGCGCAATTTCCTTCTGCTCCTTGGTCGCCTTCGACAGCTTCTTGAGCTCCTCTACCGCCGCCCCGACCGCCTTTTCGATGCCCCGTTTGAGGCTCATCGGGTCGTGGCCGGCGGCGACCATCTTCGCCCCTTCCGAATAGATCGCGCGGGCCAGAACCGTCGCCGTCGTGGTGCCGTCACCGGCAACGTCCGAGGTCTTGCTGGCCACCTCCTTCACCATCTGGGCACCCATGTTCTCAAACTTGTCTTCGAGCTGGATTTCCTTCGCGACGGTGACACCATCCTTGGTGATCGTTGGTGCACCGAAAGATTTTTCGAGGACGACGTTACGGCCCTTAGGACCGAGGGTGACCGTCACGGCGTCGGCGAGAATTCGGACACCGGCGAGCACCTTGTTGCGAGCTTCCTCGCCGAACTTCACGATTTTTGCAGGCATGATGCCTTCCTCCTTAGCCTTCGATGATTCCGAGGATGTCATCCTCGCGCATGATGAGATACTCGGTGCCGTCGAGTTTCACTTCGCTCCCCGAGTATTTACCGAACAATATTTTATCTCCGACCTTGACTGTCAACGGCACCACCTTCCCCTCGTCATTAACCTTCCCTTTGCCCACAGCGATCACTTTGCCTTCTTGGGGCTTTTCTTTCGCGGTATCGGGGATGATGATTCCCCCCTTGGTCTTCTGCTCGTCCTCAATCCGCTCCACGATGACGCGGTCTTGCAGCGGCCGAATCTTCATACTCCTCCTCCTTAAAAGTGTTCGCGCACGTCCCAGAGGTTCTGGCACGTTCCACGCTTAATAATTAAGCTAAGGCTTTAGGCTAACCACGGCTAGCCGTCAGTCAAGGGGGCTGTCGCAGTTTCTCTCGCGTTCGTACCCGAGGCGCTGGATCAGGTCGGCCGGGCACGCAGCTCCGTCTCCAGGCTGGCTAGCAGCTGTCCCATGCTCGGGTCGTCCTCTCGCCGCTGCTCGACCACCCGGACCGCATGCATCACGGTCGAGTGATCTCGGCCGCCGAACTTTTCCGCAATACTGGGGAAAGACGCCGCCGCCACGGTACGACTGAGATACATCGCCAACTGACGTGGAAGGTTGATGAATTGCTCGCGGCGATGCGATTTCAGATCCGCGACCGAGAGATGGAAACGCTGGCTCACGGTCTCCTGGACGCTCTCCACCGAGATCAGGAACGTCGCTGGCCGCACCGGTGCGAGCAAACTCTCTACCAGTGTGACGGTCAACGGCACGCCTTGCAGTGCGACCGTTGCCAGCACTCGCGTCAGCGCCCCTTCGAGCTCGCGGACGCTGGGCCCGCTACGTTGTGCGATCACCTCCGCCACATCCGCGTGCAGCTCGACCCCCTGGAATGCCGCCTTCTTCACGAGAATGGCGATCCGCATCTGATGCGTGGGCGGATGGATGTCGGCGATCAAGCCACCTTCGAAGCGACTGCGCAGCCGTTGCTCGAGCTCGGCGATCGCATGGGGCGGTTTATCCGACGTCAAGACGACCTGTCTGCCGGCTGCATGCAACGCATTGAAGGTGTGATAGAACTCCTCTTGGGTGCGTTCTTTTCCGGCAAGGAACTCCACGTCATCCAGAATCAGCACGTCGACTTCACGGTAGCGCTCGCGGAACCCGCTCATCTGATCCTGGCGTAGCGACGTGATCATGCTGTTCATGAACGTCTCGGCCGCGAGGCATGCCATGCGGCGCCGCGGCGGGTGCGCCAATAGCTCATGCGCCACGGCGTTGACCAGATGCGTCTTGCCTAGGCCAACGCCGCCCCACAAGAACAACGGATTAAACCGGCGCCCCGGAAACTCGGCAACCGAACGGGCCGCCTCATACGCCACTTCGTTGGCGGGCCCGACCACGAAGCGGCTGAATGTATAGTCAGGCACCAGCCGGCCGATTCTCGGCGCCGCGGCCGGCTTCGCAGCAGGCGGTGCCGCAGCCAACGCGGGCGGCTCGGCGGGCGCGCTCGTGGGAGCGCGCGGCGCCACGATGACCCGCACCGGCGCCATGCTTCCCAATTCTGTCAGCACCTCGCGCATCACCGACACGAAGTGCCGAGTCACCCATTCCTGAAAAAAGCGGCTGGACACCTCCAGGCGCAATCCGCTTTCATCTCGTTCACAGTGAATCGGTGCGATCCAGCTTGCGAAGTTGCGTTCACCCACCCGCCGTCGCAAGTACGGCAGCGCTGCCACCCACTCGGCATCCATGATACCGGCCCCTCCACGTATGCTAGGAAAGTCCTGCCGACCACGCGCGTTGGTTATCCACACTTGGGGACAACGCGGTAAGTCGCCGCCGCCGCACCACTTCCGTCCGTCCTCCACATCCTCTTGCACACCTTTCCAACCACGCCCGCCCTTCCGTTGCTTCAAGGAGGCAACGAGCGTGGTCGACAAGAGTCATTCTACAATTCAAACGGTTTGCAACCGAGCTGTGAGACGTGCCCTCTTAATCGATCTGCAACAAACCTGTCAAGAGATTTTCCGGGCGTGCGCATTCATCACGATTTTCCGCGCACATCCGCCGGCCGTTCTATCGTAGCACGATATATGTAATTGCGGTGGCATGACGCTCACGTCGCCGCGTACGCCGCAAGTGCTTCGAATACCTACTGGATCGCGCAGCGAGCCATGCGCCAATCTCAAAATCGCACGCGGCTCATCGTCCGCTGCGCGCCAGAGCTACGGCTTCGGTGAGCAGGTCCGAATCGAGCGCCCCTTTGATCATCCGTCCATTAATGAAAATCGTCGGGGTCGACTCGACGCCCAGGTCCGTACCCTGCTTGGCATCGCGCTCCACGCGCGCCAATGCCCGGGCGCTACCGAGGCATGCCGTGAAGCGTGCCGTGTCCAATCCGCTCCGTGTGGCGAAGCCGATGAGCGCCTGGCGATCCAACTGCCGTTGGTTCTCGAATAAGAGATTGTGGTACTCCCAAAACCTCCCCTGATCGCCCGCGCATTCCGCCGCGATCGCGGCCAGGCACGCCTGCGGATGCATGCGCGTGGTGAGTTTCGGATTACATGCCGAGTCGAGCGGAAAATGCCGGAAGATCACCCGCACGCCCTCTTCACGACGCAGAACCTCGTCGAGGCTCTGATGGAACGCAGCACAGTGTCCGCATTCGAAGTCAGAGAACTCCACGATCGTCACCCGGGCGTCGCCGGCACCGCCCGCATGCTCGCCATCGAGCGGCACATCTACCACGGGCTGTGCGAAATACCACCGATAGAAGTCCGGATGCTCGTGCTCAACATCCGCCCGATCGGCCAGGCGCGTGCGCCCTCCGAAAGCCTCCCAGCCGATCACGCTGCTCAACGCCAGCCCCAACACGACACTGCCAACCAGCACGAGCCGGTCGCCCTTGACGATTTCGGCGTCGCGCTTGGCACCCGTCAGGCGCAGAACCGTGCGCAGTCGCCACGCCACCAAGAACAGTCCCAGATTGATCACGTACAGCGCGCTGCACAGCAAGCATACCGTATGCAACACCACAAACGCGACCACCGCCATGTAGACGGAGAACAGCAACCCCCATCCGGTCGCCAGCAGCGTCAGGGTCGCCAGCGTGCCGCGCCAGCTCGCCCGGCGTGTGGCTGCAACCGCACCCGCTCCCGCGGTGACCACCACGTAATAGGCGATGGCCCAGAGAGCAACTGAGATGCCGCCCAGTGACGCATATCGACTGCTCAACACCACATCGCAATTGACGCTCGAACTGACGTTGCAGAAGCTCACGTAGCCCTGGTCCACCGTGAGCCGCCGGTGAATCACCTCGATGACGACACTGACGATGAGTCCTGCGATTGCGAGAATCAGGACCGGCGCAGTTCTTTTCGTACGTTCCCACATTTGCCGGCTCGGTACCGGATAGCACGAACTCGTCGCATTTGAGTCAACTCTCATGGTAGCACCGCCGCAACGACCAACGGGAGCGGCCCCGCCGCGCAGACGCTGGGCGCAACCTACTATTTTTAACGACTCCGGCCATTCTTGCCAGCCGCCAGCGCGGACCGCAAGCGGGTCGCCCGCGTTGCTCGTCGGTTTGTCGGCATGCCAACCTCTCTCCACCACTCAGTCGTACGCCACTTTGCTGAATACCCGAGCGAATTGCCAGCGCCCGCGTGCATCCTTGGCAATGACCGCCACGAGGTGGTTACCTGGCCCGACCAGTGCCGCAATTTCGTCGCCAGCGGGCGCGAGCGTAAGGAGCAAGGGCTGATACCCTTGGCGAGCACGTTGCTCCGCGCCGGCATCAATCCGGATTTCCCTCACATGTCCGAGCGCCTCACGCAAGCCGATCACGGGCAAACTGTCGGCTGGAATCGCGCCGCTCTCGACTGCGGCCAGGGGAATCGCATCCGCGACGCGGAAACTGCCGAAGCGCGTCCGCCGTAACTGCTCCAGGTGGCCGGCTGTCCCCAGTGCCGCCGCAACCTGCTGCGCCAGCACGCGGATGTAGGTGCCCTTCGAACAGCAAACGGAAAAAGCAAGCGCGCTGCTGCCGTCACTCGTGAGCTGGAAGCTCGCGATGTGCACGCGACGGGGCGCGCGCTCCACAGCAAGGCCCTGCCGGGCAAGCTTGTAGAGCGGAACGCCCGCGTGCTTGATTGCGGAATACATAGGCGGGACCTGTAGCGAGTCACCTTCGAACTGCCGCGCCACTGCACTCAGCTGCGCCGACGACAGCGGTGGCACCAACGCCGTCCGCATCACGGCCCCGGAGGGATCGCCAGTATCGGTCTGCATGCCGAGTCGAATGACGCCGGTGTACTCCTTGTCGGCGCAGTTGAGGAACGCCGCGATCTTCGTCCCCTCGCCCACACACAGGGGCAGCACGCCGCTGGCAAATGGATCCAACGTACCCAAGTGACCGACCTTGCATCGCGCCCGCCGCTTGAGAACGCGCACCACGTCGGCCGAGGTCATCCCTTCTGGCTTATCGATGATGAGCAAACCGTGCAGCACGCTGCGTTACCTGAAAATGGGCGCTTGGAAGTCGCGTTGCGGAGCGCAGCTCGCTTAGGTTCCATCTTTCGGGCTGGCGGCATCCTTGAGCAAGGTTGCCAGCCGGTCCGCTTCCTCGACGGTTGCGTCGAACAGGAAGGTGATCTCCGGCGCGAAACGGAGTTTCAGCCGTCTCGCGACTTGGGCTTTGATGAATCCCGCTGCACTGCGCAGCCCGCTGAGCGAACGCTGGCGCCCCGCCTCGTCGGCCACGCAGCTGAAAAACACTTTTGCGTACTTGAGATCAGGGCTCAGCTCAACCGCGGTGAGCGTGATCATGCCGATGCGAGGATCTTTGATGTCGCGCAGCAACATCTCTGCGATGACCTCACGAACGGCTTCCGCGACGCGTTCGACTCGGCGGCTGCTCATCGCATCACGACCACCACCGGGCGCAGCCCGCTAACGAGGCTGTCGATAAACGGGACCACGCCCTTCGAGACGGTCCCACAAAAGGGACCTCCCCGCGCCAGGCGTGCCACATGCGTGTCGGCCCGCGGTGCACCTCGTCAGCAGTGCAGGATTTCGATGTGCTCTTCGCCGAGCTCCGCGATTTGCATCTCGTCGATGAAGCGGACGACTTGGCGTAGCGCCCCGTCAACGTACGGCACGTCCGTGCCCACTTGGCAGATACCCAGGACGGCGCGTTGCCAGAGGTCGTGAGCGTCGCATTCGACGATCGAGACATTGAAGGTGTTGGCCACTCGCGCTTTGATTCTTTTGATGACACCGCGTTTGCCTTTCAAAGAATGGTTCTCCGGCAAGAAGAGGGTGAGTGTGAGAACTCCGACGACCACGATGGCCCCTCCCAAGCAGTTGCGCCGGCGGCGCGTCGGTGCGCACCCTGAGTTAAATGCGGCGCTCCACACCGGCGGACTTCGCGGCGGGCGGGCTCAAGCGCCGCGCCACCCGCTCCGTTTCGAAGACCTCGATCGCGTCGCCGGTCTTGACATCCTGGAAGTTCTCCAAGCCGATGCCGCACTCGTAGCCGGATTGCACTTCCCGGGCATCCTCCTTGAACCGCCGTAAGCTGCCGATCTTCCCCGTGTACACGACGACGTGGTCGCGCACCAGCCGTGCCGAGGCATTGCGCGTGATCTTCCCGTCGACCACGAAGGACCCGGCGATGCTGCCAAAGCTCGGTATACTGAACACTTGCCGCACTTCCGCACGGCCCACGGTTTTCTCGCGCACCGTCGGTTCGAGCAAGCCTTCCATCGCGTCGCGCAGCTCGTTCAGCGCGTCATAAATCACAGTGTACAAGCGCACGTCGACCCCCTCGCGATCGGCAATCTCCGTCGCTTTCACCTCCGGCCGCACATTGAAGCCGATCACCACCGCATTAGACGCGGAGGCCAGCAGCACATCACTCTCTGTGATACCGCCGACGGACGCGTGCAGCACGTTCAAGCGCACCTCTTCCGTGGACAGCCGCGTCAGCGCTTCGCTGAGCGCCTCGACGGACCCTTGCACATCCGCCTTGATGACGACGCGCAGCTCTTTCACGTCACCCGCCTGGATTTGCTGATACAGGTCTTCGAGCGACACCTTCGCGGTCTTCACCAAGGAGGCCTCGCGCTGCTTGCCGCGCCGATGCTCCGCCACTTGGCGGGCCGTGGCCTCGTCGGTCACCGCCACAAACGGGCTGCCCGCGTCCGGCACGCCTTGTAGACCGAGAATCTCCGCTGGCGTGGATGGGCCGGCGGTATCGATCTTCCGTCCCTTGTCGTCGATCATGGCGCGGACGCGCCCGTAATTGCCACCGCAGACGAAGGGGTCGCCGACTTTCAGCGTGCCCTCCTGCACCAGCACCGTGGCCACCGGACCACGGCCGCGATCCAGCTTGGCTTCGACAATCGTGCCGCGTGCCAGCTTGTCCGGGTTGGCTTTCAGCTCGAGGATGTCGGCCTGGAGCAACAACATTTCGAGGAGCTGCGGAATACCCTCCTTGGTCTTCGCTGACACCGGGACACAGATCGTGTCACCGCCCCAATCCTCCGCCACCAAGCCGTAGTCGGCCAGGTTCTGCTTGATCCGCTCGAGCTTGGCCTCGGGCTTGTCGATCTTGTTCATCGCGACGATGATCGGGACTCCGGCGGCACGCGCGTGGTTGATGGCCTCAACCGTCTGCGGCATCACGCCGTCGTCGGCAGCCACGACGAGAACGACAATATCGGTAACCTTGGCGCCACGCGCCCGCATCGCCGTGAAGGCCTCGTGGCCGGGGGTATCGAGGAAGGTGACACGTCGCCCGCGGACATCGACACCATACGCGCCGATGTGTTGCGTGATGCCACCGGCTTCTTGCGCGGTGACATTGGTCTTGCGAATCGCGTCCAGCAGGGATGTCTTGCCGTGGTCGACGTGCCCCATGATGGTGACCACGGGCGGCCGCGGCTGCATGTCGACATCGGCTTGCGTCTCATGCTCGACTTCGAGCATCGACTCCGCATCAAACGCGACGTTCTCGATGTTGTACTCGAACTCCGACGCAATGAGGCTGGCCGTATCGAAATCCAGGACTTGGTTGATCGTTGCCATGACCCCGGAATCCATCAACTTCTTGATCACCTCGCCGGCCTTGACCCCCATGGATCTGGCCAACTCGCCGACCGAAATCACCTCGGAGATCCGCACGACGCGCTTGCTGGCGCGCGGGGTGGTAATTTCGGTCTTCTTCAATTCCTTGCCTGGAAGCGCACGTTTCTTGCGCGGCAACTTTGCGCGTCGGCGCTCCTGCTCAGTCATCTCTTGGAATTCGGGCTTCTTGATGACGCGGCGCTTCTTCTTTTTCGGCTTTTCGTCGCCCTCGGTGGGCACCGCCTCGGGCGGGGCGAAATCACGGCGGACAGGCTCGCGCCCACCATCACCCGCGGCCTCGCGCCCACGCGCCGCTACCGGGCTCGGCACCTCGGTCTTGCGCAAATCGATCTTGCCCAAGACGCGTGGACCGCGCAGCCCCTCCATAAGTGGTGGCAGCTCGGGGGCTTTGGGGCGTACCCGTTCCACTGTTCGGGCCGCCGCCTGGGTTGCCGCTGGTTGGGGCCGCAGTGATACCGGCGCCGTAGCCGCAGGCGCTGCGACCGGCTCGACAGCTACCGGCCCAGCCGCAACTGGCGCGGCGTCACCCGTCGGCGCTGCGGGTAAAACGGGAGCCGACTCTGCAGCCCCCGCCGCCGTTGGAGGAGCGGTCGGAGCAGGAGGCGCCATTTCAGGCAGCGACAGCGGCGGAACGATTGGTTCGGGCAACGGTTCGGGCGCGCTGTACGATTCAAAAGCCTCAACCGCCAGCCCAAGACCATCTTCCACGGACAACGGTGGCGACGGCATGGGGGTTGGCTCGACCCGAGTGGTGCGGCGCCGGATCACATGGGTCCCGACGCGGCGTTCGACCACGGTCTGGCCTTCTGTACCGTGCATCACACGCTCGTCACCAACGACAACGGACGGCTTTTCCTCGGCCGCCAGCGCCGCCTGCACACGCTCGACCTCTGCCTCGGTCAGCGAGCTTTGCGACCGTTTGCCATGGATGCCGGCCTTCTCCAGCTTCGCCACGAGATCCTT
Source organism: uncultured delta proteobacterium (assembly GCA_963729835.1). Lineage (GTDB taxonomy): Bacteria > Desulfobacterota > Binatia > HRBIN30 > HRBIN30 > CAVSQF01. The sequence goes on along the minus strand of CAVSQF010000020.1, from coordinate 132,193 downwards.
GGTGTCTAGGTTCCACTCTTTCGCCAGCTCGCGTACCCGTTTGCCGGACATACCTACCTCGTGATCGGCGACCAGTCGCGCTTGAGTCTGCTCACCAAGCTGAGCCGAATCGTCTTGTCTATCTGTCGGCCGAGAGACCGGACCGGCCCTTTACGAGCCGCAAATCGGTCCCAACATGCGGGCCGCACATGCAGGTAACCGGTGCGCCCGCACGGATGGGCGCGCACGATCCCCAGCGTGCCGTCGGGCTGACTGGCGATGCGCAGCAAGTCCTGCTGCGGACCACGTTCCCCGCAGCCCATGCACATGCGCATGGCAACGTGTCCCACGCAGCTCACGATACCTTCCCCTCTTCCAGGGATGCCGCAACCTCCGCCTCCTCGCCGGGTTCTTCGCCCGGTTCTTCCTGGACCGTCTCCACGACTGCGGCCTCCGTATCTGCCGCCTCGGGTTCTTGCAGTTTGCTTTCGAGGTACGCCCGCACGGCCTTGGAAATGGCCGCGGCTTTCTCCGCATCAAGCCCTTCGATATCCGCAAGCATCTGTACGTCCGCCTGAGCAACCTCTTCCGGCGACTTGAAGCCGTTCTGGTAAAGCAGCTCGGCCGCGACATCGCCAATCCCCGGCACGCTGGTGAGCGAGGCACGCGACTGCCGGGCTTCCTCGTCCGCCTCGGATTCACTCCGCACATCGAGCTTGAAGCTCGTGAGCCGCGATGCCAAGCGAACGTTCTGCCCCTTGCGGCCGATAGCCAGCGACAGCTGGTCATCGGGCACGATGACCTCCATGCTGTGCTCGTCCTCGTCCATGATAATTTTCGCCACCTTCGCCGGGGCGAGGGCGCGACAGACAAACTCAGCGGGATCAGGCGTCCAGTTCACGATGTCGATCTTCTCACCGCGCAGCTCTTGCACCACGGATTGCACGCGCGTCCCCTTCATGCCAACGCAGGCGCCTACCGGATCAACATCTGGATCGTTGGAGGCCACGGCAATTTTGGCGCGCCCCCCGGGTTCGCGCGCCGCCCCTTTGATCTCGACGATGCCCTCGTACACTTCCGGCACCTCTTGCTCGAACAACTTGATGAGGAAGCCGGGGTGGGTGCGCGACAAGACGATCTGCGGGCCCTTGCTGCTCATCTCGACCTCGAGGATGTAGGCACGAATGCGATCGCCTTGGCGGTACCGTTCACGCGGGATCTGCTCCTTCTCGGGGAGGATAGCGTCGGTCCGACCGAGATTGACGATGATGTTCTTCTTCTCGAACCGCTGGACGGTGCCTGAATGAGTCAGCTCACCCTTCCGGTCTTTGAACTCGCCGTAAATGATGTCCCGCTCCGCATCGCGCAGCCGTTGGATGAGGCTCTGCTTGGCAGCCTGCGCGGCAATGCGGCCGTAGCTTTGATCGAGTTTTTCCAGCAGCTCATCACCAAGCTGGGCGTCGGGGTCGAGGTTGGCATGGGAATCTACCAGTGAGATTTCGGTATCCGGGTCTATAACGTGTTCAGCGACGGTGAGGATTTTGAACAGCTCGACTTCGCCGATCTCAGGGTTGTACTTTGCCTCGAGCCGCACCGTTGGGCCAACGATCTTCTTGGCCGCCGACAGCATCGCCGTCTCAATGGCGTTGACGACGATCGCGCGGTCGATCCCCTTCTCTTTGCTGACTTGCTCGATGACGCGGCTCAATTCGGGTTGCATGGTTCCCTCCTCCGGCGGCTACAACTCGGGCTCGTAATTCGCCTGGGCGATCTCACGGAAACCGATCACGTGCTCCACGCCTCCGCTCTCCACGGTGACACCGGTCTCGTCCACCCGTTGCAGTGTCCCAAGAAAAGCGTGCCGGCCCTCGTGCGGCGTCACCGTCCGCACGCGTACCCGTTTGCCAATGTAACGCCGGAAGTGATCCGGGCGTCGTAGACGCCGGTTGATGCCAGGCGACGAGACCTCTAGGGTATAGGGCCCCGGCACGGTATCACGCACGTCCAGCACGTCTCCGAGCTGGCGACTGACACGCGTGAGGTCGTCCAGGGACACGCCCCCCTCTCGGTCGAGGTAGAGGCGCAACACCATCCCTCGGCTTTCCCGGTGGAACTCTACGTCTACCATTTCAAGGCCTTCGTGCGTCACCAACGGCTCAGCAATCTCCCAGACCCGCTCAGCTACCGTCTCATTCATATGTCCTCAAATAAAAAAGTGGGCGCGGTGGCCCACCCTTTCGCTCAGCGGCCGAAGTTGGAGACAGTGTTAGCATAGCGACGAATGGGCCTGCAAGGAGCCGGGCCGCGGGCCCGAGCGCCGGTGCGGGACGGGGAAGTAGGAAGATCGCTGATGAGGGATGGCTTATCGCTTACGGCCAGAGGCCGGGCCTTCCGGCCCTGCCAGGCGCAGGCCTAATACATCTCTTCAATAAGGTCGCGATACTTCTCGATGACCACCTTGCGCTTTATCTTCAGGCTTGGGGTCAAGTCGCCCGCTTCCACACTGAAGTCGTGCGGCAGGATGCGGTAGTACTTGATCGACTCATATGGCGCCAGGTGGCGATTCGCCTCGGCGACCTCGGCATCGATCAGCACCGCAACGCGGGGATCCCGAGCCCAGTCCGCTGGATCTGGCGGCAGGCTCAGCGCTTCTTTGTGCGCCCATGCGCGAATCTCGTCCGCATCAAGCGTAATCAATGCAACGCAGTACCTGCGCCGGTCTCCGATCAGGACCACCTGGCTGATATGCGGCATGGTCTTCAGGAGGTTCTCGACATTCTGCGGCGCGACGTATTTCCCACCGGAGGTCTTGATGAGGTCCTTCTTCCGATCGGTGATGCGCAGGAAGCCGTCGCCATCGAGTTCGCCGATGTCACCGGTGTGGAACCAACCCTCTTCATCCCAGGCGGAGCGGGTCGCTTCAGGACGCTTGTAATAGCCCACGGCGATGTTCGGGCCCTTGGCGAGAATCTCTCCATCGGCCCCAATGCGCAGGGTTACGCTCTCCAGCGGCTGACCAACCGTGCCAAATTTAAACTTGTCGGGGCGGTTGACGGTGAGGATCGGCGTGGTCTCGGTAAGACCGTATCCTTCCAGGATCAGCAACCCGGCACTATGAAAGAACCGCGAGATTTCCGGGGCGAGCGGTGCCCCGCCGGACACCAGGAACTTGACCCGTCCGCCCAGCAGGTTCTGGATTTTCGAGAACACCAGGCGATCGGCCAACGCCGCTTGCCATGCAAGGAGCACAGATGGTCGCGCGCCCGCCTGTTGCTGCCGGCTACGTTGTTGCCCCACGCTGAGCGCCCAATCCATCAAGAGACGTTTTGCTGGCGCGCTCCCCTCGCGGGCGGCTTGGACGCGGCTGAAGATCTTCTCATAGATCCGCGGCACCGACGGGATCAGATGCGGCCGGCTCTCCCGAACATCCTCCATCAACGTATCGATGCTGCGCGCGAACGCAGTGATCGTGCCTTCATGCAGGCCGAGGTACTCGATGAGCCGCGCAAACGAATGCGCCAGCGGGAGAAAGAAGAAATCGACGTCGCCCGGCTTGATCATGCGCAGCTTGCCGACGCTCTCCACCGCAGCCAGGTGATTGCCGTGGGTTTGCATCACCCCCTTGGGAGGGCCGGTCGTCCCGGATGTGTAGACGATGGTGGCCAACTGATCGCGCCCGGTACCGGCAGAGCGGCGCCGCAGGTCGGACTCGCTGCAGCCGCGACCACTATCCATCACTTGCGACAAGCTGATTGCCCCGCCATCTCCGCTCTCGTCGATCGTGATCACCTGGCGCGGGGCGATGCGGTGCAACGTGCCGTCGAGGTCGAATCCCTCCTGTTGTACCTGACGGATCTTCGCCAGCTGACGCATGTTCTCCACACACACAAAGGCCGCATCTGAGTTCCAGACGATGTAGCCGCACTCGGCGGCCAGATTCGAGGGGTAGATTGGCACTGTAATTCCACCGGCCGCAAGAATGGCCAGGTCCACTTCCATCCACTCCGGCCGGGTCCCCGCCAGCAACGCCACACGCTCCCCGGGCGCCAGGCCGAGGTTGACCAGGCCAGCGGCTATGGCGCGCACCCGCTCGGCACAGGCACCCCAGGTAACCTCCTGCCAGCGCTGGCCGGCCTTAAAACGGTAACGCGGGCGCTCGCCGTAGCGTTGCGCCTGGGTGAAAAACATGTCCGGCAAGTTTTCGAATGGCGTCATCACGATTCTGCCTTGGAATTAGTAGTCCCGCGGAGCTATATTATTTTGTTATTATTGCACGCGAGTCTCGAAAGGTCAGCAATGTCCGAATTGCGTCGCGATCCGTTGCTCCGTCGCTGGGTGATCATCGCACCGGAGCGTCGGGTCGATCTCATCACGCGCCCACGTTCCCACCCACCCGTCGCGCAAGAAACACCCTGCCCGTTCTGTCCCGGCAATGAGCACCTGAATCCGCAAGAAATCTACGTCGATCGGGTGCAGCGCAGCGAGCAGAACCCGGGCGGGTGGGCGATTCGCATCACGCCGGATCGCAAGCCGTTGCTGCGCATCGAAGGACCCCTGGAACGCCGCGGCATCGGCATGTTCGACCTCATGAGCGCCACCGGCGCGCACGAGCTGGTCACCGACACACCCGACCACGAAGCCCACTGGGCCGACTTCGACTTGGCGCAGATGGAGCGGCTGTTGCGCAGCTACCTCGTCCGCTACCGGGATCTGCGCAACGACCGCCGTTTCCGGCACGCCGTCATCATGAAGAATTACGGCGCGCCGTGGAGCCGCTACCCGCACCAGCATTCGCACATCGTGGCCATGCCGTTCGTTCCCCGACGCATCGACGATGAGTTCATCGGGGCACGCGAATACTACGAGCTCAAGGAGCGCTGCGTACTGTGCGACGCGCTGCACGAGGAGGAGAAACGACGTGAACGCATCGTCGCCGACAACGATGAGTTCGTCGCCTTGGTACCATTCGCGTCCGGCTTTCCGTTCGAGATCTGGGTTCTGCCGCGCCGCCACATGCATGATTTCGGCGCCCTGGAGAGCCGAGACTTGCCCAAGTTGGCCGTGATCTTTCAGGAGATGATGTCGAAGCTCCGCACCACTCTGCAAGATCCGCATTTCAGCTTGGCGCTGCACAGCGGACCTTTGAACGGCGAGAGGACCGAGGAGTTTCACTGGCATTGGGAGCTGATCCCACACCTCAGCGGCGAGATCGGCATGGAATGGGCCACCGGCGTCTATTTCAACCCCGTCGCACCCGAGGACGCAGCCGCCTGCTTGCGGGAAGGGGTACGTGTCAGGGGATAGTCTCTTACGGTGTGCTGCCGCGTGGACGCGCTTGCAGCGTGGGCCCTAGCCGCCCCTAGCCGCGACCGTCCTCTTTCTCATGCAACGTCACCAGTTCAATGATCTGATAGGTCCGCTTCCCGCGCGGGGTGTGGACCTCGACCTCGTCGCCGACGGATTTGTTCAGCAAGGCCCTGCCGATCGGTGAGCCCAGCGAGATCTGCCCGGCAGCAGGATTGACCTCCTCCGGGAAGACGATTTCGTACACTTGCGGTTCGCCTTCTTCCAGATCCTCGACCGTAACCCGACTGCCGTAGGCGACCACGCCGTGCGGAATGGACTGGACGTTGTACAGCGACAGCTCACGGATGCGCCCTTGAATCTGCGCCAATCGCGCGCGGACGAATTCCTGCCGGTGCTTCGCGGCTTCATACTCTGCGTTCTCGCTAAGATCACCGTGTCCCACCGCCTCCTGCAACTCTTTGGGGATCTTGTGGGTCAGTTCGTGCTGCAGTTCAGCAAGCTCTTTCTTCAGTTTTTGAATGACAGGTAGTTCCATACAATCCCTATATCACACCGGCGGCGCGCAGCTGGTTGAGCTCGGCTTCTGAAAGGCCGAGCATGCCTCGATAGATCTCGTCATTGTGCTGCCCCAACTCGGGTCCCAAAGAGTCTACTGTACCTGGCGAAGCCGAGAGCTTGAAAGGTACCCCCGGAACCGGGATCCGACCCAACTTCGGGTGCGGGAGTTCCACCACCATCGCCCGCGCCCGCAGATGCGGATCGGAGAGCAGCTGATCGACGGTCATCACCGGGGCACACGGGATGTTGGCCCCGTCGGAGCCGAGCACCTGGATCACCTCCGCGACGGTCCGTTCCTTCACCCAGTCTGCCACCAGTCGGTTCACCTCGTCATGGTTTCGCAGGCGCGCCGGTGCTGATTTGAAGCGCGCATCGCGGCTCAGGTCCGGCATCCCCATTGCAACAACTAATGTGCGGAACAGAATGGTGTTGCCGATACCGATCACGACGTAGCCGTCCTTGGCGTGATAGCAATCGTACGGGGCGGTAAACGGGTGGCGATTGCCGATGCGCTCCGGCAGGCGGCCCGTTACGCCCGACACGGTTGGCCAATTATCCAGAAGACTGAAGACTGCATCCATGTTGGAGACGTCGACCATTTGCCCCTTGCCGGTGCGCTGGCGGTAGTGCAGTGCGCACAGGATAGCCACCGCCAGGAAGACTCCGCCGATGAAGTCGCCCAGCGCGCCGCCGCCACGCGTGGGCGGTCCCTCCGGGAAACCGGTGAGTGCCATCAGCCCACCCATGGCTTGCGCGATGATGTCGTACGAGGTGCGTTGGGCATACGGGCCGGTTTGGCCGAAACCGGACAACGCAGCGTAGATCAGTCGCGGGTTGAGCGCCGACAGGGAGGCATAGCCGAATCCCCAGCGTTCCATCGTCCCGGCGGCAAAGTTCTCAACCACCACGTCCACGTCGGTGATCAGGCGCCGGAACAACTCTGCCCCTTGCGGTTTGCGAATGTCGAGTGTGATGCCCTTCTTGTTGCGGTTGAGTGCCAGAAAGGCCAGCGGAACGCCGTCCACCGACGGATACCCGTAACGGGCGTCATCACCTCGCCCGGGCAGCTCGATCTTGATCACCGTCGCTCCCATATCGCCCAACAACGTGGTCGCGAAGGGACCGGCGACGACACGGGTCAGATCGAGGATACGGAGGTCATCGAGCGCCTTCGCCATTAGCGGGGGCGCTCGCTTTCCCCCAATGCTTCGCGCGCCGCCTTATGCTGTTTGTCGTCACGGTAGTTCGCGGCCGCGCCTTCGAACCATTTCCGCGTGCTCGACTCAATCTCCGCACCGTGATGCAGGTAGTAGTGCATCAAGCCGATCCCGACAAGAAAACCGATGATGAAGCGCTTCATCTTGCAACGCCGCTCCGAGTGGTACCGAATATAATATGCGCTCCGGACACAGTCAAAGTCACCATTCGCGCGGGCGCCGGGACCGTGGTCAGCTTCCAACCGATTTTCCCGCCGTTGCGTTGTCCGCCCAGGGGGCTTAGCATGCGCTGGTGCGCCACTGGTGGAATGCGGCACTCGACCTGTTCTACCCGCCGGCGTGTTGCGCTTGCGGCGAGGCCACACGGCAGGTGCAGTTCTGTGCCCGTTGTCGAGCCACGATCACCGCACCACAGTCGCCGTTGTGTCTGCTCTGCGGTATCCCTTTTCGCACCCAAGGCGATGTGGATCACACCTGCGGCCAGTGTTTCGCCCATCGCCCACGGTTCGGCCGGGCGCGGGCGTGCGCCGTGTACGATGCGGCCGACGGGGTCGACGACCCGCTGAAGACGGTAATCCAACGGTACAAGTACGGGCGCAACGTGAGTCTGGCTGTCCCGCTGGCCGGTTTGCTTCTCGAGTGCTGTCCGCTGCCGCTGGAAACGTACGACCTGATTATTCCGGTGCCCCTGCATGTGACGCGCCTGCGCTGGCGCGGTTTCAACCAAGCGCAGTTTCTCGCTCATCGGCTGGCGGTTGCCACGCGCCTCCCCCTTGATGCATTCGCGTTGCAGCGCGTGCGCCCTACCCGCCCGCAGGTGCAGTTGGCCGCCGATCAGCGCCGGCAAAACGTAGCGCGCGCCTTTCGTGTCGTACGCCCGTCACGTGTGTACGACCGGCACGTGCTGCTCGTCGACGACGTGTACACGACCGGGGCGACGGTGAACGAATGCAGCCGCGCGCTGTTGCAGGCCGGCGCCAAGACGGTCGACGTCCTGGTCCTCGCGCGCGCCATACTGCGGTGAAGTCCTCTTCGGCATGCGGGAAGATCGACAACGCTGGGAGGAGCGTTACAGCGGCGGGAGTCGCCATCCCGATGAAGGGCCATCGGAGTTCCTGGTGCTGCATGCGCCCCTCCTCACGGGACGCGTCTTGGACGTCGCCGCGGGAGTGGGCCGCAACGCGCTGTTCCTGGCGCGCCGGGGCAACCTCGTCGAGGCGATCGACATTTCCTTTGCCGGCTTGCGCGTTCTGCGCAACGCCGCGATGGCTGAAGGGCTCAGCGTGCTGGCCGTGCAGGCCGACTTCGAGTCGTTTCCGCTTCCGCCGGCCCGCTACGCTGCAGTGATCAATATCCGCTATCTGCAGCGCTCGCTCTTCGAGCCGATGCAACGCGCCGTCAGACCTGGGGGCATCATTCTCTTCGAAACCTTCCTGATCGATCAGCTCGCCCTCGCGCCTGAGATGAATCCTGCATACCTGCTGCAGCGCGGCGAACTGCGAGCCGCCTTTCCCGGCTGTGAGATTTTGGTATATGAAGAGGGCTTCTTCCCGTCGCGCGTCCATGGCGCCCACTTGGCCCGCATGGTCGCACGCCGGCCGCATTGAGTTTTCGGGCACGCTATGACAAGTCTCAGGGTAATGAGCATCCGATCAGTGCTTGCGGGGTTCGCGTTCGCGGTGACGTTGTCGGCGTGCGGCGGGGGTTCATCCACTCCCGCTGCGACCGAGACGTGGGAGAAGTTTCGCCATGACTTCAACAATAGCGGCACGAGTGGCGCCTCGGTGAACACCCCTGGGACCTGGGTGGTGAAATGGGCGGTGCCCCTCAATAATCCGCTCACGCCAACACCGACAGCGGGCGTCGCCCCGCCGGGCACACCTGGCGCCTCCTCCCCCGCCGTTGCCATGGACGGTACCATCTACGTCGGCAGTCGTGCCGGCACGCTGGCCGCGATCAACCCGACCGGGACTATCAAATGGCAAACCACCACGTGCTCGGCTTGCCCCGCACCAGACCAATCGCTCGGCTCCCTCGTCTCGTCACCCGCAGTGCAACAGTACAATAACCAAAACTTCGTCATGATCGGTTCAATGAGCGGGAAGGTGTACGTCTTTCAAGATACTGGCCCGAGCGCGGCTTGCTCCGCGTGCTTTGCGCCGGATTTGACGGCGGATTTCGGTTCCGCCACCGTGGCGTTCGTCTCTTCGCCGACGTTCACGACCACCTCCGCCGACGATATCGACGCGATCCTGATCGGGGCGAGGATCGAAACCGCCGATGGAGTCGCCGGCAAGTTCTACGCGGTCAATCGGGACGGTTCGTTGAGATGGGAGTTCCCCGCCCCCAGTGCACCGGTGATAGGTCCGATCACGTCATCGCCAGCGACCGGCATCGGGAGTACGGTCTATTTCACTGCCTCCGATGCCGACTCCACCGATAACGGCGGCGCTTTGTACGCACTCACCAGCGACGGGAGACTGAAATGGCAGGCGCCGATCCGCGGGGCCAGCGATGCCAATTTTCTTTTGGCCTCGTCGCCCGTGACGGAAACTTACATTTATGTCGCCACTGCCAGCGGCGAGATTTTCTCGTTCAATCCAGCCGACGGCAGCCCACGCTGGGAGCCGAACGACGTCGGAGACCCCTTCATCGCGTCGCTAGCGCTCGGCGGCGTACCCGTGTACACGATACCCGTACCGACTTCCACACCGACATGCCCCGGCAACGGCATGCTGGGCCCGACCGCCACGCCAACCCCGACATTCACGTATACGCCCACCGACACATTCACCCCGACCGGAACGCCACCCACCGCCACACCCACGCCGCCCCTGCTCTTCGGCGTTACACAGTCGGGCCAGTTCGTAGCGGTCAACGCCGTGACGGGCAAAGTGGAAATCGGACCTGTTCCCTTCACGTCAAACAAGGTCATTTCGTCACCGGCGCTGTCCTCTGAGTTCATCCTGATCGTGGGCGACGTTGGGGGAACCCTGTATGCGCTGAATACGCAGACTGGCGAAAAGATTTGGCAGGTGCCGCAGCTCACCCCGCTTCCGCCTCCGTGCACGCCGCTTCCAGGGACGCCCACGCCGACGTGGACGCCGGTGCCCACCTTGCCGCCGATCTTGTCGTCGCCGGCCCTTGGCAGCGACGGAACGGTTTACTTCGTCGGCGAGGAACAACAGCTGTACGCGGTGGGAATACAATGAACATCCGGACGTGTGCTGCGAGTGTACGCCTGCGCGTTGTGCTCGCGCTGGTACTTTCGTGCATGCTGGCGGCGTGCGGCGGCGGTTCTTCGACGCCGACCTGTAGCTTCACCGACCCGCCAATCCTCGCCGGTTCATCGTGGCCGAAGTTTCACCACGACCAACAGAACACCGGCAGCACGAATGTGTGCCTCTCTCCGTCCGCCGCAGCGCCCACGGCGCGTCCGCTTTCCCTGTCCCACCGGATGACCCGAAGGGCGTGTTCGCAGCCTCGCCGGTGCTCGGGGTCCAAGACCAGTTCCTCTACGTGGGATCGTTGGACGGCACCGTGTACGGGATAAACTTAACGACCGGAGGTTCGCCCAGGCAGTTCCTACTCACCGCCTCGGGCATCACGAGCACTGCGTTGGTTGCCTCACGCAGCACGGGGGAAGACTTTTTCGTCGGCGGGGGCGATGGCGTGCTCTACGGCGTGGTGACCGCGACGGCGGCGGCGGAGCCGAGCAACTGGCCGTATACTGGCGGTACGTTCATCGGCACATCACCCGCGATCGGGGCGAACGGAATCATCTATGCGGGCGCGCTCGACGGCAGCATCTTCGGCGTCTGCGCCAATGGCGTGGCACACTTCCACGACAGCGCGCCCAGCGTCGCCTCCTCGCCCGCCGTCGCACCTGACACCACCGTGTATTTCGGCGGTGACGACGGGCAGCTGCGGGCGATTAATGCGGACGGAGCGCTAAAGTGGGCGTTCGCCGCATCGGCCCCGATCATCGCAGCACCGGCTATCGAACCCGACGGAAGCGCAATCTATGTCGCCGATGTCGATGGGCATGTGTTCAAGGTCGGGACCGACGGCCGGCCGTTTCCGCAGTTTGCCTTCGCCGGCCCCGCCGGCGGTGCCGTCGGTCCGATCCAGTCATCACCGGCCCTCGCCGCCCAGCTGCGACGCCTGTATGTCGGTTCTGATGACGGCCATGTGTACGCGATCGACGCCGACACCGGCGCCGTGATGTGGGACGTCGCAACCGGCGGGCAGGTCAGGTCATCGCCGGCGGTTGCCACCGGTGGAAGCCCGGCGGTGGTTGTGGTCGGTTCCGAGGACGGGAATCTCTACTTCATCACCGACGAAACCGCGCCCGTGGCGGTGCCCGTCGCAATCGGTGCGCCCGTGCGTTCCTCACCGGCGATCGCCAAGGACGGATCGGTGTACGTCGGCGCCGATGACGGGCGTGTGTATGTTGTCGGGGCACAATTGTGCGCCGTCACGCCGACTGTCACGCCGACGGCAACGCCGTAACCCGTTGTGACGCCCGTGCCTCCAATCCAAGCTGGGACTCTCGCTCGATGAAGCCGTCGGCAGATATCTCCGCAGTCGATCTCGGGAACGCGGCTGAAGAGCGGTACTTGGCCTATGCGCTCAGCGTGATCACGTCGCGCGCCTTGCCGGACGTGCGCGACGGCCTCAAGCCAGTCCAGCGCCGCATTCTGTACGCCATGTACCAAAACCTGCACCTCACCGCCGGGGCGCGGCCGCGCAAATCGGCCGCCGTCGTCGGCGAGGTGTTGGGCAAGTATCACCCACACGGCGACCTCGCCGCATACGATGCGATGGTCCGCCTGGCGCAACCGTTTGCGCTACGCTACCCGCTCGTACACGGCGAAGGCAACTTCGGCTCACTCGACGGCGATAGTCCGGCGGCGATGCGCTATACCGAGGCGCGCCTGACGCCGATCGCCGAAGAATTACTCGGCGACATCCGGCACGAGACCGTCGATTTCCGGGACAACTACGACGCCACCTTGCGTGAGCCGATCGTCCTCCCCGCCGCCATCCCGCAGTTGCTCATGAACGGGAGCACGGGAATTGCCGTCGGCATGGCCACGAACATCCCGCCGCACAATCTCGGCGAGGTCATCGAAGCGCTGGTCGCGATGATCCACACGCCGGAGATCAGCAACAAGGAGCTCTGCAAGTTCATCAAAGGGCCCGACTTCCCCACCGGCGGCGAGATTCTCAACTCGCGCCGTGAGCTGCGCGAGATTTACGAGAGCGGCCAGGGGTCCGTCCGGCTGCGGGGGCAATACGTCACGACGATGGAAAAGCGCCGCCGGCGGGTGATCATCACCTCGGTTCCCTACACCGCCAACAAGGCGCGCCTCGTCGAGGAAATCGCCGCGCACATCGTCAGCCGGCGCCTTCCGCAAGCCACCGACGTGCGCGATGAATCAAGCGACACCATCCGCATCGTCGTCGAGATCAAACCGGACGCCTCGCCCGAAGCGGTGATGGCCTACGTCTTCAAACACACGTCCCTGCAGATCAACTTCAACGTGAATCTGACCGCCCTCGTGCCGACGGCCACGCCCGGAGTGGGGCAGCCGGCGCGACTCACACTGCGTGATCTCTGCCGCCATTTCCTCGACTTCCGTCTCGAGGTGGTCACCCGCCGGCTGGAGCACGAGCTGCGTGAGCTACAGGCGCGCTTGCATATCCTCGCCGGCTTCCTGAAACTCTTCGGCAATCTCGATCGGGCGATCAAGATCATCCGCCAATCCGCCTCCCGCACCGACGCCGCCAAGCTGCTCATGAAGGACTTCGCACTCGACGACCTGCAGGCGGACGCCATTCTGGAGACCCGCTTGTATCAGTTGGCGCGCTTGGAGATCGAGAAGATCCGGGAAGAACAGCACACCAAGCAGGACCGCGCGCAGGAAATCGAGGGCCAGCTGAAGAGCAAGAAGGCGCGCTGGAAGCTCGTCGAGAGCGAGCTGCGCGAGGTCGCCCAGAAGTACGCCGACCCGCGCCGCACGGTGCTGAGCGCCGGCGCAGAGCTGGTGTACGACGCGCAAGCCTACGTCGTGCACGAAGACGCCACAGTGGTGGTGACCCGCGATGGCTGGATGAAGCGCCTCGGCGAAGTGAAGGACCCCTCTGCGACGCGCGTGCGTGAAGGCGATGTCGCCAAGTGGATCCTCCCCGGCAACACGCGCGACAATCTCGCGCTGTTCTCCAACTTCGGCGTGGCGTATGTGATGAAGGTCGCCACCGTGCCGGCAACGACCGGCTACGGCGAGCCGGTACAATCGCTGCTGAACTTCAAAGACGGTGAGCGCGTCATCGCCGCGGCGTTGATCGCCGGCAACGGAGTCGCGGGCAACGGTGATCCGGAACAGCGAGCCGCTGCGCGGTGGCTCGTGGCCAGCGCGCGGGGCATGGGCTTCCTCTGTTGCCCCGATCTGAGTGAGACGACGAAGAGCGGCCGGCGTTTCGCCCGCACCAAGGAAAGCGACGAGCTGATTACCGTCTCCGTGGCGGACGGCGACACCATCACCGCCGCCACATCAGGCGGGAAGGTGCTGGCATTCCCGGCCGCGGAGCTGCCGGAGTTGGCCGGTGCCGGCCGCGGCGTCATCTTGATGCGCGTCGACAAGGACGACCATCTCGCCGGTGCTGTCTGCCACGCGCTCGACGCGCCGCCGATTGCGATCGCCGAGGACGGCACCGAGCGCCGCTTCCACCTGCCTGAGCTGGCGCACCGCGCGCAGAAAGGCCGCAAAGCGCTGAAGCGCTTCAAGGTCGTCGAGCTGGTGGCGCGCCGGGCCAGCACGCGGGATGCGGACGCGTAGTCGATCGGCGCGCAGCCCGATACCGGGTCGTTCCTCCACACCGGATCTCGGGTATGACACGCAACGCGTTGCAGTCCGCCGAGGCTTTCGGCATTCTCATGAAGCATGAAGTTCTTACCGGCGCACGAACTGCTGCAACCGGCGTGGCACAACGGCTACGCCGTCCCGGCATTCTGCGCCTGGAACGCCGAGGTCACGGAGACGATTCTTCAGGTCGCCACCGATCTGCACGCGCCGGTGATCTGGCTGCCCGCGGTTCTGGGCGCAACCAAGCCGGCGATTGCGACGGTCGTTGCCCGATGGATCACGCTCACCGGCGCGCTTCGATGCGCAACTGAGCGCTGCCGAACGCCGGCGATTCGCCGACCGCGTCATCGAGAACACCGGATCAGTTCAACAGTTGCGGGAGAGCGTGCTCCAGGTCTGGACTACAGCCACGCGCGTGGAGGCCTGAGCCGAACGCCGGTCATGTCGATCGATGATCCGAGCCCTTGCACACACGCATCGTGCCGAAAAGGGCTTGGTCAGGCCATCGCACGATGTGCGCGGCGAAAATCCGGGCCGCTCCGAGCCTTTGTCGATGCGGATCGCGTCGGAACGGGTTTGATCAGACCGTCGCATGATCCAAATGGCAAAGGTCCATGGTTGTTTTCGCCCTCGTAGATCGCGCGTGCTGAAAATCCAGGCTTGTCCGCGCCCCTTTGGATGCGAATCGCCCCGGAACAGCGTTGGTCAGACCGTCGCACGATCCAAATGGCAAAAATCCACGCTGGTTTTCGCCCTCGCAGGTCCCGCGTGCTGAAAATCCAGGCTTGTCCACGCCTCTTTCGATGCGAATCGCCCCGGAACAGGCTTGGTCAGACCGTCACACAATCGAAATGGCAAAGATCCACGTTGGTTTTCGCCCTCGCAGATCTCGCGTGCTGAAAATCCAGCCTTGTCGACGCTCTTTCGTTCCGGATCGCCCCGGAACAGGTGTGAAGTGAACGGAAAATACTTTGTTTCCGAAAGAATAGCGCTCACACTGAGACTCCGACCCGTGCGGCACGGGTATGGTGGCCCAATGAACCCCCTCCTTACCAAGGGACTGTCGATAAACCGAGATGAGTGAAGCCCGTGTTTGACTCGATGTCATTCTGTTTGCCTGAGCGAGACGATGCGGATCGAAAGGACGCAGAGTTCGGCTGCGGCCCCACTACCCTCTCCGTACTGGCCAGAGACGACAAAGACGATAAGCACCGCAGCCTCCCGCAGTGCTTTCTTCAGATTGAAGGCAATGCAGTACAGGCCAAACTCGGCTCGCACGGCGCTGAGCCCACGACGGTGGAAACGTCGCAGTCCGAACCGCTCGCGCAGCTCTGCGTGGACCGTCTCCGCAATGGGCATGCGCTGCTTGTAGACCTCACGCGCCCGGGGCTGCATCAACACCAGGGCCATCGCTTCCTTGTACTCGTCGCCAGCGTAGCGCTTGATGCTGCGCCCATGCTTGCCGGTGGTGCACTGTGCGCGCATGGGGCAACGGGCGCAGGCTGCGGTACGATAGCGCCGATAGCGACAGCCCCGCCCGTCCTTGCCCTGGTCGGTATAGCTCAGCACCTCACCGGCTGGGCACACGTAGGCATCGCGTTGATCGTCGTAGCGAAACTGGTGCTTGGCAAAGAGTCCCTTCGCCCCTTTCTTCTCCCAGTCGTCGTCGCCCATCGCTTTGCCCGAGGGGCACAACACATCGATCCCCTGCTCGGCCAAGTCCCCCAACAGCGGCCCGTGGTGGTATCCTGCATCCATGAGCAACGTGGGCGGCAGCTGCCCGAAGACTTCTTGGTGCTGCTCCAGCAACGGCGCGACGGCCGCCGGCTCACTCGACGGATCCACATACTGGCCGATGATCACCCCCGCTTCGTGCATCAGCGTGCTGGCTTTGTAGGCTGGCCGCTTCACCTTGTCCTTGCGCGGTTGCACCACGGCGTCGGGATCACTGCAGGCCACCACCACGGTGTCGGTCGGCTTGCCCTGCTGCACACGTGTGGCGCAACGCTGCTCGGCGACGCGGGCCACCTCCGTCGCGGCCTCGGCGCTCTGTTGCGCGGCCGGATTGTCGGGAGCCGCCTCCGCGGCCTGGCGGGCCTCGGCCGCCACCAGCGCTGCGGCCTCGGCCTGCACCAGTTTCCACCGACTGGCCGCCGATTCCACTACCGTCCCGTCGATGCTCGCCATCCCGGGGCGCAGCCGCAGCCGCTGCACCACCCACGCCGCCAGGGCGGTGACAAACTCCTGGCCCAACACCTCTTCGTGCAGCTGCACAAATTTCCCGATGGTGCTGTGATCGAGGCGTCGCCCGCCACAGACCCACCACGCGCCAATGTTGGCCACGCTCAACTGTTCCAACTCCCGCAGGGCCAGCTGCTTCACGAACAACCCGTACACGATCAGCCCCAACACCGTGCGCGGATGCAACGCCCGGCGCCCACGGGTCGAGTATTTCGCCGTCAACAGCGAGTAGTCCAGGCTCGCCAGGAGCTTACGCAGCTCTCCCACCCACCGCATCCCATTGTCCTGCAACACCTGATCGAGGCGCCGGTCGCCGATCAGGATATGGTACGGGTCATCGTCCAGGAACCGATCATCACTGATCGGCTGGCGCTCGGCCGCCGGTGGTGCCGGCGCCTGACAAAACTCAAACCCACGCTGTCCGGTGTTGGCCACTCGTTTCGTGGGCCGTTTGATCCGCCGCATCATGCCCCTCCACCCAACACGACCCTTATACCTGATCGGCACGCAGGAGGTCACCATGCTCATCGAGAAAATCGACAGTCCCCCAAGGAGGGGGTGAGGGGGAGGTTAAGCACCGCGGCATCCCAAACCTCCCCTGACCCCTCCTTCGTAAGGAAGGGAACCTTTACCGTACGGTTCATGGGCAGGAGGCGCCTCCTGAGCAGCCGCTCTCTCGCGGCGTGGCGAAGGGTTCCCGGCGCCGTCTCGAAGCGTGCACAGTCGGCGGCACGCTCCTTAACTCACTCGTGTTGCGTTTAGGTCGGGCGTTTCCCGCTCTTGGCCTCCGCAGCTGTGATGCCCGCCGGCTGGACGTGAGTCGGATCCCAGCCTATCTTCACCGGGGCCTTCCAGTCTTGGCTTGTCAGCGCTGTGTCAATCGCGTCTCGGATCTTCTTGGGTAACCCCCAACGGATTCCGGTCGTCAATCCTTGCTCCTCGGCGGCAGTGGCGAGGTGCAGCAGATATTCGCGCCCTTCACTGGCCGGATGATCGTCGTCCAACATGTCTACCGCCAGCGCCTCCTTGCTGCCGTCCTGTGCAGTGACGTTGTGGAACCCAAACTTCAGCTTGGAGTGACCGGAGTTGAAGGCCCGCAATTGATCTTCCGGTGACCGCCATGCGTCCTGAATGCGCGGGCGCATCCCCCGGGATTCGAGGCTGTCAATAACGGACATGATCCGCTTGCGAAACGTTGGATACAGCTCCGTCAACCTGTCAGCATTTCGCTGCTGGCGCTCTTCTTCTGTCATTCAGGTCTGCCTCCATTGGTTCGTGTTTTGGTGAGCCTTCATACAACAGAAACACGAGTGATCCAAAACAATCATGGCAGGCATGAGCGCAATCAATTTCAAAATTTCGCGCGGTATGATATCTGCACACTGAGGGCAACGATTGATACCCATAAGGGAGGAATAATGGCGAACACCAAACAGACATCGCGTAAAGTCGCATCGAAGGCGGCAAAGATTCTCTCCAATCCAAAGTCGTCCAAGGCGATGAAAGCGGTCGCCGCATCCGACCTGGCGCAAACGAAGAAGAAGTAGCATTCGGTCGTAATCGCGCGCGAGCGTCTCCCCGGCTCGCAACGCCTCGCGTGCGCCGTCAATTCGCGAATACACATCGTTACCTCGCGATGCGAGCCCGGAAGCCATCGTTTCGTTTGACTGCGGTCATTGGAGCGCAATAAGTGTCCGGACGCTTGGTGAGAGTGGCGACAATGTGATGCGCCATGGCTGAGAGACGACAAATAGCATCCTCTAAGCCGGCGCCTGCTTGCGTGAAGCGATGTTCGCAGATCGGTCCGGATCACTCGCCATTCCCGGCTGCTGCAACACGGCAGCTGTCTCCCGTTTCGCCGCCTCAATCGCCCTGGTGTATTTTCCCCACGCCTCGTCGGTCCCAGGTGCCAGTACGGGAGCCCGATACTCGAAGCCTTCGGCACCGAACTCCCTTAGACCAGGCGGGCGGCCAAGTGCCTCCGCCAGCTGAATGAAATGCAGGCTTTCCTCGGCGAGCCATCCGAGCTTCGTGTGCCTGTCTTGCTCTTCAGCCTGGTCAAATGGGCGCCCCCCAAGAACCTCGAAGACTCTCTTCGCGAAACCAAGACGGTCAGCAGGCATCAGGCAGACGCGGACAGGATGGACCGGAGACTTTTCTCCAATGGCCGCGTGGAAGGCGCTCAGATCTCCACCGAACCAGTGGTTGGTAGCGGTCGCAGCATGCCGAGCGAATTGCTTGGCCGTCGGCGGCTTGCCCTTCTCCGCGATCATCTGCGAGTAAAGGCGGCCCGCTTCCCGAAGCTCGCTCTGCCACCTGGCCCGCAGGTACAGCTTCCCGTATTGTTCAGTCCATTTACGTCGGTACCGTGTAATGATGTCGCGAAGATACTCGAATTCCGACCGGCCAGCTTCGCGCAGTTCGGCAAATAGCGCAGGATCCACCGGACAGCGGAGGCGTTCTAGCTCGGCAAGATCATCCTGGTGGTAGGCGGGCAGCCCGGCCATTGTTCGAGACGTTGGGCCCTCGCACACTAACCAGGCTGTGAGTGCGCACCCGTGCCAAAACCGCAGGCTGGGTCCGAAAGCGTCTGCCATAAGCGCGTGGGGCGAGATCTCGCTGACGATGCGATTCGGCCACTTCGGAAGCATGGTCGAGGCCCAGAGTCGCTCGATCTCGTCCACCAGCTCGTTCGGTAGCAACTTCCTATAGAGGCGAGGGCTGTACCACCAATCGGGCCCCTCCCAGCCGATCTGAACTCCTCGACCTTCTTCCACGAGAGCCCCGAGGGATGGCATCCCCAGCGCCTGCCGGCTGTGGATCGCATCGAAGTGCTCCCAGAAAGCTCCAAGCGTGCTCACTCGTTCTCCGACCGGGGACGTGGCGCCGACCGCGCGTTCGACCGTGGTGTCCCAGTAGGTCGAGAGCGCCCGCTCAACCTCCTCGACTGCCACACCCATCTCCGCCGCCACCGCGGCAGCGCTCCTCGTGCTTCCGACGAAAAGCTTCGGTTCGGGGACGGCCATCACGATCTCTTCGTCCGGATGTGGCTGTTCTCCCAGGTATCCGAGGAAGCGCAGCCAGTCTCCTCCGAAGAACCCAGTGAGCGTCTTCTCCAGCGTTGGAGTGAGGACCCGCACGCGTTTGGCGCGGCCGTTCTTCGCCTTACTGTAGTAGCGAACGATTAGAGGAAGCAGGCGATAGGCCCGATAGCGACCGGCCATGTGCTCGCTCGCCTGGGCCGCGAGGGAACCCAGGAGACGCTGCTTCGCATTCAGCTGTTCGGCTGCACGCAGCCGGCTCCAGCTACCCCCATATCGCATGACCGCGAGCTCGTTGTGGACATCAAGACCAAGGGCGGAAACGATCTCGTCGGCGGAGACCCACGCAGCCAACTGGTCCTCCCGGCTCTTCGTCCCCACCAGGCGCCCCCGTAACTCGAATGGCGCGAAGAGCTGCTCAAACAGCGGCTCGAGGATGGCCCATATGAAGACCCCTGCGGGATTACGAGCCAAACCCACCCGCGCCCGTTCCTCCCACGTGATACGAGTTGCGAAACGCGGATGTCTCGCAAACGTCGAAGGAAGGTTCACGAGTCCGCATTTCAGACTGACCCTTTCCGGAAGGAACCACGCTCCCCTCAAGTGCTGATGCTCAACAGCGAAGAGGTCATCGAGGACCGACTCTTCGGAGCGGCTGAGGCCGTCTATCAAAACCTCATCAGCGTGGCGCCCGCGTTGCACCTTTACGGTAACCTCGCCCTTTAGCCCGCGGACCGTCACATTTGCCAGCAGTGAGTCGATGCCGGCGAACAGCTCAGCCTTCCCTTCGTTGACCTCGAGATCGATCAGGGAACCGGGGCAGGGAGCCCCCAAGGCCAGCTGGCCGAAGGACCGAGGTTCATTCTTCATTGAGCGACTTGACCACCTCCATATATTGCTCGAAGGTGAGCGGGTTTGGGCTCGACTGCGCGTACCGAGCGTAGCGCTGCGCCAGCGCTTCCAGCTCCCGCTCCTCGCGGCGGCGCTCCACCCTTTCTTGATCGTGGAGGATGCGGCTCTCGATCGCCCCTCGCTCGAACAACACGAATGCCTCGGGTCGACCAGCCGTCTCGGCGCCACCACTTCCGGGCGCGTCCAGCTCGACTGGAGCGGTCTTCCAGTCGGGCTGGATCTCACGAACGGTGACAGGGTCCATGTCGTTCTCCTGGCAGATGGTGTCAATATGAGCATCCAATCCGAGTTCCGCGTGGTAGATCACATCGAGGAACTGCTCCCCGGGGCCCACGCGACCGGCGAGTGCCGGATGCGTGATCACCCGGATTCCTCGTCCTACAAACTGATAGAACTCCGCGAAGCTGCCGTATGGGCGCATAGGGACCACGACCGTGATGGGCGGGAAGTCATATCCCTGCCCCAGCATCTTGAGCTGCACAAGCCCCTGAAGATCGCTCGAATCCGTCTCGAAACGAGAACGGATGGACTTGATGCGCGACTCCGTCATCGAATGGTGCACGTAAGCGCACGGGATGCCATGCTCTTCTGCGATGCGGGCGATCTGTTCAGCGTGTCGCTCGCCCAGGGCCGAGAGGAGAACCCTCGGCTTGACGGGGTGGAGCAGCTCGACCTGATGATCCAGGGCGGCTTTCACCGCGCGCATGATCTGGCGAATCGGCTCATTCGACTTGGCTGTGATGCGGGCCAACTTGCGCTCATCCTTGATCATGTCGAGGACGGCCTGCCTCCCGACGATTTCCTCTCTGGTGCCATCAGGCCAGACGATCTCGTAGGTGGTCTGATCGGGATTTGGCGCGAAGCGCCGGACCCGGAGGTTCTTGGCGTTGCCATCCGCGATGGAGTCGATAAGCCGGTAACGGTAGACTACATCGGCGTCGATCGGCTTGCCGTCCAGCCGCTGGAAGCACGCCGACATCAGCAGTGTCCGCGCGTCGGTGAAGTGCCTGAACGTCCGCTGGTATGACTCGGCAGCAGCGATATGAGCTTCGTCGACCACGATGTAGTCGATGTCACCAGCTTCGAGCTTTGCGAGAAGATCGTCCGGATCATCGCCAGTGCCGAGCGAATGGAAGTTGGTGAGGATCACATCCGCATCGACCAATTGCTGCCGGGTGACGTTCTTGATGGCACCCTCCTCGCGATCGAGGGTGATCACCTCAGGCGGCGGAGAGCCGGGGATTAGTGGGCCTCCAGGGAGCCCGTAGAGGACATTTCGGAGGGCCTCGTGATCAAAGGCCCGAGCGAAGGTCCCGCGGATCACACTGCCCGGGGTGACAACCATTGCTCTGCGTTTCGCAAAAGCGAGGCACGACAGGACGCCGAGCGCCGTCTTGCCGGCACCCACCGACATGACGCAGGCCGCTCTTCTTCCACCCGACCTGTAGTAGTTCGTAAGAGCAGCGAACGCGTCGGACTGACACTGGCGAAGGGTCCGGAGATTAAGCTTTTCCGAAACCGCGTCGTAGTAAGGGTTCACGGCATCAACTCCTTCGGTGAGTTTCATCCGTTTGGCCGCCGCCGGCGATGGCCGGAGGGATGCCAAGGGGTCGGGGTCCATGTCAGGTGGCTCGACCACCGGAGCGGGCACCAGCAGCTCGTCGAGCAGGGGGTCCAACCGAAGGACCGCCTGGAGTTGGGCGACGCACCGCGCCGTGTCCGAGCGAATCGAATCGTACGAGAATCGCACGACCACTCTTCCCGTGGCATGTAGGTCGTTTTGCCGTAGCCGATCGTAGCTGAACGCCTGACGACTGCCGTGGAACTCGAATCCATCCAACTCGACCGCAAAGATCCGCTCCTTCCCCTGAATCTCATAGTCCACGCGGTAGTGGCGTCCATCGATCTCCACCTCGGCCTGGGGAACGGTGTGAGAAGCGATCTCGGCGCGCGTCGCTGGGGCCAGGACCCAGCGCACGAAAGCGTACTCAAGGAAGGAGCACGAGGGAAGTGTGCACCACAGCGGGACATCGTCGGATTCACGCACTGTGCTCGTTCTCCACTGCGGCTATTCGCTTTAGGAGACGATGCCGAGCCTCGTCCCCCTGCCCGTAGCGGGCGGCCCGCTCAGCTACGTCGAGTGCTTCGTGCAGGAAGCCCTCTCGCTCATACAAGTCGATCAGAATCGAGAAGGCGCCCACGCTAAAGGACTTGAACTCCCCGCTGAACTTGTACATGGCTGCGTCGGGACGCGCCTCGATCAGCTGAAGATCCAGCCAAGCTAGCTTCTCCACATGCTCAAGGACCTCGGGCTCCTTGCGCCGACGGTTCCAAAGTTCACTCATGCATCCCTGGATGAGGAAGTGGTAGTCGCTGGGCTCGCCAGGTAGCTCAAGCCCCTCATGGAGGTTCTGCAGCAGCTCGGCGGTGGGCACGCCCTCCGCAGGATCACCGAAGGCTCTGTGATGGGCCGGTGACGCCGATGACACTCCGCCGTCCGCCGGCCACCAGAGCCACTCGCGCTGCTTTCCCTCGAACTCGTAGACGCTGAGTTCGGGTACGGCGTCGTATCCCGGAAGCTTGCTGCGGTCCACACTCGTGCTGCCCTCGAAACTGAGTCCTGGGATGTCCCCGAACCGTCGGAACCATTCAACCATTTTGGCCTCGCTCAAGCCGCCGCGCTTGCGGTGCTACGACGAAACCCCGCGGGCACCGTCTCGTTATGAATCCCCTCTGCTTCATCCGCTGCGTCCGAGCGGTTCATCCGCGCGTCACCCGAATCAGCTCAACTGGGAAAGGCTCGTCAAGACCGCCGGGTCCGGCGATAGTGATCGCTGCAAAGCATTCTGTAGCAATGACGAATATGACCCGGCATTCCTTACCAATTTGACCTGACGCCTAAACTCCGGCGTGGCTTGCCATTCCTCAAGAAGAGCACGATCAGCAAAAATCAGCTCCTTGAAGGTGCTGCCGATTGCGCGGCGGCGGTACTCCCGGAATTTGGAGTTCGGAATTCCAGACTTGATGATCCAAGACGCGTCGGGCCGATATGTGTCTAGCCGGATCTCTGCGAGCAGGCGAGGCGAAAGCGCGACCATCACGCTTGCCGGTCTGATGAGTACGGGTGTGTCGGGGAGCGGAAAGGCGTGATCAGCCGTGCGATACACAACCCATTGTGACGTAATCAGAGGCTCGACAAATATGAAGAGAGACTCTGGGTGCCTCATGAGTTGCTCGAAAACCCAGAAATACTCGAACGGCTCCATGCCTGCCGCCCTGGTACGTTCAAGAGTGGACCGCAGGAGCCCGTGACTTCTCGAGTGCTGGAACGTGATAAATGCTGATAGGTGTACAAGCTCGTCTCGACTCTCGATGGTCTCCTTCGCCGCCACGGCCACCAGCGTCTGGTAGGCTGGCGTCTTTTCGAGTGAGTCGAGTACCTGCTCGAATGGCATCAAAAGCGTCTCAGGATGGCTCTCCACCTCTTTCACGAACGTGTCGTATTTTTGCGGGAAGAACCTCTTGCAGAATCGCTTCATGGCATCGGGGGTTATCTTGGCGATTCCGATACCCTTATCGTAATGGACATCCTCAACGCATGTTTCGAGTATCTTGTCCGCTCGGACGTTTAAGGAGTAAACCATCTGTTCCCTCGCAGGGGCTGCGAGGCAGCCCGAAACCGCATTCGCGAGGTAGCTGCGATTCCAGAGGGCCGTCCAGAAGCACGGATTCGAGTGATTTCGATTCGTGAGATTCATGTCTCCAACATCATGCGGGCCGAACGTCGTGCCGATCAGGCGCGGCGTGCTTTTCGCCGTCGCCTGATCGGCGGGTTAGACGGACACCGCTCACGTTACCTCCGCCTAGTCGGGAAGTTCCGCTCTTCGTTGCTCGTCGTGCCATCGGTCCCAGGCGGCCTTCTCCGCCTGCACCGTGGCGGGGTCAATTCGTCGGGGCCGAAACCGAGCCGCCATGTCGGTTGGTGTTCGCGCGAAGATCCAACGATGCGCTCTCTCCGCCAGAAAGCGCTGGATCACCTCAGTCAGTTGTTCGGAAAACGTGAAGCGATCTGGCACATCAGCGCCGACTTGGGTGTAAAGAAGATGCCGAGGAGAGAGAGGAAAGATGAGATCAGTCCCTTTACTGCCCCACCCGCCCTTGAAGTCGTAGGTCGCCTGTTCGTAGTAGTAATTCAGTCTGAGTACAGGATGATCACTGGTGATCCACTCGACCGTGCCGGCAGGTTCTGCGATACCCCACTTGTGTTGGCGCGCGACCTGCGCCGGCCCGGTCAAGATGCGCCGCATGTTAGCCACCCAATAGCCACGGCCGACGATTACTTCTGCACGGATCGACGGTTGTGCGTCTGGCGAATTATCGCCCGCATCGATACGCACTCTGAACAAGTTCCGCAGAGGATCGGGCGTATTACTGACCGGGGGTTTGACGCCCTGCGTGTAGGCTTCTTCCAGGCGACGAACCGACTGGCGAACGCTTTGATCTATAATGCTGGGCAGTTCC
Organism: uncultured delta proteobacterium; assembly: GCA_963729835.1. Taxonomy (GTDB): domain Bacteria; phylum Desulfobacterota; class Binatia; order HRBIN30; family HRBIN30; genus CAVSQF01. The sequence continues at coordinate 107,548 of CAVSQF010000020.1, read as the reverse complement.
TTCTCGCACCATCCCTTCAGCTGCAGGTAACTCGCGGGCGTTCGCAGATCCTGAGCCGCCGCGAACAACGCAAGCCGGTCCCAGTCGGACCGATCGAGCGGAGTATTCGAGACCGCCTTTTCCAAAGCTTCAAACCCCGGATCCTCAAACTCCGTCTTGATCCATTTTTCGAAATCGTCGACTTCCTCACCATCGACGAAGGTAGTGTAGAGATCCCGATGGTAAGCGACGCCACGGATGGGGCTGAGCGTCCACTCCGGTACTCGCGCGTCCAGCACAAGCGTCCGATAGCCGTAGACCTGGGTACAATCATCGCTCCAGCGCCGCAGGTATCCCTGGGGAACGAAATGGCTGTCTCTTGTGAATTGCGTCAATGTGATCTCCTGCCACAAGCACCCCTCCACAAGGTCAACTACCTACTAACCTATTTATCCGTACCAACGGAAACGTCAAACCCCGCGAGCGTGCAGCGCCAATGCCACCACCCGCGCGGCCAACTCTGGTCCCCATTTACGCGCCCCTCCGCCTGTTGCTTCATGATGCCGTGGGAGACCACGGCCGCGGTGCGTTCGTAGGATGCCACGCGTACCCTAACGCCGCCGCTCAGGCGCGCGCGGCGAAGCGGCAATGAGTGCCAACAGGATCACGACCGCTCACACACCAAGCTCCCCGCCGTCGCCAGGAGCCGTAGGGTTAGATCCGTCGCTCGCCAAGACGTCCATGGGTCACTGCTTGCCTTCTGCGTCTGTCGATGACCGGTTCCCCGAGCTGCTGAAGAGCCGAGCCTTGTACAGAACTTCGGCTGCTGCGTTCTGCAGGCTGGGCATCACGCGGTGCCTCGTTACACCGAACTTGTAGAGCTCTCGAAGAAGCGCCTCTGCCTCCGTCGCTGGAACTGAGAGCCGCCCCAACCTCGGTGGCCGTCCTAATCCAATCAACTTATCATGCAAGGTTGGCCACCGACCGTTGTTGAAGAAGAACTCGTTGGCGTCCAAGACTAGCGTGAACAGCCCCTGCTGCGCCCGAAGGAAGCTGTTCGCAAAACGCGGTGCCAGTACGATACGGACAGCATCCTTCTCGATGGAGGAAGTATGCAATTCGATCACAGAAATTCTCTCCGGTGCCGCTTCTGTTCCGAACACGATCTTCTCCGCAGCGAAGTACGCCGCGACCAGCGGGGATTCTGTCCAGTCCAGGAAGCGGGTCGGAACGCCGTGGTGCTGAGCGAGTGAAAATGCAGGCCAGAGCTTTTCGTCGGGAAATGGAAGCTTGTACGACTCGTCCGAGGTGTTCCACAGCTTGTGGATGTGTTCCGAATGCGCTCGAAAGTGGTGGTAGTCGAGCGGAGTCGGCAATCCAGCCCGATCAGCTTCTTCGAGGAAACGCCGAACCCCGTACACCTCCTCCCAGCAGCGGTTGCCGATGTATCTTCGGCGATCCCCCGGGTCATCGCCCGGAAACTCTCCCAATGGTTGCGGTGAATACGCCTCCATGACGCCCGACCTGTGTGCCGTCGGGAGGAGCGACTTCGAGCCGTCGTGCTGTCCACGGAAAAGATAGCCGCTACGCCCCCACGCGAATGCATCACCCATAGAGTGAACTTGGTACTCAGTCGCATTCAGTAGGTGCTTCACCAAGTCTCGGGCGGAATCGAACTCGTGGTCCGGGACGTAAACGAGGTCGTCAGCCCATTTTTGCTGCGTTCCAGACATCTGTGCACCACTCCGATCTAACGGTTCAGGCATCAGCCGCGCGCGTCCTATTGCGCGTCGACTAGAGGCCTAGGTTAGGCCGTGCCGATCTCTCGATGGCCGCAAGTTTCTGAACGCAACGCGCCGCATGCTTCACCGATGGCACTTCATCAGGTTGAATGAAGGGCGCGACCAAGGAGCCGTCTTCGCGCGGCGCAGACTTCGCCAGGGAGCAAGGACGCCTTCTGTCCGCAATGACGAACCAAAGCACGACACCTGGCAGCAGGAATTGATAGGAAGCGTGCCCTTCCAGCCTGGTGCGCGCGGGGCGCGCCATGAGTCCGAAGTTCGGCTCAGTGAATACGTAGAGAAGGCATGGGTAGTCGGCCTGGGAACCGGGGGCCTTGTCTCGAAGCATGAGCCGAAGCCGTTCCTCGTGGGGTCCCAAAACCACCTCATCGTAGTACGTACGCTTCGCTGCGGCAGCACGCCAAAGCACCGACAGCAGCAGCAACTTGAAACTCGCGTAGTCGAACCCTTGAATGTGTACACCCCAACTTCCATCGTCGCCTCGCAGTGGACTGACCGAGATCCCCTGCACGGGCCTCTGCTCGACGAATCCCCTCCAGACTTTGACGTTCGGTTTCTCGTATGACGAGTTGATATATTGCTCGCACTTAGAACATAGGAGTTTTTCTCTAAGACCGAGCTGAAGTGGCTTCTCCCGCTTTGGCCGACCGTCTTCCGCTGAGACGACCCTCATCCGATGCCTTCCGTCGTAGAGCGGCTTGTACATAAACTCCGGCACAATGTGTGAATCACAAAGGACGCGAAGTTCAAGGCAGAGCATGCAACGCGCACGAGCCGTACCGGGCGCCCCTGGAGTCTGAGTGACTTTCATCGGCCTAACTACGATTCCGGTTTCGAATAGAAATCAGCGAACGTCGCGACTTCGCGCGCCCTGGCACCCCACCGCATGGCCGGACGCTAATTCACAATCCGTGCGGAAGTCAAGGAGTTGGGCCACCGTTGTTCACCTCTGGGGCCAGCGCGTTGACACCGGCGTGTTGGTCTCCCCACACGCGTTCGGCGGCGTACCGCAACGTGCGAATCACTCAACCGCCGGGCGAAGCGCCTCAACAAAGAGGCCGACGACATCTTCAGTTCATAGTCGATAGCTGTTTCTGCTCATCAGCCGTGAGGTTCGCCGGCGACTTCATTGCGACCGGCTTGGCCAGGCCTATCGACTGTCGACTACCAACCGAAAGCATTTCGAATTGAGATAATTCCACATCATTATATCCGCCGCTTGTGTCACTGCGTCCCGTGCCACTCTTGTGACAGGGGCATGTGTTCACAATATGCCAGTCGGCGCCTCTGATGAACGTGGGCATTGGTATTTCACTGAACCTATGCATGGCAACAGACTTGCAGGTGAGAGGCCCCGAAAGGAGGCGGTATGTCAGCGATAAGTATAGGGAAGTCGGCCGGCCCGCAACTCAAAGCGGGCGCGGCCATTCTGGCCGCGGCGCGCACGGGGGATACGCGGCTCATCAAGGATCGCCTGGCGGCGTTCGAGCACGTGCAGCACCGCTACGCCGACGCACACGCCAAGGTGCAGGAGGTTGAAGCGGAGCTGGCAAAGGTCCAAGCGCAGTTTCGCCTTGACCAGCGGGCGGTGGTCGACGCGCTGGCGCGCGCCCTCGTGGCGGACGGGCAGCCGCTGCGAAATCCCTTTGCGGCGTTCGGGGCGCCGAGCATGGGAGCGCTCATGCACACGCCGCCCGCCGATGCGGCGAAGGCACTGCCGGAGCTGGTCGCCGCGATCCGGCGCAGCAAGATGCTCGGCAAACTGACGCTGCAAGCGATACAGGGCACCGAGAAGCTGACGCGCGGCATGGAGCAGGCGCTGGCGCGGATCGAGGCGTTGGGCACCGCGGCACGCGACGCCCGCTCCAGTCGTGACGCCGTCGCACCAACCTGGGACGCGGCGCTCGGAGCGCTCAAGCGCGGTGCCCGGGCGGCGGCCGACGACGGCGCACCGACGCTGTACGCCACACTCTTCGATCGGCCGGCGCGCAGCAATGGGAGAAATCACAAAGCGGCGCCCGCCCCGGCGCCAACTCCCCCGCCGGCGGTGAGCCCGAGCCCGCAACCCGAAGCCGCGGCGTCGTAAACTTCTCTCTCTTCAAATGGCGGCACGGTTCGGCTTGGCCGGGCCGTGCCGCCTCCCGGAGCCCCATACCGGGTCGTTCCTCCACACCGGATCTCGGGTATGACACGCAACGCGTTGCAGTCCGCCGAGGCTTTCGGCATTCTCACGAAGCATGAAGTTCTTACCGGCGCACGAACTGCTGCAACCGGCGTGGCACAACGGCTACGCCGTCCCGGCATTCTGCGCCTGGAACGCGGAGGTGACGGAGACGATTCTTCAAGTTGCCACCGATCTACAGGCGCCGGTGATCTTGATGAGCGGTCCGGGAGAGTTCGCGCTGAATTCCCCGGACACGCTGGCCCGCATCTCGCGAGCGATCGCCGACAAATACAACGTGCCCGCCGCATTGCACCTCGATCACGGCGACTCGCCGCAGCTCGTCACCGCCTGCCTGGAAGCCGGCTATACCTCCGTCATGCTCGATTACTCCACACGGTCTTTTGAAGAGAACGCCGCAGCGCTCAGAGACGTCGTCGCACAGGCGCGGCCGCGCGGCGTGAGCGTGGAAGCTGAGATTGGCTGCGTCGGCAAAGCCGAGGGCTCAAGCACCGAGGGCGGCCAGCGCTCAACGCTCACGGATCCGGCCGAAGCCGCCCGCTACGTCGATATCACCGGCGTCGATGCGCTGGCGGTTTCCATCGGCAACGCCCACGGGATCTACACGACGCTGCCGGTCTTCGACTTCGAGCGCTTGGAATCAATTCGCCGGGCGGTTGGCGTGCCCTTGGTCCTCCACGGCGGCTCCGGCACGCAGCCGGAATACCTGCGTAAAGCGGTGGCGCTGGGCATGGCGAAGGTCAACGTGGCCAGCGAGCTCTGCAAAGCCTTCCGCGACACGTATGCCGAACAGCACGCGGGCGGCAAGAGCGGCTGGCTGCCCACGGTTCTGGGCGCAACCAAGCCCGCGATTGCGACGGTCGTTGCCCGATGGATCACGCTCACCGGCGCCGCGGGCAAGGCGCAGTAACCGGCCGCTGCCGGCGGAGGACTTCCCATCGTCACTGTTCGCTGCATCGGCGTGCTCGTGGTGGACGCGTTGAGCGGTCCGCTGCCGCAGTACCCAATCCCGAAGATCAACCCGCAGATCAATACCAAGTCCATCACGTTCCTGCCCGGCGGTGGCGCCGCCAACACCAGCGCGGCGCTCGCGCAGCTCGGCGTGTCCACGGCGATCTGTGCAAAGGTGGGCGGCGATCTGAATGGCACGTTCCTACTTCAGGAGCTCGGCAAAACCGGCGTCGATGTGTCACAGATCCGCGTGTCGGCGAACGAAACGACGCCGTTCACCTTCGTCGGCGTGCATGCCGATGGCGAGCGCTCGTTCATCCACACACCCGGCTGCAATCTGACGTTCTCCGAAAAGGATCTGGACTTGACCACGCTCTATGACTGTGAGTTTCTACTTTACCAAGATATGTTCGTGCTCCCGATGCTGGACGCTCCCACCGCTCCGGCACTGCTCGCGGCAGCCCGGCAGCGCGGCATCGTCACGCTGCTCGATGCCTGCTACGGACTCGGCCCGAACCGAGACATTCTCGAAGCGGCGCTCCCCTTCTGCGACGTGGTGCTGCCGAGCTACGACGACATGCTGCACATCTACCCGGGCCTGCAGCCTGAGGATCTCGCGCGGACCCTGCGCACAAAGGGCGCCGATCGGGTCGTGTTGAAGCTCGGCCAAGAAGGCAGCCTGGTGGCAACTGCAACGGAAACGATCCGCGTGCCATCGGTGGCAACTGAAATCGTAGATACCACTGGTGCCGGCGACTGTTTCGATGCGGGGTTCATCGCCGGTCTGGCGCACGGCTTGAGCGACGTGGCTGCCGCGGGTGTCGCTGCTGCCGCCGCGGCGGCGTGTATCCGTCACGTCGGCGGAGCCGTCGGCATCCCACCGTACAGCGTCCTGCTGGAATCGATCGAGTGAGTGAACCATGAATGTCAGCGAGATCCGCGAAAAACTGTACGACTTGGCGATGGCCACGCCGGTCATTGACGCCCACACGCATGTCCAGGATGACCTCACCGGCTTCACGGCAGCGCTGGCGGCCGGCAATCTCGCCGGCACTCAGGCGTCGGTCAATAAGCCGCCGCGCAGCGTTGTCGAGGCAGGACTCCGGCAAGGACGCCTGGCGCGCCGCACGATGACCGACGCCACCCATGGGCTGTTCTACTCGTGGTTCGCGCAGATCGTCGAAGGCGCGGGCAACCGCCTCAGCGAGGCGATCGAGACTATCGGGACGAACACCGACGAGGAACGTCGCGCCGCTGGCGTGCTGCTGATGACGCAGTTGCGCGACAGCCGGTATTCCGAATACGCACAATGGCTCCGCTACATGTTCCGGCTCTATCGTGGCATGCCGCAGAACATCGATCCCCTCGACCCGAAGCATTTCGACACCGTCGCCGCTGCGGTCGCTGCCGAGCGCCACGATCCGCAGTTCGCTGCCGCAGTGCTCAAGAGCCACAATGTGCGCGCCTACGTGACAAGCATCGAGAACCGCGACAAGGTACCGCTGACGCCGCCGGTGCGGCCCAGGGATGTTGATCTCTCGTATTGCACGCATCCGGAGGCGTGGAACATGTTCGATTTCAACGGGCTGATCTGGCCCGAGCGCGCCACCGATTTCGGGCTGTTCACGCAGGGCCACAAGTTCGAGGCGGAGCAATACATCATTCACCTGGAGGAATATTTCGAGCGCGACATCAGCAACGTGGCGACGCTCCAAGATGCGACGCGCGCGTTCTTCTGGAGCATTCTGCGTAGCCCGAAGAGCAACCCGCACAGCCGCATTCTCTACGTCGACGGCTTTCAGGCGCACGATTGGCGGTTCAGCCGGCCCTATTCGAAAGCGACCGTGGACTGGGCCATCACGCATCATCGCACGCAGTTGGACGGAGCGAACCGACAGCAAGTGATCGCCTGCGTCGCGGAGGCGATGCTGGAGGCGCTCAACGACATCGGCAAGGAACGCCGGGACGCCGGTGCGCGCGTTGGCGTGTGCCTGCAGCTCTGCAGCGGCGCACGGCACTTCATGGACTGGGCTCGGGAAATCCAGTCGCTGCCGGAATACGTCCCGAACTTGCCGCAGGACGAGTACGCGGTGTGGATCCGTTACCCGCACATCCACTTCGAATACCTCTGCGCGCACGAGATGCTCTACAACGACATGGCCAATGCGGCCAAGCAGGTCGGCAACGTCTCCGCCGGGCCGTGGTGGCACTATTTCCGCCGCCACACGATGGCGCGCATGGTGCGCGACCAGATCAGCATGGGGCCTTTGCAGTCCATCGCCTGCGGGTTCACCGACGCACGGTTTGTGGAGATGATCGCCGCGAAATACGTCTCCGCACGTCTCGGCGTTGCCGACGCACTGGCCGAACTGGTCGCCGACCGTTACTCGACGCTGCACCACGACTTCGACGCGGCGGGGGCCGTGATGCAGGAACTCTTCTTCACCAACCCTGCGGCGGTGCACGGCATTCCGGTCGAGGAGTCGGGCAGCGCTGCACGGCGGGATTCGTGCTCGTAACCTCAATCCGAAAACAATGCGGCGACCCAACAGCGACTTCCCCCTTTGAGAGGAGACGGTCCCCGTCACCGGCACTGCGCCGCAGCCCGCCGCCACTCAAATCGGGGATCGTCTGGCGGGCAGGGCCGCCTTTCTCCCCTGCGGTCTCGCGCTGTCAAAGACGGAAGTCCTTACCCGCGCCCACATCCTCGCGGGCAGGGAAGGGCCCGAAGATCTCCTGGAAGGACTGCAAGAAGTCCAGGAAATCGTCCAACGACCACGGGTGGTCGCGCTCCCAGACGCGAACGCTGGCCTCGGACGCAGCGAGATTCGCGATGCGCTCGGACCCGAGACCTTCGTCTCGGAAGTCTTGCAGGTCGTCGCGGCTCATCGCTTGATCCGAGCCAGCACCTGATCGAGCTCGGGCTCACGCTCGAAAATCCGAAAATACTCGCGCACGCGGTCGAGGTCGAGCCCCGGCTGGTTCTCCAGCAATCTTTGGATGTCGGCCATGTCGAGCAGCGCCCGCTTCGGGTTGTTCGTGGAGGATTGGACCTTCAGGCCGATGAGGTCTTCCGCTTCGACCACTTTGACCGTTACGTGGGTGCGCAACGATGACCTCGGCTTTGCTCGAGCGAGCATGGCACGGCTGTGCGGCCGGCGCCCAAACAAATAATCGACGCGGCCGCCCGCCAATGATTGCGACGTGTAGTTGGCGGCGTCGGCAGAACGGTGCAAGGCTCGATACCCGAGCGAGGTCATGATCCGATCGACGTCGTCACACCGCTCCCCGGCGACGAGAAAGTCGATGTCTCCCGTGGCTCGCGGTACGCCGAGGGCCGCCATCGCGAAAGCTCCGATCAGTGCGTGCTCGATGCCGGCAAGAGCGAACTCCCGGGTAATCGTCTCGAGGACCCTGTTGAAGTCCATACCTGCAGTATCGCGCATCTTCGCTTGCAAGCCAACGGAGCCGGTGGCGCAGCACCGAACAGACAAGTGCCCCAACGCGGAGTCGAGCCTATAGTCGGGCCACTCGTTGTTGCGCAGAGGGCCAAAGTGCGCAATATCTTCTGCCTCTGCGGCCACCTGCGCCGCGCTCACGCACCCAGGAAGCTCGCCACCAACTCGGCGATGCGGTCCTTCGCCCCGTGCAAAATCGGCTCGCCGTCGCCGACCAGCAGCGTGTCGAAGTCCACATCGAGCAACCCCGCCACGCTGGCCCGCAGCCGCATGGGGTTGTCGATCACTCTCTCGGACAACAACCCGCACCGACCCGCAGGCATGCCGATCACCGCGTCCCCGACGATCAGGAGGCGCCGCTCAGGCCAATGCAACGCCACCTCACCGGGTGATTTACCGGGCACACAGATCGTAATGAATGGCCCGATATGCTCAGCGTGCCGCAACTCGTCGTCCACCTCCGCCCCTTGCCCGCGGGCGTACCCGGCGTCATCCGCATGGATGGCCGTGCGCGCGCCAGTCCGCGCCCGCACCACGTTCGCGGCACGCACGTGATTGCGGTTCGTGAGGATCACGCGGGCGACGCCCAGCCGTTCGATCTCCACCAGCGTCTCGGCGTCAGGCTCGACCGGATCGACACAGAGATTTCCCGCGGCGTGACGGACGAAGAAACCGTTGAAATTGTACCCGTGCCGCTGTGAGAACCAGGGCCAGGTCCAGATATCAGCGATGATCTCACGCACTGTTTGCTACCTGCACTCTCGGTAGCTCCGCGGTTTCTGTGATCAGCGCGCGCAGGCGCCGTTCGAGTGCGTCGACAACCGCCCGCATGAAGGCCGTGCGCTCCGTGGCGCCGCGCTGCCCCAACCTTCCCTCGCGCATGTGGCGCGCCATATCTAATTCGAACTGACCTAGGACGCGACGCACCAGCGCCCCTGCGTCAGGCCCAGCCCGTTCCACCTGGGTCAACAGTTGCCGAGACTGCCACCAGAGGGAATCTTCGGAGGGCTGCTCTCCGCCTCGAGTCAACGCCTCGGGGATATCCCCGTCGATGTACAAAGGGACGAACGCGCCGATGCACGGCGAGCCCAGACTGGCCCAATAGACGAGCGCGTCGTCGGGGTCGCCGGGAATGTGGGCAATCATGCTGGCCGTAGTCGTACCCACCGGTTCGGCGTGCATGCACACGCTGAAGTGCTGCGGGTCATCCGGAGCCAGGTCGGAACGTGGCCCGGCCTGACCATAATGGTCCCGCAGGGCGCGCTTGAGCGAGTCGACATCGATCGTACCGTTGCCCTCTTCCAGCAACGCACAGGTCCGCTGGTGCCGGCCGCTGGAGACGACCTCCGGCACGACGCTCGTGTCGCGATACGCCGCGGCGAAGTCGAAGCGCTCCTCGCACGCCTCACTCCACCACCCGTGCGCGATCGCATGCTCGATGGCGTCAGCGGACAAGCCATCCCAATCACTGCCGATCGTCAGGTGATTCGACAGACTGCCGACCGCGGCGATCCGGCGCGTCGCCCACTGGCGGTCGGAGGTTTCGAGAATGAACGCCGCATGGCGATCGGCAACCAGGAACGAGTTGTGGTACGGCCAGTCTTTGTCGCAATAGCCGGATCCGCCTTGCCCGTACCGCTCGATTAAACCGGTCATCACTTCGAGTGACTCTGCGGCGCTGCGGCCGCGCTCGAGCCCCAAGCGCACCAAATCCATCCCAATCAAGCCCTTGCCGTCGAGCGCATCTTTCGTGAACACCGTGTGATTGCCGATGGCGACGCCGTACTCGTTGAGCCCATGCTCAAACCCCCAGGTCCAAAATGGGCGGGAGCCGATCAGCCGCGGCGTCTCTGCCACCTGCGGGATGTCGATGTATGTGCAGCGCACGCGCGTCCCGTGCGCATAGTTCTGCCGCGCGGCCTGCACGAGCGGCTGGCATTCTTGTGCGGGCCGGTCGCTGTTTTTCGCAAAGAGGACGCTGCCGTCCTGGGTGGCGCTGCGCAATGCCACCAAGGAATCGCAGGCGACGCGCGCTATCGAGTCGTTGCCGGGCATCTGCCTCAATTTGTACCGGGAGAACCGCTTCAAGGCTAGCGGCGAGCGCCCCGCCCGGAGAACCCCAGAAAAACAGCCTACGCGGCGCGGCGTGAGGGCACGCCGACTCCAGAATTCGTGCTCTTTCTGGAGCCGGGCTGCCCTCAGCCCGCTTTCTTGGGCAAAGCCGCCTCAGCTGCTGACCTGCTCGCCCGCCTGATAGGGAAGCGTAACGGTGAACGTCGTCCCGCGGCCGAGGGTTGATTCGACGCAGGTCTCGCCGCCCAGCAGGTGGACGTAGCGCCGCACGATCGCCAGGCCGAGGCCGACGCCGCCCGCGGCGTGGCGGCACGGCCCGGCTTGATGAAAGGGCTCGAAGATGTGTGCCAGTTGATGCGTGGCAATACCCGCCCCCGTGTCGGCGACGCGGAACTCGACGCTCCCGTTCTGCGCTCGATCATGCACCCGCACCATGATCGAGCCCTGCGCGGTGAACTTGATCGCGTTGTTGATCAGATTGTCGAGGATCGTGCTCAGCTTTGCCGCATCCGTATGAATCACCGGCAGAACCGCCGGCACCTCCCAGCGCAACGTCGTCCTGGGAGCCAGCGGCAGGCGGGGCCGGCGGCGGAGCTGCTCGACAAATCGACCGAGCGGCACCGGCGCAGCCGAAACCGGCATCCTACCCGCCTCAAGCTTCCCAAGCTCGAGGATGCTGTCGACCAAGCGCAACAGCTCGTGGGCGGCCTCGTGAATCCGCGCGCTCATGTGCCGGCGCTCTTGCGCCGTGCCGCCGTGCTCCTCGTCGAGCAACATGTCGCAATACCCCAGGATGACGTGCAGCGGCGTCCGCAGCTCGTGCGACAGGCTGAGGACGAGTTCCGATTGCGCTCCGCTTGCGGCCACGGCGTCTTCGTACAGTTGCTGCAGTCGCTCCACCCGCTTGACCACGTCGGCATTGCCGCCGAGATGACGCAGAACGCGTAGCCGTCGGTCAGGGTTGTCGAGCATCGGAGTTTCTCCTGCGTTGCGGGGCGCCGCCGCCCCACCGCGGCGCACGGTCACCCCTAGCTGAAGTTCCCAGTTACTCGATTATGTAGTCACTTGTCAATACATAATTCTGTAGTTATGTATAATATTGACACTTTCCAGTCCCGGGTGTCCGGAGCCGCCGTGGATGCCGCGGATCAGCCCCCAGACCGCGCCTTCGTGGGGGTGGGATGGTGGAAGAGAACGGGCTATCTATGGAAAAATGCGACGGCTCCCGCCGCCATGTGGGAGCCGTCGCTTGGAGAAGCGTGGAAGGCCGCCTTGCAGGCCGGGCAGTCTTCCATCTAAGAATCACTCAATGCGGTTAGAGCCCCTTCACGTATTTCGCCACGGCTTCGATCTGCTCGTCCGTCAGCTTCGCCTTTGGATGCGGCGGCTTGAGGTCCGGCTTCCCCTCTTTGATGAACTTCACGACATCGGCTTCCGACTTCGCCTTGAGCGTCGTGGAAAGATCAGGCGGCTTGTTCTTCATCGCCTTGGCGGCGGGTCCGTCTCCCTTCCCGCTCGCCCCGTGGCACATTGCGCAGTTCTTTTCGAACAGCCCCTTGGCGTCTTGACCCGAAGCAACGGTGCTCCCCACGCCAATCACCAGCAAGCCCGCTGCTGCCACTACCAAACTCCTCATAATACCGACCTCCTTTCAGTCCGGTCGCTCTCAAGCGACCGAGGCCCGTTAATTGACGCGGACAACATCGTCCGTGCCACCGCTTGCAGGGTGTGGTATACCATGTCACCTGTCGGTTCTTCCCAAACCATGCAAAACGGCCCGCGAGCGTTCCCAATGACATGGAAAACCGCGCGAGTCAATTCCCATCGACAGGAAGAAACATCGCCAGTGCCCTGTGCCGCTGCCAAGGAATGCGATCCGGCCCACTTCTTGGTGAATCGGCTGCAGTGAAAATTGGGCAAGCGAAGGGACAGCTTCCCGAGGTCTAACGCACTAGGATGGTGTGTCACGGCAGCCAGAAAGAGTCGCAGGGCAGCAAGCACGACTTCGAGACGGCGCCAAGCGCCAGTCCGGAGAGAACTGAGCCGCGCACGGGCGTGCAGCTGTTTATTCGACTCCCCCTCCGTCATCCGGTGCGTTTTCTCAAGGGCATCGCGGCACTCGTCGGGAGTAGCCTCAGGCTCAAGCTTATCCTCTCGATTGTCCTCGTTGTTGGCCTCGCCCTCGGAAGCGCCCCCTGGAGCACCGTCAAAATGCAAGAGCGGCAGTTACTACTCGACGCCCAGGAACACCTAGAGGCAGTGCAAACGCTCCTGAAAACGGTCGTTGCCGCCAACATGCTTATCGGCAATCGAGAGGATATCCAAAGGCTGGTCGAGATGGTGGGCAGTAAGGCGGACATCAAATTGGTGCGGATTTTCGACACCGAGGGCGTCATCCGCTTCTCGTCCAACCCCGCGGAACGCGGCAATCACGTGGGTGCTACAGAACTGCCGCGTTACCGCGGCGCAACCGATCCGGTGATCCTGTCCACTGAAGGGGGAACCGTTACCCACACGTTGTTGCAGCCGATGTTTAACCAACCAGCGTGTCACTCCTGCCATTCGCCGGAACAGAAGGTGCTGGGCATCCTTCAGATCGGCCTCTCTCTCGATGAGACGTGGGGACGGATTGCGGGCCTGAGACGATCGGCCTTGTGGGCGACGGTGATAGCTTTGGCGGTGATTGTCGGGGGCATCTCACTCTCCTTTACATTATTTATCGGCCAGCCCTTGGACCGACTCGCGGCGGTGATGGCTCAAGCCGAGCGCGGCGACCTCGGGGCGCGGGCTAAAGCAGACCGCGGCGATGAGATCGGTCGCCTAGCGCGGCACTTCAACGAGATGGTCTCCAAACTGGACGTCGCTCATCAAGAGCTGGAACACTACCATCACGAGCAGTTGGCGCGCGCCGACCGTTTGGCGACGATTGGCGAGATGGCCGCTGCGATTGCGCACGAAATCCGCAATCCCCTGACTGGGATCAGCGGCGTGCTTTCCGTTTTGAGCCGAGATTTTCCGGGCGATGACCCGCGGCGCGAGGTCGTTCGGCAGAGCCACCTCCTGATCAACCGGCTGAACAAATCGGTCGAGGACATTCTCCACTATTCCCGGCCGTCTCTGCCACATTTCCAGCCCGTTGACCTCGACAGCGTCATCGCGCAGAGTTTGTCGCTGGTGGAAGGCGAGGCGAGGAAAGCACGGGTGCGCGTCGTCAACCAGAATACCCTTGAACAGCGCCCGGACGCCGAGGCGCCGACCGTGAACGCCGATCCGCAGCAGATCCTGCAGGTTGTAATCAATCTGGTTCTGAATGCGATCCAGGCAACCGCAGCCGGGGGAGAGGTCTTCTTGCGCACGGCTGTCGTCGGTAACCACGGCGGCGAGCGGTCTGCCCGTATCGAGATCACCGACAACGGGAAGGGCATGACGGCCGAGGAGGTCGCGAAAGCCTTTCACCCCTTCTTTAGCACAAAGGCCCAAGGGACCGGGTTGGGGCTGGCGATTGCGAAGCAGATCGTCGAGCAACACCACGGCGTGATCGCACTCCACAGTACGCCCGGCCAGGGCACCCGCGTGCAAGTGGAGCTGCCCGCTCATCAACCTTCCGCGGAGCGCGGTTCGGCAGAGAGCGGCAAGGCGTAACGACATGCCAAACGCAAAGATCCTCGTCATAGACGATGAACGGATGATTCGCTGGTCCATCGAGCAAACGTTGTCCCGCGCTGGCTACTCGGTTGCAGTGGCCGAGACGGCCGCCGAAGGCTTGGCGCTCTTTGGTCAGGTGGCACCGAGCATCGTCTTCCTCGATCTGCGATTACCGGACGGGGACGGCCTGACGGTGCTGAAGAAACTCAAAGAAGAGGACGGCCATGACTGCGCCGTGATCGTCATGACGGCGTACGGGGAGATCCGCACGGCGGTGGAGGCCATGCGGCTCGGTGCCTACGACTACTTGAAAAAGCCGTTCGACTTCGACGAGCTCGAGGTCATTGTCGACAGAGCCTTGGAAGCGAGCCACTTGCGACGCGAAGTCGACGAGCTGCGAGAGGAGCGTAAGCGAACCTATGCCGAGGACAACATCATCGGCCAGTCACTGAAGATGCGGCAAGTGCTCGACTTCATCGACAAGGTCGCCGCCAGCGATGCCGCCACCGTGTTGATCCGAGGGGAGAACGGCACGGGCAAAGACCTGGTGGCGCGCGCCATCCACCTTCGCAGTCAACGCGCGGACGGGCCTTTCATCGATGTGTCCTGCACCGCCATGCCGGACGCGCTCTTCGAGAGCGAGGTGTTCGGTCACGAGAAGGGCGCCTTCACCGACGCCAAAGGAATGAAACGGGGCCTCCTCGAGTTGGCCTGACGGCGGGACACTCTTCCTGGACGAGATCGGAGACATGCACGTCCCATCACAAGCCAAGCTGCTCAAGGTCATCGAGAGCAAGCGGTTCAAGCGTTTGGGAGGCACGACGGATCAGTTCGTCGACATTCGGATCATCGCCGCCACCAACCGCGATCTGGAAGCGGCTGTCAAAGAAGGCAACTTCCGCGAAGACCTTTACTATCGGCTCAACGTCATCCCGATTCTTCTGCCACCGCTGCGCGAGCGCCACGAGGATATTCCGCTCCTCCTGCAGCATTACATGACGAAGTACAGCGGCGAGTTCCACAAGGTCTTCTCGCGCATCTCGGAGGACGCTCTGCAGATGCTGACGGCGTACGCCTGGCCGGGAAACGTGCGTGAGTTGAAGAACCTTGTCGAGCGCATCTTGATCTTGGAAAAGGGCGACACGATTGTCCCCGAGCACCTGCCTTCGGAAATTACGGCCTCGCATGCCACTCACCCCGAGGTTCGCTACTGCCTGCCCGCAACCGGGATTCGTCTGGACGAAGTAGAGAAAGAGTTCGTTAGGCAGGCGTTGGAAACCGCGACCGGAAATCAAACCCGTGCGGCACAGCTCCTCGGTATCAGCCGCGACCAACTGCGCTATCGCATGCAGAAATTCGGCTTCGCCGGTTGATGTTGTGCAAAGCCGGCCGGACCCGAATCGCAGTTGCGTGTTCTTCCGCACGGTCCGCAGCCCGCGGTAGCGGATCACCAGCAAACGTAATGCGCAGCAAAAGGCACAATCATTGCGGCGGCACAAGTAATCATGCCCAAGGTGCTGGTCATAGACGACGAACAGATGATTCGTTGGTCGATCGAACAGACGGTGGGTGCGGCCGGGTATGAGGTCGTCACTGCGGAGACCGCAGCCGAAGGCTTGGCGCTGTTTCGGGAACTGCACCCTGCAGTGGTGTTCCTCGACGTGCGGCTGCCGGATGCGAGCGGTTTATCAGTTCTCAGACACATCAACGACGCCGGCGGCCCGACCGCAGTGATTGTCATGACCGCCTTCGAAGAAGATTGCTCGCCAGCCGACGCAGTCCGGCTGGGTGCCTGCGGGTACCTCAAAAAACCCTTCAACTTCGACGAATTGCAGACAATCGTTGGTAGAGCGGTCGGAACCATCCGCGCCTGACAAAGCTCCGGTACGCAAGCGCAACCGAATGGATGCGCGCCGCGAGTGTTTGGGTGCTGGCAGGGGCGCGATGCCCACCCCCGGAAAAGGCAAACTCACAAAGTTCCGGTTTTTGGGAATCGCGCTGTGGAATTTTCTGTGGGGGGTGCGGATTTTTACCCAGCGACTGAAAAGACGTGCTGCGGGTTTTTGCGTTGTGGGAATCCTGCAATCCGCGGCACACAAGTTGCGAGCGCGAAGGGAGGGTAAGGGTGTTTGCTTACCCGGTCAGCTCGCAAGCAGCACCGTTCAAAAGGCAGCCACGAGCCACGGAATGAGGAGCTAGGAATCATGGCAGTACACAGGAGGAGTTCATGACAGGAAAGAGACGAACCATTTTCGTGAAAACCCCGCTCATGGCCGCGCTAGTCCTTCTGGGCATGGCTTCGTACGCGGGCCGGGCTGGAGCGATGTACATGATCGACGGGTCGAAATCACCGATGACAGCCGTCTACCTCAATCCCCAGGACGGCGTCTGCGTCGTTGGCGTCGGTATTCCTGAAGGCGCAAACCCCGGTGTGCTGACCGTGAACACCTCGATAACGAATTACAAGGACTGCGTCGTCTACACGACGTCGGCGATCAAAGCCCTGGGCCAGACGGCGTGCACCGGTGGAACCGGTAACGACGGATACAAGCACGCCTGGTCCACGAGCATCTGCGAGGACGGTTCAGGCAATCCCATATCGCGGGTGGATTTGGACAACACCGCCGCAATGTGTACCTCCAAAGGCGGCACAGTGGTCACGACCGGTCTGTGCGTCGCCTACGGCTGGCAGTACATGAACTCAAAGGCGGGCGAGACGATTCCGTATCGTACCACGATCACTCCCACGGGCTACAAAGGCAGAACGTCGGCCGACAATCTGGGCTTCTGTTACGCCACCATGAATATGACGTCGGTCACCGGCTACAACACCGCCAACAACGGTGGCTGCCCCTCGTACCACAATGTCAGCGGCACAGCGTCATCAGGCGAATGGGTTGCCGGCACCGACGGCGTCCTCTACCAGACTCAGACATCGTATGACGCCGGATTGGGCTGGGCGTTCTCCAGCAGCAAGTGCACCTATACGTACGGCGTCACGGGCTATCTCAACGCGGCGCTCACCGACGCAAGCGGTGCCACCGCCACGGTACCGGCTTGTAGTGGCGGCACCACGTCCGCGACCGCCGGCACCTGCGTCGATCTCACCAAAATCACTACTCAGGGAGACTGTCTCGCAGCCGGTGCGACGTGGGACAACTGGCTTCCGACGCTAGGAGGCGTGAAACCGGGGGCAACTGCTCAAGCCGTCTCCACCACCCCGCTAGGGTCGACGATCATGAAGCTCGACGCGACGACGCTCATCGCGTCCGGCGGCGGTAACTTCTACAGCAGCCCCGGTAACGTCTGCTTGAAGTGTCACTCGGATCAGTCGCGCAGCTATTTTAACCGCTACAAGCCCGGCTACGTGGGCACCGGTCACAGGTTGGCCGGCGACACCCCACCGTTCACCACCGTCGGCGCTCCGTGGGGGCTCAAGGGCGTGCAATGCGAGATCTGTCACGCAACAGGCACACCCGGACAACAGGACCTCGGTGCGGTGATCTATCCGACGGCGGTGTGCGCCGGTGCCGGCACCACCAGCGCCAACGCCGGCAAGGCGTGCGTCACAACCGCGGACTGCACCGCGAGCGGCGGCGGGACCTGTACGAGCGGCGCGCCGAGAGCCGCGTCGGGCCATAACCAGACCGAGTACGGCTCGCATGTGAATAATGTCTGCTTTCAATGCCACGGTACGGCGACATCGCCCACGACGGGGAACCCGGCGAGTGTCATTCCGGTCAGCGCAGGCGACTTTGCCCTGACGAGCAAAAACCTGGCACCGATCTCCAATGAGTTCCTGAACAGCCCGCACGCCCTGTACAATGCGACCAGCAACGCGCTGGATATCATCACCAAGACGAACTACGGCAGCACCTTCATCGGTGAGCTCTGCAGAAGCAGCAGCGGCATTGCTGGTGGCAGCATCCTCACCACAATTTACAGCAACGGCGCCGCTGGCGAGATACCAAACCTCGACAGCACCACCAATCCGGCCTGCACGAACCCCGGCGACGGCAGCGCAACCAGCGGGGCTGCCGGCTTCGTCGTGAGGGAGGGTGAGGCCGCCGGCAGCTCGTCATGCGCCACTGGCGCTAGCTGCACCAGCGTTTCCTACCCGAGCTCCGACCAGGGGAACTGCATGACCTGCCACGATGTCCACTGGTCGCTGAATTCAACGGATCCGGATGCCGCGCCGCTGTTGAGGCAGTGCACCACCTGTCACTCAAACCCTGGAACATCGGCGTCCGGCGCGCCGCAGATCGACCTGTCGAAGATCAATCACCCCGGTGGTGCGGGAACTCCGCTGCAAAACATCGGCACCGACCCGAGCAACCCATGCGAGACCTGCCATATGCCTAAGTCCTCCGCAACCGGTTCACCAATGCACCTCTGGAGGATCAACACGGCCAGCACCTACCAGACGATGGGTACCACCCAGGTCAACACATCGCCTGACGGTACCTACACGAACGCTGCGTGGGTAGACCTTGATCTCGCATGCGGCCAGTGCCATGGCGGCTCACTCGGCCAAGGAGCTACGACAAACGGCGCACCGTATCTGTCCAAAGCTGATCTGGCGACCTATGCCGAGGGCATCCACAACAACGCGCCGACGTCCGTGAACTTCGGCTACACGCTCGGCAGCCCCAATACGCTCACTGTCACCGTGTACGCCTATGCGGACTGCGGCGGCAAGTGCGGCGGCTTCGATTGGGACTGGGGTGATGGCACCACTCACGGCTCGGGCGCGAGCGCGTCTCACACTTATGCGGCCGCTGGCAAGTACGAGGTTACGCTTACCGTAACCGGCAACGGCGCGGCAACCTCCGAGACCAAGTCCGTGTCGGTGTACATGCCGGATTATGGGCCGACCGCGGCCATGACCCCGGCGGGCACTCCAACCCCGGGCGCAGGAGTGTGTAGTGCACTGCAGACGTCGATCAACAAGAACTGGACCATCTCGTTCACGGATAGTTCGTCCGACGACAACGGCGTCAGCCAAGTCACCGTGACCTGGGGCGACGGCAGTTTGCTCAGCAGCGGGGCTCAAGGCACGACGTTCAGCCACACCTACCGCGGCCCCGGTTCCTACACGATCACGCATACGGCGGTGGACACCATCGGCCAGCAAACCATTCAAACGTGCACGGTGACCGTGAGCTACTTCACCATCGCCGGTACGGTGAAAGGGGTCGATGGAACTGCCTTACTGTCCGCACTCGTGACCGTGGCGGATGCCACGACTGGGGCTTCCGTCCGCAGGGTGTACAGCGCGGTCGACGGGACGTTCTCGGCCGGCGTTCTGAACCCCGGCACGTACACACTGAGCGCTAGTAAGTCCGGATATACATTCCCGACTCCAACGACGATCACCGTAGGTCCGAGCAGCCTCAACAACACCATTACGGCGACGGGCCAGACCATACCGACGATCACGCCGACGCCGACTGTGACGAGCACGCCCACGGTAACGCCGACCAGCACCCCGACACCGACGAACACGCCGACGGCGACGCCAACCAATACCCCAACGCTGATGGTGACCCGCACTCCGACAAGCACCCCGACAAACACGCCGACGAGTACTTTCACCAATACGCCGACGATCACGCCGACGGAGACTCCCACCTTTACGCCGACGATCACCCCCGTCTTAGGAGACCAAGCCATGCTCGATCCCAGCCAGACCGAGTGGCTGCCGTCTTCGCCCATGGTGGGCGGCACGAGCTTCGCCTACTGCGCGTACATGCTCAACACCGGCAGCACCACATGGCAGACGTCGGGCCCAACGCCGTACAATCTCGGTTCCCAGAATCCGCAAGATAATACGAACTGGGGCTTGTTCCGGATCGCCATTGCCGGCACGGTGCCGCCGGGCGCGTCTTACGCGTTCTGCACGTTCCTCACGGCACCCCTCGGCGTGACCGGAACTCCGACGGTGTACAACTTCCAGTGGCAGATGGTGCACGACGGCGTGGCGTGGTTTGGCACCCCCACCACGAACGTCGCGGTGACGGTGACCGCGACGTGCTCTGATACGGTGAAGAACGGTTCGGAAACCGACGTGGACTGCGGCGGGAGCTGCGGCGCGACGTGCGCCAACGGCCAGTCGTGCCTGCTGAACGGAGACTGCCTGAGCGGGAACTGTTCATCAGGGGTGTGCGCGCCGTAAGGGGCCGCCTCCGGGACGAGGCAGAGGGAAAACATGCGAACCGACGGAATCAGTGGAGGAAGTATGAAAAGCTACGCAACCGGATTGGTGGTGGCGGCCCTCGGGTTGCTCCTGGCGTCGACGGCGCACGCCTTCACGGGCACGTACACGGCAGGCACCGGCATCAACGGCACGGTTCATGACTTGGGTACGGCGCACAACGGCATGAACTACACCGCCATGCCGGCAGATTCGCTCAATCGCATTTGCATCTTCTGCCATGCCCCGCACAACACCTACAAGCTGAGCCCGGCCAACAACGGTCCGGGCGCCGGCGTGGGCGGCGGCATCCAGGCGCCTGACGACTTTGATTACCTGCCCCTGTGGAACCATCAGCTCACGGGGAACTTCGCCTCCTACACCATGTACCAAAACGGGCCGGGCGCACCCACGATCGGCAAGAAGGCGTCGCAGGCCATTCAGAACGGCATGAAGCCGGGTGGCAGCTCGCTGCTGTGCCTGAGCTGTCATGACGGCAGCGTCGCCGTGAACTCGTACGGGAACGCCTTTCAACTGTCGCAGAGCGGCGGCGGTCCGACGATCGGCACGCAGTATCAGATCGGCAAGGACAATTACCTGGGCAACCACCATCCCATTGGGTTCAATTACGACGCGGTGCAGGCGGTGGACAACGAGATCCGCTCGGCGGACACCGCCGTGCTGGGGGGCGCTGGCACCGTGCGGGATCACCTGCTGGGGGTGGGGAACACGCAGATGGAATGTGGCACCTGCCACGCGGTGCACAACAAGGGGAACACCGGTGAACGCTTGTTGTGGCGCAGTGACGTCAACAGCCGGCTGTGCCTGACTTGTCACGACAAGGGCACGGATCCGGCGACGGCGATGCCGTAAACGCAATTTCTGCTGAGCTCAGGTGGGGTGCGAGGGGGGAATGGGCAACCATTCCCCCCTCGTTTTTCGGCTGCTACCCTGCGCTCTTCCGCCTCTCGTACACTCGTGTGTCACCTCAGTGGCCGCCCTTGACTGCTGCACCATACGCTGATTAAGACGACCGCATGGTTGAGGTTTTCAAGCGTACTCGCAGATCACATCTTGTGCTCCCGACGCACGCGGACGAAAGATGGGAATGGCTGAAGTTGCAGAGCTGCAGCGCGCTGTGGGGCACCGTGTGGGTGGGCCTGGTGCTTCTCGTAGGAGGTTGCAGCGCACCCCTCCGCAAGAAGGAGCCACCGGCATTCTTCCCGCCCCCTCCTGAGCTGCCCCGCATCCAGTATCTGACGTCCTTCAGCGGGCTGAAAGATATCGAGGAACAATCCGCGTTCAACCGGTTCATCGTGGGCGAGAAACAAGACACGAAGGTAGACAAACCCTACGGTGTGGCACTCCATGACGGCAAGATCTATGTCTGCGATACCAACTCGACGGTGGCGGTTTTCGATCTGAAAGCGAAGGTTTTTGGGGCTCTCAAAGGAGCCAGCGGCCCCGGCAAGCTCTCCGAGCCGATCAATATCAGCATCGATCACGATGGAATCAAGTACGTGGCAGATCCCGTCCGCGGACAGGTCGTCGCTTTCGACAAGAACGACGAGTACCTGACGGCTTACGGAGCCCCGGGGGCATGGAGGCCCGTAGACGCCGTGCCGTTCGAAGACCGGCTGTACGTTGCCGACATCGCCAACGGGTTGGTCAAGGTCTTCGATCGGCACAGCGGTGAAATGGTCAAGACTATCGGCGCGAAGGGCGACCCTTCCGAACGGCTCGACCGGCCGACCAATCTGGCGTTCGATCGCGAAGGCTACCTCTACGTCACCGACGTCGGCAGGTTTCAAGTGGTCAAGTTCGACAGAGACGGACATTTTCGGGCGGCGTTTGGAAAACCCGGAGACAACCCCGGCCACTTTGCCAGACCAAAGGGGATTGCGGTCGATCGCCAGGGCCACCTCTACGCCGTCGACGCCGCCTTCGACAACGTGCAGATCTTCAACAGCCAAGGACGCCTGCTGATGTTTTTCGGGGACAACAGTGAGAGTCCCGGTGGCTTGCTGTTGCCCGCGAAGGTGTCGATCGATTACGACAACCTGCAGTACTTCAAGGCCTACGTCCAACCCAACTTTCAAGCCGAATACCTGGTCCTGGTCACCAGCCAGTTCGGAGACCGCCGCGTGAACGTCTTCGCGTACGGGCAGGAGGCAGGAAAGAAGTATCCCACTGATGCGGAACTCTTGCAGATGATCGAAGAGCAGCGGAAGAAAGAGTTGGAGAAGCCGCAGGCCCAGTGAGGCGCCGGCCATTTGCGCGATCGGTTTCCGCATTCCAATGAAGGTCTGGGCCGTCGTGGCATGCGTCGCTGTCATGCCTCTGCTGTCGATCGGGTGTGATGCGACGGCCCGCTATAAAGTGCTCAGCGTGTTGTTCGACGGCGTACCGCCTCCCCAGCTGCCTGCAGCACTGGAAGCACAGCCGGCGGGTGCTGGGCCCGCCGGCCAGTCGCGCCAGGTCGGGTACCGCGCGCATGGTCCCTACGCGGCGCGGTTGTGCAATGCCTGTCACCTCATCGGGGCTAGCAACGCCCTCGTCGTTCCGCGCGAAGAGCTGTGCTTCCAGTGCCATGAGATCCGGCTGGACAAGAAGTACATTCATGGCCCGCTGGCCTCGGGCGGCTGCACGGCTTGTCATGATCCCCATAGCTCGCAGTACCGGTATTTGCTGATCTCTGAATCCGACAGCTTCTGCTTCTATTGCCACGACCCGCAGCTGGTGGCAAAAGTCAGCGCACACACGGGCGTCGAGGCGCAGTGCACAACCTGCCACGATGCGCACATGTCAAACAAGAAGTACTTGTTGAAATGAGGGTGGGGGCACGGCTTGCGCTTCAAGGTCCTTCTCGCTGTATGTGTGGCTGTGGGATACGCACCAGCACTCGCCTTCGCCGACTGGGGGGCGGACTGGCAGGAGTTCATCCCGCGGCCTCTCACCAACGGGGTTTTTGTCGATACGTACACGTCTTTCGAGCAGGACAATAACCGCAGCGGTGGGCCCGCGGTCCGATGGCGCGACACGTTTTTCAGGGAGAAACTGACCTTCTACTCGGACGGCTATTCGTATCACCCGCGCTTTCTCCGCTACCACTTCTCGATTACCGGGGCAGAGAAGCAGGAAGACTACGAGTCCACCTTCGCCCCGACTCTCGGATGGCAGTACGGATCGGGCTTGGAATACGATGCCCGGATCATTCTTCTCCCCGAGCATCCGTACAACCTCCGCCTGTACGCGACGCGGTACGAACCCTTGTTCAAGGAACAAGTCGCAACGCAGCACAACGCCGTCGAAACGAGCCGCGGGGTATCCTTCCGCTACCGCGAGAAACCGTACTTCATGCATGCCAGTTACGGTGAGGATTCCATCGAGTCGGCGGACGTCAATTCCGACGTCCAACGGGCTTACGTGGACGGCGAATACTTCAAGCGATACCAGAGCGGCAACGAGTTGTCCTTCCGAGGCACCTTCAATCCATCCTGGTTCAGCAACTCCCAGGGGCTCGACGGCCACTCCTATGAATACCTGGTGGGGAACTTCGTGAATCTCAAGCGCGTGCAACTGAACTCCACCCTGAGCAAGGACACATTCGATCAGAGCACCAATGCGCCGGGAGGATTCAAGTTCAACAATGACCAGCTCGCCTGGTACGAGCTGCTGAGCGCCTACCTCCCCTGGAATTTCCGGAGCGATCTCTCGTACCGTTACCAAGACAACGACTCGACGACTGCGAGCGCCGGGGCCCCGAGCACCGAGCTGTCGGACACAGACAAGAATCTCCAGTTCGACCTCATCCACCGGCTGTACCAGAGTGTGGATACCACCTACACCTTGCTGCACGACGACCGCACGTCTTCCGGCGGCGACACAACGGCCCTGTCCAACTCGCTGGCGATCAATTATACGAAGGTGATTCCGTCGGGCAGGATACTGGCGGGCATTAGCGGGTCGCGCACGGACACCGACAACCACGGCCAAGTTGCCGTCGTCAATGAATCGGACACCACCGTCGTACCGGGTTCGTTCACCCTGCGTCAGCAGAACGTGGAGATGCAAAGCATTGACGTCTTCCTGCTGGTTTGCCCAATACCGGTTGCAAGCATTGATCAATGCCCCTCCCCACCCGTGCGGGTCCTTCTAACCGAGGGCACCAATTACACAACCAAACAAGTTGGCACTAGCGTCACGATCACCGTAACCTCGGTGCCACCCGAGTATCTGGTGCCGGATGTAACCCATGTGTATCCATTCGCGGTCTCCTACTCTCTGCTGGGCGGAGATTTTTCGCTGCGTACCGACGCGTTCGGCGCCAACACCAGCGTGCAAATGCTGGACGATTTGCTCACGCCGTACTTCAGCTACCTGGCATTGAGATCGCACGTGTTGTCCGGAACTTTTTTGGGAATTCCCGTCGATTCCACGACCTATACCACCGGCCTGATTGTCCACCGCGGACCGCTGCGGGCGCGTGGAGAGTACCAGGAATTGGATTGGCAGGTCAGCCCCTACCAGGCCTGGAGAGCGGAGCTCCAGTACTCCACCGCTCTGAACGCAACGACGAACGTGTACGCCACGACCGCGTACTTGAACAGACACTATCCGCAGGGCACCTCGCCGAGCAACCCCGCGCCGTTCACCGAAGAGTCGGAGTCGGTTGCCGGGAGCATCCAGAAGCTGTTCCCGGCGCACAACTTGTCTGTGGGCGCGGGCGGCTCCTTCTCTCACCTGCAAGGCCTGATCGACAGCAACGGCTATTCCGCCAACGCATCCGCGACGTGGAAGATCGGCAAGGTGGACCTGAGCACGGGGGCGAGCGTCTACGGGTCCGACACCTCCGGAACGGCTGCGGGCTCGACGCACCGTGACCATCAACTCTTCTACCTGAAGCTGCGCAGGCAAATCTTTTGATCCACACCGCTGCAATGACACCTACTGATCCCAAGAACAGGAACCGACGTTGGATGGCGCTTCTCGGCGCTCTGGTCCTCTTGGCCTCGGCGTGCGCATCCAAGTGGATGCTGCGCACGGCGCGACCGGAGGTCGCCCTCCAATGGCCGTATCAGCCGAGTCAGGCCAAGGTGACATACGTCCAATCGCTGACGGGCTTCAAGCCCCGCTCCCAGTCGGGTGCTCTCTTGAAAGCCATCATCTTCGGCAGCGAGAGCGCTGATCTCAACGCCTTCGTGTTGCCGGTCGCAATTGCCACCGGCAACGATGGACGCATCGCGGTTGCCGATATGGGCCGCAGCGCCGTGCATCTCTACATTCCCACGCAAGAGCGCTACCTTCGGCTCACCGGGTCGGAAAAGGAGCGCGTCAGCTCGCCCGTCGGTCTGGTATTCGATGACGAGTTGAAACTGTACCTCTCCGACTCGGCGGGCAAGGTCTTCGCCTTCGGCCCCGACGGCGCGCTACTCTTCACGCTCCGAGCGGCTGGCACGGAGAGGCTGCAACGGCCGACCGGTATCGCGTACAGCCCGCGCACGAAGTTGCTCTATGTTGTGGATACACTCGCGGACAAGGTCCACGCATTCGCGACGAACGGCGATTTCAGCTTTTCTTTCGGCGAGCGAGGGGACGCCGAGGGACGCTTCAATTTCCCCACGCACATCTTCCGGTCCTCTGCCGGAGAGCTCTACGTGACCGATGCGCTCAATTTCCGAATCGAGATTTTCGACGAACAGGGGAAGGTCCTGGGGACGTTCGGCCATCACGGCGACGGCTCCGGCGATCTGGCGATGCCCAAAGGGGTAGCGGTGGACCGCGACGGCGTCGTGTATGTGGTCGACGGGCTGTTCGACAACGTCCAGCTTTTCAACCGGCGCGGAGACTTCCTCTTGACGCTCGGCAGGCGCGGCGTCGATTTCGGCGAATTCTGGCTCCCCTCGGGAGCCTTCATCAGTGGGAATGACGAGCTGTATGTCTGCGATACCTACAATCGGCGTATCCAGGTCTTTCGGATCACGGAGCAGTATGCCAATGGCACGTCCTGACCACATCCGGGCCCATAAGCCGGGCTTGAGCCCCTGCCCCTGCCCGAGCCCCAGCCCAATTCGCACCGCGTCTGTCCTTGCCCTCTGCCTTCTCGCCGGCGGACTGGCTCCCCCCCTGGCGGCGCAGACGGCATCGGACATGGTCAACACCAAACACAACCTCTCGGTGTCGGGCCCGGGGCCGATCCGCGCGCTCACGGAGACGCGGATTTGCATTTTTTGCCACACACCGCACAATGCGACGCCACTCTCGCCCCTCTGGAACAAGGACCTCGAGCCGCAATCCTACCAGGTCTACACGAGCCTCACGTTGAAGGCAGGTCCGCTTCCCCAACCGTCGGGTCCGACCAAGCTGTGCCTGAGCTGCCATGACGGCACGATTGCCCTGGGCGCGGTGGTGAATCCGGCTGGAGGAATCAGCATCGGCGGTGGCGACGTGTTGCCGCCGGGCAGCCTCGCCAACTTCGGTCTCGATCTCTCAGGGCATCATCCGGTTTCTTTCCCGTATCACGCGGCGCTGCCCAATGCGGAGCTCGCTTCGACGCCGCCTCCCGATCTCGTTTACGGCGCCACAGATGAGATCCACTGCACCACCTGTCACGATCCGCACAAGGATACCTACGGCGAGTTTCTGCTCAAGGACAACCGCTATTCGGCGCTCTGCGTGACCTGCCACCAGATGACGGGCTGGAGCACCTCGGCGCACGCGACGTCGACGGCATCCGTGGTCGGGATCCTACCGCGGCCCCCAAAAACGTGGCCGACGTACACCCAACTGAACGAATGGGGATGCGAGGCGTGCCATACTCCGCATTTTGCGCCGACCGCGGAGGAGCTGCTGAACTTCACCGCCGCGCCGCCGGCGCCGTTCTCGTGCACCAGCGCCGGCTGCCACAGCACCGAACCGCCGCCGATTCACGGCGCGAGCGCCTTGCCGGCCACGGCGTACAGCGCGGCGATTGCGCAGCCCCGCGCCGGCATGGCGGACATCGGCCGGCAGATACAAAAACCTTCCGCGCACCACGAAGCCCCCTCCACCGTGCCGATGCCGCTGCGCCTGCCCGGCGGCGCGGCGCGCTCTGGCATTCGCAGTGTCACATGTGCGGACTGCCACAATCCCCATCTCACCAACGATTTCAAAGCCACGGCCCCCTACGCCTCCGGCATGCTGCGGGGAGTCAGCGGCGTCGACCGCAACGGTGTGGAGATTGCTGCGGCCACGTACGAATACGAGGTCTGCTTCAAGTGCCACAGCGACAACACGCCTGATATCAGCTACGTTCCGCGCGTCGTCAGTGTCACCAATACACGGCTGGCGTTTGATTCTGCGAATCCCTCGTACCATCCGGTCGTCAGCATGGGGAAAAACCTGAACGTCCCCAGTATCCCGTCGGCTTTTGCGCCCAACATGAGCCCTTCCGTGGTGATCTATTGCACCACCTGCCATGCCGATGACGAGGGCGTATCCAGGGGCCCCCATGGTTCTTCATTCCCGCCGATTCTGCACGAGCGCTACGAGATGGCGGACAACACGCCGGAAAGCTTCGACAACTACGCCCTCTGTTACCGATGTCATGACCGGAACAGAATCCTGAGTGACATCAGCTTCCAGCAGAGAAGAGCAATACCGTCGGGAGGGGGCCACAGCGGGCACGTGGTGAAGGCAGATGCCCCCTGCGCCGTCTGTCACGACCCGCATGGCGTGAACACCACCGCCGGGCCGGCAACAACTGGAGACCACACCCATCTCATCAACTTCGACACCAGAATCGTCTCGCCCAAGCCGGGCAATCAGTACCCGATCTTCAAGAGCAACGGCATGTTTTCCGGAAGCTGCAATCTCGTTTGTCACAACACGGTCCACGACGACGCGGCCTGTAGCCGCACGACCCTCGCCCCCAACACCACCACGGTGTGCGGTGCCTACCCGTGATGCACTTGTTCGATGCAACCACAGAACCGTAGAGAAGGAATATGAACCCAAAGAACCTCCAGCTCGTACTCGCATCACTCGTTGTGGGATGCCTGCTGTGTCACGGCGCTGTCGCAGAAGACACCTGCGTGTCCGACAAGTGCCACGCGACGCTGTTGAAGGCCAGCACGGTCCACCCGATTGCGGAGACGTGCGCCAGTTGTCACGAGTCCGTCAGCACCCCGCATCCGCAGAAAGGGAAGAAGACTTTCAAGCTCACGCAGGAGCTGCCCGATCTCTGTTCGACGTGCCATGAGGCGTTCGGGAAGAAGAGCACCGTGCATTCGCCGGTCCAGCAAGGGATGTGCACGCTGTGCCACAACCCGCACGCGTCGGCGGAGCCCAAGCTGCTGACGCAACCGATGAAGGACCTGTGCGGGACGTGTCACGCGGATCACGTGGATTTCAAGGTGGTCCATGGTCCCGTTTCCGCGGGGGCCTGCACCGCCTGTCACACCCCACATGAGGCCGACAACAAGGCGCTCCTGTTGAAGGAAGGCGAGGAGTTGTGCGTCGGCTGTCATACCGATATGCCGGACGTGCTGAAAAAGAAGAACGTGCATCCGGCTTTGGCGGGTGGATGTCCGGCGTGCCACAACCCGCACGGTTCCGACTACCCGAAGCTGCTGGCCCAAGAGGGCCCGGAACTGTGTTTCCTCTGCCACCCGCAGATCGGGGAGAAGGTCAAGGATTCGCCGGTGGGTCATCCCGCCTTGTTCACCGAGAAAGGCTGCGCCGCCTGCCATTCGCCGCACGCGAGCGACAACGAAAAGCTGCTGCTGAGCTCGGTGAAGGATACGTGTATCACCTGTCACGATACCATCATCCCGAAGAACGCCACCGTGCTCCATGGCCCCAACAACGACGGCAAGTGCACGCGTTGTCACGAGCCGCACGGCAGCCAGAATGACCACCTCCTGGTCGCCAAGTTCCCTGAGGAGGTGTACGTGCCGTACACCGACACGGAGTTTGCCTTGTGCTTCAGCTGCCACAAGCGGGACCTGCTCGAGTACCCCGAGACCTCCTTTGCAACGAACTTCAGAGACGGCGAGCGGAACCTCCACTACCTGCACGTGCACAACAAGCAAAAGGGGCGCAGCTGCAAGCTGTGTCACAACCTCCACGGCAGTAACAACCCCGAGCTGATCGCCGACACCGTGCCGTTCGGCAAATGGAACCTTCCTTTGCGCTTCGTAAAGACCGCGACGGGCGGCGGCTGCTCACCCGGCTGTCACAAACCGCAGTACTACGACCGCAAGAGCCCGGGCCGAAAGCCCGAACCGACAAAACCCGCCCGCTGACCGGCGGTTGACCGGCGGCTGGCACGGCAAAGCCAGGCATGGTATCCACCCACTATTGGTGCAGCTTTGACCTGGGAGGTGCAATGGCCATTCGTTTCGTGCCGCGGTGTGTGCTACTGCCCGGCGTGTTGTCAATCGCCTTATTGATCGGGGTTCGCGGCGCCCATGCCGCGTCATCGTGCTCAACGTGCCCCGGAGACCTCAACAATGACGGCGTGGTCACCATTGATGAGCTGGTGCGCGCTGTGAACTCGGCCCTCTACGGATGTCCAACGCCCGGGCCAACGCAAAGCAGCACGCTGTTGAGTACTGGGCAGACGCAGTGCGACGATGGCTCAGGGACGTTGGAGACCTGTCCGGGGTCACCTCGGGGGCAGGACGCCGAGATCCAAGCAGGTGCGCCGCTGGCCTACACCGACAACGGTGACGGGACGGTTTCTGACACCGTCAGCGGCCTGATGTGGGAAAAGCTATCAAGCGACGGCGGCATCCACGATGTGAATCAGACCTACACCTGGGTGAACGCCTTCAGCGCGAAGATTGCCGCCCTCAACACGTCGCCGTGTTTTGCCGGCCACTGCGACTGGCGCGTACCGAACCGCCGCGAGCTGGAAAGCCTCGTGGACCTAGGCCGCGTAACCCCTGCTGTTGATCCGGCTTTCAACACCGCGTGCACACCAGGGTGCACGGTGATGAGCTGCAGCTGCACGCAGTCCGATACACCCTACTGGTCATCTACGTCGTATCAGGACCCGACGGCCCCCGGCGTGGCGTGGGCTGTCGAGGAAAATGTCGGCATCGTGAACGCTTTCGACAAGACCAATCCAAACCACGTGCGTGCGGTGCGCGGCGGCTTGTGACAAGCGAGGCATGGCCTCGCTACTCCAAGACTCTGGAGTGGCGAGGCCGCGCCTCGCCAATTTCGTCGGCCGTGCGCACACCCTCGCAGGTAGTAGCTCAGGGCTCTTCCTTGTAGGGCATGATCACCCACAACACGACGTAGACGATCACGCCCCACCCCGCTCCCAGTAACGTCAGCAGCACCACCGCCAGGCGCAGCGCGGTCACCGACACCCCGAACTGCTCGGCCAGCCCGGCGCACACCCCGGCGATCATCTTGCCGCGCCGCAAGCGATACCAGGTATGCGATAACGCCGAGCCCTCCAGCAGGCTGCCGCAATAGCGGCACTTCACCGCCTCATCGCGGATCTCTTCAGCACAATACGGGCAGCGTTTCATTGTCTCATCCCCCGTGCGCCCGCTCCTGCGGCAGGACCCTGCGCGCCAGCAGCACCGGCACCGTGGCGTACGTCAGTGCGAAGAGCAGTGCGAGGAATGCCGCGTAGCTGAGGACGACATAGCTTGCGACACGCGCCGGCAACAGCCAGCTCACCACGTTGTAGACGAGGTGCAGCAGACAGGCATCGTAAGCCAGCACCACAGGCAACGGCAGCAAGGCCACCAGCACCGCCGCCGCGACCTGCCGGCCGAATACCCACGCTGCCCGCCGCTGGAGCTCGGGCTGGACCCGCAGCAACAGCCGGCGCGACAACGTCCCCGCATCGACTTCGACAACGCTCGCATCGAGCAGTGTCGCGATGCGCTCGATCGGCAGCGCGCTCGTCCGACACGCCTCGCATTCCTGCAGGTGCGTCACGAGCGCACGCCGGCCGGCGCTCGCATCGTCTCGATCAACAGTGCTCATCCGGTTTCCTCCCGCACCACTCGCGTCAAGTGCTCCACTGCGCTGTGCAGCCGGCTCTTCACCGTACCCCGCGGGCAATCGAGAATCTCCGCCACCTGCTCTTCGCTGAGGTCATGATAGTAGCGCAGGAGCAGCACCTCCCGTTGTGCCTCGGGCAACACAGCCAACAGACGTCTGGCGTCCAACCCCGCCTCGATGCGGCCCAACTCGCCGGACGGCTCGCCAGCCTCCGGCACCGGCTGCGCCGGCGGCGGCTGATGCCGATGCCAGTCCCGGCACAGATTGACGGCGATTTGGAACAGCCACGTCGAAAAGCGCCTGGCCCGGTCGAAGCGCTTCGCGTGCCGCACGACGCGCAGCCAGGTTTCCTGATAGAGGTCCTCGACATCCCGACCTCCGGTGTGCCGGTAAATGAAGCTGGAGAGCGGCCGCTCATAACGCCGCAGGAGGATCTGGAGTGCCATCTCATCCCCATCTGCCACACGGCCGACGAGCGCCTCGTCCGTCTCCATGCGTGAGCAGATAGCACGACTGCGAGCGGCCGGTCAGTGTTCATGTTTCAGCATCTCCGCGCCGGGGGTCCCATTCGTTCCGAACCCTGGGGTCGACGAGCGAACGCCCGCCCGGCCGCCGGCCACCGAGCAGCGCCGCCAAATCCAGCGCCCGCCGCAGGAGTATCTCCAGCTGCAACTGTCCGCCCGCATCACGCGGAATCACCAGCCAGAGCGCAGCGTAGAGAAACACCCCGACGAAATGCATGAACGAAAGGATGACGAATACCAATCGCACCGCCGGCAGCGGCAGCGCCAGGGCGTGCGCCAGCGCGGCGCACACGCCGGCAACCCGCGCCTCCGGGTAGCTGCGATGCCAGCGTTCCGCGTCGAAGGAAGTGAGGCGACTCCGGCAGTAGCGGCAGCGCACCGCCGCCGCTTGAATCTCTTCAGCACAATATGGGCAGCGCTTTGTTTCAGCCATGCAATCCCTCTCACCTGACCGTAATACGCAGCCCGCGGCCTCGAGGTTCCATCCCCTTCCCTATCTTCACACGCCCGCTGACAGCTGATAGCTGAGAGCTGACGGCTTCGGAAGGAGGAACGCTGATGGAGGTACTCCGCACCCCCGACGAACGGTTCGCGAATCTCGCCGGCTATCCGTTCGCGCCGCACTACGTGGACATCGAGGGCTTCGCATCCATTACGTCGACGAAGGGCCGCGCACTGCGCCGCCGGTGCTCCTATTGCATGGCGAACCGTCGTGGTCATTCCTGTACCGCAAGATGATCCCGGTGCTCACGGCCGCCGGGCATCGGGTCATCGCCCCGGATTGCGTCGGTTTCGGCCGCTCGGATAAACCGCTCCGGCGTGAAGAGTACACCTATCAGCGCCACGTCGACTGGATGCGCGGGCTGATGACCGCGCTCGATCTGCGCGCCATCACGTTCTTCGGCCAGGACTGGGGTGGGCTGATCGGCTTGCGGCTGGTCGCCGAGCACGAGGACCGCTTCGCCCGCGTCGTTGCGGGCAATACCTTTTTGCCCACCGGCGACCTGCCCGCCTCCAATGCATTCAAGGCGTGGCAACGCTATTCGCAGGAAACGCCGGACTTCCACGTCGGCGGCATCGTGCGCGGCGGGTGTGTGACCGATCTTTCTCCAGAGGTGGTCGCCGCTTACGACGCCCCATTTCCCGACGACCGTTACAAGGCCGGTGCCCGCCAGTTCCCGGCGCTCGTCCCGACGTCACCGGACGATCCTGCCTCGGCACCGAACCGCAAGGCGTGGGAAATGTTGAGCCGGTTCCGCAAGCCATTCCTCACTGCGTTCAGTGACTCCGATCCGATCACGCGCGGCGCCGATCGCTTTCTGCAGCAGGCAATTCCCGGCGCGCAGGGACAACCGCACACCACCATCGTCGGCGCCGGTCATTTCCTCCAGGAAGACAAAGGCGAAGAGTTGGCCCGCGTGATCGCCGACTTCATTGCACGGACTTGAAGAACGAATTCGCAGAGGAGACAGCATGACATCCGCCCCGGTCCGCTACGAGTTACGCGACAACGTCGCGCTGATCACCATGGACGACGGCAAGGCGAACGCCCTGTCGCACGAGATGATCGACGGGCTCAACGCCTGCCTGGACACCGCCGAACGCGAAGCGCGTGCGGTCGTACTCACTGGTCGTGACAAACGCTTCTGCGCCGGCTTCGACCTGAACGTGATGACGCGCAGTCACGAAGCCGCGCGGCAACTCGTCACCGCCGGGGCCGAGCTGATGGTGCGACTCTACACCTTTCCACGTCCGGTGGTGCTGGCGTGCACCGGCCACGCCCTGGCCGGCGGCTCGATTTTTCTGTTTGCCGCCGACGTACGCATCGGCACTCGCGGTGAGTTCAAGATCGGACTCAACGAGGTTGCGATCCATATGACGTTGCCGATCTTCGCCCTGGAGATGGCCCGCGACCGTCTATCGAAACGCCACTTCACGTCGGCCGTGACGCAGGCACGCATCTTCGATCCGGACACCGCGAAAGACGCAGGCTTCTTCGATCAGGTGGAAGCACCGGAGGCGTTGTTGAGCACCGCGCTCGATCGCGCCCGCCGTCTCGCCGAGCTTCCCGAGGAGTCGTTCCGTATCACCAAGGAGCGCGAGCGCGCCGCCACGGTCAGGTCGATCCGTGAGACACTGGCGGCGGACATGGCGCAGCTGACCAGCCCGCGCTAACCACGCGGCGGGGCCGCGATGTGGGCGGTGTCGTCGCTAAACACGAACAGATCGATGCGGCCTGCGGGGCCATCCGGAACCGTCACGGACGGAGCGCGTGTTGACGTACCGCCTGGCGGCAGCATACACGGGATGGGCGAAACAAGGAGCGAGAATGGACTACACCGCAGTACAGGTCGAGCGCCGCGACCACATCGCCTGGCTGACGCTCAACCGGCCCGAAAGCTTGAACGCCTTGAACCGCGCGCTGGTACTGGAGCTGCGCGCGTTCTTCTCCGGGCTGTCGCAGGACCTCGACACCCGTGTCGTCGTCCTGCGCGGCGCCGGGCGCGCCTTTTGCGCCGGCCTCGACCTGAAGGAAAGCGCTGGCGAAGTCAGTGATGACGTCTCGGTATCCGCCGCGCTGCGCGGCCAGCGGGGGCTCAGTGAGTTGATGATCATGATGCGGCGGGCACCCCAGCCGATCATCGCCGCGGTGCATGGCGCCGCGTGCGGCGGTGGCTTCGCGCTGGCACTCGGCGCGGATGTGCGCATCGCTGCCGAGTCCGCCCGCATGAACGCCGCATTCATCCGCCTCGGCGTCTCCGGCTGTGATGTCGGTGTCAGTTATTTCCTGCCACGCATGCTCGGCGCCTCCGTTGCGGCCGAGTTGCTGCTGACGGGCAACTTCATCGACGCGGCGCGCGCCGAGCGCCTCGGCCTGGTCTCACGCGTGGTACCCGACGCGGAAGCTGACGCAAGCGGCACAAGCGCTAGCGGACGAGATGCTGCGCAACTCGCCGCTGGCCCTGCGGCTGACGAAGGAGTGCCTGAACGCGAGTCTGGATGCCGGCAGCCTGGAGCAGGTGATTGCGATGGAAGACCGCAACCAGATCCTCTGCACCCGCACTGAGGATTTCCGCGAAGGCGTCATGGCTTTCCTGCAAAAGCGGCCAGCCCAGTTCACGGATCGTTGAAGACTGCCGTCGAGTCGTGCATTTCTCGCGGGTCACGGCTATGCATTTCCTCTGCGTACCGATCCGCCATGGGATACGAGCTGTTCCACCCGCTGATCGCACGGTGGTTCGCCGGCCGCTTCGGCGTGCCGACGGCACCCCAGAGCGCCGGCTGGCCGCAGATCGCCGCCGGACGTGACACGCTGATCGCAGCGCCCACCGGATCTGGGAAAACCCTGGCTGCGTTTCTGTGGGCGATCAACCGGCTCATCGAGCCGCGCACGGCCGGCCCTGCCGGTGACCGCACCAGCGTCGTCTACGTCTCCCCGCTGAAGGCCCTCGGCAACGACATTCAGAAAAACCTGCAACAGCCGCTTGCGGAGATTCAACAGCTCGCGGCGCACGATGCGGTCCGGCTCCCTGACATCCGCGTGCTGGTGCGCTCCGGCGATACCCCGGCACACGAGCGCCAATCGATGCTGCGCAAGCCGCCGCAGATTCTCATCACCACACCCGAGTCGCTCTACATCCTCCTCACCGCGGAACGCAGCCGGCGCATGCTGGCGTACGCCGAGACCGTCATCGTGGATGAGATTCACGCCGTTGCCGGCACCAAACGCGGCGCGCATCTGGCGCTGTCGCTCGAACGGCTCGATGCGCTCGCCGCGCGGCGTCTGCAACGCATCGGCCTCAGCGCCACGCAGAATCCGATCATCGAGATTGCCCGACTCCTGGTCGGCAGCGAGCGCTGTCTTCCTGATGGTGCGCCCGACTGCGCGATCGTGGACATCGGCCATCGCCGTGCCCTGGACCTCCGCATCGAGGTGGGTGAGTACCCGCTCGGCCCGATCGCGACACATGAATTGTACGCCGACATTTACGATCGCATCGCCACACACACGTGTGCGCATCGCACTACCATCGTGTTCGTCAACACGCGCCGCCTCGTGGAACGCGCGGCGCACCAGCTCGAACAACGCCTCGGAGCGGGCAAGGTCGCCGCGCATCACGGCAGTCTCTCGCGACGCACGCGCCTGCAAGCCGAAGAGGGACTCAAGAGCGGCGCCATTCCGGTGGTAGTCGCCACCGCCTCGCTGGAGCTGGGTATTGACGTCGGCCACGTCGACCTGGTCTGTCATCTCGGCGCGCCACGCGCCCTCGCCACGCTGCTCCAACGCGTGGGGCGGGCCGGGCACTGCCTCGGCACGACGCCGAAGGGGCGGCTTTTCCCGCTCACGCGCGACGACCTCGTGCAGTGCGCCGCGGCGGTTCGTGCGATCCGTGCCGGGCAACTCGACCGGGTGCGCATCCCGGAACAGCCACTCGACATTCTCGCCCAGCAGATCGTCGCCACGGTCGCCAGTGAGACTGCCGACAAACGGGAAGCAGAGCCTTCGAGACGGTCCCAAAACAAGGGACCTCCTCAGGCTGAGCGGAAATTGTCCTTTGAAAACAACAACAGTACCGCTCGCCCTGAGGAGCCGCCCTTTTCTGGCGGCGTCTCGAAGGGCGCCCGTCGGGGAAGATCGACGGTCCCGAGTGGAGAGATTGGTGAAGCGGACCTGTCACAACTTGTGCGTCGCGCCTATCCATTTCGCAACCTCGAACCGCACGATTTCGAAGCGCTGCTCGAAATGCTGTCGGAAGGCGTGGCCACCCGGCGCGGCCGTCGGTCCGCGCACGTGCATCGCGACCGCGTGCACGGCCGGCTGCGCGCGCGCCGCGGCGCCCGGCTCGCCGCCATCACCGGCGGCGGCGCCATCCCGGACACGGCCGACTACGATGTCGTCGAGGATCCCACCGCGATGTTTGTCGGGAAGGTGAACGAGGACTTCGCCGTCGAGAGCGCGGCGGGCGATATCTTTCTGCTGGGTAATCGCTCCTGGCGCATCCGCCGCATCGAAGCGGGACGCGTCCGGGTCGAGGATGCGCAAGGGGCACCGACGACGATTCCGTTCTGGGTTGGCGAAGCCCCGGCACGCACGGCGGAGCTGTCGGCCGCAGTGGCGGACTTGCGAGAAGAGGTCGCCGCACGGTTGGCGGACGCGCCTGCCGCGGCCGCGTGGCTGATGACCGAGTGCAACGTCGACCAAGCAGGTGCCGAACAGATCGTGGCGTACATCGCCGACACGCGCGCCGTGCTCGGCGCGGTACCGAGCCAGCGCGTCATCGTCGCCGAACGCTTCTTCGACGAAGCGGGCGGCATGCAGCTCGTCATCCACGCGCCGTTCGGCGCGGCGATCAATCGTGCGTGGGGCCTGGCGTTGCGCAAACGGTTCTGCCGCACGTTCGACTTCGAGCTGCAAGCCGCCGCGACCGATGACGGCATCGTCATCTCGCTCGGCGAGCAGCACAGCTTTGCGCTCGATGGCGTCTTCGCGATGGTACGCACGGCAACGCTGGAGTCCGATCTCGTGCAAGCCGTGCTGGCGGCACCGATGTTCACCACCCGTTGGCGCTGGAATGCGACCCGCGCCCTGGCGCTGCTGCGCCATAGCGGCGGCAAACGCGTGCCGATGGCCATCCAACGGATGCGCGCCGAGGATCTGCTGGCGGCGGTTTTCCCGGCGCAACTCGCGTGCGGGGAAAACCATCCCGGCGGACCAACGGAGGTCCCCGAGCATCCGTTAGTCAAGGAAACCATCGACAACTGCTTGCACGAAGCGATGGACCTCGAGGGGCTGCGCGCGGTGATCGAGTCGATCGAGCGTGGCGAGCACCGTACCGTCGCCATCGACACCGCGGCACCGTCGCCGATGTCCCACGAGATCCTCAACGCCAATCCGTACGCCTTCCTCGATGACGCACCGCTCGAAGAACGGCGCGCCCGGGCGGTGTCGCTGCGACGCGTCGACTCGGATCTCGCCAGTGGCCTCGGCGCGCTCGACCCGGCTGCGGTCGACGAGGTGCGTCGACAAGCCTGGCCCGACATGCGTGACGCCGATGAGCTGCACGACCTTTTGCTGAGCGTGGTCGTCTTGCCACTCCAGGTACTGACGCCGGCGGCTTTGCGCAAGCAGTCGTGCGACCTTCCATTCGTCATTCCGGAGAAAGAGACTGGCGATTTTCGCCACGGGAACAGGTCCCTCCCTTTGAAAAAGGGAGGTCAGGAGGGATTTGTCGATGAGCCATTCGGAAAAATCCCCCTCGATCCCCCTTTTTCAAAGGGGGAAGACGATGCGATTTTGCCGGCAGCGTATTTATCGACAGTCAGGAAAGCGGAAATCCAAACGCAGCTGATCAGTGATGGGCGGGCAACGATTGCGCATTGGGATGAACATGACGCGATTGTCGCTGCCGAACGCGTCCTCGTTGCGCGCGCGGCATTGTCGGGCGTGAAATTCGATCCTCCTCTGGCGCCGCTGCCGGATTCCGTGCAGCCCGGGCCGGAGGACGCCGTGCACCGCGTCGTGCAGGGCTGGCTGGAATGCCTCGGACCCGTAACCACTGCGGCGCTCGCTTCGTTCCTCGGAATTCCGGAACACGCCGTGGAAACAGCGCTGCTCCGTCTGGAATCGGAGGGTGTGGTACTGCGCGGCCGGTTCACTGCACTCGATAGTCGACAGTCGATGATCGATAGCGGAGGCGCCAACCCTGAACTATCGACTATCAACTCTCGACTGCCCCTGGAATGGTGCGACCGCCGTTTGCTCGCGCGCATCCACCGCCTGACCATCGGCCGGTTGCGGCAGGAAATCGAAGCCGTGCCGCCCGCCGACTTCATCCGTTTCCTGCTGCGCTGGCAACACGTGCATCCGGGCACTCAGCTCCATGGGCGCGACGGCGTGCTGCAGGTGATCGCGCAGCTCCAAGGGCTTGAGCTGCCGGCGCCGGCGTGGGAGCGTGACATTCTCCCGGCACGCGTCGCCCTCTACAATCCGGCGGACCTGGAGCAACTCTGCTTAGCCGGTGAGGTGGCCTGGGGACGTCTCCGCCCGGCAGTCACAAGCAGTGATGACGGCGGCGACGTGGCCGCCGCACCCCACCACCGCCGCGCCGCGCCGACGCGCGCCGCACCACTGGCGTTCGTGCGGCGCGACGCCCTGCCCGCTCTGCTGCAACCCGCCGGCGATTCCGATGTCCTCACGGACGCGTCATCGGCCGCGCGTGACGTCTTTGCCCACCTCGAACGCCACGGCGCGAGTTTCCTTTCGGACATCGCGCGCGCCACGGGCCGGTTGCCGACGGAGACCGAGGACGCGCTGTGGGAGTTGGTGGCGCGCGGCCTGGTGACAGGCGACGGCATCGCCGGCTTGCGCACCCTGTTGCTGCCCGACGTGAAACGACGCCAGCCGCGCCAGCGCCTGCGCAGCGTGCGCGGCGGCCCCGCGCGGCGCTCGATGCCCATCGGGCGCTGGTCGGTCCTGCGGACGGCATCCAATGCCGCTATCGGGGACGAGGCGGCAGCTGAATTCTTCGCCCGGCAGCTGCTGCGCCGCTACGGTGTGGTGCTGCGTGAGTTGGTGGCGCGCGAAGCGTGCGCGCCCCTGTGGCGTGTCCTGCTTCGCCTCTACCGCCGCATGGAAGCGCGCGGCGAGATTCGCGGCGGGCGATTCGTCGCTGGCCTCGTGGGCGAGCAGTTCGCGTTGCCGGAGGCGGTGGATGCGCTGCGGGCGGTTCGCCGCAAGCCGGGCGAACACGAGACAGCGACCATTGCGGCAGCCGATCCGCTCAATCTGGTAGGCCTCCTCACGTCTGGTGCACGTGTCTCGCCATTTTCCACTCAGGTCATCGCCTACGAGAACGGCGTACCGGTCGAAGTCGGCGAGCTGGGTGCGGTGTTGAGTCGACTGCAGCGGGGGGAGCTGAAAGTCGAAACAATCGAAAATCCGTGAAGGGGCCGAGGACGATCAGCCGCGAAGCGGGCCGTGCTCAACGGGAATCTCCTCGCCATCGAGGATGCAGCCCGATGCGCGCCGGGAGGCCGTCGAGAAACATCAACTCAGCGCGCTCTTCGAGAAACCCTGCGCTGTCGAGGCTCCGCGCCGATGGGCAGCGGGCGTAGAAGGCTGAAATCGATTATTCGATCCTGACGCCTTGCTTCTTCAGGGCCTGCTGGACTTTGTGAATGTTGACGTTGCGGCAGGTGACGTTGTCTTTGAGAGACACGGCGGCGGCGACGCCGGCTCCCTGACCGGTGACCGCGCAACAGAGCATCTGCCGGGTGGCGGCGTGCGATTTCCTATCGCCAGCGACGCAGCGCCCGACCACGAGGAGGTGCTCCACCTTCTGCGGCAGGATGATGCCGTAGGGGACTTGGAAATACCTCCCCGTGGTCGGCAGGATCACGATGCCGTACGCATCCAGAAACTCCGGAAAGATGCCGATGGCATCGGCGAAACGCGCCTCATTCCGCACGTCGTGCTCCGTGATGTTGTACGCGCCGATGATCTTGCGCGTCTCCCGCACGCCGACGCACGACCCGAATGTCCGCAGTCGCGCGCTCTGGAAGCCGGGCTGGTACTTCCTGAGCGCGTTGAGCGCCCACATCACCCGCTGACGGCCTTCGATCTCCGCTCTGGTGAGGTCGCGGACGTCGGTCCCATCTATCCCCGCCAGATCGACCGCATTCATGTTCCTGACTTCCCCCAGCGGTGTGACCGTCGTCCAGTAGCTCTGCAACGGCACATCCGGAGGAATCTCGCCGGCTGCTTTGGCTCTTTCGAACGGCGCCACCATATGGGTGGTGAGCTCGGCGTCTTCTTTTCCGGACGTCTCCGTAGCCCAGTGGCGGATGTAACGATTATGTTTCGCGGTGTCACAAATGAATTCGTGCACGTCCACGCCGCTGCACCCGAAATTCATGGCCGCCTCCATCAACTCATCCTTCGGACACTTGCGGTAGGGCACGCCGGCATGATGAGCGACGTCGGCATCGCCGGTAGCATCGATGACGCGCTTGGCCAGAATCGCTTGCCTGCCGGATTTGCTCTCCGTAATGACGCCCCTGATCGTTGCGCCGTCCATGATCGCGTTCACGGCGAAGCAGTGCAGGACGGGAACGATTCCCGCTTCCTGCACCATTTTGTCGGCCACGTACTTGAAAAGGTCTGTATCCAGCGAGGCCGCGGTCGGCGGCGGGTTCGGCAACTCTGCCAATGTCGGGGCCACGAGGTTGAGCGTTTCGTCGTCCAGATACTGGACCAGGTCTGCATGCAGGCTGGCGCCCATTTCTTCCGCGCGCCGTTCGAATTCGGCGCCGATTCCTCCCGCCTCCACAGTCCTCTGGTACCGATACCAGGCGATGGAGCCGACGAGCGATTGGGTGATGTTCCCTCCAAATGAGCCCCAGCGTTCGAGCAGGACAGTTTCCACGCCTTCCCGCGCCGCCGCGATCGCCGCCGCAAGACCGCCCGGGCCGCCTCCGACAACCAGCACGTCTGTCTCCGCCATTACGGGAATCGCTCGCGCCGGTTCTTGTATCTGCTTCGTCATCCCGTCTGCCTTGTGCATTGCAACATTTCCTTCCGGCTTGTCGTCCTCGCAAAGAAGTTACCCCGTACGCCTTTCGAGCATCGGCCGCAATTGGTAGGAAGGGAACTAGGAGCTTGTGAACTTCTCCTCCGGGCTTCAGACATCAGGCCTGCGGCTTCAGGAAGAACCAAGAGATTCCGAACCGTGAGGCCTGGAGCCGGAAGAGTGGGGGCGATTGAAAGGAGCAGCGGTGGCCACGGAAACTGCACAACCATCTCCTCGTAATTGGATACGGCTGCGCCCAGTGGGAGTGATCCGAACGGGGTTCACCGAAGCCGTCGGCATGCCTATTCAACCCGCCTACGCGCAGGGCGCCGAGGGACAGGTCATCGTAGACGAGTGCTTCGCGCCTGCGCTGGACGACCTCGACGGATTCGAGCGGGTCTGGCTGCTCTATTGGATGGACAGGGTGGGACCTTTCGAGCCGCGGGTGGTCCCGTACCGCGACACCCGCGAGCGCGGCCTCTTTGCGACGCGCTCTCCGTGCCGGCCGAATCCGCTCGGCATGTCTGCCGTTCGCCTGCTCCGCCGGGAGGGCTGTGTCCTCCACGTGGCCGACATCGACGTGCTCGACGGCACGCCGCTCCTCGACCTCAAGCCGTACGTGCCTGCATTTGACGCGCACCCTGCAGCGAAGGCGGGTTGGTTCGACATCTGCGGCGAAGACCGAAAAGTCGCGGACGGCCGGTTCCATGGCTGCAATTCTAAGCCTGGAAGAAATCGGTGACACTCGCCGCTTGCACGGGACACGTGGTGGAGCTGCGCGGCATTGTCGTGCGCTACGGCGCGACAACCGCCCTGCAGGGAGTTGATCTGCAGATCCGCGCCGGCGAGGTGCACGCCGTGGTCGGTGAGAACGGCGCCGGCAAGTCCACGCTGCTGCGCGTTCTGGCCGGCGTCGTGCGGCCGGCCGCCGGAGCGATCGAACGACGCGCGGGCACCCGCATCGCGTGGGTTCCGCAGGAGGTGTTGCTGCCGCC
This sequence comes from uncultured delta proteobacterium, assembly GCA_963729835.1. GTDB lineage: Bacteria > Desulfobacterota > Binatia > HRBIN30 > HRBIN30 > CAVSQF01. The sequence goes on along the minus strand of CAVSQF010000020.1, from coordinate 65,170 downwards.
GGACCTGACGGCAACGGAGTGGATCTTCCTCGGGTGCGAGCTGCGCACCCGCTGCGGTTGGTTGCGGCAGCGGGCGATGCAAGACGCGGCCGCTGCGGTGCTCCGCACCCTCGGCTGCACGGCCTCGCCGATTGCTCGGCTCGGAATGCTCGCCGCGCCGCAGCGCAAACAGGTGCAGCTGGCGCGCGCGCTCCGCGCGCAGCCGAACATCTTGCTGCTCGACGAGCCGACGGCCGTGCTCGGCGAACGGGAGACGCAGGCGCTGTTCGCGGCGGTGCGCGCGATGAAGGAAAGCGGGACGGGCGTTCTCTACGTCAGCCATCGACTGAGCGAGGTGCTGGCAATCGCCGATCGGGTCACGGTGTTGCGCGACGGCTGCCACATCTCGACTGATACCGTCAATGCCGTCGACACCAGCATGCTCGTGCGCCGCATGGTCGGCCGCGACATACCCGAACATACGAGCACCGGGCGCACGCTCGTCGACGCCGTGCTGCGCGTGTCAGACCTCGCCACCGTACACGTACGTCACCTGTCATTCACCGTGGGAGGCGGTGAAATCGTCGGCCTCGCCGGTCTGGTCGGCGCCGGGCGCAGCGAGGTGCTCGAAGCGATTGCCGGACTGCGGGCGTTGCGGGCGGGCCGGGTTGAATGCAACGAACGGCCCGTGTTCGTGCCAGAAGATCGGGCAACCAAGGGACTCGTTTCCACACTCGGTTTGCGCGACAACTTGTTCTTGCCTGCCGACACTTGGCTCCTCCGCAGCCGCCACGAACGCCGCCAGGCCGCGCACTGGATACGCACCGTGCGCCTGCGGACCACCGGCACGGAGGCGGCTATCGACTCCCTTTCCGGAGGGAACCAGCAGAAGTTGCTGCTGGCGCGCGCCCTGCGGCAGCGGCCCAAACTCTTGCTCCTCGACGAGCCGACCGCCGGCGTCGATGTCGGGGTCAAAGCGGAGATTCACGCATTGATCCGCCGGCTCGCCGACACCGGTACGGCCGTTCTGCTGGCGTCCAGCGAGTTGCCGGAGCTGCTGCTCTTGTGCGATCGGATCGTCGCGTTGCGTGCCGGCGAAAGCGTCGGTACGCTGAGCGCAGCCGATGCCAGTGAAGCACGCGTGGCCGCACTGATCACAGGAAGTTGACAGAGTCGAGAATTCCAGGCGGAAGGCCCATGAACAGATTTGCATCCTTTCGACTCTCGGCCATCGACCTGCGACGTGCCGCGCTGCCGCGCCTCGTCTCCGGCTGGAGCGCTGGGATCATTCTGCTAATCGAGTTTGGCTTCTTTGCGCTGATTCTGGCGCCGCGCCACGGCGGACCGCACACCTTCGCCAACCTGGAGAACGTGTCGCTGATTTTCAAATACTCGAGCATCTACGGCATCGGCGCGATCGGCGCGGCGATGATCATCGGGGCGGGCGGTATCGATCTCGCGCCGGGCGCGGTCATCGCGCTGGCGTCGGTCATCACCGGGCATTTGTTCGTGGTGTCCGGTTGGCCGCTGTGGTCCGCGTGTGCCGCCGGCATCGCAGTCGGCATCACCGCCGGCGCGCTGTCCGCCGCGCTCGTGGTGCAGGCGAGTTTGCCGCCGTTCATCGCCACGCTCGGCGTGATGGGCATCGCCCGTGGCGCCGCCTTCTTGATCACGGAGGGCCGTTTCTACGATCTCTCGCAGCAGCTGCCCGCCGGCCTGCGGCCGCTCGGCATTCCTCTCGCGGCATGGCCCGGAGTGATCATGCTGGTCCTCGCAACCGTGTTCCAGCTGCTGATGACCCGCACGGCGGTCGGCCGGCATTTGCTCGCCACTGGCGGCAACGAAACGGCCGCACGCTATGCCGGCGTACACGTCGCCCGGGTGAAGGCTTTCGTCTATATCACAGGTGGTGCACTGGCAGCCCTCTCCGGCGTCGTCCTGGCCGTCGTGCAGGGGCAAGGCAAAGCCGATCTCGCCAACGGCTACGAGTTGGACATCATTGCCGCGGCGGTCGTCGGGGGCGCATCACTGTCGGGAGGCCGCGCGTCGGTGGTCGGAGCGGTGATTGGGTCGTTGATCTTCGGCGTGCTACGCAACGCCTTGGAACAGATCCCGGGTGGAACGTTTGCGGACCGCCTGATACTTGGGGTCGCGGTGTTGGTCATCGTCACTATGGACCGGCTGGCGACGCGCGCAGATTGAGAGATTGAAAGATTGCGGGATTGCAGATTGAGGGATTGGATGGAAACTGTGAAATCGCCAATCGACAATCGTCAATCTGCAATTTCCTTGCTGTGCGCCGCTGCGGTGGCTCTCACGCTCCTGTTCGGCTGCTCGCAGCCGCCGGAGGGGCCGCGCCAGCTGCGCTTCGCCTTCATTCCGAAGGCGCTGCACATTCCAGTGTTCCGCTACGCCCGCACCGGCGCGGAGCGGGCAGCACGCGAGCTGGGAGGCATCGAGATCATCTGGCGCGGCGCTGAGACGACCGATGAAATCCGCCAGAAGGAGATCTTGGAGTCGTTCATCGCGCAACGCGTCGACGGCATCGCCATCTCGTGCTTGAACGGCGATCTGCTCACCGATGCCATCAATCGTGCGGTGGGCGCTGGAATCCCGGTGGTCACCTGGGATTCGGACGCGCCGAAGAGCAAACGGCAGGCGTTCTACGGCGTCAACGATGTCGAAGCGGGGCGAGCCCTCGGCGACGGCCTGGCAAAGCTCCTCGGCGGGCGCGGGCGCGTGGCGATCATTACCGCGTTGGGGGCAGACAACCTGCAGAAGCGTCTGGACGGCGCCCGCGAAGCGCTGGGGCACTACGCTGACATACACATCGTCGAGGTATTCGACATCCGTGACGACGCCGTGCGGGTTGCCGAGGTGATTGCGTCGGCGACGCAGCGCTATCCGGACCTCGACGGCTGGCTCTCGGTGGGCGGCTGGCCGGTCTTCGTCCGCAATGCGCTCGATCCGGTCGATCCCGCACGCACCAAGGTGGTCGCCCTCGACACCATTCCGCCGGCGCCCGACCTGTTGCGTGCGGGCAAGGTACAGCTGCTCATCGGACAGAAATATTTCGGTTGGGGTTCCGAGTCCGTCCGCCTCCTGAAACGCATCATCGCCGGCGACCGACCGCAACAGGTGTATCAGTACTCCGGTATGGACATCGTCACGCGCGAAAATCTGGACGCGTACCTACGGCAATGGGCGCAGTGGGAGCGGGGCGGGTAGGCACCGTGCAACTGCTTTCGCACTTGGCTTTCTGGCCGCGCGGGATGTAGACTGATTGTAGCTCGGGGGGCAAATGGATAAGCCCTTGGGAACAACGAATCACGATACGATACCTGCTTCGAACCCTGAACCCAGTGCGTCAAGTAGGATCGACCGGAGGGCGTTTGTCCGAGAGGTTGGCTCGCTGTTTCTCTGGACAGCCGCCGCCACGATCACAGCCTCTGCCTATGGTTGTGGCGGGGGTTCTGAGAACTTCGGGCCAATGCCGTCACCGCAACAAGGGCAACCTGACGAGGGAATTCCTGCGGAAGGATACGTCCGCTTGGCATTCAATGAGAGCCCCTACGGGCCTGCTCCAGCAGCCTTCGCGGCCGTCGACGAGATGCTCTCACGGCCGTACGCCATGGCCTCACAAGACACCCATTTTCTCCCGGGAATAAACCGCTACCCGGATTTCCTCAATACTGACCTGACGACGGCGATTGCAGGTCTCCACGGCGTCAATACATCAAATGTGATGCCGTGCTGCGGCATCTCGGAGCTTCTGTACATGTGCTCTGAAGCATTCCTCGGACAGGGCCGGAACCTGATCATCACCGATGGCACCTTCCCCCTCTTGCAACACTATGCATCCATCCGGGGTGCCGACATTATCTTGATACCTCCAACTCAAGACTACCACGTGGACCTCGATGCGATCCTCGATGCCGTGAGGTCGGACACCAGTGTCGTGTACCTTGCGAACCCTGACAATCCGACCGGGACTGTCCACTCACTTTCGGAGATCACCAGCTTTGTAGAGGCAGCGGTCAACAAGAACAGCCAGGTCGTGGTTGTGGTGGACGAAGCCTACATGGACTACGTGCTGCTTGATCCGCTTCCCGAGGCGGTGTCCCTTGTGGCGCAGTACCCGGTCATTGTGGGACGCACGTTCTCAAAGGCGTACGGCATGGCCGGCCTCCGGGGAGGGTATGCGGTGGCGCACTCAGACCTCGTCCATGTGTTGAATGGCGACGAGAGCGGGTTCTTCGGTGGCGACTGCGGCTGGAGGATGTTTGAATGCGATGTCAACCGCCTCGTTACCGCAGCAATGCTTGGGAGCCTCTCTCCGTCAGGCCAGAACTTTGTGGCACAAGTGCGGCAGCAGAACGCCGAGATGCGACAATTGCTTTCCGCGGGACTGCGCTCCTTGGGGTACCCACCGCTGGAGAGCCACACGAACTTCCTCTTGGTGAAGGTCGGCATAGACGGCGAGCGCATGCGCAATTGGCTCTGTAACCGGAAGATACTCATCCAGGCCGCCGGCTCCTTCCATCCCCGCTACGGGGATTGGATCCGGGTGTCGGTTGGAGATCAATCAGAGGTAGACACGTTGCTTGCGGCGCTGAGAGGGTTTGACCCCTCATCCCAGTCGCCTCCCTGTTTTGCTGTCTTCTACATGGGCATTTAACGATGTCGGGCACGGAAATGACGACTACCCAGTTGCAGGCTTGCATCTCCCGGAGGTGTTTTATCAAGGCTGCCGCAGCTGCTCTTGGAGCCCTTCCGGTTGTCGGACATGGACTCATCGCCCCGCGCCGTGCTCATGCCTACCCTCCTGATTCTTACTTTGAAAACGTGGCGCGGATGGTCTACCACGAGAACCCCTGGGGGCCGCATCCGGCTGCGGTAGCGGCCATACAAGAGGTTCTTGCCACAGGGCTCTCAGGTGGGGGAATCAACCGCTATGACGACTTCCTGCAATATGAATTGAAACGCGCGGTGCTGCGTCACAACGGACTCGATGATGTGCTCACACCGGAGAATGTCATCCTCGGCGTGGGCTCTGCAGAGGTCCTCTTCATGGCCGCAGACACCTTCAGCTCGGCAACGTCGCCCATGCTCACCGAATGGCCCAGCTACCGGATCATCCTGCAGCGTGCCGGAAAGAACCAGGCTGACGTGGTGAAGGTCCCGCTGCGATCCGACTGGAATGCTGACCTCGATGCCATGGAGGCAGCGCTCGTCAATGCCCAAACCGCGGGGAAGCCCTACGGACTGGTCCACTTCAACGTCATCAACAATCCTGTCGGGACCTTCCTCCACCAAGACAGCTTCGATGCCTTTGCCCGATCCGTGTACCGGCAGTCGCCCGAGACGATCATCCTCTGCGATGACTCGGACAAGGAATACATGGATGCCGACCAACAGCCCTTGCTCTTCCAGGCGGCGCAGCATGTCCGGGAAGGGCAGAACATGCTCCATGTGCAAACGTTCTCCCACGTGTTCGGACTCACGGGCCTGCGCATCGGATACGGGATCGCCAGGAAGGACATCGTCGAAAAGCTGGACGCCCACAGGATATTTGCCGATGTCAATGTCCTCGGCCATGCGGCGGCCACGGCCAGCCTTGCACATGCCGGTGAGCAGATCGCACGATGTAATGCGGCATGTACGGCCAGCCGGAACTGGCTTAACAGTCAACTCGATGCAATTGGTGTTCAGTACCTTCAGTCGCAGGGCCATTACATCCTCATCAACATCGGTAAGATAGATGGGACGGCCGCTGTCGGTCGCTTGTATCTCGTCAACAAGGTCTTTGTGCGCGCGGGTGCAGAGTGGGATTTGAAGAACTGTATCCGCGTCAACCCCGGCACCGACTATGAGAACGGGCAGTTTATCTCTGGCCTTCGCTCGCTCCTGGGGAAACCGCCTCCCAGCGTGGCGTGGAACGAGTATGTGTCCACAACAGAAGGCGCGCAGCTCGTACGGGCTTTGCTCCAGAACGGGTTTCCCCGGTATATGCTGCAGACACCAGGCACCAAACTTTGATGTTGTCGGACGCCTGGTCACCACGGGCACGAGCTGAACCACCTCCACATCACCCTTCGAGGTCGATCGCCTACCTGGGTTCCCGGCGCCAGCGTGGGCCTTCAGCCTGGCGCACCGGTTGGGAGGAAATCGGGAACACGAGCAGGCGGCATTCGATCGCGCCGTTGTACAGGATGTGCCGGCGCGCAGAGCGCAGGCCAATGCGTTTGCCGAGAGCGGGGTTTCCGGTGAGGACGTAACCCGTCCAGCCCGTGAACTGGCGGCGCAGCGTATCGCCGAGCGTCGCGTACAGCGCACCGAGTTGCGCGAACTCTCCTAATCGCTCGCCATATGGAGGATTGGTCACGACCACTCCGGCCACGTCACCCCGCCCGCGTCCGGGAATCGGCTCGCATGCCTCCAGCGAGCGCTTCTCGATGTGCACCCTGCCCCGCACGCCGGCGTGCTCGACATTCTCCAACGCGGCACGCACCGCAGCGGCAGACGCATCATAGCCGTGAATCGCCGGCAGCCGTTTGGAATCGCGAATCTCCTGCTCCTCGGCTTCGCGGCGCACACGCGCCCACAGCGCCGGCTGATGCCCGCGCCAGCCGAGGAAGCCGAAGTGCGTCCGATTCCGCCCAGGCGCAATGCGTGCCGCCATCAGCGCCGCTTCGATGAGCAAGGTCCCTGAACCACACATCGGGTCGATGAGCGGCGCGCCGGCGGCGGCGAGGCGCGGCCACTCGGCGAGCAGCAACACCGCTGCGGCGAGATTCTCTTTGAGCGGCGCGGCCGTCCCGCGCTGCCGGTAGGCGCGACGGTGCAAACTCTCACCCGAGAGATCAATGCTGACGACGGCGCGGTCGTCGTGCAGATACACGTTCACCCGGACATCGGGGTGCGCGACATCGACGGACGGCCGTGCGCCGGTTTGCGTCCGGAGCTGATCGACGATGGCGTCCTTGGTCTTCAGCGCACCGTAATGTGAGTGCGTAATCGCCGCGTGCGAGGTCGCGCAGTCCACGGCCAATGTGCGACGCGCATCGAGGTGATCCAGCCAGCGCACTGTCTGCACGCCCTCGTAGAGCGCCTGCGGCGTCGGCGCCGGAAACGCCGCCAGCTGGCAACAGCACCCGGTTCGCCACGCGCGACCACAGGCAAACGCGGTACGCCACTTCGAGCGAGCCGCTGAAGGACGCACCTGCCCGTTGGGTCTCGACATCGGACGCCCCAAGCGCCTGTAACTCAGCGGCCAGCAACTCCTCCATGCCCTTGGCGGTGGTCGCGAATAGGGCGAGCGTCGCCGGCACGCCCATCACGAATCCCGCGGCGCCACGACGCTGCCTTCGCCGGTCACCTGATCGGCAGGGTCGCCGCCCGTCATCTGCAGCGCAACGATCAGGCGGCGCGCTTCGTGTCGCAACGCCGGCAAGCGCAAACCGAATGCGGCCGCGCCGATGATACAGATCGCACCGCCGAGCGCCACCGTGTTCGGGGCGCCGACGTGATTGGCAAGCACGCCGGCAAGCAACGCGCCGAACGGCGCCATCCCCATGAACACCATCGAGTAGACAGCCATCACCCGCCCGCGTAATGCGTCCGGCACCATCGCTTGAACGAGCGTGTTCGAGGCAGCCATTTGCACCATCATCGAGAAACCGACCGGGACCAGCAGCGCCGCAGACAACCAGAAGGTGCGCGAGAATGAAAACAGGATGAGGCTCGCGCCGAAACCGGCCGACGCCAGCGCCACCCAACGCCCTAGCCCGCGCACGCCGCGGCGCGCTGCCAGACTCAGGGCGCCGACGAGCGCGCCAACCCCCGAAGCGCCCATCAGCAGCCCTAGCCCGCTGGCGCCACCATGCAAGATCCGATCAGCAAAGATCGGCATGAGCACGGCGTACGGCATGCCCATCAGACTGACCACGCCGAGCAACAGCAACAGCGCACGCACCGGGCTCGTGCGCCCAACGAAGCGGAACCCTTCGCCGATCTCGGCACGCGCCGCCCCGGCCAGCGGCACGCGGGCGTGCCCCACGATGTCCATCCAAAGCAGCCCCACAATGACAGCGATGTAGCTCACCCCATTGGCAAAGAAACACCACCCTTCGCCGATGGTTGCGACCAACACCCCCGCAATGGCAGGACCGACGATGCGCGCCCCGTTGAACATCGAAGAATTCAGAGCGATGGCGTTCATCAAGTCTTCTTTCCCGACCATGTCGACAACGAAGGCCTGTCGCGTCGGAATGTCGAACGCGTTCACCACCCCCAGCAATGCGGCGAGCGTGAAGACGTGCCAGACCTGCACAACGTCCAGGAGCGTCAGTGCCGCCAGCACGAAGGCCAGCAGCATCGCCGCCGACTGCGTGGCAACCACGATGGGACGGCGGCTGTATCTGTCGGCGACTGCACCACCCAGCGGCGCCAGCAGAAAGACGGGAATCTGCCCGGCGAAGCCAACCGCTCCCAGCGCGACGGTCGAGCCGGTCAGCCGGTAAACGAGCCAGGATTGCGCCACCGACTGCATCCAGGTGCCAATCAGCGAAATGAGCTGCCCACTGAAGAACAGCTGGAAATTCTTGTGGCTGAGCGCGCGAACCACGTGGGGGCGTTGCGATCGAGCCCGAGATGGCCCGCTCTCCGACTCAGATCGTGTATCAGTCCTTCCAGAATCAGGTCCATCGCCCATGTCGCGTGCGTGCATCCGAGAACCAGCACACCTGGCAATCGCGCTCAGGTCAAGAGCCGCGGCCCCTTTGGACCAACCTGGACACGGTGTAAGATCACCTCATGCGGGCCGGACTGGAACGACTGCTGGAGAATCCGAACCGATGGTTGGGCAAGGCGCGCGTCGGGCTCGTCGCCAACCCCACCACGGTCACTCGGCAGCTGCTCCATGGCGCCGACCTCATGCACCACCATCCCGACATCGACCTCCGCTTGCTCTTCAGCCCGGAGCACGGCATCCGCGGCGCTGCGCAGGACATGGTCGACGTTGGTGACGCCCGCGATGCCGTCACCGGGCTCTCGGAGGTCAGCTTGTACGGCAAGACATTCGCGTCACTGTCACCAACGCAAGAGCATTTATCACAGATCGATGTGCTCGTCTTCGACATTCAGGACGTCGGCGCGCGTTACTACACCTATGCCGCCACACTGGCGCTGTGCATGCGTGCCGCCAAGACGGCGGGGGTACAGGTCATCGTGCTGGACCGACCCAACCCGATCGGCGGCGTGCAGATCGAAGGTGGCGGCCTCGACGCGGGACTCGAAAATTTCTGCGGTTTGTACCCCATCCCGCAGCGGCACGCGATGACGGTGGGGGAGCTGGCACGATTGTACAACGATACCTTCGGCATCGGCTGCGAGTTGGAGGTCATCGCCTGCGAAGGGTGGCACCGCAAGCAGTACTACCACGAATGCGACCTTCCGTGGGTGATGCCATCGCCGAACATGCCGACCCTCGACACCGCCATCGTGTATCCCGGCATGTGCCTCTTGGAAGGCACCAACCTCTCCGAAGGTCGCGGCACGGCCCGGCCGTTCGAGTTGTTCGGCGCACCGTTCGTTGACGGGCTGGTGCTCGCAGAAGAGCTGCGGCGCTGCGACCTGCCCGGCGTGCGCTTTCGGCCATGCGTGATCGAGCCAAGCTTCCACAAGTTCACCGGGCAACGTTGCGGCGCCGTGCAGCTCCACGTCACCGACCGAGCCGCGTTTCTGCCGTACCGCACAGGCATTGCCGTTCTCGTTGCGCTGAAACGACTCTGGCCGCAAGCGTTTGCCTGGCGAACGTCGCCCTACGAATTTCGCGCCGATGTTCCAGCCATCGACCTGCTGACGGGCCGCGCGGCCGTTCGCGAGGCGATCGATGCCGGCAGCGGTCTGGATGGCGTCATGCAAATCGCTTGCACCGGAATCGCGGCGTACGCCGCGGGGCGGCAGAAGACCCTCCTGTACGCGTAGGGGCGGTTTCGGGAACCGCGCCGGGTCCACCGCGGTCACTCACAGGCAGTGCAATTTTGAGAATACCGCTGCGATCCCGCACCGAGGGGCGGCTCCCGAGCCGCCCCTACAGGCTGGGTGGGATAGTACAGCGGTGTCCGATCAGACGAGTTCGAAGCAGAGATCGAGACAGGTATTGGTCGCATCCTTGCCGGTGCGGAAACCGGCTCGGACCTTGTCGCCGATCTTGATCGGCTTGCGGTCGAGCAAGTAGCTCTTGACGATCGTGCCGACCCCCGGGATCTTCACGTCGACCTGGTAGTACGGGCACTCGATCTCCAGGCCGGCGCCGCCACGCTCGACGTACGTGTACGCATAAATGTAGCCCGCGGGATTCTTGACCTGCTCCCAGACCATCGGCTGATGGCAGTCGGGGCAGTCGGCACGCGGTGGCAGCCACAGCTCGCCCTTCCCCTTGCTGATCGGGCAGCGCGGATTGACGCAGCGGGTGGCCATCAACCGGCCCTCCGTGAGGCCGCGGAAATACGGGGTCAACATCCCGTACGTGTGGTAGTGAGTGCCTTCCTCTCCGAACCGCGGAAAATGCAGCAACCAGACGTCGTCTACCCGGGTGATCTGGGACGGCCGAGTTTTCAACTGGACCCTGTCACTCATGGTGCACTCCTCTTACGCTTTCTCGAGAACGGAACACACGACGTGGCTGCCGACGCCCGCGTGGGAGATCGCCAAACCGCGGCGTGGATTCTTCACCTGCAGGCTCTGCCAGTCGTCCGGCTTTTTCTTTCCGTACCGTTCCCAGAGCTTCGGATCGCCGTGGAACTTGTCGTACTTGCCCTGGAGCTGCCAGAAGACCTCTCCGGCCTGAAAGATCCCGGTCGCGCCAACGGCGTGCATGGTGCCTAGCAGTCCGCCCGACAGGTTGGCCGGGCACTTCCCCTGCTTGCCGGTATGCGGGTTGACCAGATAGCACTCACCTGAAGTGACGTAATCCTGTTCCTTGCCGTAGAGGGTCAAGCCGACGTCGCCGTAGGTCTGCAGGTCAGAGATGGTAAAGGCGTCGTGGGTCTCAACCAGATCGAGATCTTCGATGGGAACTTTCACTCCGGCCATGCGGTAGGCCATGTAGGCCGCAAACCGCGTAGCGCCGAAACTTTCGAAGCCCGGCCAGCGGCCGTCCTGCTTCTCCATCTCTTTGTAGAGGTCGCGGTAATCCTCCTCTGTCTCGTTGGGAAGCAACGGGATGCGCATCGGCCGGCGGTCGCCCGTCCGCAATGTGTGGGATCCCCCAGCGGTGTAGACCCGTACGGGCTTGTCCGTAAGCTTGAATGCCAGCTCCTCGGAGCAGACCAGCACCGCCGCAGACCCCACGCTCATGGCGCAGCATTCGAGGAAGCGCAGCGGATCGGAGACAATCTCACCTTTCAGGACCTCATCGACCGTGTGCCGTCCGGCTTGCTGTGCGTACGGCGAGGAGGTGGCATAGAGGCGGTTCTTGACCGCGATCGCGGCGCGTACCCGTTCGTCGACGTGGTACATTTCCTGAAAGCGCCGCGCCATGGGGGCGTAGTAGCTCGCGTAGTTCCGGGCCAGCCGCGTTTCGAAGTCTTTGCAGGCGGCAGAGGCGATGTAATAGTTACCGGTCCAGGTCTGGACCTCGTCCATGCGCTCCCAGCCGAGAACGAGGGCGCAGTCGGCCATGCCACTGGCGATGGCCATCGCTCCCGTCAGCAGTGTAGAGCCGCCGGTCGCCCCACCGGTCTTGATGCCCAGATTGGGAAGCAGGTCGAGTCCCAGGTAGTCGTGCACTTTGGCCTCGCAGAGCAGCTGATCCTGGAAGTGATCGGCGAACTCCCCGTAGCACGCGAAGTTGATCAGCCCTTTGACCTCCAGCGGGTCCATTTTCAGATCGTTTTCTTCCAGCAGCATCCGAAACGCCATCATGCACAGCTCTTCGAGCTTCTTCTGCGGATAGCGTTTGCGGTAGTCCGTGGTCCCCGCCGCCACCATGAACACGGGGCGTGTCCACTTGGGGACTCTAAGGTTTCCGGGTTGGAATTCGATCATGTCTCCATCTCCTCTCGGGTTCGTTCGATGCCGCCTGAGATGTAACCGGCACCTCAAGACGGGGTTTCCTTACCCCACTGCGGTAGCTAAAGCCAGATAGCTGTTGGCTTTCCGCGGCTCTGCGGAGGCCAGCACTGCGAGGCTAATAGCGCGCGCTTGTCGAGCCCGGCGCGGGTTGGCAGCCCCGGCCGATTACACCGCGATTTCCTTCAGCTCCGGGCTGACAGTGAACGGCGCGGCGGTCGCGGCGCGGACGGCCTCGACGGAGACCCCGGGGGCAAGCTCCGTGAGCACGAGCCCGTTCGGCGTCACCTCGATCACTGCCATGTCTGTCACAATCAGATTCACACAACGCCTGCCGGTGAGGGGCAGCGTGCACTCGGGCAGGATCTTCGGCTTGCCCTTGGCGCTGTGCTCCATCGCCACGATGACGCGGCAGGCGCCGGCCACCAGGTCCATCGCACCGCCCATCCCCTTGACCATCTTGCCCGGGATCATCCAGTTCGCGAGGTCGCCGTACTGCGAGATCTCCATGGCCCCGAGCACCGTCACGTCCACGTGGCCGCCGCGGATCATCGCAAAGGAGTCGGCGCTCGAAAAGTACGACGCGCCGGCCTGCTCGGTGATCGTCTGCTTACCCGCATTGATCAGGTCCGGGTCCTCCTCGCCCTCATACGGGAAGGGCCCGTAGCCGAGCATCCCGTTCTCGGTGTGCAGGAAAACGGTCATCCCCTCCGCAATGTAGTTCGCCACCAGGGTCGGCAGTCCGATCCCCAGGTTCACGTAGTACCCGTCCCGGAACTCCAGGGCCACCCTCTTCGCAATCTGTTCTCGCGTCAACATGGCTCTTCCCTCGTCACGCGCCCGGCCGCGGCCGGACCGTCCGCTGCTCGATCGGCTTCTTGTACATCGCGCCCCGCACGATCCGCTTCACGTAGATCGCCGGTGTATGCACAACGTCAGGATCGATCTGGCCCGGCTCGACCAACTCCTCGACCTCGGCGATGGTGCAGCGCGCCGCGGTCGCTATCATCGGGTTGAAGTTGCGCGCGGTCCTCCGGTACACGAGGTTGCCGAGGGTGTCGCCCTTCCACGCCTTCACGAGCGCCCACGGAGCTGTGAGCGCGCGCTCGAGCACGTACTGACGGCCATCGAACTCCCGGACCTCCTTGCCCTCGGCGACCACGGTCCCAACCCCGGTCGCCGTGAAGAACGCGGGAATCCCGGCGCCGCCCGCGCGCAAGCGCTCGGCAAACGTCCCTTGCGGATTCAGCTCCACCTTGAGCTTGCCGGACAGGTACAGCTGCTCGAACGTCTTGTTCTCGCCCACGTAGGTCGAGATCATCTTCTCCACCTGCCCGGCGCCAAGCAGGATGCCGAGTCCTTCCTCGTCGATGCCGCAGTTGTTACTGATGATGGTCAGCCCCTTGATCCCCTTCGCGTGCAGCGCCCGGATCAGGTTCTCCGGGTTGCCGCACAACCCGAACCCTCCGACCATGATGGTTGCGCCGTCGGGGATGTCGGCCACCGCGGCTTCCGCGCTCTCGAACACCTTACTCATGACGTTCCTCCTGACGGTCGAAACCGGCGGCATTCTGGCGGGAAGCGGGGCAAAGCGCAAGGAGCCCTGCGTTTGCTGCGTTTGCCTGCTAGCAGCTTCGACCTTCCAGAATGTGCAGACCTCGACGGCCGCGCCAGGGCACGCCCGGGTACTGTCCGGGTTTGAGCCCGAGTGTCCTAGCTTGAATCGGCGAGTGTCCTAGTTTGATTTCGCGGCCCACTCGCCGCACCAGTCGATCGCAGCCACCTCCGGGAAATGTTCGCCCCAGCTCTTTTCCGTCTGCGTAACTTGCGGTGGGTAGCGACGACAGTTTCCATACGTAGGGTCCGGGTTCTGACGCCAGTACCGGCAATTCTCACACTTCTCTTCCATTGCAGGATCATGTGATAGACCGGGGTCGATTGTCAATTCCGCCCCGGTGCAGTAGGCTCCGTGCCGTCAGGGCAAAGGACGCGGCCACGCTCGGTCCGAGGTTGACGGGTGGCGAGTCGTCACTCCGTTGATTTTCCCGGCTCGGCGGGTGGTGCCGGGGGCAGCACCAAGACCGTTGCAGGGCCTGCAAGGCCGTCCGGAACCGTGCACGGTGGCGTTGCAGGGCCGACAACGGGGTCCGGAACGTTGCACGACCCCCATGCAGGGTCTGCATAGCCGTCTGGAAACGCACCAAGGATTCATCCCAAGGACGATTCACCGCCGGCCGTCTCCCTGCGTGGACGGCACGATGAAAAGCCCGTATAAACAGTGCATCTTGTGCCGGCTTTCCAGAAGAAATGACTGAACTCGACGCACAGGCGGCTTACTGGAATGCCGCCGTGGAGACGAAGACATTCACGCATCCGCTCAATCTTGATCGGTTCGGCGGCCATTTGTCCAAGGATGCAAACATTCTGGATTACGGGTGTGGATACGGTCGCATCTGTGCGGAGTTGGCCGACGCCGGCTATCGGCATGTCACGGGCGTGGACATATCTGCACGGATGATCGAACGCGGGCGGGCGCTCTTCCCCGACATGGATCTCCGCCGGATCGCGGGGGCCGCACTGCCGTTCGCAGCGGAGGCCTTCGACGCCTGCCTCCTCTTCGCGGTGCTCACCTGCATTCCGACAGACGCCGGCCAGCAAGCGCTGATCGCCGAGTTGCGACGCCTGCTCCGGCCCGGTGGAATTCTTTATGTCAGCGACTATCCGCTCCAGACGGATGCGAGAAACCAAGAGCGCTATCGCGCGTTCGCGGAAGTGTACGGGCGGTTCGGCGTATTCCGGCTACCAGACGGCGCGACTCTCCGGCATCATGATATGCGTTGGATATACGCCCTGCTGGATGCCTTCGACCTCCTGCATGAAGACGTGCTCGCCGTTCGGACCATGAACGGCAATCCAGCCCAGGCGTTCCAAATCTTCGCACGCAAGAAATGAGAAGGCGCGTGGATAGATTCTTTGTCCGTAACTTCTTTGCGTTTTGCGAAGCTCCGGGTCATGCGGCCTCGGCGTACAAGCTTGGGTAGGCGACCTCACGGAGTTTGACCGCGGCCGCCATGACGCGGCGGCCATGGAGCGAGACGCGCCAACGGCGTGAGCGCGGAATCTTGGCGATCAGCTGGTGGACGTGGAGCCAGCCACCGCCCCCTGCCACTCGGCATTACTCGGTACGCGCGTCGGGTCATGGTCACCGGCCATCAGATCGGTCCCGGAGTCCGACTGCTACCCAGGAGAAACGTCCCCGAAAAGTCACCCAAGGGAGCGGAGAAGTCCATCCTCGTAAAACCCGGCGCTACGGGATACTAAGGAGAGGAGATGCGAAGGCGCAACTGGCCGTTGGTCCTAGCCGTCTTGGTGTGGCTGATCGGCGTCTGCGGCTACGTTTTGTTCTCCCGTCGCGTAGTGGAGGCACCCCGGATGAGGTGGCCCCCGCAGCTGCTCCTGGGGCGACCCACAGCGCCCCCGCGGGCACCGACGCCCCTCGTCCCCACCCCAGTCGCCACAGAAGAGGTGACTCCTCAGGTCACGCTTCCGCCGCTGAGCAGGAACGATGCGATGGTTATCGACCTGGCACGCGGGCTGTCCACCCATCCGCAATTTGCAACGTGGCTGGCGACCGAGGGCCTCATCCGCCGGCTTGTGGTGGCCGTCACGAATATCGCCGAAGGAGTCAGCCCGACTACCCAGGTTTCGTTCCTAAGGCCAGCGGGGGGGTTCGGGGTGAAGGATCGGGAGGGACACGAGTTCGTCGATCCGAGAAGTTACGAGCGATACGACCTCGTCGCCGACGTCTTCGCCTCTGTCGATCCTCAGGGCTGTGCGGCCGCCTACCGAACCACGAAGCCGCTGCTCGAACAGGCGTACCGTGAGATCGGCTATCCCAACCGCACCTTCGACGACGTGCTGGCGGAGGCCCTCGCCAAGCTTCTGGCCACGCCGGTCGTCGACGGCGACATTGAAGTGCGCCCGCTCGTGACCACCTACGCGTTTGCGAATCCGGAACTCGAAGCCCTAGCCCCGGTGCAGCGGCATTTCCTCCGCATGGGGCCAAGAAACATGCGTCTGATCCAAGCCCAGTTACGTGCCATTGCGCGCGCGTTCGGCATCCCGCCCCGCGACTGACACCTACTCCGCGTCACGACCGGTGTATGTAGTTGGGGACAAGGTGCCGCGCGAACCAATCACCACGTATTTCTCCGAGGTGAAGTCCAGTAAGCCCAGGTCCGCTCACTGACATAATCATGCCCAAGTAAGGCGTGGGGTGCACGGAAGGGGGCTGAGACCTCGCTCTAAAGGCAATAGGTTAGCGTAGGGTCGAAGCGGACCGTGGCTACGGTGAAGAAGTCCATCGAGACGACAAAAAAAGATCCCAAATCCGAATACCAAACGCCCTCGCGATGTCCACGATGACCCCCAATGTAGGCTTGCATTTGCCATCTTCGGTCCCTCCAACGTAGACTGTGCCTCGCCAAAATCCCATCTGTAGGGCTCAGGCGGCCTCTCGCCTGTGGGTCCCGAAAATTCGCGTGCGCCTCGCCAGGGTCCCATATGCAGGAGGTGACATCTTTTGTCACCACCGGGAACGGCGAGAGATTCAAAGGCGCGGATGGAGTTTTGGCGAGGCACAGGTTTTGGCGAGACACAGGCTGCCCCACGTGACCAGATCGGAACACCGAATGAAACCATTTACGTTGACAAGTCTCATTCGCCTGTGCCAAGACGCACAACCAGGAGAGCCACACCAAATGACCGTGCGCAAACGAGCCCTCGTCACGTTTGTCGTGGCGCTTGCAACCACCTACACACTTGGCGGCTGCGGTAGTAGTGGGAGTAACGGCGAAGGCCCAACGGGAACCTCCACCCTCTACGCTGGGACCAATAATGATGGCGTCTTCCGGAGCACAGGCAGTGGCGGCACTTGGAGCGCGGTCAACACCGGCCTGAATTCCTATGCCCTCTACGTCAACGCGCTGGCGATCGACCCGACCACGCCGACCACCCTCTACGCCGGGACCTTGGGCGGCGTCTACCAGAGCACCAACAGCGGTGCCAGCTGGAGCGCGGTCAACACCGGCCTGAATTCCTCTGCCCTCTACGTCAACGCGCTGGCGATCGACCCGACCACGCCGGCCACCCTCTACGCCGGAACCTTGGACGGCATCTACCAGAGCACCAACAGCGGTGCCAGCTGGAGCGCGGTCAACACCGGCCTGAATTCCTCTGCCCTCACCGTCAACGCGCTGACCATCGCCCCCACCACGCCGAGCACCCTCTACGCTGGGACCGATGCGGGCGTCTACCAGAGCACCAACACCGGCGGCAGCTGGACCGCCGTCAACTTTCCAGGTTTGCCGGTCTTCGATCCCCTAACGCCGACCACGCTCTACGCCGTGACCAGCAGCGGTGTGTCCAAGAGCACCGACAGCGGCGGCAGCTGGACCAACACCAGCATGAGCGGCGCGGCCCTCGGCATCAGCGCGCTGGCCATCGACCCGCACACGCCGAGCACCCTCTACGCCGGCACGTTTGGCGGCGGCGTCTTCGAGAGCACCGACAGCGGCGGCAGCTGGAACGCGACTAACTCCGGCCTGAGCAACCTCTACGTCAGCGTGCTGGCCATCGACCCGCAGCCGCCGAGCACGCTCTACGCCGGAATCGCTGGAGGTGGCGTCTTCGAGAGCACCGACAGCGGCGGCAGCTGGAGCGCGGTCAACTCCGGCCTGAATTTCTATGCTCTCTACGTCACCGCGCTGGCCATCAACCCACCATAGCATCCGCGCCGCCGGTGGGCGTACAGTTACCAAGGACCACCGAATAAGAACCGTCGACCTGTGGGTCCCGAAAATTCGCGTGCGCCTCGCCAGGGTCCCATATGCGGGAAGTGCCATTTTTTGTCACCACCGGGAGCGGCGAGAGATTCTAAGGCGCGGATGGAGTTTTGGCGAGGCACAGGCATGGATTTCCCGCGCGACGAGCGGCTTTGCCAGAAGACTGTGGGAATGACGACCATGGAGATAATTTGCGCGCGACGCGATCATCCTCGGCATTCGTCAGGACGTTGGAGGCGCTGACGCCATCTTGACTCCTCGTTCGCGACAGCCGAACATTAAGGTTGATCGCGATATTAGAGGACCAGCATGCGTACGCCGGGCACACCTCCGCCGAGATCCGAAATTACGCCGGAGCCGCTGTATCTGCGCCGCCGCGAGTTCATCAAGAGCGCGGTGCTGTTCACCGCCACGAGCTCGAGCGTCGGCGGAAGCTTGCTGTGGCTGACCAAGGGCGGCCGGGCAAGCCCGAAGCAGCCACCGCCCACACCCAATATCGTCGCCGCCGCCGAGGCGCGCGCGCCGGACTTGACCATCGTGCGCCGGACGCTCACGACTGATGAGCCCATGACCCCCGAACGCGATGTGACAACGTATAACAACTTTTACGAGTTCGGGACCGACAAGTCCGATCCCGCCGAGAACGCCGGCACGTTGCGGCCACATCCGTGGATGGTGGCGATCGAAGGCGAAGTGGGTAAGCCACAAGTCGTTGATGTCGACCAGCTCCTCAGGTGGTTTCCACTCGAAGAGCGCGTCTACCGCATGCGCTGCGTCGAGGCGTGGTCGATGGTGATCCCGTGGGTTGGGTTTCCGTTGGGGGATCTCCTCAAGCGCGTCGAGCCGACGTCGCACGCCAAGTACGTCGCCTTCACCACGCTCCTGGACGTCGAGCAAATGCCGGAGCAGCGGCGCCATGTGCTCGATTGGCCGTACGTCGAGGGCCTGCGCCTCGACGAGGCCATGCATCCGCTGGCCATCCTGGCGGTGGGGCTGTACGGCAAAGTGCTCCCCAACCAGAACGGCGCGCCGCTCCGGTTGGTGGTGCCCTGGAAGTACGGCTTCAAGGGCATCAAGTCGATCGTGAAAATCCGCCTCACCGAGACGCAGCCGACGACGACGTGGAATATCGCGGCGCCGCATGAGTACGGCTTCTACGCCAACGTCAACCCGGCGGTGGATCACCCGCGTTGGAGCCAGGCCACCGAACGGCGCATCGGCGAGATCCGCCGCCGCCCCGACGCTGCCGTTCAACGGCTACGCGGATCAGGTCGCGAGCCTGTACGCAGGCATGGATCTGCGCAGATTCTTTTGAGAGGAACACGCCCCACGCAGATCGCCTGCGAGAAACGCCGAACCGAGAGGACGATGGCCATCAAACGGAAGCGCGTGCGGCCGTTGCCGTGGCTGAAGCCGGCCCTGTTCGTGGGCTCGCTGACGCCGCTGGCGGTGATGATCGGCCGCGGTGTGCGCGGTGAGTTGGGGGCGGATCCGATCGGCGAAGCTCTCAATCAGCTGGGGTTGCTGGCGCTCATCTTCGTGGTCGCTGCGCTCGGCTGCACTCCGCTGAAAACGTTCTTCGGTTGGACCTGGCCGCTCCGGGTGCGCCGCATGCTCGGGCTATTCGGATTTTTCTACGCGGTGCTGCACGTGAGCACGTACACCGGTCTCGACCAGGGGTTCGCCTGGGCCGCGATCTACGCCGACATCACCAAGCGCCGGTTCATCTTCGTCGGCTTTGCCGCCTTCGTGCTCCTGATCCCGCTTGCCGTCACCTCCACCAACGCCGCCGTAAAGCGCCTTGGCTTCGAGCGCTGGAAGCGACTGCACCGCTTGGCTTATGTGGCGCCGATCCTCGGCGTCATCCACTTCACTTGGCGAGTGAAGAAGGACGTGCGCGAACCGCTCACGTACGCGGTGGTGCTTGCAGCGCTGCTGCTCGTGCGTGTCGTCGTGAGTCTGCAGGCGCGACTGGCGCGGCCGGCGCCGGCAGCGCTGCGCGAGCGCCGCGCCTAACCGGGCCCCGCACGCTCACACGCACGGCGCGTCGGCAGCCGCGTCCGCCGGCACCATCGGCGTGCCCGTCAAGAGGCTCTTCAAGAAGCACCGATACTGGTGCTTCGGCGGCTCCGTCTGGAACACCACCTCGTGGCCGTCTTCGATGCCGTCGCCGGGATGCTGCGTCAACACCGCCGTCACGCAGTCGCCGCCCACCATCACGTTGCACGACACCGGGTATTGGATCTGTCTCTGCCCGGAGAGCGGCAGCACGGTAAGAATCGACGTCTGCCCGGTGAGCGCGGGATTGGAAGGATCATCGATCGCCGGGCCGGCGAGGTCGAGGCCGAACGATAGACTGGACGCATTGGCGATGTCCGGAAGAATGTAGTTGTCGACAATGCCTTGAAGCATGAGGACGTGCGCCGGCGTGCCGCGGTACGTCGGATTGCGAATCACAAAATCCGCGTAGACCGGCGGGTCCGACGGCTCCGCCGCCCACTGCACCAGGCTCAGCGCCGGGTCGTTCTCCGTCAGCGTCCGATCGGTGTAACCCAACAAGCCCTCGGCCACCGGTAGCACTTCCAGCGGCTTGCGTTTGTAGAGGACGTTCTCGATGTAGCTCCCACCCTCACCGCTCAGCACGACCGCTCGGAAGTGCGGGTCGACCGCCATCGCCAGGGGCGCAATCGTCGCCCCCATCGAGTGTCCCATCAGCGCGCGATTCGATTGGTCGAACTTCGCCAACGCCGGCGCGCCTGGACAGTCATGCGTGTCGATTTGCACGCTGTCCATCGCCCGGGAAAACACCACCAGCTCCAGTGCTGACTCCCGCACGTTGTCCCGCAGGGCCGCCACATTGAGCACGTTGAAGATCAAGAAATCCTCGTTGCCGCCTGTGGTGTTGCGCAACCCGCCGAGCGGCCCGTCCACCTGGGCACCGGCATAGCCGACCTGCGCGAACTCCTGCGCCGGCCCCGATCCCGGCACAATCGGCGGCCCGCCGTTGACGGCCTGGACACCGCGGTCGACCAGCGGCCGATTACCGCCCGCCCCCGTGCGCACGAACACCACCAACGGAAAACCATCTGCCGGCATGGGCGAGCGCGGAATCGTGACCACCAAATTGGCAGTCTCATAGTGCGGTGGCAGCGGGTTGCCCTGGGCGTCCACGCCCCGATCCCCGCCGTGCGTCGTGTACGGCGCGACCCCCTGCTGGTAGTCCGGCATATCAATAGTGGTGGAATAGACGCAGTAGTCGTCAAACACTTCGTTCGGGGTAAATGCCCGCGGCACTGGCAGCGGCAGTTGCAGGGCCGCCGCGGTGAACGTGGACATCCCGTCGACCGGCACCCCCGTGGTGAAGACCGCGAGGCCGGCAACGTGGCAGTGTGCGGACACGGCGGCGGCGGCGCGATAACCGGCCAAATAATCCTGGCCCTGCGCGTCGGTGAAGCTGGCGGGCACCTGGTTCCCGCCGAACGCCGCGACCACAGGAGCAATCTGCAGCCGGCGCCCAGTGGCATCGAGCAGCTCGGCGCACACGACCGCCGCGTACCGCGTCTGCGGTTTCAGCGGCACTCCCTGGTAGGGCAGGAGCGAGAGCAGGTTCGGTGCGCCAAAGGGTCCACCGTCTGCGACGAAATCGACGTGCACCGGTACCTGCTTCCGATCGTCGACCGAGATGAGGAACACGTGCGCATCCGGCGACAGGCTGCCATTCACGTCCGGCAGCTGCTGCGGATCGATGGCGCCGGTGAGCGAGAAATAGACGGCGCTGGTCAGCGCGAACCCGTTTGCGTCGCGGGCGATCAAAGCCACTGCCTGATTCATGATCGCCACGTCGTTGGGGTTGGGGAAGCGCGAGACGTCGACGCGGCCATCGTTGAGTTGCAGCTCCGTGCTCGGAAACGGCGCATCGTAAAACCCAGCCGCGCGACTGAAGTCCATCTTCACCTGTACATCGCCCGCCGGCGCCTGCACCTCGCTCGTCGACGTGTCGCCGCAGCCCGCCGCCCACATCCCCGCGAGCGCCAAAGCCATCCACTGGAGTATTCGTATTCGCCCGCTCATACTGAAGCGCTTTGCAGAATCGCGTAGTCAGCGCAAGTCTACTGAAATTTTGGTAGTGGGGGACACCCCACTACCGAAATTTTCGCAGTGGCCCAGGAGGGACTTGAACCCCCACGCCGTTGCCCGCAACAGATTTTGAGTCCTGTCACATACGAGGCCCCGGCGACTCATTTGAGCCTCCGAACTCCGTAAGTTTACGGATGGACGAGCCGCCGATCGTGTACTATAGCGCAGGAGCGCCGACCTGCACTAACAGGGCTGTGTCACTGTCTTCGGAGCTTAGGATCACCCGCATGGACCACAACCAGCAGCATGTAAGAACATTAAGCTAGAGGGGACGCCGCGGTGGTCACGCTTCTGTTGGCTGACGATCACGCCGTCGTCCGCCTCGGCCTGCGGCGCTTGGTGGAGAACGAACCGGACTTCCGTGTCGTCAGCGAGGTCGCTGACGGCCTCCAAGTGCTTCCGGAAGTGGAGCGCTTGCGTCCGGACGTGCTGCTGCTCGACCTGGTGATGCCGGGGCTCAACGGGCTCGAGGTCTTGCGGCAGGTCAGAAAACGCTGCCCGAAGACGCGCGTCGTCATCCTATCGATGCATGCCAACGAAGCCTATGTCTTAGAAGCGCTGCGCAACGGGGCGGCAGCGTACGTGCTCAAGGGCTCGAACAGCTCCGACGTGATGGGAGCGGTGCGGGCGGTCATCGCCGGCCGCCGCTACCTGAGCCCGCCGCTGTCCGAACGGGCCATCCAAACGTACCTGGAGAAGGCGGAAGAGGCAGCGCCGGCCGCCTATGACGCTCTGACCACCCGCGAACGCGAAGTGCTGCAATTGTCCGCTGAAGGCCACAATAACAGCCAAATCGCCGCCCGGCTGTTCATCAGCCGGCGGACCGTGGAGACGCACCGGGCGAATGTCTTCCAGAAACTCGGGTTGCACACCCAGACCGATCTCGTTCGTTACGCCCTGCGCCGGGGGATCATCCGGCTGGATGAGTAAGCACCTGCGGCGACCAGTAAGTAGGCAACCGTGTGCCAGCTTGGCAGCCCTGCAGGGGGGGCATTGCGGTCCTGAGACAGGTTGGTGTGCCACCCCATCTGGGAAATATCGGATAAGAGGGCATGAGCATGGATCAGACACACACCGCGGCGGCTTTGTTGCGTAAGACTCTGACGGACGACATGGACGGGCACTGGGTTACCGACTTACGCGCGGCGATTCGTGCGCATCAAGAGCCGGCGCGGCACGTCGGACGCGCGAGACCGAGCAGCACTTCTCAGAACAATTGTCGCGGCAAAATTCCGAATCCTGGGCGCCGTAATTGCGTAGGATTACGCATAGATGATTTCTACTGGACAGGGTAAATAGCGGCAATGAGGCGCGATAATCACCAACGACACTCACCGCGTCCATCGCGGTCAGCGCTTGGGCTCCAAGGCCAAGAGGATCTGGTGTTGCGACTGCGTTTCGGGACAGAGAAGCCCCCGCGCACCCAACAACAAGTTGCGGAGCAACTGGGGCTGTCGCTCTCGGCGGTGCAGGTGATCGAACGTAACGCGCTGCAAAGGCTTCGTCTCAGCGCCCTCGGCCCGCTTGATGAGGGGTGGGACGGTTGGGACGAAGCGTGAGGGCGATACGTACGCACACATCACCGAACGGAAGCACGCAGAAGAGCAAGGCCGTAACATGGAGAGGCGATTCCGGCGGCTGATCGACGCCAATATCATTGGGTCGTGGGTACTCGGCTGAGCAACTGGAACGCTTGCGGGTCGTGGAGGTACCGCATGAGTTGCTCCGCGAAATCTTCGCAGTGGCCCAGGAGGGACTTGAACCCCCACGCGGTTGCCCGCAACAGATTTTGAGTCTGCCGTGTCTGCCATTCCACCACTGGGCCGTACTCAGTGATCAGTGACTAGTAATCCGTGATCAGTGTTCCCTCCCGCCGCCGACGCTTCATTTACGATTCACCATACACCATTCTTCACTGCGGCGGCGGTCCTTTCGGTTCGAGGAACGTTTGTGACGGACCTTTCACCTCGCGGCGGATCACCGCCTGGTGTTGCTCGACCTTGGCGACCGCCTCACTCGCCAGGCGCCGCACCGTCGGGTCCTCATCCGTGCGGGCGATCTGCGACAGCGGATCAACGGCTTCGGGCGCGCCGATATCGCCAAGGGCAAAGATCGCCGTGCCGCGGGTCGCCGGATCGAGATCGCGCTGCAGGAACTCGATGATCGGGCGCGCCGCACGGACGTCAGCGATTTTCCCGAGCGCGGCCAGCACCAGCTGCTTCATGTTCGTGTCGGAATTGCGCAGGAAGAGCAGCTGAATCAGCACTGGCGTGGCGTCTGCCGCCCGCATGTCGCCCAGCACCTGAATAGCCTTGGCCTGCACCCGCAGGTCGGTATCGCCCATCGCCTGAATGAGGTACTCGATCGCCTTGGTGTCCTTGGTTGCGCCGAGCGACTTTACCGCCTCCAAGCGCTTTTCGGCGTCGTCGCTGCCGAGCCGCTTGACGAAGTCGTCGATGCTCGCGCCTTTGGTGTTCTTGTCGTAACGCTGGCGCACCTGTTGGCTCGAGAACTGGCCGTCGGCCGCGCCCGCAAGAACAAGCACGAAGGCGACAAGGAGACCTGGGATGCGCACCGGGCGGTGTATCATGGGCCGACCTCAGCAGGCACTGCTGCCCCTCACGACCCTGGAACGCCGAGTCGGATCATGATCCAGTCCGCCATCTCGTGCACACTGTACGCCGGCGGCTCGTCGCTTTGAAAAGCAAAGACGACACGCAACGCGCCCTCCTTCCGCGACACGCTAATCTGAGCGATTTCTGGATCCACCTGCGGCAACGTGCGTTCGGGAAGGTCACCGCCACCGGACGGGCCCCACGCCTGCACGGTGATCTGCCCCGGATGCTTGCCGCTCGAATGTCGCACCAGCGTCGGCAAACGCGACAAGCGCAGGAGCACGGCGCGATGCCCGTCAACCGTGGTGACTTGCAGATTGCGTAGCGTCACCGGCGCCTCCTCGCCCGTCGGGGTCGCCGTGGGCGCGGCCATTCTCGATGCGCAGCCCATTATGCAGAGCACCCCCAGTGCAGCCGCCAGCCGCAGCGCGCGTCCTCTGCCCCATTCGCAACGTGATCGTGCCATTCTCCGTCGCAGATAGCCGATCTGACCGAAACGGGCAAGCGGCGCGCGGTGCAGGCGCAGGATGTGCGAAATGCCCAAGGGCGTGCGACAATAGATGTGCGGAGGTCAGAGAACAGGAGTCAGGCAACTGATGAACGTTGTCATCACAGGCGCCACCGGGTTTATCGGACGCCCTCTGGCGCGGGCGCTCGTTGCCGCCGGGCACGACGTGACGGCACTCACCCGCAACGTCGCGCGCGCGGAACGCCTGTTACCGGCGGGCTGCGCCGGCAAAGAATGGACCCCAACAGAGCCCGTGGCTCCTGACCTGCTGCGGGGTGTTGATGCGATTGTCCATCTCGCCGGAGAAGGTGTTGCCGACAGGCGGTGGACCGCCGAGCGCAAGCAGGCGATTCGTGACTCGCGCGTTTACGGTACGCGAGCGCTAGTTGACGCACTGGCGTCGTTGCCGGGCAACGAGCGGCCACGCACCTTCGTGTCGGCTTCGGCTATCGGTTACTACGGTGATCGCGGCGACGAAGCGCTCGATGAGCGGTCCTCGCCCGGCAGCGACTTCCTTGCGGAGGTCTGCGTGGCTTGGGAGCGCGAGGCCTTCAAAGCTGCTGCGCTCGGCTTGCGCGCCGTGGCGGTGCGCATCGGCGTCGTTCTGAGCAAAGATGGCGGTGCGCTCGCCAAAATGCTGCTGCCTTTCCGCCTCGGAGCCGGCGGTCCTGTCGGCTCGGGACGGCAGTGGATGAGCTGGAATCCACCTCGATGATCTCGTCGCGCTGTTCACCTTTGCGCTCGACGATCCCGCTGTCTCTGGTCCCCTTAACGGCGCGGCGCCGGAGCCGGTGGTGAACCGGACATTCACGGCTGAGCTCGGCCGGGCATTGCGACGTCCGGCTCTTGTTCCGCTTCCCGCCTTCGCACTGCGCCTCGCCTTTGGCGAGATGTCGAGCGTCTTGCTCGCCAGCCAACGGGTGTTGCCGGCGGCTGCTGAGCGCCTGGGTTTCCGGTTCCGGCATCCTCGTCTGCCTGGCGCGCTGGCGGAGATAGTCTCGCACCTCTTGACCTAGCTGCCCTCGGTGGCGACCATAGGGCCACCATACATTACGTGCTGGCAGGAAGGTGAGACAATGACACAGAGCAGGATGGCAATTCTCGTCGGCGGCGGACCGGCGCCGGGAATCAACAGCGTTATCGGCGCGGCCACGATCCGCACCATCCTTCAAGGTGTGGACGTGTTGGGTATCCGCAGCGGGTTCGAATTCATCATGCAAGGGAACCTCGATTGCGCCGTGCCGCTGACCATTGATGCTGTCAGCCGGCTCCACTTCCGCGGCGGCTCTCTTCTCGGCACCTCGCGGGCGAATCCCACTCGCGACCCCCAGCACCTGGAGACCGCCGTCACCTCACTGCTGCGGCTCGGCGTCGACAAGTTGATTACCATCGGCGGCGACGACACGGCGTTCTCGGCGATGAAGTTGGCCGAGAAATCCGCCGGACGCATCCGCGTCGTGCATGTGCCAAAAACGATCGACAACGATCTCGACCTGCCGCCGCACGTCGACACGTTCGGGTTTCAGACGGCGCGGCACCTCGGCGTGGAGATCGTGAAAAATCTGATGGTGGACGCCTTCACCACGTCGCGCTGGTACGTTGTCATCTCGATGGGACGTAAGGCGGGCCACTTGGCGCTCGGTATCGGCAAGGCCGCGGGCGCTACACTTACGATGATCTGCGAGGAGTTCGGCTCCGGACCGATTCGGCTTAAGGCGATCGTCGACACCTTGGCCGGAGCCGTCATCAAGCGGCTCAGCAAAGGGCGGCACGACGGTGTAGCCGTCATCGCCGAGGGGGTGGCCTTAGACATCGACCCGCAGGATTTCTCGGCACTGAAAAACGTCGAGCGCGACGCCCACGGGAATATACGACTCGCCGAGGTTGATACCGGTGAGATTCTTCGTCGCGCCGTACTCGATCGCCTCAACGAGTTCGGCATCACGTCGACCGTGGTCGCCAAGAACATCGGCTACGAGCTGCGGTGCGCCGACCCGATTCCCTACGACATGGAGTACACCCGTGACCTCGGCTACTGCGCGGCCACGTACCTGCTCGAAGGCGGAGATGCCGTCATGGTCTCGATGCAAGACGGGCGATTCGTGCCGATTCCGTTCCCCCAGCTCATTGATCCGGAGACTGGGCGGGCCAAAATCCGCCTCGTAGCCATTGACTCCGCCGGCTACTGCATTGCACGACGGTACATGATCCGCTTGCGGCGAGACGACTTCGACGATCCATCCGCACTAGCGAGGCTTGCAGCCACGGCGGGCGTTTCAGTGGACGAGTTTCGCCGCCAGTTCGAATACCTGGTGGAGAGCGAGCCGCCGCCACTGCACATCGGGCCTGTGAAGTGAGCAACGTGCTTGGGGCGTGCGCGTCACCCGTGTGGCCGCCGCCTTCACGCCCGCGGCACAAGCCGCGCGGATTCCATACGGCCGTGAGCGGCTTCAGGCTGACACCTGCCATCATTTTACCGCCGCGCAGCTATCTACTTGTACTGCAAAGAGAAATCGAGCTGAACATGCCTCGATGGCATGAGAACTGCTCTAAGCGCCGACATGGAAAGTCGGCCGGCCTTTGCAATCCCACTGCCGATCATATTCGCACTACTTGCCCTGGTCTCCATTCTGGTGTCCGTGCCTGCCTTCCCAGCCACCTTCGCGGTGGACCCCAGCGGCGACGATGCCAATCCCGGTGACAGCACGGCGCCGTGGCGCACCATCCAACATGCCGCCACCGTTGCCTCTGCTGGCGACACTGTGGTCATTCAAACAGGTACCTACAGCGAGTCTGTTCCCCTCCTGCACAGCGGTGCAGCCGGGAATCCGATCGTCTTCGCCGCCGATCCGGGGGCGGTACTGATCAGTCCGAATCCTACCGCCAGTCTCTCGGCGTTCAACGTGGCACCCGGTGTCGCCTACATCACTCTCTCCGGTATCGAGGCCACCGGGGGCTACGCTGAGACGATTTTTCTACGCAGTGGCGCGCACGACATTCAGATCGACGGCTGCAACCTGCACGGGAACCGGCTCGGCATCGTGATGGCAGACGCGTTCAACGTCACGGTCGACAACTGCGCTCTCCACAACAACACGTATATCGGGATGCGACTGGCCGGGACCACGCATGACGTGCTGGTCAGCGATACCGATAGCTTCATGAATGGCATCCCTTCGCAATGTAGTGCAAACGTTGATGCGTTCACGTCATCTCCAGGCGTGTTCAACGTGACTTTCCAGCGCACCCGGGCCTACAACAACGGCGGGGACGGATTCGATTTGAAGGGCGACCAGACAATCTTCGATCAGGTGTCGAGTGTTGGTAATGCGTGCACGGGGCTCAAGATCAGGCAGAACGCCTCGGTGAGCGAGTGCCTGGTTGTGCAGAACGGCCTCACCGGTTTTGCCGTGACTTCCGTCAACGGGGGCAGCACGGTCGACATTACCAATTGCACGGTCGCTGCGAACCTGGGCGTGCAGGTCAACCTGCACAGCCCAAGCAAACCGGGCACGGTGTACGCGGTCAATCTCCTCAACAATATTGTCGCTGGGGATTTCAAGGCCGTGCAGTGTAACAGCACGGTGGCATTTTCGGAGTCTCACAACATTTTCTATCGCCCGAATTCCTACACCGTCTTTCTCGCGCTCGTTGGGGGGCGGCCTTTCACGGGGCATGACATCAATGTTGGCTTATGGAGCCAGCTCTCGGGCCAAGGGCAGGGCACGCTGGCGGTTGATCCGCAATTTGTGGACTCCGCGCACGGCGACTTTCACGTGAGTCCCAACAGCGCCGCCGTGGGACGCGGGCAGAGCCAGGGTGGCTTGGTGAACATCGGCGTGTACCAGGACCCAAGCGGCCCGACGAATCACACGCCCTGGGCTGATGCTGGCCGGAGCCCGAAAGGTCGAGCGACTCGGAATGTGCTCTTCAGTGCCGTCGGCAGCTTGGATCCAGACGGCGACGCCTTGTCCTACTCCTGGGATTTCGGCGATGGCACGGCTCCGGTGCTCGGGTTCCAGGTGCCGCATGCATTCGCCACCCCCGGAACGTATTCTGTGACCCTGACCGTGTCCGATGGGTTTTTGTCGAACACCAAGACCATTCAGGCATTCATTCGCTAGGACTGGGGCTGGGTTTCGGAGAACTTCGAGACTTGATCTGATGCTATTGGGTTGACGGCATCGGCGCGCCGTCTTAGGATCGCGTTGCGCATGAAGCAGTGGTTCGCTCTGTCTGCTATCGGCCGGGACCGACCTGGCATCGTCGCTGATCTCGCCGAGCTCATCTATGAATGCGACTGCAATCTCGAGGACTCGAGCATGACGATCCTCGGGAGCGAGTTCGCCGTGCTGCTGTTGTTGACCGGCGAGGGCGAGGGCATCGAGCAACGGCTTTCGGCGGCCTGCAAACGCTTGGAATGGGAGAAGCGGCTGACCGTGTTCTTCCGGCCCCTGGAGGCGGAGCCGCTGCCGTACGGCGTGTCCCACCGGGCCAAGCCGGTCGAGCTCCAAGCCGTCGGCGTCGACAAGGCGGGCATTGTCGCACGCGTAGCGCGCTGCTTGGCGAACCGCGCGATCAACATTTCGCAGATGTCCACCGCGTCACGTCCCGAGCCGGGGACTGGCACGCCGATCTACACCATGCGGATCCGTATGGATGTGCCGCACACGGTCGACATGAACGCGTTGCAGGCCGAGCTGGAAAGTGTCGCCGCCGTGTTGCATATCGACATCGCCTTGCAGCCACTCTCCAGTTGAGCGTGTACCGGCCGGCCGATCGTTTACTCGGTTGCAGTTTCCCGAGGAAAGTCGCACAATCTGCGCCAACCCGGCGGGCAGGGCGGTCTTTTGTCGCCCGTTCAGCGAACCGAAGAAGGGAGGGGAAACATGGTAGTACTGAGGGGGCAAGCTCTAGTCATCGTGGGGGCGGTGTTTTTCGCGGTGCCCACGGCGCGCGCTGATGTACAGCCCGGTGATGTCATCTCCAAAACCAACATCGAAAAGGTGAAGGACTTCATCTCCCCAGGCGTCGAGTGGTGCCTGCAACATGGGATGACCATGAAGATCCTAGCACCGCGCGAAGTGAAGCTCCCGAAACGCTATGTCGAGGCTAGCGAAAAATACGCGCCTCAGGTGAAGCTGGCGCAGAACGGCTTGAAGATCGAGAACTACGTTGCCGGCATGCCTTTCCCCACCATCGACCCCAATGATCCCCAGGCCGCACTCAAGATCATGTGGAACTACGAGTACCGGCCGTTCTTCATCGATGACTTCCGCGAGGGGGATTTCGGCAGCTACACCGGGCCGCTCACCTACGAAAAGCCGATGAATATCGAGCGGGCTCTGTGGATCGGCGATATCCGCCGCCTGTACTACAATGGCAGGCTGTACGTGGATCCGAAACCGGAGCTGCCCAATCCCGAGGGCGTACGCTACAAGGAATCGTTGTACCCGATCATGTCGCCGTTCGACCTGAAAGGCATCGGCCTCTTGGACCTCCGGTACATCGACGCCTCACGACAAGACGACACCTGGCTCTACATCCCGCAACTCCGACGGGTTCGACGCCTGTCCTCCGCCCAACGCAGTGATGCACTATTCGGCCAAGACGCCGACGCCGACAGTTTCTTCGGCTACTCCGGCCACATCGCCTGGATGGACTGGAAGCTGTTGGGGGTAAAGGAAGCGTTCGGCGCGCTGCATGCAGAGAATTGGCCGCTGAAGCAATGCCCCGGCGGCGCGGATTTCATGTTCTGTGATGCCTGGGAGAAACGCCCGGTCTACGTCATCGAAGGCGTCTCGAAGCTGCCGCAGTACGCGTTCAGCAAACGCGTGATTTACATTGACCGCCAAGCCTGGGTGGCGCTCTACTCCGACATGTACGACCACGCGGGACAACTATGGAAGGTCTGGGTCGATACGTACTCGTACAAGAAACAAGCCATAGACGGCGCGCGTTTTACTTACGAGGACGAGATCCCTTTCTACGGTGGCGGCTCGGTGGTTGACACCCAACTCAGCCATGCGACGTATTTCCCACATCCGGATCCGGCCTCGAACGACAAAGAGTGTCTGTACTTCAATCAGGGCCCCAAAGGGACCAGCCCGGTGGCACCCGAGGG
Organism: uncultured delta proteobacterium; assembly: GCA_963729835.1. Lineage (GTDB taxonomy): Bacteria > Desulfobacterota > Binatia > HRBIN30 > HRBIN30 > CAVSQF01. The sequence continues at coordinate 33,889 of CAVSQF010000020.1, read as the reverse complement.
CGCCAACGACAGCTTCTTCACCATCGCGCACTTGGTCGAATCCGGCCATTGAGTGTCGGTTTTTTGTAGGAGCAAATTGCGTGGTAGCGGCGCCGTGTTGATGCTATGGTGCTGCTCACGGAGGAAACAGTATGTTCGGTATCGGCGTCCCAGAGCTCATCGTCATTATGGTCATTGCGCTGATCATCTTTGGGCCTGGGAAGCTTCCCGAAATCGGCAGCGCGCTCGGTAAAGGCATCCGCGATTTCAAGAAAGCGTTCGACGCCGCCGACGAGGAAGTGAAGAAGGTCGAGACGAAACCAGAGGGCCCGCAACAGCCGCCCGCCGCGTGATCCACCCAGGAACCGCTCCGCCATAGCACTCACGCTGTGACGGGCAGGCGTTGCGCCGCCTTGCCCGGCGGTGCGCGCCTGCTATGACAGCATCACCAATTCGGTCGTGGGAGGATTTGCTGATGATGCAGGTCTGGTGTGCCTTATTGCTCCTTGCTGTACTTGCGACGGTGACTCCGGCGCGCGCCGAGGAAAAGAATCCGGTGGTGCTCATGGAGACCTCCATGGGGACCGTGAAGCTCGAGCTGTACAAAGACAAAGCGCCAATTACGGTGAACAACTTCTTGTCGTACGTGAACGACAAGTTCTACGACGGCACGATCTTTCACCGCGTCATCCCCGACTTCATGATCCAGGGCGGCGGCTTCGACGCGACCATGAAAGAAAAACCCACGAAAGCACCCATTAAGAACGAAGCCGGCAACGGCTTGAAGAACGAGACCGGTACGCTTGCCATGGCCCGCACCGGCGTCGTGGACAGCGCTACCGCCCAGTTCTTCATCAACGTGAAGGATAACACCTTCCTCAATCATCGCGATGAAACGCCCTCCGGCTTCGGCTACGCGGTGTTCGGCAAGGTGACCGACGGCATGGACGTGGTGCAGAAGATCGAGCACGTGCAGACGACGAACAACGGGCCGCACCAGAATGTCCCCGTGGAGCCGGTGATCATCAAGTCGATTGTCGTAGCGAAATAAGTGCTGCGTCCCGAGTCAGAACCGCCGTCGCCCGCCATCATTTTCGATCTCGACGGCGTGCTGATCGACTCCGAGGCGCTACAGTACCAGGCGTACTCGCGGGTGCTGGCGCGCTTCGGCGTTGCGGTCTCCATCGAGGAGTATGCGCAACATTGGATTGCGGCCGGCCGCGGGCCGGAGCACGCCGTGGCCACGTATGGGCTCCCGGTTACTGCCGCAGAGCTGCGCGCCCTCAAGCATCCCGTCTACGATGAGATCCTGCGGCGGGAGATCACGCTGATGCCGGGGGCTGTCGTGGCCGTTGCCCGGCTGAGCGCCCATTTCCCGCTCGCCCTCGCGACGAATTCCAATCGGTCGGATGTCGATTTCGTGCTGGACCGATTCGGGCTGCGCAGCGCGTTCACCGCGATCGTTACGCGCGAAGACTACGCTCGGGCGAAGCCCGAACCCGACGCGTTCCTGACCGCCGCCGCCCGTCTCGGCATCACGCCGAGCGCTTGCCTGGTCATCGAGGACGCGCACAAAGGCGTTTGCGCAGCGCAGCGTGCCGGTGCCCGCGTCATCGCCGTGCCCAACGTGTTTACGCGTGGAAACGATTTCTCGCTTGCGGCAGCCGTCGTCACCAGCCTGGACGAAGTCACCGTGCGTTTGGTCCGGCACATCTTGTCGGGCGCTGCCTGAATGATTGAATCATTGGGCCTTTGAGTCATTGAGCCACTGGGGGCGGACGCCGGCGTCACGCACAACACCGCGCGCGCATGGCTCACGGTGCTTGAAGCGAGCTATCTTGCATTTCGGCTGCCGCCGTTTCACGCGAATCTGCGGAAGCGTCTCATCAAGACGCCGAAGTTGCACTTCTTCGACCGCAGACTTCTTCAATGCACTGAATGCGTTCGAGCCCGATGTCGGTAACTAAAGCCTCCAGCACCAGTGAAGCAGTATCGAAACGTCCCTTGCCCGGGAGGAACCAGTGATGGCTTGCGCGCCGAACCGCGCGGCGATCTGCGCCTGTATCAGCCCCCACACACTCATAGCGCCGGTCGCTCTGGTCCAAAGGCACTCAACATTTCCTCCATCAGCTTCTGCGCAGCCACCTCGTAGGCATCGCCGAGGTTGACCACGCCCGGCGTCGGCACCGGACGTGACGGGTGATCCATCGTCCACAGGACGCGGCCGTCCGTTGCATCGATCAGCGTGACCTCGACCGAGGCGATAACGAACGCAGGATGCACGGGAACATCGACTTCCCAGCGCCGCACTTCGATGTAGAGGACGGCCGCCTCGAGTTCATTGCGGGCCGCCACTGCCGCGGCTTCCTCGGCGCTGGCTGGCGCCCGATCGCCCGTGATGCTGTTGACAATCTCGGGTGAGACCACGGTGATGCCCCGTCGCGACAGTTGGCGGCGCGCCTCCGACGCGAGCACATCAGGCACCGTCATGCGGTCGCTGCGCGCCACGTACTTCTCATAGAACGAGGCGCCCGCAATGAGCAGCAGATCGCCGGTCCGATTGTTCGGCGGGAAGACCGCCACGCTGCGGACCGCCGGCGGCGGTGGCGCAACAGCTCGTGGGGCTGCACAACTGCACACCAGGAGTGATACACACCAACCAAGTAACACGCGGCCCGTCATCGGAGATCCTCCTCTGCGTGTCCGAGCGCCTCCAGGCGGTGCTCCATGGCTTCCAGCTTGCGCCGCACTGTCTCCTGTTCCGTTCGCAGCCCGGCCAACGTTCGACGCGCCTCCGTCAGGCGCGCGCCCGTGTCGCTCGGGACCGTGTCCCTCGCGACCGTATCCGTCGACTCGGCGCCGGCGATCACCTCCGGCACCAAGGCGCGCATTTCCGCCTCGAAACGGGCGGCGGCAGCGTCATCGTGACGGGTCGCAGCCAGGGCGTAGTGGTACAACGTTGTGCCGGCACGTCGCGCGGCGTGCATCTCCACCGAGGTGGCGAATATCGGGTCCGAGTCGTCCGCGGCGCGACGGTCGAGCTCGTCGTAGAAGGCCGCCAGCGATTCCGCGGTAAACCAGTCCTTGTCACCGGCGGTGTTGATCCGGGTCAATCGGGGCGCCATGAATTCCAGCAGCGGACGGTCATCGGTGTTGAGAGGCGCATGCCCGAAGAGATTGGTTGCGGCAGCGAGATCGCCTGCGTAGAGCATCTCGACACCGCGCGGCGTGGCCAGGAGCGGGTCGCGGCCCCAATCGGGTAAGCCGCCGAGTCGCTCGCCCACTCGTTCGAGATCCACCTGGCGTGGTCCGAGTTGGCCGATGAGTCCGACGACAGGCCGATTGGGATAAAAGTCCGCCCGCCACAAGCTGGTCTGCGGAAAGACGGAGAGAAAAGTGTGCGTGATCATGTCGAACTCCTCACGCGTCAGCTGGTAGAGCGGCAGCCACTGGCAAAATAGCCCGCCAGGGGCCAGACGCGCGGCGACTGTGGCGTACATCTCGTGCGAGTAGAGGCTCCCCGCGCCGGCGTGCCACGGAATGAAGAGATCCGACACGATCACATCGAAACGCTCGTGGCTCGCGGCAAGGTAACGGCGCCCGTCGTCGAGCACGAGGTGGACATCAGACCGTTCCAGCAGCCCCGCATTCCAGGGCGCGAAGTACGCGCGCGCCGCCAGGGCAACCTCGGGAACAACTTCGACGACGGTGGTGTCCTCAACCCCCAAGGCGGGGCTGGCGCTGGCGGTGATCCCGGTGGCGAGCCCAATGAACGCCACACGGTGCGGCGCCGGATGCAAGAGCAATGGCACCAGCCCCAAACGGCGCTCGTTGTTAGCGGCGGCAGTGCCCCCGAGCACGTAGTAATTGTCTAAGCGCATCTGCAGATCATTCTCGCCGTCAACGACGGTTACGATGCCGCTTGCTCCTTCGAGCATCGCTCGCAAGGTTTCCTTGTCCGCGCGCAGATGCGTGAGTGGCATCCGCATCGGATTGACGATGGCGACGGCGAGCAGCGCGGCGTACGCGAGCGGCCTGAGCCGATTCCCGCCTGCGCCGATGACGTCGGCCAGGACCACATAGGCAACCGCGACCACGAGCAGCGCGCCGCGAACACCGAGCATCGGAATCGCCACGAACCCCGCCGCCACCGCGCCGCCAATGCCGCCGAGAGTGTTGGCGGCGGACAGGTCACCGAGCGGGCGCGCGGCTCCCGTCTCTTCTCCCCAGGCGGCCCAGAGCGCAGCCATCACGGCGCCCGAGGCGACCGCTGCGGGGCCAGCCGTCACCGCGGCAAGCGCAACGATGTGCAGCAGATACTCGCTCAGTCCGTGCTGCATGCCCACGTAGGCGAGCCCATCGGTGCCGTAGGCGAACACCCAAGCGCCGGTTGCCGTTGTTAGCGCGCCGCTGACGAGCGCTAGCGCCGCAACCGCCGCGGGCACGACGTAGCGTACCAGCACCGCGGCAACGGCGGCCCCGAGCGCCAACGCCACCAGAAACACGAGCGCGATGGCACTGAACGAGTAAACCGAGTTGTGCAGCACCTGCGCGAACAGGCGCGTCCACAAAACCTCCAGGGCCAGGCCGAGCGCGCCCGCGCCCGCGGCGACGATACGCAACCGAGCCGGCGCCACCAGCGGCAGCTCACCCCGGCTCATGGTCCCTGCAGGCACCGACGGCGGTTCGTGACGAACGACGACCAGCGCCACGACTCCGGCCAGGGCGCTGGCGCAGGCGGCGAGCCCATAACTAGCTGTGACACCGACAAGCGCGGGGAGCCCGAAACCGCAGGCCGCGATCCCGGCCGCCCCGCCGAGAGTGTTGAGCGCATACAGCAGGCCGCCGCGCGTGCCGACGCGGTGTACCGCCAGCGCCTGGCCAATCGCCGGCAGCGTGGCGCCGAAGCACACGGTCGCCGGTAACACCGCCACGACGACCAGCAGCACTTGTCCGCCCGTGCCATCTGTAGCAAGCCAGTGTGGCGCCGCACCGCCGGTGAGCAGGCGGAACACACCCAGCGACCAGAGGGCGCCGGCCGCCGCACCCAGCTCCAGCATGCCGTACACTACAACCGGCCGCCGCTGCACAGCACGCCCAGCGGCGGCCCCAATCGCTAGCCCGGCAAAGTAACATGCCAACACCGTTGCCGTGGTCACGGCGGTCTGGCCCAAAGCGAGGCCAGCGGAGCGCATCCACACCATCTCCAGCGCGAGGGCGGCGGCGCCGGAGACGGTAAAGCAGAGCCAGAGGAACAGACTCACGGCACGCGCCACCCGCGCAGCGCGCCCCGCACCACAAGCATCGCTGCCACGATGCCCAACCCGACGCCAGCCAGTGCGACTTCGGCAGGTCCGAGCGGCAGGTCGAAGCGGTACGCGCAGTAGAACCCGGCGAAGGCAGTGGCGCCGCCGAGGGCGGCCGAGCCCAGCGAGAAGGTGAGCATGCGGCCAGCCAACAAACGCATCGTGACCGGCGGAATCACCAGAAATCCGAAGGTGGCCATCGGCCCCGCCGTCATCACGCCTACGCAGATGACAATGCCGATCAGCAGATACAAAACCAGATCCCACAGGCCCGCACGCTTGCCGAAGACGACGGCTAGATCGCGGTCGAAGGACACCAGCAGCAACTCCTTGCGGAAAGCAAAAAGGGCGAAGGCAAGGCCGGCCAGAATCACCGCCATCCAGGTCAGGCTCGTCCCGGTGGTGGCGAGCATGTCACCTTTGAGCAGGTGAACCATTTGCGCTTCACCGTGTGGGTCTTTGGCCAAGAACAGGATCGTCGCCGCGGCGGCGAGCGCGTACGTGGTGCCGATGCGTGCCTCCACCGTTTCGCGGCGCCGCTCGAAAAATGCCAGGACCAGCGTGGCGGCGAGTGTGAAGGAGAAAGAACCGATCATGGCAACGACGCGTTCGCTCAGTTGGTAGGGCTCATGCGGTCCCACCACCAAACCGTATGTGAAAAAGGAGAACGCGATGCCGGCGGCCGATACCTGCGGCAGCGCCACGCCGAGGAATACCATGCGCCGCAGCACGAAGTAGACGCCCACCAGCGGGCAGATGAGCCCGACGATGACACTGGCCACGAGCGCATCACGCAGCAGAAAGTTCGGGCTCAAAATCTGGAGGAGCGCGCTCATCCGGTCTGCGTTCGCCCCCTGCTCCCTGCCGCCTGCCCTGCCGGCACACGGATCGCGTGGAGTGGCTGCTTGATTGCCTGCCCGTCGTCCACCTGTACAGCCGACTGCACGCGCGACCGGATGCGATCGAGGTGGTGGGTGACCAGCACCACGGTGAGGCCCTGGTCGCGATTGAGCCGCGAGATCAAACCGGTGATCGCCTCCTCGGCCTCGTGATCAACGCCGGCAGTGGGCTCGTCTAACAGCATGATCCGGGGCTCCACCGCCAGCGCCCTTGCGATCAGCACCCGTTGTCTCTGACCGCCCGACAGCGCCCAGAACGGGCGTTTGGCGAGGTCCATGAGGCCGACCTGATCGAGGCACTCCGCCGCCAAGCGCCGCAGGCGCGCGCTCACCGGCCACACCGGCGGCAGCCTCGCATACGTGCCCATGAGCACGACCTCCATAACACTCAACGGGAAGATCGAGTCCAGAACCTCGCGCTGCGGGACGTAGCCCGGCGGGCTGGCGGCGCGGTCGAAATGGTCTGCGATCCGCCCCGCCAGCACGGGAATGAGACCGAGGAGGCCCCGCAGCAGCGTCGTCTTGCCCGCGCCGTTCGGCCCGACGAGTGCGGTGAATTCACCGCGGTCGATCGAGAAGGACGCGTGCTCGATGACCGGCCGGCCCTCGTAGCCCAGGCTCACGTCCTCTAGCTCTATGAGCGCACCATTCATGCTCCGCCTTGCACGGCTTTCAGCAATGCATGTAGGTTGTAGTCGATCAAGCCCACGTAGCTCTTGGCCTCCGGCACGCCGCCGACCATGGCGGGCAACTCGACCAGTTTCGCGCCCGTACGCTGGGCGATGGTTTCAGCCAAGCCCGCCGGGTAGTGCCGTTCGCGCACCACGATGTCGACCTTTTCGCGGCGCATCCGGTCGATCAAGTCCTCGATGTGTCCGGGAGTTGGGTCGATGCCGGCACGAATCTCGATGGTGCCGGCGGGTTCCATGCCGAATCGGTCGGCGAAGTACACCATATCGGGGTGATAGCTCACCAGCTTCTTGCCCTTCAGGGGAGCGGCCTCGCGCTCCCAGCGCGCAATGTTTGTGTCGAGGTCGGCTTCGAGTGCGTCCAAGTTCTTCTTGAACGTGCTTTTGTCCTCTGGGTAGTTCTGCGTGAAGCCGTCAGCCATGGCGCGCGCGGCTTCCTTCATCGATACGGGATCGAGATTGTAGTGGGGGTTGCCCATCGGGTGCTGGTCACCGAGAGCGCGGTCGATGCGGGTCGGGACTTCAAGGACGTTTACGTATTTCGAGCAGTCGATGTAGCCGATTCCATCGCGCAAGATTTTCGGATTGCGCGCGGCCTCCAACAGCGCCGGCAGGAACGCGTGCTCCGCTTCCAGACCGAGCAGTACGACCATGTCGGCACGGTTGAGGAGCACGGCGAAGCTCGGCTTCATCGGTACGGCGTGAACGTCTTCGACCCCCGTCGCCAAGCTGCTGACGTCGACCAGATCACCGCCGATCCGCCGTGCAAGCTCAGCCAGGTCGGGAATGGTGGCGACCACATTGATTTTCTTCGCGGCTGCAGTGGTGCTGACACAGCAGAGGCTCAAGAACAACAACGGTACGATAATGCGTTTCATGATTGTACTCCTCAACGGTCACGGAAGCCGTGGACATGGCTGCCCAAGACGGCGGTCCACTGTACGAAGAACTGATTCTCGTGGTTACGTGGCTCATCGTTGTACGTGTACTCCAAGCGCAAACGTTGGAACTCCGAGAGCCAGATGGTGAAGTAGGGCGAGTACGCTTTGGTATCACCCTGGATGCGATTGGGGTCCTGGGCAAAGTCGAACAGAAACCCGGGATAGTATCGGCGCGTAAGTCGCGCCTCCACGTAGCTGTACATCGAGAAGGCGTCGCGACGCCGGAAGACCGGCGTGGTGTCGTCGCCGACGTTGGGGTCTTCGCGGTTATACAGCGCTTCAGTGCCCCAAATCAGGCCGCGGTATTGCGCCTGGCTCAACGGCGTGTAGCGGTACGTCAGATCGACCCCGGCCAACTGACGCGACTTGCCGTTCCGGAGTTGCTCGACACCGTCTTGCGTGAACGTATCGACCTTCGGGGTGTAGGCGTAGCTCGCGCCCAGATCGATGCTGTTCGAATCGTTCAGGCTGAAGAACGTGGCCGGCCGCATCAGATAGGTGAATTTGCTGGCGTCACGGGGAACGGTATTGTCGACGCGCTGATTGTCCGCCCCGAGCTTGTTGTACGCGCCAAGCGTGAGCGTGAGGTACTGCGACAACGGGCTCAGCCAGCTGACTTCGACGCCGTCCGCTTGTGATTCACCGCCGATGAAGCGGTCGAGCGCCACGGGGCGGTTCACAAACGGTAGATCGTGGTCGTGAAACTTCGAGAGGCGGCCGAACTCGGCGAAGAAGCGCCCGCCCTTCACGGTCAAGTTGTACGGCAGAGAGGTGGTGACGATAGCCGCTTCTTCCACATCGAAACCGCTCGGCGAGCCGGTGATGATCGCATAGCCGCGCGCGAACGGATCGATGTTGGCCGACAGCCCCAGCTCGGCGGCGCGGAACTCGAAATTGCCGCGCTGGTTCTCCTTGTAGGAGCCCACCGAATCGATGATCAGCCCGATCGCTGGATTGAATTGTGCCGGAAAGGTTTTGTTGGCCGCGCTCAGGCTCGGCTGGATCTTCCGTATGATGTCCTCGGTGACCCGCCGTTCGAGTTGCTCCTGATTGGCTGCAGGCGCCGCCACTGCCGCGGGGGTGGGCGCCGGGGCGGCGCCAAGTGCCGGTTGCACCGGCGCCGCCTTGGGTTTCGAGAGTTTATCGATCAGCTCCTCCTGTTTCTTCATTTGCTCTTGCAACTGTTGCAGTTGCGCCTTCATCGCCGTCAGATCGCGCTGCAGATCCTCGGCCGTTTGACCATATGTGCCCGTTGGGTTCAGCATGCCGACAATAGCAACGGCAAGCCCCAATCCAAGCGGGCGGTGGTTCTTCTGTCTGAATCCCATCGACTCCTCCCTCGTCTAGATACGCCACGGGGCTGCCGCCACGGACCAGACGTGCACACGGAGTGCGACGGGACCGAGGCAGCGCTACGCTACGCGAGCAGTGAAGAGGACGGGAGGCGCGCGAGCAGTTTCGAACGAACGGACGACGTCAGGCGGGGCGGCGACCTGGGTCACCGCCAGTGGGAAGCTGTGAAAGATCGGCGCTAGGCACGGCAAGAGAGCGGAGCTTGCTGCGGGTGCGTGATGCGTCGCCACGCATATGGCACACTGATTCGAGGTGCTGCTTTGAGTGGCCGTGTGATGATGACCACTTAGGACGAGCGGGGCCACGGCGAGGGCGACAATGAACAACACCCCCACCCGCCTAAGAGCGTGGTAGCGCAGCCGGCTCATTTGAGAAATCAAGTATACGAACGAGCGCGTGCCGTCAACTATGTGTCATCCCCCACGTCTCATTGCGCAGTACCCACACCGGATGTGTTAGTTCGGGAATCGTCCCACACGGCGGCACTGGTCCGACGCGCCGTTCCGGGCGGTTCTCGAACCGCCCTACAAGTGACCGCCGCGAGGCGACGAGAATCGCCCACCCGCGGCGCGCAAACTGCGACCCGCAATCACCCCGAATGGCCCGCTGCCCGCCGTCGGGTGGAACGCTGAGTTCGGTCCGACTGTGACTCTTGGACAGCCGACTTGATCACCGTTTCTGCCACTCCGTGCCGCCGTAAACTCTTTACTATACGACCGACGTCTGGTGGTCCCTCGATGCGCTCCAAATCGCGACGCAGCCCGTGTCCAACGTACCCGCGGATCAGTGGCTGATAACCGGAAAACCCCAATAGAGGCGCCACCCGTTTGAGGTCGTCGATAACGTCCTGTGGCATGCGGAGCGTAACACTTACCTGCTGAATTCTGGCTCAACGGCATCTGCTTCACATGGGATCGCAAGAAGGCAACGTCGAATCACAAGACCGCTGCCACCCTGCCCACGGCGGTTGAAACCGCGGCTGCAAACTGCACCAAGCTTGTCCTGAGCCTGTCGAAGGGCCCGCCGGAGCTTGTCCTGAGCGCAGTCGAAGGGCGGGCTCCCCGCCGGAGCATGAGGCCAGTCGGCGCAGGCCGACTTCGTGCATCTCGTAGGCGCGAATTCATTCGCCGGCCGGCGGAGCGTTTATCGACAGTCTGGACACGGAGAGGGGAATGCCTCGATTCCGCCAGCCCTCCGCGACTGCGGAGGCGGGGGTGCACAGCATGGTCAGGCCCATCGCTGCGCGTGAGTGCCTAAAATCTACGCTGTCCGACCCGACACAAAGGCGGAGGCGGGGGTGAACGGCGTGGTCAGGCCCGTCACAACGAGTGCGTGCCTAAAATTCAGCCGCTCCAACCCTCTGCATTCAAAAAACGCGATTCGAAATGGTCGATCGGTCTCAAGTTGTTGAACTTCTCCCTGAGATTCCGATCCGCGCTGACGAGCGGATCGGTTGGACCAATGAACCCGCTCCTTCGGAACCTTACCCCGGAATCCGCTTGCTGAACACGGTCTACAAAAGAGGCGGTCCATTGTGGCCCTACGCCGAAGATACTCCGTTCGTTGTCAAGTCGGCCGACGATTTGAGTGGAATTAGCGGTGCTGATCATGGGCAAGGAACCCTCGATGGTGCTGACACGGCTGCCCTGGGAGATGGTGGTTTGAGGTTGCGCACTTCATCCATGGTGTCTCCGGTCGCCGGCTGCACCGCGGCCGCCCGGGCGCTGTGGAGCGCGAAGAACTTCTCGCCGCACCAAGGGCTGGCGTGCTTCCACATCCCGAAGATGGCGTGCAGGAGTTTGCGCATGACCGCCACCACCACCTGGAGGCCCGCGCACTGCCGGGCGCGCAGCTGGTCGGCAAACGCTTGCACGTGGGGGTCATGCTGCATCGCGGTCAGCGCGGGAAAGTACAGCGCCGCACGCAGTCGGGCATTGCCCTGCTTCGAGATGCGCACCGGGCGCTGCACCGAGCTGCCGGACTCGAACGGCCGGGGATCCAACCCGCAGTGCGCGACCCATTGGCGCACAGTCATGTCGGGCGGCAAGACCAGCAGCTCGGCCAACAGCTGCACCGCGCTGGCTGCCGCCACTCCTGTGACAGAGAGCAGTTGCTCATAGCGTTGGCGCATGTCGGGATCGCTTTCGATCTGCCGTACGGCCGCTGCACTGAGCGCAGTAATCCGCTGCTCGAGTTGATCCAGATTGGCCTGGATATCTGCCCGCACGGCCGCTGGCGTCAGGGCGCTACTCTGCGCCGCGTGCAGCCGATTCTTTTCCGCCGCGCGTTGCTGTTTGAGGGCCTCCACGCGCCGCGCCAGCGTGCGCACCTGGAGCACCTCACGGCGCGGCGGCTGCCACGGCACAAACACCATGCGGGCGGCAAACTCCCGCAGCATCCCGGCCGTCACTCGGTCCGTCTTCGCCCGCTGCATGCACGCCTGCGCAAAGTTGTGCGCCGCCTGCGGGTTGACCACCATCACCTCCACCTTCTTCTGCGCTTGGAGGAACACGGCCAGATCCAAGTGGTAGACCCCCGTGGCCTCCAGCACCACGCGCACCGGCGTGGCCCCCTGGCGCATCCAGCGCAGCAGGGTGCGCCACTGCGGCAGCGCATTGGCGAATTGACCATCCTGGACCTGGCCGCCGCCGCGCTGCACAGAAACGTCCAGGCAGTCCTTGCTCACGTCGATCCCCACTACTGTGGTTGCACGCTGCTGCTTGCCCATCTCCATCCTCCTCGGTATGGTTGCCCCCGGGCTCCCCGACCCTGCATCATTGCCTCCCTACCTTGTGAACACAGGCTCTCGGGCCTCAGATACTCCACGGTATGGGCAACGAGGGCGGGGGGTCCATCTTCGGCGCAAGCTCCGTGGCTTCAGGCGTTGACGACCTCCCCGAGCGGCTCGCTGTCCATACTGCGTTTCCTTCGCAAAGGACACTGGCCCAAGACCTTGCTGTTTGTGCTCTTGCCACACTGCTAGTGCGTTTCTGCCCTTGGCGCATCGGACTGCTCGACCCAATCGCCCGTGGCTCAGTACCTTCCCTTGCTTCCCAACCTGCTGACCAACCATCCTGCCACCCTCCGCTCCGGCGCTTCGCAGACTCGCGCCTGCACTCCGGGTGGCAAAAGGTTCACTAAAAGACTCGAAAGAAGAATCTCCGCAAACCCCCTCTCCCGACACACTCCCCATTACTTCCGCTACTCCTGCATCTTCTGCGCTGCTGTGCAGGGCAGCGTACAAGGCGTTGTGTAACATAGCCCGGGTTGGGTCGCGGACCCTTGCCGCGTCTTTTCAGCGGCTACCCAGGGCAACGGGGCACGATGCTCGCCGCCTGGGGTAGCCAAAAGAAGGCAACCCCAGGCTATGGTACGCAACGCCGCGTAGGGTTGTGTCTGTCGAAGTGTTGTGATTGTTCAGCACACTTTGAAGCGGTCCGGACGCAGCTCTCCACTTTGAGTGTTCAATCTTCCGCGAACCGGTGGCGGCGCGCTCCTATGGTGTATCTTAGTGCACGCACGGTATTCACGTGACACTTGTTCAAGATAACCTGCCAATATTGTACATTCAGCCACAGATCAACGCGCGGTATCGTTCACAATGACCTGGCAAGTGGTTTGCACACCGACGGCCGCTCAGAAAGGAGAGGCGGTATGTCGACAATTACGGTGGGCAGCCACCCTCTTCGAGCGGGCGGCGCGCACATCCACCAAGGCTTCAAAACCAACCCCACAACCGTCGCCGCAACCTTCCTCTTTGCCGGCGGGAGCTCCGACGCCGCCGCCTGAACCGGCGGCGTCGTGAACCAACGGCGGCACGGCCCCCCGCCTCCGGGGCCGTGCCGCCGGCAGCGCAGAGATCGCCGAGACGCGTCGAGTCGCTTCTTTGGGCCGTATGCTTGCCGAGCGTGTAGTCAACCTGCGCCCAGGCCTGAAAGATCATAGGTGCGGGCGTTACTTGTTATATGATGCGCCGAGGAGACCATGGCCACGACGTTCGAGCCCGTGTATTTGAATCTCACTTGACCAGAATCGCAACCGCCGGATATACTGTTCGCGATCATGAGTTGGTGGTGCCACATCCTGCCGCGTGGACGGGCGCTTCTCTTTACCATCCTCATCATCCTCACGCTGGTACCGCTGGCGCTCAGCGGTCACTATCATCTGACTCCGCACGAGAGTACTCCGAACTCGTGCCCCCTGTGTGTGGTTGCGCATCACGCACCGGCCGCCCAGTCCCCGGTCCAACTCCACGTCGCACCGATTCTGCAACTCCATTCCATACCGGCGCGGCGTGTTGCCGAAGCGCCTCAGGTCTTTCGGCCTTTCACCGCCGGCCGCGCTCCTCCGCACTGTTCACGGCTCGCCTAGGGCCTGCGGCCGGCGTCTCTGCGGTGAACCGCTCCCCGATGTGTCGCTAGGGGCTGCAAGTTCGACAGGCTGCGAGTGTAGCGCCGTCACGATTCCACCGCGTTGCCTCCTTCAGGCTGCGGATCACGTGGCGGCACTGCTGTAAGTGTCCCTGAAACAGCAATCGCTCAACCGCTTGGCAGGCACGCCAACGGTGTGAGTGCGCAACGCGGAGGAACCTTCAATGCGACGCATTCTGTCTTCGATCCTGGTTACGTTTTCGATCGCCCCACGACATACGGCGAGCAGCACTGCCAAACGCCGGAACGCAGGAAATGCCGTGACCCCCCCCAATGGGCGTTGAGATGGCGATCTCTCCGATGGCTGAGCAGTCCGCTCCGCAATTCAGCCGAGATCCATACCGGGGTGTCGTCATCGTCCTTCTGACGATGGCGTTCCTGGCGACCGTGGGTGCCGCTGCCGGTGGTCTCATGCTCCCCAACCCCCTGTTGCTCGACGCTACCGTAACGTTTGGGCTCTCGACCGGCATTCTCGTTGGTGTCGCGGTGGCGCAGACCGCACGCGCGAAACCACCACAACGCGACGAAGAAGCCTCCATACCGACGCCAGCACAGCCCCAAGGCTCGTCGGCAGACGTTGACTCAACGAGCACCGCTCCTCGGACGGACGCTCCGGCCTGGCTCGCGCGCTGGTACCGCGATCTCGGAGGGGCGAGAAGTATCAGGGTGTGCACGGCCGCCGTCGGCGCGCTCGGGATCAGTGTCACGCTGCCGCTCGATGCACGAATACCAACCCCCCTGCCGGCGGCGATCGCGACGGCTCTTTGCCTCGGCGCGGCAGGGCTTGCTTTCACTGCAGCTCACTACCTTGCGAACGTCGAGTCCGCACTGTTCCCAGAAGGCCCTGGGCTCTGTCGAGCGACGCGTGTGGTGGCCTGGATCCTGGTATCGGCCGCGGGCTCGATCGGCTTGGGGTTGGCGGGGCAACAGACCGCCATGCGGATCCTGCATCTCGTAGTCGTGCTCGTGAATGCCGCGGTGTGTTACGGCCTCCTCACGGTGACGCGACCCGAGGACAAGGGCGTCGCAACCTTCCCGCTCGACCTCGGAGTGTTGTCCCTCCTGGGGAGTCGGACCAACATCGTGGCGAGCGTCCTCGACGCCGCGGAACGGCAACTCGGTATTGATCTCCGCTCGACGTGGGCGCTGACGGTCGTCCGCCGCAGTGTGGAGCCGCTCACCATCGGTTTGTGTCTGCTGGGCTGGCTGTCAACGTCGCTTACGGTGGTGCGGGTGAACGAGCAGGGTCTCGTTGAGCGGCTAGGCGTACCGGTGGGAGGGCAGCCGCTCATGCCCGGCCTCCACCTACATTGGCCGTGGCCCGTGGACCGCGTGTTTCGGATTCCGGTGCAGCAGGTGCAAGCTCTAACGGTCGGTCACGAAGGGCAGGAGGAAGGCGGACCCGAGAACGTGCTCTGGGCTCGCGAGCACGCCCTCAACGAGTACACGCTGCTTCTCGGCAACGGCCGGGACCTCATCACCGTCGATGCTGCCGTACAGTTTCGCATCGCCGACGCACGGGCCTGGCATTACCACTCCCAGAATCCGGGCGACGCACTGCGCGCGATCGCCTACCGCGCGGTGATGCGGTCGACCGTCAACCGCACTCTTGCCGAGGCCTTGTCGGAGAACCTCATCACGTTGACGGCGCGGATGCGCATTATGGTGCAGCAGGATGCCGACGCCCTCGGTCTCGGCGTCGACGTCGTGGCGTTCACGGTCGGCGGCATGCATCCGCCGGTGATGGTTGCCTCGGACTACCAGGCCGTGGTCTCTGCGCAGCTCGGCAAGGTCACCGCGACCGTCAACGCCCAAGTCTTCCGCAACCAGGCCGTGCCTGCCGCCGAAGCTGCAGTGGTGATGAGCGAAAACGCCGCCCGCGCCGAAGGCGCCGAGGCTCGCGCGCGTGCGGCAGGCGGAGCGTGGAGCTTTCGCACGCTCGAGTCGCAGTATCTTACTGCGCCAGAGGAATATCGCTTCCGCCGCCGTCTGGAGACGCTCGAGAACGGCCTTGCAGGACGGCACTTTACGGTCGTGGACACCCGCATCCAGCGGGACGGAGGTGAGCTGTGGCTGCCATGAGAACCCAGCGTTGGCTGCGGGGCGTCGTCGGGACGGTTGCCCTCGGGGCCATCGTCTTTTACGCAACCGCAGTCGTCGTACGAGAAGGCCAGGCCGTTCTCCTCACTCGTTTCGGCCGTCCATTGCGTGCAGCCACCGTTCCCGGCCTACACTGGAAGCTTCCTTGGCCTATCGATCGCGGGATATTGCTCGACATGCGGCGTCGCGTCTACGAGACCGGCCACACAGAGATGCTCACGCGCGACAAGAAGAACATCATCGTGCGGACGTTCGTGGTCTGGCGGATCGGCGACGCACTCACTTTCACCCAGGCCATCGGCAACGAGGGTGGTGCGGAAGCCAAGCTGGACGGCCTCTTGACGAACGCGGCCATCGGAACGCTCGGCGGGCACGACTTGTCGGCGCTCGTATCCACGGACCCGCACGATCTGCAGGTCGACGAGATCGAGTCGGAGCTTCTGGCATCCACGGCGCCGGTGGCGCTCCGCAGCTATGGGGTCACCATCGAGCAAATTCGGGTCGAGCGCATCGCACTGCCCGAGGAAAACGTGAAGGCAGTCTTCGGTCAGATGCGTGCCGAGCGCCGGCAGTTCGCCGCCAAGTTTCAGGCCGAAGGGGAACGCGAGGCCAGTCGCATCCGTTCGGAGGCGGAGCTCGAAGCGGCCCGCATCCGGGCCAAGGGGGCGGAGGAGGAGGCACGTATCCGCGGCGAATCCGCGGCAGAGGTCGCGAAGACCTACGCCGACGCCCACCGCATCGACCCGGATCTCTACCGGTTTACGCGCTCGCTCGACTCGCTCGACAAGCTCGTCACCGAGAGCACGTCCCTGATCCTGCGCACCGACTCCGAGCCTTTCTCACTCCTCCAGAGCAAGGAACCAAAATGAGACGCCTGGGACCTCCGTCTGAGATCGGCCGGCTCGCCGCGCCGCTGGGCCGCTTGCTCGACGCGGCCTGGCAGCGGATGCACTGGTGGGTCGTCACTATGGTAGTCCTATACGCCGCATCAGGAATCACTGTTGTGAGGCCTGACGAAGTGGCCGTGATCCTGCGCTGGGGACGTCTCGTGGGCGACACGCCCGCTTTGCAGCAGCACGGACCACGCCTCCTCTTCTCCTTCCCGCGACCTGTCGACCGGGTGGTCCGCGTCCAGACCAGGCACGTGTGGGAGCTTCTGGTGAGTACCCTCGCCAATGTCAACGACTGGGGTGGAAACACGCTCGACCCAGTGACCCAGGGTTATGCACTCACTGGAGACCAGAACATCGTACACGTCGACATGGTGGCCCGCTATCACGTACGCGACCCAGCCGAATGGGCCTTCTACGGCCCCAACGCCGACGACGTGCTCCGGGTCGAGGTGACGGCGGCCATGGTTCGTTCACTGGGCGAGATGGGCGTCGACCGGGTCCTTGCCGACGGTCGCAAGAGCCTCATCGCCACGACCACCAGCCGCGCGCAGGCTGGGCTCGACGCCGCCCACTCCGGCATCGAGCTGTCGTCACTCGAGCTCACCCGTCTGGCTCCTCCCGTCGCTCTCGCGAAGGAGTTCGACGCCGTGCAAAGCGCCTTCATTGGTGCCGAGACGAAGAAGAAGGAGGCCCAGGCGTTTGCGCAGAGTGCCATCCCCAAAGCCCAGGCCGATGCGGACGCCGCGCTCCAGTCCGCCCGTGCCGTGGTGGCGTCCGATCTCGCGCGCGCCACAGGCGACGCGGACGCCTTCCTCGCGCTCGCTCGGGAGTATCAAGCGAACCCCGTGGTCGTCCGTGAGCGCCTATACAGAGATGCTGTGGACCGAGCAATTGGCGCCGCCGCGGTTGACTGGGTGCCACCGCCGGTCGGCGCTCATTACCAGGGATTCCGTATCTCGGTTCCACTGGTAGAGGCCGGAGCGGTCGCGCCAACAACGGTCCGGTCGAAATCGACAAGTGGTGGTGACTCTCAAGTGAACTCGGACACGGCGCCGACGCCTCCCGCGGCGGGCGCGGGCGGAGAGGACGAATGAACGAGATCGCGACCCAAGTCATGACACCCGCTATCGACGGCACCCTGGGGACGCTCGCTCCCGAAGAGCGCCGCCGTATCAGTGCGCGGCTGGGCGCCGGCCTCGTCGGGATCGGGCTTCTCGCCTTGGGCACGCTCTTGGTGCACCTCCAACCTGACCAATGGCAGATCGGAGAGATCTGCCGCGGCTTGGCGGCGATCATCGTCGGCGTCCCAACACTCGTGTCGGGTCTCCGTGGGGTGGTGACGGGCGACACGCGCCGAGCCACCGATCAGCTGGTGGCTATCGCCGTACTCGCCGCTGCGGCGACGGGGGACTTTGTCACGGCGACCCTCATCCCGCTCTTCCTCGAGCTGGGGCGCCTCTTCGAGGAGCGCAGCTCGTTGGGGGCCCGGGCGGCCATCGACGGGATCCGTGCACTCGCAGCACGGCAGGCGGTGCGATGGCACAACGGCATCGAGGAGCGAGTCGACCCAAACAGCTTGTCACCTGGAGATGAGATCCTGGTGCGGCCCGGGGAGAGGATCGCGGTGGACGGTACCGTGCTCGAAGGACGGGCTGCGGTGGACCAATCCGCCATCACGGGGGAGTCGCTTCACCAGGACGTCGGGCCGGGGAGCCCCGTGTTCGCCGGAACTGTGGCCTTGGACGGCCTGCTCCGAATTCAGGTGCGTGGCGCGGGCGCCGATACCGTGCTCGGGCGCGTGGTGCAGCTGCTCGCCGAGGTGGAGCGCACCACGGTCCCTGTGCTCCGGCTCTTCGAGCGTCGTGCCGGAGTGTGGTTGCCACTGGTGCTCACCCTGGCGGCCACCACTCTGTTCTTCACCGAGGATCTCTCGCGCGCCATTGCGGTGCTCGTCGTGGCGACGCCGACCGCGCTGGTCGTGGCGGGTCCTGCCGCCGTGGTGGCGGCGATGACCGTGGCGACGCGCCTGCGCATGCTCATCAAGAGCGCCGATTTCCTCGAGCGCGCCTCCGACGTCGACACCTTGATCCTCGACAAAACCGGGACCGTGACGGTCGGCGCTCCCACCGTCACGCAGATCCAACCGGCAGAAGGTGAATCAGAGGAGAAGCTGCTCGCCGTGGCCGCCGCGTGCGGCTTCGGTTCCTTGCATCCCGTCTCGCGTGCCGTCGTCGCCGAGGCACTGGCGCGCGGGATCGTAGCCACGCCGCCGAGCGATCTCCAAGAGCGGCCCGGCCTCGGCGTCGTCGCGATGGTCGAGGGTCGGCGAGCGGTCCTGGGGCGCAGGACGCTGCTCGAGGAACTCGGCGTCGACGCCGGAACGGAACACGACGGAGATGTTTCACAGGTGTGGGTCGCCCACGGTGAGCGCTGCCTCGGCCGCTTCGTGCTGCGCGATCAACCCCGCAAAGAGGCCCATGATGCGCTTGCCGCCATGAGAGCATTGGGGATTGACCGGTTGGTTCTGCTCACGGGAGATCGGGTGGCAGTGGCCCAGCAAGTTGGAGAGGCGCTCGGCATGGATGACGTCGTTGCCGAGGTCCTTCCCGCCCAGAAGCTTGAGGTGGTGCGGGCGGAGCAAGCCGCCGGGCGCACAGTGATGATGGTCGGAGACGGCGTAAACGATGCGCCCGCCCTTGGGGGAGCTGACGTGGGAGTCGCGATCGGTGCCGAGCTCAACGAGGTAGCGCTTGGCGGGGCAGATGTCGCGCTCTTGGGAACGGATCTCGGACGTCTGCCGCAGCTCATCGGCCTGGCCGATGTCACGCGCCGCGTCATCAGTCAAAACGTATGGCTCGCGTTTGGACTTTCGGTGCTGCTCATCGCCCTGGCGGCGCGGGGAGTTCTCGATCCACTCACCGGTGCCTTGGCTCAGAGTCTCGCCGTTCTCGCCGTCGTGGCCAACAGTGCGCGGATCCTGCGATTCGGGCCTGCGGCCCGCACTCCGGAGGCCTCCGCCTGCGGCCCGAAGCCTTCGGCGGACGGGTCCGGCGGACGTGCCGGCGTCCTTTCGGCGGGTCCGCTCCCCTCCTTCGGCGGGGCTCAGGACAGGGATGGGTCGCTGGGGATTGCCAAATCCGACAGGCTGCTCGGGGTGGAAACACCCGCAAATCAGCCCAATGCCGTGGGCCTTGGCGTAGGCTCGCAAGCGGCAGTGAAAACGGTCCGCTAACGCAAGCCGCTGGAGGTGCGCAGTATCCAACGTGGCGTCCGAACCCATCAACTGTCGCCACCACGCGCGAAAGCCGCGGCGCTCTGGCCGAGCGGAAAACCGTGATATGAGTGGGCAGCGTGAGCAGACCTCGGCGAAATTGTTCATCGCAGACATCGACCATCGCAATTCTCATTGCCGTTACGGCGCTATCCGGCTTTGTACTTTGGAAGAGCATACGGCGACACAATCAACCGGCCGCGTGTATTGAAAGTCTTGCCGATCGTCTGCGCACGTTCGAGGACGCGTTGAGGAAAGCGACGGACGCGCGCCGGAGTCTACGTGCACCGACGTTGGAGATCGGAGCGGGAGGTCCGGTGCGCGTCATTGCCATCGCAAACGACGGTGAAGCCTATCACGTGGCCGTCGCACTGAAGCAGGTCATCAATGCGGTGGGTTGGCAGACAGATGGCGTCATGCAACAGGTCGTCACGCGCCATCCCGATGGCATCTCCCTGTACGTCCGTAGCTCGAGTTTTGCTCCACCACTGACTGGCATACTGGCAATGGCTCTCCGTGCAGGAGGCTTCAGCGTCGTCGGCCGAGTTGACGAGGACGCGACCTTCGGATCGGTAACACTGATCATAGGACACCAGCCATTGCGAGAATGTTCGACGGTTGGCCGCGAAGGTGGAGAGTTGCGATAGCCCACGGCTAACCGCATTGCCAGTAACTTAAGGCACCCTGCCAAGATCGCGCCCTTCGATACGGCCGCTGAGAACCCTTCGACACGGCGCGGAAAGAGCGCGCCTGCTCAGGAGCGGCCTACTCAGGGCGAACGGTTCTATTATCTCGAACAGGCAGATCTTCTTCCGTTCACCCTGAGTAGGCGCCGTCCTCTCAGGCGCCGTATCGAAGGGTGCCCGCTTGGCAGGCCAGCGCTTAAGTTGCTGGCATTGCGGTTAACCGATCCCAGTTCGCAAGGCGCGCCAGAGCTGCGCACTTCACGGGCCGCGGTGGCGATCAGCCACAAGGCAATAGCGGCGGCAAAGCCGATCGCAATGGGCACGAACGCCGGCACC
The DNA here is from genome assembly GCA_963729835.1 of uncultured delta proteobacterium. GTDB lineage: Bacteria > Desulfobacterota > Binatia > HRBIN30 > HRBIN30 > CAVSQF01. The sequence goes on along the minus strand of CAVSQF010000020.1, from coordinate 13,006 downwards.
GGGGTTGGATGCAACAGGCGCACGCCGGCTCGCACATAGGAACTCTCTCCTTCGTGTGGGTGGCGTGATCCTCAGTGTTCTCGCACAGCGATCGGGATGCGGATGTCAAACTCGGAATCGATGGCGATCCCGTTTCGGATCGCCGGGAAGAAGCGCCACTGCTTCAAGGTGTCGAGCAGGATGACGTTGAGCCGAGGATTCGAGGTGGGTTGGTTCAGCGATACCTTCGCGTCGCCATCGAAACCGACGTGGAAGTGCGCCACGGCGATGGTCTCGAACACGTTTTCGCGCAAGTCGTCCGGAATCTGCGGCGGTGGGGCGTAGAGGGCACGGGCGCCATTGCTGTCTGTGCCCAGACCTCCAACGCCTCTGCTAGCGGGCGGGCTTTGCGGGGCCTGTTCACCTGCCGCGCTCACGGCTTCTGCGGGCAACGTGCGAGCGCCACGGGCGTCGTACATCGGCGGCGCAGCCTCCTTTTTTTTCCTGGCGGGAACCTCTGCCGACTTCTTCTCGACGCGCGGCTGCGGCGCGGCCACCGGCGGAGGTGGCGCCGCGACCGGCTGCGACTCTTGTTGTGGCGCTCCCTGCAGTCCGGCCGGCGCTGGCGCGGCTATATCGATCAGGCGGGCGTCCAAACGTGTGATCGTCTCGGTGGGCCGCCCGCTATTCCCCAGCAGTAACGTGAATCCCAGCAGCAGCATCGCCCACAGGAGCGCCGCAGCCGGGGTAAGCCAGGGGAGCCGCCGCCACGGCTCATCGAGTTTCGGGCGGGCGGGAAATGAATCGACCGCGATCATTCGTGCTTCACGGCAATGAGAAAATGTTCCACACCCGCCCGCCGGGCTTGAATCATGGCCTGTACGACGGTGCCCGCCGCGGCGGCGTTGTCGGCGGCAACGATGACGTCGGCGTCCGCATCGGGAAGCATCGGCTTGAGCGCCTCGGCCATCGTGTCCAAGGTGACGCGCGTACTGTCGAGATAGATCTGACTGTCGCTGGAGATCGTCAGCGTGACGGGTTGATGGGGTTGCATGGCTGCGGCCTCGCCGCGTGGCAAGTCCACCGGCACCGAGTGCAAGCTCTGCATCGAGAGTGAGGCCAGCATGAACGTCACGAGCAGAAAGAACATCACGTCGATCATCGGGATGATCTCGATCCGCCCGCGGCGGTAGTCACGCGCGCGGCGCAGTTTCATGACGCCGCCGCCCGCCGCTGTCGTTGCAGCTCTCGTATGTCATTCACAGTCTCCTCGTCCAAGCGGATGCGGTCCACCAACCGCGAACCTAGGCGTTCCATCTCGTCGAGGCCGCGGGACTTCAGCCGGGAAAAGAAATTGAAGGCGAACAGGGCAGCCAGCGCGATGAGGAGTCCCAGTGCGGTGGCGATCAGCGCCTGGGCGACGCCTGCGGTCACTTGCGTCGGGGCGACCAGACCCGCGCCGCCGATCCCTTTGAACGATTGCATCATCCCGGTGATGGTCCCGAGCAGGCCCATCAACGGCGCGGCCGTGACGATCGTTTCCAGCACCCAGAGGCCGCGGGCGAGCACCTTCTCGATGTCGCCCGCCTCATCTCCGGCGCGGGATTCGACCCACCACGCCGGGTGCGTGCGGTTGTCGGCAATCACCTGAAAGAAGCGCCCGAACGCGTTGTGTGGTCCGAGCCCCGGGAGCTGCGCCTCGAGATCTTCCCACCTGAACCCGTAGGTCTCGACCTGATCCCGCAGCCCCTGCGGTAGGCGCAGACATCGACTGTACAAGACCACACGATCCAACATGATCCCCACAGCGAGTGCGCCCAGCACCAACAGCGGGTAGACCATCGCTCCGCCGAACCGGAGCGCTTCAAGAGCCGTGTTTAATTCATCCATTCCGTGATGCTCCTTTGGAAATTCGAGACGTTGCTGCCGGCCCTCACCCTCTCCCGTGCCGGAAGTGGCACGGGCGAGGGGAGCTTACTTTCCATCGCCTTCGGGCGAGCGCAGCTCATGAACACTCCTTAGATTCAACTTCTAGTCGGTTCGCCGAACGGCAGCGGTACGCGGATGCCGGCGAAGACCGCGCGCCGCGGGCCATACTGATTCGCTTGTATGCCGATGCCGGTGCCATTGCGGATCAGGTACGTCCGGTCAAAGAGGTTGATGCAGTCGAGTCGGGCCTCGATCCAGCCGAGATACGGCACCGTAAAACGCTTCGACACACCGGCATTTGCCTGGATGTAGAAGGGGAGATTACCGGTATTGGCGAAGCCGCTGCGCAGCCCGCTGCCGTAGAGGTAGTCGAACCGCAGCCCGTAGCCATGCCAGCCGTAGGAGGCGCCGGCCGACGACGTGAACGTCTGGTCGTGATCGAGGAAAATGAAGTGGTTGCTGATGTACGCGAGCTCGTCCGGGCCGAAGTTGTACTGTCCGGTTTCGACTCGCTTGCCCTGCGCCACCGAGTAGGCGAAGTTGATGTAGGCGGACAGGTTTCCGTGCGTGTAGCTGCCGGTAACCTCGGTGCCGTAGACGCGGCCGATCCTGTAGTTGAAATCGGAGTAGATCAGCGCCGTTCCAAATTGTCCCTCGTCGATGACATGGTCCATGTACTTGTAGTAGCTGTCCACGCCCAGTTTGAAGCCCGGTGCGATCTGCTGGGTGGCCCCCACGTCGAAGTAGTGCGCGCGCTCGGGCTTGACGTTGAAGTTGGTCCCCGCGGGGCTGGCTAACTCCCCGGTTGTACCATTGAACTTGCTCACGTCCGTGGCTTGGATCACCTCGGTTGCCGGCGGTGTAAAGTAGCGGGCGTAGCCGGCGTGCAGCGTCGTCTGCGTCGGGAAGTCGTACAGCGCACCGATCCGCGGGCTGAACTGGTCTGCATGCACGAGGGCGTCGTAGAGGTCGTAGCGGATGCCGTAGTTGATCGCGAGCCGCGGGATCGGCCGCCACTCATCCTGCAGGTAGACGCCGTAGGTCCACGCCGAAATGGTGTGGTCATCGACAACAGATATGGGCACGTCGCTGGTTTGCATACCCGTGGCATCGGCCGGGAATACCGCAGCGTGGTTGTCGATAGTGACCGCGTCGGCGCTGCCGTAAAAGCCGGCACGCAGCGTGTGTGTGGCGATCCCCCGATAGGCGGTGTCGCCTTGAAAGCCGTTCGTGAAGCTGCTGCGAAACACTTGCGAAGCGTTGCCGTTGTATATCAGGTCGCCTGGCGTATCCGGGCTGAAGTCGATGCTCGAATAGCTGCTGAAAGCGGCGATCTGGTAATCGATTTGCTCGCCGACGGCGCCCTGCAGCGCGAGGACATTGTAGAACGTTCGTTCCATCTGGCTCTCGGCAATTTGGCTCGAGGGATAATTCGTCACTCCGTCCAGCATGTACACCGGCTCCAGGCCGGGATTCGCGGGAATCTGAAACGAGTTCACATCGACTCCTGAGAGCAGGCTCAGGCGCGTCGCCGGGTCAATCTGGTACGAGAAGTAGCCGAAGCCGAGGCCTTGGTCGCTGTGATCATGGATCGCCGTTGGCCCGGCGGTAGGCGGCTCGATGCCGCGGTCGGTGCCGAGGTAGGTGCCGGTCGTGTAGTAGGAGAAGTTTCCCGACGTACCACCTTGCTCGAAGCTCGGCTGCACGGTGCCGCGCTGGCCGCCGTACATGTCGACTGTGCCGCCGTTGGCGAACGTGCCGCTTTTGGTCTCAATAGAGATCACCCCGGCGGTGCGCAGACCGTATTGCGCCGGGAGCGCCCCGTCCGAAAGCGAGATGCTGCCGGCCAAGCGCGGGCTGATGGACTGACCGAAGCCGCTGATCCCCTCGGGCAACTGGATGCCATTGATCCGATATTGCAGATTGGCATGCTCACCCCGCACGTGCAGCTGTCCGAAGGAATCCTGCGCCGCGCCGGGCGCCTGCAGGATCACTTGGTTGAGGGGAGTGTTCTCACTCTGGGGCAGCTGGGTGATCGCTTGCTCGCTGAAGCGATACGTACTGCTCCCGGTTTCCGGAGACAAGCCGTTGCGGGCTATGTTCAGTCGCTTCGCGACGACCGCGAGGTTGAGCGCCGCCGTCGATTCCAACGCGAGGACGACCGCCGTCACCGGTCCTTTCCCGACGGCAACGATCGCCGTCGCCGTTTTGAAGGTGTCCTTCTCCGCGACGATTGCGTAGGTCCCCGCAGCAACGGCGGCAAAGGAGAAGGTGCCGGCATGGCTGCTGGTCGTGCGAGCGACGACGTGACCGTCGGCGGCTTGCAAGCTCAGGCGAACGTCCGCTAAGGGACGCCCCAAGGCATCTTTCACTGTGCCGGTCACCACTTGTGGACCGGCACTCGACGATTCTGCGGCGCTGCCGGTATCTGCGACAGCGCCGATGGAAAACATGAGCACAATCGAAAACAGCATTCTTCGCATTGAACGTTCCTCCGCGTCACAGGCTCGACCCGCGGTACACCGCGGGATTGAGCGATTGCTGGGGACACTACGGCAGTGCCGCCCGGCGCGACGGGAAGAAAACGGCGCTCGGAACCGTAGCGGCGCTACGCTAGGCGAACAAGGAAAGCGAGCGGAGGTGCTCGGCTGGCCGTGAACGGCCGGAAGACGTGAACAGGGGCGCGGACCGGAGTCGCTACGAAGGCGAAGCTGTGGAGGATCAGCGCGATGTGCGGCAGAAGGGCGAAGTTTGCCGCGGGTGCGTGATGGACCGCGACGCAAATCGCGCAAGGACTCTGCGAAGCTTCGGTGGTCGTGTGGTGATGACCGCTCAGTGTAAGCGGCAGCAGCGTGAGGGCGACAATGAAGAACACTCCCCAACGGCCCAAAACGTGGTTGCGCAGCCGACTCATTTTGAAATTACCTATCAGTTATACGAACCGGAGGGTGCCGTCAACTCAGCTGCGCGCGCGGTACTGTCCTAATTTGACGTCGCTCACCTTCAAACCTAACCCCCTGGCCCCCTTCCCTGCGAGGGAAGGGGGGGAAATGCTTTGGCTTTTCGCTCCCCTCTCCGTGTCGGAGAGGGGTCGGGGGAGAGGTTCGAGCGGTTCGCGCAAGGACGTTGTATTCGCACTTAGGACACCACCCGCCGGAGCGGCTCGGTTGATCCGATGTCCGGCGACATCACCCAACCGAAGACGCCGGGACCTCACCGCGGCTGTGGCGCAGCCCGACCGTCGAAACCGGCTGATTGGCCTCGGGCCGAGCCCACAGCCATAGCGCGTACCCGTAGATCACGATGTTGGCGATCGCAGAGCGCCGCTTGCAGCTAACGCACGGCTTCCACCCAATCGGTCGAGTTCATGCCATCCAGTAAGACAGCGTCGAGCCAATGGCCGGACGCGGTGAAAATGGGAGGAATTGCGGCTGGCTGGCAGCGCTCACCTTCCATATTGCACTGGTGCCGTTGCGATCTGCAGCACGAGCCGCAGTCCGGCGGCTATCGTGCAATCTGCATGGCCATCCATTGCATTGTGCATTGCGATCTCTAGTATCCCCCGTCCCATGCTTACGGTTGATCTGCACCCTGGCGCGGGCATCCGGCGTGCACTCTCACGGCGTTGCAGTCTGCATTTCCGGTATTGGAGCGCGCAGCGCACGTGACGCGAGGAAGAACAACGATGCCAGCAGCCCCGCTCGAACCGGCCCCGGCCCCCACCGGTTCCAGCCGGCGACCACAGGTCATCGTCCTCACCTCGGCGATGCTCGTGTTCATTTCCTTTTGGCGCGCCGCGGCCATCGTGCTCTGCGATCTGGCCTCGACGGCATATTACATCGGCGGCATCGTCGAGCAGGCGATCGGCAAAGCCGCGCCGTGGTACATCGGCGGGGTGATGCTCTTCGCATACGCCGTGCGGGGCGTCTACATCGAGTCGTGTGCCATGTTCGTGCGCGGCGGCGTCTATCGCGTCGTCAAGGAAGCCATGGGCGGCACCCTCGCCAAGCTGTCGGTGTCGGCGCTGATGTTCGACTACGTCTTGACCGGTCCGATCAGCGGGGTGTCGGCCGGCCAGTACATCGTGGGCCTGGCAAACGAGTTGTTGAAGGTCGTGCATGCGCCGGTCGCGCTGCCGCCCGACATCGGTTCCGCGGCCATCGCCGTGGCAATCACGTTGTACTTCTGGCGTCAGAACACCCTCGGGATTGAAGAGTCGAGCGACAAGGCGATGAAGATCATGGCCGTCACTACGGTGATGATCGTGGTGATGCTGGTGTGGTGCGGGTTGACGCTGTGGGTGCGCGGCACGACGCTGCCGCCATTCGCTCTGCACTTCAGTGACGGCTCGCTCGGCTGGCTCACCGGCGCGGGGTGGGCGAAGAAGATTGGCGCAGTGGGAATCCTGATCGCCTTTGGTCACTCGATCTTGGCCATGAGCGGAGAGGAAACGCTCGCCCAGGTGAACCGCGAGATCGCCTACCCGAAAGTGAAGAACCTGATCCGCGCCGGCTTCGTGATCTTCCTGTACAGCCTGTTGATGACGGGGCTGATCTCGTTCTTTGCGGTCATGATCATTCCCGACGACGTGCGCATGCGTGTGTACAGCGACAATCTCATCGGCGGCCTGGCGATGTATGTCATCGGGCCACTGCCGGTGCGCCTGGCGCTGCGCGCCTTCGTCGTGATCGTCGGGTTCCTCATCCTGGCCGGGGCCGTCAACACGGCCATTGTGGGCTCCAACGGGGTGCTCAACCGCGTGGCGGAAGACGGGGTGCTCCCCGACTGGTTCCGCCAGCCGCATTCGCGCTACGGCACGTCGTATCGACTCATCAACCTCATCGTCGGGCTGCAGATCTTCACGATCATTGCGAGTCGCGGGGATGTCTATACGCTGGGCGAGGCGTACGCCTTCGGTGTCGTGTGGAGCTTCGTGTTCAAAGCCCTGTCGATGGTGATGCTGCGCTTCAAGGACAAGCGACCGCGGGCGTGGCGGGTTCCGTTGAACGTACGCATCGGAGGCCGCGTGGAATTGCCGATCGGTTTGATGCTGATCTTCCTGGCGCTGCTCCTGACGGCGCTGATCAACCTGATGACGAAGCGGGTGGCCACCGAATGGGGCGTCGCCTTTAGCGTGGGCTTGTTTGCGTTGTTCGCCGTCTCCGAGCGCCTGTCACACCGGCGGCACGCCGGCACCCATGAGCTCGAGAAGTTCAACGTGCGTTACACGCCGGAGCTCGACCCAGTGAACATCGGGCTGGGCACCCGTCCCCGAAAAGTTGTCGCCGTCCGCGATCCGAAGAACCTCGGTCATCTCGACCGGGCGCTCAAAGAGGCAGAGCACGAGGGCACCGACCTGGTGGTGCTGACCGTCAAGGTGGAGCGCGGGCTCGCGGCCAATGGCGAGCCGAAGTTCTCCGCGGAGGAACAAGGCATCTTCAGCGCCGTCGTCACGCTCGCCGAGGCGCACGGCAAGACGGTGATTCCGCTGGTGCTGACGTCGAACGATTCCCTGTTCGCGATCGCCCGCACCGCCCAGGAGCTCGACGCGAAGGAAGTGATCCTCGGCCGTTCCGCGAAATTCACACCCGACTTCCAAGCCGAGTCGCTGGCGCTGCGGTGGGGTGCCGTCGAACCGGACGAAAGCCGCGAGCTCGTGGTGCGTGTCGTCTCGCCCACCGAAGATCTCCGTTACACGATTTAGTCGCGATCACCCCCGTGGCGCTTTCGGCACGGCCGCGGCGCGTGCATTATAGGCGCATGTGGCCGTCTCGAATCATGCTGTGCCTCGTTATCGCCTGCTGCTCCTGCGCGAGCATGCAGGCGGCGGCGCCCTCGCGGCCCGAGCCACGCTTGGTCCCCATTTCTGACGCCGAGTGCCGGACCGTCGTGCGTGAGAATGCACCACCCAGCTCGCTGCAGCAAGCCATCACGCAGAGCGTCGAGTATTTGCAGCGGCTGCCGCCACAACGTTCCTTTGCGGCGCTCGACCGTCGCGTGACCGTGTCCGAGTTGCTGGACGTCGCGAACGGGCTCGGTGCACTACTCGGAGCTTGTGATCAAATCGGGCGCCCGGTACATGACGGGCAGCCCCCTGTGGACGTTGCAGCGACCAACCCTGTCCTGAGCCCCGTCGAAGGAGGGAGCGGACCCGCCGCACGGACGCCGGGCGCAGCCCTCAGCCGCGGCGACGACCTAGCGCACGACGTGTGTGAGCGCTTCCAGCTGTACCGTGCGGAGCTGCCGGATCGCCTGCTGATCACCGGCTATTACCAGCCCGAGCTTCCAGCCAGCCGCGTGCCGACGGAACGCTTCCAATACCCGCTGTACCGCACTCCGGATGACCTCATCGATGTGGACCTCGATGAGTTTGCACCCGATTGCGGCACGGGCGTCGTGCAGGGACGGGTGCAGGACGGCAAGCTCGTGCCGTACTACTCGCGTGCCGAGATCGATGCCGGCGCCCTGGCGGGCCGCGGTGACGAAATCGCGTGGCTGGACGATCCGGTGGAAGCATTTTTCCTCCACGTGCAGGGTTCGGCGCAACTGCGTTTTCCGGACGGCGTGTACATGAACGTCAGCTACAGCAGCTCCAACGGCCGCCCGTACACCAGTATCGGCCGCGTGCTGATCGAACAGGGCAAGATGGCCGCCGAGACGGTTTCGCTCTCCTCGCTCAAAGACTACCTGCGCTCCCATCCCGAGGAGCAGCCGGCTTTGCTGGCGGCGAATCGGCGCTACATCTTTTTTCGTGTCGTTGCCACGGGGCCTATCGGTCGCCTGGAGGTACCGTTGACCGCGGGCCGGTCGATTGCGGCCGATGCGCGGGTGTATCCGCCCGCAGCGGTCGTCTTTTTGCGTGTAGCGACGCCGGCAACATCAACGCCGGGCGCGACGCCAGGCACGTACTCGCGTTTTACGGTGATTCAAGACGCGGGAGCGGCAATCACGGGGGCAAATCGCATCGACGTCTTTTGGGGCAGCGGCTCGACGGCGGAATCGATCGCCGGCGATAGGCGCGATCCCGGTGAGCTGTATGTGGTATTGCCGCGGAGTCCCGCTTCGCAGCACCGTCCCTAACTCGACCACTGGCCACCTGCCCCTTGCGCCGGCAGGCTCCGGCTGATGCCGCGGCGACACCCGCCGGGCGTTTGCCACCGGGCGGCCGAGTTGTTACCGTACCGGATGCCGATGACCCGCCAGCAACTGTTCGCTGCATTCTTCTTTGCCGTCTTCCTGTATCTGCTGTTTCAGTTCTACCGCATGTTCTACGTCTTCCTGGTGCCGTTGACCTGGGCGGCGCTGCTAGCGCTGGCTTTCTCTCCGCTCCACATTCGGCTGACCCGCGCCCTTCATGGCCGCGACAGCCTCGCCTCGTTCCTGTTCACGACAGTGGTCATCCTCGTGGTGATGGTGCCGACGGTGCTGCTGACGATCTTGCTGGCGAACGAGTCGGTGGCCTTGTACGAACGGAGTCGGGATTTCTTCACGAGCGGCGATCTCGAACACTTCCTCGAGCGCGTGCGGGGATCCGCCCTGCAACGGCATTGGGCCAACTTCACGCCCATTTTCCAGGAATGGAACGTGGACATCGGAGCGCTCATCGCAACCGGCGCCAACGCCCTGAGCGGTTTTCTCGTCGCCCAGGCGGCAGACATTGCCAAGAACGTGGCCGGTTTCATCGTCAACTTCTTTCTCACGACGTTTGCGTTGTTCTTTTTCTTTCGTGACGGCGCGCGCATGATCGGGGCGGTCCGCAACGTGCTGCCGATGGAGCCGGCTCACAAGGAGTTAGTGCTGGCGCGGTTGTACGACACGTTGTCCGCGGTGATCCATGGCACGCTGGCGACCGCGGCGTTGCATGGCATTCTCGCGGGCCTGGGGTTCTGGGCGGCGGGCGTACCCTTCGCCGTCTTCCTCGGCTGCGCGGCGGCCTTCGTTTCCCTGTTGCCGTTCGGCGCCCCGACCGTCTGGGCCGCGGTCACCATTTACGTTGCGGTCACCGGCTCGATCACGCGAACGGTTTTCCTGGTGGTCGCGGGGATCCTCGTCGTGGGCACCCTGGAGAACTTCGTGCGCCCGTTCATCATCGGCGGGCGGGCCGAAATCCCGACGGTCCTCCTGTTCTTCGGGATTCTCGGCGGCCTGCAGGCCTATGGATTCTTGGGGGTGTTCCTCGCACCGGCAGTCATTGCGATCCTGGTGGCCTTCATCCGCATATTCAGGGAGGAGTACGGCATGGCGGGCTGAGGCGGGGAGCGCTCACGGCTTCCTGTTTCGCCCCCACGGCATTTCAGTTGCCCGCCCGCGACACCATGCTACGATAGTCGCCCCTGAGAGGTGCGTATGGCGAAACCGAAGGTCGCGGTACTGACGACGCAGCCGCAAACGGTGTTGCGCGATTACGAGCGCGTTATGGAGATGGCCGATCTCACCGCTCATCTCGCTGCCGGCAGCACGACCATTCTCAAGGACAACATCTCCTGGCACTTTCCGTTTCCGGGGGCGAACACCACGCCGTGGCAGCTCGAAGGAACCATCCTCGGCTTGCGCAGGCACGGCTACCACGAACTCGTCTGCGTGCAGAACAAGACCGTGGTCACGGACGCCTTCAAGGGCGAGGACCTCAACAAATACGTTCCCATCTTCCGCCGCTACGACATCCCCGTGCTCTACAACTTCAAAGACGATATGAAATGGGTTCGCTACCAGCCGAAGGCGAAGATGCTGGTGCTCGATTGGATCTACCGCGACCACGGCGGCATCCAAGTCCCTGATTACTTCTTCGGCAAAAACGTCGTCCACCTGCCGACGGTCAAGTGCCACATCTATACAACGACCACCGGGGCGATGAAGAACGCTTTCGGCGGCTTACTGAACACCTTGCGGCATTACACGCACAGCTGGATTCACGAGACGCTGGTCGACCTCCTGACAATCCAGAAAGAGATTCATTCCGGCCTCTTCGCCGTCATGGATGGCACCACCTGCGGAAACGGGCCGGGACCACGCACGATGTTTCCGGTGATCAAAAACCTCATCCTCGCCAGCGCGGATCAGGTGGCGATCGACGCGGTCGCCGCGAAAATGATGGGCTTCGACCCGATGAGCATCCAGTACATCAACTTGGCGCATCAGGCCGGATTGGGCGTTGGAAAACCAGAAGAGATCGAGGTGGTGGGCCATGATGTGAGCGGGGAGAACTGGCATTTCCGCGTCGGCGACAACCTGGCGAGCCGCGTCGGCGACCTGCTGTGGTTCAGTCCACTGAAGAAGATTCAGAACTTCTTTTTCCGCACGCCGCTGGTGAACGTGTTCATCTTCGGCTCGGAGGCGTATCATGATTATTTTCGCTGGCCGCTGCGCGATCACCGTACGTTCGAGACCTGGTTGAGCACCACGGCGTGGGGCAAGTTGTTTCAGGAGTACGCCTCAGGCAGCGGGGACAAGGCGCACACCAAAGCAGCGTAAGAAGGCAGGTTGTTCGTTGTTAGGTTGTTATATTGTTAGGTTAAATAATGTTGGTAGCAGTTACACAAGTCCGGGTCATTAGCAGTTATAGATGTCCGCTCGGTTAGCCGGAGATCTTCCTCCGATTCTTTTTCGGTTTTCTATTAAGCGTTCTTAAAGCGCGTACTGCAGAGGGGTGCCGCTGGCGGCAGCTGGTGTCCACAGTGTGGACGGCGGGATGGAGCGGTGTGGCGTGCGTGGTCGGGTGTCGCCGGTGCGCTGTGTCCCCGTCCACATTGTGGACAGCTGCTCCCCCAAGCGTAGGAGAGACCCCTGGGGTGGGGCGGCGCGCGGCGCCAGGTCCCCCAGGCGGGCCGTTCCCCGGTGGTGGCCGTTGCGCGCGGCCGCGCGGCGCGGGGCCGGGGTGGACAGCAGCTGGCCCGCGCGCGTGTAGCGCGCCAACAGGCGGCCCTGATAGCTGACCCCTAAGGTGCCCTCGGGAAATTCGTGCACCAGGACCGGACAGCGCACGTAGTGCGCCCGATCGGTGCGGCGGGGCAGTTGCAGACTCACCGACTCGAAACTCACCACGCTGTCATTGTTCACCGTGCGCTCATGCTGCACCGAGAGCAGTAACTCTAGATCGACCCCGATCAAGGGCACGAAGGCACTGCCCGCTTGCGTGGGCTCCACCGTGAAGCGCCGGTTGAAGTCCGGGAGAAAGACGCGCGCCACCTACTCGTTGGCCGCCGCATAGGTGGTGATGCCCGCCGCCCGTAACTCTTGCGGCAGGCGGCCCTGAATGGTCTGAAAGGTCCGTTCGCTGCGCCCGCGCGCCTGCGGCGAGTACGCCAGAATCTGCCGGTTCCCCAGCGCCTTGAGGGCCCGGCTGACTTGGCCGTCGTGGTCCGTGGTCGCCGCGTGCCCGGCCACCGGCGTATGACAGAAGTGCGCGCCGCGATCGGTGTAGAGCTCGCAAAAGCGCCCCTGGCGCTGCCGCACGTGTTTCAAGGCCGCAAAGCTCGACTGCGTTCCTTCCTGCGCAACAAACCGTGCGTAGTGAATGCGGCTGTCCGCGTCATCCTGCAGCACAATGAGGTCCTGCATCGGCTCCCCGACCAGCCACTCGTGCGTCGAGCCATCGAGGTGGAGCATCATCCCCCGCAGCGGCCGCCGCTCGCGCCGGCGGCGATACTTCCCCCGGCCGGGACTCTTCTCCGCCAACCCTGCTGCCTGCAATGCCAGCTTCGCCCACGTGTACGAAATCTGCAGCTGGTGTCGCTCGGTGGCCTGCTCCCAAAAGTGCTGCACCGAAAAGTCCGCATACTGCTCCCGCCGTAACCGACACAGCTCTGCGATGGTCGCCAGCGCAATGCGCTGGTGGCGCGTCTTGCCGCTGCGGCCGTCGACCAACCCGTCGTAGCCGTACCGCTCGTAGCGCTCCTTGAGTCGTCGCATGTGCCGCGCCGTGATCCCGCAGATATCCGCCGCCTGAATCCACGTCAGCTCCTTCGCAATCGCTCGCACGATTATTTCCTTGCGCGTCATCGCCTTCACCTCTTGCCGTATCCGTCGCTCCATCGGCGACGGCGTAGCTCGTTAAGGCGGACATCTCTAACTGCTTATGCCCCCGGACATCCCCGGTGCT
>CAVSQF010000019.1:0-41474 GCA_963729835.1 uncultured delta proteobacterium | reverse complement strand
GACCGAGCGCGTCGGCGACCTCGTCGAACAGCGTCCGCATCACCGGCTTGGTCTCGAACTCGTGTTGGTACTCGCGCGCCACGGCACGCACCAGGTGGAACATCACGTGCGCGAATCCTTGGGCGTGGTAGAAGTCATCGTCGGTGCGCCACATACTTTCAGGATGCCGGTAGAGGTTGGCGTGCGCGTCGCCGAGTAGATCGGTCCACGTCTGAAAGAGGCGGATCAGCTCGACGTTGCGTTGATTGATGGGTTTGGAGCGCGGCGGGGTGCCCTGGAGTCCGTCGACGTAGGCGCGCAAGTCCCGGATGCCTTCGCGGAACTTGCCTTCGGCCGACGGCAGCCAAAACTTCCGTGCGTCGTTCCGAAAAGCGGTGTCCGCCGCCACCAGGTTGGGATCGTATTCGTTGCTCGACACCTTCGTCAGGTTATCCTTCAAGATCCGCACGCTCTCGCGCACCGCCTGAATGATGCCGAGCTGGCGGTTGGCGTTGTTGTCCGCCCACAGATCGGGTCCCCAGAGCACGAAATCATTCGGCCGCCAGCCGGTGACGCCATCCAGCTCGTGTTCCATGATGGCGATGACCGTGGTGGCGAACACCTCACCGCCCACGATGTGTTTTTCCGGCGGGAACTGCGCGTTCACATCGAACGGCAGCCGGTCGTGCCGTTTCTGGCCGAAGTGCAGCACCAGCGGTCCGATCACACAAACGAGGAGCACGAGCACAGCGACAATGCCTGCCCCCCGAACCCAACTTGCCCGACGTTGTGCGGTCATCGCAACTCCAAGTATCATGTTATCAGCTTCGACAACAGTGGCGTTGCGCCGCGGCGCCTTTGTAGGCAAATGTCTGTGAGCCATGGCGCGCAACTGGACGCTCATCCTCCTGGCGTTTGTCGTTACACTTCCCGCGGTGGTGCTGCGGCTGAGCGGCACCGCCGGCCAAGTTGCCCCCGGCATCGGCGCAGCGATCTTCGGGGTCGCGATCCTCGGTGGCGCATTTCTCCTCACGTGGGCGGCCGAGGTTGCGGAAATGGATATCTCGCAAGGCCTGGCACTGGCGTTTCTCGCGCTGGTTGCCGTGCTGCCGGAGTACGCGGTCGATATGTACTTCGCCTGGACGGCGGCCGCCAAGCCGGAATACACGGCCTACGCCACCGCCAACATGACGGGCGGCAACCGGTTGCTCATCGGGATCGCCTGGCCGCTGATCGTCCTGCTGTACTGGACGCGCCACCGCCGCGGCACGCTGCGCTTGCCACGGGAGCGCGCCGTCGAGATCGCCTTCCTTGCGCTGGCCACCGGGTACTCGTTCGTGATCCCCGCAAAAGGGACCCTCTCGCTGTTAGACATGGTCGTGCTGGTCGGGCTGTTCGTCGGCTACATGTGGCGGCTTGCTGGTGCTGGAAAAGGAGAACCCGATATCGTGGGCCCCGCCTTAGCCCTGGCCGGACTCGAGCCGTGGCTGCGGCGACTTGCGGTGGTGGTGTTTTTTATCTTTTCTGCGGGGGTGATCTTGGGATCGGCTGAGCCATTCGCGGAAGCCCTGATACACCTCGGCCGGGGGCACGGCATCGACGAGTTCCTGCTGGTCCAGTGGGTAGCACCGTTGGCCTCGGAGGCTCCGGAAATCGCGATCGCGTGCATCTTGACCCTCAAAGGCGATGCGCAGGCAGGCATGGGCGCCGTGGTGTCGTCGAAGGTGAACCAGTGGACGTTGCTGGTGGGGACCCTGCCGCTCGTGTACAGCGTCGGGCTCGGCCACGCGGGTGCATTGCCGCTCGACGGCCGGCAGGTCGAGGAAATCCTTCTCACGTCGGCCCAGTCGCTCTTCGGGCTCGCGGTGTTGTGCAACCTGCGGCTGTCGCTGTTCGAGGCAGCAGTCCTCTTCGTGCTGTTTACGTCCCAGCTACTTGTCCCGAGCCAGACCGCCCGTTACGGTTTTGCACTGGTCTACGGCACGCTGGGCACGGCGTTGCTGGTGCGGAATTGGAAGGACCTGGCGGCGTTGTTTCGGGCCGGGTTGGGAACGTGAGAGCAGTACGCTACCTTGACTTAGAGGTCGTCATTGCCTAAGTGGCTCGCGACGAAATGACGTAGGGGTAGGAGCCATTCTACGCCGCCGGCGGGGTAGGCATTCCGCTCAAGAAAGGCGAGAGGCGGCTTCTCAGCGGATCAGTTCAAATGTTTGAACAGTACATTCCGGTACTCGTAATCTTCTGCCTCGCCGCCGGGCTGGTGGGTGTCATGGTCTCCCTTGGCGCCTTGCTAGGTCCGAAGAACCCGACGCGCATCAAAGGCGAGCCGTTCGAATGCGGCAATCCGGCCAGCGGCACGGCGTGGGGTCGTTTCTCCGTGAAGTTTTACTTGACGGCGATCCTCTTCATCATCTTCGACGTGGAAGTGGTCTTTCTGTATCCGTGGGCGGTTTTGTTTCGCCGGCTCGGCTGGTTTGGCTTCGCCGAGATGGTTGCATTTGTCGCCGTGCTCGGGCTCGCCCTGCTGTACGTGTGGCGCAAGGGCGCGTTGGAGTGGGACTGAGGATGCGGGGCCATGTGGGTTGAGGTTGTCATCGCCCTCATCAAGTCGCTGTTTGTGGTTGCGGTGATGCTTGGCCTGGCCGGGGCGCTGGGCTGGGTGGAACGCAAAGGCAGCGCGTACATCCAAGATCGGGTGGGGGCGAACCGTGCAAGCGTGTTCGGGATTGCTGCCGCCGGTTTGGTGAACACCATGCTGGCCGATCCGCTCAAGTTTTTGGCCAAGGAAGACATCATCCCGGCACGCGTCGACCGCCTCCTGCACACGCTGGCGCCGTGCGTCAGTTTGTTCCCGATCGTTGTGGCGTTCGCGGCGATTCCGTTCGGCGACGTGTTGCGGGTGGGCGACCGGGCCATCAATCTGCAGGTCGTGGGCCTCAACGTTGGGATTCTCTACGTGCTCGCCATGATCTCTCTTGGGGTCTACGGCGTGGTGCTCGGCGGCTGGGCATCCAACGATCGCCTGTCGCTGCTCGGCGGAATTCGCGGCTCGGCGCAGATGATCTCCTACGAGATCGGCTTGGGCCTGTCGATCGTCTCGATGGTGATGACCTACGGCACGCTCGATCTGCAGGAGATGGCGCGCGCGCAAGGGCATCTCATCGGCGGCTGGCTGCCGGCGTGGGGCATTCTGTACCAACCGCTGGCCTTCCTCATTTTCCTCTGTGCGGGAATGGCGGAGAGCAAGCGCGTGCCGTTCGATCTTCCCGAAGCGGATTCCGAGATCGGCGGGAGCGGCTATTTCACCGAGTACTCCGGGATGAAGTACCTGATGTTTTTCATGACCGATTTCGTGGAGATCATCGTGGTCGCCGGCTTGGTCACGACCATGTTCTTCGGCAGTTGGCAGGTGCCGTATCTGCTGCGCGATGGCTTTCATTTCCCCGGCGGGGCGGCGGTGCTGCTGCCGCAAATCGTCGTGGCGGTGCTGCAAGTGCTGTCGTTCATGATCAAGCTGGTGTTCTTCTGCTGGGTGCAGATCTTGGTGCGCTGGACCATGCCCCGGTTCCGCTATGACCAGCTCATGTGGTTCGGGTGGAAGGGACTGTTGCCGGTGTCGCTCGCGAACGTCCTGGTAACAGCCGTGGTGGTCCTGGCCAGTCAGGGAACGGTATGAATCCGGTCCTCTTCGGCATCCTCGCCGTCTTGCTGATTGCCGCATCGGCAAGCGTCGTGTTGCAGAACAGCCCGATCCGCAGCGCTCTGTCACTGGTGGTGGCGTTGTTCCTGCTCGCGGTCGTGTTCCTGTTCCTGAATGCGCCGCTGGTGGCCGCCCTGCAAGTCATCGTCTACGCCGGCGCGATCATGGTGCTGTTCCTGTTCGTGATCATGCTGCTGAACTTGCAGCAGGAGGTGCAGGCCATGGCGAAGCTCGGGACACGCTTCGCGGCCGGATTCGTCGCCTCGTTATTCCTGCTTGCCGTGATTCGGCTGCTCATCCGGCAGCCGGGCGCCACGGGCGCGGGCGCCGCGGGCGCGAGCGCCGGCATGGCCGGGGCGGTGCCGGCCGGATTCGGCAGCACGGAGCAACTGGCAGAGCGCCTGTTTACGCGTTTTCTCCTGCCCTTCGAGATCACCTCGGTGCTCCTGCTGATTGCGATCATCGGCGCCGTGGTGTTGGCGAAACGGTCGTTGAAATGACTCCGGTGCCGATCAACTGGTATCTGATTTTGGCGGCGATCATCTTCACGATCGGCGCGGTTGGGGTGCTGGTGCGCCGCAACGTGATCGTAATTTTCATGTCCATCGAGCTGATGTTGAACGCGGTGAACCTGGTGTTCGTAGCCTTCTCGCGGCAACTGCACTCGATGGATGGGCAGGTGGTGGTCTTCTTCGTGATGACCGTCGCCGCGGCAGAAGCGGCGGTGGGGTTGGCGATCATCATCGCGGTGTTCCGGAATCGTCAGACCGTGAATGCCGACGAGCTGAACTTGTTGCGTTGGTAAGCATGCACGGAACCGCGACCCCCGTCGGCTTTCTCTGGCTGATTCCCTGTCTGCCGGCACTCGGCGTGCTGTTCAACGTCTTTTTGGGTCGCCGCCTCGGCAAGAGCGCGGTCAGCTTCGTTGCGCCCGGTGTTGTCGGTGCGGCGTTCGTGGTCGGGTGCTACGCGTTCCTGCAGCTGCTGCACCTCCCGGCAGGCACGGCGCTCACGCAACGGTTGTATCCGTGGATCACCGCCGGAACGTTACAGGTCGACGTCGGTTTCCGGATCGATGCGCTTTCTGCCGTGATGGTGTTGGTGGTGAGTGGCGTCGGTTTCCTGATTCACGTGTACTCGGTCGGTTACATGGGGGAAGACGCCGGGTACGCGCGCTACTTCACGTACCTCAACCTGTTCACGTTCGCCATGCTGACGCTCGTCATGGCCGACAATCTACCGTTGATGTTCGTCGGCTGGGAAGGCGTGGGGCTGTGCTCGTATCTGCTGATCGGCTTCTGGTACGAGAAGGAGGAGAACGCCAGCGCCGGGAAGAAGGCGTTCGTCGTCAACCGTATTGGTGACGCGGGGTTCTTGCTGGGTATTTTCCTGCTGTTTTCGCACCTCGGTCCGGGGAATCACTCGCTGAGCTTCACGGAAATTGCGGCGCACGCCAAGGCCATTCCGCTGGACACCGTGACGGTGATCGCGTTGTTGCTGTTCGTCGGTGCGACCGGCAAGTCGGCGCAGCTGCCTTTGTACGTCTGGCTGCCGGATGCCATGGCCGGCCCCACGCCGGTGAGCGCGTTGATCCACGCGGCGACCATGGTCACCGCCGGTGTCTACATGGTTGCTCGGCTGAATTTCCTGTTCATTCTCTCCCCCACGGCCCTGGCCGTGGTGGCGACGGTCGGTGCCTTGACGGCGTTGTTCGCGGCGACCATCGGGCTCATGCAAACGGACATCAAGCGCGTGCTGGCATACTCGACCATCAGTCAGCTGGGCTACATGTTCCTGGGGGTCGGCGTCGGGGCATTCAGCGCCGGCATCTTCCATCTGATGACCCACGCCTTCTTCAAGGGCCTGCTGTTTCTCGGCTCGGGCAGTGTGATCCACGGCATGAGCGGCGAGCAGGACATGCAGAAGATGGGCGGGCTGCGCAAGTATCAGCCGATCACGTTCTTGACGTTCGCGGTCGGCACCCTGGCGATCGCCGGCATCCCGCCATTCGCCGGGTTTTTCAGCAAGGATGAAATTCTCGCGCAAGCCTTCGCCAGCCCGTACGGGAGCCGGTGGCTGTGGGGCATCGGTGTGGTGACCGCCGGGCTCACGGCGCTCTACATGTTCCGACTGTTGTTCTTCACGTTCTTCGGGGAATGCCGCGCCGACGAGCACACGAAGCATCACATTCACGAGTCGCCCACCAGCATGACCATGCCGCTGATCGTGCTGGCGGTGTTGTCGGTGATCGGCGGCTACGTCGGCCTGCCGGCGCATTGGCTGTGGGGGAACCGTTTCGAAGCGTTCCTGGAGCCGATCTTCGGCGCGTCGCACGAGGCCGTCCATCTGGAGGTCGCGACTGAGTACCTGCTCATGGGTACATCGATCGCGGCGGCAATCATCGGCCTGGGGCTCGCGTATTTCTTCTACATCGTCCAGCCGGTTCTTCCGACGTTCCTGTCGTTCAAGTTCCCCAAGGTTTACGAT
This sequence comes from uncultured delta proteobacterium, assembly GCA_963729835.1. Classification (GTDB taxonomy): domain Bacteria; phylum Desulfobacterota; class Binatia; order HRBIN30; family HRBIN30; genus CAVSQF01. The sequence goes on along the minus strand of CAVSQF010000019.1, from coordinate 35,308 downwards.
CTGATCCGCAACAAGTACTACATCGACGAAGTCTACGATTTCCTGTTCGTACAGCCGACGGTGGTCTTCTCCACTTGGATGTGGCGCTACTTCGATATCGGCGTCATCGACGGGTTGGTCAACGGCACGGCGGAAACCGTCGGGGCCAACAGCAAGCTCTGGCGCCGCCTGCAGACCGGCAACGTGCAGCACTACGCCGTCTCGATGCTCTTCGGAGCCATGGCGATCTTGGGGTACTATGCATTGCGATGACAACCATAACCCATAAGCCATAAGCTATATGCCGCTCCTGTCCCTCATCGTCTTTTTACCGCTTGCCGGTGTCTTGGTATTGATCCTGACGCCGCCCGAGCAGGTCGGGTCCCTGCGGCGCGGGGCATTCATTTTCTCGCTCGTCCCGTTCGCCCTGTCGCTCTATCTGCTGGCGCGCTTCGAACCCAGCAATCCCGGCTTCCAGTTCGTGGAGAAAGTGGCGTGGATCCCACATTTCGCGGTGTACTACAGTGTCGGCGTCGACGGGATGAGTCTGTTTCTGGTGTTGCTCACAACCTTTCTCACGCCGATCGTGATCCTCGCCGGGTGGGGAGACATCCACAAACGCGTAAAAGAGTACATGATTTTCATCCTCCTGATGGAGACCGGGATGGTGGGTGCGTTCGTCGCCACCGACTTGTTCCTGTTCTACGTCTTCTGGGAGGTGATGCTGGTGCCGATGTACTTCCTGGTCGGGGTATGGGGCGGTAAGGAGCGGATCTACGCCGCCATCAAGCTCGTGCTGTACACGATGACCGGCAGCTTGCTGATGCTCGTCGCGATCCTTTACCTCGCCATCCTGCACAGCCAGCAGGTCGGGCAGTTCAGCTTCGACCTCGTACGGCTCTACGACTTCTCGATTCCGCTGACCACGCAGCGCTGGCTGTTCGCCGCCTTCGCGTTGGCCTTTGCGATCAAGGTGCCGATGTTTCCGTTGCACACCTGGCTGCCCGACGCGCACACCGAGGCGCCGACCGGCGGCTCGGTCATCCTGGCGGGGGTGCTGCTGAAGATGGGCACGTACGGGTTCCTGCGCTTTGCGCTGCCGCTGTTCCCACTCGCCGCACGGGAAGCACTCCCGGTGATTGCCGTGTTGGCGGTGATCGGGATCGTGTATGGGGCGCTGGTCTGCATGGTGCAGCCGGATTTGAAGCGGCTCGTTGCCTACTCCTCCGTGAGCCATCTCGGCTTCGTGATGCTCGGCATGGCGGCGCTCAACATGCAGGGAGTTGAAGGCAGCATCTACCAGATGCTCAATCATGGCTTGTCGACCGGCGCACTGTTCCTCGCCGTGGGGGTCATTTACGAGCGGCGGCACACGCGGCTGATCAGTGAGTTCGGCGGGCTCTGGCAACAGCTGCCCGTCTACGCCGCGATCTTCATGATCGTCATGTTGTCGTCCGTCGGGCTGCCCGGCCTGAACGGATTCGTCGGCGAGTTCTTGATTCTGCTCGGGGCCTTCCAGACGTACCGCATCGCGACGATTGTCGCCACGAGCGGGGTGCTTCTGGGCGCCGTGTATCTCCTGTGGATGTATCAACGGGTGATGTTCGGCCCGCTGCAAAACCCGGCGAATCGGACCCTGAAGGATCTGTCCCCCCGTGAGGTTCTGGTGTTCGCGCCGATTCTCGTGATGGTGTTCGTGATGGGATTGTATCCGCGGCCATTCCTCAGCCGGATGGAGCCGTCGGTGCAGGCGTATTTGGCGCGCATGCATCAAAAGATGGCGGTCAGCGCTCAGCCGTCAGCAGTCAGCCAGACACAGGTCGCCGAGGTGCGGCGGGCCGCGCAAGCAGGGAGTACAACGGACCGCTGAACGTTCACGTGAAACACTATGGCCAGCAAGCATCAGTTGTCAGTGACCAGTGATTAGTGGTCAGTTATCGAGCCAACAACTAACAACTATCGACTAACAACTTGAATCATGATTGCCGCACCGAGCATTGCCTGGCTCACCATTTTGCCGCTGCTGATCGTCACCGGCACCGCGCTGGTCGTCATGGTTGCGGACCTGTGGAGTGAAGGTCCGGACCGTGAAGGGCTTGGATGGATCGGTATCGTCGGCCTCATCGCTGCGGCGATCGCGGCGATCACACTCTGGAAGACGCACGTCAGCAGCTTCTCCGACAGCATCGTCCTTGACCGCTACGGCCTCTTCTTCACGTTACTCTTCTGTGCCGCCGGGGCACTGACGCTGCTGATGTCGATGAGCTACCTGGAGCTGACCGATATTGGGACAGGAGATTATTACAGCCTGGTGCTGTTTGCGACGGCCGGTATGGTGTTGATGGCAACGGCCACGGACCTCCTCCTCATCTTCTTGGGACTGGAAGTCATGTCGATTGCGGTGTACGTGCTCGCCGGCATCTGGCGCAGTCAGATGCGATCGAACGAAGCGGCGTTGAAGTACTTCTTGCTCGGCGCGTTTGCAACCGGCTTCCTGCTCTTCGGCATCGCGCTGTTGTACGGCGCCAGCGGCAGCACGGTGCTCGGGCAGATCGCCGCGGTGCTGACCAAGCCGGCACCCGAGCAGCACACGATGATCATCGCGGGCATGGCGTTGCTCATCGTCGCCTTCGGCTTCAAAGTGGCGGCGGTGCCGTTCCACGTCTGGACACCGGACGTCTACGAGGGGGCGCCGACGGCGGTCACCGCCATGATGGCGGTGGCGGTCAAGGCCGCGGCGTTTGCAGCGTTTGCGCGGATCTTCCTGCACACCTTCAAACCGCTGTCGGCGGACTGGACCGGCGTCTTGTGGGTGCTGGCGGTGCTCACCATGACGGTCGGCAATGTAACGGCGCTCCTGCAACAGAACATCAAGCGCATGCTGGCGTATTCGAGCATCGCGCACGCGGGGTACCTGCTGGTGGGGATGGTCGCGGGCGGCGAGCTCGGCGGCAGTGCCGTGCTGTTCTACCTGATCGGTTACACAGTGATGACCCTCGGGGCGTTCGCCGTGGTGATCGCCATTGGGCGGCGCGGCGAGCCGAACGAAAACTTGGAGGACTATGCCGGGGTGGGGTTCCGCTCGCCGTTCCTGGGCGCGGCGATGGTCATCTTCATGTTGTCGCTCGCCGGCATTCCGCCGTTGGTGGGTTTCGTCGGCAAGTTTTATATCTTCAGCGCCGCGGTGAAATCCGGCTACTTCGGCCTAGCGGTGATCGGCGTCCTCAACAGTGTGATCTCGGTGTACTACTACGTCGGCGTGTTGGTGCGCATGTACATGACGGAGGGCGCTCCGGAGGTCGTGCAGCCGACGAGCCGGCCGTACTTGTTCGCCACGCTTTTGCTCACCATCGCCGGCACCGTGCTGTTCGGCCTGTTTCCCTCGGCGCTCTTCGACCTCGCCCGCCAGTCGTTCCTGGCGTTGGGATAGTGAGCCGTCGCCACATTGAGCATTGCATAAGCAATCGCGACGCCGTCAACTCTCCACTCGCCACGCCGAGGTGAGCAGCAGGAGGCAACCGACGACCTCCACCAGGATGAAGGTCGTGGCGAACGCGGCTCCGTGCACCGCCCAGGCGATCGTACGGCACAACGCCGCACTCCCGAGCAGCGCAGCAGGAAAGTAGAGCAGACGAGTGCGCGTAGGACGCATGCCGACGAGGATGCTCAGCCCGAGCATCAAGAAGAACGCGGCGAAGTCGCCGACCTGGGTGCTGCGCGCCAGGCCATCGAGGAGCGGCATGCCGAGGGCGCTGGCGGCCCGGTCGGGAACGACCAAAAAGCCAACGCCTTGCAGCGTGAAGCCCATCCCCATCACGATAATGACAATTCGCAGTGCACGCATCGTAATCCTCCGTCATCTCCCTGTGCGCTTTTCGCACGCCAAGGTCAACAATGTGGAGAGCACTCCCAGAAACGATGGAGCCCCCTTCGCGCCGTGGTAATTCCAAGATCGAGACAATCAGGGCGCTTCTAACCGCCCTCGGACTCAAGCTGACGATCGAGCGGCGCACGGCGCCGTTGACAAGAGTTCCTCCACGCTACGGAAGCAACAGGACGTGAGTGGTGTGCATGCTAGAGGCGTGCTATCGGCATCGCATGGCCAATCTTCAGGCGCGAAATGTGCCCATGCAACTGCGGAGCCTCGGCAAGTCGGATATCCGGATTACCCCGATTGGGCTCGGGTGTTGGCAATTCAGCAACCGGGTCGGGATCACCAACAGGTTTTGGCCCGCTCTGTCGGTGAATACCACGCGTGATATCGTGCAGGTCGCGCTGAACGGTGGCATCAACTGGTTCGATACCGCCGAGGCCTACGGCTGGGGCACCTCCGAAGAACGCCTTGCGGACGCCCTGCGCGCAGCACACATCCCGCCCGGCGCGGTGGTTGTGGCCACCAAATGGCACCCGTTCGGGCGCTTCGCCGGCCATATGGTGCGCAGCATCGGGGAACGCCGCGGGCACCTGGGCGCCTACCCGATTGACCTGTACCAGATTCACCACTGGGCGTCGTTCAGCACGATCAACAGCGAAGCCCGCGCGCTGGCGCAGCTCGTCGAGCGCGGAGACATCAAGACGGCAGGCATCAGCAACTACAGCGCGGGTGGGATGCGGCGCATGCACGCGGCACTGGCGCGGCTCGGCGTGCCGCTCGTTTCGAATCAGGTCGAATACAACCTCCTCAAGCGCCGCATCGAATCGAATGGCACGCTTGCGACCGCGAAGGAACTCGGCATCACGATCATCGCCTACTCGCCGCTCGCGCAGGGAGTGCTCAGCGGGAAATTCCACGACAACCCGGCGCTGAAGAAAGCGGCCGGGCTACGGCGATTTTGGAACCCCGCGTTTTATGCGGGCACGATGAGAAAAGCTGTTCCGCTGATTGCGGCCCTCAAGGAGATCGCCGCCAAGTATACGGCCACGCCCAGTCAGGTGGCGCTCAACTGGGTGGTGAATTTCCACGGCGACAGCGTCGTCGCGATCCCCGGCGCCACGACAGTATCCCAGATCCAAGACAATGTTGGTGCGCTGAACTTCCAGCTTACCGCAGCCGAGCTCGGCCGGCTCGACGAGCTATCGCGTCTGTTCAAATGAAAAGGGAGGTTGAGAGGGACATCCGCGCGCCTACTTCTCAGGCGGAGGCAGCACGAACTTCTGGATGCGGTGGTTCATCGTATCCGAAACGTACACGTTGCCGCCCCGGTCTGCGGCGATGCCGATCGGCCGGTTGAAGTCGCCCTTGCCGCTGCCGCTCTTGCCCCAGACATACATCAGCGCGCTGTCGTGGTAACGCGCGCAGCGGTGATTGTAGGAATCGGTCACCAGCAGATCGGTTCCCAAGAGCGCCAGGTACGGCTCGGTATAGAACTCCTCCCAGCCGGACACCGGATACTCGCGGGTGAAGGTCCCCTTCTGATCGAAGATCTGCACGCGGTGATTGCCGGTGTCGGCGACCATGACGTTCCCATTCGCATCCGCGACAATGCCGACCGGCTCGATGAACTCGCCGGGCTTGGAGCCCTCGTGCCCCCATTCGGTCAGTTGTTTGCCCGACGGATCGAAGCTCACGACCCGCTTGTTCCCCGTGTCTGTCACAAAGAGTGAGTTCCCGTCCGGGGCCACGGTGATGCCGCGCGGTCCCCAGAACCCCGAGGTCTGCTCGCGCCACTCGAGCTGGAACTTGCCGTTAGCGTCGAACTTCTCGATGCGGTGGTTCCACGTGTCGGCGACATACACCGAGCCGTCCGGCCCGATGGCGAGACCGCCCGGATCCTTGAAGTTTCCGGCATCCTGTCCCTCGTGCCCCCACGCCAGCAGCGGCTCACCGCTGGGCGAGAGCTTCTGGACGCGATTGTTCTTGCTGTCAACGACGTACAGGTTTCCGCTGACGTCGGCCGCCAAGCCCCGCGGCTCGTCGAATTCCCCGGCAACCGTCCCCCTGCCACCCCAGACGGCGACCGGTGTCAGGATGGACGGCGGCTTGCCGTAACCGCGTGGCGCCGGCGGTGGGTTGACCGCCACCGACCCGATCGTCATGCCCGGGGTGATGTCCTTCAGCACGTACATCACCGCATCGCTGGAGCCGACAGGGTTGAACGCCTCGCGCGTAACCAGGAAATGCGCCAGCTTTGCGAGGTCGAGCTGCTTGTAATCGGGCTCCCACCAGCCGCGGATCTGGAAGCGGATCTTCTCGTACTTGTCGGCCAACGCCTTGTCGAGCGCGCTGGCGGCCTCGAGGTCGATGATGACGACCGGGGTGTCGACGTTGCGCACATCCGCAGCCCAGTTGACCGGGTAGCGCCGCAAGTACCAACTCAGCGGCCAGGTCGCGTTACCCGACACCGCCAGGCGGGTCTGCGTGCCGGTGCCGAGAATCCGGCCGACCTCCTCGATGCGGTTCATCACTTTGTGGATGTCGTACGTCGATTGCACGTAAGCGAGCAACTCCGCGTGCCGGGGCCCCGGCGCTTCGGCCGGACGAGGCGCATCGTAGAGGTAGTTGCTGGCAATGAGTGTCCAAATCGTGAAGACGCCGACTGCAGCAACCGTGAGGCCCGCAACGGCCCGCGCCAATACCCGCTTCTCGATGGCCGCGCGGAACCACATCGCCGCCAGAATCGTCGTCGGCAACAGGACCGGGATGAGTAGCCACGGCACTTTCTCTTGCGCCCAGCTGTAGAAGCCGAAGGTGCCGATCGTCCAGATGCTGAGAAACCGCGTGAACCGGTCCGGTAGCCACCGCCGCATCAACGTCAGTCCCGCCAACCCCAGCGCACCCAACAGGACCAGCGGAGCGCGGAGCGGTGCGAGGAATAGACACGCCGCGAACCCGACGGTCGCTGCTAACGTGCCGTACCAGAGCAGTCGTGTCACCGTCCCTTCGCGTGGGCGCGGCTGCAGCAGCGGCCCGAGAAGGAACAAGAAGGCCGGGAAGAAAATCAGCGGCTCGTACACCACGAGGTCCGGGAAGTAGTACCACCATGGGCCGCCGATCCGTTTGATCTCGTGCTGCCCCATCCAATACGTCAGGGCACGGGTCACCGAGTTCCAATTCTTCGGATGGGTCAGCAACGAGGTGTAGAGCAGCAACCAAATGACGGCGAAGATCACCGCCGTGGTCACCAGGGGTAACGCCGCGCGCTTCGAGAGATCCCAGGTTTCCGCGATGACGGCCCGCAACGTCTTCCGCCACTCGGGAGAGTAGACGACTTCCCACACCAGCATCAGCAGGAAGCTCAGCACGAAAATCGGCGCCAGCGCGTACATGTCCTCCTTCGTGCACCACGCCAACGACAGGGCGGCTCCACTGAGATACAGGTTGCGGGCAGCGCGCGTCTCGCCGTAGCGGAACGCAAAATAGACGAAGGCCATGTTGCACAAAGCGACGTAGATGTCGTGGCGCAAGAAGCGTGAGAAATAGGTCCAGCTCGGCGAGAACGTCACCAGGATCAAGAAGGACAAGGCACCCCAGCGGCCGAGGTAACGCCGCAACGGCCAGGCGAAGCCGAGCACCGCCAAGCCGAAGGAGACGGGGCTGAGCCGGGCGGTGAAGTCCGAGTCACCGAACAGCCGCATGACCAGCGCGGTCCAGTAGTACAACAGCGGCCCGTGATAGACCGGGTCGTACTGGTAATCTCCAAGCCCGTCCTTAACGATCTTCCAGGAGAAGAAGGCGTGGATCGATTCGTCGTGGTGAAAGGGGCGAACACCCAGTATGTAGAGCCGGGTCAAGACCGCCGCCGCGAACACCGCAATGTAGATACAATGCTCGACGGTGAGGCGACCGGCCACCGGGCGGTCGAGGATGCTCGTCGTTTGGCTGGCGGCTGCCGGCCGGCGTGCGGCATCGTCTCTGTTGCGATCAGGCGCACTCTCTGTCATAGGAACCAAAACATCCGCTGCTTTCTCCCTGCGCGGAAAGACGCTAGTGTGTATATGCCGCTCCGGTCCTTGTCAACAAATCCACCCCCTTCACGATGAAGATCTCCGTGGTCGTTCCCGCGTACAACGAGGCTAACCGGATCCTGCCGTCGCTGGAGCGGATCGGTGCCTACATGGTCCAGCACCACCCGGATCACGAGTTGCTGGTCGTCGACGACGGGAGTACCGATGGCACGGCGGCGGCCGTAGAGCGCTGCCGCGACCGTGCCAACCACTTGAAAGTGCTGGGGTACGGGGCTAACCGCGGAAAAGGCTACGCGGTGCGCTACGGGGCGCTTGCCGCCACGGGGGATGTGGTGCTGTTCTCCGACGCGGACCTGTCGACGCCCATCGAAGAAATGGAGAAGATGTTGCAACTCATCGGACAAGGGTACGATCTGGTGATCGGCTCGCGGGCGCACGCACACTCGGAAATTCGGCGCCATCAGCCCTTCTACCGCGAGATCGCCGGCAAATTGTTCAACATCCTGGTGCGTCTGCTGGTGACAAGGAATTTCCGAGACACGCAGTGTGGGTTCAAGCTCTTCCGTCGGGCGCCCATGTTGCCCGTGCTGCGCGCGCAGCGGATCGACGGCTTCGCCTTTGACGTCGAGATGATCACCCTGGCCGAGGCGGGTGGCCTGAAAGTCGCCGAGGTCCCGGTGGTGTGGATCAACTCACCGGCCTCGCGCGTGCGGCTGAGCGCCGCGGCGCGCGCCTACGTCGACTTGCTCGGCATCCGTAAGCGCCTGCGACGGCGTTGAGGAGTCTCACCATGCAACGCCGGAATGTCCAGTTACTTTCGCTGTGCGCCGTGGTCGTTCTCGCCACGGTGCTGCGGGTCTACCAGCTGCGGGACCTGCCGGCGGGCCTCTTTTGCGACGAGGCCGGCCTTGGGTACAACGCGTACACGCTGGCCACCGCGGGCATGGACGAGAACGGTACTCACTGGCCGCTGTACATCTGGTCCTTCGGCGTGAGTTACAAGAATCCCTTCTACATCTATGCGGCGGCGATCCCGGTGAAGATTTTCGGGCTGAGCGAATTCAGCGTGCGGCTCACCTCGGCCTTGTTCGGCGTCGGGACGGTGATCGGCATCTTCTTTCTGGGCCGGGCCTTGTTCGGCCCATGGGTGGGGCTGTTTGCGGCCGTATTCCTGACGGTCTGTCCCTGGCATTTGCATTTCAGTCGTATCGCCTTCGAGCTGATTTCGTTTCCGTTTCTCTTCGTGATCGGTTGCACCTTCCTGGTGCGTTTTACACAAGGGCGGCACACCCTCCCGGCGGCGATGTTCTTCATAGGCATGTGTGTGTACGCCTACCAGATCGCGAACTTATTCGTGCCGCTGTTCTTGCTTGGTTTTTGGGTATTGTACCTGCCAACGCTGTGGCGCCGGTGGCGGGAGTCGTTGCTCGGGCTGGCAGCGCTCGTAGCGACGGTCGCTCCAGCCGGCGTCTTTCTGTACATGCACCGCCAGCTCAGCACGATGTATTTCCGCCACACCACGAATCTCGATACCAATGAAGGCCTGCGTATGCTGGCGCAGCGGTTTGGGCGGTACTACCTGCAGTTCTTTTCGCGCGATTTCCTGCTGCAGCACGGCGATCCGATCGTCCGCCACGCCGTGCGGGGCTTTGGCGAACTGCTGCCGGTGTTCATTCCGTTCTTGATCCTCGGCGCGGTCGTGGCGCTCTTGTGCCGGAACCGCGCACCGAAGTTGATCCTGTGGTGGCTTGCGCTCTACCCGGTCGCGCCCTCGCTGATGACCGAGATTCCGAGCGCCTCGCGTGGGATCATCGGGGTCGTGACCTTCTGCCTGTTAGCCGCGATCGGCCTGGGCGCCGCGTTACGCGCGCTCGGTTGGATCGGCCACTGGCGCCCGCTGGCGCTGGCGCTGCAAGCCGCCGCGCTTGCCGCGGTGACATACGTGCTCGTTCCGGAGGTGCTGCAGTATTGGGAGGCCTACGTCAACGACTATCCACGCTACTCGGCGCCCACGTACGGTGGGTTTCAGTACGGCTATCGCGATACCATCCACTACATGGAGAGCCGCCGCGCCAGCTACAACCTGCTCATGCTCACGGCAACGGAGGTCAACCAGCCGCAGATATTCCCGCTGTTTTACAACCACGTCGATCCGCGTGTCTGGAACGCGCATCACGACCTGGGTTATATGGTCCTCGATCCCGCGGAATACTCGCGCTACTCGATGGACCAACGTATCTTGTACGCCCTGCGCGCGTCGGATCTCGAAGTCTTCAGCGACTACGACGTGCAAAAGCATATCGTTGCGCCGGGAGGCCAGGAGGAGTTCGTCATTGCCGAGGTGCGCGCCCGCAAGCGGTTCCTGACAAACTGGCTGGTCCTCGGGCTCTTTATCAATGACGAGGGGGAAGGCGTCAAGCGCGACTTCATCGACATTAATCACTTGACGAAGAACCACTACCAGGGAGCGTTCGGTGATATCTTTTGGCGGCAGATCAATCCGCAGTTTGTGCGCGTCGACCTGAATCGGTTCTTCGCGACCGCGGATCCGAGAAACCCGGGCAACCCCGAGCACGTCTGCGCGTACGCCGCCATTACGGTACGCTCGCCGTCGATGCAGAATGCGTTTCTCGAGCTCGCCGGTTCTGACGACTACATTCAGGCGTGGTTGAACGGCCGGGGGCTCACGCCGTTCGCGATGCTGCTCGATGTGCGGCCGAAGCGCCGCCCGATTGAACTGAATGCGGGCACCAATTTGCTGATCGTCAAGAGCTGCGAGAACGTTGGCAGCTGGGAGTTCACCGCACGGATTACGGACGCCGACGGCAAGGATCTGCCGGGCATCACCACGGCAGCGGAGATTCCCGAGGGGCCACCGCCGGTTGCCGCCAGCACCGCGGATGCGGAGGTCCAAGTGATCGAAGGATTCGACTCGATCGTGAATTTCAAACAGGAACGCGAGGCGTATCCCGACTACCGCGGCGCGACCAAGTCGTGGTCGGCGTACGTGCACGACCAACCCGGCGAGGTGGTGTGGCGTTCGGCCCCATGCCCGGAGAAGAAACGCACGATTGCCGTGTTCACCACATCCACCTCAGACGAACAGAGCGAAGCGGAATTGTTTGTAAATGGCACGTACGCCCTGACCTTCACGACCAGCAACGAGCAAGGGGTGCGGAACTGGGAACGCGGTGCGTACCGCATGGCGTTCGTCTCGAAGACGCCGGTGGCGGGAAACTCCGGCATTGCCTTGGTTGATGTGCCAGCCGAACATATCACGCCGGGACAGCCGCTCGAGTTCCGGGTCATCCCCACGAAGGGCAACGTTGATGCGTGGTTCATGGTCAAATCGTATCGCGACACTGTGCAATACGAGCACCTCAGCCCAGAAATGGCGGCAGAAACGGTTCGCGGCGCCTGGAAGAGCCGTTGAGTGATCAGCTCCGGGGGGCTGTTCTCTGTCGCAACGTTCGATGTTGACTTTGCCCACGGCGCGACCCAGGATGATAGGTATGGCACCAAACGGGACACCAAGCGGAGGTCGATCGTGGGTAGTGATCGCCGCAGTCGCTGCAAGCCTGTTGGCAATCGTCATAGCGGTGAAACAGCTGCGAGGCGGTTCGGCGTCGTCACCCAATAAACAAACTGCAACTGCAGCGCGAGATGCGCGTGGCGGGATCGCCCACACCGAAACGGGTGCCCCCGCGGATGACGGGGGCATGCGGGCTGCCGGACATGATTCCGGATGGCTTGCTCGGGCGGGGGCGGCGTCCCGGCACCCTGGCGAAGGCAATGCCGAGCAGGCGCCCGGTGTCGGTGCGACGGGCATCCAAGGTGAGAGACGGGTCGGCAGCAGTTTAGGCCGCGACGCAACGAGCCTTGGACTCTCCGGGGCCGTTCGCGTTGGCGCGGCCGCCTCTTCGCCGGGAAACGGCGCATCTGCGGGCGGGCCGCCGACGTTGCCGAATGGTGCAAGCGCGCAGCGGCAGACTAGCATCCCCCCCGAGCAAGCGCTGGCGCTCGCCGGCGACAGCTCAAAAACGGGGACAGCGGATGATCAGGGGAAGATACTGAACCTGTTTGATAAGTCCGGTGACCAAGCCACACAGGGCGAGGCGATCGTGGATCAGGGCGTGACATACCAGAGCGGCGAGGGCGCCCACTTCGCCAGCGATGCGCATTTCGAAATCCCCAACGCGGGAAATCTCAGCGGTGACGCAGGCACGTTGGCATTCTGCCTGCAGCCGCAATGGAGCGGTAGCGACGGCAGCGATGCGTCTTTCGTTCAGCTACGAGACCACTACACCTACGAGAACCGCATACAGATTACCAAGAATGGATCATATCTGCGTTTCATTTTCACCCCGAATACGGGTATTGAATCTGGCGCAGGGGTACAGATTAATAACTGGCAACCGGACCAGACCCATGCGGTGGCAGCGGTCTGGGGCGTGGACCCGCAGACTGGCGACAAAGTTGCCTCCTTGTACGTTGACGGCAGCCTGGCGGGGCAGAGCACCTATGACGGCACTTTCAATATGCCCAATGCCCCGCTGATGATCGGCTCCGATTATCCGGGCGAACAACCGAGCGCGCGCGGCACGATGAGTAACTTTCAGGGTTACAACAACAACTTGCCAGCGGACCAGATCGCAGGCCTGGCCGCCAACTGCTCGCAGTGAGCTGCGCGCAGTTTGGCGCGAGCCGCGCCGAGACCTGTACGCCCACGGACGCTGGGCGCGGCCAGACCTACTCCAACGACTGCCAGCGACTCCTCGCCGGAGCGGTACGGCGCCACGACGGTGCCCGCGCGGAGGGCGAGAAGTAACGCCCGCCACCTGTTACATTCGCCAAAACGGCACCGCCGCCAATGACCCTTATAAAACCGATACCGTCCGGTCTATCTACATCATCACCGGAAAATGGTGCGCAGTGATTACAATGCAGCGCGGGGGTCTGGAAAGCGCCCGAGGTTGCGGCGCGGAATCTTGAACGCAGGAGACAACGAGCGGTGAAACAGGCACGGGCGAACGGGCGGCGGCGTGGGAAGTTGGGGTTGGTACTCTCAGGAGGCGGCGCGCGCGGCGCGTTCCAAGTCGGCGTCTATGAGCGCTTGCTGCGCGATGCGCGCTTCGCGGATGGTCCGGTGGTCCTCTCCGGGACTTCGGCGGGTGCGATCAACGGCGCGCTCATTGCGGCGGGCAAGACACCGGCCGAAATGATGAATTTTTGGAACGGCATTGCCGACAACCCGCCGGCCGTAGCCAGCCCCCTGTTTTTCCACACCGCCGTGCGGACGTTGATGCGTTTGGCGACATCGGAGGCCGCGCGGTGGCTGCTGCCCGGGCCGCGCTGGCGCGCGTTCCTCCAGCGTGCGCGCAACCATTTCCCGCCGCGCCGGGGCAGCCTGCTGGCGCTCGGGGTCGAGTTCCTCCTCACCGCCCGCTTCGAGTTGGTGAGTCACTTCTTGGAGGGCATCCGAGAACCGTTCCTTGCGGATACCGCCCAGCTGCGCGAGCGGCTCGTGGACACGTTCGGCGGCGAATGTATCCCAGACACCGGCATCAATTTGGCCATCAACACGGTTGACGCCCATACCGGCCACGTCGTGCGCTACGTCACGGCCGACACGCCGCTGACCCACACGCCCGACTATGTCGTCGTCGATGCGATCACCGTCGACATGGTACTGGCCAGCGCCAGCATTCCGCTGTTGTTTCCACCGGTCGAGATCGGTTGCCACGCCTTGTGGGACGGTGGGTTGCTGGTGAACACGCCGCTCGCACCCGTCGTCGCCATGGGTGCTGATGAGATCATTACCGTGCTGGTGACCGAGCGGCCGGACCCGCAGTCGCGCGCGTTTCCGCATTTCGGCCGCGCCGTGGAACGTACCGTCGATAGCATTCTGGAGAATGCCTATAACGTCGACCGCAAATTGCTCCTCGTCAGAAACCGCCTGGCACGCCTCGAGGGGACGTACCGCGACGTGATCCTCTACGAAGCCGTGCGGCCTGCCCGCAACGGCTGTTTCAACGCCGGCTCGTATTTGTACTTCGAGCGTGAGGTGCTCGCCGCGATGCGCGCCGCCGGCCGGCGCGCCGCCGCCGATTGGCTTGCGGCGGGGCCGCGGCTGGATCATCTCGACGAGCCCGCCCCATCTCCCGCAACATCCGGAGCCTCGATGCAGGAGGCGGCTCGAGGCGGCCGCTAGCCTGCACGGAAGTCCCCGGCAGCACCGCACAGCGCCTCGGACAGCACGCTCACTTTCTGTCTTGCCCCCCAACAAGGCCAAAATCCCCAATATCGCCTATTGCAAAAAAACGATCGTTTGTGGTAAGCAGGACGGAACTCCGGCGCTGGGCCGTCGCGTGACGGGATTCCGGCGGAGAGGGCTGGCGTGAGTGGTCGACGTGACCGGAGATGTAAGGCCCCGCAGGCTCCGTATGGCGGGGGAAAATAGTAACCCGGTTGAGAGTGCAGGCCGCTACCGCATGTCGGAACCATCGGAACAGACCGGAGTAGGAACGCTGGTGCAACAAGACGTATCGTTCGGTAGGTAAGTATGATGCGATCGAGGAGAACGGGCGTGTAAACCAAATCCACGTTGCTCGAGGGCGCCTCAGGCTCTTCCCCACCCGGGCAACCAGACACGAAAGGAGGGAGGACCGATGCGAATCCGAACACCAGCAGTGTTTGGGGTTGCTTTTTTTGTTTCAGGAATAGCTGGCTGTGCCCTTCCGTGGCGCGCCAGCAGCGATCTGCAATCTGAGCCGCAAGTCACGGTGGTGTCACGCACCTCGTGGCTCGACGCCAGACAACAACCGAACTCCACAACACCCGGGAGCCATCTCGCCGGCAAGCAAGCGGCCGGACACGGCGATCTCGACTTCTCACACCCCAGCGTCGGGAGCTTCGTCACGCGCTTCCAAACCAACTTACGAGGGTTCTTCACCCGCGCGCTGTCGCGCAGCGGGCGCTACGTCCCGCGCATGTCGCCGATCCTCAGAGAGAGGGGCTTCCGGCGGAGCTCGTGTACTTGCCGCTCATCGAAAGCGGCTTCCAGCCCGACGCAGTCTCGCGCGCCGGCGCCGTCGGGCCATGGCAATTGATTCCAGGGACCGGCCGGCGTTACGGCTTGCGCATCGACCGCTACGTGGACGAGCGGCGCGATCCGGTCAAGTCAACCCAGGCGGCGGCGCGCTACTTGAAAGATCTATATGCGATGTTCGGCGACTGGCATCTGTCATTGGCGGCATACAACACCGGTGAACAGAATATCAGCAGGATTCTGGAGCGCGGGCGCGCGGAGGATTTCTGGGAAATGAGCGAGCGCGGCTATCTCTGCCAAGAGACCCGCGATTTCGTTCCGGGCTTCCTCGCCGCGTCGCGGATCGCCGCCGCTCCCGAAGCGTACGGCTTCGACCCGCCACAAGAAGAGTCACCGCGCTACGACATCGTGGCCATCAAACGGCCGCTGCCGTTGTCGACGATCGCCAGGCTCAGTCGCACCTCCACCGACGCCATTCGGGAACTCAACCCCGCCTTGCGGCGGGGGATCGTACCGCCCGACGGCTACGCCGTCCGGCTCCCAGAGGGCAGCAAAGGCGTCTTTGAAATTGCATGTGCGGACCTGGAGCGTACCGAGCTCCAGCTGCAAGGATCGAAACGGGTGGGCCAAAGGCATCAGGGTCACCTGCACCGGAGTGCGCATCACCGGCACACGGTAGCCTCGGGCGGAAAGCGACACGCCGGGCAACAAGCGGCGCTGGTGGAACATGCTCGCCCCAAGACCGCCCGTGCCAGGAAAGCGCTGCGTGCCGATCAGGTCGCCCGGCGTTACGCGGCGCCGCTTGTGGTGGCGCGGCATAAGGGGCATTCCCGTATCCTCGACTGACACGATGCATGACGGGTGATCCGTGAGTACCCGCAACCCATTGCGGATTGTGGAATGCGGATTGCGGAACCCGCAATCCGAAATCGGCAATCCGAAATTCTTGCTACCAGGCGACGATCTTCCGAGATAGTAGATCAGGCCGCCTTCGAATTCCCGACCGAGTTCCCTGTTCCGGGCAACTGCGTCTTCGACACCAAGAACACCAGGCCCCCGGTCAACCCGGTGGCGAGCACGACGGCGCTGGAGAGCAGCCCGAGCGCCACGGCTGTATGCCCGGCCACGTGCACCTGCTTGAGAAAGATCCGGTAGAAAATCTCACGTATCCCAATGCCACTGAAGGTGATGGGCAACATACCGAGGATGTTCACCACAGGGACAAAGATGAAGAAGAATGACGCCGGTGCCCTGATGCCCAGTGCCCATGCTAGCAACACCTGCGTTCCGATCTGCATGCCGTGGAAGAGGCCGGCGACGAGGCTCGTATTGCTCAGCAGCCGTATATCGTGCCAATAAGGCGCCAGGTCCACCTCGACCAGCTGGCGCCATCGATTTTCCGGCGTGAACATGCGTACCGCGAGCTTCGGCCCAAACAGCCATCCCAACAAGGTTGCAGGCGGAACAATCCATGCCCCGTAGTACAGCAGCGCAGGTAGATGGTAGTCGGGCTGCAACAAGATCGCGAGCGCACCAATCCAGCTGAGGACGATGAAGCCCAGCCCGCGATCCGCAATGACCGTCGTGAAAGCCAAGGCCTTCCGTTTCTGCGCACCCGCTAAGAACAGGGCCCGGCCGATGTCGCCGGCGACCGTGCTCGGCGCGAACAGGTTCATCCACATGCCAGTGAAATACGACGCAAAGAAATGCCCGTACGGCTCGTCGAAGCCGAGCGGGCGTGCCAGCATGGTCCAGCGGATGCAACTGACCACTTGACTCGCCAAGTACCCGAGGAAGGCGGCAATCACCCAGCCCGCCTTGGCCCGTTTCACCGCCGTGGCCAGCTCCGCAACGTCGGTCTTCGCAAGCAAGATAACCAGCAAAATAATGCTGAGACCGGCTTTGAACCAGATGGAGGAGAACCAACGTCCGAGCGTCTCTCTGCCAGGAACCATGCGCATTGTTCTACCAACCGACTGCGACACCGCCTTTGCGAGGATCCGACGCCCCTTCGAACACCCCCGCCTCCGTCCGGACAACCTGAACAGCAGCCATGAGGGGCATCTCTTTCACAGTATGACCGTACTGCGCAAGCACAGTGCGCGTCAATGCCGGAATCTCCGGCTCGACCGCTAACACCGGCGGCACCCATTGGTCGTGGATGCGCGGTGCCGCAACCGCCGCGGGCGCCGGCAGATCGAAAGCCAGAATGTTGAGTAGCACCTGCAGCGTGGCGCTGATGATCAGCGGGCCGCCGGAACCACCCAGGGCCAGCACGGCACGGCCGGCGCGCGTCACGATTGTCGGCGTCATGCTGCTCAGAGGCCGCTTGCCGGCAGCAACGCTATTGGCCTCGGCGCCCACCAGGCCGTATACATTCAGCACGCCGGGTTGTGCCGAGAAGTCGTCCATCTCGTTGTTCAAGATGATACCCGTATCGTTTGCAGTAACGAATGCCCCAAACGCGGTGTTGATCGTCGTCGTGCACGCCACAGCATTGCCGTCACCGTCCATGACCGACAGATGCGAGGTTCCGGCATCCCGCAAAGGTGCGGCGAACATCGCCACTCTGCTACCATACACGTTCGGCTCCAGGGTTCTGGCCGCACTGATGCGGCGCCGCAAGAACGCCTCATTAGCAGGCGCAAGGAGCTCCGGAATGGGCACATCGACGAACTCGGGGTCGCCATAGTACCGCGCGCGGTCGGCGAAGCCATGCTGCAGCGCCTCGGTCAGGAGGTGCAGAGAAGTGGGCGAATCGGGCCCGAGCGCAGTCAAATCATCATGTCGCAGAATACCCAAAATCTCCAGCAGTATACCACCTCCGGAGCTCGGTGGCGGCATGCCGAAGACGGTGTTGCCGTGGTAGCGCGCCCGTAATGGCCGGCGCCACTTCGGACGGTACCGGAGGAGATCCGCTTCCGAGAGTATCCCACCGTGCCCTTGCACATCGCGGGCGATCGCCGCCGCCGCCTCTCCACGATAGAAAGCTGCCGGCCCTTCATCAGCAATACGCCGCAGCGTTGTCGCCAGCTGCGGCTGCCGCAGTGTCTCCCCGAGTCGCAGCGGCGTGCCGTCGTCGCGGAGGTACGTCTTCGCAAGCTGCGGATCGCGCCGCAGTTGTTCGGCGTTCTCGGCAATCTCTGTCGCCAGATGTTGCTGAATTGCGAACCCGTCGGCTGCGTAGCGAATGGCGGGCTGCACGACGGTAGCCCATGGCAGGCGTCCGTAGCGTCGCTGTGCAGTCGCCAATCCCGCCACCTCTCCGGGGACGGCAACGGCCAGCCCTCCTTGACGGCTGAGCTGGGGCACGACACGCCCGTCACGCACGAACATGTCACGTGTCGCAGCGGCCGGCGCCACCTCGCGATAGTCCAGGGCGACGGCCCGGTGCTGGCGCCCCAGGTAGATCAGCATGAAGCCGCCGCCGCCGATGCCGCACGACGACGGATTCACGACCCCGGCGACCAACGCCGTGGCGACCGCGGCATCCACCGCGTTGCCGCCGCGCTGCAGCATCGCGGCGCCCGTTTGTGAAGCCACGATGTGGTCGGCGGCAACCATCCCGTGCGCCGCCCAGGCGGCGATGGCGGACGAAGGCGCAGCAGCAAGCGCCAAATGGAAAACGGGCAACAGGAAATTCAAAATATGGCACCGGCAACGCGAGCCAGGTCCTTCATTGCCCGCTTGTCGGTTTCCAATTTTCCATTTCCGGTTTTCCATTTTCCATTTCCCAACGGAGTAAGGTCTACTAGATGGAATGTTCCCCAAGACGCAAGAGCGCGGCGCAAGGGCACGACCCCAGCCCCGGCTTGGACCGCACCGGGCGGTTGGTGTATGGTGCAGCGCGTGCGCCAGCGGATCATACGGATTTTTGCGGAGAGCATCGCGGCCAAACGCCAGTTCCTCCGCGATAACCTCGATGCCACGATCCAGGCGATCGAAACGGTGGCAGCCGCGCTGCGCGCAGGTCACAAACTGTTGTTGTTCGGCAACGGCGGCAGCGCCGCGGATGCGCAGCACATCGCCGCCGAGTTCGTCAGCCGCTTCAAAATGGAGCGTGCACCATTGCCGGCCATCGCCCTGACGACCGACACCTCGGCCTTGACCGGCATCGCCAATGACTTCGGCTATGCGGAGGTGTTCGCCAAGCAAGTGTGCGCCCTCGCGCGTCCCGGCGATGTAGCCCTGGCGATTTCAACCAGCGGGAATGCCGTCAATGTGTTGCGCGCCGTCAGGGTGTGTCGGCGCTTGGGCGTACGGACGGTCGCGCTGACCGGCGGCAACGGCGGCAAACTCGCCGGCATTGCTGATCTCGTGTTGTGCGTCGGCGCCACGACGGACACGGCGCGCATCCAGGAGACGCACATCCTGATCGGCCATGTCATCTGCGAGCAGGTCGACGCGCTGCTGTTCGGGGACGGCAAGGGCAGCGACTAATGCCGAAGCGTCGTCCCCTCCCCGTGCCGCCGCTCGACCTGTCGAAAGTGCACACCTACCCGCTCCGCGGGCGGCGCAGCGTTGTGGCGCAGACGCTCCTGGCCACGCCGTGGCGTCCGGGAATGAGCATGGCGGATTTCTTGCGCGGTCTTCCCGACATTCTGGCGGCGCGAGATCTCCTGACCGTGGCGCGAGAGATCGCGGCGCGGCACCGGGCCGGCAAGCGCATCATCCTCGGCATGGGTGCCCATCCCATCAAAGTCGGCTTGAGCCCGCTCATCGTCGATCTGATGCAGCGGGGGCTGCTGGCCGCGGTGGCAACGAACGGCGCGGCACTCATTCACGACTTCGAGCTGGCCTTCGCCGGTGAGACCTCAGAGGACGTTGCCACCAACCTCGCCGACGGCCGGTTCGGTATGGCCGAGGAAACCGCTCGCTTCCTCAACGAGACGATCGCGCGTGCCCGTCCTGACCTCGGCCTCGGCGCAGCTGTCGGCACGGCACTGCAAGACGCGCACTTCCCGCACACGCGGCTCAGCATCGCGGCAGCCGGCGCGCGCCTCGGAATTCCGGTGACCGTGCATGTGGCGCTCGGCACCGACATCATCCACATGCATCCGGCGGCAGACGGCGCGGCGATCGGCGCCTTGAGCCTGTGCGACTTCCGCCGACTCGCCGCCGTGGTCGCGGGCCTCGCCGGCGGCGTGTTCCTCAATCTCGGGTCTGCCGTCATCATCCCCGAAGTCTTCGTCAAGGCGCTGAACCTGGCGCGCAACGTCGGCCATCGCGTCGACAACCTGCTCACCGTCGATATGGATTTCATCCGTCACTATCGCCCGCAGGTGAACGTCGTTCAGCGCCCGACGGCGGGCACCGGGCGCGGTTACCACTTCACCGGGCATCACGAGATCATGTTTCCGCTGCTCTGCGCGGCCGTGCTGGAGTTCTGCGGCCACCGGCGGCACAGGGCCGAATCGTGAGTTGGTAATCAGCCTCAATTGTTAAGGTTTGACATATTCTATTGTTGCGCCTAACTACCCGGTTTCAGTGCTTCAGCGCCGGGCTTCCATGATCAGCACCGCTAATTCCACTCAAGTCCACGGCCGACTTGACAACGAACGGAGTATCTTCCGCGTAAGGAACGCGAGCATTACAGGTCAGGGTCTTGGCTTTATGCGCAGGTCCCGTCCGGCCAGGCGCGCCACGACCGCCAGCACCGAATAGATCGGCACGAGCCAAAACAGCTTGCGCAACACGCTGGCGGACAGCAGCCCAATTCCGGCGGTGTTGTTGCAAACGAGAATTCCCACCAACGCGTAGTTGAGCACGCCCGCCGCGTGCCCAATACGACTGCCGACCAAGCCGGCACCACCTTCGCCGTTGCGCCACCAGGAATCGAGCACGTAGGCACCGAACGAGCCGCCGACTGCCGCGGGAACCCACCACGGCGCCGTACCCAGCACGGCGTAGGTCGTTAGCACCGCCATCAGGAAACAAATGTCTGCGAAGTGGTCGAACGAGCGACCGGCGCTGCTTTCACTTCCCGAGCGGCGGGCGATGCGCCCGTCGAACACGTCGCTCGCCGCGATGACGGCGAAGAGGAACACCGCCAGCACGCCGACTCCGGCATGATCGCGCACACAGAGCGCGACCACAAACACCGGCGTCAGCACAACTCGCAGGCCTGTGACCAGATTGGCGCGCTGCATGTGTCGGCCCTCTCCTTGAACCCACGATTCGCGCATAGTAGGGTCGAGCGTGGAAGGCAGGACGAGATCATGCGCGGCTTGGTCATTCGGTGGGTAACGACTGCGGTGGCGTTGTGGCTCACGAGCTTCATCGTCAAAGGCATCACGATCGACGGCGTGCTGCCGCTCTTCTTTGCGGCGGTGGTGCTCGGCATCTTCAACGCGGTCCTCCGTCCCTTGATGCTCGTAATCACCTTCCCGATCAATCTGCTGACGCTGGGAGTGTTCACGTTCATCATCAACGGTGCCATGCTCAAGCTGACGGCGGAAGTCGTCCGCGGGTTTTCCGTCGAAGGCTTTTGGTCAGCAGTAATCGGAGCGTTGCTGCTCAGCGCGATCAGCTTCGTCCTGAGTCTGTTCGTCAGTGACGCCGGTCGCATCCAGTACGTGTACGTGGAACGCAGCGATCGGATCCGCTTGTCGTAGCGGCCGTCAGCATCCCACCGCACCGATGGACGGGCGCGCCGTCAAATAGCTCCAGACCGCCTCGGCGGCCAGCTCGCCGCTGTGGATACAGTCGGGAATGCCGACGCCGCGATAGGCGTTGCCGGCCACCGCGAGCCCGGGGTGTTGGGCGAGGTACGACTCGATCCGCGCGACACGATCCAAGTGGCCCACCCGATACTGCGGCATGGATTGTGGGTGCCGATGGATGCGGGTCAGCAGCGGCTCGCTGGTTATGCCCAGCAACGCGCGCAGCTCACGCCGGACGCTCTCCGCCATCGTGAGATCATCCTGCTCGAAGAGCCGTTCCTGCAGCGCGCCACCGACAAACGCGCGGAGCAGCACGTGCCCCTCCGCGGCGCGGCCGGAATATTTGATGCTGCTGTACGTGCAGGCGATGATCGAGCGCGCTTCGCAGCGCGGGACGACGAAGCCGAAGCCCTCCAACGGCGTTGGAATCTGCGCGCGCCGGTACGCCAAGCTCACCGTTGCGGCGGACGCATACGCGATGGCGCGCAACTCGTCTGCCAAACGTCCGTCCAGGTCGGACACAAAGCATCCGCTCTGATCGGCCGGGGTTGCGAGGATCACTGCGTCCGCCTCAACGGTGCCGCCCGCCGTCAGCATGATTTTCCACGCGCCGCCGCGGCACACTGCGGACACGGAGCTGCCGACCCGGATCACCCCCTCAGGCAGGCGCTGCGCGAGCGTGTCGACCAAACTCTGCATGCCGTCATCGACGCTGACGAACAGACTCCACCGCGCTCCGCTCGTGGCGCGATTGGCTCCCGCGCCTGCCAGGCGGCGTTGCTGTGCCCACATGGCCCATACCAGACTGCGCGAGCGGCGTTCCATCTCCAAGAAACGCGGCATGGTTGCCGCCAAGCTGAGGTCGTCCGGATCTGCCGTGTAAATCCCCGCCACCAGTGGTTGGGCGACACGCTCCAAGGCTTCACGGCCGAGCCGGCGGGTGACAAACGATCCCAAGCTCTCGTCTGCCCGCTGCGGCCCACGCGGCAATACGAGGTCCAAGGCCATGCGCAGTTTTCCCGGCCAAGTGAACAAATGCGACGTCACCAGCGGCCAGAACTGCGTCGGCGCCAGCAGCAAGAACCCATCCGGCAGTGCATGCAGGCGGCCGCTGTGCGCCACGTACGTGCGGCGATTCTCGTCATTGGTTCTGATCAGGCGCGGCGTGAATCCGATGCGCTCACAGAGCTGCAGCGCCCACGGCTTCTCCGAGATGAACGAATCGGGGCCGCCCTCGATGACGAAGCCGTCGACGCGCTCCGTGCTGATCGAGCCGCCGAGGCGGCGCGCGGCTTCGAACAACGTCACGCGGATCGGCCGCTTGCGTTCGCGGCTGAGTTCCACCAGCCGATGTGCCGCGGCAATACCGGCAATGCCGCCGCCGACGACGGCGACGTGTGGCGCAGCTTCCATGGCCATCGACTCACGCGGGATGCTTCAGGCGGCGTCGCACGACATCCGCCAGCATGCGAATGAACGCCGGGTGATCGCTCACCGTCGCGGCACGCACGAAGCTCATCCCCGCCTCCTCGGCGACTTGCCGGGCGGCGATGTCGAGGTCATAGAGCACTTCGACATGATCGCAAACGAAACCGATCGGCGCCACCACCACGTCGTGTACCTGCGCACGCCCCAGCTGGCGGAGCACCTCGCAGACGTCGGGCTCGAGCCACGGCTCGCGCGGGTTGCCGCTGCGGCTTTGATAGGCAATCGACCAGTGGCTGTGACCGATCTGCTCCGCCACCAGTCGCGATGTGTCACTGATCTGTGCAACGTACGGGGACGGGGCAGCCATTGCCGTGGGTACGCTGTGGGCGGTGAACAGGAGCGCGGCCGCAGATCTGCGCTCCGCGGGGATCGCTGCCAACGCCGCGCGCACCGTGTCGGCCATCGCTTCAATGAAGAACGGGTGCGCGTGCCATTCGTCGGCGTAGTCGATCTGTGGCGCCGCGGCACCGACCTCGGCGCGCGCGGCAGCGACAGCGTCCAGGTAACGGCCCCAGCTCGCCTCGGTTTGCTGCACGGTCATGATGATGCCGATGGCGCGCCGGACCCCGTCTGCGGCCATGCGCGTGAGGGTCTCCTGCACATACGGGCTCCAGTTGCGCATGCCGACATACACCGGAAGCCTGCTGCCGCCGGCGTGCAGCTCGGCTTCGAGTGCCCGTGCTTGCCGGAAGGTCAGCTCGGTGAGCGGTGAGCGGCCGCCGATCTGCTCGTAGTGCTGCACCACGATCTCAATGCGCTCGGGAGGGACTGGGTGGCCGCGCAACGCGTTGGCGAGAAACGGATGCACTTCGGGCATGGCGTTCGGCCCACCGTACGCGATCAACAGGACAGCATCATACAGAGGGATCGGGGACTGGAGACTAGAGGCTGGCATGTTGGGCATTCAAGGAGCATGAGCCGAGCAGGCGCCCTTCGAGACGGCCGCTGAGAAGATGCGGCCTCCTCAGGGTGAGCGGTTGTTTCTTCGCAATGGGAGACTTTTTCCGCTCACGCTGAGGAGGCGCCATCTTTCCAGGCGCCGTCTCGAAGCGTGCGATCTTAGCAAGGGGCTGCTCAGTTACTGTACCTAGCCTCCCGCCCCGAGCGTTGCGTTCTTGCTGCTCATCTCGTGCACCATGTCGACCAAGGCGATGGCGTGCTCCACCGGCGTGCCGGGGAGAACGCCATGCCCGAGATTGAAGATGTGCCCGTCGTGTCCGCGTGCGCGGTCCAGAATGCGCGCGACGTGTTCGCGAATTTCACTCACCGGAGCCAACAATGTAACGGGATCGAGGTTGCCTTGCACGCCGACGTCGTAGCCGACGCGCCGCCACGCGGCCCCGAGGTCGATGCGCCAGTCGATGCCGATCACGTCGCCGCCGGCGGCCCGCATAAGCTCCAACAGTCCGGCGGTGCCGGTGCCGAAATGGATGACAGGAATTCCCTGCTTAACCCCGCCGATCACAGCGCGCATGTACGGCAGCACGAAGCGCTCGTAATCCTGCGGTGCCAGGCATCCGACCCAGCTGTCAAACACCTGCACCGCCTGCACGCCCGCCGCGATCTGCTGGTTGAGGTACTCGGTCACCGCCGCCGCCAGCCGGCGCATCAACGTGTGCCAGGCCTGCGGCTCGCGATACATGAAGGTCTTGGTGCAGATGTAGTCGCGGGACCCGCCGCCTTCGATGACATACGACGCCAACGTGAACGGCGCACCCGAGAACCCGATCAACGGGACCTTCAAGGCAGCGCGGGCCTTGCGGACGGCCTCGTAGACGAACGGAACGGCAGCCGCCGCGTCGACGTCCGGCAAGCGGGCAACATCCGCAGCGCTCCGGACCGGCTGGTGCAGCACCGGGCCGTCGCTCGGAGAATACTCCAGCCCCACAGCCATCGGCTCGAGAATCAGCAGGATGTCGGCAAAAATGATCGCCGCATCCACCCCCAGCCGTTCCACGGCCGTCACGGTGACTTCTGCCGCTGCGTCCGTATCCTTGCACAGCTCGAGGAAACTCAACCGCGCGCGCACGTCGCGGTACTCCGGCATGTAGCGGCCGGCTTGGCGCATCAACCACACCGGTGTGTACGGAGTGGGTTCGCGGCGACAGGCTCTGAGGAAGGGATGATCGTTCAAGCTGCGTCTGTAGGTACGTGAGGGTTGCGCATGCGTCAAGGGCCGAAAGGTGATGCACGAGTCTGACGACAACTTCACTGGGCTCACGCATCACGCTCGACGCTTCGTCTCCAGCGACGCCCGCCCGCGCCGTGCAACCTCAGCGACCAACGGTCCCATTTTCGAATGGCCTGGCTCCAGGTCTGGAGACAGGCCATGCTCGCGCAGCGCCTCCGAACACACCGGGCCGATGGAAGCAATGAGGACCGTTGCAAACGCGGCACGCAGGCGGTCGGCACCGCCGCTGGCGCCGCTCGCGACCAGGTCGTCAGCAACTTGGAAGAGATGGTAGACTTGCACACCGCTTGTGAACAGCGCGATATGTGCGCGCCCTTCACATAACGCGCGGATCGCGGCATGGAGCGGGCCGAGGTCGTCCGGAAGCGCCCAGCGGTAGATCGGAATACGCTGGACCTCTGCGCCTCGCGCAGCGAGCGCCGCGATCAGCTCCGCGTTGCTCACCCCGTACTCTTGTACGGCAACACGCTTGCCGACGACCGGCAGCTTGGCATCCAAGGTGGTGAGGACCTCGTGCCAGGTGTTCGGCGCCGGCACGACAATCTCCGGCTGCAACCCGATCTCGCGCAGCGCCGCAACCGGCTTGGGTCCACGCGCCACCAGCACCGCGCGCCGCAGGGCGGCTGCCAAGCGCTCGCCTGAGACCACTTCCGCCAGGGTACGCACACCGACGCCGGTCATGAGCACGACGACGTCGACATCTCCCGACTCTATCCGGCGGACGCACTCCAACGCCGCGGTATTTTCACTGAGTGGAACCTCTCGCATCGAGGGCGCCACAAGTGGCTCGCCACCATAGCGACGAATCAACTCGGCCAGCTCGGCGGCGCGCCGGCTTTCGAACGCCACCACACGCAAGCCACCGAGACCCGAAGCGTGTGCAGCGTATTCCATAACAAACTGTGCGATCCGCGCGGCTATAACCCGGAGAAGTCAGCGACCCTTTTTTGCGGGCTACCGAGGGAGAGGGTGGGCGGCGGATAGGCCATATTAACCGGGCGGATATATACGGATTACTGACGGCTCGGGGCGAGGACGTGATGGGGCGCTATCCTTCGTCAGAAGAGCGCCGTGTGGCTGGGCTCGGCGCCGACTCACCGATGCTGGGCACGATCACTTCAAGCTCGGGAAAGGGGACGAAGTCGTCACCGTTGAAGGTGTAGATGCGCGTGATGCCGTTCCCAAGCATGGTGGCGATGAGTTGAATGTCGAAGAGGTCGCCGCCGACGATGGGATGCCGCCGCACGAGTGCGATCCACCGTGCAACCATGTCCGTGGGCACCGGGAGCAGCTCGAGTCCAGGCCGCTCGAGAAACTGCTCGATGACCGCCAGAGCCTCCTCGGGCGTGCGCGGCGTGGGCACGCGGCGCGCGTTCGTTACGATGGCGTAGAATTCGGCCAGGTTCTGTGGGGCGATGCACAGGCCCGCACCCGCGGTCTTGGTTCGCTCCAAGAGTGCATCACACGCTGGGTAGAAGCTGGATGTGGGATCAAGAGCATAGATGAGGATGTTGGTATCCAGCAGGGCGCGATCAGCCGACATCGTCGTAGATCTCGCGTCGGCGAAGCTTCGCGGGGAGTGGCGCAATGCCGGGCCACCGTGGCAGGTCACGCACCTTGGCCGGGCGTCGTCGCGCGGTCATCTCTCGCCAGTAGCGTGCCTGTTCTTCGATCGCCCGGGCCTGGTCTTCGGGTACACCTTCAAGATCAACGGCTCGTATAGCCATGAGAACCTCCTTGTTTTACGAATTGCTGATGCCCTGCCATGGGAGGGTACGGTAGAGCAACCAATGCCGTCAAGGCAGTATGCTCACCGCTTGCTGGCGGACTCGCTGCCCGCGTACTCGCATCCCGTTCGTCGCGCATGAAAACAGCGTAGTGCCAAGCGACTGCCGGGTCAAATTCCGGGTGGAGCAGTGGCTGCCAGGTAGCAAGACTTGGAATCAGGGTGGCAGCGTCTCGGCGCTGAATGGTTCCGTTGGCCTCCCGTCGACGAGCAGCTTCACGCACATGTGATAGTACCGATTGAAAATGCTGGCTGATCCAGGTCCGCGGTATCGCCATGAGGCACCTGTTGCCAGCGTGCCACGAGTCATCCCGGTCACGCGATCGCAAACGCGAGATGAATGGTTGCCGCTCGCATAGCTCATCCCGCCAAATTGTGAAGAAATGAACGAACCACCAGCCACCGCAGAGGGGTCGACAGCGCGCCATCGAGGACCGCGACAGCGCGCCCGATCGGCTCAGATGTCCCAAGCGGTGGCACCACAGCGGGCGCCATCACCAGAGGAACGATCAGTCCACGTCGGTGAAGGCGGTACGGAGAAGATTCCGCGCGGTTATCGCGTCGATTACGGCAAGCTCAAGACCCTTAGCCGCCAAGCCGGCTTGAAGATCATCGATCTCTACGAACCGGGTGTGATTCCGCGGCAGTTGATTTCCGAGGGAACTATCAAGAAGTGGCGCCGGGGTGGCCGTGGGACCAGCGAGTCACCTGTCAAGATTGCCAGCGCGTTGAGCAGCCGCCTGGGTTGGCAGGTAGACTGGCGTGAGCTCACCCAGGTGGAAAATGCGAGTGTTGCAGTGAGTTGCCGAGTGGCCATTCTGCCCGTTCGAGTACCGCGCCTGGTTTCCGAATGGGACCAAGTTGCACGTGTTCTACCCGAACGACGATCAGATTACCGGCAAGCCGATGACCCTTCGGGCGTGGCGGATAGGCCATATTAACCGGCTAATTGCCATAATCCTCGCTATCAGACATCACCCCGCAACCACCACCCGGACGTTCCCCGGAAAATTCCAGACGTCCCCTATATACGGTGAGCAAGCGCTGGTGTCCCTTCTCGACGAGGGCGAGCAGGCGCGCCTTCTCGTCGCGTGCGGTGTCGAGCTCGCGGCGTAGAGTGGCGTTCTCGCGTTCGAGGGCGGCGAGTTTCTCTTGCAACACGGCCGTGGTGGCACGCGGTTGCACCCGTGGTTGCTTGTCGGTCGCAGCCGGTTGCAGGTCGCCGAAGACGCGGGCCAGTTCGGCGGTGTCGATGACCCGCGCGCCTTTGCGGTCGGCGGTCGCCGAGAGCTTGCCAGACTTGAGGTAACGGTTGATTGTTGCCCGCGACACGCCGGCCGCGTTGGCTGCTGCTACCACCCCAATTTTTGCCACCGTCGCACCTCCGTTGCAGCGTGTTGCAGCAACGGTAGCAGCAACGGTTGCAGGAGGCAAAGAAACGAGCCGGTTGAGGAGGCAAGAGGGTTTGCAGGCGGATGTGATACGATGGTATTCTGGTCAACAAAGCACGACGGCACAGGGGAGTAGTACCACACGAGTTTCGGGTGGCGGTTAAAGAGAGGAGTGATGAATGCACACAACGTGGGGGAGATTGGCTACGGCAGTAGATTCACTTGCTACTGGTGGGGGCCGAATCAATGAGAGACTGCACTTCGCGCTAGACCATCTTGTGCCACTCAAGGCGACCGAGTTTCCGGCTGAGCTTCAAGCACCGTTCGCGGAACTGCGTGAACGTGTGTTGAACGCAGGGGGAAACAAGGCGTTTGTTGAAGAGCTTGGCGAGAAGGAAGCCTCAGAGGTCGCCGGACAAATTCTTTCGTGGTTTAACACTGTTACGAGACTTAGCTACCAGTGAAATGACGTGACCGCGGTTCGGACAACCGGCGCTGTTGCGCCGCTTCGCCGCGGTGGGTTTTTTGTGCACGCCGGCGGTGCCGGTGGCCGTCGCCGGCCGGTAGCTCGGCCGCAAGCATGGCGCGCGACGGCTTCGACGTGGTGAGGGCTACCGCCACGGTCGCGCCTCGCATGGGCGTTGTCACACCTTTGGCGGGCGCCGGCGGTCGCCGGACGTGCGCGGGTACCTTACGCCACGTTGGAAAGTCTGTGAAGGTAACAAAGATGACCAGCGAGCGGCTTTATTGCCCGAAGTAGGTTTTCAGCTGCGAGTGGTGAAGCAGTAGGACGTTCACGGTGTGTGCCAACTGCTTCGCCGCGGGGGTGAATTCGTTGTTGGAGACAACAGCTGCGATGTCAGCACCGATAAACTTCTTACCAGCGTAAACCTCTTGAACTGCTTTATTACCCACTGGTGAACTATGCAACTTGCATTGTATGACAACAGTCACGTTGCCCTTTGTGGCGATAACGTCGACCCCCTGGTCACCAGACGCCTTCGTCAGTCGGACTGCATAGCCGCAAGTCCTCATGTGGTCAGCACAGAGTTCCTCATATTGCTCAGGGGTCATGCTGGTAACGTCGAGTGACACCTGGGTGGCTTGGGGGACGGCCACCCCTAATGCCTCCATCTTGTCGAGGAGTGAATACATTTGCCCGTGGAGCGCGTCACCTATCCTCTCGAGAACGCTGTCTGGAACGAAGCACACGTCGGACAGGAAGTGCCACGCTTCTTTTGTCCAGGGGGCAAGGTCGACCTCGTCGTAGTCGCCTCTGACTAGAAGATTGCGCCTTTTGCGCAACAGAGTGTCAGTGTGCTCGGTGGTCGCGGTGATGACGTATACTCGCCAGATTTGGAATAACGGTTCTTTGAGCCACTCCTCAATTTCAGGGGCAGACCATCTGCGCCCGAAGAATTTTGGCTTCGCCATTTTTGTAGCCTGCTCCCACAGCTCGGTGGTCTTGCGGAGTGCTGTCAAATGCATGGCCTCTAGCTCTTGTTTCATTGGCTTCCTGTTGAACCGAACCTGCCTGACAGGAGCGACGTGAGCAAGCGCGGCTGGTCGTTCATTAGAGCAGCGCCACGGGTTGGCTCTCCTCGCGGGGCTCATACCACACGGGTTGAGTGAGTGCGGCGGTCGGATTGTCGAGCGTCACGGCGTCGGCCGTGGTGAAGAGGAAGAGGCCGCGCACCTTCGGCGGGTGCAGTTCACGGGCGACGGCGCGCATGGTGTCGCGGCGGTCGGGCGTGGTCGTGATGGTGAGGACGCGGAAAGCGGTGATACCGGCGGCCTGGTCGGCGGCGTCGAGGTACAGGGTAGCGTAGGCCGTGAGCTTGCGGCGTATGCTGGTGCGTTGCCAGTCGCCGGTGCGTATGGGCTCGGTGCCACGGTCGGCTTCGAGGAAGAAGAAACGGGGGCGCTCGTTCTTCGGTGTCAGGTGAAAGAGCGTGTCAGGGTAGAGCGGGACTTTGTGGCGGTGCTCGTTGTCGGTGATGGTCACGCGGGTCGGTAGTTTTGGGAAGGCGCGCGTCAGGGCTTCGCCTTCGTAGTGGTTGAGGGTGGCGCCGAGTTCGTCGGCGGCAGCGGCGAACGTGAGCACGCTTTCGGTCACGGCGATGCGGTGGTCAATGGCGCGGGCTTGTATGCGTTGGTTGTTGCGCGTGAGGGTGTCGAGCGTGGTGGCGCGGTCGGTGTCGTCGACGCGGGCGAGCTTGCGCGCGCCGCGTTCGGCCAGGGCGTAGACGTAGAAGCGGGCGCCGGCGGTGTCGAGGAAGCGGCGACCGAGTTGGTTCTTTGGTCGGTCGAGGTAGCCGGCGTGGTAGAGCGTTTGCAGGCGTCGCAGGAAGGCGCGGCGGTTGCCGTTCGGTGCGAGGTAGAGCTTGAGTTGCCGGCTGTCGGCCAGGCGCACCTGGTCAAGCAGTTGGAAGAGGTCAAGGTCTTCGGGTGTGATGTCGCGGCTCACACCCTCGGCGCGCTCAAAGCGGCGGCGTTTGTCAGGCACGCCGGCGCGGTGTTGGAAGGCGGCGCGGGGGTGGTTCGTGGGGTGGGGGTTCGTCATGGGGTGAGTGTAGGGCTTCGGGGTCGAAGCCGTCAAAAGCTGTTGGTTCTAGGTGCGGGGGTTGGGTCGTCTCGGGTCGCGTTCGTTCGTCCTGGGCGATTTTAGGAGGTCGGTTTTTTCCTTCGGTCTTGGGCGCGGCGATTTCTCGAGTACGGCGCTCGTGCCAGTGGTCGAGGTTGTCGGCGTAGGGGGCGGGGGTGGGGAAGGGCACACGGAGTTCACAGGTGGTCGAGGCCACGTTGCGGAAGATGAAGGCGTGACACGTGGCCAGGTTTTGGAAGTGTTGCGCGGTCGGCCACGTCGTCTCTCTCCACGGTTTGCGTTTGCCGTCGCGCGTGAGCGCGTCGGGCGGGCGGTAGGTGGTGAGGTCAACGTTGGCAATGGCGGTGAGTTGGTCGAGCAAGTTGCGCTCGTCGCGGTGAACGTAGGTGTTTTCGGGACGGTGCGGGAAGGTGCGGAGCTTCGCCGTGATGGTGGCCGCGAGTTGGCGGCGCTCGGCGGTGAGGTCGTAGATGGCGTGGGTCTCGGGGTGCTCGTAGCGCGTGCGTGCCATGCGCTTGGCGAGTTTGGCCGCGTCGTCGGGTGAGACGTTGAAGCCGATGACGGTACGGACGTTGCCGAGAATGTTGGCCATGAGCGTGCTGTCTACTTGGCTCATGGTCTGGTGGGCGAGCACCAGGCGGAGCTGGTACTTGCGCGCTTCCGAGAGAATGTCTTGCGTTGAGGGCAGGTCGGCGAAGTTCTGAAACTCGTCACAGTAGAGCGTGTGCGGCGTGCGGTCTTTCTCGGGCATACGTTGGCGGGCGAGCGCGGCTTGCGTGATGGCCGTGACGATGAGCCCGCCGAGGAGTTTGGCCGGCTGCTCGCCGAGTGCGCCCTTGCTCAAGTTCACGAGCAGGATTTTGCCGCTGTCCATGATGGCTTTGACATCGAGCTCGTTTGCCGTGTTGCTCACCACGCGCTTGATGGCCGAGCCTGGCACGAGCAACGCGCCGAGACGGGTGAGAATGGGGCGTGCCGCGTCTTTGGTGAGGTGGGGGAATTCGTGGTGCCAGAAGCTCGCGTAGTCGGGGTGCGCCCGCTTGACGATGGTGTCGCAGTAGTCTTCGTCAATGAGCAGTGCGCGCAGGTCGGCGAATGAGTGCGGTTCGTGCCTGCGGTCGGCGAGCAACGTCAGGAGCGCGTTGCGTAGCAGGTGCTCCATCTGCACGCCCCACGAGTCGCCGAAAAACATTTTGAACGTGGCCACGAGGTCGGTGGTGAGCTTGTCGGGCTCGTAGTCGGACGCCAGCAGGTTGAAGGCGGGCGCGTCCTCGTCCATCGGGTCGAAGTAAGTTACGCGGTCGCGGTACTCGGGGGGCACGCGGTAGAGAAGCCCGCCGCGTTCAAGGTCGGGGTTTGCTACCAGGTCGCCGTGTGGGTCAATCACGGTGAGGCCGCGGCCGGCGCGAATGTCTTGCGTGGCTAGGTTGGTGAGCGTGACGGATTTACCGGAGCCGGTGCCGCCGATGAGGTAGACGTGCCGCGTGCGGTCGGTGTCAGTGATGGTGACGGGCTGGCCTTCGGGGGTAGTGCCGAGCGTGAGGGCAGTGGTCGGCGCTGTTGGGTCGCGCGGTGGTGGCGGTGGTGGTGCGGCGGCGGCGAGCGTGGCGAGCTGGGTAGGGGTGAGCGGGGTGAGGTTTTGGCACCTGGAACACAAGGGGTCGCCACCTTTGGTGAGTGCTTTGTGAGGGTAGACAGGTAGCCCGATTCGCTCTTGCCGAAGGAGGAGAAGTTGAGACAGAGGTAACAGCCCGTACTGTTGCGGTGCGCGTCGCACGTCGTTGGGGCGTGGTGGTCGTTGAGGTCGGCGGTGAAGCGGGCGATTGGTAGGGTGCGCTGGCCGGTGACTTTGTAGTGCCCGAGAATGGGCGTGTAAGTCCCGATTTCGTGCAAGTAGAGGCCAGGGCAGCGGTACTCGCGGCTGTGGCAGGTTTCGCACACGTTGGCAAAGAACGGGTGCGGGTTCGGGAAGCTGTTGAGCGGTTGCTTGGTCTGGCACACAACGCAGGTACGCAGGCAGTTGGCGCAGTGGTCGGGGTGCGCGCGGTCGGGGAAGGCGGTAGCGCTACGGTCGGTCTTGCACGCCGCGCACCGGCGCACCAGGGGTTGATTGAGCGTCTGAAACCACGTCCACGGGCGGGGTTGAAACAAGGAACGGATACGGTCGAGGAAGGCCACGGGCGCCGCTGTAGCACGTCAGGCGCCGGGAAGAAAAGCGGTCGGGTACGTTGACCCTCGGGCGGTTGCGTTCGTGGCTCCTGGGGGCGTTTACGCGGTCGAGGTTGACGGTTTTGCCTTCCTGGGTGTGAAATGTGGTTGCCACGGCGGTTGCCTACTCCGTCCGTGGTCGGGCGACGGGAAACGCCGGCGCCATACTGGGCGGCAACGTGGAGCGGGGTACTCCCCGCAGTCCGCACCCTCGGCCGCGTGGATTACACCGCGCGGCCGTTTTTTAGTTTACAAAGCAAGCGAGGTTGTCGGCTTGTGCGGTGTTGCTTTGGAGGCCAGTGCTGTCGTGAACGTAGACTTGGAGCGTATAGCACGTGGCAAGCAAGGTATAAGGCCAATGGAACTCAATTTGAACCGTGGTGTTTATGTAGGACGACCCAGTCGGAGAGGGAGAGTACGACTGGCAGCCAGTGAGGGCGCCAAGCTCTACGCAAACCTGGTCTACGTTGTTTTCAAGGTCGGATAACCCAAAAGTCAGGGTTAGCACGCCCGTGCTGTGGTTAAGTACAAGACTCGGGTTACACACTTTTGGGGCAGAAGTGACTTGCCCCCCACACACGCTATCAATGGAGGGTTCACTACCGCCGCCTCCACCACCGCCGCAACTCGCTGTTAGTAGAAGAACGATGAGCGTTGTCCTGCAGCTTCTAATCACGGGGTCACCTCTTCCGAAAAACAGAGCGCTTTTATGACGAACGTGGCGTGGAGGTCAAACTCCGACAACCGCCGCCGGCTTTGGCGGTGCGTTGGTGGGTACGCGGCGTGCGTTTTCCCGAGCCCGAAAAAAAGTAGAGTTCGATGTCGTCCCGCGCAGCGGGACACCTTTTCTCATTCACTGCGCGGGGAGAAGTCGTTGTTGCAGGTGTAGCAGTGCCAAGATGGCCCGTAATTGTCGTTTGGGTGCAGGCGAATACGTTTACTGTCGGCGTCGCAGCAACGGGGGCAAAAAGGGCCGTCACGCTGGGGGCGGTTACCTTCCCCCAGGGGGTCGTGAGCCTCCCACCAGTACACAAGCCCGTCGAAGGTAAGTTCGCGTAGTTCAAGCCGGCGCTCTAGCTCGTGTATCTGCTCGCGGAGCCGTGCGTTCTCGTCCTGTCGGTCGAGGGCCGCTTGACGGTACTCCATGATTTTTTCTTGGGCTTCGAGCTCCATGCCCTTTTTGAAGAGGTCGAGAATGTCTTTGACGCTGAAGCTCGGTATAGGAATCATCGAAGCATTGTAGCCGCGGTGAGGTAGGGGGCAAGGCTTAGAGTCGAGCGCAGCGAGCGGGCCCAGTGAGGGCCGCGAGCGGAGCCGGTGCCGCCGCCGGTGCCGGCCAGCCCGCGCGCCTAAAAGGACAGGCGCGCGGTTCGATGGCTGGCCGGCGCATAGGCCATATTAACCGGCTAATTGCCATAATCCTCGCTATCAGACATCACCCCGCAACCCGGACGTTCCCCGGAAAATTCCAGACGTCCCTACGGGGCACATAAGCGGCCTGTCAAGTGCGGGCGGGCGCCCGGGAGGGCCGGCGGAAGGCTGAGAGGTTGTGATTAAATCGCCAAATCGCCGGTTTCGATATGAAGAATCGCAACGATTTCAAGGGCCGATTTTTCGTGGGTTCGATTTGGTCACAAACTCTGAGGGTTCTTGCAGGATCTGAAACGAGCCGGTCCAACGTGTTCCGGGCCCTCGCACGACCTGAAATGGGTCCGTGCAACGTGTTCGGAGCCATTACAACGACTGAAATGGGTCCGCGCGACGTGTTCGGAACCGTTGCAACGACTGAAACGGGTCCGCGCAACGTGTTCGGAGCCGTTGCAACGACTGAAACGGGTCCGCACAACGTGTTCGGAGCCGTTGCAACGACTGAAACGGGTCCGCACAACGTGTTCGGAGCCGTTGCAACGACTGAAACGGGTCCGCACAACGTGTTCGGAGCCGTTGCGGGCTGAAAAAAGTCCACGCAACCAGGGTAAAACGACAGATGGGCATCAGGCGCTCGATTCTCACGTCGTCGGTACCCCCAGCGCACGCGAGAGCTG
>CAVSQF010000018.1:0-99815 GCA_963729835.1 uncultured delta proteobacterium | reverse complement strand
CAGGGTAAGTGGGCGGACACGTACCGGGAGAAATGGACATGGGACAAAGTTACCTGGGGCGGTCATTCGGTGGACTGCTACCCGGGCGGGTGCCCGTGGCGCGTCTACTCGAAGGATGGGAAGATCCTGCGGGAGGAACAGGCGGCCACTTTGCGGCCCATCGAAGCTGGCATTCCCGACATGAATCCGATGGGATGCCAGAAGGGCGCCAGTTGGAGTCACTGCCACTACTCGCCTGACCGTGTCACCCGCCCGCTCAAGCGCATCGGCGAGCGCGGCGAGGGAAAGTTCCAACCCGTTTCCTGGGACGAGGCGCTGACGGACATCGCCGATGCGATCCTCGATGCGATCGCGGAGCAAGGCGCCGAGTCGGTCCTGACGCTCCTGACCCCCGAGCCGGGCGCTTTCCCGGCCCGCCAGTTCGCGCAGGTTCTCGGAACACCCATGACCGACGGCAATGCAGAGTTCCAGGACTTCAGCCCCGGCTACCACATCACCTGGGGCCTCTATAATCCCACGTCCAGTATGGATGACTGGTTCCTCGCCGACCTGACGCTGATCTGGCACGCCAATCCTGTCTACACCAACATCCAGTGGTACCACTACCTGGCGGAATCGCGGTACAACGGCGGTGAGATCGTGACCATTGCGCCGGACTACAGCCCGTCAGCGATCCACGCCGACTGGCACCAGCCGGTGCGCATCGGGACGGATGCGGCGCTGGCCCTGTCGATGTGCAAGGTGATCATGGACGCGGGGCTGTACAAGAAACAGTTCATTCAGGAGCAGACCGACATGCCGCTGCTGGTGCGCAAGGACACCGGACGTTTTCTGCGCGCCAGCGAGGTCATTGCCGGCGAGCGTGACGACCAGTTCTACTGGTGGGACGCGCTGACGAACGTCCTCACCCCGGCGCCGCGCGGCACGTTGGCGCTGACCGGCACCGACCCGGCCCTCGATGGGTGCTTCACAGTCACATTGAGTGATGGCGGTGCGGTGGAGGTCGAGCCCGTGTTCGAGCGGCTCAAGCGGCATCTGGAGGCGTACACGCCGGAGAAGGCCGGGGCGATTTGTGAGATTCACCCGGACAACATTCGCCAGCTGGCGCGTAAGGTGGCGACGCGCAAGACGAAGATTTTCATCGGCTGGAACTCCGGCAAGTATTATCACGGCGATCTGATGGAGCGCGCGATGGCGCTGCTCCTCGGGCTCACGGGCAACTGGGGCAAGAAGGGCACCGGGACGCGCTCCTGGGCGCTCATGGGGATGGATGGCCAAGTGTTCATGCATCGCAAAGACAGCGCCGGGCAAGAGGCGGCGCAACGCTTCATCACGCAGCTGATGGCCCTGCGCCGCATGCTCGCGCAGAGCGACCCGACGATGACTCCGGAGATGACCCAGAACCGTGGCGCCGAAGTGGCCGCCGAGTTCGGCGGCGTCGGCAACGTGGTCCCGCCGGCTTTCGTCTGGTACTACCAGTACGGGTACAAAGAACGCTGGAACAATCCAGAGAACAACGACCCCTCGATGAAGCGCACCTTCGATGAATACATCACCGAATGCATCGACAAGGGGTGGTGGGATCCGAGCTACGCGCACGCCTATCGCGAGGTGGAGCCACGGGTGATCTTCGAGGCGGG
The DNA here is from genome assembly GCA_963729835.1 of uncultured delta proteobacterium. GTDB lineage: Bacteria > Desulfobacterota > Binatia > HRBIN30 > HRBIN30 > CAVSQF01. Next base: position 98,175 of record CAVSQF010000018.1, on the reverse strand, counting down.
CGGCAACCTGCTGCACCGCCAGCGCGGCGGACAGAAGCTGTTGCTCGAACACCTCTGGCCCAAGCTCAAGATGGTCGTCTCCGTCGACTACCGCATGACCACCACCGGCCTGTATTCGGATTATGTGCTGCCCGCCGCCCAGCATTACGAGAAGCTCGGGTACAGCATGCTGTCCGTGCATCACCTCAACTACGTGCTGTGCGATCGCGCGGCACCGCCGCTGGGCGAAGCGTTGCCCGACATGGAGATCGGCGTCCGCCTGCTCGAAAAAATCGAGCAGCGCGCCCGGGCCCGCGGAATGGCGGGCTTCACGGATCGCAAGGGCAACTATCGCAGCCTCGAAAACCTCGTCAGCTGCATGACCCTCAACGGCGCCGTGCGGGATGAGGATACACGGCACGACGAGGCGATCCGCGACCTGGCGGTCTATGGCGTCCTACCCAAGGGGACGACACTGGAGACGATGCGCGCCGGCGGTCCCGTCCGCTTCACCGGCTGGGGCATCATGGGGCACGGCATCTCGCAGGCCTCGACGCTCCGGCCGGACGAAGTGCACAACGCGCTGCGCTGGCACACCGAGGAGAAGGTGCCGTACGACACCCTCGTTCGGCGCGCCCAGTTCTACATCGACCATGAGTGGTTCCTCGAAGCCGGCGAAGAGCTGCCGACGCACAAGGAGCCGCCGCCCCAAGGCGGCCGGAACCGGCGCTTCTTGATGACCAGCGGCCACAACCGCTGGAGCATCCACTCGATGAACATGACGAACAACATCATCCTCAACACCCACCGCGGCGAGCCGTTTGTGTTCCTCAACGACCAGGATGCGGTGGCTCTCGATGTCACCAACGGTGAGAAGCTCAAGCTAGTGAACGACCTCGGAGAGATCGTCGTCGCCGCCAAGATCAGCCCGGCTTGCCGGCCGGGCCAGGTGATTCTCTACAACGGCTTCGAGCCGTACCAGCACGAGAACTGGTACAGCCAGGCGGACATCGAGCCCGGCCACGTGAAACATCTCGGGTTCGTCGGCAACTACGGGCACCTGAAGTACCGGCTGTTCTCCTGGCAGCCGATCCCCGCGGACCGCGCCGTGTGGGTCGACGTGCAGAAAATCGGGTGAGCGCCGTGTGCTGGTCGAGGCACGCTGCATATGCTCAGTGAAGAGACGGAAAGGATGCGCTGATGGGACAGATCACGAAATCGAAACGGCAGCTGGCGTGGGTGTTCGACTTGAACAAGTGCATCGGCTGCCAGACCTGCTCGGTCGCCTGCAAGGTCCTTTGGGTGCAGCAAGACCCTGGAACCGAGCAGATGTGGTGGATGACCGTCAACACGCAGCCCGGCCGTGGAACCCCGCGCGACTGGGAGACGATGGGCGGCGGCTACGACGCCGGCAAGCTGAGCCTCGGTCGGATGCCCACCGATGAGGAGGTCGGCGGCGGCTGGAACTTCAACTACGACGAGGTGCTGCATGGCGGCAAGGGCCGTCGCGCGTACCTGCAGAAGATCTCCGGCGGCAAGACGTGGGGCATGAACTGGGACGAGGATGAGGGCGGCGGGACATTCCCGAACGCCTACTTCTTCTATCTCCCGCGGCTCTGCAACCACTGCACCGCGCCGGCCTGCGTCGAAGCGTGCCCGCACGGGGCGCTGTTCAAGCGCGAAGAGGACGGGCTGGTGCTGTGCGACGAAGACAAGTGCAAAGGCACGCAGACCTGCCGCCGCGCCTGCCCCTACAAGAAGATCTATTTCAACGCCATGCGCAACATCAGCCAACACTGCATCGGCTGTTTCCCGCGCCTCGAGCAAGGCGTAGCGCCGGCGTGCGTGCGGCAGTGTCCGGGCCGGGCGGCGTTCATCGGCTTCCTCGATGACCGGGGCAGCGCGGTGCACAAGGTGGTCGAGAAGTGGAAGATCGCGCTGCCGCTGCATCCCGAGCACGGCACGCACCCGAACGTGTATTACGTGCCGCCGCTGTCGCCGGCGCCGTTGCGGCCGGACGGCAGCTTCGACGACAGCGGCCACCGCATTCCGCCGTCGTATCTGCAATCACTTTTCGGACCCGCAGTGCACGGCGCGCTCGACGTGCTGCGTGCCGAGCTGGACAAGAAGCGCCGCGGCCAGGGTTCAGAGATCATGGATACGTTGATCCTCTACCGCTGGAAGGATGCCCTCGGACACCTCGACCGCGACCCCGCAACCATCGAGTGGAAGGCGTAGCAATTTCCCCTGGCTCCGCCGACTTGGGGCGATTCCCGAATCGCCCCTACAAGATGCCCCGAGCTACCAGCGCCGTAACCTCAAATCATGATCGCACCTTCGTGGCGCAGCAGCCAGACCTTCATCCGCAAGCCGCCGCCGTAGCCGACGAGCGACCCATCGGTGCCGATGACCCGGTGACACGGGATGATAATCGGGATCGGGTTGGCGCCCGCCGCCGCGCCGACGGCGCGCGCCAGGCGTTCGTCGCCGAGCTGCGTCGCGATCTGGCCGTACGATGTCGTTTCACCGAACGGGATTGCGGCGATGAGCTGCCAGACGCGACGCTGGAACTCGGTACCACCCGGATCGACCGCGACATCAAACTGACGGCGCTTGCCGGCGAAGTACTCGCGCAGCTGTCGCAGCGCAACGTTCAATGCCGGAGTCTGCGTGCGGCGCAAGCGGCCGCGCAGCCAATGCTCGAACCCTCCCTCGCCCTGCTGGCGCGGCAACTCGATGTACAGGAGACTGTCTTCCGAAGCTGCCACCTGCAGGACGCCAATGGGTGTCTTCAATTGACGCACGGCGATCTTGATCGCGCCCGCAATCCCCGCGCCGGCGTGTGCGGCCTCAGGCGACATAGTGTGCCTTCAACCACAGCTGGCGGCGCAAGCCAAGCCCCTAATGACTTCTCGCATAATATGGGGCCTGCGACATAGACGTGGGGAATCGCGGGAATCCTTGCCAACACGCCGGTTCTGTACATCCAGCGCGTGCCGCGCTTGCGGGCCGGAAGCGAACTCGATAGGAAGCACACCTGAATGGCAGCCCGAAACGTCCACAGTGCCCCAGCTCTTGGGCCTACGCGGAAGGGGAATGACGTGAGGCAAGAGCTGCTGACTATGCTTGTCCGGCACTCTTACAGTCGCGCCGACTCCCCCAAATACAAGCTCACGTCTGGCGGCGTGAGTGACACCTACATCAATTGCAAGGCGACAACGACACTGGCGGATGCCGGCCCGCTGATCGGCGAGCTGTGCGCCAATCTGATCCCCGCCGAGGCGGAAGGAATTGGCGGCCTCACGATGGGCGCCGACGCGATCGCCTATGCCGTTTCGGCGTACTGCAAGTACGTGAAAGGCCGCACGCTCAATTCCTTTGTTGTCCGCAAAACGCCCAAGGAGCATGGCCTCAACCTATGCATCGAAGGCACACCAGGCAAACGGGTGGTAATCGTGGATGACGTCGTTACCACCGGCAGCTCGACGATTCAGGCGATCCAACGATGCCGGAGTGAAGGGATTGAAGTATTGGCCGTCATCGTGCTCGTCGATAGAGAAGAAGGGCACGGCTTGAGGGCGGTAGAAGAGGCAGCCGGGAAGAATGTCCCCGTGTATGCAATCTTCAGGAAATCCGAACTCGCACAACACTTCCTGTCCGAGCACTCCGATCTTCACTCTTCGTAGCGACGTATCTTGACGAAGCGAACCTATCTCTCTTTAATCAACGGGAACTAGGGGGGATTCCTGGCCAGGGGCTGACACGATCAAACGCGGCAGGGGGGCGACTGGAATCCAGTCTGGACGTAGACGTGAAGGAGACCATTCGAGTTCCCGATCCGTGCACGCCATAAAGGCATCGACTCCATCCGGGACCCTTGCTGAAATCAGGACCTGATCACGGAAGAGGTAAACGTCTGAACCTTTACGATCGATTCGCCCGCGTCATCCTGCCCGTGGGGGTGGGTGCGCTCCTTTTCACATTGACAACGGTCGGTTGGTGGACGCAGCCGGATCGTTTCGTGCGCGGCTACGCCTCCGAGCAGCCGATTCCCTACTCCCATAGGCTGCATGCGGGAACGATGAAGATCCCCTGCCAATACTGCCACACCGGCGCGACGCGGTCCCGCTTCGCGACTGTCCCCGCCGTCGAGACGTGCATGAACTGCCACCGGGTGACGAAAACCGACAGCCCCGCCATCCGGAAGCTGACCGCCATCTACGACTCCGGCCGCCCGCTCGAATGGCAGCGCATACACGTCCTGCCGGACCATGTCTATTTCGATCACCGGCCGCACGTGAACGGCGGCATCGCCTGCCAGACGTGCCACGGTGAGATCCAGACGATGGACGTGGTGTCTCAGAACATGTCGATGCGTATGGGAAACTGCCTGGGCTGCCACCGCGATGCTCACAACGCGCTGCCGCCGGACTCGAAGATCCAACGCGGCGCCGAGTACTGCAACGCCTGCCACCGGTGAGCGAGCGAGGTGATGGAGACGAGAACGATGAACCCGATCGAGATGACGCCGGAGGGAATCTCCCGGAGGCGTTTTCTGGCCCTCCTCGGCGCCTCCGCCGCGCTGGCCTCGGGGGTCACTGGCTGTTCGAAAATCGACCGGGGCACGATCGTCCCGTACACGCGTAAGCCGCTCGGGGTCGTGCCGGGGATCGCCGACCACTACGCCAGTACGTTCCAGGAAGGCATGACGGCGTACAGCGTCCTGGTGAAGACCCGCGAGGGACGGCCGATCCACATCGAAGGCAACGACGAACACCCGCTCTTTCGCGGGAAGACTTCTCTCCGGACCATCGCCGACATCCTGCGCCTGTACGATCCGGACCGTTTGCGGCAACCGCTCGTCGATGGGCGGCCCGCCACCTGGGAGCAAGCCGAGGCGAAGGTCCTGGCGGCGCTGCGTGAGGCAAAGGACGCGGGCAAGCCGGTGATCGTGTTCACCGGCGCCGTGCTCTCCCCGACGCGGCGCGCGCTGCTCGAAGATTTCCAGCGCGTTTGTCCAGGGCTGGTCCACGTGCCCTTTGAACCGCTCGCGCCACACGCCGAGCGTGCCGCCGCCATGGCTGCCTTCGGCGAGGCGGTGAGTCTCCGGCACCGGTTCGATCGCGCCGAGGTGGTGGTCTCTTTCAGCAACGATTTCCTCGGCAGCGATCCGAATGCGCCCATTGCGCTCCGGGAGTTCGCTGCGTGGCGGCGCGTGAGCGGACCGCACGACCGCATGAATCGCCTGTGGGTGTTCGAGGGCGGGATGACGGTCACCGGCGCCAAAGCCGACCATCGGTTCGCCATCCGGCCGTCGCGCGCCGCAGCTGTTGGATTCGCGCTGGCGCGCACACTCAGTGAGCAGCACGGCCTGGCGCTGCCTTCGGGCCTGAAGGCCGAGACCCTCACGGCTTTTGATCTCGACAGGCAAGCCGGCGAGCTGCGCATCCCGGCGGCGCTCCTGCACGCGTTGGCAGCTGATCTTGCGAGAGCAGGGAAAACGGCACTGGTGCTGGCTGGGCCAAGCGCCGCGGTGGAAACTCACCTGGCGACCCATCTGCTCAACACGATGCTCGGGGCGGAAGGCCAGACGGTGGAAACGGCTCTCGCGCCGGCCCCGGTCGATGTGTGCACGTTTGCCGAGTGGCGACAGCACATCGCTGACATGAAGTCGGCGCGGTACCCCACCGCCATCTTCTGGGGTGTGAACCCGGCGTATTTCTGTCCCGACGCGAGTCTCTGGACAGCCGCGGTTGCGGCGGTCCCGACCAAGGTCTTCATCGGTCTGCACCGGGACGAAACGGCGAGAGCATGTCAGGTCGTGCTCCCCGAGCATCATTGGCTCGAAGCCTGGGGTGACTACGAAACTTCGGCGGATGTCCTGAGTTTGCAGCAGCCCACGAGCGGCCCACTCTACGATACGAGACAGGGCGAAGACGTCCTGTTGGATCTCGTGCGTGCGTTGGGTGGTGCGGCTCCGGCCGATTATCACGAGTACCTGAAGGCGCGCTGGCAGAAAGAGGTGTTTCCCGCCGCGAGCCCGGTGCCCTTCGAGGCGTTCTGGAACGCCGCGCTGCACGACGGCATCCTGAGGCGCCCGGCGCCACCGCGCCCCACGCGAACGCTGCGGGGGGATGCAATAGAACAAGCTGTGATAAAGGCCGCTGCCCCGGCCACGCCAGGCTTCGACCTCGTGCTGCAGCCGGGAACGGGCGTCTACGACGGCCGGTATGGGAATAACGGCTGGCTGCAGGAACTCCCGGATCCCGTCACCCGAGTGACCTGGTTGAACCCGGTTGCGGTTTCCCCGGTGGACGCCCAGCGACTGCATCTCGCAGACGGAGATGTGGCGCAGGTCGAGGTGGGCGGGCGGCGCGTCGAGATTCCGGTGCTCGTTCAGGCCGGGCAGGCGCCGGGAGTCCTGAGCGCCGCGCTGGGCTATGGGAGAGACGCGCTCTCGGTGGCGCAAGGCGTCGGCGTCAACCTCTACCCGCTGCTCGACGAGATGTCTTCGGCCTCGCTCCTCCGCGTCGGTGCAACCGCAAGTGTAACCGGCAAGCGCGCGGCCCTGCCGCTGGCGCAAATGCACCAAGCGATGGAAGGGCGCGACATCGTGCGCAGCTTGACTCTCGCGGAGTACGGCAAACAGCGACGGGAGGAGCCCGATCTCCCGACCCTCTATTCCGAGCAGCGCTTTCCGGAACACAAATGGGGGATGGCGATCGACCTTTCGGCATGCGTGGGCTGCGGCGGCTGCGTCATCGCGTGCCAGTCGGAGAACAACATTCCCACGGTTGGACCCGAGCAGGTTCTCAAAGGACGTGAGATGCACTGGATTCGCATCGACCGCTACTACACAGGCGATGCGGAGGCCCCGCGCGTCCTCTACCAGCCAATGCTCTGCCAGCAGTGCGACGACGCTCCGTGCGAGAACGTGTGTCCGGTCAACGCGACCACGCACAGCAGCGATGGCTTGAATCAGATGGCTTACAACCGCTGCGTGGGCACCCGCTACTGCGCCAACAACTGTCCGTACAAGGTTCGCCGGTTCAACTACCTGGACTTCACTGGGGCGACGCCGGACACCACCCGCCTGGTGTACAACCCCGAGGTCACGGTGCGGCCGCGCGGGGTGATGGAGAAGTGCACCTTCTGCGTGCAGCGCATCGAGGATCTCCGGCGACGGGCCAAGGCAGAGAGCAGGCCGATCCGCGACGGCGAAATCATACCCGCTTGTGCCGCCGCCTGTCCCGCCGAAGCGATCGTCTTCGGTGATCTGAAGGATCCGAATAGTGCGGTGTCCAGATTGAGCCGGAGCCAGCGCGGCTATCACGTGCTGGCGGAGTTGGGCGTGCGGCCGGCGGTGACCTATCTCGAGAATGTGACCAATCCAATCGGTAATGGGGGCACGCATGCCGTCTGAAGCCGTGTTGCTGCCGGAAGCTTTACAGCCCCCGATTCTGTTCGAGGGGCCGGTCACCCTCGCCAGTCTCGACGATCAGGTGTTGCAATATCCCGAAAGGAAGCCGCCGGCCGTATGGTATCTGGCCTTCGCCTTCACCTCCGCCTTGATGTGCGTGGGCTTCTCGTTCATCGGGTACACCTTTTACGAAGGCATCGGCGTGTGGGGGAACAACCGTCCCGTGTTCTGGGGCTTCGGCATCATCAATTTCGTCTTCTGGGTCGGCATCGGCCACGCCGGCACGTTGATATCGGCCATCCTGCTCCTGTTCCGCTCGCGTTGGCGGAACGCCATTGCCCGATACGCCGAGGCCATGACCATCTTTGCCGTCATGTGCGCTGGATTGTTCCCGCTCATTCACGTCGGGCGGCCCTGGGTGGCGTTCTGGTTGCTCCCATACCCCAACCAACGCGGCATCTGGACCAACTTCCGCTCGCCGCTCATGTGGGATGTCTTCGCAGTCAGCACGTACTTTTCCGTCTCCTTGATGTTCTGGTACCTCGGCCTCGTTCCCGACCTGGCCTCCCTTCGAGACCGGACGCAGGGTGGGATCCGCCGCTTCTTCTACACCGTGTTCAGCGTCGGCTGGCGCGGCGCCGCCTTCCACTGGCAGCACTACGAGAAGGCCTACCTGTTGCTCGCCGGGCTGGCGACCGGCCTGGTGCTCTCCGTGCACAGTGTGGTCTCGTTCGATTTCGCCGTGTCGCTGGTGCCCGGCTGGCACATGACCATCTTCCCGCCGTACTTCGTCACCGGCGCTATCTTCGCCGGCTTTGCCATGGTGGTCATGGTGCTCATTGTCGTCCGCGAGACGATGGACCTGAAGAACCTCATCACGGCGTATCATCTGGACGTGATGAACAGGATCATTCTCGCGATGTCGTGCCTCATGGGGTACGCCTACCTGATGGAAGGGTTCACCGCCTGGTACAGCATGAACCAGTACGTGCATCACATCTTCCTGCAGTACATCTCGGGCACGTACGGCTGGGCTGGCTGGCTGACGATCAGCTGCAACGTGCTCATACCGCAGCTGCTCTGGTCACGCCGCATCCGCTGCAGTTACGTCGGCATGCTCTGTGTCTCACTTGCTGTGACTGTGGGCATGTGGTTCGAGCGCTTCGTCATCATCGTGGTGTCGTTGAGCCAGGACTACCTGCCGTCTTCCTGGCACATCTACAAGCCAACGCTGGTCGACCTCGGCATCCTCTTCGGGACCTTCGGGCTGTTCTTCACGCTGGTGCTGCTGTTTGCGCGCGTCTTGCCGGTGATCGCGACCTCGGAGATGAAAGTGATCCTGCCCGGCGTGCAGCCGGCGCACGGTGGAGGCCAGCATGCGTGACGGGGTCTTCGCGGTCGTCGGTGTGTTCGGCAGCGCCCAGGAGCTGTTGCAGGCGATCCCGCGGGTGCGGGCTGGCAATCTCGGCCGCGTCGAGGCCTACACCCCGTATCCGGTGCACGGCATCGACGCCGCCCTCGGCCTGCGTCGCTCGCCGGTCGCCGGGATGGTGCTGGTGGCGGGAATGATCGGGGCCATTACCGCGCTTCTCTTCCAGTGGTGGATGACGGCGGTCGATTACCCGATCGTGGTGGGGGGCAAGGCGCTGTTCTCGTGGCAGGCGTTCGTTCCCATCATGTTCGAGGTCACCGTCCTGTTTGCCACCTTCACCGCCGGGCTGGGAATGTTGTTCTTGCTGAACCGGCTGCCGTTCTTCGGCCATCCGCTGCTGGCTTCGAAGCTGATGGCGGGCATCACGCGCGACCAGTTCGCCCTCGCGATCGAGGCGGAGCGCGAAGCCCTCGACGTGGCAGCGGCGAAGACGGCGCTGGCGTCGGCGGGGGCGACGACCTTGGAGGTTTTGCCCCTACAGCGAGAACTGCTGCCGCTGCAATTCATGACCCGGGCGGCCATGGGCATCGGCGTTTCGTGCGTGGTCGCGGGTTACGTCATGTACTGGGCGATCAAGCTGTTCCCGGTGTTACCGCCGATGGTGCACATGGAAGATCAGCCGAAGCTCAACCCGCAGAAGGCCAGCGCCTTCTTCAAAGACGGTCATGGGATGCAGCTTCCGGTTGACGGCACCGTGGCCCGCGGTTACCTGCCCTATCTCATCGCGACGCAGGAGGAAGCCGCCGCGCTCGTGAATCCGCTCCCGCGGACGCCGCCGGTCTTGCAAGTGGGCCGCACGGCGTACAATCAGCACTGCGCCGTGTGCCACGGCCTGCTGGGCACCGGCACCCCCTCGCTTACGTCCGCGTACGGCGCCAAGCCGGCCAATCTGCAGGCGCCAGCCATTCGGGACTACCCGGACGGAAAGATTTACCACGTGATCATGAGGGGGAAGAACGCCATGCCGTCGTACGCCGCCGACCTCACGGAGGAAGATCGCTGGGCGGTGGTGCATTACGTGCGCGTGTTGCAGCGGGCGCAGAACGCGCGCGCCGAGGATTTCCCATGAGCTCCCGTCCAGCACCGGCGTGGATCCTGGCCGCACTCGGCGCGGTTGGCGTGATCGCGTCGCTCTTTGGTGCCAGCCCAGAGAGGTTTTGGGCCAACTGGCTGCTGTGGTTCCTGTTCCTGCTGACGATTGCACTGGGCTCCCTGTTCATCGTGGCGCTCGGGCATCTCGTCGGCGCCCGCTGGAGCGTGCCGATCCGGCGGGCGCCCGAGCGCCTCTCCGGGCTCCTCGTGCTCGCCGCGCCCATGGCGCTCATCGCGCTAATGTCACTGCCGGTGTTGTACCCGTGGGCCCGGCCGGAGGGAGCCCTCCACCCGGCGATCGCCGGCAAGGCGCCGTGGCTCAACGTGCCGTTTTTCGCGATCCGGGTTGTTGTCTGTTTCGCGCTGTGGGGGCTGGCCCACAGAATCCTGGTGGGCGGCTCCATGAAGCAGGACCAGACGAAAGACCCTGCCTTCTCCGTGCGCGCCAGGCGCTTCGCCCCGGCGTTCATGGCGATCTTCGCGCTCACGATCACACTGGTGGCGTTCGATTGGATCTCGAGCCTGGAACCCGAGTGGTACAGCGATATTTTCGGCGTGTACCTTTTTGCCGGCACGTTTCTCGCGGGGCTCGGCGCCAGCGCGCTCGTGGTCATTTATCTGGTTGAGCATGGCCGTCTGCCGGGGGTTACGAACGACCATTTGTACAACTTGGGCGGCTTCATGTTCGCGTTCACCGTGTTCTGGTCCTACATCGGTTTCGCGCAGTACCTGCTCATGTGGTACGGCGACATGCCCGAGGAGATCCTCTGGTACAAGCAGCGCATCGAGGGCCCGTGGCTCAACGTGGTCCTGTTGCTGGCCGTCGTCCACTTCCTGGTGCCGTTCTTCGCGCTCATCCCGAGGGGGAGCAAAGGCGATCCGCGCGGTCTGCGCTGGGTTGCGATACTGGTGCTGGCGGCGCATTTGCTCGATCTCTACTGGCTGATTCTGCCGGTGGTGGGGACGAGCCCGCCGTTCTCGTGGCCGGAGATCAGCTTTGCCTTGTGCTTCCTCGGGGTGACGCTACTGTGGATGCAGCGGGCCATGCGGAGTGGCGCAGACATGCCTGTCGGCGATCCTTTGCTGCAAGAGGGTTTGGAGTTCCGGCTGTGATCGACCAATACGTCAGCTCCGAGGAATTGCGCCGCCTGGTTTCCACCTATCTGGTGGCCATCGGAGCGATCACGATCTTTGCGCTTTTCGCATTGATCGTCGTGCCCGGTCTGCGCAATGCCAACAAGCCGCGGGCGGCGCCGGCCGTGGTGGGGCCGGAGGGTGAGACCGGCTGGCTCGACCCCACCGAGTACCCGCCGGAGCGAGGCTACGTGGTGCCCCCCATCGATCCCAAGACCGTGCTCACGTCGAACCCCGAGTTGCTCAGCCGCGGCACGACGCTCTTCCAGCAAAACTGCAGCCCCTGTCACGGCCAAACGGGAGAAGGGAACGGACCGGCTGCGGCGGCCCTCAATCCGCGGCCGCGCAATTTCACCCAGGCGAACGGCTGGACCAACGGCTACCGCCTTACCGAGATCTACAAGACGCTGACGGAAGGGATAAAGGGCACCGGCATGGCGTCGTATAACTACCTCGCAGGGCGTGACCGTATGGCACTGGTGCATTACGTGCAATCGCTCGGCTCCTTTCCGCACGGTGCCGACGATCCCGCCGTGTTGGATGCGCTCGCCAAGCAGTTTGCATCGGGCGGCGAGAGAGTGCCCAACAAGATTCCGGTCAGCATGGCCATGGCGAAGCTCGAGGCGGAGTACGTCGCGCCCGCGCCGGTGGCGCCTGCACCCCCGTCCGTGTCTGCGAGAGGCGACGGCGACCTTGTTACCCGTGTGGTGCTCGATCGCGCCCGCGCCGCGCAAACATTGGCGCGGGCACCGTCGTGGCGGGACAGCGCGTCGGCACTGGCGAACGCCATAGTCCCGGGGACGCCGGGGAACGGTTTCGCCGTGTCGGTGGCGACGTTGAGCCCGGAAGAGTGGAGCGTGCTGTACGCAGCCCTGCTCACTGCAACTCACTCGCAACCGCCGCGGGGAGGAACGCCATGAAAACAACCGCGACGTGCAGTCTTCTCCTGCTCTCGCTTTGGATGCTGCTGCTACCCGCCGCACGGACGGCGCGGGCCGCCGATGAGGTCGCCATCGACGAGAAGCTCGGGGCGACGATCCCGTTGGATGTGCAGCTCGATGACGAGACCGGGCAGAAGGCATCGTTGCGAGCGCTCATCGACAGACCGACCGTGCTCACGCTCAACTATTTCCGCTGCGGCGGGATCTGCACGGCGCAGCTCCACAACTTGGTGCAGACGCTCAACCAGATTCAGCTCGAGCCCGGCAAGGATTTCCAGGTGATTACCGTGAGCTTCGATCCTGCGGACACCCCCGAGGTCGCCGCCGACAAGCGGACCAGCTACTTGAAGCTGATAAAGCGCCCGTTCCCGCCGCTGGCGTGGCGCTTTCTCACCGGCGACGCGGCCAGCACGAAAAGGCTGACCGATGCCGTCGGCTTCGAGTTCAAGCGCCAAGGCGAGATGTTCCTCCATCCCGGGGCGCTGATCATCCTGTCGCCGCACGGCAGGGTCACACGCTACATGTACGGCATCACCTATCTGCCCGTCGATCTGCAGATGGCGCTCGATGAAGCCAAGAGTGGTCTGGTGCGGCCGACGATCAGCAAGGCCCTCAGCTTTTGCTACAGCTATGACCCCGCAGGTCACAAGTACGTCATGAACATCACGCGGATCGCGGGCTCCGCTACGCTGCTGGGGGCCGCCGTGTTCGCCGCGGTCGTGCTGTTCAAGGGCCGGCGCCGCACGGAAGGGATATCGTCATGAGTGCGATGGCCGCACACGTTCTGGATGCAGAGCCCAGCTATCTCGAGGGGGGCGGAAAAGGTCTGCTCTCGTGGATTCTGTCCACCGACCACAAACGTATCGGCATCCTCTATCTGGTCTGCCTGCTGAGCTTCTTCCTCGTCGGCGCCACCATCGGCATCCTCATGCGCCTCGAACAACTCACCATGGGCCCCACCATTATGCAGCCGCAGACCTACAACGCCATGTTCACGGTGCACGGGGTCATCATGATCTTCTTGTTCGTGATCCCCGGGCTGCCGGTGGTGTTCGGGAACTTCTTCTTGCCGATCCTGATCGGCGCGAAGGACGTGGCGTTCCCGCGGCTGAACCTCTTGTCCTGGTACTTTTTCATCACCGGGGCGGCGCTGGCGGTCACAGTCGCTGTTCACGGGCAACGGGCCGCCAGATACGGGGTGGACGTTCTACGCGCCCTACAGCATCCGTACCGGCACCAACGTCTCCTTGGCGGTGTTCGCGGCCTTCGTGTTGGGATTCTCCTCGATCCTGACGGGCATCAACTTCATCACCACGATCCATCGCCTGCGGGCACCGGGCATGACGTGGCATCGTATCCCGCTGTTTGTCTGGGCGCTGTACGCCACCGCCTGGGTGCAGATCCTGGCCACCCCTATCGTGGCGATCACCCTCGTACTGGTCATCTTGGAGCGCGCCTTCGGCATCGGCGTATTCGATCCGGCCAAAGGCGGCGACCCGCTGCTCTACCAGCACCTCTTCTGGATCTACTCGCACCCGGCGGTGTACATCATGATCTTGCCGGCGATGGGCGCGATCACCGAGATCATCCCGACGTTCGCGCACCGCACCATTTTCGGCTACCGCTTCATCGCCTACTCCTCGGTGGCGATCGCGGCGCTGGGATCGCTCGTCTGGGCGCACCACATGTTCACCAGCGGTATGGGCGAGATGGCGGACGTCATCTTCTCGCTGCTCACCTTCCTGGTTGCCATCCCCAGCGCGATCAAAGTGTTCAACTGGGTGTCGACCCTGTACAAGGGCTCGATCGACATCCAGCCGCCGATGCTGTTCGCGCTCACCTTCATCTTCCTGTTCTGCATCGGCGGCTTGACCGGCGTGATGCAGGGCGCGCTCGCCGTCGACGTACACTTGCACGACACCTACTTCATCGTCGGCCACTTTCACTACGTCGATGTTCGGCGGCACCGGCATGGCTTTCTTCGCCGCCCTGCTCTACTGGTTCCCGAAGATGTTCGGCAAGATGTACAACGCCGAGTTGCCACCTTCGCCTGGTTTCCCATCTTCATCGGTTTCAACATGCTGTACTTCACGATGCTGGTGCTGGGCTGGATGGCATGCCGCGCCGCTACTACGATCACCTGCCGCAGTTTCACACCGCCCACGTGGTCGCCACAGTCGGGTCGTGGATTCTGGTCAGCGGTCTCCTCATCTTCCTGGGCAACTTCGTCGTCGCGCTCTTCAAGGGAGAGGAGGCGGGAGCCAATCCTTGGGGCGGCATCAGCCTGGAATGGACGATCCCGTCACCGCCGCCGGTCGAGAACTTCGTCGAAGTTCCGACCATCACGGCACCGCCCTACCAATTTAACCCGGTGGTGCACCGATGAGCGGCGCGATTCCCCAGCCGCACGCGGCGCACGCAACGCATTACGACTACGCCGGCTCCAAGATCGCCATGTGGCTGTTCCTGTTCACCGAGATCCTCCTCTTCGGTGGCCTGTTCATACTGTATTCCGCGTACCGCGCGAAGTACCCGCACGAGTTCCACGATGGGGGCAACGAATTGAACTATGTCATCGGCGTGATCAACACGCTGGTGCTGCTCACCAGCAGCCTGTCGATGGCCGGGTCGATCACCGCCTTGCAGAAGGGAAACCGCGGGCTGGCCATGCTGTTGGTCGGCGTGACAGTGGTGCTCGGCGCGGTGTTTCTGACGAATAAGTACTTCGAGTGGATGGTCAAGTTCCATCACGGCCTGTATCCCAACGGCCCCGAGTTACTGAAGCGTCCGCCGGGCGAGATACTGTTCTTCGGCCTCTACTTCACGATGACCGGCCTCCACGGCGTGCATGTCGTTGCGGGGATGGTACTGCTCTCGATCATGTTCGTATTGATGGCGAGAGACCGCGTTCGGCCGGATGACTACGGCAAGCTCGAGAACGCCGGGCTCTACTGGCATCTGGTGGACGTCATCTGGATTTTTCTATTGCCCCTTTTCTATCTCGCCGCATGACCCAGCTCGCACCCGAAGCCGCGCGCGGACCCGAACACGGACACATCGTCCCGTACGCAACCCTGGCCAAGGTGTGGGCCACGTTGCTGGCGCTCACGTTGATCCTCACCTTCGTCAGCAGGGTCTTTCACGAAGCGCTCGCGGTGTGGGCCATGCTGTTCATCACGCCGCTGAAAGCCGGTCTCGTTTTCTACTTCTTCATGCATCTCAAGTTCGAAGGACCGCTCCTGAAGGGGATGGTGTTCGTGGCGCTGTCGACCCTCGTCATTTTCATCGGGATGTTGTTCCTCGACGTGTCTTTCCGGTGAATCGCCATGCCGTTCCTGACCCCCCCGCTGAGCATCGCAGACCGCGTCGACGCCGTCTTCCTGTACATCTTCGTTCTCTCCGTGGCCTTCCTCATCTTCATCACCGCGTTGATGGTGTACTTCACCATCAGGTACAGCCGGAAGCGGAACCCGACGCCGGTGGACATCGAAGGGAACACGCCGCTCGAGATTGCGTGGACCGTGATTCCGCTCGTCCTGTTCCTCACCATGTTCTACTTCGGGTGGACCAATTTCTCTTACATGCGCAACCCGCCGCGCGATGCCATGGTGATCGAGGTCACCGCCCGCCAGTGGGCCTGGAGCTTCGAGTATCCCAACGGGAAACGCACGGATGAGCTGTACGTGGCGCTGAACCGGCCGGTGAAGGTCGAGCTGCACTCCCTGGACGTCTTGCACGGGTTCTACATCGCGGCCTTCCGCGTGAAGCAAGATGTCGTGCCGGGCAAGACGAATTACACGTGGTTCATGCCTACAGTGCTCGGTACCTTCGACATCCAGTGTACGGTGATGTGCGGCGTGCACCACAGCTACATGCTCTCGAAGGTCCGCGTGTTGCCCGAAGAAGAATTCAAGGAATGGTACTTCAGTGACGAGAACGCGCCCAAGCCGCCGAAGTTGCAGCCCGTCGCCGTGCCCGCCGACGAACCGGGTTTGGCGGTCCTGCAAAGCAAGAACTGCCTCGTCTGCCATTCCGTGGATGGCGCGGAAAAGGTCGGCGTCACGTTCAGGGGACTATTCGGGAAGAAGGAAGCCATGGTGGCGGGGGGCAAGCAGGGAGAGGCCGTCGTGGATGAAGCCTATCTCGCCACCGCCATCCGCGAGCCCAGGACGCACCAGGTAAAGGGCTACCCTCCCAACATGCCGATTGTCTCATTGACCGACGAAGAAGTGAGACAAGTCGTCGCCTACATCAAGGCCCTGAGATAGGCCGGAATTCGGCCCGCCGTGTTGCCTGCTACCCTCACGCACTAAACGGCAGTTCAAGCGAGATCGATTGATAGGGCACTTCCGGGCGGATGCGTCCCCGCTCGCTGCGGTGCAGGCGGACGAGGCCGTAGTGCTCCATGGTCTTGAGCGTACGGGAGAGATTGGACGCCTTGCGGCCCGTGTGCGCCGCCAGTTCCTGCAAGGAGGCGGGATGGGTCGCGGCGATCACGGCCAGGAGGGCGCGGTTCTTGTTCGATAGCACCTTGGCAAAGCTCTCGGTCGAGGTGAACCACACCTTGGGCTCGTGGCCTTTGGGTCTGAGTTGCCCGCGTGCAACCGCAAGCGTGCGGGCCTTCATGTCTTCATATGAGGCGATGCCGATTTTCAGGGTCTTCATGGGACGAACCGGACCCAATGCCGCGTTTCCGGATCGACGACCAAGACCTGCCCGTCCAGATCGAGCAAGGCATCAAGGGATGGGTCCCGCTCCATCGAATATCATTATCACATACTGATAACGATGCAAGAACACCGCTCCTTGGAGCACGCCCGCTCGTGCCCGCCAGCGACGGCAAGAACGGCGGCACGCTGGAACACGCGCAGCAACCCTTTGCCCAAGGCTTCAGGTTGCAAGCAGCCTGTCCGCCGAAGGCTCCACTGGCAGAAGGCGGAACCTGTCCGCCGAAGGCGCCAGCCGTAGGCGGATCACCGCCTACCTCACCACCGACTGGGTCAGCCTCGACGGAACCGAGCATGGCGGATCACTGCGGTGCCGTGGTATAAGAAGGCTGCGAGGGTTCTCATGAGGGCGGTCCAGTTCCATTCTCACGTTGGCGCCGACGGCGTTCTGAAGATCGAGGTTCCTGTCGGCGTGAAAGATACCGAGCTTGATGTGATGGTGATCGTTTCGCCGGCAGATACGGCGGCGGGGGCGATTGACGGGAACTGGCCGCCGAATTTCTTTGAGGAAACGTTCGGTTGCCTCACTGAGTATCCGCTCGAGCGCCCGCCGCAGGACGAGTACGAGACCCGCAACGCTTTGAGATGAGATACCTGCTGGATACCAACACGTGCATCGCCTATTTGAACGGGCGTGCGGTTGGTGTCCGGCGTCGACTGCAGGCGCTCCCGCCGGACGAGGTGGCGCTGTGCTCGGTGGTGAAGGCGGAGCTGCTCTACGGCGCCCGCAAGAGCACGAATCCGCCAACCGTGCTGGCCAAGCTGCGGCGCTTCTTCACACCGTTTATTTCGCTTCCGTTTGATGATGCGGCCGCGGAAGCGTACGGGACGATCCGCGCCGATTTGGAGCAAGCGGGCAAGCCCATCGGCCCAAACGACCTCATGATCGCTGCGATCGCGCTGGCTTGCGGGCTGACGCTGGTGACACACAACACCGGCGAGTTTCAGCGCGTGCCGGGCCTGACCATCGAGGACTGGGAGGCGACGCCGTGAGCAGTCACGCCACCGGCATCACCGCCTACCTCGAGAACGGCGGCACGCTCGAAACACGCCCAGCAACTCTTCGCCACGTCCGCCGGACCCGTCCGCCGAAGGCTTCGGGCCGCAGGCGGAAGCCTCTGGAGTGCGGGCGAAGGCTTCGGGTTGCAAGCACCTGTCCGCCGAAGGCGCCAGCCGTAGGCGGATCGCCGCGCACGACGAAGCTCTACGACCGCACCACCGACCAAGTCAGCCTTGACGAGATTGAGCACGTCGCGTTCAAGCCACAGTGCAGCGGGACGGGTTTGCTACTTCCCTTCACGGATAGCGAGCCAAATCCTCACCTCCGTGGGTCAGAATAGCCTTCTGGTTGACAACTCTGATGTTTCGATGCAGTTATTGGCTCGCTTTCTACGCGGTTGGGAGTCGCGAGCTCATGTTGGAGGTAGCCACAGGCTCCTTGTGTCTGGCGTTTCGCCGGACCGAAAGAGATTGTCAAGAATTGTCGGCGCGGGGCGCGTCCGCCCCTCGCCTGAACGGCAAGGTGCGGCCACGCCCCGCGCCTCGCTCGAAGGTAGAGAGCCCTCACAATGCCACGGGCGCCCTATGATGAGTTCACAAGGTCGCTAAACGTCAACGGCCTCCGCATTCGGAATTTCCCCTCACACATCTTCCTCTGCGGGGGGTCAAAGACCAAGGAGTCTGATGACTACGCTCGCGACTCTTTTCTCCAATACCTTCGTGTCAAGCACCCTGAGCTCGAGAAAAGAGTCGTCCTGGCAGAGAAGGTTGTTGAGTGGTTCGCTGATGGATTTTACGATGACCTCCTCTCACTTGAAAAGGATCTCGCTCATCTGTCTGTGCTCACCGTCCTTTTTGTCGAAAGCCCCGGTTCCATTGCTGAGCTTGGCTCCTTCTCTCTCCTGAAGCCGGTTGCCGAGAAGCTACTTCCCGTCTTTCAAAATTGCTTTTTCGAGAGCGGGTCCTTCATCGATCTCGGCCCTCGACGGTACCTAAAGAAAGAGTACAATCTCAATTCCTGCTTCTACTCCTGGAATCCCCAACCCCCTCCAGGCGGTCCCGCTCAGCCATTCTCAACCGATGACGCCGCCAACCTCGCAGCTCTCATTGCCGAGCAAATCGCTCAAGCGTCTGCGGCACAAACGGTCAAGTTCAAGGCCGAGGATCCTGGCCACCTAATGCTACTGCTTGCGGACTTGGTATCACTGCTAGTGATTTCCCGCTTATGCGATCTTCACGAGCTTCTTGACGGCCTCGCTCTTACCGTCGACGGCAAACCATATAAAGTCAGCGAGAAACAGCTTAAACGGTTTCTGTTCTTACTTCGAAAGCTTCATATAATTACGAAGTTCCAACATGGTCATGAGCAGTACTACGTACTTCCTGAAGGCACCCCTGAGGCACCCGCCCCCCAGTCGTATCTCCATTACAGTTTCGTACGGGGCACGCGGATCAAGGATCGTTCCCGCTGGCAGATGATGTTTAGAGAACTTGACCTCCTCAAGGACGAGCAGAAGCAGAAGGCGCTGAAAGCGCATCTTCGCAGCACCAGCGCTACGAAAGGGGCGGCAACCGCACGCTAGGTTTCAAATGGAGTCTCTCGTAAATCGACTCTCTCATGATCTCCTGATTCCGGAGGCACAACTTCTCTTGCTCGCGAAGAGCGCACCCTATCGGTATAAGGTGTACACAATTCCGAAGAAAACAGTGGGCGAGCGGCGAACCATCGCGCAGCCGGCGCGGGAAGTGAAGAGCCTGCAACGCTGGGTTGTCGTCAATGTCCTTGATGACTTTCCAGTTCATCCTGCTGCCACGGCTTACCGAAAAGGTCGGAATATCCTCGACAACGCCCGCCGACACGTAGGCACTCGCTTTCTCTTGAAACTCGACTTCAAAGACTTCTTCCCATCGATTGTGGCTGCTGATCTCAGGTGCTTTCTGAAAACACACAAACCCGAGTTCTCCCTGCCGGAGGTGGACATGCTTTGTCGAATCCTCTTCTGGCGGCCACGGGGGACGCGGCAGCTGCGACTTTCAATTGGCGCGCCCAGCTCGCCCGCGCTTTCCAATGCTTTACTCTACGATTTCGACTGTCGCGTTGCAGCGTGCTGCGACGATCGAAAGGTAAACTATACGAGATACGTTGACGACCTTACGTTTTCGTCGAATATCCGAGGCGCCTTACAAGAGATTCATGGCGCAGTGAGGGAGATATGCGGCTCGATGCGATCGCCCCAATTGCGACTGAACGAGGCGAAGACGGTTGGGTCGTCCAAGAAGCACAGAAGGCGCGTCACGGGCTTGATCCTGAGCAATGACGGTGAGGTGTCGCTCGGTCGTGACAAAAAGCGAGCGATACGGGCCGGTGTGCATCACTTCTCCCAAGGCCGGCTCGATCCGCCAGCGGCAAGACGGCTAGGCGGCCTAGTTGCTTTTGCGCACAGCGTCGAGCCGGGCTTCGTTGCATGCCTGGTGAAGCGATATGGTGCAGATGTCTTGGACAGCCTTCAGCGTGCCGGGCAGCAGGTGGAGTAACGGGCCGCCAGATTGCGGATCTGATCGGCAACCGACGTAATCTCCGCGGCTCTCGCTGCGCGTGTCCGAGCTGTGGCTCGTCGATCTGGAACGGCGTGACTTCGAACAACGCGTCCTCCGCGACGGCGTGTGGGAGGTGGTGGGCACGTTTGCGGAAGCGGCGCCAGTCGTGGCCCGCATCTTTCCCGGGCTGACGGTGGTCCCGGCGGAGGTCTTCCGGTAGCGGTACAGCAAGAAGGCGCGGCAGCACCTTTTGGCTGTGATCAAAGCCCACCGATCAGGACAGGCCTGAACACGCTGCCCCTCTGCAAGGCCGCGTGAGCAAGCCATCGCTACTCGCTCGGCGTGAGCACCTCAAGGAAGAAACTGCGATAGCGGCGGATCAGCTCGAAGTCGTCCCGGTTGAACGTGAACACCGTCGCGCCAACCCGGCGCGCACACAGGGCGATGAGGACGTCGTTCAGGAGTTGTCCTTGCGTCTTTGACTTCTTGCGCGGTTCTTTTCGGGTCATCTGCGCAATGAGCTTTCCCGCGGCCGTCCAGTCCTCGAAAGTCGGCGCAATCACTCGCCCAGCCTTGCGCAAAGCTCCAATATACCGGTCCACCAAGCGGGTCGCGGCCTCCTCCAGCGCACCAGCGTACAACTCCTCCGCCACCACGCCCGAAACAACCGTGCAGAAGACGAGCGGAACAAAACGTTGCTCGAATGCGGTACGTCCCGCGTCCGAGCGCATCGCGTGCAGATAGACGTTCGTGTCGAGTATGCACTTCACGCGTCGGCCTTGTTCAGGTCGACGAAATGCCCACGACCGCGCCGAACCAGATGCTTCAACGCTGCTTCGACCTCACGGTTCGCGATCGCCTCGGCGAGCGCTTGCTCCGCGGCGTCTTTATCGCTGGGGCTCTTGAGCATCCGCCGCGCTCTCCGCAGCAGCTCGCTGTTCACCCTGAGTTGCGCACGCTCTGTGTTTCGCATTCTCGCACTCCCACTCCGACGGAACCACGGCTCCCGTCCCCGCCCGGTAGCGGGAGATGTTCTTCTAGCACGATCAACCAGAAAGTGCAGCGTGAGCGGCGTCAACTCTAGTGTCGCACCCCCGTCTGCATTTTCTCGCATCCTCATATTTGGCAGAGTCCTCTCTGCTTCGCGCCGTGGAAGTAGCCGACCAACTCCGTTTCCAGGTCGTTCCGCCAAACGCCCTTCCGTGGCGTAAATCCAGCGTCGATGACGGCCTGGACCACCTTGCTCACAGTCGGGGTGCTGCCTTTGCGGCGTGCCATCTCCGCCATGATGAGCAATGGAACATTGGCGTACGCGACCCGCTGCTTGTTGTACTCCCTCGTCGCAAATGGCCGCCAGCTATCCGCGGTCGCTCGTTGAACCTCGTATTGTCGGGCGGTTGCCGGCGCCGCGGTGGCTCATACGTCCTCCTTGCCTGATTGGATCTTCTCGCTCTTGGGGGACGCCTGTGAAGAGGGGCGAAGTCCGGTCGGGACATCGAACTCTCAACATGAAGAAGGAAGCGGTGGTGGCGGATGGCAAACCGGGAGAGGCCGTGGTGGATGAAGCCTATCTGGCTACCGCCATCCGCGAACCGAGGACGCACCAGGTGAAGGGCTACCCTCCCAACATGCCGATCGTCTCACTCACGGACGAGGAAGTGAGCCAAGTCGTCGCCTACATCAAGGCCCTGAAGTAAGGGTGAGAGTGGGCGCCGGCGGGAGTGGAGCACATCGTGCCACCGCGGCCTTGCATCGGCGGGCGATGCTGTTACACATCGCCGCCGCATGCCGCCGCGCACGTTACAGCTGGGACCGCTGGCGCTGGACACGCCGGTGCTCGCCGCACCGATTGCCGGGTTTACCGATGCTATCTTCCGGCGCATCGTCCGCGACCTCGGCGGCTGTGGGTTGCTGTTTACCGAGATGATCGGCGCGGGACCGTGGATGCTGAGCCGGTGCGCGCGCCCGGAGCGACTCGGTGGCGTTGAAGAGGAACCCCGCCCGCTCGGAGTGCAGCTCTGGGACCGCGAGCCGGAGATGATCTACGCCGCGGCGCGGGCGCTGGCGGCGATGGACATCTCGGTGATCGACCTCAACTTCGGGTGTCCCAAGAAGCGCATGATGGGCAAACACGCCGCCGGGGCGGCACTCTTGCGCGATGCACAGACGGTCGGCCGTCTCGTCAATGCCGCGGTCCGCGGCGCGGGGTCGGTCCCCGTGACCGCGAAGATCCGCATCAGTTCGTCGCCCGCGGCGCCGAGCGCCCCGGACGTGGCACGTGCCGCCGAAGACAACGGCGCGGTAGCGGTAACCGTGCACGGCCGCAGCGCGGATCAGAACTACGATACGCCGTGCAACCTCGACAAGATTGCCGAGGTCGTACAGGCGGTGCGCATCCCGGTAATCGCGAACGGCGACGTCCGCGACGCGGATTCGGCTCTGTGCGCGCTGCACGCCACGGGAGCGGCAGGCGTCATGGTGGCGCGTGCCGCGCTGACAAGGCCGTGGGTGTTCCGTGAGATCACGGCGGCGCTGCGAGGTGAGCCGATTCCTCCGGCACCCACCGCAGCTGAGCAGAAAACCTTGCTCCTCAGGCATCACGCCGCCATGGTCGAGCGTTACGGCGACCCATGGGGCACAATCTACATGCGCAAGTTCGCTTGCTGCTATCTGCAAGCTGCTCCCGGCACCGGCGCCTTCCGCGAGGCCGTCACCCGCGCTGCGGACGCCGCCGACTTCCGCAGCATCGTCCGCCACCACTTCCCGAGCGTCGGAACGAGTGTTTCCACCTCCTGGAAACCCCTAGGGACGGCTTCACGGAAGATTTGGTCGAGGTGGTGGCGAATGCCGGGAGCCCGCGTGAGGACGACGGGTCCGACCGAAACAGCTTGAGACGATCGTCTATTTCTTCCGGTCTGCCCCGCGTGCTGTTGTCAGGCAGTGCAATCGGTGGTCGTGAGCCCCTCCACCGAACCGAAGTCGCTATCCCGAGTCACCAGGGTAGCGCCCAGGGCTGATGCCGTGGCGGCGATCCAGAGATCGTTTTCGTCGTGATGCCAACTGCTTGATCTGTCTCGCCACTCGCCGCTCACCCCGAGAGGTCGACAAGCGGTGCGATGCGTCGTATTGCAGACTCTATACACTGGTTGAAGTCAATGGAAATGTCGATCGCTTGATTGGGACACACGGTGACGCACTGGCCGCAGCCCCGGCAGGCGTCGCTGATCATGGCCCGACCCCCCGCCAAGCGGATGGCGTCGATGAAACACGCCCCTTCCGTGCACGTCCCGCAGCCCTTGCAGCGCTCGCTCACCGTAACCGTCACCCCAGGCATTCTGGTGACCCGGTTGCTGATGCTCGGCGCCATGTGCGGCAGCACTCCCCACAAGCAGCAGCACGGACAGCAGTTGCAGATGGTGAGCAGCCGCTCCTTCGGGCCGACGCCGAGCCACACGGCGTCGAGCTTGTTGCGGCCGATCAGATGCACGAGACCGGCCTCCCGGCACCGCCGCACGTGCTCATGGGCGTCCTCTCTGCTCGCCCGACGACCCAGTCGCGGGTCGATGCCCAGCGTGGCTTCGCCGAGGAAGAGGCACCCCAAGCCGCGTGGGTAATTCTTGCAGTGCCCACCCTCGCGGCAGATGCAGAAGTTCATGATCCAGTGGTGGGTGGCTTCTTCAATGAAGTGCTCCACCACTGTCGACGGCAGCACGATGCTTGGTGCCGGCTCGACTGCCTGGTTGACGGGAATCACCCGGTCGCGAGGCACGTAGAGCATGTCGTCGCCCTCGAAGAGCCAGTGTTCCAGCCGCGCGCCGATGACCGGCGCCTTCGTCAGTCGGGCGACGGCGAAGCGCAAGGGGAACGTCTTCTCGATCAGTTTAACGACCCAAAGGGGACGAGCCATGAAGCACCTGTCATCAGTCTACATCACTCTGCTCTGCACCTCAGCAATTCCGCGCCGCGTCTCCAACGATGCGGCGACTCCCCGTGAAGGGCAAGCAGTTTGTGGCACTGTGGAGCAAATGTTATCCGTAGCGCCGAGGTCGCAAGTCGTGATGCACGCAACCATGCTGAACCCCTGAGCCATGGAGCACTGCCGGCGGCGCTACGACCCCGAGCGCGATGGGGCATTGCAGGACTTCTTGTTCAGCGAAGGCGTCGAGTTCCCTTGCGGCGGCACGGCGCTCTGCGGTGGGTGCAGGATCCGCGTCGTCTCCGGCAACGTGCCGGCGACCGCGGAGATGCAGGATGTCCTCAGCGAGCGCGACCTGCGGGCCGGCTGGCGTTTGGGCTGCCGCGCTGAGGCGCACGGCCCTGTGGAGCTGCAGGTCGCTCAGTGGTTGCAGCAGATCCTCACCGACGAGGCCGCTGTCCCCTTCGAACCGCGGCCAGGAATCGGCGCGGTGGTCGATGTCGGTACCACCACACTGGTTGTGCAGCAGGTCGATCTAGCCTCGGGCGAAGTCATCAGGGTCGTCACCGCGCTGAACAACCAGAGGCGCCACGGCGCCGACGTGATGGCGCGGATCGAGTACGAGCTGCGCCATCCCGGCGCGCTGCGCGAAATCATCCACGCGCAGGTGCGTGGAATGGTCGCCGACATGGGTCCGCTCGTGGAGATCGTGCTGGTCGGCAACACCTGCATGCACCATCTGTTCTGCGGGCTGAGCGTCGAGCCTCTGGCGTCACTGCCGTTCCGTTCGCCGCACCTCGGCGCGCAGCCTCTGCCGCCTGCGGTGCTGGGTGCCGAGGCGGTGTTTCTCCCGTGTGTAGGAGGGTTCGTCGGCAGCGACTTGCTTGCCGGGCTCGTCGCCATCGGTCTGCTCAACTCGCCCGAGCCCGGCGCTTTGCTGGATCTGGGAACGAACGGGGAGATCGCCGTCGGCAATTGCGACGGCATCACGTGCGCGTCCACGGCCGCCGGCCCGGCCTTCGAGGGCGGCCGCATCAACCAGGGAATGCGTGCGGGGCACGGCGCGATCGACCAGGTCACGTTGCGTGACGGAGCCCTGGAGTGCCACGTGATCGGTGGCGGCGCCGCACGCGGGCTGTGCGGCAGCGGCCTGGTGGACGCCGTAGCCGCCGCGCTCGAACTAGGGTGGATCGCTCCCAGCGGTCGTCTGACGAATGGCCCGAGAGACATCGACCTGGCAGCCGGGGTGCGCCTGACGCAATCCGACATTCGCGAGCTGCAGCTGGCGAAGGGGGCGGTTGCTGCTGGGCTTCGCCTGTTGTCGGGACGGCGGCCGATTCCGGGGGAGCGGGTGTTTCTGGCCGGCGCGTTCGGCAACTACATCCGCGCCGAGAGCGCGCGACGCATTAACCTGCTGCCGCCTTGGGCCACGGCGCCGGTGGCGGCCGGCAACACGGCCCTGCGTGGCGCGCGCATGCTGCTGCTGGCGCCCTCAGGCCGTGCGGCGATCCTGGAACGTTGTAGGGCCGCGGTGCGCCACGTCGAACTCGCTTCCGACCCGTTGTTTCAAGACGCCTTCGTCGAGTGCATGCAGCTCAACGGCGCCCCCAAGGAGTGAGCCTACTCCTTCGCTTGCGCGGTTGCGTCGAGGAAGCTGAGGAAGTGCTCGACGTCGACCTTCAACAGCTGCCATGCTTTCGGGACACGGCGGGCGAGCGCTCGCAGGCGAGGCCACTCGAGTTCAAAGCCGTACACGTTTCGGAAGAGATGCCGAAACCGTAGGAACTCGTCGAGGGCGCGTGCCGTCTCGCGACGGATGACTGCCGGGCGGATGCCGGGCAGCTCGAGGGTCATGTTGTCGAGCAACTCGTGGTGCCATGACAGGCCCGCGGGCACGCCACCGTTCAGCTCGGGGGCGATCTTCGCGAAGATGCGCTCCGCTCCGGTGTAGAAGTCGTGCAGGATGTCCCCCAGGCCGCGCAGCTCGAGCGTGCTCGGCGCGCGCGACGCGGACAGCTGCTCGAGTGCGTCGGCGGCTTCCTGCACCACGCGCGCCAGGCGGGTGCGCTCCTCGCGCACGGAGGCCGCCAGCCGCGCAAATCGTTCGCCGGGTTTATGGGGCGCTTTGGCCATGGAGCACAATCCCTTCGTCCGCGAGCCACTCGCGGTAGCGCCGCGTTGCCGCCTCGATGGGCACGACGTCGATTTCGAACTCGCCTGCCGCTCTGGCCGCCGCCGCACCGGCTTCGAAGAATCGCGCGGCGGGCACGCCCTCGACCGCCAAGTCGATGTCGGAGCCTCGCCGGAAGTCGCCGCGCGCCAACGACCCACAGAGCACCACGCGCCGGGCGCCGTAGCGCCGCGCCAGGAAGTGAGCCACTCTGCGCGCGATCGTGCGTGCGCGCCGTGCTGTGGCGGCATCTGCCCGGCGCTCCTGCCGCCAGCGCCCCCGCCAAGCATGGACGTACGAGTCGAACTCCCCCATGGCACGCACAGCATAACCAATGATCTCGCCCGTGAACAGCTTCTCGGACCACGGTGTAGTGGCAGGGGAAGGTAGGGTTGGCGGCATCGGCCACACAGCCTTCCGTCGGCGGTGGTAGCAAGCGCCGGGAGATGGTAAAAGCACGGGCGCTGCCGCCAGCCGGCGCCGGTTTTCACCCATGCTCGCCTACATCATCCGCCGCCTCTTGCTGATCATCCCGACGCTATTCGGGATCATGCTGCTCAATTTCATGATCGTGCAGGCCGCTCCGGGCGGTCCCGTCGAGCTGATGATCGCGCGCATCAAGGGGACCGCCATCGCGCCGACCGCGCGCGTCGGCGGCTCCGCCGGGGGCGAGACCGCCGCAGGTGCCGGCCAGAGCATTGAGGTCAGCAGCAAGTATCGTGGCGCCCGCGGCCTCGATCCTGCCCTCGTCCGCCAGCTCGAAAAGCTCTACGGCTTCGACAAGCCTCCCTGGGAACGGTTCGTTCACATGATGAAGAGCTACGCGCTGTTCAACTTCGGCGACAGCTTCTACCAGGACCAGCCGGTGCTCGACCTCATGCTGAGCCGATTGCCGGTGTCGATCTCCCTCGGCTTGTGGAGCACGCTGCTCGTCTACCTCATCTCGATTCCACTTGGTATCGCCAAGGCGGTGCGCGACGGCTCCGGCTTCGACGTGTGGACCAGCGCCGTGGTGATCGTCGGCTACGCCATCCCGGGCTTTCTCTTCGCCATCCTGCTGATCGTTCTGTTCGCGGGCGGCAGCTTCGTCCAGTGGTTTCCGTTGCGCGGCATCGTCTCCGACAACTGGTCGCAACTCAGTTGGCCGGCCGCCATCGGCGACTACTTCTGGCACATGGCCCTGCCGATCATTTCTCTGGTAATTGGCGGGTTCGCCAGCCTGACGATGCTCACCAAGAATTCCTTCCTCGACGAGATCAACAAGCAATACGTCATCACCGCCCGGGCCAAGGGCTTGACCAAGCGGCGCGTGTTGTACGGTCACGTATTTCGGAACGCCATGCTGATCGTGATCGCCGGGTTCCCGGCCGCCTTCGTCGGCATCCTGTTCACCGGTGCGCTGCTAGTTGAAGTGATTTTCTCGCTGAACGGCCTCGGGCTGCTCGGCTTCGACGCCGCGATCAACCGTGATTATCCGATCATGTTCGGCACGCTCTACATGTACACCCTGGTCGGCCTGGTGCTCAATCTGATCAGCGATCTGACGTACGTGCTGGTCGATCCGCGCATCGACTTCGCCAGCCGCGAGGTGTGAGCCATGGCGGCAGATCGACGGCGGCGCTGGCGTCTCACGCCGCTCACCCGGCGGCGGCTGCATAATTTCCGCGCCAACCGGCGCGGGTTCTGGTCGCTGTGGATCTTCCTGGTGGTCTTTGTGTGCAGCTTGTTCGCCGACGTCATCGCCAATGATCGTCCACTGCTCATCAAGTACGATCGGCAGTTGTATTGCCCCGTCCTAACGACCCACCCCGAGACGACCTTCGGCGGCGTGTTGCCGACCGAAGCGGACTACCGCGACCCTGCCGTCGCCAAGTTGATCGAGGCCAAGGGATGGATGATCTGGCCGCCGATCCCGTACCGCTACGACACTATCAACTACCGGCTGCCCGGCCCGGCGCCGACGGCGCCGTCGCGCGACAACTGGCTCGGCACTGACGACCAGGGACGCGACCTCACGGCGCGGCTGATCTACGGCTTCCGCATCTCCGTGTTGTTCGGCCTCGTGCTGACCTTGGCGAGCTCGGTCGTCGGCGTGATGGCCGGCGCCGTGCAAGGCTACTTCGGCGGCTGGACCGATCTGTTGTTCCAGCGGTTCATCGAGATCTGGGGCGGGCTGCCGGTGCTGTATCTACTCATCATCCTTTCCAGCCTGGTCGCGCCGAACTTCTGGTGGCTCCTCGGTCTCATGCTGCTGTTCAGTTGGACCGCGCTGGTGAGCGTCGTCCGCGCCGAGTTCCTGCGGGCGCGGAACTTCGACTACGTGCGTGCCGCCCGCGCCCTCGGGGTGCGCAACTCGGTGATCATGTTCCGGCACCTTCTGCCCAACGCCATGGTGGCGACGTTGACCTTCCTGCCCTTCGTCCTCAACGGCGCGATCACCACGCTCACCTCGCTCGACTTTCTCGGCTTCGGCCTGCCGCCGGGTTCACCCTCGCTTGGTGAGATCCTGGCACAGGGAAAGGCGAACCTGCAGGCGCCGTGGATCGGCATCGAAGGCTTCGTCGTGTTGGCGGTGATGCTGACGCTTGCTGATCTTCATCGGCGAGGCGGTGCGCGACGCCTTCGATCCGCGCAAGGGTGTATGACCAACCCGCTGCTCCAGATCCGCGATTTGTCCGTGTCCTTCGACACGCCCGGCGGCGAGGTGCAGGCGGTGCGCCACATTTCATTCGACATCACCAAGGGTGAGGCCGTAGCCCTCGTCGGCGAGAGCGGTTCCGGAAAGTCCGTGACCGCCCTCTCCATCGTGCAGCTGCTGCCCTATCCGCCCGCGCGCCATCCCAACGGCAGCATCCGGTTCGAGGGCCAGGAGATGGTCGGCGCGCCGGAACCGCTCTTGCGCCGGGTGCGCGGCAACCGCATCGCGATGATCTTCCAGGAGCCCACGACCTCGCTCAATCCGCTGCACGCGATCGAGAAGCAGGTGAGCGAGGTGCTGTTCGTGCACAAGGCGCTGGGGCGCGCCGCCGCGCACGCGCGGACGTTGGAGTTGCTGCGTTTGGTGGGGCTGCGGCAGGCCGAGCAGCGACTCGATGCCTATCCGCACCAGCTCTCGGGCGGCGAGCGCCAGCGGGTGATGATTGCCATGGCGTTGGCCAACGAGCCCGACCTGCTCATCGCGGACGAGCCGACGACTGCCCTCGACGTCACCATTCAGGCGCAGATCCTCACGCTGCTCCAGAAGCTGCAGGCGCAGTTCGGCATGGCGCTGCTGCTGATCACCCACGACCTCACCATCGTCCGCAAGGTCGCGAGCCGAGTCTGTGTCATGACGCAGGGGGAGATCGTCGAGAGCGGGCCGACAGCGGAGATCTTCGCACGGCCGCGGCACGTGTACACCCGCCACTTGCTGGAGGCCGAGCCCAAGGGGCGGCCGCTGGTGGCGCCGGCAGACGCGCCCGCGGTGCTGACCGGGCAGAACGTGAAAGTGTGGTTTCCGATCAAGGGAGGGCTGTTACACCGCACCGTGGATTACCTCAAGGCGGTCGATGGCATCAGTGTCACAATCCGTGAGGGACACACCGTCGGCATCGTCGGCGAGAGCGGCTCGGGGAAGACCACCCTCGGCCTGGCGCTGCTCCGCCTGTTGCGCAGCGACGGTCGCATCCAGTTCTGCGGGCGTGACTTGCAGGGACTCGCGTCGAAGACCCTGCGGCCGCTGCGGCGCGAAATGCAGGTGGTTTTCCAGGACCCGTACGGCTCGCTTTCGCCGCGCATGTCGGTGGGCCAGATCATCGAGGAGGGACTGCAGGTGCACAGATTGGGACGCGACCCGGACGAGCGCCGGACCATGATCGAGCAGGTCCTGCGCGAGGTCGGTCTCGATTCCGAGAGCCAGGACCGGTATCCGCACGAGTTTTCCGGCGGCCAGCGCCAGCGCATCGCGATTGCGCGCGCCATGGTGTTGCGGCCGCGTTTGGTCGTGCTCGACGAGCCGACCTCGGCGCTCGACATGTCGGTGCAGGCGCAGATCGTCGATCTGTTGCGCGAGCTGCAGGCGCGGTACGGTCTCGCCTACCTCTTCATCAGCCACGACCTACGCGTCGTGCGCGCCCTCAGCAGCGAAGTCATCGTCATGCGCGCCGGCCGCGTCGTCGAGCAGGGACCGACCGCCGACATCTTCAACAATCCCCAAGACCCGTACACCCGCGCTCTGATGGCCGCCGCTTTCGGCATCGAGTCGGTTGAAGAGGGCGTGGTGAGCGCGTAGTGGTACGCCCCCGCAGGCTAAAGTCCTGCGGCTACAGCCTGGCGGCTGGTCGAAAGATACTTCTGTAGGCGCAGGACTTCAGCCTGCGCAAACGTTTTGCGGCGGCCGAAGGGCGTAGCGATCAGCCGCGCCTCTTGGGGGTCGGTCACGATCGGAGTGTGAGATCAGTGCGCGTGTATCTTTTCGCGGACCCATCCGCGAATCAGTTCCGCGTCGGCGATGCCTTTGGCTTTGGCGATTTTCCTCACGGCTTTAGCTTCCTTCGGTTCCAGGTTCAGGGGAATCACGGTCTGCCGTTCGAAGACGGGCTGGGACACCTCCTCCAGTTGGTCTTCAAAGTCCGTAAGGTCATGCGTGTCCCAAAAGCGGGCCAGTTCTTGAATCGAATCGGTTTGTGGCAATCGTCGAGTTTTCATCGTTCCATCCAACGGCGGTATCGGCGCCTTTCTTTGTCGGTCATGGCCCGCGCGGTCACCGGGTATCCTTTACCGTCCGGAAACTCGATGAGAAAGAAAACAAAACACATATCGGCCCTCATCGGTTTGGGTAATGTCGGGAGTGTGGTGGAAAAAGGGGAAAGGCGTCATCATCCGGCCAGTTTCTTAACCCAAGAACAACTCCCGCGTAGCAGCGGGGGTCAGAGGATGACGCCATGGTAACAGATAGCAGGAAGGACGGACGACGGGAAACGAAAGCGGAGAGGTACGGCCCAGAGAGCATTGAACTCGGGATCCGAGAACGCGTGCGTGACGTGATCGAACGAATTGTCGAAGAGGAGGTGGAAGCGGCTCTGGGAGCCCAGCCCTCGGAGCGAGTGGGCGCTGAGCGCCACGGCTACCGTCACGGGCACCGAGAACGGAGCCTGACCACGAGCGTGGGAGCGACGACCATTGCGATGCCCCGGGCGCGATTGCAGGAGGCGGATGGGAGCAGTAGGGAGTGGCAGAGTCGCACGGTGCGGCGCTACGAGCGGCGTACCAAGCGAGTGGACGAGGCCATCCTCGGAGTCTACCTGAGCGGGATAAACACGCGGCGGATCAAGGGCGCGCTGGCCCCGTTGCTGCGCGGCGGCCCACTGTCGAAGGACGCGGTATCACGCTTGGTGGGGCGGTTGGCCGCCGACTTCAAGACGTGGCGCGAACGGGACCTGGCCCAGGACGATATTCGCTATCTGTTCCTGGATGGCTGGTACCCGAAAGTGCGCCTCGGAAGACGGCGGGTGAGGGTGCCGGTGCTCGTGACGCTCGGTGTGCGGGGCAATGGGCAGCGGGTGCTGCTCGACATGCAGTTGGCGGGCGACGAGAGCTCGGCGGCCTGGAGCGGCGTCATGGAGGGTCTCGTGCGGCGCCACATCGGGACCCCGGCGCTGGCGGTGATCGACGGCAACCCGGGGTTGGTGACCGCCCTGCACGAGCAATGGCCGGGGCTGCCGATCCAGCGCTGCACCGTGCACAAGTTGCGGAACCTCGAGGCCAAAGCCCCCGCGCATCTGCGCGAGGAACTTGCCGAGGACTACCGCCGGATGATCTACGGGAAGGACCGCGAAGCGATTGATACGGCACGCGCCGCGTTCCGCAAGAAGTGGCAGCGGTGTTGTCCCAACGTCGTGACGAGCCTGGAGGAGGCCGGAGAGGACCTGTTCACCTTTACCGCCTTCCCCCCCTCCCAGTGGAAGGCGCTGCGCACCAGCAACGCGCTGGAGCGCATCAACGGCGAGTTTCGTCGCCGCACGAAGACGCAGGCGAGCCTGCCCAGTCAGGACGCCGTGCTTTTGCTGCTCTTCGGTCTGCTGCACAGCGGGCGCATCACGCTGCGACGTCTGGACGGGTGGAAGGACATGCCTGCGGCGCCGGCGCGGAAAGTACCTAAACGGCACTCTCATCATACTACTAATACATACTCTTGTACATCTACTGATAAGAAAGCTGCATAAGAGAGGAGCAGTGGTTCATTGTTTAGCCGCCGAATGAACGCTCGATCGTTTTTCCACCACTTGACCGACACCACCTCGGTTTGCCCGAGGACATAGCAGACTGGATTCTCACCCTGAAAAACAGCGCGCTGAATCAGCGGCCGACCAAAACACATTTGCTCCACTTCCTCCGGCGTCACGCCGTGCTGTGCAATGTGATCGATCCTGTCTTGCGGCCAGACGAATTCGTGGATCGGCATTTCACGCTCTTACCGTAGTATTGCCCTTCGGCCAGCGGCCCCTTGCTTTCCCCGCCCACGGCATCGAGCCTTCGCCGCTTGGCCCTCAACGGCTTGGCGATGAGCCGCCGGCAGATGGACGATGGCGTCGAGCCGCGAAGCTCAAGCCGGTCGGCTCGATCGCCGGGTTCGGCGTCACTTCACGTGCCGCGCGGCGTCGAGGGCCAGGTACGTAATGAAGCCTACACCAGCCAGGAGAACAATCGCGACAATGATTTCCATAGCTACAGCTCCTCCAATTTTGCGATGGCAGACTTGATGCGCGTATGCAGGGAATAGCAGCCCGATGAAGCACATATCAGCGCCACGATGTCGCCGAGGATCAGCACCCATCCAGCAGATTGGAAGTTTCCAAGCAGCCACCCGATCAGGCTGATGTCCGTAACGATGACGATACCGAGCCACAGCTTCAGGTACGCGGTCTCCTCTTTTGCCACGTCCAGCTTGGACATCCCTGCACCGGTTCAACCATACCGCTGCTGTATGCGTTTCGCCAGGGCGCAACAAGCCGAACGCCTTGCGCATGAGCCGCGCGCGGCTCCTTGCGCATCGGCCTCGATGCGCTGGTTCGGCGGCCACCGTCGGTGACAGGTTCTGGAGGACCACATCAGCTCTTACAGTAAGTCGACGCTCACCACTGGAGATCCTGAGCGCAGCTCTTCACGGAATTGTCGATTTCGGTTATGACTCTGACCGTCGCCGTGGCACAACCCATCGACTGTTTGCGTGATCCAACGACGAAGCCGTATTCGTTGGAGCCGCAAAGAGAGGTATGAAGGTAACCTGGCAGGAGCCCCAGCCCATCTGCTTGGCCGAACGATTCTATATTGAGCAGCCTCTCGCAACGGAAAGAAGGAAAGAGATTATTGACAGTCTCTGCGACCTGGCGTGGATCTGAACTGAAACCGGAACGGCCAGCCAGGCGCTCTGCTGCAAATTGCAAGAGAGCCAAGGAGAACTCACGGGCATGCTCTGGCTTGGTGGTGTCGGTCAAGTGGTGGAAAAACGATCGAGCGTTCATTCGGCGGCTAAACAATGAACCACTGCTCCTCTCTTATGCAGCTTTCTTATCAGTAGATATACAAGAGTATGTATTAGTAGTATGATGAGAGTGCCGTTTAGGTACTTCCCGCGCCGGCGCCGCAGGCATGTCCTTCCACCCGTCCAGACGTCGCAGCGTGATGCGCCCGCTGTGCAGCAGACCGAAGAGCAGCAAAAGCACGGCGTCCTGACTGGGCAGGCTCGCCTGCGTCTTCGTGCGGCGACGAAACTCGCCGTTGATGCGCTCCAGCGCGTTGCTGGTGCGCAGCGCCTTCCACTGGGAGGGGGGAAGGCGGTAAAGGTGAACAGGTCCTCTCCGGCCTCCTCCAGGCTCGTCACGACGTTGGGACAACACCGCTGCCACTTCTTGCGGAACGCGGCGCGTGCCGTATCAATCGCTTCGCGGTCCTTCCCGTAGATCATCCGGCGGTAGTCCTCGGCAAGTTCCTCGCGCAGATGCGCGGGGGCTTTGGCCTCGAGGTTCCGCAACTTGTGCACGGTGCAGCGCTGGATCGGCAGCCCCGGCCATTGCTCGTGCAGGGCGGTCACCAACCCCGGGTTGCCGTCGATCACCGCCAGCGCCGGGGTCCCGATGTGGCGCCGCACGAGACCCTCCATGACGCCGCTCCAGGCCGCCGAGCTCTCGTCGCCCGCCAACTGCATGTCGAGCAGCACCCGCTGCCCATTGCCCCGCACACCGAGCGTCACGAGCACCGGCACCCTCACCCGCCGTCTTCCGAGGCGCACTTTCGGGTACCAGCCATCCAGGAACAGATAGCGAATATCGTCCTGGGCCAGGTCCCGTTCGCGCCACGTCTTGAAGTCGGCGGCCAACCGCCCCACCAAGCGTGATACCGCGTCCTTCGACAGTGGGCCGCCGCGCAGCAACGGGGCCAGCGCGCCCTTGATCCGCCGCGTGTTTATCCCGCTCAGGTAGACTCCGAGGATGGCCTCGTCCACTCGCTTGGTACGCCGCTCGTAGCGCCGCACCGTGCGACTCTGCCACTCCCTACTGCTCCCATCCGCCTCCTGCAATCGCGCCCGGGGCATCGCAATGGTCGTCGCTCCCACGCTCGTGGTCAGGCTCCGTTCTCGGTGCCCGTGACGGTAGCCGTGGCGCTCAGCGCCCACTCGCTCCGAGGGCTGGGCTCCCAGAGCCGCTTCCACCTCCTCTTCGACAATTCGTTCGATCACGTCACGCACGCGTTCTCGGATCCCGAGTTCAATGCTCTCTGGGCCGTACCTCTCCGCTTTCGTTTCCCGTCGTCCGTCCTTCCTGCTATCTGTTACCATGGCGTCATCCTCTGACCCCCGCTGCTACGCGGGAGTTGTTCTTGGGTTAAGAAACTGGCCGGATGATGACGCCTTTCCCCTTTTTCCACCACACTCCCGACATTACCTCTGGCTTCATGTACCTATGGGCTGCATTTTCGGAACATAGAATCAGGAAGGCGGTCACGGCTCTGAAGGTCGCGTCCAACAGCTCCGGCGCGACATTTGTCCTGAGAGGTTGTGATTAAATCGCCAAATCGCCGGTTTCGATATGAAGAATCGCAACGATTTCAAGGGCCGATTTTTCGTGGGTTCGATTTGGTCACAAACTCTGAGAGCTTCGATGCTCGGTGCGACCAACTGGGCGATGTCCTTTTCGGCCGGATGGAAGCCTGCCATCTCAAGGTCGAAATGACTCTCGAAGAGCTGCGTTTCGGCTCTCGCTTCCCTGATGACCTCTCGCGTGCCGCTGAATGCGACGAGAGACGCAGCGAGGTACTCGATCAACTCCATGAGTCCGGAAGTGTATGCTTGAGCAAAGTTGGACGGTCTCATCGTCTTCTTCGCGGTAATGTCGGGAGTGTGGTGGAAAAAGGGGAAAGGCGTCATCATCCGGCCAGTTTCTTAACCCAAGAACAACTCCCGCGTAGCAGCGGGGGTCGGAGGATGACGCCATGGTAACAGATAGCAGGAAGGACGGACGACGGGAAACGAAAGCGGAGAGGTACGGCCCAGAGAGCATTGAACTCGGGATCCGAGAACGCGTGCGTGACGTGATCGAACGAATTGTCGAAGAGGAGGTGGAAGCGGCTCTGGGAGCCCAGCCCTCGGAGCGAGTGGGCGCTGAGCGCCACGGCTACCGTCACGGGCACCGAGAACGGAGCCTGACCACGAGCGTGGGAGCGACGACCATTGCGATGCCCCGGGCGCGATTGCAGGAGGCGGATGGGAGCAGTAGGGAGTGGCAGAGTCGCACGGTGCGGCGCTACGAGCGGCGTACCAAGCGAGTGGACGAGGCCATCCTCGGAGTCTACCTGAGCGGGATAAACACGCGGCGGATCAAGGGCGCGCTGGCCCCGTTGCTGCGCGGCGGCCCACTGTCGAAGGACGCGGTATCACGCTTGGTGGGGCGGTTGGCCGCCGACTTCAAGACGTGGCGCGAACGGGACCTGGCCCAGGACGATATTCGCTATCTGTTCCTGGATGGCTGGTACCCGAAAGTGCGCCTCGGAAGACGGCGGGTGAGGGTGCCGGTGCTCGTGACGCTCGGTGTGCGGGGCAATGGGCAGCGGGTGCTGCTCGACATGCAGTTGGCGGGCGACGAGAGCTCGGCGGCCTGGAGCGGCGTCATGGAGGGTCTCGTGCGGCGCCACATCGGGACCCCGGCGCTGGCGGTGATCGACGGCAACCCGGGGTTGGTGACCGCCCTGCACGAGCAATGGCCGGGGCTGCCGATCCAGCGCTGCACCGTGCACAAGTTGCGGAACCTCGAGGCCAAAGCCCCCGCGCATCTGCGCGAGGAACTTGCCGAGGACTACCGCCGGATGATCTACGGGAAGGACCGCGAAGCGATTGATACGGCACGCGCCGCGTTCCGCAAGAAGTGGCAGCGGTGTTGTCCCAACGTCGTGACGAGCCTGGAGGAGGCCGGAGAGGACCTGTTCACCTTTACCGCCTTCCCCCCCTCCCAGTGGAAGGCGCTGCGCACCAGCAACGCGCTGGAGCGCATCAACGGCGAGTTTCGTCGCCGCACGAAGACGCAGGCGAGCCTGCCCAGTCAGGACGCCGTGCTTTTGCTGCTCTTCGGTCTGCTGCACAGCGGGCGCATCACGCTGCGACGTCTGGACGGGTGGAAGGACATGCCTGCGGCGCCGGCGCGGGAAGTACCTAAACGACACTCTTATCATACTACTAATACATACTCTTGTACATCTACTGATAAGAAAGCTGCATAAGAGAGGAGCAGTGGTTCATTGTTTAGCCGCCGAATGAACGCTCGATCGTTTTTCCACCACTTGACCGACACCACCTTCTTCGCCAGCCACTGCTTCAACCCCATAGTGCCGCTCCCTCCGGCTGAGACCGCTCCTTGCCTCCGGCGCCGAACCCGTTGCGCCGGCGCAGACCCTGATCAGTCTATTCGGACAATATCCAAGGCAAATTCAGCCGCTTTGGTGCGCGCTTCAAAGAAAGCCACGCGGCAGTCTCCCTCTTTCGCCCACTGCTTGACCAATTCCCGGACATCGCGAGGCATCATGCAGCCAAAAATGATGCCGGTCAAAAGTTCAACTGGATAGTGGAGCCCGGTACCAGCCTGCGCAGGCCGAACGATGCGGTACTCTCTCTCGTAGGACCAGTGTTAGACCCGGCCGGGCCTTAGACGGTTTTTGGGGGGTAAGTAGCGAGGGACCTACTCGCGTTGCGAAAATCGACGGTCTTCACTAAGAGCGCGGTACTGCCAGCGCGGAGATCCTGCACGTGAAAATAGAAAAGGGCACGAAGGTCTTTATCACCGGGGCCGCCAGCGGGATTGGGAGGGCGACGGCCCTGGCCATGGCGGCCGCAGGATGCAAATTATTCCTGACCGACGTCAACGCGGCCGGGCTCCAGGAGACCGTGACTTTGGTGGCCAAAGCGGGCGGCGAGGTGTGTAAATATCGAGCCCTTGACGTTGCGAGCTATGACGCGGTCAAGGCGTTCGGGGCAGAGATCCACGGGGAATTCGGCGCGCTGAACGTGGTCATGAATATCGCGGGGGTTGCCATCTGGGGCTTGGTGGAAGACTTGCGGCACGAGCAGTGGGTGCAGGCCGTGCAGGTCGACCTCATGGGCCCGATCCACGTGATCGAAAGCTTCCTGCCCGAGATGATCCGCGCTGGAAAGGGAGGACATCTGGTCAACGTCGCGTCCGCGGCCGGGCTGACCGGCGCGCCCTGGCACGGTCCGTATTCCACGGCCAAGTGGGGTCTGGTGGGGCTTTCGGAGGTCCTGCGCTACGATCTCATGCAGCACGGAATCGGGGTCACCGTGGTGTGTCCGGGGGCGGTGGACACGCCGATGAAATTCGCCGTCCAGATCGCCGGTGTGAGCCAGGACACTCCGTTCGCCCAGGACTTGAAACGACGGTTCTCGCAACGCGCCGTCAGTCCGGAGCGAGTGGCGCAACAGATGATGGCCGCGATCAGCAAGAACCAATTTCTGCTGATCACCTCCTTTGACATCAAGTTACTGTATTTCCTCAAACGAAAATTTTTCCCGCTCTACCATTACGTCATGATCCGGATCTCCCGGCTGCTGAATCGAGCCAAGCACACCTCGCCGGGGGCTTTGCCCAAGAAAGCAGGCTGAGGGCAGCCCGGCGCCATTCTACTTGAGCACTTCACCCCTGCGTTGGAGCAGCGCCGCCTCCTTCGCGGCGTCGATCCACCAGGTGTCGAAACCGAGGGCGTACTTTGGTGCGCTTGCCGGACGCGCGAACTTGTCCCAGTAGGCGACGCGGAACGCCGTGATCTGCCACTGCGGAATGACGTACTGCCCCCACAACAGCACGCGGTCGAGGGCGCGGGTGCGATCGACCAGACTCTGGCGGTCGCCCGCCGCGATCACCAGGTCGACGAGCTTGTCGACCGCCGCGTCCTTGATGCCGGCGAGGTTGCGACTGCCGGGAACATCAGCGCGCTGGGAGGTCCAGTAGTCAATTTGCTCGTTGCCGGGAGATAACGACTCCGGCCAGGAACCCACCGTCATGTCGAAGTCGAAGTTGTCGACGCGGTTTTGGTACTGCGCGGTGTCCACCGTGCGGACACGTGCGGTGATGCCGAGGCGCTCGAGGTTCTTGGTGAACGGCAGCGTGACGCGCTCGAACGACGGATCGGCCAACAAAATCTCGAACTGCATCGGCTCGCCGCTGCGCGTGTCGACCAAGCGCATGTCCTTGAGGGCCCAGCCGGCATCGGCGAGCAGCTTCAGGGCGCGAATCAGATTGTTGCGAATCTCACCCGAACCGTCGGTCTTCGGCGGCGCGTACTCCGTCGTGAACACCGCTTCGGGCTCCTGGCCACGAAACGGTTCGAGGATCTGGAGTTCCGCCGGGCTCGGCACACCGCGGGAAGCAAGCTCGGAGTTCGAGAAGTAACTCTTCGTCCGGGTGTAGGCACCGTAGAACAAGTACGTGTTGGTCCATTCGAAGTCGAACGCGTACCCCAGCGCCTCGCGCACCCGGCGATCGCGGAACACCGGGCGCCGAGTGTTGTAGGCGTACGCCTGCATCCCGGTCGGCACCTCGTTGGGGATCTGCTCCTTTTTGATCAGGCCTGCCGCGACGGCCGGGGTGTCGTAGCCGCTGGCCCAGTTCTTCGCCATGGTCTCCTCGCGGAAGTCGTACTGGCCCGCCTTGAAGGCCTCCAGCGCCACGGTCGTATCACGATAGTAGTCGTACCGGATGGTGTCGAAGTTCTCGCGGCCGGCGCGCACCGGCAGCTTCGCGCCCCAGTAATCTCTCACTCGTTCGTAGACGATGGAACGGCCGGGCTCGACGGACGCGACGCGATAAGGGCCGCTGCCCAGTGGCGCCTCCAGCGTCGTTTTCTCGAAATCATGCGTGCTCCAATAGGCCTTCGACAACACCGGCAGCTGCCCGACGATCAACGGCAGCTCCCGGTTGTCACCCGGGCTGAAGCTGAACCGCACCTGGCGCGGCCCCAGCTCCTCGGCCTTCGCCACTCTGGAGTAATAGGAACGATAGAATGGATGCCCCTTGTTCTTGAGCGCATCGAAGGTCCAGATCACGTCGGCGGCGGTGATCGGCTTGCCGTCGTGGAAACGCGCCTCCGGCCGCAGCGTGAAAGCCACCCACGAACGATCGGCGGGTACTTCGACGCTCTCGGCGATCAGGCCGTACTCCGAAAACGGCTCGTCGGCGGAGCTCTCCAGCAGCGTTTCGAACGTATCGCCGAGGCCGGTTGCCGCCACGCCTTTGAGGATGAACGGGTTCAGGCTGTCGAAGGTGCCGACCGCCGCGAGCTTGACCACACCACCCTTCGGGGCGCGCGGGTTGGTGTAGTCGAAATGCGTAAACCCCGGCCCGTACTTGAGGTCGCCGTACATCGACAGACCGTAACCGGCGGCGATCTGGCCGGTGTCAGCCGCCGAGATGGACGCAAGATGCCCGACGGCGAACCCCAGTGCGGTCGCCGCAACTGTTGCAAGCCAACGCATCACTGCAGTGTTGCAGCCGGAGATGCTGATTTCAAACGCCTTCGGCTGCCGGTCACTGAAATCCTGAGCGCTCAGAGCTTGTGATCAAATCGAGCGTCCGGTGCATGATGGGTAGCCCTCCGTTGACGTTCGTAGCGACCAACGGGAGCGGACCCGCCGCACGGACGCGGGGCGCAGCCCTCAGATCGCGGCGCGTTCGGCGCGCAGCACGGTGTCGATGGCGTCCTTGACTCCCTCGGGCGTCTCGACCGGACGGCGGACGTGCTCTACGCGTTGGATCGTGAGTCCGAGTGTGGCAACCTCGCGGCGGATCTCCGATGGCTCCCAGAGCACCTCGGGCTGGCGCGGACCGCCCACGCCCTCGGCGAGATTGAGGCGGGCGTGCCCCACCATGAAGAGTGTGCCGCCTGGGCCCAGCGCCGACGCGGCGTGCGCCAGCACGGCACGCCGGCCGGTTTCCGGCAAATGGAGGTAGGCGATGATCACGAGCTGGAAGGCGCCGGCCGCCGGAACGAAGCTCGTCACGTCCGTCTCGATCCACTCAACGTCAACGTGCTGCTCCGCAGCCAGTCGGCGCGCCCGGTCGAGCGCGACGTCGGAGTAGTCGACGGCGGTGACGACCCAGCCGAGTTGCGCGAGCCAGATCGCGTTGCGGCCCTCGCCACATGCCAGATCCAATGCCCGTCCGCGCGGAGACACCTCGCGGAACTCGTCTGCCAGGAACCGATTCGGTTCGGCACCCCAGAGCAGCTCTTGGGCGGCGTAGCGTTCATTCCAGTCGCTGCGGTCCATCCTCACCTCGGTCACGGTGTCGCGTGCGGCGGCAAGGCCTGACGGCGCTGCACTTCAGCAAGCGGTCCGCTTGAGCCGCTTGATCGGCGCGCGCCGACGGTGTGACGGTGTGGCGGCTGCCTCTGCAGTATCGACCAGGAGGCGGAGCGCGCGGTTCACCGAGTCGGCGTCCGGAAAAACCTCCGCAAGCTCGGGCTCGACCAAGACGAGGTTGGTGCCTGCAGTCGCCTGGCGGTAGTACTTGCCTCGCACTCCGCCCTTCAGCTGCGACAGGTCGTACTCGGCTCGCAATTCGTCATTCGTTCTCTTCGCCGTTGCCTTCTTCATGCTGCTTGCGTTCCCTTCGGGTCGCCTCCCGCGCGCTGATGATCCTGGTACGATTTCTCCTCTGAACGTGAGACACAAAGAGAAGCCGTTGGTTCGTAGAATAGCCGATCGTGATCTCCCTGTCTTCCTCGTTCGAGTGATCCGGGTCCGGATAGGTCTTCGCTAGCGGGTCGAGAAAGATCGTCGCGCCCTCCTCGAAGGAGACGCCGTGGTCACGCAGGTTCCGTTTGGCCTTCTCTGGGTCCCACTCGTAGATCACGCCGGCAGTTTACACGAGCCGCATCGACAAGCCCAACGTTATGCTCACCGGAGCACACTGGCCCCGTTGAACTGAACCGCTGCTCACGAACGGTGACTTCCTATGGGGCTTCTACCGCACCGCGGGCGCGCTTAGCAAGCGCGCCGTGGAGTGCAGATCCAGCATCGGGCTCTGCGGAAGGTGGCTTCATCCGCCTCACCTACGGCCGAAGATGAAACAAATGAAACCACGTCCCCATGCGTTTTTCCCCGTCGCCCGCGACGTACGGCCGCTCCAAGCCGCTATTTGTTAGCCAGCAATGGTTTCGACAGAGGCCGGTAGCTTACTGACCGTGAGCTTGTGGAGCTCGACTTTGGCGCTGGCGTTGTCGATGTCAATGCCAACGAGATTGCCGTCAACGTCGTAGTCAAGCACCACCCCCTCGGAGATCTCCCGGCTCTCGACGCTGGTCTGCTCGGACAAGTCGATATAGAGGGAATCCGTGTCGGGATAGTAGTTCAGTTTCATGTTTGAACCGCCGATCCGGGAAGGCGTTGTGGATCGTAACCTTGTCCTGGAGCGTTACGACCCGATAGTCCGCCACCCGACGACAATAACTCATTCATACCACAACGCAACGAAGTCTGGCTAACGCCGTGGCGCTGAGCGGCCGGCACACTGGGGTGGATTACGCGGCGCATTGCGACGGTGGTCCTCTGGTCCGGCCGCGTCCGTGTCAAGTTGGCGATGATCGATTCGGGTGCGGATATCTCGATGATCAGTGGCCCGCGAACCCAAAGCGCGTCTACGGTTCCGGACGCCCGGCCCCTCCGGTCGACGGCGGCGCGGGGCGCTCGATCTGGCGGATCATCAATACCACCGCGACCAGGGCCAGCATGATGAGCGCCAGGGCCACCAGCAAGCCCGTGCGCCGATAGCGGATCTCATCGAAGGCCGCCTGATGCGGCGAAAACCGGAACAGCTATGTCAGCAATTCAGAGAAGCGCAAGGCTAGCCACGGTTCGAGCAAGCTACGCTTCTGGCTGAGAAACGGCTTGGCCTCTTCGTAGCTCCGGTGCACTTACCCTTCAGGACCGTACCACCAACCATCCTTCCGGGAGGCTGCTTTCCCGTCAGCCCCATCTTGATCAGTGGCAGGGAACAGCTATCCTTTAGTTTGACAAAGACAATATGTCCTGCGAACGCCGCCCGCTCGCGGAACCGGTCAGTTCATAGGCGAAAAGCATTTTTGCTCAGGGTCAGGGCTGACCTCTGACACCTGGAGCGCAGAGGAGTACATGCGAGTTGCAATTTTCTCATGGGAGACGCTGCATTCCGTCCCCGTCGGCGGCGTTGCCGCCCACGCGACGGAGCTGGCGGCGGCACTGCACCGAAAAGGACACGAAGTGCACGTTTTCACCCGGCCCGGCTACGGCGGTAGTAGTGTGCGCCAGATCGACGGGGTCTGGCATCACTTCTGCGCCCATGCCACGAACGGCGATCTTGTCGGCGAAATCCAAGAGGTGTGTCGCGCCTTCGTCTGGCACTTCTTCCAAACGGAGGACCACATCGGTCACTTCGACGTCGTCCATGCGCACGACTGGTTGGCGTCAAACGCCATGGTGTGGATCAAGGAAGGCCGTCCCGATCACCGCTTCGTCCTCACGATGCATTCGACCGAGTACGGGCGCTCCGGCAATCATTTTTGGAACGGCACTTCGCAGCGCATCCGTGACCACGAGCGCCACGGGACGTTTTGCGCCGACCGCGTCATTGCGGTCAGCCACGCCCTGAAGGGTGAGCTGCAGTGGATGTACAACCTGCCCGACTGGAAGTGCTGGATGATCTACAACGGCGTCACGGTGAATAAGTTCGACGGCTGGATTGATCCGAGCGCCATCAGGAGCCGGTACGGGATTGGTCCGATAGACCCAATGGTCTTGTTCAGTGGCCGCATGTGCGTGCAGAAGGGCCCTGATCTCCTGTTGGAAGCCGTCCCCGGCCTCCTGCGCTATTATCCGCACGGGAAGGTCGTTTTCGTCGGCGACGGCCACATGCGCGGCGGCCTCGAACATCGCGCCCACCAATTAGGGGTGGCCCATGCCACCCGGTTTCTCGGCTACCGGAACGGCCACGAGCTTGTGGACCTGTACAAGGCCGCCGATGTCGTGTGCGTTCCCAGTCGTAATGAGCCGTTCGGGATCACCATCCTCGAAGCGTGGGCTGCCGGCAAGCCGGTGGTCGCCTCGCAGAACGGTGGCCCCGGGGAGTTCGTATGGCATGAAGTCAACGGGTTGAAGATCTACCCAACGGTGAACTCTGTGGGTTGGGGATTGGGGACGTTGTTCACCAACTTCGAGTGGGCTCGCTGGATGGGCCGCAACGGCCGCCTTGCCGCCGAGACCGTCTTCACGTGGGACAGCATTGCTGAGCAGACGCTGAATTGCTACCGATCGTGAGCCTGAGAGGGGGGATCAGCTCATGAATGAGGCCCAGCTCCGGAGTCGGACGCGCCGACAACTGCTTGCACTCGCCGGGAAGCACAGCCTCCGCGGACGCCACCGCATGTCGAAGGACCAACTGATCGCCGCAATCCGTTCGCAGTCGAGGACGCGGTCCCGTAC
Organism: uncultured delta proteobacterium; assembly: GCA_963729835.1. Lineage (GTDB taxonomy): Bacteria > Desulfobacterota > Binatia > HRBIN30 > HRBIN30 > CAVSQF01. The sequence goes on along the minus strand of CAVSQF010000018.1, from coordinate 53,835 downwards.
TGTCTCGAATTCGGATATGACGCTGTTGCCTGAACTGAAAGAGTTGACCGAGCTGCCCTCGATCTATGGGCGAACGCGGCTGACGCTCATGGGAATCGACCCTTTCTGGATTCATGCCTACTGGGAAGTCACCCCGCCCGACCAGGAGGCTGCGCTGGCCCGCCTCGGCTCCGAGCGCGTCTCCGCGCATTGGGTATTGCGGTTCTATGATGTGACGTACATGACTTTCGACGGGACGAACGCGCACGGTCACTTCGATCAACCCGTCGACCTGATCGCGAACAATTGGTACGTGAATCTGTGGTCGAGCGAGAAGACCTACTGTGCTGATCTCGGTGCCCTAGCGCCCAGCGGCCGGTTCGAGGGGGCGTGCCGCTCCAACTTCGTGCACACACCGCGTGCGGATGAGTCGCCGCGCTACCAACCCGCGTGGCTGCATGTCGAGGGGGTCTTCGACAAGGTCGAGCGCGCCACAATTCCGCCTCCTAGTAAGCCGCCCGTGGCTGCTGTCGGCTCTTCCCCCGCAATAGGGGCTGTCGACAAACGGGAACCGCACCCTTCGAGACGGTCCCAAAAGAAGGGACCTCCTCAGGGTGAGCGGGAAGTGTCTTTTCAAAACAACAACAGCACCGCTCGCCCTGAGGAGCTGCCCTCTTCTGGCGGCGTCTCGAAGCCTGTCCTGAGCCCGGTCGAAGGGGGCGCGGAGCCCGAGGGGCAGCCCGCGTCTCCCACGGCGGCGGCACCGGCGCGGGCGGTTTCTCAGGATGGGCCCGGCGAAGCGAGGCCCGGCAGTGCGTGGCACGAAGTCCACGAGCCTTCCTCACCGGTGCTCAACAGCTTTGGCAGCGGTAGTTGGGCGCCCGCAGGCCGAGCGGGTGTGGACCTGCAGCTGAACGCCGAAGTGGTCATCTCGGGCCGCGCCCAGCCGGACCAGGCGGTCCAACTGAACGGCCAGTGGCTGAAGGTGAACAGCGACGGCACGTTCAGCGTGCGGCTGGCCTTGCCACTGCAGGGGTAGGAATCCAGTGGGAGCACAGCGGGGCGTGCCGCTCGGGTATCTGTCGTTTGTGCTGCATGCCCACCTTCCGTTCGTGCGCCATCCCGAGCACGAAGATTTTCTGGAGGAAGATTGGCTCTACGAAGCGATTACCGAGACGTACATCCCCCTGCTGTGGGTCATGGAAGGGCTGGTCGACGACGGTATTGATTTTCGATTGACCCTGTCGCTCACGCCGCCGCTGGTCTCGATGCTCAACGACGAGTTGCTCCGCCGACGGTACGCCGCGCACCTCGATCTGCTGTGCGAGCTGGCCGAAAAGGAAGTCGAACGGACGCGACACCTGCCGCAATTCCACGACACCGCAGTGATGTACCGCAAGCGGTTCTTCGCGGCTCGGTCGGACTACACGCAGCGGTGGAAGATGGATTTGGTAGGGGCGTTCGCTCGGCTGCAGCGGGCGGGCAAGCTGGAGATCATTACCTGCGCCGCCACGCACGGCTTCCTGCCCGTGTTGTGCGTCAACCCGGCAGCGGTGCGCGCGCAGATCCTCGTCGGGGCGCAATACTATACGGACGTGTTCGGCTGCGCGGCCGCGCGGCATCTGGTTGCCGGAGTGCGGTTTCTATCCGGGTCTGGACGCCGTGGTACGAGAGGCCGGTCTGCGGTTTTTCTTCGTGGACACGCACGGCGATCCATCACGCCGCCAGCCGAACGCGCTACGGCCCGTACGCCCCGCTCTACTGCCCGAGCGGCGTTGCGGCCTTTGCCCGTGATAATGAATCGTCCAAACAAGTCTGGAGCTCGGTCGAAGGCTACCCCGGCGACTTCGACTACCGGGAGTTCTATCGCGACATGGGATTCGATCTCGATTTAGATTACATCCGGCCCTACATCCACCAGGACGGCATCCGCGTCAACACGGGCATCAAGTACAACCGGGTCACCGGCCCTACGGAGCGGAAGGAACCTTACGCGCGCAAGCTGGCCCTCGCACAAGGCGGCCGCCCACGCCGGCAACTTCATGTTCAACCGGCAGCGTCAGGTGGAGGGGTTGCGCGGCTGGATGGGCCGTAAGCCGATCGTCGTCGCGCCTTACGACGCGGAGCTGTTCGGACACTGGTGGTTCGAGGGACCCGAGTGGCTTGACTTCCTCGTCCGTAAGATCGCGTGCGATCAAGACACCGTGCGGCTCATCACTCCATCCGAATACCTGGCGGAGTATCCGGTCAACCAGGTCGAGATGCCGAGCGCGTCGAGCTGGGGCTACAAGGGTTATAACGATGTCTGGGTCAACGGGGCCAACGACTGGGTGTACCGCCACCTGCACGCCGCCGCGGACCGCATGGTCGAGCTGGCAGCCGAGTTTCCCGCGGCCGGCGGCCTGCAGCGCCGCGCGCTCGACCAGGCGGCGCGGGAGCTGCTGCTGGCCCAGGCCAGCGACTGGGCGTTCATCATGACCCGGGGCACGGTGGTGCCGTATGCCGCGCAGCGGACGACGGACCACCTGCTGCGGTTCAACCAGCTCTTCGAGATGCTCAAGGCCGGCACCGTACACGAGGGCTGGCTCGCCACCGTGGAACACAAAGACAACATTTTCCCGAGGCTCGATTACCGCGTCTACCGCTCCGACTACGAACCGTGGCCGGCGGCGGGACCCGCGAGAGCAGCGGAATCTGAAAGAGGAACATGAGACATGGATCGGATATCTGAAATCATCAACGGCGTCCCAACATTTGCGGCTGGGACGACCAGGTCGCGGCGGTCACGCGCCACCGCGAGCCGGTCTATTTGAGCCGCACGCCGATGCGCGCCGACCGGCTGCAGTCGGCGTTCGCCATCGGCGCTGCACATGCACCAGCCGTTGATCCTCGGCAGACGGCGATCTGCGCAGCGCTCCGATCATCGGCAACCTGCAATACATGATGGAGCACCAGCACGTCCACGACATTCACGACGCGCCGCGTCTTCGCCTGGTGCTACAGCCGCATCGCCGATTTCATCCGCGAGCTGGTCGACGCCGGGCGCCAGCCGCGCGTCATGCTCGATTATTCGGGCGACGCTGCTGTTCGGGCTGCGGCAGATGGGCCGCGGCGACATCCTCGACAACCTCAAGACGATCGTGCACTGACGACCGCTACTGGCCGTGCGTCGAATGGCTCGGCACGATGTGGGGCCACGCCGTCGTGCCGTCGACGCCGGTCCCCGATCTGAAGCTGCACATGCGCGCCTGGCAGCACCATTTTGCGGCGATCTTCGGCTGGGACGCGCTGGCGCGCGTGCGCGGATTCTCGCCGCCGGAGATGCACCTGCCCGAATCATCCCGGACGTGTGTTTCGAATACGTCAAAGCACTGCGCGAGTGCGGCTATCAATGGCTGCTCGTGCAGGAGCACACCGTCGAGGAGCTCGATGGCCAGGGTCTGCGCGAGCGCTACCTGCCGCGCCGGCTGGTCGCGCGCAACAGCGCGCGGCGAGGAAGTCTCCATCATCGCGCTCATCAAGACGCAGGGTTCCGACACCAAGCTCGTCGGCGCAGATGCAGCCGTTCTACGAGGCCAAAGGGCCTGCACCCGCGCGAGCTGGCCGGGCGCCGCGTCCCGCCGCTGGCTTCGCAGATCAGCGACGGCGAGAACGGCGGCGTGATGATGAACGAGTTCCCGCGGCAACTACAAACAGGTCTGGCACGGAACTCGGCACCGAAGGCGTCGTCGGCCTCAACGGCACCGAGTACCTCGAGCTGCTCGGCGCAGCCGGGTCTGACGGACGAGGATTTCGCGCCGATCCAGCCGCTGCACCAACACGCGCTCTGGCAGCGCGTCGGCGACAAGCCCACGCCGGAGACGGTCGCCACAGCCATCGAGGAGGCCAAGCGCAGCGATCACCGCTTCCACATGGACGGCGGCTCGTGGACGAACAACCTGAGCTGGGTGCGCGGCTACGAGAACGTGCTCGACCCGATGAACAAGCTCAGCGCGCTGTTCCACGAAAAACTCGACGGCCGCACGGTGGACCGGCGCAGCCACGCCTACCGCAACGCCCTGTTCCATCAACCTGGTCGCGCAGACCAGTTGTTATCGCTACTGGGGCCAGGGCCGCTGGACCGACTACGCCCGCGAGATCTGCCGGCGCGGGACGGAAATCCTGCGCCACGATTTCTGAGTAGTACTGGATCGCCATGTGACCGTGACGCGGAGGGTACGGCTGAAATGGGCGGAACGTCTTCGGCTGATCATCACAAACTGTGAGCCAGCGGCCGAAGCACATGCTCCGCTGACCGGCCTCCATCCTGACCTTCCTCCGTTGCCGGAAGTGGCAACAGAGGAAGGGACCTGACGCGGCGGCCGCCGCCATCAACGGTCGTGTCCATCTCCATGACGAAGGAAAAGGGCCCGTCGCCGTCTTCCTACCTACGGCGCCGGTGTCGGCGTGCTGGTTGAACTCCCACCGGTGTCGGCGGTGAAGATCACTCCAGGTGGTGCCGCGTCGGGAGCGAGAAACGCGTCGAAGCGGTCGTCGCCAGCGACGCAATGCAGCAGGAAGGGGACCGCGTAGCGCAGGATGAGACGGTGCGCCTCCTCCGCCGTGAGCGCGTCGGGTCCGGCTCACCGCTGATCGTGCTGGAGAGCCTCGGACGGTCGTGCTACACAATCACCGATGGAGCCTGCGCGGCGCCCCGCCACCTACGAGGACTTGCTCAAGGTCCCCGACACCATGGTCGCCGAAATCCTCGACGGCGAGCTGTACGCCACGCCCCACCCTGCTTCGCCCCACGCGCGTGCGGCTTCCGGTGTTGGCGGTGATCTCTGGGGACGTTTTGACGGTCCGCCCAACGGGCCCGGCAAACCAGGCGGATGGTGGATTCTGTTCGAGCCGGAATTGCATCTCGAGGCCGACGTCATCGTCTCCGATGTGGCCGGCTGGCGGCGAGAGAAGATGCCAGTGCTGCCAAACGTTCCCGCGTTCACAGCGATTTTTGGGGGCCTGATGATTTGTCCACGTTGCAAGAGTATCCACACCAGACCACGGGTCTCCAGCGGGTCGAGTCCTCTTCCGCAGACTTCTTTGCACCGTAGCCGGAGAATTGCATTCTCCGGCGGGTGGTCGCGACGACTCTGCCGTGGCCCTGCTGCAGATGAGTTCCGCCGTTGGTAGGCCGAGAAGTCGATTCTCGGGCGGCGCGGCGATGCCGGGCCACCGGACTTTGCCGTGGCTCTGATCCACACAGTCGGTGCCGTTTCGCGCAGACAGCAACGATATCTCTAATTAAATATGGCGGTACTCTCCCGTGAAGCAGTGATGTAGCAGCTGATCATGCGGGATGATAGCCTGGTCGCTCATCTCAATTCCGCCATATTTGATTAGACTACCGCCCCCGCGTGTGCTAGAAGATCGCAGACGTGCGGCAGGAGGAAGAGGGGATGGTCTCATTCGATTTCGTGAGCCGGTCGGTGGTAGGGACTGCGGGCTCGTTGTTGGTGCCCGACGATGATGAAATCACGCGCAAGCTGTTGATGCTCATCGAGGGAGAGTGTGAGGGGGTGGGGCCGTGTGCCGCGGCGGCGAAGTTCGATTTCAGCAAGCAGCGCTATTTCCAACTGCGGGCGGCATTCATCGAGAGGGGGGCCCTGGCCTTGTTGAGCCAGAAGCGCGGGCCCAAGACCAACTACCGGCGCACCGACGAGGTCGTGCGCCAGGTGATCCGTCACCGCTTTCTCGATGCGGAGGCGTCCGCCGAGGTCATCGCCCAAATGCTTGTGCAGAGCGGGTTGGCGATCAGCATCCGCAGTGTGCAGCGGATCATCGAGAGTTTTGGCTTGCAAAAAAAAACTCTACTCCTATCGGCCCGGGCCGCAGAAGCTGATTGAGACCCAGCACACCAAACAACGCGTGCAGCTGAAGTCCGCCACCCCGCGCAGTCTCGAACGCGAAGTACGCCAACTGCTGGCGGATAAAGTCAGCGGCAACATGGTAGGACTGTGGCTGCTGGTCCCCGAGCACTTGCGTCTGGGCACGTGGGACCTGCTCCGCGCCTGGAGTGCGGGCGGGCCCGAACACGTCGAGCCCCGCTTGGCCCTGCAGTTGGTTCATGAGGCCGCGCTGTGCACCACGGGCATCCGCGCCAAGCGGTGTTTGTCGCAAAAGGGGTTCGAACTCACCAACGGCCTGCCCTACGTCGGCAGTGACCAGGCCATCCACGATCTGCTGGCGGCGCACACGGTAGGAGAGGCGCAAGGCCTCCAAATCGCCCTCGGCAAACTGCGCCGCGCGGGCGGCGACTTCGGCGGCAAGCTGCTCGCGGTCGATCCCCACCGCGTGCGCAGCTACAGCAAGCGGCAAATGCGCCGCCACCAGAAGAGCCCGCAATCCAAACCGAGCAAGATCGCCCAGACCTTCTTTGCCCTCGATGCCGAGAGCCACCAGCCCCTGTGCTTTACCACCGCCACCGCGGCGCGCTCGGTGACGCAAGCCACCCCAGAGTTACTCGACATGGCCGCCGCCATCCTCGACTCCACTGCCACCACCACAGCGCCCACCGTCCTCGCCGATTGTGAACATTTCTCCGTCAAGCTCATCGAGCACATCCATGAACAAACCCACTTCGACCTCTTGGTTCCACTGCCCCAGCGAGCTTCCCTCGACAAGCGCCTGCGGGCGATCCCGCCCGAACAGTTCACCCGCAGGTGGGCCGGCTATGCCACCACCACACTGCCCTACACCCTGACGGCCAGCCACGCCGGTCCCTTCTCCCAACTCGTTCAACGTCTGGGCGAAGATCCCGGGCAGTGGCGCTTCAAAGCTTTCCTTTCCACCACCCACGGAGATGAACTCGATGCCCTCACCCTCGACTACCCCAAACGTTGGCACATCGAAGAGTTCTTCAACGCCAATCAAGCTCTTGGCTGGCAGCGCGGGGGAACCCTCAACCTCAATATCCGCTACGGGCAAATGACCATGGCGTTGATCGCCCAGAGCGTCATCCACCAGCTGCGCCGTCGCCTCCTGCCCCCGATCTCCGGCTGGGACGCATCCCACCTCGCCAGCGCCCTGTTCCAGGGACTCGATGGGGACATCCGTGTCAACGAGGACACAATCCTCGTCACCTACTACAACGCTCCCGATGTCGAACGTCTCCGCCACCACTACGAGAACCTTCCCGCCAAACTCCGCTCCGAAAACGTCTGCCCTCGCATCCCCTGGCTCTACGATTTCCAACTCGATTTCCGCTTCCGCTGACTGTCAAATCAATTGGCCCCCAAAAATCGCTGCGTTCACGCAGGCGCCCGACTGGGTCTGCGAGGTGGTGTCGCCAACGACGGCCGGCGCGGATCGGGTGCACAAGATGCGCATCTATGCGCGCGAGTTGGTCGGGCATCTGTGGCTTGTCGACCCCCTAGCCAAGACCCTCGAGGTCTACCGGCTCGACAACGGCCACTGGGTTGTGGGCAGCACACACGCCGGCAGCGAGCGCGTACGCGCCGAGCCTTTCGCCGCCGTCGAGCTCGAGATAAATCGCTGGTGGTTGGAAGACTGATCCTTGCAACTGTGGCGACTATCGCCCCAGGGTAGCCGCCAAAAAACACGGCAACCCTGGGCTATGTTGCATAACGCCTTCAGCGTAGAGAGCATCGGACCACGGCGACCTTGGTTGAAGCGCGGCCAGTTAGGTTAGCGCTTGTGGGACGGAGCCCGGTGCCACCGATTTGTACCGCCGAACTTCAAACAGACCCATACCCAGCCGCAAAGGGCTGGACGCAGCGTGTGAATCACGTCAAGATTCACCGCAACGGTACCCTCTTGAAGGGAGGACGCTACATGACTGAAGCTGTAATCGTAGAGTCTGTGAGGACCCCTATCGGCCGTCACGCAGGCGTTTTGAAAAATGTGCGGACTGATGACCTGGCTGCCTTGGTACTGGCCGAGGTGGTAAAACGCGCGAAAGTGGACCCGGCTCTGGTGGAGGAAGTGTACATGGGCTGCGCGAACCAGGCCGGAGAAGATAACCGAAACGTTGCCCGCATGGCCACGCTGCTGGCCGGATTCCCGGTATCCGTTGCAGCCGTAACTTTCAACCGGCTCTGCGCATCCGGACTGGCAGCGATAAATGCTGCCGCTCGAGCCATAAAAGTCGGCGAGGGGGATGTGTACGTTGCCGGAGGTGTGGAAAGTATGACCCGTGCCCCCTATGCCGTGGCCAAGACCAGCCCGGAATGGGCTTTCGGGAACGCTACCATGTGGGACACCACCATAGGCTGGCGCTTTCCCAACCCCCGGATGAAAGAAATGTATGGTATGGATGCCATGGGGGAGACCGCGGAAAACCTTTACGAACTCACCCGTTCCATCTCCCGCGAAGAGCAAGACCGATTTTCGTTGGAGAGCCATCGGCGGGCAGTGGCCGCGATTGAGTCTGGAAAGTCGGCCGAGGAAATTGTTCCTGTCCCGATCCCACAGAAGAAGGGAGAGCCGCTCTTGGTCAGCCGGGATGAGCACCCTCGATCCGATACGACACTGGAAGCTATGAGCAAGCTACGCCCGGCGTTCCGGCAGGGTGGAACCGTGACGGCAGGCAACTCCTCGGGCATTAATGATGGAGCGGCCGCTGTGCTGTTGATGAGCGACCGCAAGGCCAAAGAACTGGGCGTGAAGCCCCTGGCGCGGATCGTGGCCTCGGCAGCTGCGGGCGTCGAGCCGCGGGTCATGGGCCTCGGCCCGATCCCGGCCACACGGAAGGCTTTGTCGCGCGCCGGCCTAACCCTGGCTGATATCGGCCTGATTGAACTCAATGAGGCCTTTGCCGTTCAATCTCTGGCGGTGATGAAGGAACTCGGTTTCCGGCACGAGATCACCAACGTCAATGGCGGGGCCGTTGCCTTAGGGCATCCGCTGGGGTGCAGCGGGGCGCGCCTAATGACCACCCTGGTGCATGAGATGGGCCGCCGTGCCCCGAAAGAGAAGCGCCCGTATTATGGCTTGGCTACGCTTTGTGTGGGGGTAGGACAGGGCGAGGCGACGATTGTGGAATGGATTGGGTAGAGTCAAAGGGGGTTGATTTCCAGAGATTCCCTCACAGAAGGCGCCACAGGCACTTTCGCGGCCAGGGTCAGGTCTGGAAAGAGTGTTAGGGTCGGCAGAACCGCGACGGCGGATCATGCGCCGTGTGTCGGGCTGCGTCCTTGATCGACGGGATGACAGCTGGCGGGAGAGCCAAGCTGATCTGCGCAGCGTGCAGCACCCCGGTCACGGCCCGTTGCGTTTCGCGGCACGTTGGAATTGGGCGACGGCGCGGTTGTGCTCTTCGAGGGTGTGCGAGAACACGTGCGTTCCATCGTTTCGCGATACAAAATACAGGTAGGATACGTCTGCCGGGCTGAGCGCCGCTTCGAGCGCAGCCAAGCCGGGATTGCAGATAGGCCCGGGCGGCAGGCCCGGGTGCAGGTAGGTGTTGTACGGCGATTCGATTGCCAGGTCCGCAGCTGTCGGCGTGCCGTGTACGTTACGCCCGTAGACAACTGTCGGATCAGACTGCAAGGGCATGCCGAGACGCAAGCGGTTGTGGAATACCGCGGACACCAGTGGTCGCTCCGCGGCGGTGCCGGTTTCCTTCTCGATGAGCGAGGCCAGCGTGACCATCTCGTGCTCGCTGAGGCCGGCCGCGCGCTGGCGTGCTTCCAGGCCACCGGCGCGCTCTCGGAAACCTGCGACCAGGGTCCTCAGTATGGCGTTCGGCGCCGCGCTCCACGCGAAAGCGTAGGTATCCGGAAACAGGTAGCCCTCGATCCCCGTGGCCGGCATGTCGAGCCCAAGCAAGAAATCAGGATCGTGGGCGAGACACAGAAACTGATCGGGCCCACCAAACCCCGCGTTGGCGAACAACGAGACGACCTGGCTCACCGTACTGCCTTCAGGGATCGTCACGCGGTGTAACGCTGCGGTCGGCGAGCGGAGGATCGCGAGCACGTCGCGTGGCGAGAGCGGCTCTGCGAATCGATAGTCGCCGCTGCGCACCAGCCGATCGAGTCCCTTCCAGCGTGCCCACCCGCGCAGCACCCACGCGTGGCGCACGACGCCCGCAGCCTGCAAGCGCGCGGCTACGCTGCGGAAGGGCTCGCCCGGGGCGATCGAAACCAGTGCACCGCCGGACGGCAGGAGCACGGGAGAGTTGAGATCGTGCCAGAGCCATGCAGCGGCTCCGCCCAGCACGAGTGCGAGACACACAAAAGAGAGCAGCAGTCGGCGCATCGGGAGAGTGAACGTAAAACGGAAAATGGGAAACGTAAAGCGCGGCTCTTCCATCTTGCGATCAGCGACCCGGAAGTCCCTGTTTCAGCGGTTCATGCCGACTCCTCACGCGCCATCTCTACGAGGCGGGGATCAGCCTGGAAGCGTGCACCGCAATCGGACAAGACCAGCGCGCGACGCGTTCAGGCGTTGAGCGCCCCGCATCTCGCCAGCGCACCGAGGACCCGGTCCTTCCACGCCGGCCGGCAGACGACCAGCTCGTGATTGCGCGGATCGGGCTGGTTGTAGCGATGTTCTTCTCCCCGCAACCGGCACACGGTCCAGCCGAGCGCGCGCGCCACCGTCTCCGGGGCGCAGGTGTCCCACTCCTTGAGGCCGGTCTTGTGTACGTAGACGTCGGCCGCGCCCAGCAGGATGCGGGCGGTCTTGTACCCCGCGCTGCCGCAGGGGAGCGGCGGCTCGGCTCCGAGCGCTTGGCAGAAACGTCCGACCCAGTCGGGCGTGTGGCTGCGCGAGACGAGCACGCGCGGCGTGGCGGGCGCCGGCCCATTACCGCCCAGCAAGCAACCCTCTCCCTCCAGGCCGGCGCGCTGGTGCCCCTCGACTGCGATGCCCCAGAGCAAACGCCCTTCTGCCGGCAGCGCGACCGCGCCGACCGCGCAGCGGGCAGCGATGGTGAGTGCCACGTGGATCGCCCAGTCGGCGCGCAGGTCGCTGAACTCGCGCGTCCCGTCAAGCGGATCGACGATCCAGCAGCGGCTGCGGGACAGACGATCGGCGGAGTCGGCCGTCTCCTCGCTCAGCAGGCCATCGGCGGGGTAGCGACCGCGGATCAGGCCCTGCAGCCATCCGTCGGCGGCTTGGTCACCGATGTCCGCAAGGACAGATCCTTGCCATCGGCCGCTGGCACGCAGCGCCATGACTCGCTCGCCGGCGGCGCGGGCCGCCGCGATGGCGAAGTCGAGATCGCGTTCGAGGGCGACGCCCGGGCTTTCGGTGTGCATGCAAGTAGTACTCCTCGGCCGTGAGAGACTTGTCAAGACAATCACAAGCTACGGTCCAGCGGCCAGAAACGGTACGCGGTTGATGACAGAATGACTCCCACGGCGAGTCGATCGTCCGCCGATCACTCACCGACCGTCGGCTGGTTCAGGGCGGTGAAGGCGCCCGCCGAGCCTGCAGCCGAAGCGCTGGCAGCAGCCAGAGCCGAGCAACGGAACAGGCTCTGCGGATATATCACCACCCATTACGGGCGAATACACGCCGGTGTCGGTGTCGGTCGCGGGGGCGGCGTACACGGCGTCGCCATCGGCACGCACGTTGCCACCTTTCCGGCATCACACCGCAACGTGGTGTCCCCACCCAGGTTCCGGCACCGCTTGATCGTGGCGCCGTGATCTACGCCACAGGCGTGCACCACCGCGCGACTCGGTGCCGTCGGTACGCTGAGAGTCGTCTCCGTACTGTTTAAGTTTAGCTGGTATAACACCAGACGGTACAATTTAGCCCGTTGCACCGGTGAGAAAACCGCGACCGTCGAGCCATCAGCACTCTTGCACTTGATGTAGGAGTTGTGAGTCCTCTGGCTACACCCGGTCAGGCTCAGTTCGGTGTGGAAAGCCGCATTGTCGCTCAGGTCCACCGTCACCGTGTTTGTCAGCAGGCACGCCTGCAGGTCTGTGCTGACCTCGGCCGTCACCACCTTTGCCACAATCTGACCCCGCCCGTTCGCACGCGTCGCCGACACCGCCCGCCGCAGGATCATGTTCTGGAACTTCAGGTCACACACGTCACCGAACCCATTACAGTCGCAATCCGCCTGGTCTGGATTGTAAACCGTCGGGCAGTTGTCCATCGCGTCGCAAATCCCGTCGTGGTCCGTGTCGGGTAGCGCCGGGTGGGTACAGCTACCATTGCCGTCACAGATGTCGCTCGTGCACGGGTTGCCGTCATCCGTGCAGCAGGTGTTGAACGGCGTCAAGCAGTCCTTCGCCCCTTCGTTGCAGGTGTTGCACTCGGTACCGGGACACGGGTCACCGGAGTGAATTGCGCAGGATCCGTTACCGTCGCAGGTGTCGGTCCCGTTGCAGAATATGCCGTCGTCACACGTGGTACCGGAAGGCACGAAACAGTTGTGGGCCGCTTCGTTGCACACGTTGGCGCACTGAGATCCGGCGGCACACGGGTCGCCGCTGTGCACGCAGTTGCCGGCTCCATCGCAAGTATCGGCGCCATTACAGAAGATGCCATCGTCGCAACTGGTCCCCACCGGGGCACCGTAACAGATCGGGGTTACCGTCGGCGTCGTGGTCGGCGTGCTCGTCGGCGTCTGCGTCGGTGTGTTGCTTGACGTGTTCGTGTTAATCGGCGTGTTGCTCGCAGTTCCAGTCGGCACCGGCGTTGGCGTTATGGTCGGTGTGGAGGTGGGGGTACCCGTCGGCGTCACGGTCGGCGTGCTCGTCGGCGGCTGCGTCGGTGTGTTGGTTGGCGTGTTCGTGTTGGTCGGCGTATTGCTCGCAGTTCCGGTCGGGACCGGCGTTGGCGTTATGGTCGGTGTGGAGGTGGGGGTACCCGTCAGCGCAGTGGTCGGAGTGTTGGTCGGCGTCCGGGTTGGTGAAGACGTCGGCGTATTGGTCGGCGTGCGGGTCGGCGTCCGGGTTGGTGAAGACGTCGGCGTATTGGTCGGCGTGCGGGTCGGCGTTTGGGTTGGTGAAGATGTCGGTGTGTTGGTTGCCGTGCAGGTTGGCGTCTGGGTCGGTGTAGTGGTCGGCGTGTTGGTGGGCGTAGGAGTTGGGGGGGGAAAAGTGTCGATTGCCGTGAACTCCATATCGCCGGCCGTGTTCGGATCAACGACAAGTTGCACGCTGAAAATGTTGGTCAGCTGTACCCCCGCGAAGCTGGAAAACCAGAAATCAATCGTTTGTGCGCCGCTGACGTTGATGGTCTGGGTTGCCGAGGCAGCATGGCTTGCCGCGTCCTGCAGGGTGAGCGCCGCAACGTAGGGAATCGACGCCGAATCCGCAGCGATAACATTGAGGCGAACGCCCGCCGCGCTGGACAAATCAGGGTAACAACCAAGTTGACTCACCTGGGAAGGTGTGCGATGGTGGCGATTATGGCAGGGGCCTGGAATGAGAGCTGTCTCGACAGCAACTTCGTTTGCCATCCGTTGTGGCTCGCGTGTGATCATGCGCGTTGTCTTTTCAGCTGGAAGGCCTAGGGGGATCGACCCGAACATGCGCGTCGTTTTCTCGGATGAATCGGGCACGGGCGATGAGGCCATAGAGCCGCTTACCGTTGTGACGGCGTTGATGTTCAACATGGACACGCAGTGGGAACCGATGGCTGCGGCCCTCGACAAGCTCGCGCCTTCACCCGAATATGAATTTAAGGGAAGAAAGTTATTTGGCGCATTGCGAAACGGACGCCAACGAGCGCAGGCTGACAGGCTTCTAAGGGGCGTCCTGCAGACAATTCCAGACAATTCGCTTTTTGTATTTTACGGTGCCTGCGACCGTGCAGGTATGCGCGCGGCGGAGCTTATCGCTCCAGATGCGACGCCATGGTCACCCCAAGAGGTCGCATTTCATATTTGCATGGACTTGGTGGACAAGCTGATCGTGACGGCCTTTCCAAACGAGCGCGTCTTGTGGATTTCCGACAAGAGTGGGTACGAGGCGGCGAATAGGAGCCGGTTGAGAGATCTTGGGGAATTTACGCAGGTGGACAAGCTACCGCATGTCCCCGAGGATATGATAGACCGCCTGATGGGTGACCCAACCGTTCGGCCGCACCAAACGCCCATCATTGACCCCATCTATTTCGGCGACTCCAAGGAATCACGCGGGCTTCAGCTAGCGGATGTGTGCTGTTCGGTTATTACCAATCGTTTTCGTGGTCAGGCCATTGCGGAAGATTATTACAGCATCATACGGGGCGGAATCGTCGCCGATGGTATCGCGCCGATGTTTTCCACCACAATGCTTCAATGGCTCAATAAGAATCGCGAGACACTCCTCAACAAATTTGGGGCTGATAAGATCGACGGCAAGAAGAAACGGACAAGGAAGTTATGAGCCGACCACGAATGCAGTTTCAAGTGGTGCCCGGCGATACGCCGCGTGAGCGGTTTGAGAATCTGGCACGGCACCTATTCACCATACCGAAGACCGAGTTGGAGCGCCGTCAAGCAGAGTACCTGAAAGAGCGGGTACGGAAGAAACGACAACGCAAAAAGGGAAACAAGAAATGAAGCGCGATTGGGAATGTGTGCGCCAGATCTTATTGCAATTGGAAGCGCTTGGCGATTCGACTAGCGTGCTTTGCGCTGGGCAGATTCCGGGATTCGATGAACAGAATGTCACGTATCAGATGCAGCTGCTCAGCGAGGCGGGCTTGATTGAGGCTGATTGCACCTCTGGTCTGGGTGGCTCCGGCTTCGGCATGGCGTCACGGCTTACGTGGCAAGGGCATGAATTGTTAGACAACATGCGGGATCAGGGCATGTGGAACAACATCAGAAAGACGATCAGGGAGAAGGGGCTTGAGGTGTCAGTAGAAGCAATCAAACTAGCCGGAAAGCTCATCATCCAGCGGGTGTTGTCTTGATACGCTTGCCCCTTCCCTCGCGTGGCCGTTTCGGTGCATCACGTCGTAGCCATCGCGACTTTGCCGGTCAGCTCTTTGTACATCAGGCGCTTGCCGAAGATCGCACGGCACACCTTGACGAAGCGGCCACGGTCGCCGTCTTCGTGCTCGCGTTCGTTGAACCGAAACGCCTCTTCGTCGAGGTAGCGGAACAGATGGAACGGCTCGACGCTTACGTAGGTTCCACGGATGCAGCGCTTCAACAGAGACCAAAAGTTCTCCATCCCGTTGGTGTGGACGTTGCCTTCTACGTACTTCTCCGCGTGGTTGATGACGTTGTGCACGTAGTCCGGGGCAAGCGCATCATAGGATTTCAATTCGTCCGTCATGATTGCCGAACCAGGCTTGACGTGCTTGTGGACGAGCGGATCAAGCTCCACGCGCTTGCGAGTGTTCACGACTTGGGTCCGCACCGTGCTGTGCTTCTTGCCGCCATGGCCGTGCCGGGCCAGGAGTCCGGCGACGGCAACCTTTCCGCTTCCGCCTGTGCCTGTGATTTTTTCAGCACGCTTGTGCGCGTGCATATTGCGGGCCTTTCCGCCGATGAAGGTCTCGTCAACCTCTACTTCGCCGTCAAGTTGTCCGCCGTCTTGGTCCTGCATGGCCAAGCGAATGCGATGGAGCATGAACCAAGTGCTCTGCTGGCTCACGTGCAGCGCACGGGAAATCTCGTAACTGCTGACACCGTTCTTGCAGGTCACAATTATCCATATGGCAACCAGCCACTTATCGAGACCAAGGGGGGAGTCCGCAAAGATCGAGCCGTTCTTAATCGAGAATTGACGGCACGCATGGTCAGCCTTGCACTTCCACAAACGTCGAGTCGAGAGGTAGCTGACTTCCTTGCTGCCGCAGATCGGGCAGGTTATACCGTGAGGCCAACGCAGCGCGACGAGAAACTCTTGCGCGCGTTCCAAGTCGGAGAAGTACACTACCGCTTCTTGCAATGTCCGGGGCCAGCTGTCGTTTGCCATTTCCATCAACCTCACCTGCAAGGTAACACACAATCGCGGGTGAGTCAAGTTGGTTATTACCCAATCAACCCTGCCTCGCGGGTAACATGGCGGCTCAGCAATTGTCAAGGCAGAACTGTACGGCGCGTCCGAATTTCCGCCACCCCCGTGTGCAACGCCCCTGAATCAACCCGTTCAGGTTGCGTCGGTACTCATTCCAGTGGGAGCGGAAGTGGCATAGCGTGAAGGGCGAGCGGAAACCGTTATTCTGGGTGGCATCTTCGAAAGACGATTTGGAGAAGCTCACGTCAGGCCACGGGGCCGGCGCCCCATAGGCGGACGGCGCATGGCAGGATCACGAGCAACTGAATGGCGTCGAAAACCCCGTGCGCGATGATGCACGGGAGCACATCGCCGCTGCGCGCGAAGCTCACACCGATGACCAGCGAAATGGTGAACACGCCGACGATCATGAACGGCAAACCGTAGCTGAAGTGGCTGCACGCGAAGAGGATGCTGGACAGCACCAGCCCGACGCGCGGTTGCAAGAAACTGCGGAAGAAGGCTTCCTCGACGGTCATTGCCACCGCGATGATGACCAGCTTGTCGGCGATGGGCAGCGCCGCGAGCCAGGTGATGACCGGCGGGATCTCCATCGGTTCGGCAACCGCGCCAGCCGTTGCCGTCATGCCCGCCGCCGCGCCCGTGATGGCGAGTGTCAGCAGCCAACCGTACAGCCCAACCCTGAGGCCGCGTTGCACTTTGACCCAGAGCTGAGTCGGAGAAAGATGGAGAAACGTGGTGAGCGGGATGTCCCGGCGCAGCCGCCACCAGACGAAAAGAAATACCGTCACGACGACATGGCCGGTGAGTAACGAGGGAAACCAGATCTCGGCAGGATCGATATCCTCCGCCTTCCCGAAAGAGGTGACCGGATAGAACACTACTAGCGCCAGGATGCCAATCAGCAGGAAGGCCGCCATGGTCTGACGAACCCGGCCCTGGTGCTCATCAACGTAGGGGCGGTACCCCACCACCGCCAACGCGGCGACACACGCGACCGAGAGCAGTGTGGCGAACTGAAATTGCGACACGCACCCAACAAATAGGGATTGCCGCCTCAGGTCAAGTCGGCGCCGTCGCCCGCGCCACGGTGCCACTGATTTCCAGCCCCAGGGCGACCCGGTCTGCCGCGCTCAGCCGCTCGGGGGTGTAGGGCTCGAGCTGCTCGAGCAGCGGGCGCAGGCCGCGATGATTTGCCAGCTGGATGCTCAGCCCCGGCCGCGCGTTCAATTCCAGAATGGTCGGCCCGAGATGCGCGTCGATGACGATGTCGATGCCCGAGTAACCGAGGGGGATGGCCTCATAGCTGCGCGCGGCGATCGACAGGACCCCCTCCCAAGCCGGCACCCGGAGACTCGACAAGGGCTGGTGGGTGTCGGGGTGCAAGACGATCGGACGGTCGCGGCAGATGGCGTGCACGGCACGGCCGCTGCCCAGATCGATGCCCACGCCCACGCCGCCAACGTGGAGGTTGGCGCGGCCCTCAGAGGCCACGGTGGGCAGACGGAGCATGGCCATGATCGGCACGCCGCGGGCCAAGACGACGCGGACGTCGGGGATTCCCCCGGGACTGAACACCCCCAGGACCGGCTCCGGTAACATGCGGTACTCCAACAGCGCCTCGTCGCGTGCCTGACTGAGCGAGAACGCGCCGGCGATGATGTCCGCGGCGTGCGCCATAAGGTCAGTCACTCGTAGTGAGGCACCGCTTGACTGCAGCAGCCGTCCCTGGTTGCGTCCGACGATCACCAGGATGCCTTCGCCGCCGGCGCCGCGCGCCGGCTTGAGGACGAACTGCGCATGCTGCTCCGCATCGCGGGCAAGCAATCGCAGCTCGCGCTGGCGCGTGTAGCAACCGAAGTTCGCGGGCACCGGGAGCCGATGCTGCGCCAGCACCTCCTTGGCGCGCAGCTTGTGATCGACCAGCGCCACGAGGTGCGGTGGGTTGAGGGACGACAGGAGCTCTTGGTTGCGGCGGTTCAAGCCCAGCGCCTCGCGCCGCACCTGCCGCAGCCGGGCGATCAGGGAGCCCATCGGTCAGACCGGCGCGTGAGGTCGAGAAAGCGCGCGTACTCCAGCAGACGCAGGCCGCGCCATTTCCCCAACACCACGTCGATGGCGATCGCACCGGCCAACAGCTCGGGGCACGCCAGCAGCATCGATTGGAGCCCCGTCATCTCGACCGTCACGTAACAGAGCGCCGCCAGCCCGAGGGTGTTCACCGTCAGCCGCACGGCTTCCCGCGTGCCGAACTCGGCTTGCGACGTGGAGAAACTCTCAATCACGTTGGACATGATGACCATCGGGAAAATGCTGATGTTCATGAGCGCGCCGATCCCGAACGACGCGCCGATCACGGTGAGTCCCGCCATGATCCCGGCGACCACCGCGATGAGAATCGCCAACCGCGCCACCAGCTGCAAACGCACGTGCTGCAGCAACGCCCGGACGACCGCCCCGACGCCGACGATGACCGCGAAGATCGCCGCGCCCCACCGCAAACCAGTGGTCAG
This sequence comes from uncultured delta proteobacterium, assembly GCA_963729835.1. GTDB lineage: Bacteria > Desulfobacterota > Binatia > HRBIN30 > HRBIN30 > CAVSQF01. The sequence goes on along the minus strand of CAVSQF010000018.1, from coordinate 35,420 downwards.
AAACGCTAGCGAGACGATCACCGGGGCGAACGTGCCGAACGTCTCGATGCCGATGACGGTGCGCATGATCACGATAATGGCGGCAATCACGGGCAGCACGAGAATCAAATTCAACGCCTGCAGCGGCACCTGCGCCCGCACCCCGCGTGACCACGCCGCCACGATCCAGCGGCGCCACCAGCTTAGATCTTCGTACACGCTCTGGTTCAGCACCAGAGGCTGCAGCTCCCATTTGCCGGCTTCCTCGGCCATCGGCACGCCGTCGATGACGTTGGCGCGCACCATCTCCCAGAGGCCCAACAGCTCGGTGGGATGGTTCACCAGAACAATCTCACCAGCTGTGACGAGCCGGTAGAGCACGGCACCGAGCACCCGCCCGACGACTTGGGGAAAACTGCCGGCGATGACGATGCGCATGTCGTTGAGGGCGATCGCCTTCTCGCCCAGCGTCATCACGGCATACAGCCCGGCGTCATCGTGCGTGGCGATGAGGAGCACGTGTGCGCCCCGGATGAGGGCCAGGTTGTTGTTCACCAGACGTTGCAGGTACTGCTCCCGGAAGTAACGGGATTCGAAATGGGCGTGCAAGATGACCAGGTTGATCTCGTCGGCCTGGGCCTCGCGTAACATGCGGTCACTCACCGCGTCGGGCACGCTCTGGTCGGCGATGACCACCACGGAGGCCACCGGCCGTTCGACGTAGCTCGCCGCGGTATGTACGGTTTCCGCGCCCACTGTGGTCGCGGCCCGTCCAGGCGGCGCCACCGGCGTCGGTGCGGTGCGGTTGGCCACGGCGTCGCGCGTCGTGCGGTGCATGAGGAAATCGTACTCCAGAGCGAGGCCCGTGGTGTGCACGATCAACGGCAGATCGCCTCGGTAGATTGCCAGATACTGGTTCGGAATCCAGCCGAAATACCCGCCGCTGGGGTCGAGGGGGACCCACACGCCGCCGATACTTGCCTCCACCCACGAAATCGTGGCGCGCTTCTTCGTGGCGTCCTCCAGCTTGAGGCCACCGACGATGCGCGCCGGTATACCGGCGCTCCGCAACATGGCGGTGAGCAGGCGGGCTTTCCCGGCGCTGTTGCCGCGTTCCTGACGCAGCACCGCGGCGGCATCTTGTTTGGCTTCGCCGGGTCCGGTGCGCACGAATGCCGCCGCGTATTGAAACAACGCCCATGCCGCGTCCTCGACCGTGCGCGCATCTTTGACCAGGTCGCGGGCTCGGCGCCGCACCTCGGGGTCCGCGCTCTGGATGAGCGCGGATGGTTGCAGATAAGCGCGGTCAGCCTCGGGCACCTCGAGATCCGCCAGCCCCAGGCGGGGTATCACCACGACGGTATCGGTCAGCGCGACGTTCATGGAGTACTCGATCTGCGTTCCGTCGGTGGCGTCGCTACGCATCCACTGGCCCCGGAGATTGGGGGGCTGCGGCTGTTCCCGGTACTTGAACCCGGGCATGTCGAGTGCGCGCCCCAGGATCTCTTGATGTTCGTCTGACAGTGGCAGGAGAACTTCCGCATGGGTGCCGGTCGTGGCACCGGGGAGTTTCAGGAACAACTGCACGCGCCAGTACGTGGTCACCGGCGTTGCCGGCTTCTCGCGCGGCTGCACCGGCTCCCCGCCGCCCGTAAACACTTCGGTGCCAGGCAGTGGACCGGACGCCTCCTGCGCGCCGGCAGCACGCAGCAACAACAGCAGCAGCACGAACAGGATGCGCATGCGCCCCCCCTCTAACAGTGGGGCCTAAGGCGATCAAGGAAACCGGGCGCGGCTCTTGCGTAACATCTCGCGTCGGACATACGCTCAGCTTGTGCGGTTGGTTGCGCCCCTCATAGGCGCCGGCTCGATGGCTCGTACGAACATGTTGGCCCGACGATACGCGAGAGGCGGTTCGCGATAGGCGCGAAGCGCGGCCGCATGTCTGGTAGGTCCGAAGCCCCGCCGCGCTTGGATACCGGCATCCGGGAAGTGGTGGCAATCCTGAATCGCATCCCCGGTGTCACGACCCGTGCCAGTTGCGAAGGTGGCGGATCGACCCGCGCCGGCCATCGCCATGGGGAGCTTGCCTACGTGCTCTTCCGTTATCCGCTGCCGTTGCGGCTGCAGGAATTTTTCACGGGGCAACTGGGTGCGATCGGGCGAGTGGAGGACGATGGGGTGTACAGCCGTTGGCCGGCGGAGAACCACGCATTCGTAGATAGTCTCACTGCCGCTGGGCGCGCATATCTCAGTGCTCCCGCCCGTGATGGAGTCCGCTTCCTGCAACTCCTCCTCCCCAAGCTCCGCGCCTGGCTGGCGCGCCGGCTCTCCGGTGGGACACCCGCGCACATCGGCTTTTGCCTCGACTGTGCACAGCTGGTTACTGTACCCCACGCACCAGCACACCGGCAGCTCCGGCTCTTCGAGATGGACGCCAACTTGGAAACGCATTGGTTCGAGGAATTTGCGGGCCGGCCCGGGAACACGCTCGATGCGGCGCTGATTGCCGCGGATGGCTGGCGGGAGTTGGTCACCCGCACCCGCCGCGGCGATTTCGGCGCCACGTTCTTGCGGCGGTGGCTGCGCTATCGCGCCGCCGGCGTCGCCCAGCTCGCCACCCAGCAGATGCGCATCGGCGTCGACACGGCGCGCCGCGCCGGTATGGAGATCGATTTCTTTTACGATGACGCCCAGGCCGTCTTCAGCTGGCGTGACGGCCCCTGATTGCGTCGGAGCCGCGGGCGGAACAGGCCGGCCGCCGGCGGTCCTCCCGTCCTTCAGCGCGGGGCGATGTGCCCAGCTTTCTCGAGGTGGGCGATCACCTCATCGGCGAGTTCGTCGGGGTTCTTCAAATCGCCGCGCAGCACAATCTCGGGCTTGAGGGGAGGCTCGTAGGGGGCCGAGATGCCGGTGAACTCCTTCACCTGTCCCTCCCGGGCCTTCTTGTACATTCCCTTGGGATCACGGACCTCGCAGACGTCGAGGGGCGTATCCATGAAGATCTCAATGAACTCCTCGGGCTTGAGCAACGCGCGGTTCGTGTCACGGTCTTTTCGATAGGGGGAGATGAATGCGGTGATCGCGATCATGCCCGCATCGGCAAAGAGCTTCGCCACCTCACCGATCCGGCGGATGTTCTCCTCGCGGTCTTCGGGGGAAAAACCGAGGTTCTTGTTCAAACCGTGGCGGATGTTGTCCCCGTCGAGGACGAAAGCATGACAGCCGCGCGCGTGCAGCTTCGCATCGAGCACATTGGCGACGGTGCTCTTCCCGGAGGAAGGCAGCCCCGTGAACCACACCACGATTCCATGGTGGCTCATGAGCTTCTCGCGTTCTTCCTTCGAGACGTGGTGCTCGTGCCAAGTGATGTTGGTCGCGCGGATCTCGGTCATCTTGTCTCCTTTTATCTCCTCGTACGAGACTGGCCCGCGGTACGAGGCCACTCCCAAGATGTTCTTCAGATATAGTCAGAATTCTCGTAATGCAAATGCAAAGGTCGATTGCGGGATCGATCTGGGGACGAAACTCGCCGATCTTGAAATCGCGCCACGCCCCCTGGCCGCAACGCTTGCAAACGGGCATCATCGCCCGCGCGAGAGGATCGGTACGCTCCAGAACCGACTTGTACATGAACCCGATTCCCACTTGCGGCCTTCGCGGTCGTCACGTCCCCGGACGACTCCTTGCCTTGAGCACCTGCCTGATGCTGGCGGTCGTCGTGAGTCCGGCTGGCGTCGCAGCCACAGACGTCACGTTCAAGGCCGAAATCAGCCTCAAGGAAAATTACGACAGCAACGTTTACCTCCAGGACAACGAGCCGACTCCGGCGAATGTCGCTGCTGCCCGAGCGGCCGGATTCCGTCCCGTGGAGGCGAACAAAGGATCCTTCGTCACGTCGGTCCTGCCGCGGGCGGGTTTCGATTACAAGCAGTGCGAGGCCTTCACTTTGTCCGCCAGCTATGCCCCGGACGTTGTCGTCTACCATTCAGCACATTCGGAAGATTACGTGGCCCATCGCTTCCTGGTCGGGTTCGGCGGCAAGGTGGGCGACGCCTCCTGGGAGCTGGCGAATACGATGACCTACATCGACGGCAGCAAAGAAGGGCCGACCTTTGCGCGGCCGGACGACGTCCCCGCCCTCGGCGGCATCCCGATACGCGACCGGCGTGCAGCGTTCATTTTCCGCAACAGCTTCAGGCTGACCGAGCCGGTGGGCGACTGGTTCTTCCGTCCCGTCGCGGCGAGCTACGTTCACGATTTCAAGACGCGCCAGCTATTCGTCCCGGCCGCCACACGGTCCAACTACACCTACGAGAACTACAACTCCCGCCAGGACGTCAGCGGCGGTTTGGATGTCGGTTACAGACTGGTTGAAGGCCTGCACCTGGTGGCCGGCTTCCGCTACGGCCGGCAGGATCAGTTCAAAGGGTTTGACGCCAGTGGCCAGATTGTGGATAGCCCCTATGACAGCGCCTACCAGCGCATCCTGGTCGGGGTGGAAGGCAGCCCGGCAAACTGGCTGAAGCTGGCGGTGGTTTTCGGCCCGGACATCCGCCAGTGGATCGACTCGGCTCGGCTACGGCAAATGTATCCCCAATTCAATCAAAACGAGCTGCGGTACTACTGGGATGGGTCTGCCACTTTCCTGCCCACCACTAGCGACACCGTGACGCTGAAGTCGGCGGGGTTCGAGCAGCCGGCATTCTCCAGCCAAAGCATGTACGACGACATCAAGGCGGACCTCACTTGGCGCCACGTACTCAATGGGCAGCTCACCACCGGCGCCGGCTTCGCGCTGTACATCGGCGACTGGCAGCCGCCGGTGAACCGCGACGATTGGATTTACACGTTCAGCACCTCACTGACCTACGCCGTCACGCCGAACCTGAGCGCGGAGGTCATTTACTCCTACGACTTCGTGGACAGCAAAGTGTCCGCCAGCCTCGAGCCGCTCACCAAGAGCCACGAGTTTACGCGTCACTTGGCCACGCTGGGGGTCAAATACGCGCTGTAGCCGGCTGCCCGGGGTCGACGCCACGCCACCCCGGCCGCCTCACGGGACGAACTCGATCTGGCTGACGATGGCCTGCAGACGTTGCAGGGCGCCGACGGAGCGATCGCAGTAGTTCTTGGCAACGGCGCTCATGACTTGAAGTCCGACGCGGGGGTTCGCGTACAGCAACTCTTTGAACGGCCGGACTTCGATGACCTGAATCTCCGACGGTTCGAGGCAGGAGGCCGTGACCGTGTAACGTTCGGAACCCGCCAGAGCGGCGAGACCCAGAAAGTCCCCGGACTCGGCCTTGGAGAATGCCAAGCCGTTCTCCTGCCCTTGAGTCGGCAGGCGCAGCAGCACGCGGCCCTTGAGCAGAATGAACAGATGACTTGCTGGGGTGCCGCATCGATAGACGACGTCGCCCCGTTCGAACTTCTTGACAGACGAGAAACGGCTGACGTTGTGTACTTCCTCTGGGGTGAGCGAAGCAAACAGATCCTGCCCCTTGACGATAGCTTTGACGCTCATGGCTGTCCTCCTCACGCACTCCGCCGCGCCCGATGCCGAGCGCGCGGCGAAGTGACGAAAAATCGCTTGTGATTGGCCTGCATCACCAGGCGACGTGTCATACGGTCCACACTCGAACTCTCCCGCAATCGCGGGCGGGCCCGCGACACCTCGAACACGGCATATATACGACGCAGACAAGGGGCCGGTCAAGCGTCGGCGAGCGGCGGCGGCCCGCCTGCGGAGCGCGCTATCGCGCGCGCTTCGGCACGCGCCCAGTGATCCGCCGCCAGGAGCGTGTCCAAATCGGCGGCGGCGGTCGCGCTGTGCGCATCGAGGACGCTGGCCAAGATGCGGGGAATGTCGAGGAACCGAATCGTGCCCCGCAGGAAGGCTTCGACGAGCACTTCGTTGGCGGCGTTGAGCACCGCGGGGACGGTGCCGCCGGTCCGCAAGGCGCGATAGGCCAGCGTCAGGCACGGGAACTTCGACACATCGGGTTCGGCGAACTCCAGGTCGACGGCGCCCACCAAATCGAGCGCCGGGAGATGATCCATCGGGAGGCGTTCCGGGTAAGCGAGGATGTAGGAAATGGGAATCGACATGTCCGGTATGCCCATCTGCGCCAGCACCGAGCCATCCACGTACTCGACCATCGAGTGCACGATGCTTTGCGGATGGATCAACACGGCAATCTGGTCGGCATCGACGCCAAACAACCAGTGCGCTTCGATCACTTCCAACCCCTTGTTCATGAGCGTCGCGGAATCGATGGTGATCTTGTCGCCCATCTTCCAGGTCGGATGGCGCAGCGCGTCGTCGCGCGTGGCATGGCGCAGCTCGTGGAGCGGGCGATGCAAGAAAGGGCCACCGGACGCCGTCAGGATGATGCGCCGCAGGTCCTCACGGCGATGGCCACGCAGCGCCTGAAAAATCGCGTTGTGCTCGCTGTCGAGCGGAAAGAGGTTCACCCGCGCCCGCTGTGCGGCCCGCGTCACCAACTCGCCCGCAACCACCAACACCTCCTTGTTGGCCAGGGCGACGTCCTTACCGGCGGCGATCGCGTCGAGCGTCGGCAGCAGCCCCGCCGCGCCGACGAGCGCCGAGACGACCAACTCCGCCTCAGCCGCCGTCGCGACCGCCCGCAGGCCCTCGGGTCCGCAGACGATTGCGCCATGATACGCCGGCACGAGCGCCCGCAGCGCGCTCGCGGCCCCCGCATCGCCGACCGCAACCAGCGCCGGCCGGAAGCGCATCACTTGCTCCGCCAGACGCGTCACGTTCTTGCCGGCGGCGAGGGCGACCACGGTGAAGCGCTCGGGAAACCGGGCCGCGATGTCGAGCGTGGTGACTCCGATGGACCCGGTGCACCCGAGAATGGCCAGTCGTTTCATCGCTGGGTGTCTACCCTATCATGAAACGATTGCGGAAGTCAGATTGGAGGCTGCCAGCGGTGCCAGCGAGTCTTGACCACGACAGCCGTGGTAGTATGGTCAGCCCGGAGCGTGCACCACGGCATGCTCCGCGTCGTGCTGTAAGAAAGGAGTAAGGCGAATGCACGAACTACTGCAGGATCCCGGCATGCGTCTCTATGTGCTGTGCGCCGCGATCCTCGTGCTCAAGATGGCATTCACGGGGTCGGCCACCGGTATCCTCCGCATGCGGCGCGGTGCGTACATCACGCCGGAGGACTACGCCTTCATGGGGAAAGCACCCGCGCGGCCCGACGAGGACGTTGAGCGCTTGCGGCGGGTACACCAGAACGACCTCGAGAACATCCCGTCGTTCCTGATCATCGGCTTCCTCTACGCCCTCAGCGGGCCGGCCTTTGGTCTCGCGGCCGCGCTGTTCGTCACGTTCACGGTGGCGCGGCTCCTGCACACCGCCACCTATGTGGCGGAGATGCAGCCCTGGCGCTCGATCTTCTACGAAGTCGGCCAGGTCTCACTGGTGGTGACGACCATTCTCCTGCTGGTCAATCTCCTCGGCGGATGACACGCGGAACGCTAGCGACACGCGGAGGATAGAACGTGAAGATCACGATCGTGTTCCCCGGCAGAGAGCATGAGAACGCCCGGGCGTTGATTGCGGTCATGCCGCCGTCGCTGACGCTCCTGGCCGCGCTCACGCCCCCGGAACATGACGTGCGGCTGGTGGACATGTTCTGTGGCGACCAGGTCGATTACGACGTGCCCGCCGACGTGGTGGCCATTACCGTCCGCACGCCGCTGGCCACGACGGCCTACCGGATCGCCGACACGTTCCTGCAGCAGGGGAAGAAGGTCATCCTGGGAGGACCGCACGTCATCGCCCTCCCCGAGGAAGCCAAGAACCACGCAACTTCAGTAACCATCGGTGAGGGCGAGAAGCTCTGGCCGCTCATCCTCAAAGACGCGGAGCAGAACACGCTGAAAGACTACTACGTGTCGGGGCCGTATCCGACAACGAACCTCGCCGGCACCGTGCACCACGAAAAGGAACGGCCATCCCTCGAAGGCCTGCCCATGATGCGGCGCGACCTGCTGCCCAGAGAGCGCTACTTCATGGACTCCATTTTCACCACCCGTGGCTGTCCCAACCACTGTCGCTTCTGTCCGGTGACCGACATCTTCGGCGGGAAAGTCAGACACCGGCCCATCGATGACGTGGTCGCCGAGGTCGCCACGCTCGGCCGGCGCTACTTCAACGTGGACGACAGCGTGTTCGGCCATCCGCAACTGGTCGATCGGCCGCACGAGAATCAGTACTACCTCGACCTCTACAGAGAGCTGGCCGGGCTCAAGCCGGCCCGATACTGGACCGGGGCTGGGGGCCTGGCCGCGATCAACTACAAGGACGGCCGTAAGATCCTGGAGCTTGCGGCCGAGAGCGGACTGAGTGCCGTTGCTGCCGGCCTCGAATCGATTTCCGTTGAAGGCCAGAAGCAGTCCGGAGCGTGGAGGAAGCTGCACTACGCCTCGGCGGATACGTTCGACCTCAAGCAGATGAAGGACAACATCCGGACCATCCAGGGGCTGGGCATCGCCGTCCTGGGATTCTTTGTCATCGGGTGGGACCACGACACGCCGGACACGTACCGCAGGACCCTCGACTTCTGCGATGAATGCAACATTGTCCCGTTCATCTTCACCCTGATGCCGACCCCCGGCAGCCAGGTGTACCAGGAGTATCTCGAACAGGGACGGATCTACACCGACCGGCCGTGGGACCAGTACGGCACCTATGTCGTCTTCAAGCATCCGACCATGTCGGATCAAGACATGCTGCGGTGCAACGGTGAGGTGATGACCGAAGGCTACAGCATGGGGCGGATACTGAAGCGGACCCTCAAGGCGTTTACGGACCGTCCCTCACTGGAGCTTGCGAAGTCGTTGTTCTTCACCCAGCTGGGGCTGCGCAAGACGTATCGCGAGTTGTACGAACGGATTCGCGCTTCGGCCCAGGCTTGAGCGTCTTGAATTTTCCGGCCAGCCAATTGTCTACCTCACTGCTGTACCAGCGCGAGAAGCGGCGGTCGGAAGGGCCGCCGGCCAGACAGGTGTGGGCCGCCGCTTCGGCGAAATCGGTGACCAGCCGATACGACGGCGCGAAGCTCGTCTGCCGTCCGCCGCTGCGATAAATCTGGCCCTGGTGAACGGTGGCCCGGCCGCCGCGCAACGGCAGCGGCCCGCGATCGAATCCCAGCCAGCGTGGCAAGCGACCACCGAGCATCAGATGCTTCATCAATAACTGGTGCTGGCTCCCCCACGTGTGCAGCGGACCCGTCAATGCCTGTGCGGCGACGCGCTTGAACACGACGTCACGGCCGTCTGTGCCGAACCAGATGCTGTCCGGTCGCAGGAGCACCTGATCGAAGTTGCCGAAAAAGTCGGCCAGAATCCCGGTTTCGTCGACGAGGAAGCGCGTGACCTGCGCACCGCAGGCCGCACCGAAGACCGCCGCGATGAGGGCGTGATAAAACTTCTCGAACAAGTAAGCGCCGGTCGAGTCGACATCGTAACCGCAGTCCCAGGCGCGCAGCACGTCGCCGTGGGCGTTCTCCGGGAGCAGCGGCCGCAGGATCGTCATGAACCGCGCCGCGTGCAGCGAGTACACGTCCATGTGCAAGCGTTGCGTGGCGCTCACGGTCCAGTCGTTGCGCTCTGCCAGCAGCGTGCTGATACGCGCGGCGCGGTACGGGCCCATCGGCAGGTTGATGGGCCGCACCCGGCCGAGATGGCTGAGGTCGTCGTTCGCCGTGACTATGAACCCCGACGCCGGGTTGAAGGCACGCGGGAGGTCGACGGCAGGAACAAACCCTTGCCAATCGTTTTTCGGATCCCAGCCCGGCAGCGGCACGAATCCGTTCCGCCCCTCGCCGCGCACCGGCATGAGGCCGGACATCTGGTAACCGATGTTGCCGTGGCGGTCCGCCAGCACCCAATTCCAGGCGCTTTCTATCTGCCCGAGAAGCTCCATCCCCGTGGCCACGTCTGTCGCCTGCAACATGCCGAAGATCGCAGACAGTGATGCCGCACCCGCCCCGGCCGACGCCCAACGCGTCGTCAGGTACAGGCCCGGGACCGTCGGGTCCCCGTCCAGAACGCCGTGATCGTTCTCGTAGAACGTCAGCGTCACATCCGACTTCTTCTTCCGCTTGACGGTTTCGGTTCGTTCCCGGAAGGTAACCCAGCTCTCACCGGCGGGCGTCTCGCGCCGACAGCAGCCGTCGCGACAGTCCTCGATCCACGAATCGATGGCATCCATGAAGCTGTACGTTGCGCCCCAAGCGAGATCATTGGTGCGCCCGAGCAGTGGCGCCGGGATGCCGGGCATGGTCGCCGCGATGCAGAAGCGGTCGCCGAGTTCGAGGACGATCTCGCACCACACCGCCGGCAGGCGGTTGGCTTCGAGATGCGGGTCGTTGGCGAGCAACGCTTGGCCGCTGGCGGTCCTCTTCCCGGAGATCACCCAGTTGTTGGATGCCGTCAGGCGCGGCACAGCGGTGTTCCAACGAACCGCGTCTGGCACCAGGCGTTCACAGGGAGTGAGTCGGCGCAGGAGATCGACGTCGAGGTCGCGCAGCAGACCGGCGAACAACTCTTCCAGGTGGTCGCGGGGCACGCCGGCCTGAACCATTTCGACCAGCAGCCGCTCCATCTCCCCTTGGCTCTGCGCCAACGACACGTAACCGGCGAGCCGTGATGTCAGCAGGGTGTCCGCCAGGGTCCAGGGCTCGGGCTTGTAGCGCAGCAGTTTGAGCTCCCACGGCACGCGCTTGCGCAGCGCCTGGTTCACGCCGTCACAGTAGGCTTCGCCACAAGCGCGGTGAGTCGGCGACAGCTTGTCGATCTCTTCCTGCACGCCGCCGGCGAAGTTCATGCGACGAAAGAAGCGATCGCTGCTCAGCATTTCGTCGCTGGCATCGAGCACTTCGCAGCCGCGCCCCTGGCCCAAGATGCGCACCAGCAACATCTGCAGGGCGCGATCGACCGCATGACAGAACCCGATGCCGCGGTAGAGATCCGCCGCGTTCGTGGCGCGCACATGTGGCACTCCGTGCGCGTCACGGGCGACGTGAATTCGGTCCGTACCCTCAAGGGTCCGCTGTGCGTCAGTGCTCATGGCCCCGCTGGGTCAACTGCGAAACGACCTTGCTCACCAGTCACGACCTTCACCGACATCAAGTGTCCACACCGCGCTCTCGGCAGCGTTGGTCTCGCGAGCCTCCGCTCGTGCGCCCCGCTCTGGCTGGCCACTCAAAATCGCAACCCTTGCGACGAATTGCAACGTATCACGCACGGTGACTGGCGCGCAAATGCCGTACAATAACGCAGCGAGTTTCGGACCCCCGTTCACCAGTCACGACTTTCACCGATGTCGAGTGTCCACGCGCGGTCGCTCTCAAAGCCCTGCTGGGTGGCAGCGGCGTGAAACCGGCGCGGCGGCTCGTCGGGCGGCTCGTCAGTGAGATCGAATGTCCCGAAGTGCATACCGACCACATGCCTGGCGCCGAGGTCCGCGGCCGCCTGCACCGCTTGCTCCGGGTTGAGATGGACGAAGCGCATGATCGCAGGCGGATCATACGCGCCGATCGGCAGCGCAGCGAGGTCGATCGGTCCCAGTCGTTCGCCGATCTCGGCAAAGCCGTTGAAATAACCGGTATCACCGGCGTGGTAGAAACGGCGTGTCGGTCCCACCACGACCCACCCGGCCCATAGGCGCCGATTGTGGCCTCCCGGCGAGCGCCCGGAGAAGTGTTGCGCCGGCACGCAATAGACCCGGACAAGGCCGATGTTCACGTGCTGCCACCAGTCGAGCTCGATCGCGTCCCCACCGGCGTCGCGCACCAAGTCACCCAGCTTGAGCGGCACGATGAACCGTGTGCCGCGCGTGGCGAGGACTTCGATCGTCTGGATGTCGGTGTGATCATAGTGATCGTGCGACAGCAGCGCGAAGTCGATCGGCGGCAGTGCATCGAGCGGCACGCCCGGCGGCACCAGCCGCTTTGGGCCGGCGAACGACACCGGGCTGGCGCGTTCGGAGAAGATCGGATCGGTGAGGAAAGTGGCCCCGTCCATGCGCACCAACATCGTCGAGTGTCCGATCCACGTGATGCTCGGGTTACGTTCCATCGCGGCGCGATCGTACGGCACCAGGCGCGCCCCCGGCCGTGGCACGATCGTTTTCCACACCCGGTGCAGCATGAACGGAAACATCGTGAAAAACCCGGGCAGCTCACGTGGCCCGGCGGGGTTGATGAAACGATCTCCGTCACGCGGCGCGCCAGCTTTGGCCGTGGTGGGGAGAATCGCAGAAAGGAGCACGGCCAGAGCAACGACGGTTGTGCGCATGCAGTGCGTGACAGCTCCCGGTTTTCCACACGTCCTCCGTGAAGAGATCTGGGTTTCAATGAACCGCACTGCTGCAGCGCTACGCCAAGCGCGGAGCGGCGGCAACTTGACGTCAGCGAGCCGAACGCCTTGGCGATGCGCCGCGTGCTCTTTCGCGGCGGTCTCCATTGCCTTGTTGGGCCAGGCTTGCTCCGTCACGCTGCGGGCTTCCACTGAAACGCGAGCCGCTTCCCTCTTGCAGCGCAGTCTCGAAGGTAAAGATTGATCAAGGTCTGGTAGGGAATACCCGTCTCCTCAGCGAGTGTCTGGAAGTAGCCGATTGTCCGCTGATCAAGGCGAAGGGTCACCTGCTTCTTCAGCCGCCTCGCGTACGGATTCGGTTTCGCCTTGGAAAAGTCGTAGTGATTTCTCATCGTTTCCACCTTTGGTTGTAGAGCGCGCGTTCGGAAGCATCTGCCTTTCGTGCCGAAAAAATGCGGACAACGTCATCCGCCTTGCGGTAACAGTGGCACACAACCAACGTCCGGAGACCGGAACTCAAACCCAGCAGAACGAAACGGTCTTCGTCGTCCGAGTGATCGGGGTCCGCCATGAAAAGGCCGTACTCGTCAGCAAAGACGGTTTCCGCCTCCTCGAACGTCACGCCGTGTTTGCGTCGGTTCTGCCTGTTTTTCTCCGGATCCGATTCGAACCGAAGGTCGGCCATCAAGCCGCAGTGTATCTATCACCTGGCACGAACTCTACCCCAATCACCTCAAGTCCTACGGCGATGGGCAGGCGACGGCGTGTCGGATGAACTCTGGCGAGTGACACCTCCGACTTGGAGGGACCTCACGGAATCTTTGCCAAGTCGTTGTTCTTCACCCAGCGCGGTTGCTAGAGTCCTGTCGTGAGTTTGACGACGACGCCGCGCCCGGATGCTTAGCATGACGTGCTCACAACCTACTTCCTCCTGCAGCCAGCGTGATCTGGTGGCCTCGCGCTCCGCCCTCTGGCTGTGGTGCTTGCCCGCCTCTCTGCTGGTCGTCGGCGTGTTGTGGGGCGCTGTCCGCTCTCCACTTTGGACCGTGGCCTTCCTTGTAGCCGGTGCCGGTTGCGTGGCGAACGCCGCCCGCTGTGGTCGGGCGCACTGCTACGTCACGGGGCCGCTCTACCTCAGTCTCTCCGGCCTTTCCGCCCTCATCGGGATGGGGGTCATTTCGTGGAGTTGGTGGCGGCTCGGAGCCGTCGCTCTCCTCGGCACCGTCCTGGCCTACGTTGCCGAGTTCTTCGGCAAGCGTTACGTCCGCAGCCCCTCCTCGCCGTGAGCGGCCTAACTCGGCCTGGCGACACCTATCGGCAGCCGGCCGCCATGAAGGCGTCGTAGATGGCGCCGTGCATCTCGGGCGAGATCTCGATGTCGCGCGGCTGCGGGTACTGGCGCGCGATGAAGCCGCCGCAGTAGCGGCCGAAGTGCTCGATCATGCGCGCCGGCTCGCGCGACACCTCTTCCAAGGTCGCCTCGCGCGAGGTCGACCACTGGATGTCGACGCAGTTCCAGAAACACACCTTGCCGCCGAACGTTGCGGCGAGCCGTTCGACGCCCATGAGCCGCGGCTGATCGATTTGCAGCACGTCGACGCCGATCTCGATGAGGTCGGGAATGATCGCCCAGATGAAACCGCAGCTGTGCAGGACATAGTGCATGTTCGCGTCGTGACACGCCGCAACGATGCGGGCGTAGCGCGGCTTGAACACCTTGCGCCAGTACGCCGGGTTGATCTGCAGGTTCGTCTGCAGGCCCAAATCGTCCCAGCTCATGAAACCGTGCACGCCGCCGAGTCCGGCGTACGTACGCACCACGTCGATCGTCATGTCAGTCAACTTGTCCAGGAGCACCTCGAAGCGGTCGCGGTCGTCGTACATCGCGACCATGAGATTTTCGAAGCCCATGAGGCCGCGCAGCCGCTCGTACATGCCGATCGGATCGGCGCCCATGATGTACTTCCCCGATGCCGCACCCGCCTCGATCATCAGCTTGACGAGCGCGATCTGCTCGTCGTTCGCTCACCCACCCTCACCGCATTCGGCCCGATGAGGCAGGACGCAGGATACAACCAGGCTCGCCGGAGATTCAGGTTCAAGGCGGCAAATTGACGAGCGTGTGTTCGATGGCAGAAGTGAAGATACGCGTGCGCGAGGTGATTGAGGAGTCCCCGGAGACGCGCCACTCCTTCGGAGGGTCTTCGTCCCTACAGATGCACCTCTAACGCGAGCGTCTCGTAATCCACGCGTGGCGCTTTGCGTCTGCCCGAACGACCCCGCACATCCATTTCCACCAACCCCAAAGAGGCAAGCAATCCCAGATCATCAGCGACGTTCTTGACGTCACGCTCGATGAGTTCGGCGAGGGCACGGACCGACTCCGGCCGATGGTCGCGGACGGCTTTCAAGATTTCCAGGCGCTTCGGGGTTAGCACCCTGCTCATGGCGCGCACATCGGAGAAATAGATCCACTCCCGCTGGGGGCTGACCCGCTTGCCTGCCTCGAGGCGACCAAGAACCTGCCCTGCCTCGCGGAAGATCGTCCCCGGAGGACGGAGTCCGATTTTCACCCGTTTGATCTTCATGACGCTCCTTTCAACTCGATGCCCCGCCGCCGCAAGTGCTCTGCCACTTCCCGACGGAACTGGCGCAGGACGGAGCTGGCGCTCACAGCCAGCGTCGGCTCTTCCACGCGACCAGCGTGCCGATGGTGTCCCTTCCCGTGATGGTTATCGTAACCGACGATGACCTCCCGCTCCGGCGGCGGGCCGATGAAGTAGAAAGCATACTTCACTCCGCTCGGAAACGCCGCCCCCTCGCGAACCTGCCAAATCCGAATGTCTGCGAGGCTGCCGTCAGCGTACACTTCCTTCTTCGCAAAGACCAGGCGCGCTCTCACAGCTGTTGGTGTACCATACCAACACCTGCAGTTGAAGACCGAAGGAGGTTCTGAACCTCATCGATCAACTCGCAACCAACTCCAGCTCTTGCAGAGCAGCCCCGTTTCGGTGCAAAAACGACACAGCATGGGGCTCCGGATCTTCCTTTCCGCGGTTTCGGGGTAGTTCAAGGACTGTCGCAACGCGTTGGCCAGCGATCTGCGCGCCATCGGCTGCGAGGTCAAGGTGCAGGAGGACTTCCAGCAAGGGCCGCACGCCGGTCGGAAAGCCCGAACACTACATCGCTGGTCACCCGCACTGAACGTGCGGCATTGCCGCAGGAGAGATCTGATCTGGAGGGCGCGCCTTCGGCGGAACGCACAACTCCCGCGTCGGCGTCGCCCACTCAGGCCGGTCCTAGAGTCTGGCGATTGGCAACGGTGCGATTGCTTGATCTTCGAGGATCGCCTTAACGTGTTTGGAGGCGGCGAGTGCGCTGATTGCTTCAACCGGCGCCTCCACCGCTAGGCTGCCAAGTGCATCTGGATGTGTCGCCAGGCGACGCCCGTGAAAGTGTTCCAATATGCGATCCACCTCGTGGAGAGCGCCTTTGGCCGATTCGCGAGCGGCATTCAAGGTGACGTCACGTTCGGCGCGCGAAGGTCGTCGTCCCAGACTGTCAGCAGCGACGGCTGTCGCAAGAAGCACGATGAGACGGACTTGATCCTTCGGCTTGAGGTGCGCGAGCCGCGCGGCAAACTGCGGGCTCACTTTTGTCTCGCGACGATCTCGCCCTGCTTGGGCCATCAACTCCATTGTATGGCTCCGGTGGCTAGCGTCAACTCAGGGCTTTGAGCGCTTCAGCTGGTTGAATCAGCCCGTATCCCCAGCGGTTGTCGGGCCGGAGATCTTTCCCACCGGGATGATGCGCGGTCTCCTTCAAGGCCGTCATGATGTCAGTCACGGGCGCGTCGGGCTTCGCGGCCATCAAGAGCGCGGCTGTGCCGGCAACGTGTGGCGTGGCCATCGACGTGCCGTCCATGTACGTGTACTCGAAGACCCCTTCGGGACGCTTCTGCGGTGGGATGCACGAGAAGACCTGCACTCCGGGAGCGACGACATCGGGCTTTGTGACTGAATCAGGCTGCTGACCCGGAAAGACAAGGCTGGCACCGCTGCTGAAGAACGCCACGTCAACCTTGCGTCGGCCCATGTTCTCCACGGCCCCAACGGAGAAGGCGTTGTATGCGTTGCCGGGCGAGCTGGTGTTGCCGTGGTTCTCGTTGCCGATGGCGACGGCGGGCAGGATCCCGTACTGCTCGATGAGAATTCGGAAGACCTCGGCGAACAGCGGCTCGTAGTAAGTGAAGCCGAGCGACATGCTGATGATGTCGGCTCCCTTCTCTACCGCCCAGGAGATTCCTTCAAGGAGTGTCCGCAAGGTTGCGTCACCGACGAGGACGCCGGCGACGAACAGGTTGGCCTCGGGCGCAACGCCGATCGAGACGCCCTCCGGAGTTTTGCCGCCCGCAATCGTTCCGCACACGTGCGTGCCGTGCTGATCACTATCGAACGTTGGGTTGGCCGTGACTCGACGCCCGAGCGGGTCGACGATGAGGAAATCCTTGACGCGGCCTTGGAGTGCCGGATGCTCGGCATGCACTCCGGTGTCGAGAACCGCGACGTTGATGTCCTTCCCCTTCGTAGTTTTCCAAAGGGTCGGGATGTCGAGCAACTGGAGACCCCAGGTGAGGCCGCTCTTCGACTCCTGCTTTGCCAGCGACGAGTAGTCCACCTGCTTCGGCTTGATGAGGCCGATTTTCTGGTTCGGCATGATGGCCACCACGTTCGGCTGCTGCGCGAGCGCCGGTAGTGTCGCTGGTGTCACCTCGACCATTGCAACCGGCAGCGCATTCGCCCCGACGGATGAGACCTCCAGCTCCTGTTTGTTGGATCGTTTCGCTCCGGCCCTCTGGTACTCCTTGAAAAGCGCGACTTGCACCGGCTTCTGGGCCGCCGCGCGTGTCTTCACATAGTCGAGGCGCTGTTTCAGCTGCCGCAGTCGGCCCCGTACGCTCGGCGGCTGGTTTGTCGGTGCCCTGTAGATGACAATCGCGTCCCTCTTGTCGTTGGCGCCACTGCCGGCAAGAAACGGCTCGAAGGCTGGTGAGATGATCCGTTGGGCTGACATCACTCAGGTTCTCCTCTTGCCCTTGCTTCGCTTCGATTGCTCAATACCGGCTGGGCGTCTTGACTCCTTGCCCATGACTCTCTCCAGGGAATCGGCCCAAGCGCCGAGTGCATCAATGGAAGTTTGGAATCGTTGCTGCTGGAGGGCGGTCAACTTAGCGGCGAGCTTTCGTGAGGCCAACGCGAACCTCCGGCAGGCAGAACTCGTTTTGGGTGCCGCCGCACCCCGCCGCGCGGGAATCAGCTCTCGCAAGCTGTTACCCACGGTGGGACCCAATCGTGGCGATTCCGAAAGAGCTTCCAATATATTGAGAAGAGCCGCATCGAACTCTTCGCTGAAGACTCTTGCTGCTTTGTCTTGCGGACGCTGCCCCCGCCGGTTTACAAGGCCGAGCAACGCTACTTCGGCCTGAGATCCGTATCCTTCTCTCCGGAAGGCCGGTCCATTTGCGGCGTACAGCCGCTTATCGCAAACCTGCGCCAGTACCCGGTCCGGCAAGCACGCATGAGCCAGGTGGATCAGTTCGCCTGTCTGGAACGGATTGAGCCGAGGCCAGTTGTGAAGCCTGTGCGCCAGCGTTTGTACCTCGATCAACTCTGGGTGGCCGAGTAACCACCTGTGGGATTCAGTGACGTACGGTTCCAGAATGGTACCCACGCATGCGTTCGCGACCGGGGTGACCTCATCCGCCGGGAAGAGATCCAGAATCCTCCCCCCTACGTTCGGCGCACGCGCAACGCGCTGGAGAACCTTGCACCGCAGTCCGGAGTCTTGCGCAAGATCGGGCCGAGCAGCGAAATAAGCCTCGCCCAGAACACTCGTGATTGATTCTGTATCCTCGCACGCGATCAGCTGCTCGATTACCTGGCGCGCTGAAGGCGACGGGGCCATCCCGCAATACAACGCGATGACCTCCTTCCATCGGCCATCGTTGTGATCCCGAATCAGGCGATCAATCGCGATGGAAAGTAGGCTCCCTTCGAGAACCGCGCGCGCCGCCAAGTATTCCTGGAACGTCAAATGGGCAAAGGCAAAGATGCCGGGACGCCGTTCCAGAAGCAGCCCGGTTCGATAGCGGACGTGCTCCAGCAACTTCGCGGCTCGGCCTCCCAGAACCTGCTCGAATACGCTCGCCACTTTCGCCGATTCGTACTCTGCCCGGTCGTCGGCCTGCATCGCTAGGGCGACCTCGCGACACGCACGGAGCTTTTCATCGAACGTAAACTCGGAGCGAATGCCGCGCCGCTGATCCCAATGATGCAGCAAGCCTTCGACGCAGAGCTTGTAGAGCACGGCCCGGTCCTTTGGAAGCTCACCACCTTCAAAGTAGTTCACTAAGCAGATCGCAGAGAGCATGAGCGGATTGCGCGCAAGATTCCGGATGTACGGATGGCCTCCGAATCCGGAGACGATGCTCTCTCCGTCGCGGACACCTTCGCGGCGGGCCTCCTCCTCGATCTCGTTACGAGCCAGTCGGACAGCCGTACACCAGTGGCGTGTGTACTCTTTGATCTGTGGCTCCTCAAAATCAGCGAGATCGCATTCCGCGAATTCCAGGGACCGAAGCGTCCCGGCTGGATAACCAACCGGCCGCGAAGAGACCAAATAGCGGCACTGCGGGTACCGCCGACACATCTCAAGCAACCACGGGATCAGGAAGCGGTCGCGCAGCTCCGGCTCGGTCTCATCCAAGCCGTCGAGCATGAACAGCACGCGCCCGTTGCCCATCTGGCGGTCGATCCATCCCCACGGCATCAGCGTAGCCCGATCCTTGCTCAGGGTCGCGTGCTCGATCAGCTCGGCACCGCTTGGAAGGTTCTTCACATCGAGCTGGCGCACGCGCAACAGCAACGGGATCGCCTGTTGGTCGCCCAACACCAACACTTCCTCTGCATTGGCCAGCTTCAGTTGAAGCCACTCGAAAAAGGTGGATTTTCCCCCGCCGGGCGCACCGATCAGCACGTTGCGAGGATACTTCTTCACCTGCTCTAGCGCGGCGATCAGCTGGCTCTTGTGTTCTTCGGGCCCCTCGTGGGCGCGCAGGTCGTCATCTCCACCAAAGAACGCACGGGCAGCCGCCAAGTTCATCAACTCCTGCGCATCTTTTCCTTCCTCGGTTTCGCCACCTCTCGAAGCCGACCGGACCAACACCTGCGGCATGACGAACAGCTCGCGAAGATCAACGTCGAGATTCGTCGTCATCCGGACCGTTCCGGCCTCAACTCTGTGAAACCGTTGCAACAGGTAGTCCCGATACTGCAGCTCGAAGCGCTCGTCCGCCGCTGCTTCTCCCGACTTGCCGAGCGCACCCAACTGGTCACTGATTTGATTCAGGCGGCTGACGACCCGACGCGGCAGCTCAAACGTTGTGGAGAAAGTGAGCTTCTGCCACTCGGCCATCACCGGACCCACCAGCATAAGCACCTGCACGACCGAGTGGAGGGCGACGCGGTACGCCGCATCAAGCCCAGCCTTTTGGAGCGCCTCTGGGCAGGGCAGCTTCGGCAGTAGCGATTCGACGAGCGTTTCGGGCGCTACGTTGGGGTTGGCAATGTCCTTCAACGCTACCACGCCGGGGAGGCCGCCGAAGCCTTGCAACGCCAACGCAACCTGCAGTTCCGTTAGTTGCTCGTTGAGGAAGAAGCGGGTGAGGGATTGCGAAGCCGCGTCTGCCGCCTCTTCGATCTGCCGGACGACAGCCTTCCGCTTCAGCGGTTCCGCGATATGTGTACGAAAGGGGTCGGCGAAGATGTGGCTGAAGAGGCTTCCATAGAAGTCGACGACCTGTTCTACGATTTGCCCTTGCATGAGCCGCCCCCACTCACGGAGTGGCACCTCTTATACCTGACTGGGTTGAGAGATGTAAAGTTCCAGAAGCTTCAAGCGTTCCCCGACAAACATCACGCGCCGCGATCGCCTGATCGTTGTCGAGGTCGCCGCGAACGACCATGCGCCGCAGAGCGGAAACACACTCGAAGAGGAAGAGTGGTGGGGCGATGGCGCGCACGCCCCCGCGAGCCCACGTTCGCCAGAGAGCGCGTGCCTTCTCGCTATCTTGCTCCTCGACGACGAGCTTGAGGGCGACGCTGGCGTCGATACAGACCTGCTTCTTCCGCAACTCCCTGCTCCCGCACCTCGCGCAGCGCTTCCAGCGAGGCATTCCTCGAGACCCTGGCGGCCGTCATGTGACGCTCGACGTCCTCCAACCAGCGCAGCATCGAAATGGACTCCCCGTCATCGTCGGTCGCTCCTGCGCCGATCTGCTCGAGATCGCGGAGGCCGACGATCGCCGCCTTGGCTCGGCCGTGCGATTCCAGGATGACTCTCTCGTTGCCGTGAGCGACATCGTTCGCGATCTTCGAGAGGCGATCACGCGCCTCCGACAGAGCAATGCGCTTCATCATTACAACGTAGCAAAAACTGGCGCTTTCCGCCAGATTGGCTCGCGAGCCTGGCATGCGCGCATGCGCGTCGCGCGTGTTCCTTCCCGTGCGTGCGGTTACCGAGAGTCGATGCACCTGGCCCGAGGTGTAATCGGTTCGCGTCTGCGAAAGGTCTCATCGGCGCACTCCTTGATCGCCCTGTGATCACCAAATGACTGCGATACGCTCGAGCGCGGCTATGCGGGCGTCGGGTGTGATCAGGGGCAGTCCGAGGGCGACGGCGGTGCCGGCAATGAGACGGTCAAACGGATCGCGCAGGCCGGGCAGGGCACGCGCTTCCGAGACGTGAGGGCGTTCGAGCGGGAGCAACAGGAACGCGTCGGTCTCTTCCACCAGGTCGCACCAGCGCTCGAACGGCACCGTGAGCGTGATGCGGCCGCGCTCTTCGAGCTGGCCGACTTCAAACAGACACAATGTCGGGACTGCCAGCCGGGCGCGACCGACCCGCGCCCGATCGAAAGCGCGCCGCGCACCGCGGCCCAGACCGCACGTGGCACCCGCCAGGTAGGCAATGAGCGCTACCGTGTCGAGGACCGCGCTTGTTTCACGTGCCGGCACGTGTCCTGCGCCGGGTCAGTGTTGCCGCCCGGCGATCGAGGTTGCTGGTGAATTCCGCCCGCAGCTGCTGCACGGCCACCTGGAGCTCATCGAAATTGCAGTTGAGCCGGACCGTCCCACGCAGCGGCGCAAACGGGTCGCGGGGCCCTCGCCGCCGCGGCGCAGTGGCCGGCTCCGGGACGATCTGCGCGATGGCTTGGCCGCGCCGTGTGAGGATGACCGGCTGTCCCGTCTGGCTCACCTCCCGAGCGAGCCGGCCGAGCTCTCGCCGCGCCGCGACGATCGAGACGCTCTTTTTCATATGCACACATGAAGTGTACCCTTGGTTCTTTGACCATGCAACACGAACAGTTTCGTACGCGTGCTCGCGTGCTCGGCGAAACGGGGAGCCCAATCGTCGTAAGCGCCCCGCTGGATGTCGCAGCACTGCGGTATCGAATTCGAGCCCGTCATGTGCCCCGTGCCGATGTTGATGGACCTGCAAGGTTCCCACTCCTTACAGCGATTTTTGGGGGCCTGATGATTTGTCCACGTTGCAAGAGTATCCACACCAGACCACGGGTCTCCAGCGGGTCGAGTCCTCTTCCGCAGACTTCTTTGCACCGTAGCCGGAGAATTGCATTCTCCGGCGGGTGGTCGCGACGACTCTGCCGTGGCCCTGCTGCAGATGAGTTCCGCCGTTGGTAGGCCGAGAAGTCGATTCTCGGGCGGCGCGGCGATGCCGGGCCACCGGACTTTGCCGTGGCTCTGATCCACACAGTCGGTGCCGTTTCGCGCAGACAGCAACGATATCTCTAATTAAATATGGCGGTACTCTCCCGTGAAGCAGTGATGTAGCAGCTGATCATGCGGGATGATAGCCTGGTCGCTCATCTCAATTCCGCCATATTTGATTAGACTACCGCCCCCGCGTGTGCTAGAAGATCGCAGACGTGCGGCAGGAGGAAGAGGGGATGGTCTCATTCGATTTCGTGAGCCGGTCGGTGGTAGGGACTGCGGGCTCGTTGTTGGTGCCCGACGATGATGAAATCACGCGCAAGCTGTTGATGCTCATCGAGGGAGAGTGTGAGGGGGTGGGGCCGTGTGCCGCGGCGGCGAAGTTCGATTTCAGCAAGCAGCGCTATTTCCAACTGCGGGCGGCATTCATCGAGAGGGGGGCCCTGGCCTTGTTGAGCCAGAAGCGCGGGCCCAAGACCAACTACCGGCGCACCGACGAGGTCGTGCGCCAGGTGATCCGTCACCGCTTTCTCGATGCGGAGGCGTCCGCCGAGGTCATCGCCCAAATGCTTGTGCAGAGCGGGTTGGCGATCAGCATCCGCAGTGTGCAGCGGATCATCGAGAGTTTTGGCTTGCAAAAAAAAACTCTACTCCTATCGGCCCGGGCCGCAGAAGCTGATTGAGACCCAGCACACCAAACAACGCGTGCAGCTGAAGTCCGCCACCCCGCGCAGTCTCGAACGCGAAGTACGCCAACTGCTGGCGGATAAAGTCAGCGGCAACATGGTAGGACTGTGGCTGCTGGTCCCCGAGCACTTGCGTCTGGGCACGTGGGACCTGCTCCGCGCCTGGAGTGCGGGCGGGCCCGAACACGTCGAGCCCCGCTTGGCCCTGCAGTTGGTTCATGAGGCCGCGCTGTGCACCACGGGCATCCGCGCCAAGCGGTGTTTGTCGCAAAAGGGGTTCGAACTCACCAACGGCCTGCCCTACGTCGGCAGTGACCAGGCCATCCACGATCTGCTGGCGGCGCACACGGTAGGAGAGGCGCAAGGCCTCCAAATCGCCCTCGGCAAACTGCGCCGCGCGGGCGGCGACTTCGGCGGCAAGCTGCTCGCGGTCGATCCCCACCGCGTGCGCAGCTACAGCAAGCGGCAAATGCGCCGCCACCAGAAGAGCCCGCAATCCAAACCGAGCAAGATCGCCCAGACCTTCTTTGCCCTCGATGCCGAGAGCCACCAGCCCCTGTGCTTTACCACCGCCACCGCGGCGCGCTCGGTGACGCAAGCCACCCCAGAGTTACTCGACATGGCCGCCGCCATCCTCGACTCCACTGCCACCACCACAGCGCCCACCGTCCTCGCCGATTGTGAACATTTCTCCGTCAAGCTCATCGAGCACATCCATGAACAAACCCACTTCGACCTCTTGGTTCCACTGCCCCAGCGAGCTTCCCTCGACAAGCGCCTGCGGGCGATCCCGCCCGAACAGTTCACCCGCAGGTGGGCCGGCTATGCCACCACCACACTGCCCTACACCCTGACGGCCAGCCACGCCGGTCCCTTCTCCCAACTCGTTCAACGTCTGGGCGAAGATCCCGGGCAGTGGCGCTTCAAAGCTTTCCTTTCCACCACCCACGGAGATGAACTCGATGCCCTCACCCTCGACTACCCCAAACGTTGGCACATCGAAGAGTTCTTCAACGCCAATCAAGCTCTTGGCTGGCAGCGCGGGGGAACCCTCAACCTCAATATCCGCTACGGGCAAATGACCATGGCGTTGATCGCCCAGAGCGTCATCCACCAGCTGCGCCGTCGCCTCCTGCCCCCGATCTCCGGCTGGGACGCATCCCACCTCGCCAGCGCCCTGTTCCAGGGACTCGATGGGGACATCCGTGTCAACGAGGACACAATCCTCGTCACCTACTACAACGCTCCCGATGTCGAACGTCTCCGCCACCACTACGAGAACCTTCCCGCCAAACTCCGCTCCGAAAACGTCTGCCCTCGCATCCCCTGGCTCTACGATTTCCAACTCGATTTCCGCTTCCGCTGACTGTCAAATCAATTGGCCCCCAAAAATCGCTGCTCCTTACGGGACTGTCGATTTTCGCGCGGACGCGGGAGTCGGCCCGACGCCGGGGAATAAATTCCCCGTCTGAGTCGAGAAAAAGTCCCCTGAAGGGGACTCCGACAAGGCGTTTACAGTCGGCTTCAGCCGACTTTGATCGACTGAGCCGGGGAATTCATTCCCCGGCACTCGCGGCGGCATCGTCGTTTCGGGTCTATCGACACTCCCTTACCAAGGAGGGGGCGAGGGGGAGGTTTTTCCAGCGACGACAACCTCTCCCTATCCCTCTCCTTCGTAAGGAGAGGGGACCTGTGGGTGACCATGCACTATTTGTGCGGTGCCAAGGTGACGTGTTCGCCAGATCAGGACACTACCCGCACTGCCTGCAGGATCACTGCGTTGCTCGCCGCGGGCATGGTGTACTGGAGCATGTGTGTGTACGCTAGAGAATGGTGGCCGTTGCGTCCGCCGCTTCCCTCGCCGGCGTGGCGCGTATATACCATCGCGCATGGCCGCGCCGGCGTGCGACAGCTCGGTATGACAATCCTTGACGACATCCCTTTCTCCATCGATCCCGACGCGCTCTTCGCGCGCTTGCACCTCGCCCCCGACGGTGACTACGCAGGTGAGATCCATGCGTTGATCGACAGCGCCCGTCGGGTGGCGCGCCCGCGGGCGCTCTACCGCCCGGCGACGGTGCAGCGCCGCGATGCCGATGCGGTGCTGATCGCTGCATCAGACCAGCCCCCGACGCCGGTGCGATTCGAGAGCCGCGCGTTGCGGGTGAACCTCGATGGCGTCGAACAGGTCTTCGCCTATGTCGCCACCTGCGGGCGTGAGCTGGATGCCATTCCCCTCGCGCCTGCCGACATCTTCGGCCAGTTCTGCCATGACACAATCAAGGAGATGGCGCTGTGGGTCGCCCTCGTGCACCTCCACGAGCACCTGACGGACACCTACGGACTGCAACGGCTGGCGAGCATGAACCCCGGCTCCGGCGAGGCGAACGTCTGGCCCATCGAACAGCAGCGGCAGCTGTTCGCATTCCTGGGCAACACCGAGGCAACGATCGGCGTCGTGCTGACCGAATCGTGCCTGATGCGGCCGAACAAGTCCGTGTCCGGTATCTTTTATCCGTCGGAGAACGGATTCGAGAGCTGTCAGCTCTGCCGCCGAGAGGACTGTCCGGAACGACGCGTGCCGTTCGACCCCGGCCTCTGGGAGCGGACATTTGCGCAGGAGTCTTGACCGAAGCCCGGTAAAAATTCATGCTCTCGGATCTTAAGGAGGCACCTATGAAGCCAGAACGAAAACCCCGTCGACCCCATTTCTCTTCCGGCCCCTGCGCCAAGCGGCCGGGCTGGAATCTCGAAGTGCTCCGTGACGCCGCGGTCGGGCGCTCGCACCGCGCCAAGATCGGCAAGGAACGGCTCAAGGCGGTGATCGATCGCAGCAAGGCCCTGCTCCGTATGCCCGCCGATTACCGGCTCGGCATCGTCCCGGGATCCGACACCGGCGCGGTCGAAATGGCGCTCTGGTCGCTGCTGGGCGCACGCCCCGTCGACGTGCTCGCGTGGGAGAGCTTCGGCCAGGGTTGGGTGACGGACGTGACGAAGCAGCTCAAATGCGACGCCCGGACGTTCACCGCCGACTACGGCGAACTCCCCGACCTGTCGAAGGTCGACTGCGCGCGTGACGTGGTATTCCCCTGGAACGGCACCACCTCGGGGGTCCGCGTGCCGGACGGCGCCTGGATCAAGGCGGACCGCGCCGGGCTCACTATTTGTGATGCCACCTCCGCGGTCTTCGCGATGCGCTTGCCGTGGGACAAACTCGACGTCGTCACCTGGTCGTGGCAAAAGGTACTCGGGGGCGAAGCGGGGCACGGGATGCTGGCGCTGTCGCCGCGCGCGGTGGAGCGCTTGCTGAGCTACACGCCGCCCTGGCCCCTGCCGAAGGTTTTCCGCATGGTGAAGAAGGGGAAACTCGACGAGGACGTCTTCCAGGGCTCGACCATCAACACTCCGTCGATGCTCTGCGTCGAAGATGCGCTCGACGGCCTGGCGTGGGCCGAGCAAGGCGGCGGCCTCGACTTCCTGGTGGGTCGGTCGGAGGCCAACCTCGCCACTGTCGCTGCATGGGTCGAACGCACGCCGTGGGTCGAATTCCTGGCGCGCGAGCCGCGCACGCGCTCGTGCACCTCGATCTGCCTGAAGGTCGTCGATCCGTGGTTCGAGAAACTCGATGCGGAAGCGCGCGCGGCAGCGATCAAGAAGATGGTTGCGCTCTTGGAAAAGGAAGGGGTGGCGTACGACGCGGCGTCGTACCGCGACGCGCCTCCGGGCCTGCGCATCTGGGGTGGCGCCACGGTGGACAACGACGACATCGTCGCGTTGTTGCCCTGGTTCGACTGGGCGTTCGCCGAGGTCCGCGGCTGAGCCCCGGAGAGCACGACCGCCGGCGCACGCCTCGGCGATCATAGTTGGGGGCCGGTGCCTGTGGTGAAACGGTGCCGGCCGCGGACACGATGAACGCGCGCGAACGTTTTCGAGCCACGTGCCGCTTCGAGCCCGTGGATCGGCCATTTCGTTGGGAGACGATCGGCTTCTGGCCGGAGACGCTGGCGCGCTGGCACGGCGAAGGCCTGCCGCCGGATACCAATGAATACCTGGCGTACGCACACTTTGGGATGGATCTGCGCATCCCCATCTTGCTCGGCTCGCATGAGGACCCTGGCTTCTTTCCGTCGTTCGAAGAGCAGATCGTGGAAGAAACGGCGGCGTACAGAATCAGACGGAACGGAGCCGGCATCGTGCTGAAGGAGTTCCGCAACCACCAGTCCGCCATGCCGCAATTTCTCGAATTCCCCGTGCAGGACATGCGCACGTTCGCCGCGCTTCGCTGGCGCCTCGAGCCGTCGATCGCCGGCCGCCTGGGCGCCAACTGGGAGCAGCACGCGCGCGCTTACAACGACGCCGAGGTCCCCGTCGTCGTTTACGTGTGCGGGCTGTTCGGACTGGCGCGGCATCTGCTCGGCTTTGAGAATCTGATGTTCGCGTACCGCGACATGCCGGAGCTGATCCACGCCATCGGCGCGCAATGGGTTGCCCTGCATACCGCACTGTTCGAGCACATTGCCGCTACGACGACGGTCGATGCGGTGTACTTCTGGGAAGACATGGCCTACCGCAACGGCCCGATGATCGGTCCCCCGACATTTCGCGAGTTCATGTCACCGTACTACACGCGGGTTATCGACTGTGCGCGCGGGTTGGGGATCGAGGTGTTCGAGGTGGACACCGACGGCAACTTCTCCGTGCTCATTCCGCTCTTCCTCGATGCCGGCGTGAACATGTTCCTGCCGTTCGAGGTGCAGGCCGGCATGGACATCCGCGCGGTGCGCCAGCGTTACGGCAAGCGGGTCATCATCGAAGGGGGATTGGACAAACGCGCGCTGGCGAAGGATTTCGCCGCCATCCGCGACGAAGTTGAATCCAAGGTGCCGATGCTCCTGCGGGACGGGGGCTATATTCCCGCTATCGATCACAATGTGCCGCCGGACGTGCCGCTGCAGAACTTCGAGTTCTATCTGCAATGCGTCAGAGAAGTCGGGATGGCGGTTCGGTGAGCGTTGCCTGCGCATGATCTAACACAGTGTCTTACAGGTCTCATCAATAACGACTGTACTGCTTGACAACCCAGGTCTGGTCGCAGGGGCGTTAGCCCGCACAATATGCAGCGTAGCGCGCCTGAGAAATGGGGTGACAGGTAGTGATGCACGGCGTTGACTTCTCAACGCGTCTGACCGTATAGGTGGGTGCATGCGGGCGTCCGTTGACCCGCGGAGGTTGCCGGGGTAGGGGATTTCATTCGGGAGACTAAATGTAGTTGGGCGGCGGAGGTTCCATGAGCACAGATGGAAGGGAGATCGGCAGGCGATTTCTGGCAGAGCTCGACACTTACCTTAAGGAGAACATCGGTGCCCTGGAGTGCAACGACATCCATGAGATCTACTCCAGCTTCTTCAAGGACCTCAAGGCGTACAAGGGAAACTCGAATAACTTCACGGGGCTCTCTGAGTATCTGATTCTCAGATCGCTGATCCATTCTCTGAGCGACGTTTTCGGAGACTTTCGGCACAAACGCGCGCCGAAAGGGACTGGGGCACTCTTCGTGTCGACCGTGGACACGAAGCTATGCATAGCCAACGGCATGAGAGTCGACATGGGCCCCAAGAAGAGATGCTACCCCGATATTGGGATCAGGTACGGCGACAGCTTGGTAGCGGTAGCACAGATCAAGCTCTACCTGACGAACGGCGCGGCTGAAGTCGACAAGGAAGCCGAAAAGATCAAGGCACTCAGGCGCCGGTACGGTGCGCTCAAGGCGACACTGCTCGTCTTCAAGGGACCGCCAAGGGGTGGCGGCCAGCACGGCAGGCTAACCCGTCTGCGAGAGGATGAGATCGACTACCTTGCCCTGAAGGGCGAATCGGGCAAAATAAAGGAACGTTTGAGGAGCCTATTGCCGGAGGCGTTGCTGAGAACGAACCCTCCCTAGCGGCGGCGCATCCGGGAGCAAGGGTGCCCAATCGGCTCGCCGGGACTGACCCGTGAGGGCCAGCCCGGCTGCCACACCACCGTACGTGCGGGTCCGCATACGGCGGTTCCGATCAGATGCGGGCCTGCGGCCCGTAGTGAAGAACAATCCACAACGTGCGCATGTCGGGAACTCCCTGTTCGTGCAGCCAGCGGTTATTCAGGGCACGTTGGACGATGCTGTTGGCACTCATCCGCCAGTACCCTTTACGGCTTCGCGTGGCCATGTGAACCTCCTTGGGTGGGATACCCAAGACGATCAGATGGCGGCGGCGAGTCCGGGGCCGTTTCCATTGCTTCCAGTAGTACAACCGCACTCTTCGGCGTACCCATTCCTCCCAGTTCCAGCAACGCCGAGTAGGTGTGGCTGATGCCGAAGTAGTGGAGCCAACCGGTGACGTAGACGCGCAGTTCGTCGATGACGTCCTGCACCCGATGCCCCCGGTTGCGACGGGTGATCTCTTTCACCCGTCGCTTGAAGCGCGCATAGGCCTTGGTCGTCCACACCGCTCTGCCTCGGGCGCCGATCTGGAAGCCCAGAAAGGTGCACTGCTTGAGCAGCGATTTTTGGGGGCCTGATGATTTGTCCACGTTGCAAGAGTATCCACACCAGACCACGGGTCTCCAGCGGGTCGAGTCCTCTTCCGCAGACTTCTTTGCACCGTAGCCGGAGAATTGCATTCTCCGGCGGGTGGTCGCGACGACTCTGCCGTGGCCCTGCTGCAGATGAGTTCCGCCGTTGGTAGGCCGAGAAGTCGATTCTCGGGCGGCGCGGCGATGCCGGGCCACCGGACTTTGCCGTGGCTCTGATCCACACAGTCGGTGCCGTTTCGCGCAGACAGCAACGATATCTCTAATTAAATATGGCGGTACTCTCCCGTGAAGCAGTGATGTAGCAGCTGATCATGCGGGATGATAGCCTGGTCGCTCATCTCAATTCCGCCATATTTGATTAGACTACCGCCCCCGCGTGTGCTAGAAGATCGCAGACGTGCGGCAGGAGGAAGAGGGGATAGTCTCATTCGATTTCGTGAGCCGGTCGGTGGTAGGGACTGCGGGCTCGTTGTTGGTGCCCGACGATGATGAAATCACGCGCAAGCTGTTGATGCTCATCGAGGGAGAGTGTGAGGGGGTGGGGCCGTGTGCCGCGGCGGCGAAGTTCGATTTCAGCGAGCAGCGCTATTTCCAACTGCGGGCGGCATTCATCGAGAGGGGGGCCCTGGCCTTGTTGAGCCAGAAGCGCGGGCCCAAGACCAACTACCGGCGCACCGACGAGGTCGTGCGCCAGGTGATCCGTCACCGCTTTCTCGATGCGGAGGCGTCCGCCGAGGTCATCGCCCAAATGCTTGTGCAGAGCGGGTTGGCGATCAGCATCCGCAGTGTGCAGCGGATCATCGAGAGTTTTGGCTTGCAAAAAAAAACTATACTCCTATCGGCCCGGGCCGCAGAAGCTGATTGAGACCCAGCACACCAAACAACGCGTGCAGCTGAAGTCCGCCACCCCGCGCAGTCTCGAACGCGAAGTACGCCAACTGCTGGCGGATAAAGTCAGCGGCAACATGGTAGGACTGTGGCTGCTGGTCCCCGAGCACTTGCGTCTGGGCACGTGGGACCTGCTCCGCGCCTGGAGTGCGGGCGGGCCCGAACACGTCGAGCCCCGCTTGGCCCTGCAGTTGGTTCATGAGGCCGCGCTGTGCACCACGGGCATCCGCGCCAAGCGGTGTTTGTCGCAAAAGGGTTCGAACTCACCAACGGCCTGCCCTACGTCGGCAGTGACCAGGCCATCCACGATCTGCTGGCGGCGCACACGGTAGGAGAGGCGCAAGGCCTCCAAATCGCCCTCGGCAAACTGCGCCGCGCGGGCGGCGACTTCGGCGGCAAGCTGCTCGCGGTCGATCCCCACCGCGTGCGCAGCTACAGCAAGCGGCAAATGCGCCGCCACCAGAAGAGCCCGCAATCCAAACCGAGCAAGATCGCCCAGACCTTCTTTGCCCTCGATGCCGAGAGCCACCAGCCCCTGTGCTTTACCACCGCCACCGCGGCGCGCTCGGTGACGAAGCCACCCCAGAGTTACTCGACATGGCCGCCGCCATCCTCGACTCCACTGCCACCACCACAGCGCCCACCGTCCTCGCCGATTGTGAACATTTCTCCGTCAAGCTGGTCTTCGACAGTCATCAGGACGAACATGCGTAAGATCAAGGGGTTATGACGACGCTCGGGTAGCTTAGCACCATGTGATCGCCACGCGCGTGCGAAGATCATTCAGGAATGGCCTCCCGCGCAGAGCGCAGAGTTGGGGGCAGCGCCACGCCGGCGGCTTTGAAGGCCGCGCTGCAACTGCCACGCGTTTCGGTGCGTAGATGCACGCGCTTGCCTTGGTGCGTGAGCTCCACCTCTTGCAGGGCATCGAGGTCGCGCAGGACATCGGCCCACTCGGGAGGCTCGCCCAGAGGGGCGAGTCGATCCTGGAGTTCCTTGCGCAGCACCAGCGCAAGGAATGAACAGAACACATGCCCCGCAATGGTCTCGTCGCGTTTGTGATAAATCAGCCGGCTCTCCAGGATGGTCTTCATCGAGCGGAACATCTGTTCCACCATCCAAGCTGCTTGTACTTCAGCGCCACCTCGCGATCGCTCAGCGCGGTGTTCGTGCGCAGGACCCAAGGCCGTCGTAGCGGGCCTCCGCGGTGATCTTCTCTTCGTTGACCTGCAAGCGTTCTTGGGCGCCGCACTCAGATACTTGCGGTATCCCTTGTTGCCCACCAAGGACTTCGCTCCATGCTTGAGCTGGTCGCGCAGGCCGGCCACAATGGCCTCCCGATCTGCCGCATCCTTCTTCGCCTGATCCTCGTTGCGGCAGACCACATAACGACGCCCGTCGATGCACACGCCCTTGACCTGCAACGACGAGGGGTCTGTGCGGATGGGGCTCTTCGGATGAACCACCGCAAAGGGCGCCGGGTCTGCCAGCACCGCCCGGCGTACCTCCCCGTCGGCGCGCAAGCGCGCCCGAGGATGTACGCCCACTGCCGCGTCGCGCACTCCAGCTGCGTGAGCACCGCGCGGCTGATCATCCCGCGGTCCGCCACCACGCAGATCTGGCGGATGGCAAACCGCTGCCGCAGCCGGTCGACGACCGGGATAAGTGACTTGCATCACTCGTGTTGCCCGGCCAGACCTCGCAGCACAGGGGCCGCCCCTGGCCGTCGAGCACCACGCCCACCACCATCTGGCGCAGGTCGGGCCGATGGTCTTTCTTGCCGCGCTGCCCCAGGCTTTCCCCACCCGCCCCCTCGAAGTAAATCGACGTCGTGTCGAAGAAGACGAGATCCAGGGAGCTGAACAGGTCACGCCGTGCCGCGAACAACTGCTCCTCGATCACATCCTTGGTCCGTCTGACCACCGTGGTTTTCCCTACCGTGCGCGGGGCTTCCGTCTGGGCAGCGGGATTTCCTCCCCGAGCCATGCCATGGCGCGGTAGAGATGGTGGAGCTGCAGGGAGCTGGTGCCCGCGATGCGGTAGTCCTCTCGCCACTTGTCCGCCGCGCGGTCCGAGCCGGGATCAAACAGGCGGTGCAAGCGGTCAGAAAAATCGCCCGCTCAACTGGAAACTCGAACTGGCGCTCGGCAAGCAGGTGCTCGATGGTGAGGCGGCACCCGGTCTCGCTCCACAGCCGCTCGAAGACCGTGCCGGACCGATGCGCCACGCCGCGGTGGTCGCCAGCGCACTGTGGCGCGTCGCGCTCAGGACGACCGCGGCCTCGCAAAACCGCACCGGAGGCGAGCAGGGCGGACAGGGACCGGAGGCTTCGAGCTGGTCGAGGCGTCCGAGGGTAGCGATGACGCGCTGTTTGACCGCACCGTCTTCCCACCGGTTTTCCACGATCTGCAGATAGGCATGGGAGCCGGACTTCTTGGCGCGGAAGAACATGGCGCACCATAGACACCATAATTGACGGTAAGAGTCAATGTCCTACAAGACATATTACTATTATCTGTGGCACTAGGTTTTTATCGCCAACACCCAGTTTTTCGGGAAAACACCTTATAAATACTCGCAGTCCACCTCTGGCGCAGACCTCCACTGTCGAAGATCCGTCAAGCTCATCGAGCACATCCATGAACAAACCCACTTCGACCTCTTGGTTCCACTGCCCCAGCGAGCTTCCCTCGATCGGCTCGCCGGGACTGACCCGTGAGGGCCAGCCCGGCTGCCACACCACCGTACGTGCGGGTCCGCATACGGCGGTTCCGATCAGATGCGGGCCTGCGGCCCGTAGTGAAGAACAATCCACAACGTGCGCATGTCGGGAACTCCCTGTTCGTGCAGCCAGCGGTTATTCAGGGCACGTTGGACGATGCTGTTGGCACTCATCCGCCAGTACCCTTTACGGCTTCGCGTGGCCATGTGAACCTCCTTGGGTGGGATACCCAAGACGATCAGATGGCGGCGGCGAGTCCGGGGCCGTTTCCATTGCTTCCAGTAGTACAACCGCACTCTTCGGCGTACCCATTCCTCCAGTTCCAGCAACGCCGAGTAGGTGTGGCTGATGCCGAAGTAGTGGAGCCAACCGGTGACGTAGACGCGCAGTTCGTCGATGACGTCCTGCACCCGATGCCCCCGGTTGCGACGGGTGATCTCTTTCACCCGTCGCTTGAAGCGCGCATAGGCCTTGGTCGTCCACACCGCTCTGCCTCGGGCGCCGATCTGGAAGCCCAGAAAGGTGCACTGCTTGAGCGGGGCGGCTTGGCTTTTGACCCGGTTCACTACCAGCTGAAGCTGCCCCTCTACGTATCGCGTCAGGCTTTTCATCACCCGTTCGGCCGCTTTCGCGCTCTTGACCATAACCAGGAAGTCGTCGGCATAGCGGGCAAACCGATGTCCGCGCCGTTCGAGCTCCTTGTCTAAGGGGTCGAGCGTGATGTTGGCCAGCAAGGGCGACAGCGGCCCGCCCTGCGGCACTCCTTGAGGCGTGGCCTCGCGGGTACCCTCGGGCAGCACCACTCCGGCTTCGAGGTAGCGGCGGATCAGACCCAGGACCTTGCGGTCCCGGATCTTCTCGCGCAACTGACTCATCAGCCGGATGTGGTTGACGCTATCGAAGAAGGATTTGAGGTCACAGTCCACCGCATAGTGGCGTCCCTCATGCCAGCAGGCTTCCACTTCCCGCACCGCCTGATGGGCGTTGCGGCCTTCGTGGAACCCGTAGCTGTGAGCACTAAACCCGCTTTCAAAGAGCGGGGTCAGCACCTGCGCCAACGCCTGCTGAATCAGGCGATCCAACACCGTTGGCACCCCCAGCGGGCGCAGGGTCCCGTCGGGTTTGGGAATGAATACCCGGCGCACCGGCGCCGGGCGGTACGTCCCCGCCATGAGCGCGGAGCGTATCCGTGGCCATTGTTCCCGGCAGAACGCCGGAAACGCCTCGACGGTCGTGCCGTCGAGGCCCGGAGCCCCCGCGTTGGCCTTGACTCGTCGCCAGGCCACCCGCAGATTTTCCGGGGCCAGAACTTGCTCCATCATGGTCTGCTCCTGAACGCTCCCATGCTTCCCTGCGGGGCGGCCCTCACCGCTTCCTGGCCTGCCGGCGTCATCGGTCGCGATGTCCTCCACGCGGTCGGAACGTTCCTGTTCGGTTCGGCCCTTCATGCGCATCAAGACTTCCGGTGTGCGGGTTTAGGTGGGCGCCTTCCAGCCCCCGGCTTGCTGCTCATTACTATGGCCTCTGCTGACTCCCCGCCAGGTCGCCCCAGCGGGGTCTCCCCAGGTAAGAACGCGTTGCTTCCCGGCACCACCGCCGCATTTACCTCCGCGACTGAACCGTCGACTTCGCTGTGTTGTGCCAGCTCGTCGCATCACGTCGGCCTTCATATGCGGTTCTTGTCCATCGGCCCGCCGGTTTCCCCTAGCCTTCCTTCCCCCGACCGGTTACCCTGCCGGAGTTGGCTTCGAGTGGTAGGTTGTTCATGTTGCCATGATCGGTCCTCCTACAAGGGACTTTCACCCCATTTGCAACGCGCCCATGCTGGGCGCACACAAGCGCCTGCGGGCGATCCCGCCCGAACAGTTCACCCGCAGGTGGGCCGGCTATGCCACCACCACACTGCCCTACACCCTGACGGCCAGCCACGCCGGTCCCTTCTCCCAACTCGTTCAACGTCTGGGCGAAGATCCCGGGCGTGGCGCTTCAAAGCTTTCCTTTCCACCACCCACGGAGATGAACTCGATGCCCTCACCCTCGACTACCCAAACGTTGGCACATCGAAGAGTTCTTCAACGCCAATCAAGCTCTTGGCTGGCAGCGTGGGGGAACCCTCAACCTCAATATCCGCTAGGGCCAATGACCATGGCGTTGATCGCCCAGAGCGTCATCCACCAGCTGCGCCGTCGCCTCCTGCCCCCGATCTCCGGCTGGGACGCATCCCACCTCGCCAGCGCCCTGTTCCAGGGACTCGATGGGGACATCCGTGTCAACGAGGACACAATCCTCGTCACCTACTACAACGCTCCCGATGTCGAACGTCTCCGCCACCACTACGAGAACCTTCCCGCCAAACTCCGCTCCGAAAACGTTTGCCCTCGCATCCCTGGCTCTACGATTTCCAACTCGATTTCCGCTTCC
>CAVSQF010000017.1:0-444835 GCA_963729835.1 uncultured delta proteobacterium | reverse complement strand
GAGCCCCTCGTTCAGGAGCGCGATGACCACCTCCGTCTTCGATGCGCAGAGGTCCTTCGCGACCCGCTGAATCGCCGCACTCACGTAAGCAGGAATCTTGACGTTCATCAGTCTACTGGTGGTACGCTCGCGCGCCTTCAAATCCGCCAGCCTGAGATCTCCGCGCATGACTTCCTCCTTTTCACTCCCTCTCACAGGTTTCGCTAACTTCAGAACCCCGTCGGTTGTCAACTCCCTTACCAGAGTCACCGGCATATGGAGCGCCTTACGCTACCCGCCGGCTGTCATTTGCCGAGCCCGGAACCGCCGCCGGCTGAAGTCCGGTACGTGCATCGGCGACTCGATTACGGGCACCGCTTGGCTGAGCACGAGCACGAAAATCCTCGCGCCACGCAGAGACTCTCGGAGTTAGTAGCTGAGGGCTTCGGCGGCGCGAGACGGGAATGGGTGCTCCCATTCGGAGGAACGCGCGCGGAGGCGGTCGATGCGCACGCCGGAAGCCTTAGCCTCCCACCCATCCCGTGGTGGATTGCGGGGGAAACGGGCAACCCACCATTTTCTCCCGCATTTTTTGTAGCTGCAACCTAGATACCAAGAGCCCACCTCCCACCAGGTAAGCCTCCAGAAACACGAGTGTAACGCCAGCGGAACACCAGTGCCCATTGGGAGACACCAAGGCACCCTAAGACCGCAGACTGCGGACGGATCAGCCACGACGAAGAGACGCGCGTGCACTAAAAGAGGAAGCGGTGCATCGCCCGTAGGCCTGCCAAGCTGTGGATGTCCGTGGTGAAATTTGGGACCTCCACGATCACCGCCCCCTTTGGCAGCCGGCGGCTGAAAGCCTCCATCCGCAGGCAATCTCCGCGCCCAAGCATTTCATAGCGCGAGAAGTTCTCGCTCATTTTCGCCGCAGCTGCCTTATCTCCGAGTAGTCGGTCGAGCAAGACGGCGAGTTGTTCCGTGCTGATCGAGTTATGCCGGTTGATGAACTCGCGATGCGTACGGTTGAAGACGACGGCACGCAGACCCATCCTGAGGTCGTGCACCTTACGACAGAAATACTCGGCCTCGGCCAAGACCTGCTCATCGGCGTCGTCACCAACACGAAGGCGGTTTCGGACGACCGGAAGAGATCGTACACACGGCGGACGCGCGGCTCGAATCCCTCAAAGAGGCAACTCATCGAGGTGAAGAAATCGGAGACTTCGACCAACGCCGAAATGCCGGTGGCTTCTTCGAGGCGCCGGAACAGAAACCCTGCTGTCCGGTTCACAAACCGTACGGTGGCCCAGCCGGCCGTGAAGTACGGGCGGACGAACCATTTCATGATCCGCCGGTCGAGGAAATCGGCGATGCGCTGTGGCGCCTCGAGGAAATCCAACGCATGGCGCGTCGGCGGCGTGTCGACGACGATCAGATCGTAGGCCCCGCTGTCGTGCAGCTCGCACAGTTGTTCGACCGCCATGTATTCCTGCGAGCCGGCAAAGCTCTGCGACAGGTGCTGGTAGAAGCGGTTGCCGAGGTCCGGTAACGCATCTCGGGGGAGGGCGCATGGCGCTCGACGAGCTCGTCCCACGCCCCCTTTTGATCCAGCATCATCGCCGCGAGCCGGCCTTCGGGAAGGTCTTCGACGTGCACCGGCGCAGGATGGCCGCCGAGCGCCACGATGCCCAGTGCATTCGCGAGCCGTTTGGCCGGATCGATGGTCAAGACCATCGTGCGTTTCCCGGCCAGGGCAGCACGCAGCGCCAGCGCGGCGGCGGTGGTCGTCTTGCCCACCCCGCCACTGCCGGCACAAATGACGACGCGGTGACGGCGCAAGATGTCTTCAAGCCCGGCCATGACGATAACTGCGGCGCGCCGGGATGGTCAGCCGAGCCGGCAGCTCCGCGGCAATGGCGCGCACCTGTGCGGCGCCGAACTCTTCGGCGAACATGAACGGCACCTCGATGACCGGCAAGCTCACCTCGTCGGTGAGGCGTCGCAGGTAACGCTGGTGGATCTCGCTCCAGCCGACTTCTTCCCGACCCCGGCTGATCACCTCTTCGACGAGGGCACGTTCGTTGGGGTTGTGCACGTGGGAGATGCTCTGCTGCAGCCGGTCGACGTCTTTGCCGCGGAAATCGGCGTGGTGTGTCCGGTTGACGAAAAGACAGCCCAGCGGCAGCTGCAGCTCATTGACGATCTGCCGGTACATTTCGATGGTCTCGTTCACCGGCATCTCTTCCGCGGTCGTGACCAGGTTCACGGCGCAGCGCTCCGGGTCGGTCAGCAGATCGATCAGCAATTGACTCTCGCGGCGCACCAGGCCGTCCCCGAAGGCCTCGTACGCCGCGCGCGGCATGCGCAGATACTGCAGGCTGTGGCCGGTGGCCGGCGCATCCATGATGACGATATCCCAGCAGCGCCGGCCGTGCTCGTCGCGCCGTTCGGCTTCGTACCAGATCTTCCCGATGGTCATCAGCTCCTTCAAGCCGGGGGCCGCCGCCACGAAGTACTGGTAGATGCGGCTGGTGAACACGGCTTCCAGCACGCGCTTGACGGGCAAGATGATCCGCAGATACTCGGCCAGCGCGGCGCTGCCTTCCAGGGATATCACTGATAGTGACTCGTTGACCGGCTGCGCTTTGCCGACCGGCGCGGGCTCCACACCCAGCAACTGCGCCGCCCGCCCGGCGCCGTCGACCTCCGCCAGCAGGGCGCGCTTGCCGAGCTGTGCGGCAGCCACCCCGAGGGCGCACGCGATGCTCGTCTTGCCGACGCCGCCTTTGCCCGCCACCACCAACAGGCGGCGTTGCAATATGCCCTCGCGCGCAGGTTTCACAGCGGGACGCTCGATGCGGATGGCCTCACGCATGCCGGCGGAAGACCAAACACGCGTTGGCGCCACCGAAGCCAAAAGAGTTGGACAGCGCCACACGCACGGCAAGCCGCCGCGCCTGGTTGGGTACGTAGTCCAAGTCACATGCAGGATCGGGATACTCGTAGTTGATCGTCGGCGGCACGATGCCCTCGCAGATCGCCAAGCTGGTGTACGCCGCTTCGACCGCACCTGCAGCCCCCAAAAGATGGCCGGTCATCGACTTCGTCGAGCTCACGGCCACGCGCGCCGCATGATTGCCGAACACCTGCTTGATGGCTTGCGTCTCGTTGACATCGTTGTACGGCGTGGACGTGCCATGGGCGTTGATGTAGTCGACCTCGTTCGGGTCGACCGCCGCATCTGCGAGCGCCAAGCGTATGCAGTGCGCCGCGCCGGCGCCTTCCGGCGCCGGCGCAGTGATGTGGTAGGCATCGGCATTGGCGCCGTAGCCGGCGATCTCCGCGTAGATGCGCGCGCCGCGCTCGAGCGCCGCCTCGCGGCTTTCCAAAATGAGCATGCCCGCGCCCTCGCCGACGACGAAGCCGTCACGCTCGCGGTCGAACGGACGGCTGGCGCGCTCCGGCTCGTCATTGCGCGTCGACAGCGCCCGCATGACCGCGAAACCCCCGACACTCATCGGCGTCACCGCCGCCTCGGCACCGCCGGCAAACATGACGTCCTGGAAGCCGAAGTGAATCAACCGGTATGCTTCGCCGATTGCATGGCCGCCGGAAGCACAGGCGCTCACGGCCGCGTAGTTCACGCCCTTGGCGCCGAAACGTATGGCGATCTGGCCCGGCGCCATGTTGGCGATGAGCCGGGGAATGAAGAACGGCGTCACTTTCTTCAGCCCAGATTCGAAAAAGTGCTTCAGGTACTCCTCAATCGTCGAGATGCCACCCATGCCGACGCCGACCAATACGCCCACACGGTCGGCCGTACGTGCATCGATACGCAGTTGCGCATCGTCCGCGGCCATCTGCGCTGCGGCGAGCGCGTAGTGCGTAAACGGGTCCATCTTTTTGATGTCTTTCTTCTCGATGAACGCCGCCGGGTCGAAGTTGCGGACTTCGCCGGCAATCCGCACGGGCAGCGCCGACGCGTCGAAGCGCGCGATGGCGGCGATGCCCGATCGCCCGGCGACGGCATTGCGCCAGTTGGTCGCGGTGTCATTGCCCAACGGCGTCAGCAGCCCGATACCGGTCACCACCACGCGGCGTTCCGTGCGGGTCATGAGCGGTAGCTGCACGTCGTCGTTCGGTTCATCGAGCACCCCAACTCACTGGCAACAGCATCGCGCGCATCCTAAACAAAAAAAAGGGCCCCCGAAAAGGCCCCTTTCCTTCTTGATGGATCGAGCCGCGGGGCTTAGCGGCGCTGGCGACGGCGGAGGGCCGCGAGACCCGCCACCGGGATCAGCAGCAGCCAGCCGGGCACGCCGGCGGAGGCCGCGCCGATCTCGCAGCCACCTTCGTCTTCTTGCGGAACCGCGACGACCTTCACAACCGGCGTACCGGCCGCGTGCGCCACCGCCTGCGAGCCTAAGACGCCACGGACCACACTGAGAGTTGTCGCGTTGACGACTGTGTAGTTCATGATCTCGTTTTCGACCATGATCTGCCCCGAGGTGCCGAGGCCCGTCGTGCTGTTCAGAATCAGCGTCGTGTCCGCCGCACCAATAGCCTGCGTCAGGACAAGCCCGCCACCCGGTTGGGTTGGCGGGATGGGCGACGGCGTCTTGGTCGGTGTGTTGGTTGGCGGAGCCGCTGTGGTCGGCGGGATCACCGTGTTGGTCGGCGTGTTGGTCGCCACAATCGGTGCGGTGGTCGGCGTGTCGGTCGGCGTTGACGTCGGCCCCACCGGCCCAGCGACGATAACTGCTCCGTTCTCGCCGGTCGCTCCTGATATGTTGGCGCCGTTCGGATCGCTCATTCCGACACCGCTGATGGTCACGATCGACGTGCCGCTGGCCGTCGCCGCGACGTTGACGTTGCAGGTGTAGAGGACCGATCCGTCAACGATCGCGTCGGTGTTGTCGAGTGCCAGCACCAGGGCCTTTACACCGGTGCAGGTGCTGCCGCTGCAGCCCGCCGGCTGCAACGCGAAAGCGGTCCCGCCCTTGTCGATGTCCGGGTTGACGGTGCAGTCGGGTTTGCCCTTCGCATTCAGATTCAGCGTAACGTTGGTATTGTCGAATGTGAGCGTGTTCTGCGTGCCGGCCACCTGAGCGCCGCCAGAGAACAAGGTCACGCCCAGCGCCACCAACTGCTGCCCCGCAGTAGCATTGACGACATCGACAATGAGCGCTGGCCCTGACGGTGTCGGGCGTGGCGTGGGCTGCGCTATCGTCGGTGTCGGCGTGGCTTCTGCCGTCGTCGGGCTCGGCCCGCCGGCAATCGTAATCGTGCCGTTCACGCCGGTCGCTCCTGATATGTTGGCGCCGTTCGGATCGCTCATCCCGAGGCCGCTGATGGTCACAGTCGACGTGCCGCTGGCCGTCGCCGCGACGTTGACGTTGCAGGTGTAGAGGACCGATCCGTCAACGATCGCGTCGGTGTTGTCGAGTGCCAGCACCAGGGCCTTTACACCGGTGCAGGTGCTGCCGCTGCAGCCCGCCGGCTGCAACGCGAAAGCGGTCCCGCCCTTGTCGATGTCCGGGTTGACGGTGCAGTCGGGTTTGCCCTTCGCATTCAGATTCAGCGTAGCGTTGGTATTGTCGAAGGTGAGCGTGTTCTGCGTGCCGGCCACTTGAGCGCCGCCAGCACTCAGCGTGACGCTGATCGTCACCTGAGAGCCTGGAGTGGCATTTGCCACGTTGCTGACTGTCAGCGACGGCTGCGCTTGCGCCGCCGCCACACCCAAGCAGAGTGCGGCCGCGGTGACCAGCGAGCCGAGCACCGCAATTTGTCCTGTCCTGTTCTTCATGATCGATCCTCCCTCAAGAAGTTTGTGGTTCAGGTTGAGATCTCGCCTAAGATTCTTTTCGCTTCTAGCCCAAAATTCTAGCGCCGTCGAGACCTCCGCAGCAAGATTTGTCGCTCGGCTCCATTGGCTGCATGCCGAATTCCCCTCCCAACTCTGTAACGGCTACGGACAACCGTTGAGGGCGTTATTCACGGCTTGGATGATCTCGTTGATTTCGATCTGCCCATCGTTGTTCGCGTCACCCGCCAGACACGTCGAAATACTCGCGTTCCCGAGCGCGATGTTCACCATGGTGATGAGCTCGGAGATGCCGACTTCGCCGTCGCCGTTGCAATCGCCGACGCACTGCGACACGACGAGGCTCGCATCGGTGGTGGTGACCTGGCTCACGCTGTTCGCTGCGCTGCACGGCGGTGTTCCCTGGACCGGCACGCAGGTCTGATCCACCGCGAGCCTATCGCCCAGCGAGAGCAACGCCGCGTATTGCGGGGCCTGGCTCTCGCTTACCTGGTTATAGATGTGCAGCGGGATGGTTCCGCTGGCACTCGCGCCGACTTTCAAGGCGATCGTCAGCAGCTGCTGCGGGCCGGTGGGCAGTGTCGGGATCGTAATGCCGCTGGAGCCTGGTGTCGGGAGCGGGTTGGGTCCATACACGACCAGGTTGATGAAGTTGTCCGGCGTCGTCCCGGCCGCCGTCGGGCACAAGCAATGGGTAAGGCCGCTGGCGCAGCTGGCGTTTTCGACAACCACCTTGAAATTCGAAATGGACGCATCGGCCTGCACCGCCTTGACCTGGCAGTAGCCGCCGGAGCAGTCCGCATCGCTGCTGCAGGTGTTGCCCGCATTCGAGCCACCGACGCACGCAAAGGAGCAATCAGCCAGCGTCAGCGGCGTACCACCCGTCCCACCAGGAATGCCGAGTGTCAGCGCCAACGCCGCGGTCTCGTCGATCCCCCCGGATTGTCCGTCATCCGGCCCTTGCGCGAACGTCAGCCCCACGGTCGCCGTGCTTCCCGTCTTGAGCGTTCCGCTGTCAACGCGCGCGACGCTCACTTGAGCGCAATTGGCCGAGCACGATTGTGCCGCCAGGGCCTGGTGCGGCTGCACGGCGGCCGCCACACCAACCAGGATCCCCGTGATCACCAGAACAGCACGTACCTTCATTCATCCCTCCCGGCCATTTGCGCGCGGCCGCCTTCAACTGCTGATCTCATCGATGTCATATCCTCATGTCGGGGTGGGCGTCGCGGTAGGCGGCGTGGGCGTCGCAGTGGTCGCGGGCGTCCCCGTAGGGCTGGCGGCCGGGCAGCCATTGAGGGCGTTGTTCACCGCGGTGATGATCTCATTGATTTCGATCGTGCCGTCGCCATTGGCGTCACCCGCCGTGCACGACGACACGGGCAGGTTCCCCAACGCGATGTCCACCATGGTGATGAGCTCGTTGACCGACACGTCCCCGCTGCCGTCACAATCGCCCACGCACACGGTTTGACCGCTGGTGTTGAGCAACACGGAGGCGCTGTCATCGTCGGTGTTGGCCGACACGATGTCCGGCTTGCCGTCGCCGTTCAGGTCCCCGGTAGCCACACCGGAGGGGCCGGGTGCAACTGCAAAATCCACCGCCGGCATGAACGTGCCGTCCCCGTTTCCGACCGCCACCGACACGCTATCGTCGAAAGAGTTCGCCGTCGCAAAGTCCACCTTGCCATCGCCGTTGAAATCGGCGGCCACGACAGACTCGGGGGAGCTGCCGACATCGACATTCGCCGCACCTTGGAAAGTACCGTCTCCGTTGCCGAGTAGAATAGAAGCCGAATCGCCATCCTCATTGGCGACGATGAGATCGAGTTTGCCGTCGCCGTTCACGTCGGCAACTGTCACCGCCACCGGCACGTTGAAAGCCGTTGAAGAAATTTCGGGAGGGCCGCACGTACCGCCCTGGCAGTCGTTATCCGTGCTGCAGGACTGCGTCGCCTGATTCGAACAGTACTGCAGGAAGGTGCCGGTCCCCGTGCCGATCAACACGCTGATGGTGCCGGTGGCACTGGCGCCGCCGGAGCTGTTTGTGACGACGAGATCGAGCACTTTGTCACCGTTGAGGTCCGCCACCGCCAATCCAATCGGCTCGCTGCCGGTGGGAATGGTAACGCTGGGCACGTTGCACGTGCCGCCCTGGCAGTCGTTGTCCGTGCTGCACGGCTGCGTCACCTGATTCGAACAGTACTGGAGGAAGTTGCCGTCTCCCGTGCCGAAGAGCACGGTGACGGTGTCGTCGAAACTGTTTGCCGTAGCCACGTCGAGCTTCCCGTCGCCGTTGAAGTCGCCGACCACCACGGCGGTGGGCGAGTTGCCGGTGGCGGTGGAGATTCCGTCACCGAAGGCCATGCCGCCTTGGTTGAGCAGGACGGTTGCCGTGTTGCCGATGTTGTCGGCAGTAACGATGTCCAGCTGACCGTCGTTGTTGAAGTCGCCGATCGCAATAGCCATCGGCTCGATGCCGGTGGGAATGGTGATGCCGGGCGGGTTGCACGTCCCGCCCTGGCAGTCGTTGTCGGTGCTGCAGGACTGCGTGGCCTGATTCGAACAGTACTGGAGAAAGGTGCCGTCACCCCGACCCCAGAGTACCGACACATCGTCGGAATCCGAGTTTGCAACCGCCAAGTCGAGGTGGCCATCTTTGTTGAGGTCGGCAATCGCCACCGCTTGGGGAGAAACGTCGACCGGGAAATCCCCCGCCACGCGCCGGAATGATACCGAT
This sequence comes from uncultured delta proteobacterium, assembly GCA_963729835.1. Taxonomy (GTDB): domain Bacteria; phylum Desulfobacterota; class Binatia; order HRBIN30; family HRBIN30; genus CAVSQF01. The sequence goes on along the minus strand of CAVSQF010000017.1, from coordinate 436,286 downwards.
TGCGCCTCAGCCAGCCCTGCACACAGGGCGAGTACCGATAGAGTAAATGAGAAAACCAGACTACGCATCAGCAGCCTCCAAAGACGACGCCGACCGCCCGCGCGATTGCACTACCGTATCTTCGTTTGGTGCCCAAGCGTTTCAATCGCTTCCCCGGCGCACGTACTCGCTGAAAAGTCGCGTTATATTGACCAGGCCTCGGCCCCTTTGTCAAGGCGTGTCGTGAGGCCACGGCCCAAGGCGCGCCGCGTGAGTCGCTCCTTGCTCAGAGACCGCAGGCTGTGTAGTAGTGTGAAACCCGGATACGTTGATGCGTGAAATGACACCCCGAGAAACTGATCAGCAGGCGGAGGAGCGGCTGGAGCTGATGCCGCGCAGCGTGCGCGACAAGCTCGACCGTGCCGGCCTCAAGGTGCATCTCAAAGAGTGGCAGGCGTTGAGCATGGCCGAGCGCGAACACTTGCGTGATCTGGCGTGTGACAGTGCGGAGGATGTGAGCCGCTACGCCGCGGAGGTGGAGCGTTTGGTCAGGCGTATCACGGGACGGCCGCCGGAGCAGTTGAAACGGAGGGGAGGGACTTCCTAACGAGCGCCGGCCGAGAAGAAAATGGAAAATGAAAAACGGGAGACGGAAAACCGGCAATGGGGAACCGACCAATTTATCGGTTCCCGGTTTTCCGTTTTCCATCTTTCATTGTCTTCCTGTTTGGTCCTGGCTGCGCCGGGTTGCGTTCTTCGCCAGCATCCGCGGCAAGGCCTCGAGCAGGCCAACGAGCAGAGCGACGCTCAGCACCAAGTCAGCAAGCGCCGGCAGGGCTTCATGCGCCGGCATCAGCACCAACAGCTCATAGAGGTCGTTTGCGGTTTTCAGCGCCGACAGCATGATGGCTGCGTACACGGCGCCCCGATGCGCCGCCGGTTCGCCCGCCGCGTGCCAGAACAGGTACGCAAAGACGAGGTTCGCAATTCCTAATCCGTTGGCGGCGGCGCGCGCCAGTGCCGTGAGCTCCGCAGCTGGAACGAGACGGCCTTTCAAGGCCAGGAGCACGACCGCCCAAACAAGACAAACCGCTGCCGTCAGGCGTAACAACACACTCATAGGTTGCAACTCCTCAACGAAGGGCGCCGCGCGCCACGCCAAAACCTGTTCCGCGCCCGGCTGCGGGTATGGGCTTCCGCGTGCACACCGGCTGCATTAGAGGAGGAACCCAGGACTTGCAAGCGGGCAGCCACCCGCTGCCGGGCGCGCCTGCAGGTGAATATCTCGAACCAGATTTGCGTCTTTCGTGGTGGGGCTTGACTTGCTAAGGTGCCATTCTGGTAAAGGCGTTGAGACGGATCATGAGATCATCCTCGGTCGGAATTAAGGTTGCCCTCGGGCTCGTGGTCGCAGGTGCTTTGATTGTCGTCGTCGTGCGTGTCGGTCGCCAGCCCGAACCGCAACGCCGGGAGGAAACCAGTAAACCTGCGGCGTCTACGGAGCAGGGAGAGACCAGGCCCGCTGAGTCGTTGTCCCGCTTGGAGCGCGCACAGCAGCGCCTGCAGCGGCTGCGCGAGGCGCGCGACAGCGGGAGCGTCGCGGAGAAAGAGCCGGTTCACGTCCGCCCCGGTACCGGGGCCGTGGCGGCGCGCGGAGTTCGTCCCACTATGGCTCGGGAGGAAGGGTCGGCTGGCGGAGCCAATGCCGCAGCCCCCGCCGATGAGGAGCCTGAGGATGATCCGGACAACATCCCAGCGCTGACGCACACCGCGCTGCACGACGCCGATCCGGAACGCCGAATGACCGCCGTAAACCTGCTGAGCGCCTCCGAGGACGTTTCGGTGATTCCCGTGCTCGCCGAAGTGCTCAAAGAGGACAGCGATCCGGAGGTCCGCATGGCAGCCCTGCAGTCGTTGTCGGACTTCACCGATGACGCGCCGGCGCAGGTCGTCGATGCAGCGGAGATCGGTCTCAACGACAGCGATCCGGAATACCGTCTGGAAGCGCTCGGCATTCTGGCTGACATCGGTGACGACCGCGCCCGCGCCGTGATGGAGAAAGCGCTGAACGACCCCGACGAAGAGGTGCGCTCGATGGCCGAGGGAATTCTCGACATCGACCAGTTGTACGAGCCCACGCCGGCCGAGCAAGCCACCGCAGCGCCGGGTCAGGTTCCGCAACACTGAGAACCTCGAGTGATGCGTGATCGGTCGTGCGAGAACTCGGCGGGTGGCGCCTTCCATGTTGATCCGCTAGGCCCGTTTATGTATGGAATTTCCATGATGCGAATCAGCACGCTGACACTGTGCATCCTGGCCTTCGTCGCTGCAGTTGCGGCGGCGGCCACCGATCTCATTATTCGGGAGCGCGTCACCGGCGGCCCGGGCGCGGCGCGCGAGGAGATGGTGTACATCAGCGGCAGCAAGCGGGTGACGGACGACCCACGGACGCGCACGATCGTCGATGCCGGCGCTAAGACGCTCACCATCGTCGATAAGCAGAAGCAAACATACAGCGTGCGCACCTTCGACGAGATCCGCCAACAAGCCGATGCGATGAAGAAACACCTCGAAGGGCTCCCCCCGGAGATGAAGAAAATGATGCCGACGGACGCGCCCGTCACCGCCCGGCCAACCGGGAAAACCGAGAAGATCGCAGGCTATGAGGCACGCGAGTACGAACTGGAAGGCGGTCCGATGAAGGGGAGGATTTGGGCCGCTGAGTCCCTCGACGTGGCTGGAGCCGAGGAATGGAAAAAGCTAGCCGCCAGTATTGGTGGCGCGCACCAGCCGGGAGCGCCGATGGTCGAGGCGATGTCGAAAATCAAAGGCCTGCCCCTGCGCACCGCAATGACCATGGCCTTGGGTCCGAACAAGGCCACCTTTGTCACCGAAGTGCTGGAAGTGCAAGAGAACAGTCCGCCACCCGACGTGCTCACCGTGCCGCCAGGTTTCAAGAAGGTCGAGCCGCAGACGTTCGCTCACTGATTGTCCGGGCTCGCATCGGCCGCCTGGCCGGCAGGCGTGGCGCTCGGGGCCTGCGTAGGGGTGGCGGTTGGGGTAGCGCTTGCAGCCGGCGGCGTCGCGGTCGTTACAGCGGTAATGTTGATGTTATTGTTGCCGCACGCCGCCAGCGTCGTGACGGCAATGACACCCCACCATATCCGCATGCAAGTCATGTTGGCGCTCCTTACCGGATGAGCCTGGTTATCCGCCGGCCGTCGGCGGTGTCAAGGGCCAGACGGCCCCTCGTACCCTTGCCCCCTCCCAAGAGATTGCGGGCGTCAGCCCGCGCTGAGCTGTTTTCGCCAGCGATCCAGAAACTCACGTTGCGCCGGGATCATGATCTCGTAAGCCTTTTCCAGCGGGTAGAAGCGACACACGTCGTTCTCTCGATCCGGCGCAGCGCAGCGGCCGCCGTCGTCGATAGCCGATTCGCTGGCGGGATCGACGGTGGCCCAGAACGCTTGCACGGTTTTCCCGGATTTCTGGCGCACACTGCCAAGGGGACCCTGAATCCGGACCCGAATTCCGGTCTCTTCGTACGTCTCACGTTGTGCCGCCGCCTCCGGCGACTCGTCCTTCTCGATCAATCCCTTCGGAATGCCGAACAGCGGCTGGCGGAAGGTCGCCCGCCGCGGATGCACGAGCAGCACTTCGGGACCGGTGCAACCGTTGCGGACGACGAGACAGCCGGCGGAGATCGGGGTCATGCTGGGAACGCCCGAGACGTAGTGCGTGAAACGTGAACCGTGCCGTACCGGTTCACGTTTCACGCATCACGTTTCACGCATCCTCCAACCCGTTCCGGCGCGCCACCTCAGCGAACAGCCGGCCGCTCGACTTCACGATACGCTGCTGCGTTCCGAAATCCACGTACACCAAGCCCAAGCGTTTGGAGTATCCGAAAGACCATTCGAAGTTGTCCAGCAACGACCAGCAGAAGTAGCCGCGCAGGCGTGCGCCATCCTGAATGGCGCGGTGCGCCGCACGCAAATGCGTACGCAGATAATCGACGCGCTGTGGATCATCGACCGCGCCCGCAACCACCGCATCGTCGAAGGCCGCCCCGTTTTCCGTGATGTAGATCTCCGGCGCCTGGTAGTCGCGCGTGATACGCATCAGCGCATCGTACAAATGATCCGGATAGATCTCCCAGCCCATCGTCGTCTGCAGCCGCCCCTCCTGCGGCACCTGGATCGCCCCCAGCAGGATCGACTCGGGCTCCTCCTTGATGACGGCGCGCGTGTAACTGTTGTGGCCGAAGAAATCGATCGGCGGAGAGATGGTCTGCAGGTCACCGGCTTCGACCTGTGGCGCGAACGGCCCCAAGCGCTCGAGAACGTCGGCCGGATATGTCCCGCGCAGCGGCGGATCCCAGTACCAGCGATTCACCAGACCATCGTAGCGCTGCGCAGCCAGACGGTCGGCGTCGGAATCGGTCGCCGCATAGACCGGCAGAGATACCAGTGTGATGCCCACATGCGATTGCGGCACCGTGGCACGCAATGCCCGGACGGCGTGGCCGTGAGCGAGATTGAGGTGATGCGACACTTGGAAAGCCAGGGCCCGATCCTGCTTCCCAGGCGGATGGATCCCGAAGATGTAGCCGGCCGCGGTCGTCGATAAGGGCTCATTCAACGTGATCCAATCCTTGACGCGATCGCCCAGGGTGCGCCCCATCAACGCGGCGTACTCACCGAACGCCGCCGCCGTCTCTCGCACGGCCCACCCGCCGCGATCTTCCAACGCTTGCGGGAGATCCCAGTGATACAAGGTGATGAACGGACGGATGTGGCGGTCGAGGAGCGCGTCCACCAGCCGGTTATAGAAGTCCAGCCCTTTCTGATTCGCAGCGCCGGTGCCCGCCGGGAGGACCCGCGGCCAGGACACCGAGAAACGGTAGGCATTCACCCCCAGCTCGGCCATGATGGCGACGTCCTCGCGGTAACGATGGTAGTGATCGCAAGCCACGTCGCCGGTTTCGTTGCGCTCGATCTTGTCGGGCGTGTGGGCGAACGTGTCCCAGATCGACGGACCCTTCCCGTCGGCGTCATGTGCGCCCTCGATCTGGTACGCTGAGGTCGCCGTCCCCCAAAGAAAGCCGTCGGGAAATTTCTGCATCATGAGCTGCCTTTCTCCTCGGCAGAGAGAAACGGCACGGATGCAGAGCGGTGTCAAGCGGCATCGTGCCTTCGGCGGCGGATTCAGATTGAATTCGCCCTGCACCTGTGGCGAGATGCCGGCGCAGAAGGAGGACGGTGTGGTGAACTGTGATCTCTTATCACCGAGTTTGTCCGCTTGCCCATGATGGTGATATCACCATACTTTGCGTGAATGATGGGTGGGCTGGTCGCTCTCGCACTGCTGGCGGCGTGCGGCTGGGTCGCATATCTGTTGGCGATCCAGCTTACGGGGCCATGCGCCGCCTCGGTGCGCTGGTGTGCCGCGACGGTCGTGGCGTATTGGCTCTTGATCGCTGTCTTCTACGCTCTCGCGGCACTGTCGCTCTTTCGCCTTTGGGTGGCAGTCCCACTCTGGGTGGCCGGCGCCGGCCTCACGCACTGCTGGTTGGGCCGGCACAGCGCGGCTACGACGCTGTTGCGGAAGGACCTCGCCCGCACACGGCAGCTCGTTGCGGGCCATGCGCGATCGATCGTGGGGGCCGTGTTCCTGTGTGTCATCCTGGTTGTTATCCTGCGCATCCTGCGCGGTCTGGTGGCGCCGCCCATGGCGTGGGACGCGCTCACGTATCACTTATTGAAGGCGGGGCGTTGGGTACAGACGGGTGCCTTCACCCCGGAAAGGGCGCCGGATGCTTGGAGCTGCTACGAATATTTCCCCCCGTTCGGCGACATCCTGTGGGCATGGGCCATGTTGCCGGTGCGCGGCGATGGGTTGCTCGTGGTGGCGGGCGCGGTGGTGTGGTTGTCGTGCCTGCTCGGGGCGTACAGCGCGGCACGACTGCTGGGCGTCAAGGAGCGGCTGGCGGCGCTGGGGGCGGTAGTGATCGGCAGTACACCCGCGGCAATTGGCTTGCTGGCTAGCGCGTACGTCGAGAATTTCAGCCTCGCGCTCTTCCTGCTGGGGTTTGTATTTCTGCACCGCTCGGTCGATCACGGCGGTCCCGGCAATGCCGCCCTCGCGGTCGCCGCCCTGGCTTTGGCAGCGGGCGTCAAGTCCAATGCGTTGGTGTTTCTGGTGCTCGGGGCTGCACTGCTGGCGGTCAGCATCATGCGACACCAAGTGTCCTGGCATGCGCGGTGTACGAGCATCGCTGCCGGCAGTATCGCTGCAATGATACTGGTTCCCCTGTACGCGCGGGCCTTCATTGAAACGGGCTCACCGACCTACCCCTTCGAGGTGCGGTTCGGCGGCTATACGCTGTTTGCCGGCAACCCGCTGCAGAGTGGGCTCTTGTCGGGGCGGCTGTTTCCTGAGCCGTTGATCTTCCGGGCCGCGGATCTCGTGAACGCTCTCTTTGTGCCGAGCATGAGTGAAGTGATTGGTGGGGTTGAATTCACCGGTCTTGGGCCAACCGCTCCGCTGATCCTGGTAGCCGGGCTCGTCGGCGCGAGCCGGTTGTTGCTGCTGCGACGAAACCGGCTGGCAGTCGGATATCTGCTGGCCGCCGGGGCCGCGGTTGTGGGCAGCCTGGTCCCCGCGGATGTCGTGGCATTGCGCACGTTTTGGGTTGACGTGCTGAGTCGATTCTTACTCGTTCCACTGGCAGTGGTGACGGTTCTAGCGACCGCTGCAGGGAGTCGCGCAGCCGATCTCACGCTGCTTTTCGGCGCAGTGATCAACCTGCTGTTTACGATTCCGCGTGGATGGGGGCCGACGGATGCGCATGTTTTGTCCGAATTGGTGCCGCTCGCGGGCGGTATCGGCGCGGGGCTGCTGCTGGCGAACCACTTGCGAGGTACTTGGACGCGACGGACGCTGTTGGCCCTCACGGCGGCAGTGGTCGTGCTGCTTGGGGCACGGGTGCATGCCTTGCGCGCACGATACCGGTACGCTTACTACGAGCAGGCCGCCAGCCAGGCTACATACGATGTGCATCTGCTGGATGTTCGCTGGGCGTCGGCGTGGCCATTGTGGGAGTATCTCGATCGTGATGCACCAGAGCGGCTTGCCGTTACGGCCGGCTGGAATGGCGTCGGCGACAACTGGTTTCGTTATCCGCTGCTCGGCACCCGGCTGCAAAACCAGATCATTTACGTGCCCGTGACGAGCGACGGCAGCGTCGTCAGCTTCCCGGATTCAGCGGAAGGCAAGGCCGATTTTCTCGCGTGGCTCCGGCGTCTAGCGGCCCTGCAGATCGACTACGTCATCCTGCTGCCGCCGGACCCGCTCGAGATGGCGTGGGTCCGGGATCATCCCGACTTGTTTCGCTTGGCGGCTTCGGGCAGCCACGGGTGGGGCCACGCGTACCGTGTCGAGCGATACGCGGTCCAGAATCTCTTAGCTCACGGTAATAGCCAAGGCCGATGAGAAGAGCTCCGCGCTGGGCGCTGTCGGCCGTCGCCCTCACCGCATTCACCATGTTGGGCGTACGCCAGTCCGCCGCGACGGAACCTTTGTACACCCGGTTCAAACTGAGCCTCGGCTATCACTACAGTTCCGGAACGTACGGCACCTCGAGCACCACCGAGATCGCTTATGTGCCGCTGACGGCCAAAGCGGAGGTCGGCTCTTGGAGCATACAAGCAACCGTCCCGTACTTGCGCATCAGCGGCCCGGCCGGCCTTGTTGCAGGCCCCAACGGACCGATTCAAACCACGGGCGGCCAGTCCGATGGTCTCGGCGACATCCTGCTGCGCGGCGCGTACACGATCGAGCCGCAGGCGCTCTGGGTACCATTCGTCGATGTGGTCGGCCTCGTCAAGTTCCCCACCGCCAGTAGGGCGGCCGGCCTTGGGACAGGCAAATTCGACTTCGGCCTGGAGAGCGAGTTTTTCTGGTCTGTGGGCAGAATCACACCCTTCGCAGTCATCGGATATCGCTTCCTCGGCAGCCCGCCTGGAACCAACCTGGATGACGTCCTGTTGGGATCGGTCGGTGGGCTGTACCGCATCGTCGAGAGGGTCCACGCAGGAGTGTTCCTGGATTATCGGCAGGCGCCGTCCGCAGCGATCGGCAAACGCCTCGAGGTGATTCCGTTTGGATCGTGGCAGCTGGACACGCACTGGACTGTCGACCTCTACGCCTCTGCGGGCCTTGCCAAAGGCAGTCCCGACGCCGGTACCGGCCTGCAGTTGGCGTATTCGTGGTGACCATCGCCTGCTGCCGCGTGTAGGGGCGGTTCGCGAAGCGCCTGAAACGGCGGGTCGGATCGGCACCGGCGCGTGGGGCGATTCCCGAATGGCCCCTACAAGATGAGACGCGCTACGGCCGCCCACGTATGTCCGGCCGGACAGGAAGGGGCGGCCGCTCCGGACGAGGGCGGGCGTTCCGGTATCTGCGGTATAGCCGGGCGTTCCGGTATCTGCGGCGCGGGCGGGCGATCACTCGCCCCGGGGCCCTCCGGTGAGGCAACGCCGCCACCCCATTCTGGCCTTGCGCCTTGGTCCTCACCGACAGCTGATCCTTCACGCTCCCCAATGTCCGGCTGATCGGGCGCAACGGCGCCGACCCCCTCCCGCTCATCGTTCGGTCTGCCGCCGTCCAATCCGCGTACGTCTTTGGAAGACGGGTCCTTCTGAGATTTGTCCCTGTGGGACGCGTCCCGTTGCGACAGCGGAGGAAGCGAGGGCAGCTCATCCATTAGATCGACACGCTGAACGACCACGTGACCAGCCTGCACGACGGCTTGAATGCGGATGCGCACATCCGCAGCGGACAGTCGCGGCATTGCTTGAGCCGCCGCCGGCGGCAGCTCAACAGCAAAGGGCCCAATCCGCAGTTGCTCTGCAGTCGTCTGGCGCGCGAATCCTTCGATGTCCACCCGTGCGACGCGGCCCGCAAACGGAACACGTGGAATCGATTCGACTGAACGGCAACGATCGCACCGCCGTCCCACCGACCGATGACCTGCAGCTCATCGCCAATTGAAATGGACGCACGGTTGTCGGTGCGTACCGCCGTGCCAGCAACCCAGACGATCCCGGAATCGAGCTTCGTCACCGGCCCCATCACCTGCGCCGGCGCACGCGGTTCGGCGGGGCTTACCCGCGAGGCCACCACCACGCCGTCGCCGCGGCGCATTCCGCTCACTTTAACGACGGAATGCAGCGGGAACGCGGCCGCTACCGCCAACTGTTCGGCGTCGCCGCCACCAGCACGCGTCGGCGGCGACAGCTGCACCGTTTGCCCGATCACCTCGATCTGGTTGCGCGCCGGATCGACACCGGTCACCGGCCCACTGCACGATGTGGCGGACGGTGATCTGGCGGGCACTTGCTTCTGAACCGCTACCATTCGCGATCACTTCCACGACCTGCCCGCAGCCAACTGAGCCGCCGCCGCCGGCTCGACCGTCGATCTGCACCGGGGTATCCGTGCGGCGTAATGGATCTCCATGCCCGCCGACACAAATGCTGGCAAAACCCGTGACCGTGCCGATGATGCCGGTGTCGGCGCCAGTGGAAATGCCGGTTCCCCCGATGCCGCTGTCATCGTCATCGGGAGCTCTGGGCCGCTGGCCGGTCCCGCCGATCCCGCCTTCGTCGGGCCGCGGCCGCCCACCGCCAGCGCAATTGTTGGCCGCCGCACTCCCGGTGACGCAGAGCACCCGACGACAAGCACAGCCACTACCAGTCTCGACAAGAAGAGGCCGTTGTTAGACGCCGTCATCGGGCTCCTCTGGAACGTCTGCCGACTGATCTTCGAAGAAGAAATAGATTCCGAAATTGAAGCGGTGCGATGCCCCTGGCTACCGGAGTCCCGCTGCTGGAGTTGCAAGGCGCGCGCATTGATCTCCTGCAATACCTCCATGCCCCGCTGCTTGGCGATCCCCCGCAGCTCCGTCACGGCCGCACTGCTCAGGTTGTTGTAATTGACGCTCCGTTCGAGTAGCGGCTCCGATTCACTCCCCGGCTCACGCATCACGTTGTAGACGGCCGCCGCGATGTGATCGTGAAGATTGCGCCCGAAGTAGTACGTCATCTCCTCCGAACCTGCCGGAGGGATAAACGCTTGAACGTTCAAACACACGCGATCGTGCTCATCCACCCGAGCGATGCCGAGTCGTAGCCACTCATCGAGGACCACGCGCGGGCGGATGTCGGTATTGACTGATCGCACCAGCGATTCGAAGGAGTGCGCGCTCCACTCCGCTGCAAACCGCGGCAGGGGCCGAGGCGCACCCTGCGCATCCAGATAGTCGGGAAGCGTCGTCCAACGCGCTATCAGCTGCGACCCGAGCGCAACGGCCCGGGGGCTCGCAAGGGCGCCTGCCGCTGGCCGCGCCAGCGTTTGACGTCCTTGCGGTGAATTCCGGTCAGCAGGGTAATCCGACTGTCGGTCTGCCGTTTGTCTGCGACCGGAAACTCCTTCACGGCAACGTCAACATAGACGCCGCGTAGGACATTCGAAATAGACCGATACGGAATCGAACGCGCAATAAACAATCGCACCAGCGGGCGAAATATGCGCTGCAGGGCCGCGTGCAGCCGGTCCGCCATCTCTGTATCATGTGCCGTCATCCGCACCACGTGGGACCATTTACCACATTTTTTCTCAGAAATCGACTTGACGTGGGAAAATTTCCCGCATAGTATGCCGAAGTACGTGGAAACAATTCCCACGCCGACTCCTTGGGATGAATGGGTACTGCCTGAAGACGGGCAGAAAGGAGGAAACCTATGGATCAGCCTGCTGCAATCACGACCGCCAGCGCCCTGACCGAGCACGGATGACGCTGCGGGATCGACGTTCGTGGATCATGTCATTACGTACTTCACTGCACGATGGAGATACAGAGATGAATCGAGGAAATATCTGGAAATCAACAATAGGACTGGTGGCGCTCGTCACCCTGACCATCGCCGTCTCGGCTTGGGCGCAGGGACGATCACGCGCTGGGTTTGGCCGCGGTGAGCCTAGCGGCCTGTGCACACTTGGAGCACGCCCCGGTGGACACTCGACGGGCTTACTCCAAGAGCTGATCTATCCGTGTCAGGGGACCTGTCTCAGCGAGGCTCACAGCTGCGCCGACGCCGCGGACTCCGCCGCGCTGAGCAGTATCTCAGGAACCTGCTCAGCGGAGATCGAAGCGGCACAAAGTGCGTGCGCGGCTGATCGGACCGCGCAGGCCTGTCTGGATGCGCTCACCGCGCTGCAAACGTGTGCTCAATCGGCCCTCAGCACCCGGCAGACAGCCCTCGCCGCTTGCCGCACTACGCTGCTCACTTGTCGTCAAGCGTGCGCGCCGACACCGACACCGACGCCGTAGGTCGATACCGGCCTAGAGATATGGGTCGGAAACGCACCACCGGTTCGGCTATACTTGATTCCGAGCGTTTCCGGCCTATGTTCTCGTTGTCCAACATGGAGCATCGCGTGCTGATCCCAATTCGTGTCGCGCTGGTCTGGTTGATGCTGAGTGTCCAGATTGGCCACGCCGCCGAGCGCTACGAGCTGCGCAACTCCGTGTCGGCGCGCGCCACCGCAGCGCGCTGGTTGCGCGTGGCCGATCCTGATGAATCCCTAGAGATGTCCGTCACCCTGCGGCTGCAGCGGACAGATGAGCTGGCCGCCTTGATCGCAGCGCAGCAGGACCCGGCATCCCCTCAGTATCACCGCTGGCTCATGCCTGATGAATTCGCCGTTCGCTTCGCACCCTCGCCCGACGACTACGCCGCCGTCGTCAACTGGCTGCAACGTGAAGGTTTTGCTGTCCATCCAAAGGTGAACGGTGCGCGCATCGATTTCAGCGGCACGGTAGCGAGCGTCGAACGGACGTTCGGTGTGCGCATGAACCATTACAGCCATCGCGGCCGTACTCCGCTTGCCAACGAAAATCCGCCGTTGCTCCCGTCCGACTTTCTCGACACCGTAGACTTCGTTCGGCTGAACACCTTCCCGTTGGCCGAGCCGCTGGTGCGCGTTTCCGACTCCGCCGGCACGACCACCGCGATGGCGCCGCGGGATATGTACGTCGCGTACGACATGCAGAAGCTGCTCGACGCGGGGGTCGACGGCTCGGGGCAGACGATTGCCGTGGTGGCGCGGTCCGACTTCAACGTCAGCGACATCACCAGTTTTCAGCAGCGGTTCGACGTTCCCATCCGCAACCCGGTGAAGGTGTTCCCGTCGACGAACCCCGGCGTTGGAGCGCCCAACGGGGCATGCCAGGGCATCCACGACCCACGTCAGCTCGAGATCTGCATCCAAGGCGAGGAAGGCGAGGTCGTCCTTGATACGGAATGGGCAGGTGCAATGGCACCGGGCGCCACAGTGCTCGTCGACATCAGCGGCCAAAGCCCCCAAGACATCGACGTTTCGCTCTTGGACATCGTCACGAACCATCCGGAGGCCAAGACGATCACCATGAGCTTCGGATCGTGTGAACGCTTGGACAGGTCCGACCTCAACCTGTTCGGGCCCATGTACACCCAGGCGGCGGCGCAGGGGCAGACGGTGCTGGTGTCGACGGGAGATGACGGAGCCGACAACTGTCAAGACGGACGGGGGCGCAGCGTCAACGTCCTGGCCAGCGATTCGAACGTAACCGCGGTCGGCGGCACGGCACTCGATCCCGGCTTCAACGCGAGCGGCAACGCCACCGGCTACGTCAGTGAAACCGTTTGGAACGATGCGGACGGCGCCTCCAGCGGCGGCGCCAGCACGCTCGTCGCGAAGCCGGCGTATCAGAGCGCTCCGGGCGTTCCGACAGACGGTTCCCGAGACCAGCCCGACGTGTCGCTCCTGGCAAGCCCATCGCATGTCGGCTACGTGATGGTGGTCGAGGGTGGCGTCATCGTTGCGGGCGGCACGAGTGTCGCCGCACCGGGGTGGGCTGGCATCGTTGCGCTGCTCAACCAGGACTTGCACGTCGACGGCTCCGGCCCGTTGAACACGACCTTGTACGCGCTGGGACGACAGCAGTATGCTGAAAACGGGGCGGCTGTGTTCCATGACATCACCGTTGGCAATAACGGCTTCGACGGCGTCTTCGGCTATTCTGCAGGCCCGGGTTACGATCTGTGCAGCGGCCTTGGGACGCCGGATGTGGCCGTGCTGGCGCAGGCTCTCACGGCGCTCGACACCACGCCCACCCCAACGGCCACGCCGACCGCGACGGCAACCCAGACGCCCACCGACACGCCGCCCGCGCCGTCCCCGACTCCTCCAGTAGGTTCGTGTGCCGGCGACTGCAACGGCGATCACTCCGTGACCGTTGATGAAATCCTCACTCTGGTGAATATTGCTCTGGGCACGGTGAACATCTCGGCCTGTCCAGCCGGGGATATCGACCACGACGGGCAGATCACCATAAGTGATATCATCACCGCCGTGGACAGGGCTCTCAACGGCTGCGCCGGCTGAGCTACGACATCTGTGAATCGCCGCGTAGCGCGACGAAATTGGCGAGGCGCGGCCTCGCCACTCTACATTTTCGTAGCGAAGCCATGCCTCGCTTGGGTTGCGGGCGGCAGCCCGCGCTGAGGGGAGCCTCCTCGTATAAGAGGCAGATCTCCCCAGCGGCCGTCTTGCCGTGCCTGGCGGAAATGCTATGCGGCAGATACCGACGCGTGCCGTGGCGCGGCGCGTGAGACTGGGAGGACGCAATGCCTTGGCTGTTTCTGTTGGTGACCATCGTCGGCGCTTGGCTCACGTATAACGCCTACCGTCCCATCTTCGCGCCCCCACGGCTGGCGGCGGTCAGCTTCTTTGCAGGCTGGCTCACGACCGAATTGGCCGTCCACCACATTGCGTGGCAGGCGCTGCTCACCCTCGGTTTCATCTGGGCAGGGGCGCTGCGAGCCGGGCCGGGCAAGCTCGGTCTCTTGATCACGATCGTGTCATGGGTGGGGCTGGCGTCTCGCTACTGGCGGGCACACGATGCCGAGGCGGTGGTGGAAAACGCGTTGCGAACGGCGCTCGGGGCGGATTACCGCGACCAGATCCTGCCGCAGGTCAGCGAAAAGTTCGCGCCCAACGTCGACTGGAAACAGATCCTGCTGCCGTTCCCCATGCGGCATCCGGAGGTGGAGCGCGTCCGCAACATCGTCTTTACGCGCGCCGGCGGCCTCAATTTGAAGCTCGACGTGTACCGGCATCGCTCGCATCCGACGAATTGCCCGACGCTGCTGCAGGTCCACGGTGGCGCGTGGATCATCGGCAGCAAGAACGAGCAGGGCATTCCGCTGCTGCTGCACCTGGCAGCGCGCGGCTGGGTCTGCGTCACCGCCGACTACCGGCTCAGCCCACATGCCACGTTCCCCGACCACCTGATCGATCTCAAGCACGCGATACAGTGGATCCGCGAACACGGCGGCGCGTACGGCGCCAATCCCGACTTCCTCGTCGTCACCGGCGGGTCGGCCGGCGGACACTTGGCAGCGCTGGCGGCGCTCACGGCAAACGCCCCTGAGTATCAGCCGGGCTTTGAGGGTGTCGACACCACCGTGCACGGCTGCGTGTCCTTCTACGGCGTGTATGATTTCACGGACCGTCATGGCATCTGGCACCACGACGGCCTCGCCAGGCTCCTCGAGCGGCGCGTGATGAAAGCCTCTCGGCAGGAGGCGCCCGATGCCTACGACAAGGCGTCACCCATGAGTCGTATCACTGCCAGTGCGCCGCCGTTCTTCGTCGTCCACGGCGACCTCGACACGATGGTTCCCGTCGCCGAGGCGCGGCAGTTTTGTGAGACCTTCCGGCGCACGGCGCACGCGCCGATTGTGTATGCCGAAATCCCCGGGGCGCAGCATGCCTTCGAGCTCCTGCCGTCACTGCGCTGCGCGCTCGTCATTCACGGCGTCGAGCACTTCCTGGCCTATCTGTACAGCCAGTATCTCGCCAGCCAATGCACAGCGGCGCGGCCACAGGCGGAGCTGGCCGCCGCCGGATGAAAACCGGAAGGATTGAGGGATTGAGGGATTGAGGGATTGAGGGATTGAAGGATTGGATGATTGCGTGAGATCGATCGATCAATCCCCCAATCTTCCGATCTGCCAATCCTCAATCATTCACTTATGCAATGTGGAAAGGAGATGTTGATGGCGAAGTTCCCCACCGAGGTTGAGCGCTCGGTCACGGTCAAGGTGCCGCTGGCGAAAGCGTACAAGTACTTGTGGGATGTGGCAGGCTCGTCGGAGAACTGTGTTCCGGGAATCGACTCCTGCAAGCGGGTGGCGAAGGACACGTACCGTTTCGTGTACGCCGAGCGTTCGGTGGGGCCCGGCAGTCTGGTCGTGCGCTACACGGCGCGTTACGAGGGCAACGGCACGGACCGGATTACATTCGAGGGCACCGCAGCCGAAGGCGACAACACGGACGTGAGCGGCGTCATTCGCCTGCAAGCCAGCGGCGAGGCCACCAAGATCACCTTGCGTCAGACGCTGGCGCCGGACACGCCGGTGCCGCGGCTGTTGCAAGGTCTGATCCGCTCGTTTGTGGAGCGCGAAGCCGCCGAGGTTCTGGAGCAGTATTTGGCCAACGTGAAGCGAACGTTGGAAGAAGCCTGACCGGAGGTACGGAGCAGTGTATTTTCCTCCGGCGCTCGAGGCGGTCGCCGTATTTGCCGCCGGCTGCCTGGCGGGGATGATCAACTCAGTGGCGGGCGGCGGCACGCTCGTCAGCTTCCCGGCGTTGGTCTGGCTGGGACGCGACCCGATCGTCGCCAACGTCACCAACACCGTAGCGATATGGCCGGGCTCGCTCGGTGCGATGTTCGGTTTCCGGCGTGAGTTGGGCAACAGCCGCCGCTGGATGGCCCTGCTTGCCGGGCCTTCTGTGATCGGCGGTCTGATTGGAGCCGTGTTGCTGCTCCAAACGCCCTCGCGAGTCTTTGCGGCAATCATTCCGTACTTGATTCTGTTCGCCACGACCCTGTTCGCGTTACAGGAGCCGATCACCCGCGTCTTGCGCCCGCACCGTTCGCGGCCCAGTGCAGGTGGACCCGGCCATGTGTGGTGGATATGGGCGGGAGCATTTCAGTTTTTCGTGGCCGTGTACGGCGGCTATTTCGGGGCAGGCATAGGCATCCTGATGCTGGCGGCGCTCGGATTACTCGGTCTCACCGACATTCATCAGATGAACGGCCTCAAGAATTTTTTCGCCGTCTGCATCAACCTGATTGCCGCCGGCTATTTCGTGTTGTCGGGGCCGGTGGCGTGGACGGATGCACTGATCATGGCCGCCGGTACCATCGCCGGAGGCTATGGCGGCGCCGGCCTGGCGCGGCGCCTGGGCCGCCGGTTCGTGCGGCGCGCCGTGGTGGTCATCGGTTTCACGATGACGGCATCATTCCTCTTCGGGCGCTGAGCGACCGCTTCATCAACGCCGCGGCTTCGGCCGCCGATGCGAGTTATTTGCGAGAGGAGCAGCAGCGCGCGGCCAGCTGCAGCGCCGCCATCATGCTGCGCGGGTCGGCTTGGCCGGTGCCGGCAATGTCGAATGCCGTGCCGTGGTCGGGTGACGTGCGCACGAACGGCAGGCCGGCGGTGTAATTCACGCCGTCGGCGAAATGCAGCAGCTTGAACGGCCCCAAGCCTTGATCGTGGTACATGCAGACGACGGCGTCGTAGTCGCCGTGCGCGGCCTGCGCGAACAAGCCGTCCGCTGCGAATGGACCACTCACATCGTGGCCGCGCCGGCGCGCGGCCTGCACCGCCGGTGCGATCACTTGCACCTCTTCCATCCCGAACCGGCCTTGCTCACCGGCGTGCGGGTTCAGGCCAGCGACGGCCACACGTGGGGAAGGAATGCCGAAATGCCGGCGCAAGGCTTTGCTTGCAATGGCGATGGTTTCAAGAACGTTGGCCCGGCTCAGACTGCGCGGGACCTCGGCCAGCGCGAGGTGCGTGGTGACGAGTGCCACCCGGAGCTGCGAGCCGACCATCATCATGCGCACCGGAACACCGCCGGCCAGTTGCGCGAGCAGCTCGGTATGGCCGGGGAAGTCATGGCCGGCGGCACCGAGGTGCGCCTTGCTGATCGGTGCGGTCACCACCGCCGCCGCTTCTCCCTTTTGCACCAGACCAACGGCCGCCAAAATGGCCGCATACGCAGCCTCGCCGCACGCCGCCACGGCGCGCCGCGTCGATGGCAAGCCGGGCCTTCGGTGCCGCGTCGCCAGCTCGGAGGTGACGACCACCGGCACGCAGCCCGCCGGAGGCATTGGCGCCGCCGCGGCAAACCGCAGGTTTACCCCGAGCCGTTCGGCGGTCTCTCGCCAAACGGCGAGATCGCCAACGAGGATCGGTTGGACGAGCTTTGCGACCGGGCGGGCCGCCAGCGCCTTCAGGGTGACCTCCGGCCCGATGCCGCCAGGGTCACCCATAGTGATTGCGAGTCTGACGCGCGCGTCCGAGGTCAATCGCGCATTTCCACGTGATGGCGCTTGCGCAAGTCTTCGGTCAGCCACTTTTGAAACCGTTCCTCGAGTGCCGCATTGTAGAGTTGCTCCTTGATCCGGTCTGCCACCTCGTCGAGGCTCTGGTGCGACTCGCCCTCGCGGGCTTCGAGCTTGACGAGGTGCAGTCCAACCTTCGTCCGTATCGGCGGGCTCACTTCACCGACTTTGAGCGTCATAGCAGCCTTTTCGAGACTGTCGAGCAACTCGCCTTGCTTGAACCACCCCAGATCGCCTCCGTTCTGGCCGGTGGGGTCCTCGGAGTATCTGCTTCGCCATCTCGGCGAAATCCGCGCCTTTCTTGAGGCGTTGGTACACCTCCTCGGCCTTTGCTGTCACCGCTACCACCTTGTCCGCCGGCGCATCAGGTTGGAGGTGGAACAGGATGTGCCCCACCTGCAGGCGCGCGGGGGTGGAGTACTCGGAAATGTGCGCTTCGTAGTATCGTTGTACCTCCTCGGGCGTCACCATCACTTTGCCGCGAATCTCACGGTTCATGAGTTGGGCCTTTTGGATCTCTTCACGGAGCTGCACACGGTACGTTTCGACGGTCAGGCCTTGCTTCTCGATGGCCTCCTTCAGCCGCTGGTCGTCGAGCTGATTGCGTTCTTTGATGGCCTCCATGTAGTGGTCGACGTCTTCGTCCCGGACGACAATGCCCTTATCGCTCACTTCTTTTTCGAGCAGCTTCTCGCTGATGAGCGCATCGAGCAGCGCCGCCTGATCCATCGAGCCGCTGAGTTGCCGGGCACGCAGGCTCGTCTCGGCAAACTTCTTCAGCTGATACACGGTGACCGGGTCACCATCGACGGTGGCGAGGATCTTGTTGACCAGCTCGGCGTGCGCTCGACTCGCACAGGCCGACGCAACGGCCACCCCGAACACCACAAGGATGGTCCGCACAGCAGACCCTCCGCATTGGACATGCCGACGAATCCAACCCATACTGTGCCGCTAACACTACTCCCGCAGTACTTGCAAGACCGACTTGGTCTCTTCGACGAAACCGTCCCAATCCCGCGACTCGGGTGTGAACGTGAGCTGGAAGTCGGCGGAGAGCTTGAACCGGCCCTTGCTCTTCTGCACCAACGTGACCAGGCGATTCACTTTCACCGGCGCGTCCGGGTGGAATTGCAAGGTGATCGAGCCGTCGCGCAGCGCGGCGCGCACGACCATGTAGTCCTTGAGGTGGCGGCGCAGCTCCATGATACGCAGGAAACTGTCCACCAGCGGCGGAATCGGCCCGTAGCGGTCGCGCAGCTCGGTGGCGATCTCCTCCAAATCGGTCCGCCCTTTGATCGCCGCGAGCCGACGGTAAAAAACCAAGCGCTGATTCTCGTCGGGGATGTACGTGCCGGAAATGAATGCCGGAATGCCCAGCTGGATCTCCGGCTCGACTTCGGCGCGCACCTCCTCGCCGCGCAACTCGCGGACCGCCTCCTCCATCATCCGCTCATAGAGCTCGAAGCCGACGGCGGCGATGTGGCCGGACTGCTGGCGGCCGAGGAGGTTCCCGGCGCCACGGATCTCCAGATCGTGGGTAGCAAGCTTGAAGCCGCCGCCGAGGTCGTCCAACTCCTGCAGTGCCCGCAGGCGCAGCTGCGCCTCCCGCGAGATCAACTGCTCGCCGGGAATCATCAGGTAGGCATACGCCCGCTCATGCGAGCGGCCGACGCGCCCGCGCAGCTGATACAGCTGCGCCAAGCCGAAGTGATCGGCACGGTCGATGATGATCGTATTGGCGTTGGGGATGTCCAGCCCCGATTCGATGATGGCCGAGCACACGAGCACGGCGGTCTTTTTCGCAAAGAAGTCCGCCATCACGCGTTCGAGATCGCGTTCGTGCATTTGCCCGTGCGCCACCGTGAACGTGGCTTCGGGCACCAGCTCCCGCAGGCGGCGCGCCCGAATCTGGATGGTCTCGACCCGGTTGTGAACGAAGAACACCTGGCCGCCGCGCGCCAGCTCGCGCAGGATGGCTTCGCGAATGATGCCTTCGTCGTAGCGCGTCACGTAGGTGCGGATGGCCAAACGATCGATCGGCGGCGTCTCGATGACACTGAGGTCGCGGATGCTGAGCAGCGACATCTGCAACGTGCGGGGAATCGGCGTCGCCGTGAGCGTCAACACGTCCACCAGCTTGCGCATCTGTTTGATGCGCTCCTTGTCGGTCACCCCGAAGCGATGCTCCTCATCCACCACCAGCAACCCGAGGTGCTTGAACACGACGTCCTTCTGCAGCAGCCGATGCGTGCCGATGACGATGTCCACCTCTCCGGCGGCCAGCCCCTTCACGACGGCTTGGATCTCACCACGAGTGAGAAAGCGCGAGAGCATTTCGACGCGCACGGGATGGCCCTGAAAGCGCTGGCGGAAGGTATTATGGTGCTGCTGGGCCAGCACCGTCGTGGGCACCAACACGGCGACCTGGCGGCCGTCGAGAACGGCGACGAAGGCGGCGCGCAGAGCCACTTCCGTCTTGCCGTACCCAACATCGCCGCAGATCAGGCGATCCATCGGTTTGACGCGCTGCATGTCCGCGAGCACGTCGTCGATCGCTTGCTGTTGGTCCGGTGTCTCTTCGAACGCAAACGCCGCCTCGAACTCCCGAAAGTACTGATCGGGGGGCGTGAAGGCTTTGCCTTCCATAACCTCGCGCGCCGCATAGATGGCCAGCAGCTCTTGCGCCATGGCGAAGATCGATTCGCGCGTCTTCTTCTTGACGCGCTCCCAGCTGGTCCCGCCGAGCTTGTCGAGCGGCGGCGGCGCCCCGTCGGCGCCGACGTACTTCTGCACCAGGCTGATGCGATCCACGGGAAGATAGAGCCGGTCGCCGCCGGCGTACTCGAGATGCAGGTAGTCGCCCTCGGTGCCGGCCACTTGCAGATGTTTCAGGCCGCGGTAACAGCCGACGCCGTGATCGATGTGCACAACGAAATCGTCGGGCTTGAGCTCGCTGAGGTTCTTCAGCAGCTGCGTCACGTCGGCACGCTGGGCGTGCCGGCGCTGGCGGGCCTCGCCGAAGAGGTCCGCCTCGGTAATCACGGCGAGCCGCTCCTCCGGCAGTCGGAAGCCTTCCGTGAGGTGACCGAGCACGAGTTGCGGGCGCATGGCAGTGGTGCCCAGCGCAGCGTTGAATGCGCCACCCACGCGGTCGAGCGTCACGCTGTGATTCTCGAACAGCCGCACCAAACGTTCGCCTTGCTGTCTCGTGCTGGCAACGATGACAACCCGGTGCCCTTCTTCACACCACGCGCGCACACGGTTCGCCACCGGCGCAAAGGATACTTCGCGACGCGAGCGGCCCGGTTGCGTCTCGCCACCGTGTGTCTCGGCGCGGTGCGTCTCGGCGCGGTGCGCCGCGTGGTCGATCTTCAGATCGCGTGTGAGAAACGACCGCACGGGCAGGTGACGGCTGGCGTCGGAGTCGGCGAGGATGTCCAGCGGCTCCAACTCGATCGTCGGGTACGGCCCGAAGGCGGCACGCCACTCGGCGGGCGAAAGGTAGAGCTGCTCGACCGGCGGCAGAAAGCGGTGTTCCGCCGCACGCTCGGTCGCACGCCGTTCAATCTCGGACCACGCCCGCTCGATACCGGCGTCGACCGCCGCGGCGTTGTCGACCCAGAGCAGCGCGTCCGCCGGCAGATACGCCGCGAGAGTGTCTAGCGAGGCAGGGCCTCGGACCATAGATCCACCGGGCCGCTCCCGTTGGTCGCTTCGGGCGGCTTCGAGCGAAAGACTTGACTCACGCGCAACGACTTCCGTATCGCAAGCGCCTGGGGACTCGTAGAAATACGGCAGGAAGAATTCGACGCCCGGGAACAGCAGGCCGCTGGTCAACCCATCGAGAATCTGAGCGCGTTCGTTGCGGCTGACTTCCAAGTCGAGGGCACGTGCCTCAATGGCCCGGAGCGCGCCGCGATTCGCGCGGCCGTGGGCGTCGAACTCGCGGACAGGCAAGACCACGAGCTCCGCTCGCGCCTCGAGTGAGCGTTGGCTGACCGGATCGAATTCGCGGATGGCCTCAATCACATCGCCAGCCAGCTCGATGCGCAGCGGCTGCACGTGCGCCGGCGGGTAGAGATCGAGAATTCCGCCGCGCACGCTGAAGTCACCGCGCTCTTCGACCAAAGGCACCCGCCGATACCCCCAGTCATCGAGCTGGCGAGCCAACGTGTCTAGGTCGCTCTCATCGCCCTCGACCAGATAGCGCAGGCGCTCGGCGAACTGCCGGCGTGGTGGAACACGTTGCAGGAGCGCGTCGGCGGTCGTGACGACAATTGGGTCCTTGCTCTGCAGCAGGTGAAACAGACCTTCGATGCGAGCGGCGACCACCTCTGCCGTCGGCGAAAGATCCTCGAACGGCACGACATCCCAAGCAGGAAAGTAGTGCACGTGCCGCGAAAACGGCGTCACCGTATCCTCCCCGCCGTAGAAGAACCGGAGATCCTCGACGAACGCTTCCGCGTCCTTCGCAGACGGCAGCACAATCAGTGACGAGCGCGGCTGCTCCTGCAGGAAACGCCACACGAAATAGGCGCGCGCGCCGCCTTTCAGCCCTTGCACGCGCCACAGCTGCTTGCCGCCGTCTGGTGGCGCACTCACACGTTCGCGCAGATGGCGCACCACCCGCTCACAATCTGCGTCTCGACTCGGCATTCTCCCAGCACAAAAAGGGAGGTTCCTTACGGAACCCCCCTCTCCCACTCAAGCGCTAGGATGCTAGCAGCAGAGGCGGTCAGCAACAATCTGGCCTCCGGGAGGGGCAGGCCTGCTCGGTCTCACACGCCGATAACCTCGCAACGCAAACCTGCGATGCGACGGAAATGCTTCTCGTCACGTGGCCCGACGACCACCCCGAATCCGAGGTACACAGCGGTTGCTGCGACCGCGAGGTCGTTGGAGGGAATCAACGTCCCACTCCGACTCAGTTGGCTGAATAGGTCTGCCCATACGTCGGCGATGTCGGCGCCGAAATCGATCACCGGGCAGCGAGTGATCAGGCCCTCGATTCGCGCGCGGCGCCGCTCCGCGCGTGCAGGCGTGTCGGCCAGGCGGACTCCGACCATCAGCTCGGCGTACACCACGGCGGGAACCACCGCCGGTTCGGTGCCAAAGGCCGCGATCTTCTCTTCCCACGCTGCGCCGGCACGCTCCAGGGCCACCAGCGCGCTCGTGTCGACGACTAGACCCATGGATTACGCGGCGGGCTGTCCGCCTTGTTGACGCGTTCCAGATCGGCGGCAAAGTCCAGGTCGGGTGCTGCGCCTTGGCGCCAGGCGCGCAGCCCGTCGACCAGTGTAGCCGCGGTGGTTGTAGCGACCGGCGCGATGCGCGCTATGGCTTCGCCGTTGCGTTCAACGATGAAGGCTTCGCGACGGTATCGAATTCTCCCGAGGACGTCGCCGAGTTTCCGTGCCAAATCGGTTGCGGTAATCCGACTTTCCATAGTTACGTATTTTATGCATCTACGTTAAATACGCAACCCCCCTGGCCACCGGAATGATCCTGTTCTCGATCTCCGCAATCGTCAGCGCGTTCCGTCGAGCAATCGCCCCGAGGAAGTGCGCGCTCGGCTTCGGGTGACGCTCGAAGGTCTGCGGGTCGAATCCGATCAAACCGAACTGCGCCGTCCAGCCGAAGATCCATTCGAAGTTGTCCACCGAGGTCCAGTGGAAGTAGCCGCGCACGTCGCAACCGTCGTCGATGGCCAGGCGAAGCTGATGTAAGTGCTGCACGAGGTAGCCGATCCGCCAGTCATCGTCGTCGGTGCCGATGCCGTTCTCAGTGACGTAAATCGGCACGCCGAGCTGCGCGTCGCGCACACGCTGGAGGACGAGGCGGAGGCCCTCGTGGTAAACCCCATTGCCGATTTGGTTGAGCCGCGCCTGCGCCGGAGGGTACGGGGCGAGCTGCTCTGGGTTGCGGTGATCGACGCAAGCCGCCGCGTAGTAATTGGCGCCGAAAAAATCCGCCGCGCCTTGCAAGCCGGGCACGGCTTCGGGCTCCTCTCCGGGGATGGCAATCACCCCATCGCGCAGCGCGCGTAACGGCAGGTCGTTGAACAGCGCTTCGAAGTTGCCCGCGAGCAGTTGGTCCTCTTCGCTGTCGGGGTTGGCCGGAAACGCGGGAATCATGGCGTGGATCGGCCCGACTTGGCTACGTGGCGCGGCTGCTTTCAGAATCGCATACGCATCCCGGTAGAGAAGCAGCGTGTTGCGCAGGACGCGCAGGAACGCGCCGAAGTCCCGGTGCCCCGGGGGCATCACGCCGAGCAGGTACGAGCCGGCCGCATAGGCGTTCGCCTCGTTGATCGGGTGCCAGTATTCGGCAAGTGGCGTCAGCGCGGCGGCAACGCGTTCGACATGCCGGCGCCAGCAGGACAGGTTCTCTTCAAGCAAAAAACCGCCCTTGGCAACGAACCAGCGCGGTAACGCAAAGTGATGCAAGTTGACCCACGGCGTGATCCCGCGCCGGTGGGCCGCATCGAGGAGCCGGCGGTAGTGGTCGATCTCGCCGGCATTGACGCAACCTTCCTCCGGCTCGATGCGCGACCACTCGATCGACAGGCGATACTGCCTGAGGCCCAACTGTGCGAGCAGTGCGAAGTCACCGTCGTACAGCTCGTAGAAATTGTTCGCCCGCCCCGAACGGTGGCCGTGCACGATCCGGCCCGCTTGCTGTTCCCACTCCCACCAGTCGTTGCGAGTGTTGTTGCCTTCCGACTGATGGGACGAGCTGGCGGTGCCCCAGACGAAGCCGGGAGGGAAGATGAGATCATGCGACAGCAGTGGGGTCATGGTCCATTGCGCCAGGCACCGTCCGGCGAACGCGTTGCTCCTTCCTTCGCCAATCAGCTAGCATGAATGGAATGACTAGTGCACCTGCTCGCGAGTTGCCACGCGTTGTTGTGGCGGGGCTGTCCGGAGATTCCGGCAAGACGTTGATCTCGCTCGGACTGCTGTTGCTCGCCCGGGAGGCTGGGCTTCCGGTGGCGGCGTTCAAGAAGGGTCCGGATTACATTGACGCGGCGTGGCTCACCTGGGCTGCGAAGCGCCCCTGCCGGCACCTCGATGTCTACCTCATGGGACGGGAAGCGCCGGGCGTCTCTTTTTGTGCTCATGCCGAACCGGCAGGCTTGAATGTGATCGAAGGGAACCGCGGCATGTACGACGGCTTTGACGCGCGCGGCACGCACAGCACGGCAGAGCTGGCCAAGCTCCTGCACGCGCCGGTGGTGCTGGTCCTCAACGCCACTAAGATGACGCGCACCGGCGCGGCGCTGGTGCTCGGGTGCCAGAAGCTCGATCCTGAAGTCGCCATCGCAGGGGTGATCCTGAACCAAGTCAGTAGCAGCCGGCATGAGGCGGTGGTACGCGAGGCCGTGGAAACGTCCTGCGGCGTGCCGGTCGTCGGGGTGATCCCGCGGGCCAGCAGCGACGCGCTGCTTCCCGGTCGCCACCTCGGCCTGGTGACCCCCGAGGAGCATCTTGGAATCGCAGTCCTGAGGCAGAACCTACTGTCTGTTATTCAGGATCACTTAGATATGACTAAAATTCTGGAGATCGCCCGGAGCGCGCCCGCGCTCGCCCAACCGCGTGCGCGTGAGGAGGTCGCAGCCGATGGGCACGGCCTCAGAATCGGCTACCTGAAGGATTCGGCATTTACCTTCTATTACCCGGAGAATCTGGAGGCGATTGAACGGTCGGGCGCCGCGCTGGTCCCTATTTCGGCGCTGTCTGGGGCTCCTCTTCCCGACGATCTCGACGCCTTGTACATTGGCGGCGGTTTCCCGGAAACCCATGGGGCATCGCTCGCCGCGAACGAGTCGTTTCTGCAGTCCGTGGCGCACAACGCGGCAAGTGGTTTGCCCATTTACGCTGAATGCGGAGGCCTGATGTTGTTGGCGCGCGCCATCACGTGGCGCAGCCAGCGCTACCCGATGAGTGGCGTCCTACCCATAACCGTCGAGGTGTACGACAAGTGGCAGGGGCACGGCTACACGCACATGGTGGTCGACACACCGAATCCATTTTTCCCCGTGGGGCTCGAGCTGCGCGGCCACGAATTCCACTATTCCAAAATCCTTGCCGACAACGATCCCCCAAGCACAGCTTGTGCGGTAACTCGCGGAGCTGGGAGTTATCCAGGCCGTGAGGGCATCATTTTCAAGAACATCTGGGCTAGCTACGCGCACCTGCATGCGCTGGCGACTCCGGAATGGGTGACCGGATTGCTGGCGGCCGCCCGCGGCCACGCCGGCCGGTAACCGCGGACTTGCTCGCATGAGGCAGCCTTTGGTCGTGCGCCTGATTGCGGCGCTATGGCTCGATCTGGCGCTCTACACTGAGGTCAGCGCCGACCGCATTGCCTCAGGCCAGGCTTTTCTCGTCGTCCTGTTGAGCGGGGTGTCGAACGGTCTGGGGTTGGTGCCGCGCCTCGGCACGGCCGGGATTTCGGCGGGAGCGGGCGCGGCGGTGCTGGGGTGGTTTGCGTGGACCGCGGTGGTGTTCATGATCGCCGCCCCGTTCGGGCGGCGGCTGCCGGGCCGGTCATTGTTGCGTGCCCTCGGATTCGCCGCCGCACCCGGCGTGTTTCTGATCATCGGTATGGTACCGTTGGTCGGTCGCCTCGTGCGTGCTGGGATAGCAATTTGGTTGCTGGGCGCGACCGTGGTCGCGATCGAGGCGGTGTACGGGATGTCACGCCGGCGCGCGGTGCTCGTCTCGGTGGTCGCGTTTGTGGTGTATTTAGTGTTGGGCGCGGTCGCCGCCTATCTGGCGGCCGCGTGAACGCCGCGGTGACCAATCCGCGCCGCGTCACGGAACCAAAATCCTGCGAGGTCGCGCTGGGGGCCAGCCCCTTGTTCGGGCGCCTTTCGAGCAGCGGGTTTATGCCCGTTCCCAGTCTCTTCGAGAGATTCCGGCTTGGCGGAGCACCAGCGCCAGTAGTTCGATCCCGATCTCGCCTCGGTGTGGGTTGGGGATGGTGAGTACCCGATCGCCGCGGACCATGAACCGGGGCTTCGCACCCGAAAACGGACCTTCAAACCCCAAACGGCGCAGGACCGCAATGAGCTGGCGACGGCTGACAGGCCCCCAAGCGGGCATCAGGTCGCCTGTCTGATTTCAACAGTCACGCCGCCAAGCCGCGGAACCGGAAGGCCGCGCGCCACCCGCACGAGCACCCACTCCTCCACCACTTCGGCGAGTTGATTGCGGCACGCTTCAAGGTTTGTCCCGGTCGCGATGACGCCGCGCAAGCCCGGCACCGTCGCGCAGAACAGGCCGCCGTCCACTTGCCTGTACCGAGCGCGACGAAGTGCCTGGGTGATGTATCGGGTGATCATCGGTGGCTCCGAAGGGAGTGTTCTCCAAACCTGAAGAGGATGCAAGCCGGCGCTCCATAGCAGCGTAACAACGTAACAGCGTAACACCCTGCCTTGGAGATGCGCGCCGAGCCGCATTCCGGCGGGGACCCTTTTCCTGAATGCCGCGTGCGGCGGTGGGGCACGGTGATGTTGACTCCATATTCAAGGGCGGACCCCGATCGCTAAGAGGTTGAACTGCTCACGCAAAAGAAGCTCCTCGCAGCGCGGTTCGCGCAGGCGATGGCGCGCCGCAAGATCACGCAGACGGAGCTAGCCCGCGCCATGTGCACGAGCCGCACGGTGGTCCACCATCTGCTGGATCCGAAGGACACCGGCATCACGCTGGCGACACTCTGGAAGGCATCCAAAGCGCTCGGCGTACGCTTCGTGGAAGTGGCGGCTTCCTCGTGAGCCAGGGGAGGATCGCACGCGGTCTGCCTGTTCAGCCTTCAATCGAGCGCTGGAGGGGCCACTCGCCACCTGTCGCTTCCGAGAGAGCAACATTACGGCGAAGCGAGGCGATTTAGTTACAACACAGTACAGCCCCTGGGCGTTCCTGTACGGGAACGCAACAGCATGCTACGCTGCGGCACCATGCAGCATATCCACGTGACGGGAGGATCTCGTTTCGCGGACCAACTGAGCGATTCCGTGTGGCAAAACGGCGCCGCCCACCTCTCGCTGGCGGCGTGATGGGCTGACCAAGGTTGCAGCGTAAGCAGGACGGCTAAGTACGTAGTTCGGCAGCAATTTGCGGCTCTTCTGACAATAGGGGGCAGATCCGCTCAGCCTGCGCTACGGAAGTGGAGTTGAGATGACCCTCGTCGTTGCATGGCGTGACAACTCGGACATTCACTTGGCCGCAGATTCGAGACTCAGCTTCGGGCAGGGCGCTGCACCCGCAGACGTTGGCGCCAAGATAACCGTTATTGAGATGCGGGTCTCTGGGCCGACGCCGGCCGGCACCACCGGACCGACGTGGACAACGGCAAGACATCTTGGCCTTGCTGTTGTCGGGAGCCTGACAACAGCGGCAGTTCTCCAAGCTACGCTCACCTCCGTATTGGGTTCTTTATCCGCCGTCGGCAATGTCATTACCATGGACGACGTATCGTCCATTGTCGAACAGCTATTCCAGCACGTATCACAGGCGGTATGCGCTGCTATCTTTAATCAGGGCCGCGGGGAGCTTGTTCTTGTCGGTTGGTGCGACGGTCAGAGGATGAACCGCGCTTTCCTGTTTCAGATCGACGCCAATGCGTTCCCCATCCAAGTTACAAGGTCTGAGGTGCTTCGATCCAATAAGATCGAATACCGAGGATCCGGCAGCGCAGCGGCATTGGCACAACACGGCAATCCTTTGCAGGTTCTAAAGGCCGTCATTCTCGATCCAAACATTCCGTCCGTAGGCGGTGCCGTACAATATGGCCGTTTGCGAGGCTGCGATTTCCGTCTGCTCATGGTCCGCGATTATAATCCGGACGATTCCAGCAAGACCGTAGAAGTCGCCTTTTTTCTCCACGGCCTTCCCTTACTCGGGACGGCGACACCTGCCCTCCCAGCTGGGTATAGTGTGTCGGGTACCGCGATTGATCCCTTCTGTTCTGACATCAACGCCCTCCTCGCACGCGGCTACTTGGCACGGTAGACTATTATGCCGAATCGGCTCGCCGGGACTGACCCGTGAGGGCCAGCCCGGCTGCCACACCACCGTACGTGCGGGTCCGCATACGGCGGTTCCGATCAGATGCGGGCCTGCGGCCCGTAGTGAAGAACAATCCACAACGTGCGCATGTCGGGAACTCCCTGTTCGTGCAGCCAGCGGTTATTCAGGGCACGTTGGACGATGCTGTTGGCACTCATCCGCCAGTACCCTTTACGGCTTCGCGTGGCCATGTGAACCTCCTTGGGTGGGATACCCAAGACGATCAGATGGCGGCGGCGAGTCCGGGGCCGTTTCCATTGCTTCCAGTAGTACAACCGCACTCTTCGGCGTACCCATTCCTCCAGTTCCAGCAACGCCGAGTAGGTGTGGCTGATGCCGAAGTAGTGGAGCCAACCGGTGACGTAGACGCGCAGTTCGTCGATGACGTCCTGCACCCGATGCCCCCGGTTGCGACGGGTGATCTCTTTCACCCGTCGCTTGAAGCGCGCATAGGCCTTGGTCGTCCACACCGCTCTGCCTCGGGCGCCGATCTGGAAGCCCAGAAAGGTGCACTGCTTGAGCGGGGCGGCTTGGCTTTTGACCCGGTTCACTACCAGCTGAAGCTGCCCCTCTACGTATCGCGTCAGGCTTTTCATCACCCGTTCGGCCGCTTTCGCGCTCTTGACCATAACCAGGAAGTCGTCGGCATAGCGGGCAAACCGATGTCCGCGCCGTTCGAGCTCCTTGTCTAAGGGGTCGAGCGTGATGTTGGCCAGCAAGGGCGACAGCGGCCCGCCCTGCGGCACTCCTTGAGGCGTGGCCTCGCGGGTACCCTCGGGCAGCACCACTCCGGCTTCGAGGTAGCGGCGGATCAGACCCAGGACCTTGCGGTCCCGGATCTTCTCGCGCAACTGACTCATCAGCCGGATGTGGTTGACGCTATCGAAGAAGGATTTGAGGTCACAGTCCACCGCATAGTGGCGTCCCTCATGCCAGCAGGCTTCCACTTCCCGCACCGCCTGATGGGCGTTGCGGCCTTCGTGGAACCCGTAGCTGTGAGCACTAAACCCGCTTTCAAAGAGCGGGGTCAGCACCTGCGCCAACGCCTGCTGAATCAGGCGATCCAACACCGTTGGCACCCCCAGCGGGCGCAGGGTCCCGTCGGGTTTGGGAATGAATACCCGGCGCACCGGCGCCGGGCGGTACGTCCCCGCCATGAGCGCGGAGCGTATCCGTGGCCATTGTTCCCGGCAGAACGCCGGAAACGCCTCGACGGTCGTGCCGTCGAGGCCCGGAGCCCCCGCGTTGGCCTTGACTCGTCGCCAGGCCACCCGCAGATTTTCCGGGGCCAGAACTTGCTCCATCATGGTCTGCTCCTGAACGCTCCCATGCTTCCCTGCGGGGCGGCCCTCACCGCTTCCTGGCCTGCCGGCGTCATCGGTCGCGATGTCCTCCACGCGGTCGGAACGTTCCTGTTCGGTTCGGCCCTTCATGCGCATCAAGACTTCCGGTGTGCGGGTTTAGGTGGGCGCCTTCCAGCCCCCGGCTTGCTGCTCATTACTATGGCCTCTGCTGACTCCCCGCCAGGTCGCCCCAGCGGGGTCTCCCCAGGTAAGAACGCGTTGCTTCCCGGCACCACCGCCGCATTTACCTCCGCGACTGAACCGTCGACTTCGCTGTGTTGTGCCAGCTCGTCGCATCACGTCGGCCTTCATATGCGGTTCTTGTCCATCGGCCCGCCGGTTTCCCCTAGCCTTCCTTCCCCCGACCGGTTACCCTGCCGGAGTTGGCTTCGAGTGGTAGGTTGTTCATGTTGCCATGATCGGTCCTCCTACAAGGGACTTTCACCCCATTTGCAACGCGCCCATGCTGGGCGCACACAAAACGCTCGAGCGGACCGGCATGAACTTGGGTGCCGCTCGCGCTCATTCTGCGCCGGCCGCTCAGCGTTGGCGTTGGGCCGACCCCGGACACGTGAGCGAACCGATCCACGATGAATACGCGTTCCCTTCGGACCTCGCTGAGACCGTTATGGGCCGATGGCACACTTTCGCCAGCCATGGCGATGTTCCACCGCCGCCGATCCCGCCAATCCAGGAACTACGGAAGATACTCGAAACATTAACGTCGCTTGCCGCGCGACGTGCGCTTCCAGGCTATGCACTTCAAAGCGGGCACACGCCGGAACTCCCGCAGATTTGCGGTGACCAGGGTGGCGCCGCGGCTTCGGGCGTGGGCGGCGATCAGCAGGTCGAGCGGGCCGATGGTGATTCCCTTCTTCTCCAAATGGGCGCGGATTTCACCGTAGTGACGAGCGCCGGCCGTGTCGAAATCCGCCACCACAACCTGTTCGAGGAATTCATCGAGTTGCCGCCGCGATCGGCCCGGCGCAGGCGCTTTGGCCACGCCCACCTCGAGTTCCGCTAACGTCACGCTGGACATGACGCTGGCACCGAGAGGGATGTGCGCGCTCTCTGAAGCCCCGGCCGGAACCTGGCCACGAATGAGGTCGACGCAAACATCGGCGTCGAGCACGAACGTGGTCGACATGCCTGCCTACTCGAACCGCAGGTCGCGCTTCTGCTGCGCCCGCGGTTGGTTCCGTCCAGGAAAGTCCGCCCCCGCGGGGAACCGATCCCGCATGTGGCGCGCCAGATCCGCCAAGGTCTTGAGCCGCGGCTTTGGACGCAGGACAACCGCCTCGCCGCGCCGCTCGATGAGGACCTCGGCGCCGTCGAGCCGAAAGGCCTTCGGCAAGCGCACCGCCTGACTGCCGCCATGCTTGAAAAGCTTTGCCGTCGTCATATCTACGTCCTGTATCTACACCAGTTGCCACGGGTTCTTCAAGGGGGCGGCCCCAGAGGCAGATAGCTACGGGGGCCCGGCGCCACGCACGTTCCTCGATTGCTAGTATAGTGCGTCAGACAGATGGGCTCTTATCGTGAGCGCCCGGCGGTTGAAACCGCGGGCTACAAGAAGCGCAAAGCCCACCTGCGTGGGCTCGGCGAGTCGGTGCAGGCCGACTTTGTGCCTCTAGTTGCCGCGAATTCATTCGCCGGGGCATTTGACAAGAGTGACTCCAATTCCGACGCACCACACTGGCTTGTCTTCCGCATTGATCGCCCGCAGGTGCGCGGCCACTCTCGCGTCGCAATGCCGAGGTGGTTGTCCAGCGGCACGTACGCACACCGCACAGGACCACCTCTTCGCCG
The DNA here is from genome assembly GCA_963729835.1 of uncultured delta proteobacterium. Classification (GTDB taxonomy): domain Bacteria; phylum Desulfobacterota; class Binatia; order HRBIN30; family HRBIN30; genus CAVSQF01. The sequence continues at coordinate 404,556 of CAVSQF010000017.1, read as the reverse complement.
GCAAAGCGTGCCAGCCGCTCGACGAAGCGCGCCCATCGCGGTCGTCATCCTTCCTCAGCACTACGGTCCGCATGCGCTGGTTAGCCAGCCGCAGGGTCTCATGATAAGGTTCTCACGGCGTGGAGTTCGCATGAGCGTTCCGGAACCGTTGATTACCTCATCGCCCGATCGGCTGAGCGGCACCCCGGTGTTCGCTGGCACCCGCGTGCCTGTGCAGACGCTATTGGACTACTTGGAAGGCGGCGACTCGCTTGACGATTTTCTTCTGGACTTCCCGAGCGTTTCTCGCGAGCACGCGATCGCGGTGTTGGAAGCGGCCAAATCCGCCCTTCTGGCCAAGGCGCTAGCGGCGTAGCGCTTTCCGACGGGCACCATGCGAGTGCTGCTAGACGCCTGTGTGCCCAAGCGCCTCGCGGGGGAGTGGGCGCAACTCTCAACTATCGACTATTGACTATTGACTGTCGACTGAAAGATTTTTGGATTGGGGCTAGATTGTCTTCCGCATTGATCGGCCGCGGGTGGGCGGCTCCGGCTCACGTCAACTCAAGCTCTCGGCGCTGTAACGGGCGATGAGGCCGGTGCGCACGGCATGCCGATAGATGCGCGTGAAGAACCAGCACGCCAGCAGGATGTACAACGCGGCCAGAGCACTCCGCCCACAGCAGCCCGCGGCCCGAGACGGCACCGCCCGCGACGATCGCCCGCATGCCCTCGAACACATACGACGGCGGCAGCAGACGCGCGATTATCTGCATCCACCGCGGCAGCGTCGAGAGCGGATAGAAGACCGCCGGCGAATGGCGAGAGGAGCGCGGGAATCGGCCAGACGAACCATTCCGCCGCCGGCCCGAGCCGCAGCACCACGCGCACTGCCGAAGATGCCCAGCGCGATGCCGAACAGGAACAGCACCAGCAGGAACGGCACGAGCATCATTCCGTACGACGAAGAAGGACAGGCCGAAGACCGCGGTCGCCAGCACCAGCATCACGACCAGCGCCGACGGAGCTCGTCGCGATGCTCGAGAGCACCAGCCCGCCCAGATACTCCGAGATCGACAGCGGCGTCGCGAAGATGTTCAGGAAATTGCGCGACCACACGTCCTCGAAAAACGCCATCGTCACCCCCTGCATGACGCGGATGAAGAAATCCCAGAGCAGCACCGCGCCCAGGAGCGCGGGACGAAATTGAAGCCGGACGAGGTGACGCGGTTCAGGTAGCGGGTGATGAATCCCCACAGCACCATGTCGATCGCCACCCACGCGAAGAGCGGCAGCACGCGCGAGGGGCTCCCGCGCATGAGATAGAACTGGCGCAGCACGATGGCCGCGATACGCTGTGCGTGCATGGCTTTCACACTCCCGCGAGCGTCAGCGGCTCGCGCGCCACGGTGATGAACAGCTCCTCCAGCGTCTGCCTTGCCGTGCTCCCGCGGCAGGGTCTTCGGGTCTCCTTCCAGCAGAATCTTGCCGTGCGACAGGAAGAGCACGCGGTCGCAGACCTCCTCGACCTCGTACATGTTGTGCGAGGTCCACAGCACGCCGCCGCGGTCCTGGCGGCGAACTCGCGGATCTTGGCGCGGATGTCGCGCGCCGTCGCGGGATCGAGCGACGCCGTCGGCTCGTCCAGCAGCAGCAGGCTGCGGAGCGTTGAGCATCGCCTTGGCGAGGCCGACACGGGTTTGTTCCCCCGAGGAAAGCACGCCGCATTTGACGTCGCCGAAAGGTTCCAGAGTCGAACTGCTCGAGCAGCAGCTCGATGCGTTCCGCGAGATTCTTCACCCCGTAAAGCAGGCCGAAGACGCGCAGGTTCTGGTAGACGGTCAGGTTTCCGGGCAGCGGAGCGTAGACGGCGGCGAAGTTCGTGCGCGCCAGCGCCCGCGAGCGCTGCGTCGCGATGTCCATCCCCTCGATACGGATCGTGCCCGAGCTCGGCTGCGAGCACGCCGAGGATCATGTTGATGGTGGTGGTCTTCCCCGCCCCGTTGGGCCCGAGGAGCCCGACGATCTCGTCGCAACCGACGTCAAACGAAATGCCGTCCACGGCGACCGGTTCGCCGTATTCCTTGCGCAGCCCCGTTACCGAGAGCACGGTCGACATCGGCGCACCGAATAACCGTGCTCGAATTCAAAGTCCATACTGAGCTAGGTATGGCGGCTGTGTTCGGGATGTTGATAACCATCGCGGACCGAAGAATGGAGCGAAGAAAAGCCGCCCGGGAGGAGTATCGCCTGCCTGCGTGGGTTCGGTGTAGCTTAGCTGTGCTGCTGGTGGTTTTCGTGGTGGCTCTGTTTGGTGTAATGATGGTTATGCAGCTCCCAGAAGCTACTAAGAGTGCGGCCACAAGAGTGGTGCAGGCCGTTCCGCTAGAAATTCTGCCCGGCTCGTAGGTGTCTTCGGCCGGCTTCTTCAGAAACGCGGCAAGGGTTTGGGGATGACGCCGACGCATTCGAGGTCCGGACCGCGGTCGTCAGCGTGTATCCACGCGGCGGCGAGGATGTTCGCAGGCGATGCCGTGAATGTGCTTGTCGGTGAAGTAGAAAAAGGGGCGGTGCTCTTTGGGCACGGGGGCGGGCAGCGGCCGGGTGAAGGGGGCCGACGTGAGGGGACGTAGCGCGGAATTGGCGACAACTGCCAGAATAGGGCCCCAGGCAACGCCGCGTCATTTTATACGCTCAGGAGGGCTCATGTATCGCATCCTATCGGCTCGACGGCGGCTGGCTGTGCTCGTGTTCGCCCTCGGCGCCGCCTCGTGGGCGGAAGCAACCACTTCGATAGCGTCGGTGATACCGACGCCAACACTCACTCCAACACCAAGCAGCACCCCGACTCCGACGTGTGGTCTCATCCCGGGCTATTTCTCATTCCGCAGCGTAACCGTGGCGCCACTCACCCGTTCGTCGGCGATCAAGTGACGATCCAGTTCGATTACGATGGGTTCTATTATAGTCACGGGGCGTTCAGGCTGGATGGTGCCGAAGGACTACTCGATGGTTCGCGCGTGACAACGGGCCGAAGCTTTGAGCTCTCTGCGGTCACAACCGGCCTCGCCACGGTCACGATCAGCGTTGACTATAATACGGAATACAACTGCAATGGCATCTTTTCTCCGGGTCCGTACACGACGGTCCACAGTCAGCCGCTCACCTTCGATATTGCCGCTCCCTTGCCGACACAGACACCTACGCCGAGCGCTACCCCAAGCCCGACCGAAACCTCCGCGCCAACCGAGCATGGCGGTGGCGGGTGTTCGGTCGGTCCGACACAACGAGGCAAGTGGAGCGGAGCATTCATTTGGCTTGCTGCGGCAGCGTTGATCGTCAGGCGAAGCGTCGGCACGTAGCTGTGAGTGTTCCGAATTCAGATCGGACGATCACCCGATGAACCGACACCGAAAGAATGCCGAACAGCTTGCAGCGGACCCGCACATAGCCGATGGGATTTTCCCACTGATCCGATTGCGGCGCCGCAGTACGACATGCCGACTTCCGACACGCGCACGTAGACGCGGGGCGCAGCCTAGATCGCTCCTTGATCTCGCAAAGCGGCGATCTCGGCGTCGGACATGCCGAGTAAGGTACGGAGCAGTTGGTCCGTATCCGCGCCCAGCGGCGAGGCGGGTTGGCAGCGCGGCTGCACGTCGTCGATCTTGATCGGGCAGCCCACCTGCCGCAGGCGACCGAAGCGCGCATGCTCAACCTCGATCACCATGTCGCGCGCCAATACCTGCTCGTCATCCAGCGCCTCCGCGACGGTGTGGACCGGCGCGCAGGGCACGTGACCCCGCAGGATGCCCAGCCATTCTGCTGTCGTCTTCTGCACCAACGCCCCCTTTATCAACCCAATGAGCGCTTCCCGGTGCGCGAGGCGGTCCGGAAAACTCCGGAAGCGCGGATCATCCTTCAAATGTCCCAGCCCGATGCGGTCCGCCAGCCGCTGCCAGAACTTTTCCTTCATGCACATGATCACGATGTACCCGTCCTTGGTGGGGAAGGTCTGCGAGGGCACGAGGGTCTGGTGTGCACCGTCCGGTTGGCGGGTCACACGCAAATCGGTATTCAGGCTCCACACCGCCAGGTAGTTGAGCGTGGAGATCGCCGTGTCGAGCAGGCTCACGTCGAGATCGCACCCCACGCCGGTTTCGCGGGCGCGCAACAAGCCGATCAGCAAGCCCACGGCGGACGTCAGGCCGCCGGCGAAGTCCACGATTGACACGCCGCAGCGGGTGGGCGCGGCGCCCGGATCGCCGGTGACACTCATGTACCCGGCCAGTGCCTGCATCAGAAAGTCGTAGCCCGGATCGGCCGCACGCGGCCCGGTTTTGCCGAACCCGGATAGCGAGCAGCAGACGATGCGCGGGTTCACCGCGCGCAGGCTGGGATAGTCGAGACCCAGCTTCGCCGGCAGGTCGCCGCGCGCGTTGGCGTACACCACGTCGGCCACTTTCACCAGCTTGTGAAACAGCACGCGGCCGGCCTCCGAGCGCAGGTTGAGGGTGAGGGATTTAGCGTTGCGATTCAGCGACTGGAAGTAGGGACTGTCGCCCGCGATCGCGCCCGGCGGCACCGTCCGCGCTTCATCGCCGCCGATCGTTGGATCCTCGACCTTGATGATCTCGGCGCCGAGATCGCCGAGCAGGGTCATGGCAAACGGTCCGGCACCCAGCTGCGTGAACGCCAGGATGCGCACTCCGGTCAGTGGAAGTGAAGACATGAGAAGCTGTGTGTCTCAAAGGAGCGCGTGGCGCAAGCCCGTCCGCAATCTATTAGGGGCTGGGAAGCCGCACGGAAAACCTGCTAAACAGCGGGGGCAAGTTGATTGAGGAGGCGTGATTCGTGACCGTAGAACCACTCGTTATTGACGCACCCTACACCCTCAGCGCGCAGATCGAGGCGCGTGCGCAACATCCCGTGACCGCGGATCGAGTCGTTCTCATGCAAGACGACCGCACGTGGACGTATCGCCAGTACCGCGACGAATGCGTGCGGATGGCGCACTTCCTCTTGCAGCGCGTCGGCCGCATCGACGACGCTCACCCGGGTCACGTCGCCATGCTCCTCGAAAACCATCTCGAAGTCCTCGCCCTCTACGGCGGCTGCGCGTACGCGGGGCTGACGCTCTTCGGCCTGAACACCGGCTTGCGCGGCGACCTGCTCGCCCGCGTCGTCAACCATTCGCGTGCGCCGGTGCTGATCGTCGACGAGAAGTCCTTTCTAGAGGTCGACCGCGTGCGCGCCCAGCTGCAGCACATCGCACCGGAGAACATTCTGGTGTTGCGTACACACAGCAGCCCCATTCCCGGCGGCGCGGATCTGCGCGCCTGCATCGAAACGGAAGTGGGTGGCGGCGATCGCCATCTGGATGCGCCGCCGATCGAGGTGTTTCCGCACCAGAACCTCATGGTCATGTACACCTCGGGAACGACGGGGCTGCCGAAAGGGATCAACAACAACCACCTCAAGCTGTGCGCCATCGGCATGCTGGTCTCGTCCAACATGGGGCTCACCTATCAGGACGTCGGGTACACCTGCATGCCGCTGTTCCATTCCAACTCCATTTTTCTGGGCTTCATGCCGGCCTTCTGGGCTGGGGGTAGCGTCGCCCTGCGCGAGCGCTTCAGCGCCAGTCATTTCGTGCCCGACGTTTTCCGCTACGGAGTGACGTTTTGGAACTACGTGGGTGAGCCGGTGCACTACGTTCTCGCGGCGATCGAAAAGCAGTACGGTGGCGATGAGACCCGGATCGCGACAGAGGTGACGAACAACCCGCGCAACAAGCTGCGCTACGCCGTGGGCAATGGGGCGGCGCCGCCGGACATCGATCGATTCATGAAGTGGATGGGGCTCGAGGATGTGCTCGAGCTGTACGGCTCCACCGAGGCCGCCATCAGCACCTTCCGCCACAAAGACGACCCGCGCGGCAGCGTCGGTGAGATCCTGGATCCGGCGGTGCGGATCATCGATGCCAACGGCAAGGAATGTGCGCCGGCCCAAATCGGTCCGGACGGCAAGCTGTTGAACTACAAACAGTGCGTCGGCGAAATTTGCCGCGTGGCGCCGGATACGAGCTTGTTTCAGGGGTATTTCGACAATCCCAACGCCAACGCCGACAAGTACCGCGACGGGGTCTATCACTCCGGCGATCTCGGGCACGTCCTCATCCACGACGACAGACGTTACCTCCACTTCGACGGCCGCACCGACGACTGGATCCGCAAAGACGGCGAGAATTTCTCTGCCGGCCAGGTGGGCCGCATCATCTCCGAGCATCCGGATGTCGCGCTGGCAGTCGCCTATGGGGTCCCCTCCTCGATTTCGGACGAGGCGGTGATGGCGGCACTGAAGCTTCGGCCCGGTGCGACGTTCGACACGCAAGCGTTCTTCGACTGGTGTATGACGCAGGTGAACGAGGGGAGCATGGCCCGCAAGTGGCTCCCCGATTTCATCCGCATCGTCGGTGATTTCGAGTACACGGAAACCCAGAAGGTCCTCGTCCGCAACTTGAAGAAGCTACACTTCAACAGGGACCGCCTGCCCGACGAACCGCTCTACTGGCATGAGCGCGGTGACACGCGCTTCCGTTCGTTCACGCGGGCGGATTATCAGCGCCTGCGGGAACAGTTCGCCGCCGCAGAGCGCCTGCATTTGCTCGACCGGTAGATTGACGGATGTGCGTCACCGGCGCGCCCAGCAGAACTACATGCCGAGCCTGTGCCGCGCCGACTCCGGCTTGCAGCCAGGTCACCCGACGGGCGTCACGGACGACGCATCGCATCCTTTCCAGTAGCCATCGACATCGGCCTGGACGCGGCTGAGGATTTGCTCCTGCGGGGTCGGCGCGAAGAGATGCGCGTAACGCGCTTGGCGCTGCAGATACTCGGCGACGGGACGGAACGGACGCGGCACCACGGTGTGGACGACTGTCCCGTTACGGGTCTCTTTGAGCGGCCACACGCCGGTGTCCACCGCCAGCTTGGCGACGGCAACGGATTCCGCCGGCTCGATACCCCACCCCGTCGGACACGGCGCCAGGCTGATAAACAGCTTTGGACCCGGCAGGCGGCTGGCGCGTGCGACCTTATCCAGGAAGTCGAGCGGATGCGCCGGCGAGACGGTGCCGAGGTACGCCGGCCGCGCGGCGCGCCACAGCTCAAAGAGATCCTGTTCGCTCGAGGCGTTCCCCGCCGGTGTTGCAGCGGTCGCCGGCGCGGTCCCGCTCTGCGAGCCAAACGGCGAAGCCGGCGACATCTGGAACCCGCTGTTAGCGAACGCCTCGTTGTCGTAGCACAGATAGTAGAAATCGAGACCGCGGTGAATGGCTGCGAGCGTCGCCTGCAAACCACTGCCGCGCGCCGCACCATCGCCGGTGACCACGACCACCTTCAGGTCTTCGCTCTTCGCCAGCCGTCCCTTGGCGATCAGCAGATCAAGCGCGTCGCGCACGCCCTGCGCGCCGGCGGGCGCCGAGCCCATCGCCGTGTAGAGCCAGGGCGAGCGGAACGGAGAAAACGGAAATACCGCCAGCAAGGTCAAGCACCCCGCGGCGTTGATGAAGATCGTTTGCGGACCGAGCGCCTTGTGAAACAGGCGCAGGGCGAGCAGACCGCAACAGCCGCTGCACAGCCCCATCCCGGCCGCGAGGTACTCCTCGTGTGGGATCTCCTTGATGCTCTTGTAGATTGCGCTACGGGTCTGCACGTCAGCTCCCCGATATCCGATTGCCGCGCGCCGGCGCGTGGTTGCCCGAGCCGTTGCCCTGGGCGATGCGCATCATCTCGCGGAGCTGCTGATACTCACTGTTTGTGAATAGCAACTGCGGCTCCGCAGAGCCGCCCTCCTGTTCCGCCTGGCGCAACGCCGCGACAATGCGGTCAAACTCCCCCGGGCGGAAGCGGCGGCCGCCGAGACCAGTCACGAACGAGAGGAGCGGTGGCGCCGCTCCGGCCAAGGCGCTGGCGACCTCCGCGAAGAGGATGCCGCCCTTGCCGATCGAGATGTTCTGATCGATGACCGCGACGGAACGCCGGCCGGTCAGCAGCCAGGCGATCTCCTGATGCGGAAACGGCCGGATCAAGCGCAGGCGCAACAGCCCGATGCGCTCGCCGCGGGCGCGCAACCGCACCACCTCGGCCTTGCCCACCGTGCTGAACGAGTCGCACATCACGATCACCCGTTCGGCATCATCGAGCCGATACGCCTCCACGGCCCCGTAGCAGCGTCCGAAGGCATCACAGAAGTCGCCGGTCACCACATCGTGCGCGCCCAGCGCCGCCTCGGCGGCGCGCTGCATCTGATACTTGAAAAACGCATACGCGCTCCCTCCCAGAACGGCAACTCCTTGCGCCATCGCTTGGGAAGTTCCGAAACGCTCGTGGGTGGGGTTGTAGGCCGGAAGGAATTCGCGGACCGCCTCGACGGCGGGCAATTCCACCGGCTCACGCGTGCAGGAAAGATAAAACCCGTCGAGATTTACGAGCACCGGGAGATGGACGTCGGGGTGCTCTGCCAAGCGGTACGCCATCAACACTGAGTCGACGACTTCCTGGCAGGTCTCGGTATGAATCTGCAGAAAGCCGGTATCGCGTGCGGCCAAGACATCGTTGTGGTCGGGCTCCAGGGTGATCGGCGCGGCGAGTGCGCGTGACACGTTCACGAATACGAACGGCACCCGCCAGCCGGCCACGGTGTAGAGCATTTCAAGGCCAGAAAGGAGCCCCTGACTCGAGGACGCGGTGAAGACACGCGCCCCGGTTGCCGCCGCGGCGCCGGCGGCCGTCAGCATCGACTGCTCCGAATCCAAAGTCACGAGCCGCGCAGCCATGTCGCCGCGCGCGATCCATTGCGCCAGCGCCTCGATGATCCCGGCTTGCGGGGTGACCGGGTAGGCGGGCACGTAGTCGACCTCAGCCAACCGGGCTCCCCAAGCTGCCGTGGCCTCTCCGGTCAGCAAGTCGCGCGTCACGCCGCCGCCTCCCGCACCTCGTCGATCGCCTTCGGTGCGCACTCACTGGCACAGACTAAACACCCATTGCAGTGATGATAATCGATGACCGGATACTCCTCTTTGTCCAGGCCAATCGCTCCTTCCGGACATAACGCGAAGCACATAAAACAGCGGCTACAGCGCAGCCGGTCGATCTCCGGCCGGTACACGCGGCCGCCGTCGGGGCTGTGCAAGGCTGAAGTGCTCGCCACGCTGCTGGATGGTGATGCAATTCGCAGCGGTACACGTTGGACGATGAATGGGGCGGCCGGTCGCGAATCCGCCACGCGCCGCCGCACACCCAAACCCAACATCGGTGCTTGGTCGAAGGCACGGCGGGTGGCGTCGAGATGGCGCTCGACCACATCCAGCGCAAGACCCAGCTCCCGCAACTCGATGCGCACCGCCTCTTGCAGTATTTCCCACCCGGCGATGGCGGCGACCTTGACAGTGGCACCGGCGATGGGAACGCTCGGCACGTACTGATGCAGTACCTGCAGCGCGATCGATGCACCGTCGAGCGCGACCACCCGTGCCGCGATCCCTGTGCCCGCCTGGAGATCCGCCGCGGTGCGCCGGCTGTTCACCACCACCACGGTGGACCGGTCGACACCACTCAGCACCGCATCCGGAGCCAGCAGCATGGACTCGTCCAGCACCACCACCATGTCCGGACCGTCGACATACCCGCGTTCGTAGATCGGGCCGTTGCCGAAGCGGGCAAAAGCCACCACTGGGGCGCCGCGACGTTCAGCCCCGTAAACCGGCGAGTCCTGAACGGTAAAGCCGTTCAGGAAGGCCGTCCGGCTCACGATGCGGCTCGCCAGCTGGACGCCTTTGCCACCGCGGCCGTGAAAGCGGATGTGCCGCAGCATCCAACCTTCCTGCGTATCCATCCTCACTGCCGTCGGCTCTCACCTCGCAATCCCAGCGGACGCATGACGGAGGTGCCAATCGCATGCCAGGCAGCAGCCAACCCACTCTCTGGCCGCAAGGGTAAATCTGCTCCCAGCTTTGACAACCGGGAACCTGAAGCGTCCTAGATGCGAGAGCAGCGAAGGCCCGCCGGAATTTTGTAGGGGCGATTCGGGAATCGCCCCGGGCGGCGCTGGCGATCCGACGCGCCGTTTCGGGCGGTTCGCGAACCGCCCCTACATGCGCCGCTGTCCTCTCGCGATGCCGGACTCACCTGAACTATGATATACGGAGGGCAGCGGCCCGCACCGGCCGCCGTGATGTTGCCGATGGGAACGCGAACGAACGGTCTGGCAGGCGCTTGGGACCTTGAGCTCCGCGGTTCAGGACAACGGGCGGGTGGCTTGCATCGGTGCACGGCAGAGAAGGGTGAAGACATGCGGACCGAAAACTGGATGCAGCGGCAGGTACAATTTGTACGACCATTGGATTCGTTGGAGCACGCCCGCGAAGTCATGGCCGCCCATCGAATCAATCAGCTGCCGGTCGTCGTGGAAGGCAAGTTGGTGGGTATCGTAACCGACCGTGACTTGCGAGATGCCTTTCCCTCCGTTTTCGAGTGCTGGCCGCGCGGCCGGGCGGCGGAGGCAGCAGTCGCGATTCCCAAACACATCACCGTCGAGTTGGTCATGACCACAAACGTGTTGACCTTGGGTCCCAAGGCCCGACTCGCTGAGGCGGCGCGTCTCATGCGCACGGAGCGCATCGGGGCCATCCCGATTGTCGACAATGACCAACTGGTTGGGATTATAACTCGAAGCGATATCCTCGATGCCTTTCTGGCCCTCGCCGAGTCACCTCAGAATCGCCACCCGGACCCGCCGCCCGCATGAGTGCGCGCGCCACGTCACAGCTCCCCTCGTGCCCGGTATCGACCTGCGTCCGAGCCCATGCCAATCTTGGGTCAACGCGCCTACGGGGAGCGATGGAAAGGACCGATTCAGCATGGAAAGCTTGACGTCCCTGCGAGCAACGGCAGCGATTCTGCTGTCCCTCTCAACCGCGGCCTGGGCCGCCAACTCGATCAGCGTCGGCACCGCGACCGCCAACGTCGGTGATGCGGTGACGATCCCCGTGTTGATCGACACGGACCAGCCGCTGACGCTGCTCAGCGTTGACATCACCACCGATCCGGCGCTCTGCGGGATGATTGAGAGCGAAGTGATTGTGAAAGGCCGCGCCGCCAACACCCCTCCCCAAGAGGGCGGCGAAATGTGCCCAACGACCCGCGTTGTCCTGTTCGACCTCTCGGGTAATCCCGTGATTAATGCGGGCAGCGGCGTGGTTGCAGAATGGACATTCAACGTTCAACCGGATGCCGCCGGCGGCGTGTTCCCACTTCGCCTCACACTCAACCAGGCACGATACGGGCCGGCAGCCGTACCTCTGGCGCCAGTCAGCGGGCAACTCACACTCGTCGCTCAGGGTGGACAGCCGGCCATCGGTGTCGCACCGCCCCCTGCCCCGGCCGCCGGTGCTCCTGCGGTGCCCGAAGTTGGTGCTCCCGTCGAGCCCGGTGCGCAGTCAGCACCAGCAGGCGCGGCGCCGGTTGGTCCGGGCGGAGCGGCGAAAGGCGCTGCCGCGGGCGGATCGGCCGTAACCGAAGCCAATCCGCCAGGCGCACAACCTCCACCGGGTAGTGAGGAACCGGTTGGCGGTGTTGCCGCGCCAGGAGCTGCTGGACCGGCCGGCGAAGCCAATCCTGTACCAGCAACCGCGATACCGCCCAAAGCAGCCGTCACGTCACAGGTGCAGGCAGCGCCGGCAACCCCGGCGACTGCCCCATCACCGGCACCAACGAACACTGCAGTGCCACCGGTCCGGACCCCGACTCGAACAGTTGCGGCAACTGCCACGCAAGCGGCGCGGACCGGGAGCTGTTCGATGAGCGCCGCCGAAGATCGGCAGAGGCCCGCGTCGATTTTACTGCTTCCTCTGTTGCTCTTTGTTTTGCGAGGGCTACGGGCCGCAAGGAAGCGGTGAGGAGGAAGCTCTTGTCTCCGTGTATCGGTGCGGCTAAGAGATTGGCCACGTTGAGCTAATGTCGTGCTGGTTCTCGGAACCAAAGCACGGCTAGGAGGAGGAAAAGGCTATGCGACGAGCGGCTACTGTGAGTGTCGGTCTGCTGGCGTTGCTCGCGGCGTGCGGCGCGAACAGCGACGACATCAAGCAAATCCAAGAGACACAGCGTCAGATCCTCGCCAAGCTTGGGGACTTGGAGAAGAAGATCGGGCAGGCGGCGGCGCCGGCTGCACAACGCCCGCAGATGGATCCGAACAAAGTCTACACCCTGCCCGTCGGGGATTCTCCGTTCAAAGGGCCCGCCAGTGCGCCAGTGGTCCTGACGGAGTTCTCCGACTTCCAATGACCCTTCTGTGCCCAGGTCCCCAGTTTGGTGGACCAAATTCTGAAAGATTACCCGAAGGAAGTGAAGTTCGTTTACAAGGAGTTCCCCCTCACCAGCATCCACCAGAATGCGCTGAACGCGTCAAAGGCCGCGCTTGCCGCCAAGAAGCAGGGCAAGTTCTGGGAGATGCATGACAAGCTGTTTGCGAATCAGCGTGCCCTGGCACCCGACAACCTGAAGCAATATGCGCAGCAGATCGGGTTGAACGTCGACCAGTTCGAGAAGGACATGGCCTCGCCAGAGCTACAGAAGCAAATCGACGAGGAGACGAAGCTGGCGAACGAAGTCCAGGTCAGCGGCACGCCCACGCTCTTCCTCAACGGTAAGCGGGTCATGAACCGCAGCGCCGACGGCTTGAAGCAGATGATCGACGAGGCGTTGAAGGCGAAGTAGCGAGGCGGAGCCTCGCGCATATAGCGTATGGCCGATGGCTCCGGCCATACGCCATACGCCATATGCCATACGCCATGAGCCATCTACGTGCGGTAATCCGAATTGAAGCGCACGTAATCGACGCTTAGGTCGGAGGTGATGCGGCACGCGCTGGCGCTGCCGGCATGCAGGTGTATGCGCACCGCGAACTCCGGCTGGCGTGTCACGGCGGCGGCCCGCTCTTCCACCGCACCGACGATCTCGCGCCCACGACGGACGACTTGGACGCCGTCGAAGTACACGTCGATCTTCTCCGGATCAAACACCGCGCCGCTGTAGCCGAGGGCGCACACTACGCGTCCGGTATACGGGTCGCTCCCGAAGAAGGCCGTCTTGCACAGCGGCGAGCGGGCGATGGTGTCGGCGGCGCGCTCGGCATCCCGCAGATCGCGCGCGCCTTTCACTTTGACATCGACAACTTTGGTCGCCCCTTCCCCATCCTTCACCACCAGGCGCGCGAGCCGCTGCATCACACGCGTCACCACGTCGCACAACCGTGAGAAATCCCGCGATCCCGGGGCGACCGGCGGATTGCGCGCCATCCCATTCGCCATCAGCACGATCGTGTCGTTCGTGCTGCTATCGCCGTCGACCACAATCGCATTGAAGGAGTGCGGCAACGCCGCGCGCAGCATGCGGCGCAACGCGGTGGGGAAGGCTGCCGCATCGGTCAGGACGTACGTTAGATTGGTGGCGTGTTTCGCAAGCGCCATCCGCGGAGCAATCATGCCGGCGCCCTTGGTCATCCCGGCAACCGTCACGCTGCGCCCCCCCACGGTCACCACTTCCGTGGCGAATTTGGGGAAGGCATCCGTCGTCATCATCCCTTCGAGCGCCTCGTGAAATGCGTCCGGCGACAACGCCCGGCACGCCGCCCGCACCCCTGCGAGCACGCGCTCGCGTGGCAGTGGGACACCGATGCGACCGGTCGACGACGGGAGTACCAGGGCCGGGTCGAGGCGCAGCTCGGCGGCGACAACGGCGCACATGTCGCGCGCCACCGCCACTCCAGCACGGCCGGTAAACGCGTTGGCATTGCCGCTGTTCACGACGACCGCTTGCAGGCGGCCACTCGCCGCGCGCTCCATGCCGACGAGCACGGGCGCCGCCTTCACGCGATTGGTCGTGAATGCGGCGGCGGCCGCGGCGGGGGCATCGGAGCAGATCAGGGCAACGTCCCGGCCGCCGCTCTCCTTCAAGCCACACCGCACCCCGGCGAACCGGAAACCGGGAACGCGGATGGGAACGGGCTGAACGCTGAGTTTCATAATGCCGTTGCTAGGTTGTTACGTTGTTATGCCCCACCTAACAACCTAACAACTAACAACCTGCTTCTACGCCCCATGGCACTTCTTGTACTTCTTGCCGCTGCCGCACGGGCAGGGTTCGTTGCGGCCAACCTTGTCCTCGTGCCGCACTGTCTGGACCTTTCCGGGCTGCGCTTGCGGCGCGCCGCCGCCGCTCATTACCATCTGTATCGGCTGCGGGCGCCGGCGTTCCTGCATCCGCTGCACGTCCTCTTGGCGGGCGATCTGGACGGGGAACACCTTCTCCACCACGTCGGCTTCGAGCTGTTGCATCATCGCTTCGAACATCTCGTAGCCTTCCTTCTTGTACTCTTGCAGCGGATTCTGCTGCGCATAGCCGCGCAAGCCGATGCCCTCCTTGAGGTGATCCATCGACAGCAGGTGGTCTTTCCACAACGTGTCGACGGTCTGCAGCAGCACCAGCTTCTCAAGGTACCGCAAAACCGGCGGCGTGAACACCCGTTCCTTTTCCTCGTACGTGGCATAGACCTGGTCGATCACCATTTGCTCGAGGCGCTCGACGGTGAGCTTGTCCTTGGCTTCCTCACTGATTGTGAAGCGCATGGCGAACGTCTTGAACAGCGTGTCGCTCAGCGCCTTCCAGTCCCAGTCATCGACGTGCGTCTCGCGGTCCGCGAACTGGCCGACGATGTTGGCGGCGACATTCTCGGCCATCGTAAGGACGTCGTGTTTCAAGTTCGTGCTGCCGAGGATCTCGCGGCGGCGCCCGTAGATGATCTCGCGCTGCTGGTTCATCACGTCGTCGTATTCCAGCAAGTGCTTGCGGATATCGAAGTTGTGGCCTTCGACTTTCTTCTGGGCGTTGGCCACGGCACGCGTGATGAGGCGATGTTCGATGGGTTCGCCCTCCTCCATGCCCATGCGGGTCATGAGGTTCTGGATGCGTTCCGCGCCGAAGATGCGCAGCAGATCGTCTTCGAGCGACAGATAGAAGCGTGACGAGCCGGGGTCGCCCTGCCGGCCGGACCGGCCG
This sequence comes from uncultured delta proteobacterium, assembly GCA_963729835.1. Taxonomy (GTDB): domain Bacteria; phylum Desulfobacterota; class Binatia; order HRBIN30; family HRBIN30; genus CAVSQF01. The sequence goes on along the minus strand of CAVSQF010000017.1, from coordinate 389,461 downwards.
CGCAGCTGGTTGTCGATGCGCCGGCTCTCATGGCGTTCCGTCCCCATGATGTGCAGTCCGCCGGCGGCGATCACCTTCTCGCGTTCCTGCGCGCACAGCTCCTTGTAGCGCGCGTGGATCTGGTCGTAGCGGTCGCGGAACTCGAGCGGCGCCTTCTCCATCTCTTCCCGCACGTCCTCGACGGCCTTGGTGTACTTGCGGCGGGTCTCCTCGTACTCGCGTTGCGCCGCTGCGACGGCGGCTTCGAAGGGCTTGCGGTGCTCCAGATAGGAGCTTTCCGCCTGTTTGAACTCGCGCTCGATCTCTTGGTACGTACGTGATGCGATCTCGTAATCGCTACCGTTCGGCCCCACCAGCGCCTTCTGCACCGCGTGCTCGTAGTCGCTGCGGGCGCGCGCGAAGGCGGCCTGCGCCGCGCTGAGCCGCGTCGTGTTTTCCTCGCCGTTGCGGCCGGCCTCGTTGAGCGCTTCGCTCAGCTCGGCGAGGGCGCGCTCAAACCGCTGCTGCCCTTCCTCGCCAAAGTAGGGGCCGGTGACACGATCGATCTCCTGTAGCGCGACGCTATAGCCCTCGGCTGCCACGGCACACTCGTGCGCCAGGCTCGTCCGTTGGTCCGGTTGTGCGTTCAACCGTTCGGCGAGCGCCTCGTATTCGTTACGCGCTTTCCAGAACGCGGCTTCCAGGTAGGCGCGGTGCGCGTCTGCCAAGCGGTTGAGCGCTTCAGCCTGCGCTTCCTCGAACGGTTTCCAATTCGGTTCGTACGTGCGCCGTGCCTGTGTGACCGCCTCTTCGTACCGGTCACGGAGTTTCTGCAGGACCTCTTCGTAGCGATCGCCGCCCTCCGGCAGTGCCGAGGAGCGCTGGATCCACTCGTTCTCCATGTCAGCGCGGGCAAGAAACTCCGGGTTTCCGCCCAGCAGGATGTCGGTGCCACGACCCGCCATGTTGGTGGCGATGGTCACGGCGCGGTGCCGGCCCGCCTGGGCAATGACGGTGGCCTCCGCCTCGTGGTTCACGGCGTTCAGCACGTTGTGCTTGACGCCGCGCTTCTTGAGCATCTTCGCCAGGCGCTCCGATTTCTCGACGGAGACGGTGCCGACGAGCACCGGCTGTCCGCGCTCGTGGCAGTCGACGATTTCGTCGATGGCCGCGTTGAACTTTTCGCGCTCGGTTTTGTAGACCACGTCGGGGTGGTCGGTGCGGATCATCTTCTTGTTCGGCGGGACGACGACAACGTCCAATTTGTAGATGTTCTTGAACTCCACGGACTCGGTGTCGGCGGTGCCGGTCATTCCGGCCAGCTTCTTGTACATCCGGAAGTAGTTCTGGATCGTAATCGTCGCCAGCGTTTGATTCTCACGCTCGATGCGCACCGCCTCTTTCGCTTCCACCGCCTGATGCAGCCCGTCGGACCAACGGCGGCCCGGCATGAGCCGGCCCGTGAACTCATCGACGATGATCACCTGGCCATCCTTCACGATGTAGTCGACGTCGCGCTTGAACAACGCGTGCGCCTTCAGGGCTTGGTTGACGTGGTGCAGCGTATCGATGTGGTTGGGGTCGTAGAGATTGGTCACGCCCAACATGCGCTCCACCTTGGCGACGCCTTGCTCCGTGAGCACCGCGGAGCGGGACTTCTCGTCGACCCAGTAGTCGCCCGATTCTTCCGCCGGCGCGTCGCCTTGACGCTCTTTCCGTTCGCCCTTCCTCAACCGCGGAATGATCCGGTCGATGATGTAGTACTTGTCGGTCGATTCCTCGGCCGGGCCGGAGATGATCAGCGGCGTGCGCGCCTCGTCGATCAGAATGTTGTCGACTTCATCGACGATGCCGAAATTGAGCTCGCGCTGGACGTACTCCTCCAGCGTGAACTTCATATTGTCGCGCAGGTAGTCGAAGCCGAACTCGTGGTTGGTGCCGTAGGTGACATCGGCGAGGTAGGCCTGCTTGCGCTCGATCGGGCGCAGGTTGAGCAGCCGGTAATCCTTCACGACGTAGGTCGGGTCGTAGAGGTAGCTGGTATCGTGCACGATGGAGGCGAGGGAGACGCCCAGCAGATGGAAGATGGGACCCATCCACTGCACGTCGCGGCGGGCCAAGTAGTCATTGACGGTCACCAGGTGGGCGCCGCGGCCGGTGAGTGCGTTCAGATACAGCGGCGCGGTGGCGACCAGCGTCTTGCCCTCGCCGGTCTTCATCTCAGCGATCTTGCCTTGGTGCAGCACCACGCCGCCGATCAGCTGGACATCGAAATGGCGCAACCCAGTAGTGCGCCTCGACGCCTCACGCACGAGGGCGAAGGCTTCGGGAAGGATTTCGCCGAGCACATCATTCTCGGCCTCGCGCAGCGCCTTCTCCTGTTCCTCGATTTGCGTCTTGAGGTCCTTGCCCTCCTCGGCGTTCTCGGGGGGCTTCTCCGCCTGCTCCCGTTGCTGCGTCTGCAGTTGCTCCAGCTGTTGGCGTTCGGCCGCGGTCTGCTCGTGGATGCGCCTCCGGAACTCCTCGGTCTTGGCACGCATCTCGTCATCGCTGAAGGCAGAGACGCTGGGCTCGAACGTGTTGATCTTGTCGGCCAGCGGCCGCATGCGCTTGAGCTCGCGCTCGTTCTTCGTGCCGATGATCTTCTTAACGAGGTTCAGCATGTCTTTGAGATTACTGGCAGACCCTAGCAGTTTACTGACATCGATTCATCCGCTGCCCTCACCGTTCGAGGCGCACGGCCGAATCGACCTTTTGTCCCATGAAACGGCCGCCGACTTTGATGAAGCGGTCCGGAACATCCGTAACGAAGAAGCTCACCGATCCGGTTCCCGAGGCGCGCGCCAGACCGTAGCGCATCAGTGTTTCGCGGACCGCTTCGGCCGTCGTCTGCGCCGAGTCCACCAACGTCACTCGATCTCCCATCACCGCGGCGATGGCACCGGCGAGCAACGGATAGTGGGTACATCCCAGCACCAGCGTGTCGATGCCGCTGCGTTTGAGGCTCGTCAGGTATAAGGCTGCCGTCTGACGCGCCACATCGTTGTCCACCCAGCCCTCTTCGGCCAGTGGGACGAACAGCGGGCACGGGCGGGTGTAGATTTCCACGTTGGAGCCGAATTCCTTGAGTGCTCGCGTATAGGCGCCACTGGCAATTGTCGCCTCGGTGCCGATCACGCCGACCTTGCGGTTGCGCGTACGCCGCACGGCTTCGCGCGCACCCGGTTCGATGACGCCGAGCACGGGAATCGCGCAGTGCTCGCGGAGGGCATCCAGCCCGGCGGCCGCGGCGCTGTTACACGCCACGACCAACATCTTGATACCTTTGTCGACGAGGAACTCGGCGTTCTCCAGCGCGTAGCGGCGGATCGTCTCCGCCGATTTGCTGCCGTATGGAAACCGGGCGGTGTCGCCGAGATAAATGAGGTGCTCGTGTGGGAGGACCTCCACCATCTTCTGCATGACCGTGAGACCGCCGATGCCGGAATCGAAAATGCCAATGGCCGCCGCAGCGTCGGGCGTCGGACTGCGTTTGCCGCGACCGTTGCCGGGTTTGCGGACTTGTTTCATCGCTTGCCAGCCGCCAGACGCTCGGCAAGATCACGGTCTGCAGGCGCCTCACCAAAGACCTTCTGCCACACGCTGGCCGGCTCCATGCAAATATACAGTGGCATCTCCCCGTCGACTTGGCGCAGCCAGTTTAGCATTCGGCGGTACATTTTCACGCGCAGGCCGCGCCACAGGCGCTCCTTCCCGTCGGGTTGCGGGACCAGCTCGCCGGTCAACACGTGCCCCTGCCGCCGGCGCGCGCGAATGGCGGCCTTGAGCCGCGGCGTCATGCGCAGGCTCCCCACGCTCACCCACGCCACCCGGCGCGTATCGATGCGCCGGAAGATGGCGGCGATCGTGTCGCGATAGCCGGCTTCCCAGCCTTCATGGGCGATCAGCGGGTCGAAGTGGAATCCGATCTTGTATCCTGCGGCCTGTACCCGCAGTGCCGCCTCGATGCGCTGTTGCAGGCTGGCCGTACCGGGTTCTTCCGCCGCCATGATGGTTGGGGTGTTTACCGACCATGAGATGACGGTGCGGTCCTTCGGATCGAGGCCGAGCAAGTTTTCGATGCCGTCGCTTTTCGTCTTCAGCTCGAGGATCGCGTTTGATTGCTCGGCAAAGAAGGGCACCAAGTGCAAGGAAAGGCCGGTGAGGTGATCCAACGCCAAGCTGTCCGCCAGCTCGCCGGTGCCAACTCGGAATGTCCGGCGGGGATGCGCGCGCAGCACGCCACCGATTTCCGCGAGCCCATCTGCCACGTTGGTGAACGCCTTCACCGTGGGGTTGTTGGCGACGTAGTCCTGCAGGAAGCAGTAGGTGCAATCGAACGGGCAGTTCGCAGCGAAGTTCATGATCAGGTAGTTGCAGCACACCATGCCGCTGGAGCCGGCCGGGCAGTATTGCAGGAACGTTCCCCGCTGCCGTCGCAGCACGAGCCGTCGTTTGCCCTCCGCGAGATCCGCCGGCTCGGCCGCGCTCGGATCCTCCACGATGCGCGCCGGGACGTCGGGCGCAGCGGCCAGCACGCGCTGTGCAACCAACGACTCCTCCACGCCGCGCTCGATCCAAATCGTGCTCGGGACCCATCCCTGCGCGGTCATCGTCTCTCGCATTCACGCACCCTTCGCGCCGTCCGGCGCTTTTTCCCGACCCGCACGGACATTCCTTGTACTAGAGGAATACTGCGGGATAAAGCGGCCCGCGAGGCCAGCGGGTGCGCGTCAGAGCCTTGCGCATACCCGATTAACGCCGGCGTCCCCGCCGTGTTCCAGAAGCCGCCCGACTACAGGCGCCGGGTGCGTCTGCGACTCGATGGCATCCAAGATGACGACGCTGGCCCCGGGCACCGTAGATGTCCAGGTCCTGAGTAATTCACCATGGTGAGTCCTCGGAACTTCGAAGCGCACGGCCAACATCAATCGAGCGACGGCGAAAGCGTGAACCCCGACATGCGCCGTTGACCGGTCTCCCGTTTCCGGTTTCCTGTTTCCGGTTTTCCATTTCCTTCACCCGCGATTGACGCAAGATCCTGGCGCAAGTACGGGTCGTCCTCGACCAGGGTGGATTTGAACCGGTTCTGAAAGAGGTGACCGCTGCGGCGGTGACACCGGTCACGCCGCTTTTTCAATCTCGACCCTCACGCTCAGCCCTAACACGGCCAGGGCCGCTTCGACCTGCTCGACCTTCGAGGCGTGCATGAGATCCAAAATGCGATCCACCTGTGGCAGGTGCCAGCCGAGCCGGCGGCCGAGCGCGGCCTTCCCCACTCCCTGCGCCTGCATGGCCTGGTAGACCGCCAGCTTCATGCAGCTGAGAGCCGATGGCTTGACCGTCCGCACGCGCCCCCGCGCGCGCCGCGGCCGCGGCAACGGTTTGCCATCCTTGACGTACGCCGCGAGAATCGTTTCAAGTGCGTCGGCGGCCCGCAGCATGGCCTCTTCTTCGTCATCGGCCTCGGTAATTGCGCCGGGGACATCCGGGAAGGTCACCGTGAAGCCTCCTTCTTCAGCCCGCTCCAATTTCACTGGGTATGCGAAGTCTCCCATACCGGTTCTCCTTTTCCTTCGTCATTCGAGACCGAGATCTTTCTTGATGGCCTTTTCGGTCCCCTTCTTCAGCTCCCGTTTCCCTCCGTGCATTGGCAGCGTCGACACGCGATCACCGAGACGAACCGTCAAATGACCACCCTTTCCCGGCTCGAACGTTGCTCCCTGCTTCATCAGCCACCGCTTCATCTCGCGGCCGGTCATGCCCGCGAGCATGACATATCTGTTGCCTGCGTCAACAGAAGTGTTGCGTATCGTGCGGAATTGTCGGATGCCAGTAGCATGATTCCAAATCTCCGTAGCAATGTGCCGAGCGGGCGTCCTTCGAGACGGCCGCTGAAAAGACGCGGCCTCCTCAGGACGAGCGGTTCTAGTCTCATTGCTACAGTAATTTGGAATCGATCTACTAGGAATTCGGCTGGCGCGGCGAGCGCCGTGGTTTTGTTGCTTCATGCATTCTGCACGTCATCCGGCGCTTCTTCGAGCAATTCGAAGATCGCCGCACAGGCAGCGGTGGCCGTCGCGGCCTGCAGGCGTTCTACCGCCGCGCGCAATCCGGCCGCGCTCTCCGCGGCGATCTCGACCCGGATCGTGTCGCCTTCGAGAAACTCAGGCAGGATGATGCGGATGTTCGCCGGCAATCCCAGCTCACGCACCAGAGCCGCCAGCCGGTCTTCCACCCCGGCCAACTGCGGGAACCGCAGGCGGCGCAGCGCCCCTTTCAGCAGCTTGAGCTTGTCGTTGCGGCTCACACGCCGACGCCGCACCGCCAGCAGCGGCGCCGACGCGAAAAGCACTGAAAGTGATATACGGTCGCGCTGCGCGATGTCCTCCGCCCAATCCCAGAGGTCACGGAATTGGTTCTCGCTGGGGCGCAGTTCCTGGGCGATCTCCAACAGCGCGACACGGTCGGCCGGCGGCACACGCAGCCAGCGCTCGAGCGTCGCCGGGCTGTAGCGGCGCTCCCCGGCGAAGGTCCGCACCGCGGCATCGAGTGGGGCGTCAGGCGTAGCCATGCGCAATCTGGTGATACCGCTCAGCCTCCTCGCGGCGCCCGCGACGGACGGCGCCGTGGGCGAGAATGGCGCACTTCTCCTGCAACACCGACAACGTCGCGCGCCGCTGCCCCTCGGCAAGCCCCCCCTCGGCCAGCAGCCGGGACAACGCGGCGACCCGAAAGCGATCCAGGCCCCAGAATCGCCGCGACAGCTGATCCGCATGTCCGCCCCGCTTGATCACCAGCGGGCGCTCGACGAGCCACACCGGCGTGTCGCGCGCAATCCGCAGCCACAGGTCGTAGTCCTCACAGGCACGCAACTGCTCGTCGAAGCCGCCGACGCGCTCAAACAAGCTGCGCCGCAACATCACGGCCGACGGGCTCACGAGGCACACGCGCAAGCTCGGCTCGAAGATGTCTCCGCTCGGCTTGCGATGGCGCGCACGCGGGTTGACGCGCACGCCGTTACGGACCCAGATCTCCTGGGTCTGACAGATCTCCGCCTCCGGGTGCATGCGGAAGAAGGCGACCTGGGTGGCCAGCTTCTCGGATAGCCACAGGTCATCGGAGTCCAGAAAGGCAACCAGCTCGCCACAACTGGAGGCCACACCAAGGTTCCGCGCTGCCGCAACGCCGCGATTCTCGCTGTGCACAACGCGAATCCGCGCCCCGAACTCCCGCGCCAACGCCGCCGCGGTACCATCCGTCGACCCATCGTCGACAACGATCGTCTCGAACGCCACCTCGCGTTGCGCCAGCACCGAACCGACCGCTTCGCAGACGAAGGCGCGGCGGTTGAACGTCGGAATGACCGCACTGACCCGCACGGCACGTTATTTACTACACGGATACCGCGGGATAAAGCGGCTCGGGGAGGAACCGCTGGGGACTGTCCGAAGCACCCGGTACCGGCAACTGCCGGCACCGGACCTACGCGGCTTCTTCTATCACCGGCTGGTGTATCGGATCGAGCCTTAGCAGCTCGCGCCGCAAGTACTGCACCGAGACGCTGAGCATGTCACAGAGATTCACGAACGAGTACGGCCACGAGCGATCGTTCGACGCCACCCACTGGTACGCCTCACGGTAGAGCCGCTGTTTCTTGCGCCGGGGCGCATAGCGGAACTTCTGTAGGTCCATCGCAGCTTGCCACAACACGGCAGTGGCCAGAACACGTTCGGGGGTGAGAGTCCTCGATTTGTGCCACAGCTCTTGAAACTGCACCGGCAGAATCTGTTCCGGCGTGAGCAAATCCTCTGAAAGAATCGCCGAGGATCCTTGCCGCCGTCCCTCAATGTCACTCATCACGATGCCCCTCTCCCATTGCGTTGGTGTTCCCTGACAACCCCCAGGCAACTCATTCGTCGCCCTGCCCAGCATGAGCGGGAATTGTGCCAACCACGCGACCTCCAACCGGAATCGTCGAGGCATGCGAGGGGCAGACGAAGAAGCCTTGCAACTGCAGTTTTTACAGTCGTCGATTGTAAGATTTACCGTAGAACCCGGCGCGTGGGCCGGAGGGGGAGCCTATCTTCGAAACTCAGCGCGGGCTGCCGCCCGCAACCCAAGCGAGGCATGACCTCGCTACAAGACTCTGGAGTGGCGAGGCCATGCCTCGCCAGTTTCGTCGCGCCGCGCAACGACTCTCGAAGAGAGTAGTTCAGGTGGGTCCGTTCGGGCGGAATGTCATCCCTGGAGATACGGCTTCAACTTCCGACACCCGGCTGGTTCTCCGGCGACGTCGCTTGCGTACGTGGAGCGATGCGGCGTGCTGATACTCGTCCCCGGACCGCCGGCCTGTGTTCCGGCTGCGCTGGGGCGTGCTTGAGGCCGGTGGTAGCCCACAGTTCGTCGAAAGATCGGTGCAATGCCGCGACCAATCCGTGGAGGTCCGCAACGCGTTCGGCATCGGCGTTGAGGCCGATCGTCAGCTGATCGGCGTAGCTCATGATGGCGAACCCGAGCCCGATACCGACGGCCAGCGGCACCAACGGGATGATCATGCTCACCCGTTCGCCCAAGAAGTAGCGCGTTTCGCGCGGCCCCGGAACGTTCGTGCATACCGTGTTCACTGGGGTAACGGAGGCTTGCAGCCGCGCCAGCGGGTGTTGCAGCACCGGGGGCAACAGGTCGGTCAGGGCCACGACGCGTTCCATCTGGCCGGCTTGCCCACTGCTCTTGAGTAGATCCATCGCGGCAGAAACCTGGCGCAGGCGTTCAATCGGATCGGTGATGCCGACCGGCAACGGCGCGATCATCATCGATACACGGTTGCCCAGCTTCAGGTGCTCGTGCTCGCCGCGCACATTGACCGGCACCATCGCTTTGAGCTCGGTCCGGTCGGTGTTGACTCCGTGGTCACGGAGATAATGACGTAACCCGCCGGCAATAACCGCCAGGACCACATCGTTCACCGTGCCACCGAGCCGGTTTCTGATGGCTTTGACATCGTTGAGAGAGAAGCGCGCCCACGCCAATGCGCGCTCTTTGCTGATCGGTCCATTGAACGGAGTCGGCGGGGCACCTGTAAGCAGCGTTCGCGCCAGTGTGCCCACGGCGTCGAGCGTCTCTCGCGCCTCATCGAGCGCACGTGCTGGGTGACTCAGCTGCTGCGCCAACCGCCAGCCCATATCCACTTGCGTGCGCAGGGTATCGATCAACCCGGTCGCCGCCTGAAAAATCGGGCCCGGCAGCCTGCGGCCTGGCAGCCGACGCTGAGCTGAGCCGCGCGCCGGCACACGGACCGGAACGGGCTTCGGGCTCGGGTCCATCAAGATGTTGGTCAGCTGCACGCCACTGGCGCCATCGATCATCGCGTGGTGGGTCTTTGCCAGCAATGCACACCCACGGCCTTGGAAATCGGGGGCCTGGTAGCCTTCGATGAGGTGTATTTCCCAGAGCGGCCGCGTGCGGTCGAGCGGTTGGGCAAACAACTTGGCGCACAAGGCGGCGAGGGCCTCGTCACCACCATCGCCTTTCAATTTGTGGCGTTGAATGTGGCTGCGGATGTCGAACTCCAGGTCTGGTTCCCACGTCGGATGCCCAAGGTTCAGCGGCACCGACACCGCCCGTTGCATGTAACGCGGGATGAGCGGCAGGCGCTCCTCCACGTAACGGAGGACGCGCTCGTACGGAAGCGCGCGCGCCAGGGTATAGATGCCAGCCACGTGCAGCAGGGCGTTTGGCCGCTCCAGGTACAGGAAACTGGCATCCAGCGACGTCATGCGCCGGCTCAATGCGTCCGTTGGAACCATGGAGCTGAATCTCCTCCTTACGAGATGCTGCTTGGCTGACAGGATCCCGGAAAACCTGTGGCGGCCGGATGTCGGCGGCCGTCAGGTTGTCGGGCACCGGCAGCGCCGCTGCATGGCAACCTGACGGCAGCCGCCATGGTTCGTTCAGCTTTCCAGGACAAAGGTCACGATCAACGTCGCCCGATACTCGACGATCTTACCCTTTTCGATCGCGGCATTCTCCTTGACGACTTCCAAGCCGGTGATCCCGCGTAAGGTCTTATTCGCGCGCTCGAGTGCGTTGCGCACCGCGTCCTCCCAGCTGTGCGGCGATGCGCCGATGATTTGGGTTTGTCGTGCTACGGCCATATGCACCTCCTGCCTTGCGGCACTTGCTGTTCCGAACCTCTTGCCTAGAGTCACTCGAAGCTGCCCGGAGTGACCCAACGGGGAGCGGCCCCGTCGAGCTTCCGCGGGGCGCAGCCCTAGTCGAGAACGAAGATGATCTTCATATCGACACGATACTCGACGATTTTGCCGTCTTCGACTTTGACGCGCTTTCCCAGCACTTCCAATCCGGTGAGGCCGTGCAGGGTCTTGCTGGCGCGCTTGAGGCCTTCCAAGACCGCGTCCTGAAAGCCTTCCGGGGACGACGCCCGAATCTCCGTCACACGAGCTACAGCCATCGAAGCCTCCTGCCGGCAGCGGCCGGCGCGTTACGTGAGCAGAACGAGCTTCTTTGTATCAGACCCAAGAGGCGGGCCGCAAGATACTGAACTGCATTCGTGCCCGTGAATCGTGCCCAGCTGCACAGCCGCTAACACGACACGCTACCGCCCGGCGGAAAGGCGTTTGCCCCCTCTCGCACTATCCGCCGCGTCGCGCTATAGCGCGCCATAGAAAGCGGGCCGAAAAATCACCGTGCCCTCTTGAACTGAGCTCCGGCCGCCGAAATTCCTATTTATTAGAGGAGATGAAATGACCACCAAGACTTCGACAATCATGTGGACACTCACGGATGAAGCACCTCGGCTCGCAACCTACTCACTGTTGCCGATCATCAGAGCTTTCCTGAAGGGCTCGGGCGTTGCCGTCGAGACGCCGGATATCTCGCTTGCCGGGCGCATCATCGCCAACTTCCCCGAGAGCCTGACGCCGGCGCAGCGGATTCCGGACTACCTCACGCAGCTCGGCGAGATCACGCAGTCGCCGGAGGCCATTATCATCAAGCTGCCGAACATCTCCGCCTCGATTCCACAGATTCAGGAGGCCGTCGAGGAGCTGCAGGCGCACGGGTACAAGATCCCGAACTATCCCGAAAACCCGAAGGACGAGGCTGAAAAGGCCCTGCAGGCGCGCTTCGCCAAGGTGCAGGGCAGCGCGGTCAATCCCGTGCTTCGTCAAGGCAACTCCGACCGCCGTTCCCCGCTCTCGGTGAAGGCATTCTCCAAGAAGCACCCGCACAAGCTGGGCCCCTGGACCAAGGACAACAAGGCACACGTGGCGCACATGACCGGCGGCGATTTCTACGGCAGTGAGAATTCCACCACAGTCCCGAAGGCCACGGAGGTCCGCTACGAGTTCGTGGACGCCAAGGGAACGGTCACTGTCCTCAAGAAGAAGATGGGCTTGCTCGCGGGCGAAATCCTCGACACCTCGGTGATGCACGTGAAAGCGCTGCGCAAGTTCTTCGAGGAGCAGATCGAGGACGCCAAGCAGAAGGGCCTGCTGCTGTCCTTACACTTGAAAGCCACGATGATGAAGATCTCGGACCCGGTGATGTTCGGCCACGCTGTCACCGTCTTCTTCAAACCGGTTTTCGATAAACACGCCGAGACGTTCAAAGCGCTCGGCTTCAATCCCAACAACGGCTTGGGTGACCTCTACGCCAAGATGCAGAAACTGTCGGCCGACAAAAAGGCGGAGATCGAAGCCGACATCAAGGCCGTCTACCCTATCCGCCCCGCCTTGGCGATGGTCGATTCGGACAAGGGCATCACCAACCTCCACGCCCCGAACGACATCATCGTCGACGCGTCGATGCCGGTGGTGATTCGCGAGTCGGGTCAGATGTGGGGGCCCGACGGGAAGCTCCACGAGACCAAGGCGATGATTCCTGACCGTTGCTACGCCACGACGTACAAGACGATCATCGAGGACTGCCAGGAGCACGGCGCCTTCGACCCGGCAACGATGGGCGACGTACCGAATGTCGGCCTCATGGCCCAGCAGGCCGAGGAGTATGGCTCGCATGACAAGACCTTCATTGCCCCGAGTGCAGGGACGATGCGCGTCGTCGACGAGTCCTCCGGGGCGACGCTCCTCGCGCAGGCGGTGGAGGAGGGCGACATCTTCCGTTCGTGCCAGGCGAAGGACATCCCGATCCGCGACTGGGTCAAGCTCGCCATCCGACGGGCCCGCGCCACGGGCGCGCCGGCCGTCTTTTGGCTCGACAAGAACCGCGGGCACGATGCCCAGGTGATCGCGAAAGTGGAAACCTACCTCAAGGACCACGACACCAGCGGCCTCGAGATTCGCATCCTGCCGCCGGTGGAGGCCATGAAGTTCTCGCTCGCACGGATCCGCAAGGGCCAGGACACCATCTCTGTGACCGGGAATGCCCTGCGTGACTATCTCACCGACCTCTTCCCGATCCTCGAGATCGGCACCTCGGCGAAGATGCTGTCGATCGTGCCGCTGCTCGCGGGTGGCGGCCTGTTCGAAACCGGTGCCGGTGGCTCGGCGCCGAAGCATGTGCAGCAGTTCGAAACGGAAGGCTACCTGCGGTGGGATTCACTCGGCGAGTTCTCGGCGCTCGGGGCCGCGCTCGAGTTCATCGGCAGCACGTTCAAGAACGAGCGGGCGGCGCTGCTCGCGGAAACGCTGGACCAGGCCATCGCCAAGTTCCTCGACAACAACAAGTCGCCGGCGCGCAAGGTCGGTCAGATCGATAACCGCGGCAGCCACTTCTACCTCGGCATGTACTGGGCCGAGGCGGTGGCCGCGCAGTCCAAGGACAAGGAACTCCAGGCGCGCTTTTCCAGCGTGGCGAAGCACCTGCAGGAGAACGAGGCCAAAATCAATGCCGACCTTCTCGGGGCGCAACGGAAGCCCGTCGACATGGGCGGCTACTACCAGCCGGACCCCGTGAAGGTGGAGAAGGCGATGCGGCCGAGTCCCACTCTGAACGCGATCATCGACCCGCTGCTGTGAGTCCCCGTAAAGAACAGTTGTTGGTTGTTGGGTTGCTGGTTGCTAGATCCGAGAACTTAGCAACCTAACAACCTAGCAACTCAACAACTTACAACTTGGCGTCGGGTTCAACTCAGCCCCTTTTTGTGTGGACGATGCGCCGGCGCGGCGGCGCAGTCGGGGTGCGCCTGCGCAGCCTCGATGGTCGAACGGGGGTACTCTTCCGGTTCTGCTTGTGAGCTCTTGCGAAAACGTCTGCCGATCAGGGTAAGGACGCATGCACACACCGTCCGCCGTCGCAATCTGGACCGCCTCCGTTGCGGCGGCGCCCTGATTAGCCAGCTACCCAACCACTGCCTCCGACCCGTTGTACAAAGAATCCTCTTCCGCGCCAAAGGGTGTTCGTAGCCGCAATCCAGCCTGAACCGAGCCTTTGTCGATGCGAATCGGCGCGGAACGCGTTGAATTAGGGGTCCCAGAATCCCGAGGGCAAAGATTCGTCCTGGTCGGAGGCTCGCGGATCGTGCGTGGCAGAAATCCAGGCTTGTCTCCCCCTTTTTCTATGCGAATCGGCCCGGAACAGCCTCGGTCGGGGCGTCACACGATCGAAATGACAAAAGTTCACGTTGGTCGGAGCGTCGCGCGCTCGAAATTGGAAAGATTCATCGTGATCGGAGCCTTCACGGATCGCGGGCGCTGAAAATCCAGGCTTGTCCACGCCCTTTGGCATGGTCCAGCTGCTTATGCGGCTAACGCTCGGCGTGAGCCGCACCGTTCTTCAGGCGTCGGCTCGACGGGTTTGTTCGGCCTCTCCACCCCGCGATTTGTGCACGGTTCGAACCCTCATCCCTGATCCCCTTCAACTTCAGACGTACTTCTTTATCTCCGCTTCCAGCGTCTTCTTGAGTCTCGCCGTTTGGCCAATGGCGTACTGAATCGTCTGGTTGTTGCGAACATTGAACGGGAGCGCAGTTGTCGGAGTGCTACAGATCTGAATCACCGGCTTGCGAAGCGCCTCCGCATAACCGACTTCATGCAACACGTTCGGCCGCGAGTCCGATAAATCGGCGACGACGACCTTCGCCGCTTTGATCATGGCCTTGATCTGAGGAACCACCGCACCAGCTGTACCGTTGTGGTCCACCCGCTCGGCAATAGCACCATTAACGAGGGAGGCTGGCTCAATGGCAACGAGGAACGTGTCGTCATACTGCTGCGCAAAGGGCATCGAAGCGAATACTTTCTTCTTCGGGGCCGGCTGCACAAGCTGCGGCTTCAGAGACCGTTTCCTCTTCGCAAGATTCGTTGCGAGTACTGCAAGCGCGCTGATGAGGCCACCCATTGGGGTGACGGCGATTGCTGCCGACGCGAGGGATTCGAACACCGCAGAGGTAACTACAACCGCGGCGGCAGCCTTTGACAGCTCCTTGTACCGCTGCGCCTGATTGATGGCGCGAGCCGCGGAATTTGGACTGCTTCCCCACGCTTTCACCTCGACAACGATCTGATCGCCGTTCTCGGTGGTCACGACGAAGTCTGGGCGCGCCTCACCAACCACCACCTCCTTCGCGTAGTTGAGTTTCGCTTCACGCAGCATCTGCTCAACTTGTGCTTCGAGAGCTACTTCGTCTCTACCTTCAACGGGCATATGAGGCTCCGACAGTTATGGCTGGGCCTGCCTTCGCTCGCGCAAGCGCCTTTGGCGTCGGCTGAAAGGCTTCTTCGCACCCTCCGAATTCCGCGCAATTAGAATTCGATTAGAACCCACGTGCCTCATACCGCCCGCATCTCCCGTAGGACGCAGAGTATTCATCGCCGAGGTGCACCGCGCAACAGCACAAGTCGACGCTGCGCATGGCGGACGATATCGTCGTACGTAGCGATCTCGATATCGGAGGTGCATGAGCCCAGCTTCTGCCGGTCGAACTCGTCGCGAAATGAATTGCTACGGCCGATGATGACGCCAAGGCGTGGCCGGAAGATCTCCATGCCAAACCGCTCCTTGAGCTTTCGACGATTATGCGTGTCCTCGAACCAGTCTCGGTATTCAATCAGCTGTGCACGGGCCTCTGTGATGAGTGATGAAAACCTCTCGCGGTTTCTTTGCCGAACTACGATCCTGGCCGACGGAAGCTTCAAATCAACCACCGTCGCTCTCTGCAATTCTCGGTCAAGGAGCAAGAAATCAGGAACTAGGGGGCCGTCGTCCTCACGCGTCAGGTATACGTGCGGATACACTTCTCGTTCATCCCAAATGCGTAAGAATTGCGGGTGCTGTTCGAAAAAGCGTTGGAGCTCGGGTTCCTTAACTCGCGGATTGTTTATGAGGTCTTCGAGTTCGAGGACCTCATCGGCCGTCGATGTCGCATATTCGTCCTTTAGGTGCGTCAGCACTGCCAGGCGCTGCACAGGTGAACCTGAATCGCGCAGCATTTGGTACGGATCGAGTACGCTTGTCGAGCGGAACACGAGCCGCCTACCCTCAACCGTGAGCAGATACTGAACGTCATCGATCGGATTCCGCCCGTCGAGAGCACGCAAGATGTCTTGGATTTCCGGGGCCTTCGAGATTGGAGTCCACGCAGTGTAGCCGAGGCCCCAAAGAAGCGTTTCCGCAGAGAAGGTATTGTGCAGGACTTGCCCAGGGAAACCGTATGCGGGCTCGGCTTCCTGGTCGAGCGTGAGCGACACGATTGCACGCAAGAAGTGACCGACACCGATCGTCTTCCCTGGAGCGGCAAGCTCAGCAGCCTTGTCGAGCACGCAGCAAAGACGATTACCGGGGACAACCCGCTCCGGTGAGCACGACGGTGCGAGTCGGTATTCGTGGAAGAGATTGTATCCCTTCTCATCAAGCTCAACGACTCGGGTCAGGATCGAATTCAGTCGGTACAACGCCAAGGTTAAGTAGGAGTCCGGAAATCCGAAGTCCTCAGGATCGAGCCTGGGCTTGCTCGCAGACGCCTGCAGCGCTCGCATCAACTTTTGATCGAATTCAAGCCCATTCCGTTTCAACTCACCGAGAAGCGGCTTCCCCTTACGAAAAAGCCCAGCCGCACCGAACCAATATGGGATCGTCATTAGTCAACCAGTCTCCAGCGCCGGTTCTCCGAGCACAGCGGTGATTCGGGAAAGTCGGGGCGAACAAATTCACTCGGTGCTCCTGTAGTCGGTCCTCGGATCCGTCGAAGAGAACCCCCAACGTCACGTACATCGCGTCCTTCGCGATGCTGCGCGGACGCGCCGGGCCGGCCCGGACTTGGGTCAACGGAACGGCGCGGGATCAAGCGAACCACGCTTATTGCTTGCATCGGAATTGGGAAAGCATCGCCCGGAGAATATCAAAATCTGCGAGACCGAGACGGTAAGGAACCTGATCTCGAAACGCCTTTGCTCCACTGGTGAAGTAGGAAGTGGTTGCCAAGAGTCCTCTTGTGGCTTTCTCGGCGCTGACCACGCCATACAGCCCCCGAACGATATCAACTCCGACCTTGTTGTTCTGCGCATAGCGCTTGCACTCGACCAGGGTCAGAGCAGAACCGATATCTTCACGCTTAATGGCGAGTATGTCTCTCCCTCCGTCTTTCGATCGCGGCGTGAGCTTCACTTCGTATCCCTTGTCCCGCAGGAGTTCGGCTACCAGCTCTTCGAACTTCCGTGGGTCAAGTTCCCGCATTAGCTCCGGTCGTAAGGTGAGACACCTGATCAGCTCGTCGTTGATCTGAGCGAGGTCAAGTCGGAGGATCCGGGACTGGCCTCGCTCAACCGCCTCATCGGATTGGAACAAGTCCTCCTCTGAATCTTCAACCCTGAGGCTATCGAAAAATTCCTCGGCTTCAGCGTGATCCGACAAGAAGTCCCCGACGTAGCCATCAGCATCCCCTGAGAAAACGGCCTCACCTGACTCGAACGGCACATACGCATACCATGCCTCAGCGTAAATGGACGAAAGTGCCGCTCGAAGAGCGTCGATGTCCTTACACTCAGTTGCTAAACGCGGGTCATCCGCGTCGGAAATGTCAATGACACCCCTGACATCGTCGAAATCTGCAGATTCCCACGCGGATTTGACGGCCGCCTTTGCGTGGGATTCCCAGACGGAGTCGGCATCATCATCATCCCAAGGGTCGTCAATTTCTTCCGGCATGGTACATTCCACCGTCGTTTGGGCTTTGCGCGCTTAGCGATACTGCGCTTCCCGATCATCGGCCCGCCGAACTATGTACTTAGAGCCTATCCCAAAACATCAAGCTGTGATATATAATGCCGACCGGTTTGTCTCCGGTGAGGAGGGTGTGGGGTGGAGAAGACAGGGGGAGTGGTCGAGAGGTTTCGGCTCCCGGAGCAGATGTGGCTAGTGTTGGAGGGGCTACTGCCCAAAGGCCGGCGGCGCAATCGGCGCAAGGGGGGACGGCCGCCGCTGGATCGGCGGCGCGTGGCGGACGCCATCTATTATGTGCTGCGCACGGGCATCCAGTGGAAGGCGTTGCCGCGGGAGTTGGGGGCCGGCAGCAGCGTGCATCGCTACTTCCAGCAGTGGCAGCGGGCGGGCGTGTTCGAGCGCCTGTGGGCGAGCGGGTTGGTGGAGTACGACGCGCGCAAACACCTGCAGTGGACCTGGCAGAGCATGGATGGCGCGATGGTGAAGGCCCCCCTCGGTGGGGGAAAAAACCGGCCCCAATCCCACGGACCGCGCCAAAGGCGGCACCAAACGCTCGGTGCTCGTCGATGGCGCCGGGGTGCCCATCGGCCTGGTGATTGATGGGGCCAACGTCCACGACAAGTGGCTGCTGGCACCGACCTTGGCCAGCATCCCGATCGACCGGCCGGCCCCGTGCCCGGGCGCGCCCCAACACCTGTGTCTCGACAAGGGATACGACTACCGGGACATCCGTGAATTGGTAGCGCTCAACCACTACATCGCTCACATCAAGGCGCGGGGTGAAGAGGTCGTGCTCAAGAAGACACGGGGCTTCAAGGCCCGGCGGTGGGTGGTGGAACGTACGCATTCTTGGTTCAACCGATTTCGCCGGATCCTGATTCGATGGGAAAAGAAGCCCCAGAACTATCTCGCAATGTTACACCTCGCCTGTGCCTACCTGGCGTATCGGGTAGCGGGGGTTTTGGGATAGGCTCTTAGCTGACCACTCAAAATCGCCAACCCTTGCAACAAGTTGCAACATATCACGCACGGTGCCCCAAGGGCAAATGCGCGCAATGCTCGGCGATTTCCGACGGTTGCGCGGCGGTGCCGCAGCAAAACGGCCCGCGCATCTCTTGCGTGATCCCGCAACGTATCGTGCCTCGCGTCCCCAGCGTCGTGCGCCAACCCCTGCAGCGCGTCGCAGCCTATCATGCCGTCCGCGTGCTCCCGCTTGGCTTCCCATCGAGATCACAGCCGGTCACCTGCCGGTACTGCTTCCAGCGCTTTTCGAGCGCCTTGACTTCTCCTTCTGATGCCAAAACCAGACCCAGCGGGCGTAGGTCCAAGTCGACCAAGTCGAAGGCAGTGATTGACTAATAACATCACTAATATGCTCGACATAGTCTCTCACCCACCTATGCTCCCATCCATGCCCCGTGGCCTGCGCCTTGATGCCCCTGGTGCCCTGCACCATGTCATCGCCCGCGGCATCGAACGGCGCGCCCTCTTACCGCACGACGCCGACCGCACCGCGTTTCTCGACCGCCTCGCACGACCGTCCGGACGTTCGCTGCAAAGACAGCTTCCTCAAGATTTCCGGCACGAATGTCCTCGTGCGGGGTCGCGACCGCGTACCAAGGCTTTAGACTTTCATTCATGAGGAACTCTCCGTCGGATCCGGCGGCCGGCCAGTAGAGAGATAGTCCTGCAAAGCGCCGCGAACGTGCACGCGGACCGCCTCGGCCAGGCGCACCGCCCCCTCCGCGTCTCCTTGCGACACGTCGCCGGCGTCGCCAGGATATCGGTAATCCACGGCGTAGGGAGTCAACTCGTCAGCGTCCGCCAGCTTCACCGCAAGGGTCTGGTCGATTGAAGCAAGCAAGTCTCGGAGCGCCTCTATCTCGTGGGTCTTGGAAAACTCGACCTGGTGCCGCACGAGGTACGCTTTGATCAGCTTCTCCACCGCCTGTTGGGCATGGAACGCCGCAACCTCGTAGTCGTCCAGGTCTTCGGCCACCAGGATGCGAGCGGCCTCGATGTCACTCTCAGCCTTACGAAGCCATTCCTGGACGAAGTCCCAGCGCACCTGATCGGGCGTTCTCATTCGATGTGAACCCCGTACCTGCTTGCGGGGTAGGCGATGCCGCCGATTACGTCCTTCGTCTCGTCGAATTCAGCTTCATCCATCACCCAGACATCTACGGGACAAGGGAACTCCCGCAGCGCCGCTCGGAGCCGGCGCCTCTCTTCGCGCTTGGCAACCGGGGATTTCTCCACGACCAGCACATCGAAGTCACTATCGGGCCGCGCCGTCATGGTCGCGCGCGATCCGTACAGAATGATGGATCGTATCCGATCCCCGGCACAGGCAAGCAGCGAGCGCCGCAACTGCTCGACGAGTCGTTGGTCCGGTGTGGCAGATAGTTGGTTGTTGTTCATCCGTCTTCCTCGGTTCATCTCAAATCCAGTTCGCCCTGGGCGTGCGGTACATGCTCCCCTAGTCCTAGTGGTACGTCGCTGACATCAAGTCGCCGACGCCACGCAGTGATTCAGCGATCTGATCATAGACATGGTCAAGAGCAAGTCCCCATCCGCTTCTCATTTCTGCGGCTTCCAAGTCGAATTGTCGAAGGGCTCCAGTCAGTTTCGTCTGTCGATTGCTTCCTCGAGGGTGGCTGTGAAGGTCCCTCAACGCAAGCAGCGCAAACAGGGGACGCATCACCGCTACGCGGCGCTCCCTGTTCCACAAGGCGAGCAGCGCATCGAAATCGGATAACAGCCCAAACCCAGTTTCTCTTGCCAGCTCCGAGAACTGGCAGATCGTTCCAAGGAGTCGCAGGGCACCGGGGTTGTCACCGAGCGTGCGAAAGTTTTCCTTCCCGAATCCCAGTTGCTGAAGGAGCTGCTTCAACGGTCCCGGCTTCAGCCTCTCGACCAATTGAAAGAGCTGGGCACAGCGCTCCAAGAACCCATCCTGGCTCAGGGAAAGCGACACCACGCGGCCCAGGTTTTGAAGCTCCGCTAAGGTCCACCAACCATGGTAGCGAACGTGCTCAGTTGTCAGCCCTGAGAAATCTTCCTGATTGAGCAGCATATCCAGGCGGTGTGACAGCGCGGCCAGTACTTCCGTCATGTTGAGAAAGGAAGTGACTACATCCTCGGCTCGTTGGCCGATGTTACGGTCGCCGTATTGCCGCAGATCGCGGGCGGCTTCGGCCTTGCCCACTGCAAAGCGATGGAAATGCTTGGTTACGTACGGGGGAATTCCCTCGTAGAGATCGCACAAGCTGAGGG
This sequence comes from uncultured delta proteobacterium, assembly GCA_963729835.1. Lineage (GTDB taxonomy): Bacteria > Desulfobacterota > Binatia > HRBIN30 > HRBIN30 > CAVSQF01. The sequence continues at coordinate 369,025 of CAVSQF010000017.1, read as the reverse complement.
CGATGTGGTGCCGGCCATGGCGGCGCGCGTCCCTCGTGCCCCACCAGCCGTCATAACTCACGTGCCCGCTCTGCGGATGGATGCTGAACTCGTCACGCCCCTCCCATTCAGTGAGGACCTCATCGCGAACATATACCCTATCGAGCAGACTCGAGCCCCGCGCCTGCTCCGGGGTGATTGGGGATGGCAGGTCAGGCCAGTGCAGCACCGGGTCAGGCTCTTCACTCACTGGCCGCCCAGTGGGTTTCAGTATCAACCGGCATCCCCAGATCTGCACCAGTTGATCCGCACCGCCGAAGTCGCGCGGTTCCAAGCGCCTTAGGCTCAACCGACGACCGGGCAGAGCAGCATCAACCCCCTCCGAAGTGCCGAGTACCCGATCGACGTCAGCATCGCGACATGAGAATCGCTCCTCGAAGAAGACAGCAACCGCGGCACAGTTCCTCAGACTCGCGTAGTCTTCCAGGTATTCCCGAACGATACGCACTCCGGCTGCCGAGTACATGTTCGGCGCTTGATACAGCGACACTGGCTCCACTTGGACAACATCGTACTCAGGCTTCGCCGGATCATCCCAAACGATCTTGCCGGTGCTCAGAACCCGAGGGACCAACCCGTAGCACATGAGGAAGCTGTTATCTGGCATCATCACGGTACGGTTATGGTTCAGCCAGCCGTGCACCAGGGCTTCATATTGCTGCTCACGACCTTCTGGCCCGTTGACCCAGAAGCCAGCCCTCCAACCTCCTTCCGGCGGCACGACCGGATCAGGACCCCAGCACTCAACCTTCCAACCGATTCCGCCGATGGCTTGAAGCACCTCATCAACATCCGAAAGCGGTACCATCGCGGTATAGAGCTGTCGCATACCTCGAAATCCATTGACAGGGGCACCCGTGATCTCGGCCACAACGATATTCTCATCGGTTGCACCCACGTATGGGCCGACTAGGTGCGCTATCGGTCCAGGCCAGAAGTCCGGTGAAAAGGTCATCTCAGTCGGGCCACCCGCGCTGCCAATTCATACACAACACCGCCTTCGTTCATGCGAAGCCTAGATCGCCCTGGGCGCGCCGCACCACGGTGCGCTTCGCCTCTGTTCTCAACGTCAAAACGAAGGGGGCCGTAGGTCCAAGTCGACCAAGTTGAAGATGGTGACTGACTGATGCTATTGACAATATGCTTGACATCATTTCTCACACATGTATGCTCGATGCCGGGGACGCCTTTAATTATATCAGACCAGAGGGAACCTTGCGACGATTCGGCCGTTGCGAGTCTGTTCCCTTCGCCGGGCGGGCCACAAGCACCCCTTGCGCCCAAAACGGGCGCATACTAAGCATGCATAATGCGTATCATCGCGCGCCGGGCGCTGCGCGAGCTTGTTGCCTCCCGAGTCGGCCACAAGGATCAGCCAGCACTGAAGGCAGCTATTGACGCCTGGTTTGACGAAGTGCGGAAGGCAGATTGGAGCAGCCCAGCCGATGTGAAGCGCCACTACGCGTCCGCCAGTATCGTGTCCGCCGACCGGATCGTTTTCAACATCAAGGGGAACGACTATCGTTTGGTGGTGGCCGTCGACTTCGAGCGGCGTATCGTCTGGATCAAGTGGGTCGGCACGCACGCGGAGTACGACCGAATCAATGTGAAGGAGGTGCAACCATGAAGACCCTCAAGCCAATCAAGACACGTGCCGATCACGAGGCGGCTCTGGCGGAAATCAAGCGCTTGTGGGGCGCAACGTCTGGCACGCCGCAGGGCGACCGACTCGACATTTTGGCCACACTCGTGGATACGTACGAGACGCGCCACTTTCCAATGGACCCCCCGGATGCGATCGAGGCGATCAAATTTCGCATGGAGCAGCAGGGCCTGACGCGCAAGGACTTGGAAGGCATTCTCGGCACCCGCGCCCGGGTGGCAGAGGTGTTAAACGGCCGCCGCGGCCTGTCGATCAACATGATCCGCCGCCTCCACGCCACGCTGGGCATCTCCGCTGAGGTGCTGATTCGCCCCGCCCGCAGCGGAAAGGCAGCGTAGCCCCCTTGAGTTTTATGGCAGACGGCAACAGCGAAACGTTGTATGTTATGTAGTTATCGCAGATACTTATGAGAAAATGAGAGGTGGCGTAGGTCCAAGTCGACCAAGTTGAATGGAGTGATTGACAAATAACATTGACAATATTCTTGACATTGTTTCTCATGCACGCATGCTCCGATGCGCGACGCGCAGCCGCCTGTTACAAGCTCTTTGTCGCCCTCGTCTCATCACGCTTGCTCGCTCACCCCTCGCACCACCAGTTCCTCAAAACCTTCCTCGTCACGCCGACTTGGCGTACTTGAACCTACGACAGCGGACCCTCGAACTCCTCGACGCGCCAAGCCGCATGCGACAGTGCTTCGCGAATGTCGTCTGGTTCCAGATATGGATACAGGCGAAGAATCTCGTCACCCACGGGGCGAGGGAGACGATACCTGCCGGCTAAACGCTTCAGCGTCTCAGGTAAGTGTTACAATTGCGTGAAAATCGGCGTATGAGAATGCAAAGCGGTTTATCCGCGGGCCACCAGGGTTGGAGGGGGAAGAAGCATGCGTCTGTTTTTCGTTTTCGGTGTCGGACTCGTCGCATCGGTAAATCTGTCCACCGGCATTGCTGCCGCAGCGGACGTGAGCCCCGGCGCTCCGGTTGCCGGGGTGTGGGCAAGCTTGCTGCCGACGCAGCAACGCATCCGGCCAATCGGCAAGCACATCAACCTCGGTCTCTTTCCGACCGGCATGGCCCTGAGCGCGGATGGCCGGTTGCTGCTCGTGACCAACAACGGCTCCCTGCTCGAGTCGCTGACCGTTGTTGATACCGAAACCCTCGCTGTCGTCGATGAGCAGATAGGCGCCCCACCCTATGCCGATGTGTTGTTCATGGGCGTGGCCTTGTCAGCGGACGGCCGGACCGGCTATGCCGCCGGGCATAGCGCCGCGACTGGTCTCATCTACACCCTCACGCTCGCCCCCGGGCCGTCGATGGTCGTGGGCACGCCGATCACGCTGCCCGACGGCAGCTTCCCGGCGGGTCTGGCGATCAGCCCTGCGGGCGACCGGTTGTACGTTGCCGAAAACCTCGCAAACAAGTTGGCAATTGTCGACACGCAGACACGTACCCTCGTGGCCGAGGTCCCAGTCGGCCGGCAACCGTGGGGCGTTGCGGTCCACCCAAGCCTGCCGCAAGTGTACGTGACGAACCGCGTTGATCAGACCGTGTCAGTGGTCGATGTCGAACACCGTGAGGTGCTCGGAACGGCGGCCAGCGGGGGTGGGCCCAACGCGGTCGCGGTCAGTCTGGACGGCGAGAAGATTTTCGTCGCCAATGCGAATACCGACGACCTCACGGTATTCGATGTCAATTATATGGATCAGCCGCGCCGCCTGCCGCTCAGCCCGTTTTCCAATGCACGTCCCGGCAGCAGCCCGAACGCCCTGGCCTTCGCCGCCGACGGCTCGCGCCTGTACGTCGCCAACGCGTGGGACAACGACATTGCAGTGGTGGATCCGTTCCGGGAACAGCTCGTCGGGTTGATTCCCACGGGGTGGTATCCGACAGCCATTGCCGCCAGCCCCGACAACCGCACGCTGTACGTAACGAACATGAAGGGGGCGCGCACGTATCCGCGCACGCAACAGCGGCAAAGCCTCGATTTCAGCGTCAACAAGCTGCTCGGCGGCGTCTACGGCGTGCACGGAACGTTGCAGATCCTGCCGGTCCCGAGTGATCGGATGCTCAGCCTTTTGGATACGCGCGTGAAGCAGAACAACGGGTTCCTCACCGGCGTGCGGCCGAGCAATGCGCCGCCGCCGAGCGGGCCGTGCTCGCCGATCCCGTGCATCGAGGGCCAGCCGTCGGACAAGATCAAGCACGTGGTGTTCATCGTGCGCGAAAACAAGACGTACGATCAAGATCTCGGCGACCTCGCGCAGGCCGACGGCGAACCAGCGTTCGTCCTCTACCCACAGAACGTTACACCCAACTTGCACAACCTGGTTCAGGAATTCGTGCTGCTGGACCGTTTCTTTGCGGATAGCGAGAAGAGCGAGCCGGGCCATCAGTGGACGACCGCAGCGATCGATTCGGATTACATCGAGAAGACGTGGACGTCGACCACCGTCGAGGGGGCGGGATCGCACCCGAATGACATCGGCATCCTGGATGACGGAATCCGCGGGTATGTCGAACCCGTCGCCCAGCCCGCCGGGCTGTACTGGTTCGACAACTGCTTCACCCACGGTGTGAGTTTTCGGAAGCTATGGCGAGTTTCTCCGCAACGGAGACGACGGGACGCCGATTGACTACTGGGTCAACAACAGCGATTTGAACTACCGCGTGTTCGATCTGGATTACTCAGATCAGCTACGCGTCGACGAATGGATGACGGAGTTCGAGAACCAAAAGAACACCAACAGCTTCCCGCAGTTCACCTATCTCACTCTGCCCAACGATCACACCAAAGGGACCGGCGCCGGGATGCCGGACCCGCGCTCGTTCGTTGCCGACAATGATCTGGCCACCGGTCGAGTCATCGAAGCCATCTCGAACAGCCAGTTCTGGCCGGAGACGGTCATTTTCCTCCTCGAAGATGATCCGCAATCGGGGGCGGATCACGTCGATTCGCACCGCACGGTCGGCACCGTAATCGGTCCGTACGTGAGACGGCACTATGTCACGCACACCCGGTTCGACATGGCGAGCATGCACCGCACGATGGAGTTGATTCTCGGCCTGCCGCCGATGAGCCAGTTCGATCAGATGGCAATCCCGATGCGCGAGGTCTTCATCGGCCCCGACGATGAACCGGATACGACGCCGTACACCGCCATGGCGGAGAGCTTTCCAGTGACACTCGTGCGCCCCGGTGCACCCGGCGCGGAGATTTCGGAACGGCAGGACTGGCGGCATCCTGATCGCGTTCCGGACGCGTTGTTGAACAAGCTCCTGTGGGATTACCTCAAGGGGGTGGGCAAGCAGCCGTGATGCGTAGCGCTTGGTCCGCGGCACACACGGCTCTTCTCAGCGCGGATTGGCTCCGCCTGCAGCCGCTGAGCGCAGCTGCGCACGCAGGTGTTCGAAGGTGCGGCGCATCCCCTCATCGAAGCCGATGCTCGGGCGGTAACCGAGCAGGCGCGTTGCTTTGTCGATCGAGGCCTGCGTGTGGCGCACGTCGCCGGATCGCGACGGCGTGTGCTGGATCTTCAGCGGACGGCCCACGAGCTGCTCGATGGTGTGCGCGATCTTGAGCACCGAGTGGCGCTCGCCGCAGGCGATGTTGAACACCTCGCCGCCGACACCAGGCGCCGTAAAGGCCAGGAGGTTCGCCTGCACCACGTTGTCGATATAACTGAAATCGCGTGATTGCTCGCCGTCGCCGTGCACCACCAGCGGTTCGTCTTGCAGCGCGGCACGGATGAACAGGGGCACGACGGCGGCATATTTCGACTCCGGGCTCTGCTTCGGCCCGAACACATTGAAGTAGCGCAGGCTGACGGTCTCCAAGCCGTGCAAGCGGGTGATCATCCGGCAGTAATACTCGGCGGCGAGTTTCGAGACGGCGTAGGGGGAAATGGGCGCCGGCAGTTGATCCTCGACCTTGGGCAGCGCGGCAGAGTCACCGTACGCCGACGACGAGGATGCATAGACCACGCGCCGCACCGTCTTTGCCTCATACGCCGCCCACAGCAGCTGCAACGTGCCGTGCGTGTTCACCGCGTCACTGCTGAGGGGATCATCGATGGAGCGCGGTACGGAGCGCAGCGCCGCTTGATGCGAGATGTAGCTGACCCCGTCGACGGCGCGGCGCACCACATCGGGATCGCGCAAGTCGCCGGCAATGATCTCGACGTCGTCTTTCACTTCAACCAGGTTGTCGAGGCTGCCGGTCGAGAAATCGTCCAAGATGCGCACCCGCTCACCGCGGCGCACCAGTGCGTCGACAAGATTCGAGCCGATGAAACCGGCGCCACCGGTCACTAGATACATGCGTTCTCCTCTACTGCGTGTTATTTCCCGGCCGCGCCATCGGGGCTGGGATGCTCGTGACTCTCGGGGACAACGGGGGCCGTCTTGAGGCGGGCCGCCGCTTTGCGCAGCCCGTGCCCGCCACCGTTGCCCAGCAACGCTTCGAGGGCGCTGACACGCGCCTCGATATCGTGCGCGTGCCGCGCCTTGCGGTCACCGGCGAGCGCGGCGCGCCCGCCTTCGAGAAAGGCGTTGCGGATCTTGTACGCTGTCGTGTGACTGACCCGGTAGTGCAGCCGGATCTCATCGAGGCTGCGCTGCCGCTTGATCAGTTCCAAGGCCAACGCAAACTTCTCTTCGACAGTCAGTTTCTCCCTTGTTCTCATAGGTCTCTCCCCTATTCGGGTACTCCGGACTCGCTCCGGGCACCGTTCCCCTCGCTCACTCGGCCGCCGGCGCGCCACGCCCCCGGCCCCGCCGGGCCATCGGCGCACAGCTGTGGCGGCAACGGCTCCGTCACAAACCACCGACGCCCAAAGCGGACGGCACCGAGCAAAAAGCCGGTGCCCCAGCTCACATGCATCGTCGCGAATGCCGCCGCCAGCGGGCCGAACAGCTGCCACCCGTGGCGGCGTGCTGCCCGCGCGCTGGCCACGGTCACTGCCGCGGTGTACGCCGCAACGGCCGCGCCGCACAGCCACCACCCCGCGGCGATGCGCACGCCCGCGATCCCAGTCACTACTAGTGATGCCACGAAAATCGGCGGGACGAACTGGCGCAGACTCATTTGCCGGGGGTGCTTCTGCAGGACGCGGATCTTCCACCAGCCGTACTGGAAGAATTGCCGCGCCAGGGCGCGGAGGCGTTGCCGGTTCTGGTAGCACGACCCCATCCGGGTCGTCAGGAAGATGCGCCCGCCGACTTTCCGCAACCGGTAGTTGAACTCGTCGTCCTGATTGCGCACCAGCTCCTCATCGAACAGGCCGATCCGCTCGAAGACGTGCCGCGGGTACATCCCCATGTAGACGGTATCGACCTCGCCATCGTCGGCGGCGAAATGGAAGTAGGAGCCGATGCCGAAGCGCGACGACATGGCATAGGCGATCGCGTCGCCCCAGCGGCTGCCACCGACCGTGTGCATCGGCCCGCCGACGTTGTCGGCGGCCGTCCGCCGCAGCGTTTCCACACCGACGCGGATGTAGTCAGGCGCCAGGATCGTGTGCGCATCGACGCGGGCGATGATGTCGCCCCGCGCGGCGCGGATGCCGATGTTCATCGCGCTCGGCACGATGCGCGCCGGATTCCGCAGCACCCGCAGCCGCGTCCCGTACCGGTGCAGCACTGCCAATGAGTTGTCGTCGGAATCGCCGTCGACGACGATGATTTCCAGCCGCTCCACCGGAAACTCCTGCGCCAGTACGGAGTCGAGGCAGGCACCGATGTGGGACCCCTCGTTACGCATGGGCACGACAATGGAAACAATCGGCAAATCGTCCATCAGACCTCTGCAGCAAGCGCCGCCTCGTACAAGTGCGACAGGGCATCCACCATCCGGGGCACGGAGAACTCCTCGGCGCGCGCACGGGCCGCGGCGGCGATGCGGCGGCGCGCCGCGGCATCGCCCAGGATCTCACGCGTGCGCCGTACGAATTGCTCGCCATCCGCGCCGTGCACGACGAACCCGTCTACGCCGGGCCGAATCAGCTCGGGTGCGCCGCCCGCGTCGGTGGCAATCACCGGGACCCCACTCGCCATCGCTTCGAGCACCACGTTCGGCATGCCTTCCCAGTGCGACGTCAGCCAAAACACCGAGGCCGTGCGCAGCAGCGCCTCGACATCGTGCCGCTCGCCGGCGAACCAGATACGATCCGCAATGCCCAACGCGCTTGCTTGCTTCTCCAATACCGGCCGCAACGGACCATCGCCGACAATGACGAAACGCGCCGCCGGCACCTCGCGGCAGAGTGCCGCCGCCGCCGCCAAAAACAGCGAGTGATTCTTCTGCGCAACGAGCCGCCCAACGGTCACCACGGGTCCGACGGCCGCGCTCTCAGCAGCCACCGGGTGAAACCGCTCGACGTCGACCGCGTTCGGGATCACGCGAATCCGTGCACGCGGCGCCCAGTAGGTGCGCGCGATGTACGCCGCCACGCCCTGCGAGTTCGCTACGATGGCCCGGCTGCACCGGAACGCCCATACATTCGTCAACCAGTTCACCGTCCCATGCACCTTGCAATTACGCGCCGAGGTAATCATCGGCGATGACTTCGAGAGGAGCCGCACCCCGCCGAGCGCCGCATTCGCCAAATAGAGCCAGGAATGCACCACGTCGATTCTGTCTGCCTGCAGCTGCGCCGCCAGCTGGCGCACACGACGCAGCTGACCACCGGTCAGGCTGCGGACCACAATTCCTTCGGCAGCCAGCTCGTCGCCGAGCGGCACCGTGCTTCCCGACAAGCAATAGACCAGCGGCTCATAGCGTGCACGCTGCAGATGCCGCACCACCTGTGCGAGTTGTCCTTCTGCACCACCGCGGGTCATCTGGCCGATGACGAACCCGACCCGCAGCGCTCTGTGTCTGCTCACGCCTCTCGTTGCACCCCGAGCGCCGCCGGCTCGCCACCCGGAGCCGTGTCGTCCGGGCGCACGGCAATCACCCGGGCGGGCACGCCGGCCGCGATGCTGTACGGCGGCACATCTCTGGTCACCACGGAGCCCGCACCGATAATTGCCCCGCTGCCCACCGTCACCCCCTTGAGAATCCGCGCGCCGCAGCCGATCCATACGTCATCGCCGATCACGATCGGCCCCTTGGTTTTCGGTTGGCGGCCAATCGGCATGCGCCGCGTCGCGAAGCCGTGGTCCTCGGCGATCACCGATGTCCCGTGTGCCATCTGCACGTACCGTCCGATCGTCAGGCCACCGTAGCCGTCCAGAAAGCAGTTCTCCCCCACAGTGCTCCCGCCGCCGATGCTGATGCCCTCCGGAAACCAGATGCTGACGTTGTCCCGGAACCACACCCAGCCGTCTATACGCTTCAGGAACAGCTTCAACACCAGATAACGGAGGACGTCGCCACCGATCATTGGCAGGTATTTCACTAGACCGTATACCGTGTGGAAAGTCAGATACCACAGTGCTGTTCCAATGCTCACGTGCCAACTCCGTACAGCATCATTCACCGTCGCAGCGCGGTCTGTTGACGGGCGAAGATGGTGATCTCCGGGTTCACGCTGTTGATGCGCGGTGTAACCCAACACGTTGGAGTGTGAAAGTGCGCAACGGCGCGGTATCCCAACTGCTCACCACGCAGATGATCGAAGAACTCCTGTGCCGCGGCCGAATCCACGACGACTGGTTGCCCCGGCTGCCAATTGCGTTGGTAGCGCCCGCTCAGCCCGGCGCGGCCACCGCTGCTCAGCACTACGAAATCCGGCTGCCGCTCCTGAAAGCCCTCGATCGTCCGATCCTCCATCGGCACCTCCACCGCCTGCACCGTTGGACCGAACCGCGGCAGGTATGTCGGCCGCTGGTACGTCTCCAGGCGGGCGCCCGCCGATACATGCTCGCGCAGCCACGCCTCAGCCGCGTAGCGTGGATCGCGCAGCAGTAAGCGATCGATCTCGATACCAGGTAGCAGCGCGAGGGTACCGAGAGCCGCGAGCAAGGCCACGGCCAAGGTCTTGCGCCTGCCCGCGTTCGACAGGCGCTGGCTTCGTTCCAGTGCCGCCCCCGCCGCCGCGCCCCCGAAGAGGAGGCAGAAGAACATCAGCGGTATCGTGTAGCGCACCGGCACGAGCTCAAGGGCGCGTGAGGACACCACGTAGTATCCGCCGAAGAGCAGCAGCGGGATCACGGCCTGCCGCGGGCGGCGCCACAACGCCCAGGCCACGCCCGCCACACAGACGACGAACACCGGCGCGGTCAGCCCCTCGGCGACCGTACGCACCACCTTGAGCAGGCGCTCCACCTCATGGCTCAAGGAAACGAACTTCGGCACCTGGATCATCGACTGGTACGGCAGGTACTTCTCACGGATCTCCACCGGCAACACCCCAGCGAGAAAGCGCCACCGATTCAGAAACCCGGATGGGTTCCACCACACGTTGCCAGCTACCAGCATCACCGTAACGAACCCCGTCGCAGCGGCCGTGCCGTCGTGGATGACCCGGCGCCACTTCAGGCCAGACCCGAAGTGGCACCGCAGCAGCCATACCAGGGGCACACCCACGAGCGCGCCGATGGTCTGCTCCTTTGTAAACAACGCCATCGCCGCCGCCGCACCGGTGAGCGTGGCGGCCGCGCGCGAGCGCCGATCCGCGCTCACCAGCGCCGCCCAAAACGCCAGCGCCATCCACAAGAGCGCGGGCAGGTCGACGTTCGCCGTGTGCGCATAGAACACGATCGGATAGCAACCGGCAACCAACAGGGCGGTACACACTCCCGCAGTGATACCGAACAGCGTCGACGTGATCCCATATGCCAACGCCACCAGCGCGACCCCCATCACGGCGCTCACCGCACGCGAGATCAACGCGAGCGTGGTCAGGGCCTGCTCCGGATGACCAAAACCGTACGGGTAGGTCGCGGTCGATGTGCCGAACTCCCCCCGGAAGCGCAACCACGCGACGTAGGGCGACTGCACCGACATCAGCACGAGTGGGTGACCGAGTGGGTACTTCGTGAACCAACCCGAGTTCCACTTCTCCTCCCAGAAGGCGCGTTTGGCGATCGCCAGCGGCACCAATGGCCGGAGCGAATCGGCCGCCCAGGTGGCGTTTCCGTCCGGCAACCCCCAGCTGAGGCCGATAGTGTTGATGCACAAGCTGGTGAACAAAATGACTATCAGCCAAGGCCGCGAAGACCTCCTGTACCGATCTGCTGTTACCAATTCATTGAGCAACGTATCCAACCTCATCAAAACAAGCGGCGAACCTCGCCTCCTCGGCCCCAGCCTCGGGACCGTACGCGCGGCCGCCATCAACGACCTTGCCGAGCATGTCCACGGGAATCGGCAGATCGAAGTGTCGCAGGATCGTCGGCGCCACGTCCATCAACTGCAGGCCGTCGAGGCGCACCCCGCCGGCAGCGCGGCGCCCGTTGCGCATGATGAAGATCCCGTTCCAGTCGTGGTTGGCGTCATCCGGGCCGGTGTCGTTTTCGGACGAGTACAGGGTGTTGAGACCGACCATGCCGATCGCCCGCCAGTGCAGATTCCCGAAATAAACGATGAGATCCGGAGGCACGCCGGTGGTGTCGCGGTACAGCTCTTGCGGGCGGAATGCGCGCGCGCCGATATTGCGGCCGTGTGGGTCCTCGATTGCGGCAATCGCGGCGATGAGCTCGTCGCGGAGGCGTTCGTAGTCCCGCGCCGCGATGATGCCCCGCGGCTCCCGGCCGCGGACGTTCAAGTACAGGCGGCCGCAATACCCACCGCTCCCCCACGCCCGCGTCGCCCCCCAATCGACGAGCTGCGGACTGAGCGGCGTTGCCTGCTGGGGCTGTGTCGTCAGCCGCAGGTAGCCATTGCGAATGAGCCATTCGTTGAAGCAGATGCCGCCCTCCAACTTCTTGGCGCCGTGGTCGGAGACGACGAGGACGAGGGCGTCAGGATCGATACACGCCACCACCTCGCCCACCTCACTGTCCAGGTACCGGTAGTAGTCACGGATCGCATCCGCGAACTGGTTGCCCGGTTCATACTTCGGGTGCGTCGGATCGAGGTACTTCCAGAAGCCATGATGGATCCGGTCGGTTCCCATCTCGACCATCACGAAGAAGTCCCACGGCTTTGTGGTCAGCAGGTACTTGGCGAGGCGGAAATGCTTCCGGGTCTTGTCGTAAATGCGCTGCAGCAGCCCGTGCTTGTCGGCTGTGCGGAAATCCTCCACGTCGAAAACATAGTCTGGCGCGACCGCCTCCACTTCGGCTCTCAGACCCGGCGGATGGGTATACGCGCAGGCACGCGACGGGGTCAGGAAACAGCTGACCACGCAGCCGTTGATCCGTGGCGGCGGGTAGGTTTGCGGCACACCAAGCAGAATGCTCTGTTTGCCGGCGCGCGACAGCAGATCCCAGACCAAAGGATGATCGAGCATCGAGTGGGCGAATGCGTAATCGTCATAGGCGTAGCTGCGGCGGTTACGAAACCCATAGACGCCCAGCTGCCCGGGATCTTTGCTGCTCAGCATGGACGTCCAGGCCGGCACGGTGATGGGTGGATGGCAACTCCGCAGCTCACCCCACACGCCGCGTTGCATCAACGCCGCGAGGTTCGGCAACTCGTCGCGCCACAGCTCGAACACCAAGCGTGGCGCGGCGCCATCGAGTCCGATCACCGCCACCTTATTCATCATCAATATTCATCATCAATCGACGTAGCCAATGCCTTGCAGTTGTTGACGGATGGCCGCATCGATCTCGGGTGTGCGTTCCTCGAACTCGAACTTCTCGACGGCAGCCAGCCAGTCGAACAGCTGTCGGCGCATAGCCTGTGCGCGCTCCGGCTCGTGTTCGATGAGGTTCCGCTCTTCACCGGGATCGGCCGTCAAATCGTAGTACTCGTTGGCTTCATCGGAGCGCCAGATGAACTTGTCGCGCTTGCTGCGGATCGCTTTCTGCCGGACGTCGAAGGGTGTCGAGTCGAAGTCCGGGAAGCGTCGCTGCAATGCCGTCAGGTTCGGGCGGAAGCGTTCGGATATCGCGAAGCTCGGGCCGGGTGTCGCCCGCCCCTCTTTGAACAGCGCGCGGCCCTGCACAGGGGGCGTGGGCTCGGCGATCTCCAGCAGCGCCAGGATCGTCGGCAGGATATCTGTGCTTTGTGCCAGCTCTTCGATCACAAAGCCCTGCGGGACGTGCGACGGGCAGCGCAGCAGCAACGGCACACGCAAGAGCGTATCAAAGAGGACGAACTTGTGGCCCAGCATGCCGTGTTCGCCCAGGTTCTCACCGTGGTCGGCCGTCACCAGGAACAAGGTGCGGTCCCACGCCCCGCGGGCGCGCAGGAAGTCCGCGATCTCACGCAGCCGCGTATCGACGTAGCGCAGCTCCCCATCATAGAGTGCCGTCAAGATGGTGAAGTCCTCTGCCGTCATCTCTACGCGGCGCGCGCTGTACGCGTTGTAGTCCTGATTGACGGCACGGACGCGCGCCGCCGTCACGTCGCGCGGCAGAAACAGCCGGTCATACGGCCGCGGCAGGTTATAGCGGAGGTGCGGCTCATTGTAGTGCACGAAGGCCAGAAATGGCCGATCGCTCGCCGCGATCCAGCGGCGTAACGCCAGATTCGTGCGGCGCGCGCCAGAGTCATTGCGGCGGAGCAGCGTATCGCTGGCTTTGCGGCCATAAAAGAGCGCCCGTGCCGCAAGTCGGCCCTGAGACCGTTGCGTGAAGAACGCATCAAAGCCGCGTCCGAAGCCGGTCTCCGGGCTCACCCACGGGTTGGTGCAGAAGGCGGCCGTCCGATAGCCCGCGGCCTTCAAGTATTCCGGCAACCGCTTGTGACGCGACGAGAGGAACCGGTTCTCGTCCGTTGCGCCGTGGGTAACGGAGTACACGCCGGTGAACAACGCCGCATGCGCCGGCAGGGTCCACGGCGCGGTGGCGATCATGTTGGAGAAGCGCACGCCCTCGCGCGCGACCTGGTCGAGAAACGGCGTGGTCTCGCGCCTACAACCGTAACACGAGAGGTGATGCGCGCGCGCACAATCGAGGACAACGACGATGACGTTCAATTGCTCAGACATGCCCTCCTACCCTCACCGATTTCTGGCCGCTTTCCCGACGGCGTCTCAACTGCCTCCGCGGCGGACGCTCGGCGCTCACAGCGGCTCTCACGCACTGGCTTCCATTGCCGGCGCCACGGCCCGGCCGCGTTGGGCTGCAAGTTCGAGGTACAGCTGCTCCATCTGCCGTACCATCGCATGCGCCGAAAACCCCTCTTCCACAATACGGCGTCCGAGCCGCCCCATTTCGCCGGCCCGCGCCGATTGTGATATAAGATCACGTATTGCCGCCGCCAGCGCCTCCACATCCTTCGGCGGCACCAATATCCCGCTGCATCCGTGGCGCACCACTTCCCCGGTACCGCCGACGTCGGTCGCCACCACCGGGTTCTCCATCGCCATCGCTTCGAGAATCGCATTCGACATCCCCTCGTCGTGCGACGGCAGCACGAACACATCGAACGCCGAGTACACTTCCGGCATATCGGCACGCCGGCCCAGCAGGGTCAGATGGCCCTCCAGCCCGAGCGTGCGCACCAGCGTTTGCAGGCCTTCATCCAGGCTCACCTCACCGACGATCACGCCGTGCGCCTGCGGGTGCGCGGCCCGCACCTGCGCCATCGCACGGATGAACTCTTCCACGCCCTTGCGCGTCCGCATCCGCGTGACGACACCGACGATCGCCCGATCTTCCGAGAGGCCGAGGCGCGCCTTGAACCGGGCGGCCGGCAACGGCCGAAAGCGCTCGGTATCGATCCCGCTGGGGATCACCACCATCTTTTCGCGCGGACAGCCTTCGTTGGCGTGCACGAAATCACGCACCGCCACGGCGTTGGTGGTCACGCAATCCGCGAGGGAGTTCCCGATGCGCGCGCTCAGCAGCTCCCAACCGCGTCGCTCGTGGCAGCCGCGCTTGCTGCACAGGACCACCGGAACCCGCGCCAAGCGGGCGCTGACGGCACCGACCAAGTTGGCCCGCAGGAGGTAGTTGTGCACGATATCGAAATGCCCGTGCTGCAGTGCCCGCCCCAGTGCCGCGATGCGCACCCCCAAGCTCAGCCCCTTGAAACTCCACGCGGCGGCCGGCGCGAAAATGGGAACCCCAGCCGCACGTACGCCTTCGAGCTGCGCCCCACGGCCATTCAAGCAGAACAAGGTCGGCGCGAAGCGCGCGCGATCGAGCAAGCGCAGCACTTGCAACAGATGGGTTTGGCTCCCGCCAACCTCCATCTCCTTGATGACATAGGCGATGCGCATCCGTCGGGCGGTGCTCATGGCTGGTAGTGATACCCGAGATCGACCACGCCAGTGTCGGCGACCCCGTCAGTGCGGGTGCTTGTCCCCGCCAAACCCGCTGCGGCCACATCGATTCCGCCCGCGTCCACGGCGGGGCTGATCACGGATTGTCCGGCGCTCGCCTGACTCAGATGGAAATCGTCGCCGGCCGGACGCACGAACAGCGCATCCGAGAGAACGTCATTCGGGCCGATCGGCGTCAAGGGCCCGTACGGATCGAGGTTGAGATTGTAGTCCCCGGTGTAGCCGGGAAGGGACAACTGATTAATTTGCAGGCCCGCCGTACCGTTCTGCTGGAAGATATTGCGCAGGACCACGGCTCCAGCCGAGGCGGGCTCGGCGTTGCTGCCGCCGATCACCAGCCCACGATCTCCGTTCGCGTACACCGTGTTATTCAGTACCTGGGCGTTCGGTGAGCCGCTCGTGGTGCCACGAATCTGGATGCCGTTAGACGTATTGGTGTAGATCAGGTTGTTCTGAACTGACGGAGCTGCGCAGTCGAGTATCGTGAGCCCATCTCCAGCGTTCGAATACAAAACGGAACCGCTGATCGAAAAGCCGGTACTCGTGAGCACCTGCACACCGTTATCTCCATTGCTGCCCACTTTGGTATCTTGCACCACAACCTGGCTCGCACTGTCCACCGTGACACCCTTGTTCTGGTTTTGCGTGACCGTAAGGCCCGTGAGCTGCACCGAGCCGCCGTGCTGCCGCACCCCATCCTTCGCATTCCCGCACACGGTCGCATCCGACAGCGTCACCGCGGCATTTTGCGCGATGAGACCTCCCGCTTGATTGTTGCACACACGCACGCCAGTAACCACGAGTTGGCCGATATCCTGAGTGCCGGCCGTCGGGACGGACTCGATTCCCGCCCCCGCGTTGTTCTCCACGTCACCGCCCGAGACCGTCACCGGGCTCGACATCCCTTGTATTCCGTGGCCGCCGTTGTTGACCGCCGTGACCCCCGTCAGCGTACCGCTGGACTGTCGGACGAACCGTGCGCCGCCACCGTGGTTACCACTAATCGTGGCGTTCGAGACCGTCACCGCGCTGTGTTCCGCCAACACTCCGCTCTTCGCGCTCCCGGTAAACTGACTGTTTGATATGATTACCGGGGCGGTATCCACCAACCAGAGACCATTCCCGCTGTTTGAAGAGACGGTTGCACCACTCAGCGACGACGCGCCGGTGGAGGTAATCTGCACGCCGTTATCCCCGTTGTTACTGATTGTTCCGGTCTCGAGATCGAACATGCTCGCATTGATGACGGACACTCCCTTGTTCTGATTTTGCGTGACCGTGAGGCCCATGAGCTGCACCGCACCGCCGTTCTGGTTCAATCCGTCCTGGGTATTGCCGTTGAGCGAGACGTTGGACAGCGCCAGGCCAGTCTGGTCCGCTACGATGCCGTTGGCGGCGTTGTTCACGAACTGGCTCGCTGACACCGTCGCGGTTCCGACGCCGGACAACCACAGGCCGTCGTTATTGTTCGATTTCGCCACGGTGCCGCTGACCGAGGCGGCGGTTGCCGTCAGCACTTGCACGCCGTTGTCTCCGTTGCTCTCGATGGTGGAATCCTGTACGGCGACTTGGCTGACGTTTTCGATCGACAGCCCTTTGTTCTGGTTTTGCGTCACCGTCGCACGCACGATCTGGGCGCTACCTCCTCCCTTGTGCTCCAGCCCATCCTTCGTGTTCCCGCACACAGTCACATCCGACAGCGTCACCGTGGCATTTTGCGCGTAGAGACCTTGCCCCTGATTGTTGCACACGCGCGTGCTAGCGACCGCGAGTTGGCCGATATCCTGAGTGCCGGCCGTCGGGACGTACTCGATTCCCACCCCCGCGTTGTTCTCCACGTCACCGCCCGAGACCGTCACCGGGCTCGATATCCCTTGTATTCCGACATCGCCATTGTTGACCACCGTCACCGCCGTCAGCGTACCGCTTGAATTTCGGGTGAACCGCGCGCCGCCTTCTGGGCTGCCACTGATCGCGCTATGGGCGATGCTCACAGCGCTGTGTTCGGCCAGCACACCAGTTTTCGTATTGTCCACGAACTGCGCATCAGACAGGGTGACCGGTGAGCTGCGGACTAACCAGAGACCATTGCCCTGGTTCGCAGACACCACCACACCGCGCAGCACCGACGGGCCGTTCGTCGAAATGAGCTGCACACCGTTACCGCCGTTGTTGGTGACTTCTCCAAGCTCCAGCGAGAACTGGCCGGCGTTAACGACCGCCAGGCCTTTGCTGTGGTTCTGGGTCACCGCCACGGTTGTCAGCTGTGCCGTGCCGCCGCTCTGGCGCAGCCCTTCTTGGCCATTGCCGCTGATCGTACCCAGTGAAACCGTCAACCCACTCTGGTCCGCCACGATCCCGCAGGCCGCATTGTTGAGGAATTGACTGGTCGATACCGTGGCATTGGTGACTTTGGACACCCACAATCCATCCCCGTGGTTGGCGTGCGCCACCGTCCCGCTCACCGCTGCGCTGTTCGCGGAAATGATCTCTATCCCGTTTCCACCGTTACCCTCAATCGTCGCATCCTGCACGACGACCTGATCCGCGCCGTTGATCGCCAGCCCTTTACTCTGATTCTGGGTGACCGTCGCGCGCACGATTTGCGCGCTCCCACCATTTTGCCGCAGGCCTTCTTGCCGGTTCCCACAGAGGGTCACGTCCGACAGCGTCACCACCGTGGGGCCATCCGCTATCACCCCCGGTCCCTGGTTGTTGCACACACGCGTACCGCTGACGCCGATCTGCGTTGAGCCGCCGCTGGTCGAGCTACTGATTGCCCACAGGCCCGAATCGGTGTTAGCGTTGATCGTACTGCCTTGAATATTTAGTTGCCCCGTCTCGACCTGCACGCCGCGCGATCCGTTCTGGTCAGCCACTGTCGACTGCATGCTGACGGCAGACGCGCCGTTGACATACAGACCGCGACGGCCGTTGTTGTGGAGGTGGCAGCGGCGGATGGTAATGTTGCTCGGTCCGTTTCCGCTGGTTTGGCCGCTGAAGCCGTTGCGGATCTCGATCCCCGACTCCGACGCCCCACTGATGTCCAGTCCGTCCAGGGTAATGGAGCTGAGGCCGACGAGCAGAAATCCACGTTGCGACCCGGTGGCGTCGATGGCTGCGCCATTCATTCCTTGCAGGATGATTTCACGGCCGGATGTACCCGAATGCGCGAACGTCAGGTCGCCGCCGTCGTACGTTCCGCCAAGCATTACAATGCGGTTTCCGGGCTGCGCCAGATCCAACGCACGGGGAAGGCTCTGCATCGCCGATGAGGCCGACGACCCATCGTTCGTGTCACTGCCGTTCACAGGATCCACGTAGAGTAGCGCGTAGTGTTGCAGCTGCGGGTGGAGTTGGGACGTAGAAAAGTTCCCGTAGTGGTAGCCCGCATCCACGATGCCGCGATCCGGACGGCCATCGGTCCGCGTACTGGCCTGATCCAGCCGCAGCAGGCGGGCGGAATCGGAACCCGCATCGACTGCCGGGCTGGTTGTCGCCTGGCCAGCCGCTTTCTGGCTCAAATGGAAATCGTCGTCCGCAGAGTCTGCTCCGCCGAGCATTTGATCCGCTCCGGGTGGATTGATGAACAACGCGTCAGCGCGAATGTCGGTGGCATCGACCGGCGTCCCTGAGGCGTAATGATCCGGCGACACGTTCCCGGCGCTCTGATAGCCGCTGCGGGACGATTCATTGACCTCCATGCCCGCCACCAGGTTGGCTTGCACGATATTGTTGATCGCCAGGCCGTTGGGCGAGCTGATGTCGGTGCCGGCGAAGAAGATGCCCCGGTTGGTGTTGCCGTAGACGGTATTATTGATGATCCGCGCCCCAGCCGACCCGCTCACGTTCCCGGTAATCAGGATGCCCGAGTCGCCGTTGTTGTAGACGAGATTGTTGAATACCGTGACGTTCTGTGAATCCTGGATATAAATACCATTATCGAGGTTGTTTGACACGATATTGTTGCGGACGACGGCTTGGTCCGACCAGCTCTTTACATAGATGCCGATCCCCGCCCCGTAGATGACGAAGCCATCGATCGTGACCGCCAGGTTATGGTTGAGCTCGAAGCCGGTGTCGAACGTGGTGGCATCGATCACGGCATCGCCGGGCGGGTCGCCGACCTCCACGCCCCGCCGGTCCGCAACGAAGGTGACGCGTGCAAACGCCACCGGGCTGATGTTGCCTTCCGCGTACGTTCCCGGCCCAACCAAGACACGATCCCCAGCTTGCGCCAATGCCGCACCGTGCGTGATGGTGCGGACGGCGGTCGCGGCTGACAACCCGTCGTTTGTGTCCTCACCGGAGGCGCGGACATAGACCGTACCGGCCCACGCCGCACGCCCGGGACACAAGCCTCCCAGAAGTATCGCGAGCGCCCCCACCGACCACGCGACTATCTTGATCCTCGCCATGGCAGCATGTTCGCTCATGTCAAATGCGCTCCTCAGAACAGGGTGTAAATGAACGGGCCGAGCGCCGAGCTCTGCGCCGTCACCATCAACCCGCCGAACACCAGCAGCACGAGCACCATGGGGATCAACCACCACAGCTTGCGTTGCCAGAGAAAGCTCATCAGCTCTCCGGCGATGCCGAAACGGTGCTGCAATCCTTCGGTAAATTTCATTGTCTGGGTCCCTCCTCTGACAGCGGCACGAGGCCACGCCGCTGAAGAAAATCCGTCAACACGCTCGCCGCCAATCGATGTCCCGCCGCCGACCAATGACCGTCATGATGGAAATGGAGCGGTTCCGCGCTGGTGCTTGCCGCGGCGCGGAACATTGGTGCCACGGCGACGCACGGCACGCCATGCTCAGCGCACCAGGTCTCGACCCGCTGCTGCGGTGCATCGAGGTCCCACGTGTGCCCGCGCATCGGCGGATGCTGCGCCACAACTTCTTGCCACCATGCCGGATAGACCTGGTCACGACTCGAAATCACGGCAATCGCCAGCCGTGCTCCACTGGCCTCGACCGCATGTTGCAACCGTGCCAGGAGCGCCGCGGTGCGATCCCACGCGTCTTGCCATTCCGGCTCGACAACCGTGGCGTACACCCCGTAATCAACCGGGATGCCGTCGCGTTCCGGCTTCTTCCTCAGCGCCTCACCGCGGAGCCACCCGTGCGCGATCAGTGTGTGCGCGAGCTGCGGGTGGCGCAGGAGGAGCAACTGCCGGAAATAATGATACGCGGCGGCCCGAGCGAGCAGGCCGCGCCAGCCGGTCTCGCGCCGCCGTGGCGCGTCGCCCATGACCTTCTCGAGCGTGCCATCGGCGCCGTACACCGGCTTCAGCGTGTCCTCCAGGGTGGGGCTGTTGTTCTTCACGTCGTTCCCCGGGTAAAAGGCCAGCAGGACCACGTCCGGCTGGTACCGTTTCCCCTCATGCTCGAAATACAGCACCTCACTTGCTGTGCCATAGCCGCTCACTCCGGCGCTGATGACCTCGACCCGCGCTGCGGTGCGGCGCGCATTCAGCTGCTGCTCCAGGAGGCGCGGGAAGGTCGCTGCGAGCGGGACGTGCATCGCCTCGACGAACGAGTCGCCCAACACGAGAATGCAGAAGACACCGGCCGGCTTGGCGTATTGATGCTCGACGTCGCGTAAACCTTCGCCATTGATCGCCACCGAGACCACGAACTCGCGATCCTCCTGCGTCCACCAGCCGTGGCGGCCGGCAATCAAGCGGGCGCCGAGGACCGGATCCGGCTCCCAGAACCGATCCGGGACGAGGTGAAGCCAACGGACGCTCACCTCCAGCATCGCCAGGGCGAAGAAAACTCCCGCTCCGGCGAGCAGGAGGCCCGCGAGGATCTCACGACCGTGCTTCACGCCGCTGCGGCGTCCTTCCGAATGAAGCAGTTCCCCAACACCAGCGAGTCCATGCCGCTACGCGTAAAGGTGCGAAAGGCGTCTGCCGGGGTCGCAACGATCGGCTCGCCCTTGAGGTTGAACGACGTGTTCAAAACCACGGGCACTCCAGTGGCTTGGCCGAAGCGCTCGATCAAGCGATAGTACAGCGGGCTCTCCGCCTTGTGCACCGTCTGCAAACGCGCCGTCCCGTCGACGTGGGTGATAGCGGGCACCACCTCAGCCTGCCCGTCCTTGACATCGACCACGTACAGCATGAAGCGCGCCGGGTAGTGACTCGGGGCGTCGGGCAGGTCGAAGAAGCGCTCGGCGCTCTCCGCCAGGACGGAGGGCGCAAAGGGTCGGAACGGCTCGCGGAACTTGATCTTCACGTTGACGATTTCCTTCATGTCGCTGCGGCGTGGATCGGCAAGAATGCTGCGTGACCCCAAGGCACGCGGCCCCCACTCGAAGCGCCCCTGAAACCAGCCGACGACCTGGCCCGCGGCGAGCGCTTCGACCACCGCGTCAAGCAGATCATCCTCACGCGAGTAGGTCTGATACGGCAAGCCGCAGCCGCGCGCGAAGTCGTTGGTCGCTCCCTGACCGAACTCCTGGCCCCAGTACGCATGCCGCATGAGGAACTTGCGGGGGTGGCCCAGCACGCAGTGGTACACGTACAGCGCCGCCCCCAACGCGCCGCCGCCGTCACCGGCAGCCGGCTGCACGAACACGTCACGCATCGGCGTCTCGCGGATAATCCGCCCGTTGGCCACACTGTTCAGCGCCACACCACCAGCCAGACACAGCTTGTCGAGACCGGTGTCGCGATGCAGGCTGCGCACCATTTGGAGCACGATCTCTTCCGTCACCCGCTGGATGCTGGCAGCGATGTCCGCGTAGTGCTGATTCTTCGCCGCCAACTCGTGGTAGTTCGCCGGCTTCGGCTCGAAGTAGGAGGGATAGCCGGAGCTCTCGGTGAAGAAATGCCAGGCGGGATCGCGCGGCGCGCCGAAGAGGTCGAGGAACTTGCGGTTGTAAGTCTGCGTCGACGAGTGGTGGAAGCAAAAGTAATCCATGTTGAGCCAGAAGCTGCCGTCCGCATTGAGATGGATCAGCTTGTACACCTCGTCGACGTAGCGCGCCGTGCCGTAGGGCGCCATCCCCATGACCTTGTACTCACCTTCGTTCACCTCGAACCCAAGGAACGCGGTGAAGGCGCTGTAGAGCAACCCGACCGAGTGCGGAAAGCGCACCTCGCGCAGCAGCTTGACGTCCGTGCCCGTGCCGCGCCCCATGGTGGCCGTGGCCCATTCACCGACGCCGTCGATGGTGAGGATTGCGGCCTCGTCAAACGGCGAGCACAGAAACGCGCTCGCCGCGTGCGACACATGGTGTTCGCTGAACAAGATGCGGTCGGTGGCAATCCCGAGTTCCTGGCGGATGAGGTTTTTGACCCACAGCTTGTCGAGCAGCCACGTGGTCATCGCATCGCCGAACACCTTCCAGGACTTCGGCACCGCCTGGAGCGCCGTGGTCAGAATGCGCTCGAACTTCACGAACGGCTTTTCGTAAAAGACGACGTAGTCGACATCACCAGCAGTGATTCCGGCGGCCTCCAGACAGTACCGAATCGCCAGCCGGGGGAAATCGGAATCGTGCTTCTTGCGGCTGAAGCGTTCCTCTTCGGCGGCGGCGATCAGCTCGCCATCGTCGAGCAAGGCGGCCGCGGCATCATGGTAGAAGCAAGAAATCCCAAGAATACGCATGCGTTTCAGTGTCCTCTCACGAGATCCTCGTAGATCGCCGCCATGGCGGCGACGTGCCGCGGCAGGCTGAAGGCTGCACGCGCCCACCGCTGGGCGCGCGCCCCCACTTGTTGCCGCAGCCCCGCGTCCTGCAGCAGCGGAACCAAGCGGGCGGCCAAAGCGGCGGCGTCTCCCGGCGGCGTCAGAAACCCGGTGTCGCCATCGCGAATCAGCTCCGGCACGCCGCCGGCCGCACTGGCCACTACCGGTTTGCCCAACAACATGCCTTCCAGAATTACGCGCCCGAACGGCTCCGGACGCACGGAGGTATGCACGACGACGTCCAACGCGCTGATCACATCCGCCACGTCCCGGCGAAAGCCGGTCACCGAAATGGACTCATTCAACTCCAACTCGCGGATGCGTTCTTTGAGCCGGCCGTGGTAAGCCGCGCCAGACCGGTGGACACCACCGACGATCAATCCACGTGCCTCCGGCACCGTTTGTCGCACCTGCGCCATCGCCTCGACCAAGACGGCTTGCCCCTTCCACTGCTGGACGTTCCCCACAACCCCGACACAGGGCGCGCCATTCTTGATTCCCAACTCGGCCCGCACGGCAGCTGGCTCGCGCTGCGGCGTGAAGGCCGCCTCATCGAGCGCATCGTAGACGACTTGCGTGCGGCGCCCGCGGACGCCGCTCCGCTCGCAATGCTCCGCAACGGCACGCGTCATGCACACCAACGCATCGACGCGGCGGGCCGCCCAGCGCTCGCGGCCGGAGTATTTCTCGAACCCCTTCACGTGACACACGCACGGCGTGCGCGTCGCCCAGCAAGCCAGGATGGCGTCGAAGTTCGCCCGCACGCCGTTTCCCAAATGGACAACGTCAGGCCGCACCCGCCGAATGATGCAGGCCAAGCGCGCCGCGCTCGGTGCTTCTTCCACCGCCAGCCGCAGAGCGTGGCGCCCGAGCTGCAGAACCGCACGCACCGCGCCCGCGCCCTTGGCGCGGTGATACGTCTCGTACTTCAACAGACCATGCTCCTTCGGCATGCGGCGTCGATGCACATGATACACTGGCACTTCCTCGACTTGCAGCACTGCCTCAATGTCTTTACGCTCGTACAATACCATCAGCGGCTCGAAGCGGCTGCGATCGAGGCCGCGGATGAGATGATACAGCCCCGTCAGCGAGCCGCCGACAACCCCACCGCAAGAGGCTTCAACAAACAGCACCCGAATCATGGCGTACACGCAAGCGCGATGGGCGCACGCGCGCCGAGGAGACGGCTCATGGGCGTGACGCGACAGCGCGTAAATGTCTCCCAGGCAGCAAGTGCATGATGCGCTCGGCGGCGGCGCGGCTGGTCATGTCGGCTGTCAGGCCGACCTCGTGGCACGGCACCTCCGACGTCAACCGGCTCAGCTGCGCCTCGCGCCGCGAGACCAATCCACTCGGCACAATCTGCTCCACCACAGCGGCGAACGCCCAGTAGCGCCGCAGGTCGTTGATGATCAAGTTGGCGGCGCTCACTCGCTGCCGCGCCTGCTCTGCCGTCATGCGTCGCGTGAACGTCTTGGACGCGCGCCGGGGCAATACCAGCAAGGCGGCGCGGCCGCTGTCAGCCAGACGATGCGGCGGCAGGCAATACCCCGTGCGCTGCAGACAGTATCGCCAATCGATCGCTTGCAACTCGTCCACCGCGCTGCCGAGCCAGCGCCGGCTCCATCCATCCAACAGCAGCGGCTCCCGGACCGGGAACACGTCGGTCTTGTTCTGCAGAACGAAGCTGTCTGAGAGCATTTTCGCTCCGGGCAAGGTTCCAAGCGCAACCGCCAGTGTAGACTTGCCAACGCCGCTCGCGCCGGCGAGCAGAATCACGCCGGCATCGGTCCAGATGCCGGCGGCGTGGATCGGGTGCACATCCCGGGTATGCTCGAGCCACCACCAACAAGGGTAGTACACCAGGTAATACAGCAAGGTCGTGAAGCGTTGTTGCCGCAAGGCCGGCACGCGCTTGCGGTACAGCAAGCGTTTGGCCCGATCCCGCCGCCGGTCATTCGCCAAGCGATGAAAGAAGTCCCCCGCGATCTGCAGCCGGCCGGCGCGCCAGGCGAAATGCACGTACAGGTCGCGCAGGTCGTCGACGCGAAACCAGTGGAACTCTTCTGCCGTCACGTAGAGATCTCGATCGACACGCTCCATCTGCGCCAGATACGGGAACGCCGCGAGGCGATCCTCCGGGGGTTGGCCTTCGTGCCACCGCAGGGTGGCATCAACGTCCGGCAACCCGCTCTCATCACTGGCCAGCATCGCCAAGTGCACGCCGGCATACGCCGCCAAATCTGCAGCGTCAGTGCGAAACTGAAACGTCGCACCGGCCAGTCGCCCCTTCACCGCCGGGAGCTCAGATGTGCCACTACGCACCCGCCTTGTCCTCCTCGGTCTTCTCGCACAGCAGCATCCAATTCGAGGGATTATTCCCCGGAACGCGGTCGAGCGAGCGGATGAGGGCTCTGGCAATCCCGTGCAGCGCGCTCACGCGGCGCAGGCGGTTGAGGCGCCGCTGCACGGGGAAGTGCTTGATGATCCCTTCTGTGGCAATTACCCGAAAACCGTTGTCCCGCAACTCCGCTTCAATCTCGTCACGACGATAGAGCACGTCGTAGATGTGGTAACGTTCCAACCCGCGCTGGACACGAAACGGCTGGGAGACGTCGCGATTGAGGGCGTCCACCATGAAGAGCCCGCCCGGCTTCAGAACGCGGCGGATCTCAGCGTAGAGGCGCTGACGATCACCGAGCTGGAAGTGCCGCACGAAACGCAGCGTGTACGCGCCGTCGAACACGCCCGAGTGAAACGGCAGCACGAATGCATCCGTGCGCAAGAAGGACCACCGTCCCGCGGCCCCGTTCATCCGCTGCTGCGCGGTTTCCAGCATCGCCGGACTGGCATCGACGGCAACCCCGACCGGCACGCCGCGTATCGCCGCCGTGAGGCGGCCCGGGCCGCACGCGATCTCCAGCAGCATCCGCAGCGCACGCGTCGAGATGACCTTGTTGAGGAACTCCACCTGCCGCCCGTGGAGCACACCGTTGAGTGGCTGGGTGGTACGCCGGTCCATGTACCCCGTCGCAATGTCCTTGTCCTCGTAGTAGCGCTTGAGATCAGTGGGCTGATCCAGTGGTTTCATGGTTGCGTGGGAGGCACCGGCGTGCTGGCGTTGCCGCTCCCTTCCCGCAGTGACGCGAAGGTGCGCCGCAGGCCCTCGTCGACATTCACCGCCGGGCGCCAGCCGAGTAGTCGCTCGGCACGCGTGCAGTCGAACCGCGCGCTACGGGTGGCGCGTACGACCTGGTGATAGGTGATCGGGGAGCGGCGCCGCGCCAGGCGCAACGCGCGTTCGAGCACCGACGCCGCCGTGGCAACAAGGCCCACGGGGAGAAACACCGGACGCCAGGTTTCACCAGATGCCGCCAGGTATCGGGTCACATAATCGGCCTGGCGCACATGCTCGTCCACAATCGTGAAGGCCTTGCCGACGGCGTCCTCGGCACGGGCGGCGAGCAGGACGGCGTCTGCCACGTTATCGACGTAGGCCAGCGGCAGCAGGTAGTCCGGCCGCGCCAGGATCAGCTTGAAGCGTCCGGCATTGAAGCTTTGACGCGCCGCGGACGGCCGCTTGCCGGGCCCGTAGAGCAGCGCCGGCCGCAGCACGACAACCGGAGCGCCACGGCGGGCAGCATCGAGCGCCAAGCGATCGGCAGCGAGCTTTGAACGGCTGTACCCGCCATGTGCATCCGCCTCGCTTTCGTACGGACTTTCTTCGGTCACGGTAACGCCGTCGTGGGGAACGGCATACACACTGAGCGAGCTGATGTGCACGATACGTGGCACGCCAGCCGTGTGGGCCGCACGGATGACCCGCCGGGTCCCCCGGACATTCACTTCAGCAAACTGCTCCCAGCTTCCCGAGGTCTCGACCCGCGCTGCGGCGTGGATCACCCAGTCGACGCCGCGGATAGCGTTGTCCACGCCCGCATCGTCGCAAATGTCTCCCTCAACCACTTCGATGCCCGGCTCATTCAGGATGCGTCCGGGGCGCAACAGGGCACGTACTTCCACCTGTTCCTGTCGCAAGCGGCGCACGATGCTGCGGCCGAGGAACCCGCTCGCGCCGGTTACCAGCGCCTTCATGTGTTGACCGCCTTGGAAAGCTCGCCGCGCATGGGCACTCCGGCCTGTTGCCAAATCTCCTCCATCAACCACACGGCTTCGCGTCCGTCTTCGGCGCTCACGGGCGGGGGCTGCCCTTTCGCGAGCGCCTCGTACAGGGCGCGGAAATGGATGCCCATGCCAGGATAGTACCGCTGGCGGCCACGGATGAAGTCGATCGTATTGATAACCGTCGCCCGCACCAGTTGGAAGGCTTCATCGATGTTCGGCAGCACCTTGCCCACCATCTTCGGGACATGTCGCTCGCGGCGTACGATCAGTGTCATGTTGTTGAGATTGACTTCGGCAGTCATCGCCGTGCCGTAGAGCACCAACCGATTCATGAACGGCTGGGTCCGCAGAGAGATCGTCAGCCCCCCGAGAGCCCGTTCGCCGCGGATGATGGCGCGCACCTCACGCAAGCGTCCACTCTCCGCCCGCGCCACAACGCGCAGATCCTCGACCGCGCCGATGAAGCCACGCAACAAATACACGGGGTGCGGCGCCAAATTGTGCAAGATGCCGCCCGGCAACTCGACGCTCCAGTGCCCGGTTTGTCCAGCCGGCGCTTCGGCTTCACCCGCTGCGGCCCCTTGAAACACCTCCACCCCCACCAAGGAACCGAGCTGCCCGGAATCGAGAAGCGAGCGGGCCTGCTGAACGACCGGGTCGAACCAGCGGTTGTGGTCCGCGGTGAGAACCCTCTGGGTACGCTGCGCGGTGGCGAGCATCGCGTCGGCCTCGGCAACCGTCAGTGCCATGGGCTTTTCGACCAACACGTGGACGCCGGCTTCCAACAACTGAATGGCGAGCGCCGCATGCGTGGCCGGTGGGGTGAGCACGTGGACGACGTCCGGTTGTGCGGCGCTCAGCAGCTCGTCTATGTCGATATACGTGGGCACCTGCCAACGGGCGGCAAACACCTCGCGGCTCTCGCGGCTGAGGTCGCAGGCGCCGACCACTTCAACTTGCGGCAACTGGCGGAGATAGCCGCACTGGACTTGTGCAATCCGGCCGCACCCGACGAGGGCGACGCGGAAGCGCCTCGTGGACAACATACGCTCTAATCCGACAGACAACGAGGGAATCAGGCAGGAACCCGTTGACGGCTGTTGCGCTGCAACTGCTTCACGTTGTGATACACCTCGTCGCCGTAGTTTTGCACCTCGCCGGTCTGCAGCACCGTGCGCACCTCGCGGATGGCATCATCGACTGTGCGCGCCGGGACGAAGCCGAGCGTCGTGCGAATGTGCTCGAAGCAGACACGGTAGCTGCGACGGTCTTCGATGTGCTCGAAGTACTCGACCAGAGTCCCGGGGATTTGCTGCACGACCTTGTTGGCAATTTCTGCCACGGTAAAGTTGAGAGCATCACCGCCGACGTTGAAGACGCCGTCCGCTGCCGCCTTGGACGGCGCTTCGACGGCGAGCAGAAACGCCTCCGCGGCGTCCTGCACATGAATGTGCGGCCGCCATTGATTGGCGCCAACGATGCGCACCCGCCCTTCGACGCTGGCACGGGCCGTGATCGTATTGACCATCAGATCGAAACGCATGCGTGGCGACAAGCCGCACACGGTCGACAGGCGCAGGATGACGACTTCAACCGGCCCATGCTCCTGCACGAGCACCTCTTCCGACATGATCCGGGTCCGCGCGTAGAGTGATACTGGATGCAAGTACGAACCTTCTCGCAGGAGCTCATCGCCGTTGGCGCCGTAGACGCTACAAGAGGAAGCAAACACCAGCCGTTCTACACCAGCCTCACGCGAGCTCTCCAACAGGCAACGGGTGGCCTCGAAATTTGTCGTGAGCGCCTCCTGCGGATCCAGGTCACAGGCCGCATCGCCGACCAGCGCGGCAAGCGCCACCACCGCCCGCACCCCGTTCACCGCATGCACTACATCACGAATGTTGCAGATGTCCCCGTAACGCAATTCCAGGTTGGGGTCGCCGCGGAGCTCGGCAATGCCATGCTCACCGTACAGAAACTTGTCGAGTACACGCACCCGATAGCCGCGCCGCAACAGTTTGCGCACCAGGTGAGCACCGATGTAGCCCGCGCCCCCCGTTACCAGAACAATATCGTCTCGCATGAACTCCCTCCTGACGCTGCCTCTGCTGACGGGGATCGGCGACTGACGTGCGGATCGGTGGCCTGCATTCCCCTCTTTACTACTCCGCTCGCCTTTTTACTTCGCGCCGCCAACTGCGTGCAAACCTGAACGCTCGACCGTAAAACTCTCCGTATTCAACAGCTCAGTGAACCCCGGCACCATCCGGCATTCAACGCCGGCAGCCGCGCATACTTGCCGCACCTCTTCAACGACGCTGCCCGACAAATCCGAGAGGCAAACGAACACCACGCGGACTCCGTTCGCCGACAGCGCCAGCCGGAGCTCGCAGGCGCCCCCCAATACCTTGACGCCGTGAATGCGCGAACCCCAGCGGTCGTGCGACTCGTCGATGAATCCAACCGGGGTGTAGCTGGAGCTCGGATCTTCAGTCAGGGCGCGGCTGATCTGCTCACCCCCATTGCCCGCCCCCACGATGATCGCCTTCTCGCGGGCCCGGACACGGCCCCGCGGGTGACGGCGTACCCACGCACGCAGTGCGTAGCGTGTGCTCGTCAGCAGAAACAACAAGAGCGCCCAATCGAGGACGAACACGGACCGTGGGTGCTCCTGTGAGCCGCCGAAATAGGTCAGAGCGGCAACCGCAATCGACCCAACTGAAACCGCTTTGAATAGCGCCACCAGGTCCCACAGCCCAAAATAGGAAATGATGCCATGGTAGGCGCCGAAATACAGCAGCAACGGCGGGCGGAGCAGCACGATGAGCGCCAAGGTCTGCCAGGCGTACTCCGCCGTGGGCCACTGCCACTCGAAGCGGAGCAAGAGTGCGAGCATGTACGCCAGCATTGCCAGCACCAAATCCACGCCCATCAGCGCAATCCGCCGCCGGCGCCGCCACAAATACTTGGCACGAAATGCGCCGCGCACCGTGATCCACACGCCCTTGACCAACAACCCCATGTCGTTCCAAAACGTGGCGTGGTCGACGTAGTCGACATCGCGTTGCAGCTTCGGGGGCAGGATGTGTTCGATGTAAAATCGTTCGGTATCCTTGATGCCTTCCGGGTAGTCCTCAATCTCATCGCGTCCCAGGATCTGGCTCGGGCCCACCATTCCGGGGCGCACCAGCAAGGCGCGGCGCTGCTCGAGGGTATAGAATTTTGCGAAGCA
The DNA here is from genome assembly GCA_963729835.1 of uncultured delta proteobacterium. Taxonomy (GTDB): domain Bacteria; phylum Desulfobacterota; class Binatia; order HRBIN30; family HRBIN30; genus CAVSQF01. The sequence goes on along the minus strand of CAVSQF010000017.1, from coordinate 338,921 downwards.
TGGATCTTCTGGTCGGGGGCCGATGAGACTCATTTCCCCCCGCAGCACGTTCAGCAGCTGTGGCAACTCGTCGATCTTCGACCAGCGCAGCAGCTGCCCCAGGCGCGTAATCCGGGGATCCCGTTTCACGGTCAACCGCGAGCCCATTTGATAGGCGCCTTGTACCATCGTCCGGAACTTGAAGATCTCAAACGGCCGCCCGTTGCACCCGACGCGCTTCTGACGGAAGAACACCGGCCCCGGTGAGTCGAGCTTGATGAGCACGGCCACCAAGGCTAATAGCGGTAGTAAACAGACGACCCCCAATAAAGCAATCAAAAAATCGACGCAGTGCTTACCTGCCGTACCAATCGGCGTCATGGCCCGGCGGGGTTCCGTTTGCATCCGCCCCGGCTTCGTGCCGTGCCCTTCACTCGCGACCACGGCGCCGTCTTCTCCCGCCAAGCGCGAGCCACCTGGGCCAACATCAGCGTCGATGTGCATGCAGGATTCTCCGCAGGGTCATGGCCACGTACCGAACGTCATCGTCCCCCATTTGCGTGTATAATGGCAAGGAGAAAATGGTGTCTGCAGCGGCAGAGGCAACCGGGAACTGCTCCGGCCGGTAACCAAAAGCGGTGCGGTAGTAGGAGTGCAGATGGAGCGGGATGAACTGGACACTGGTGCCGATGTTTTCGGCCTTCAGGCGCTCGATCAGCGCGTCGCGGTCGATGGTCAATCGCTCCGGTCGCACCCGCAGCACATACAGGTGCCACGCATGCTCGACCTCGCGACGCACCGTCGGCAGCTCCAGCTCCTCGAGATCTGTCAGCAGCTCGTTGTACAAGGCGACGATCTGCTGCCGCCGCCGGTGCAGCGCCGGGAGCCGGCGTAGCTGCACCAGGCCCATGGCTGCGCCGATGTCGGTCATGTTGTACTTGAAGCCGGGGTACGACACGTCGTACCGCCACGCCCCCTCCGCGGTGTAGCGCCGCCAGGCATCGCGGCTCATGCCGTGGAGCCGGCGTGGCCGCAGGCGCTCGGCCAGCTCGGCATCGGCCATCGTCAACATGCCGCCCTCGCCGGTGGTGAGATTCTTGGTGGCGTAGAAACTGAAGGCCGTGACATCACCGATCGTACCCACCTGCCGGCCGCGGTAGCGCGCCGGCAGCGCATGCGCCGCATCTTCGATGACCGTGAGACGGTGCCGGCGCGCGATGTCCAACAACTCGTCCATGCGTGCGGGGTGCCCGGCGAAGTGGACTGGCACGAGGGCGCGCGTCCGCGGCGTCACTTTGCGGGCCACATCCTGCGGGTTGAGGTTGAGCGTGTCCGGGTCGCAATCCGCAAGCACCGGCCGCCCTCCCGCATGCACGATGGTCGCTCCCGTGGCGGTGAACGTGAACGTGCTGGTAATGACCTCGTCGCCGGGCTTCATATCCAAGGCGTCGAGCGCCAGGTGTAAGGCCGCGGTGCATGAGTTCACCGCCACCGCGCAACGAGCACCGATAGCCTGGGCAAACGCCTCCTCAAACGCTTGCGTTCGCGGCCCGACGGTGAGCCATCCCGAACGGAGCGTTTCCACAACCGCGGCGATCTCCTCTTCCCCAATGTCCGGCCGAAAAAACGGCACGGAGTGCCGTTCCCCTTCCACGGCGCCATCTTTTTCGGGCGCACGCATCACCTCTCCCCTCCTTCCGTCGGCACCACCATGGGGAACATCTCCGGGTGTTCTTCGACGAACGTGTTGGCGGCTTCATAATCCTGCGGCCGCCCGATGTCCAACCAGTACCCCTTGTGGACGTATGCCTGCACGCGGCGACCTTGCTCGAGCAGCTCCCGCACCAAATCGGGGAAGTCGCACTTCACCCCGACCGCCAACGGGCTCAGGGCAGAGGGCTCAAGTGCGTAAATCCCCATACTGACCAGGTACTCCAGCGTCGGCTTCTCCCGCCATCCCACGACGCCGAGCCCTTCGTCGAGCTCGACGAGGCCGAAGTCGAGCTCGACCTTGCGCGGCGCCAGCGACACGGTGGCCACAGCCCCCTGCGTCCGGTGATAGGTGATCAGGTCCTGAAAACGCAAGTCGGTCAGCACGTCGCCCATCATGAGCAGGAACGTCTCCTTGAGTGTGCCGTCCAGCAGCCCGAGGGCTCCGGCGGTGCCCAATGGAGTGTCCTCGCGCACATACTCGATGCGGACCCCCAACTTGCGGCCGTCGCCGAAGAAGGTAGTCACCAACTCGGCGAGATGCCCGACCGCAATGTAAATGTCGCGCACCCCCTGCGCCGCCAGCTGCTGAATGAGGATCTCCAGGATCGGCCGGTCGCCCAACGGCATGAGCGGCTTTGGAAACACCGTCGAGTAAGGCCGCAAACGCCGCCCTTTTCCCCCTGCGAGGATCACCGCCTCCATATGCCCCTCACGGTCGGAACACGGCCGTGCGCAACGCCGACGGGTTGCGCGCCACGATTTCCCATGTCCGTCTCAGCCCCTCCTCCAACGTAACCACGGGCTGCCAGCCCGTAGCCCGCGCACGCCCGCTATCGCACACCAGCGTGAATACCTCGCTGGCCCCCGGGCGGGTCCGTTCCAACTCACAGTCGATCGGCACTTGGCGTTCGGCGATCCGCATGAGCCGCTCCGCCAGCTCTCCGACGGTCACCCCGACGCCGGAGCCGAGATTGAACACCCGTCCCACAACACCGTCCGCCTGTGCCAGGTGCAGGTACCCGGCCACCGTGTCGCTGACGAAGTTCAGGTCACGCACCGGTTCCAGCGAGCCCAGGTGTAGACGCGGCGCACCCGAAGCCAACTGCCCTATAATGGTCGGCACGATGGCGCGCGAGGACTGGCGTGGCCCAAAGGTGTTGAACGGGCGCACCGTCACCACTGGCAGATCGAAGCTGCAATGAAAGCTCTCGGCGATCTTATCCGCAGCGATCTTACTCGCGGCGTACGGCGACTGCGCCTGCAGCGGGTGTGTTTCGTCGATCGGCGTGTACTGGGCAGTGCCGTAGACCTCGCTGGTCGAGGTGTGCAGGACGCGGCTGACATCATTCGCCAGCGCGGCTTCCAGGACGTGCAGCGTCCCGCCAGCATTCGTGTCAAGAAAAATCTGCGGCGATGCGTAGGAGTACGGGATGGCGATCTGGGCCGCCAGATGGAACACCAGTTCCTGGCCTTTGGTAATGCGGCGCACTGCGTGTGGATCAAGCACGTCGCCGCGGACGATGGTGATCTGCGCCCGCACCTCGGCGTTGAGGCCGTCCAGATTGGCGTCATCCTCACGCGAGCTATAGTGCGTCAGGGCGCTGACGCGGGCGCCGGCGCGCACCAACGCTTCGGCCAAGTGGCTGCCAATGAATCCACCCGCGCCCGTCACCAGCACACGTCTTCCGTCAAGCCGCATCAGCTTTCACTCTGTCCCGCATGTCGTCCAACAAATCATTCAGGGACTGATCCAAGGCAAACCACGGCGTCCATGCGGTGCGTGCTTGGAGGCGGGCCGCGCTCCCGACCTGGTACGGGATGTCGGGTCCGCCACCTGCCGCATGCGATACGACGTCGAACGGCGCGCGCGCAGCGCGGCGGAGCGGATCGAGCACCGCCTTGATCTGCACGGCACGCCCGGTGCACACGTTGAACACCTCGCCCGATGCCCCGGAGTGCCCTGCGGCAACGAACGCCCGCGCCGCGTCGCGGATATCGACGAAGTCCCGGTAGGCTTCCAAGTTGCCCGCCCGCACCTCGAAACGCCGGCCCGCCCGCTCGCCGCGCGCAATCTGCAGCGCCAGCGCCCCGGTCACCAACGTGCCGTCTTCACCGGGTCCAACGAGATTGAACGGCCGCACGATGACGACGTGTAACGCTCCGGTGCGTGCGTAGCCCGCCGCCAGGTGTTCCTGCGCGAGCTTGACGACGCCATAGAACGTCGCCGGGGCGGTAGGCGCCTCCTCGGTCAGGGGGCTGCGGTTGCTCGCCCAACCGTACACCGCGCCTGAAGACGCCAGTACGACGCGCGGCGGTCGGCGTGCTTGCGCCGCCTCCTCCAACACCGCGGCGGTTCCTTCGAGCGCCGTCAGAGTCATGTGGGCGGGGCGAACCCGGCTGAACGCCAAATGAAAAATTATCTCGATGTCTCGGGCGATGACGCCGCGCATCGCGCGGCGGTCGCACACGTCGAGTTGGATGCTCGTCACTCCATGTCCCGTAGGACACACGCTGGCGTCAGCAGCCACAACGTCGCAGCCGGCCTCTTGCAAGCACGCGACCAGATGCCGCCCGAAGAACCCCGTCGCCCCAGTCACCAGCACGCGCATCATTGACACGCCGCCCCCATTCCTGCCTGCGGTTCGTGCGCCCGCCCACCGGCTCCCGGGTGTAAGCTGCGCCGCAAGACCTGGGCGAAATACTCTTGATACTGCTCGCACATCACGGCGGGATCGAAGCGCCTGAGAACCTCCTTGCGCCCCCTTTCCGTGAGCGCCCGCAGCGTGGCGGGATCCCGCAGGGCTCGGCACACGGCTTCGGCCAAAGCAGCCGGGTCATGTGGTGGCACCAGAATCCCCGTCTCCCCATCGCGAATCACTTCGGAGATACCGCCGACCGCCGTCGTCACCACTGGGGTTCCCAGCCGCAGGCACTCCATGTTTGTAAACGGCACCGCGTCGACGACCGAAGGGTGGACGGCGAGGGTTGCCGCGCCGAGGATCGCACTGACATCGTCGCGATACCCCATGAACGTAACCGTGCCATCCAAGCCCAGGGATTGAGTCAGTTCGAGTAAGCTCCGGCGCAAGTGGCCCTTACCGACAATCAGCAGCCGAACATCCTGAAACTCCCTGCGAATCGCCAGCATGGCCTGCAACAGGACTGCATGCCCCTTGTCTTCGGCGAGCCGTCCCAGGCAAACCAGCACCGGCTGGCTCAGTGCGATCCCCAACTCCGCGCGCACGCGCTCGACGTCGGCGGGTGACGGCGCGGGCATCAAGCGCGGGGCATCGAAAATCACTGCGATGTTTTCCTGGCGTACATGCAGTGCACGAATCAAATAATCCCGCGTCGTCTCACTGTTGGCGACAACGTGCCTCCCCAGATTGCCAAACCAACTCGCCCGCCAGTTCGTCACTTGCGTGTGGGCAGTGTGGACGACGGGAACCCCGAGCACCCATTCGCTCGGCATGCACAGCGCCGAGGTTTTCTTTTCGTGCGAGCTGATGAGATCAATGCGTTCGCGCCGCACAATCTGCATGATACCCACCACGTTGCGAGCGACGGTCCACGGCGCCCGCTGCTTCAGCGGCAACGGGTAGTGCACGCCCGCAGCGGAGAATCGACCTTGTAGGGTCGCCGGCGTATCTTCCGAGGCGATCACGATCCGGTGCCCGCGCTGGCAGAAATACTCGGCCAGCATCACCACCACCTCATCGGCCCCTCCCCACTTACGAAAACTCGGCGTGGTAAACAGCAGATTCATCTCGGACCGGCGGGGCAGATTGGGCTCACGGCTCCACCCCTCTTTCCCGCAGAAGCGTGGCGAGGTCCGTCACGTTCAGCACGTTGACAATCTCATCGGTTGTCAACTGAACTCCATAGGATTCTTCCACAGCAGCGACGATACGCATGTGATTGAGCGAGTCCCATTTCGGCAGCAGCAGTGGTCCGGTTTCGGGGCCGACCACATCACGTTCGACGCCCAGGACCTCGGCGACCAGGCCACACAGATGCCTCATCAGTCTTGATGTTCCTCCAGCTCTCCTCGTACCTGCGCCCACAGTGAGGTGGGCACCTCGAAGCCACTCAACTCGACTTCCCAAACTTCGGCCGCGTTCTCATGACCGGCGAGGGTGAAACCGTGCCGTTGGTAGAAATCGCGCACCAAGCCGTTTTTGGCGGTGGGAATATAGCGGCCGCGCATGCGGCTGGCGTGCACCTGGCGCGCCAGTTTGACGGCGTAGGCAAGCACGGCGCTCTCGATGGAGCGGCCCAACACGCGGCAGCTCAACAGAAACGTGTCGATCTCGCACGTCTCACCGGCCAGACGCAAGACCACCAAACCCACGACGCCGCTGTCGCCCAGCCGATCTTGCACACGCACGCCGAACACGCGGTAATCCGCAGCCCCAGTGAAGGCTTCGAACTCGGCCTCACTGTACCGCCGCGTCGTGAGGTTGAACTGATTCGTCTTGTGCACGAGTTGGAACAAGCGGGTCCGCGTCGGGCCACGCAGCGGCACGGCGGTGATCTCCATCTGCAAGCCGGCCAGGTACGCCTCGAGCGATCCGGCTTCCGTTCGCAGGCGCTCGTGGGCACGCCGCTCCTGATACATGCGGCCGCGCGCGCGATCCTCGCTGGTCACCCGCAGCGTGTCGAACGCATCGAGCTGCAGCAGCGTGCTGCGGTACAGCGCGGGATCGCGCGGCAGGTCCACGACCAGCACTTGCGGCAGCCGCTCCCGCACACTCTGGCGCTCGAAGGGATCGTCGTCGATGAACACGAAGCTGTCGAGGCCGACGTTCAGTTCCGCAGCGAGCGCTTGCAGGTTGCTGACCTTGTCTCCCCAGTTCACGCGCACAGCCGAAAAGTGCTCGGGGCGGAGCACCATGCCGGGATGTGTGCCCACGACCGACATGGCCTCGGCCTCATCGTTGCGGCTGCAGAGGGCCAGCAGAATGCCGCGCCGATGCAACCCGAGGATGGCTTGCTGAAACTCGCGATACGCCTGACCCACGGCGTCGCCGCCCAGTCGCAGCCGTGCGCAGCCGTCTTCACCGAGGATCCCGCCCCACAGCGTGTTGTCGAGGTCGAGCACCAGACACTTGCGCGTCGGCCCGCTCGTGGCACGCAGGTAGCGCAGGAGCTCCGCCGCCAACCGCGGCACGAATGCGGTGGCGAACGGCTGATCGGCCAGCAGGCGCAAGCGCGGATCGAACGCCCGCTCGCGACCGAAAGCGGCACACAGACCGGCGAGGTCGAAGACGTACACGTGGCCCTGCGTCAGCGCCCAATCCGCGAGCCCATGATTAAGTTGCTGAATGGCGCGCTCGACACCGAGCGGTTCCTGCCAGTCGAGGGTCCCCAGGGGAGAAGTCTCGTGGCGTGCAAAATTGGCCACGACGATGCTTGCCTTTGACCGCGCCCGCAAAGCCGCCAGCAGCGCCGTCAGGTCGGCCAGTCCCTGCTCCAGCGCTTGTTTTCGTGCCGCTGCATCGTGCCAGGGCTCCGCGAGCGCTGCGGGCACCACTGCTTCCGCCGTCACCGCCACAACGACAATGTCTGCCGCAAACCGATGCAGGCCGCTGCTCTCGTTGAGGATCTCTTGCGCGTACTCGTTGTACGGGCCGAGGTAGAGGTCCAGGGCGAAGGCGTTGAGATGTCCCTGAACCGTCAGGCACGTGACGAGCGGGTCAACGGTGAAGTTGCTCAGCAGGGCCACCCGCCGCGCACCGGCCGGCGCGACCAGGCCAGCCGCCCGCAACTGTTCGAGAGCACGGCAGTGATTGGTGTACGTCGGATCGCGGCGCACGGCTTCGAGGATCTCCACGCAAGCGCCCGCCGTGTTGCTTTCGTTTTCGGATACCGTGGCCTCACGCCTCGCTGCAGTCATTATCTATCTCAATTTTTCCAGATCGAGCCGGTAGTGACGCGGGCCGGGCCCCGCGACCCGACCCTCGAACCCAAACACCTTCTGCACCCAAACCATCGGGAGATTATGATCGTACGTCGCCGAGCACGCCTCGCGGGCGCCGCGCCGACGGGCCTCATGCAACAATGCGCGCACCAACGGCACCACCACACCGTGTCCGCGCCATTCCGGGTCGATCATGATCATGCGCCAGTAGAACCGTTGCGCTGGGTCACCCGGCCAGGGATCGGTCCCGCGCCGCAAGAACGGCACGACTCCGCGCACTGCGCCCGGCGCCCACAGCAGTTGGGTCGCCGCGGCACTCGCAATGACCCAGGGATGGCGGCGTATCACCTCTTTGATGAACCCCGGACCAATCGCCCCGCAGACCACGCCGACAAGGGCTTCATCCCAGACCGCCGCGAACGCCAGGCACCGTGGGCTCTCGAGATAGGTGCGATACAGCGCCCGCACGGCCCGCGAACCAAGCTGGGCCAGCATCTCGTTGGGGAACAGCAGCTGATGCAGCCGCACTGCCCCCGCGAGATGGTCACTGCGCATGGGGACGATGACGGCTTCAGGCTGATCAGGCCGCGGGCGTGCGTCGGCAGGAGCCGTCGCCGTGTTATGATGCGGCGGCCAAGCGTTCGATGTCATCATCCGTCGATCCGGTCAGCAGCCACGTCAGCCGCTGGACATTCTTGCTACTGTCAAAATCCCGCAGAATCCGCCGCCGTCCAGCTTCGCCGAAGCGCCCCCGTTCGTCGGCGTTGGATGCCAGCGCCGCCATCGCGTCAGCCAATTCGTCGGCGCGGTTCGGCGGCACCAGCAGACCGGTGGCGCCGTGCTCCACGAGCTCTTCGACCCCGAGGACACGGGAGGCTACCACCGGCAGGCCCACCGCCATGGCTTCCACGATGACGTTTGCGATCACGTCGCGGCGCCCGAACTTGCCGTTCTGCTCGCTGGCCAGTACGAACACATCCGCCGTGGCAAGGAACTCCGCCACCTCGGCTTGCGGTCGCGACCCAACGAGATGGACGGTCTGTCCCAACCCCAGGCGTTCGATCTGGCGCTCCAGCAGCCGGCGCTGCAGCCCCTCACCGATGATCCGGCATTCCAACGGGATCCCCCGCCCTTGCAGCTGCGCGCAGGCGTCGATCAGCACGTGCATCCCCTTGTACTGTTCCAGCTGGCCGCACGAGACGATCCGCAGGCGCGCTGCGGCAGCATGCTTCGGAGGAGGAGCGAACCGGCCGACGTCGACGCCGTGGTAGCTGACAATGATCTTCCGCTCCACCTCCGGCCCGGCGAGCTGTTTCAAGAAGTCCGCGTTCGTCCGAGCGCAGGTCACGACGAATCGGGCTGCACGCAGTTTCGCGGGCAGCATCCGCTGCACCATGTAGATGTCGTACGCATGCGCGCTGATACTGAACGAGACCCCGGAGACGAGGGAGACGACGTAGGCCACCGTGGCGGGATAGCTGGCCCAATGCGCGTGCACATGCGTGATGCCCTCGGCCCCGATTTGCTCGGCCAAATACACGGCGGTGGGGACGAGCCAGAGCGACTTGCACAAGTAGAGGAATGGCTGCGTGTTGAACCAACCGCGCAGCCGGTCGTACAGCATCGCGGGCCGGCGTTTCGATCCTCTGTCACGGTTCGGCGTGTCCGCACCCGTTCGCCACGCCCTGAACACAGCGATGTACAAGCCCAGGTAGCGGCGCGGAGCGGCCCGCAGCAACCGCCAGTTCGCCCGCTGCACCTCCGCTGAAATGGCAGCCGGCAGGTAGGTCACATCGCGGACCAACTGTTCTCCTTCGGGTTGTTGCCGGGCACTGGGGCGGCGCAGCGAGTAGATCTTCGGATTGACGCCGTTACGGCGCAGGCCCATGACTTCCCAGAGGACAAACGTCTGATGAAAGACCGGGAACGCTGGGAACAGATACGCGAGCTTGGCCATCGCAGACCTACAGACCACCCTCCTCCGCAAAGCGCAGTACGCCAGCTGCCTTTCTCCAGAAAACTGCATGTGCACCTTTGCGCTCGGTCCAGCGATGCAACCCGGCTCGCACCGCCGCGTGGCGCAGCACAACGCGGAGCAACGGATGAAACACGATACGTTGCCGCAACGGACGGGGGCGGAATCCCATGCTGAACTTGAACTGGTCCAGCGGACCCACCGGTTCCAGCGACTCCAGCCCAAAAGTGATCTCGCGCACCCGGCGTCGCACCAGCATCTCCTCGGTCACGTGGAAGATCAGCGCGTTGTTCGGATACGCCCCGAGATCGTCCGTGCACGAGCGTGCCAGAAGGAACTCGACACTGTCGTCGAACGTGACACTGACCAGGAAGGCTGCCAGGGCGTCGCCGATCCATGCGCCCCACCCCTCAAAGCCTGGCGTCGACGCGGCAGCAAGCCAGAAGCGGTCCCAACGGCTGCCGTCAAGGACGCCGTCCCGACCTTGGCGCGCCAAAGTGTCCTGATGGGCGCGCCGGCCGGCGTCGGCGATTTTCGGCAGCGGCACCGCCGCCACCTCACAGCGTTTGAGGCCGCGACGCACTTTGCTGCGCACGTTCGCGCTGAGGGCCTCCAATCCGTACCTTTGGTTGTCACAGACAATCTGGTAGCTGAGCTTGCCCGTTGACTCGAGCGGGGCGGCAAAGCGCACGCCCAGACAGGGAAACCGCCGCAACACGGTCCGCAACTCGTCGTCCCCGGGCGCGTACACCCGATGCGCCGGAGCACTGAGGAAGAACACCTTGTTGGCGTCGTACCAGTACGCCGAGCGCGTCTGCACCACACGATGCCCGATCGCCCGCAGGAAGGCGGCGTACGTTGCGGAATCCACCGGTCTCTCACTCACACTGCCACGGTTTCTTCCAACGCCCGTTGTTCGGCCAGACGGCTGATGACAATGCTCAAGCCAACGAGCAAAAACAGAGTCACGAATTGCCACAAGTCAGCAAACAGCGAAAAGAAGGCCAAGACATACAAATCGACCTCGACGCTGTGGACGATCCATCTCAGACTTGCCAGGGGTGAACCGGGGGCCCTGATGTACGGCATAACCGAGCGAAGGTTCCGCCACGTTAGCCACAGCAGATACAGGAAGGCGATCAGGGTCACCAAACCACCCTCGACCAAAGCGAGAACATACGAGCTGTGCGGTGCAGCCGTGATGCGATCGGGGTCGTTTAAATAGCGCGCCAGCGACCAATTGCCGATGCCGACACCGATGAACGGGTGCTGTTTGAACATTTTGAAGGCGATTTCCCAGCCGTACATCCGGCGCTCGACTGAGCCCGCCCCCAATCCCGTTTCCCCGCCCTGCGTAAATGGCATATTGGTGATCCGATCGAGGGTCTTTTGCGGCACCAGCGTAAGCACCAGCAGCAACACCAAGATACCAACCAAACCGAGCGTGAGGATTTGCACCAACTTCAACCGCTCTTTTATCAAGATGGCGGCGACGCATACCCCTAGACCCAACAGACCGCTGCGGGAGCCGGTCATGAACACCGCCAGCGCCAGCCCCGCAATGAGCGGCAGGACGAAAACGAGCAACACCGGCACCCGCAGCGACCGCGTCAGGTACCAGAGCCCGGCGATGGGCATGATCGCGAACATCGCCAACCGGTTGGGGTTAGCTGCCGCCGCAATGACCTCGCTGCTGACGGCGCGGTACCCGTGCAGCCCGCCGCCCTGCAACACACCCTGCACGCCGGACAAAGCGGTCATCACCATGAGCACAGTGATGAGCAGATAAATCCTTACTATCTGTCCTGGTGTCGTGATATAGTTGACGAAGAATATTGTAAATGCACTACGAGTCAAGAAGGTCCGGGGACTTTCGGCGGCCGTGTCCAGCTGGCCCATCAAGGGCACCAGCCGGGCATCCGGGGCGTTGAACCAGCCGCCTATGGTAAAGGCCAGAAAAATGAACCCCAACAGCTGCAGCTCCCGACGCCGCAAGAACCACAAATCCCTCTCGCGGTACGTCTTGTAACTGAGCAGGACGAGGAACAACGCGCCCAGCACATTGTTGATCGTTAGCGATCCGGTCCCCTGCAACGCTTCCGGGTAGGTGATCAGAAAGGCCGACATAAACAAGCCGATCCCGTACTCAGGCCGCACCACCACAAGCGCAAAACACAGGAGCCCGAAGACCGGCAGGAACGCCATCGGTCCGACCACCATCATCCCCACCGCCACCAACGCGCCGAGGAACACCAGGCTCACCGCTGGTAGCAAGCCACGCGATGAAGGAGGCCGTTGGCCAGTACCGACCGCTTGCACCGAGTTCCTCCTACTCGCTCAGAGCACCCCAACCAGGGCTCGCCAGTGAGGGTCGGGGCCATTCAGCGTATTCGCGATGTAGAATACGACGATAATGAATATCGACAGATGCATCTCCGGGATCCACATGAACCACCAATCTTCCTCGCTATAAACCTTGTAGGTGAGGAGGATCAGAAATATCGCACCCAGGACGTTGTTGATGATCCCGACGACCAGGGCTCCCGACAAAATGCCGCGGCGGACAGCTGGTGTGGCGCCCACCTTTTGCACTTACGTTTCCTCTCTCACAGGAGGCGTTCCAGAAATGCGGGGATGTACGATCGGCGCCGGTTGAGCACCACGCCCAGGATGCGTGAGCCCACCTTGTCGAGTTGCCGTTTCGCCGTCTCGGCATCGGCGACCGGCGTGCGATCGGCTTCCACCACCAAAATCACCCCATCGACCTTGGTCGCGAGGATACTGCTGTCGGCATAGCTGTTGATCGGCGGACCGTCGACGACGATGAAATCGAATTGCGGTCGGAGGCGCTCCAGCAAGGATTCCCAAAGTTCGAAGTCCATAGGCCCGCTGGAGGTACCGCCCGCAGCGATCACCGAGAAGTTCAAGCCGTCCAACCGCACCACCAGCGCCTCGGGCGCGGCACGCCCGGCCATGAAGTCGGCAAGCCCGCTCTCCGTCGCCAACGGCAGCACGCCGTCGAAGCTCGGGGTACGCAGATTGCCTTCCAGCAACAGCACCCGCGAGTCCCGTTCTCGCGCCAGCGCATTCGCCAAACCGATGGCCACCGTCGTGGCGCCCTCGCCGTGCCGTGGCGCCGCGACCAGAATGATATGCAGCCCCGACGGGACCGCAAACGAGACTAGGCTGGCGCGGAGTTTTTGATAGTCCTCCTCTGCACCGTGCTCTTGGTCGCCTGCCGCACCTGGCGACAACGGGCGAGCACGGGCACGCACCTGTGTCCGCTCGCGATCTTGCTCCGCCTTCTTGAGCGCTTCGTATATCTTGCTCAATGTCGTTACGCCTGTTCTTACCCTTTGATCTCACCGATGCTCGCCAACAGCGGGAGGTGCAAGTACTGCGCGACATCGCTCTCCGCACGCATCGAGTGGCTGACGTACTCGCGAGCGAACGCCCCTCCCACTCCGATCGTAAGCCCGGCAATAACCGCCAACGCCACTGATATGCGTGCCATATCCGACCGCGGCAGTGGCAGGGCGGGGCGTTGTACAACATCAATGTTCACCAGCTTCTGCTCGTCCATGGCTTGGCTGATGCGTGCTTCCTCTTTACGTTTGACGTAGAGCTCATAGGATTCGCGCCGGTTCTTGACCTCTTCGTCGAGATAGTCGAACTGGATGCTCTTCTGCTGCAACGCGACCAACCGCCGATTGGCGCGGCTCAGCTCTTCATCGAGCATGGCTTGGCGAGCGCGCATTTCCCGCAGCTGGCTCTCCAGATCCAGCAAGGTGCGCAAGCGCTCCTCGCGGATGGGGTTGGTGCGGAACAGCTGGTGGGTGACCACTGTCGGATGGTCACGCAGCTCGGTCTCGATGTTCGCTTTCAAATCGGTGATTTCCTCCGAGTTGTCGCGCACGTGACGATCTTTGTCCGTGTACTTCCGCAGCAGTGTCACGCGATCGACTTCCCGGTCCACCAGCTGGGTACTGAGCTGGGTAATGACGGGGCTGATCTCGACGGATTGGGAGCGCTTAACCACCTCGGGCTGCGAGGCGACCTGATCGCGAATGGCGCGGATGCGCTCCTCGGTGCCGGAGATGCTGTTATTGGCTTCGCGCAGACTGCTGCTGATCTCGCCGACCTGCCGGACCGTCGCTTGGATCTCGTCCTTCGGCGAGACGACGCCTTCGGCATCCGTAAAACGCGACAGTTGCTCCTCCGCCTTGTGAAGGCTTTGTTCGAGAGTACGTCGCTGCTCGTCATAGAAGCGAGAGAGTCCCCAACTGCCGTGCACTACCGCATGATAGGCAAGGTACTCGTCGACGACCCGGTTGACCGTCCGGGCCCCACCGCTTGGGTCGGAAGACTTGTAGTCGATCTGGATGACGTTCGACCCCTTGATCGGTGTAGTGGTCAGGTTTTGTGACATCGCCAAAACCTGCTCGCCAAACGTGCTTCCGGTCCCGGTCAGGTGCGGAACCGAACTCCCATCCCCGCTGGTGGCCAGCCCGCGCACGACCTTCTCGATCAGGTCGCGGCTGCCAAGAATCTGCACTTCGGAGTTGACGAGCGAATCGTTCAGCTGGATTGGCTCCAGCTTGGTTACATCGGTCGGCTGCACCGTCGGATCCGAACGCGTCTGGGAGACCATGACTTTGGCGGTGGCGACGTAACTGGGCTTGCGCAGCGCCGTCCCGATGACGCCCGGTAGGGCCACCGCCAAGAACAACACCGCAATCAGTCGCTTGCGCTTGAAGATGACATGCAGGATGTCGCGGATTTGGTCACTGCCGTAGCTGGTGGCGTACGCGGCGGAATACGAGCTGCTGGCATCGCTATGGCCATTGCCACCGTTGCCACCCGCGCTGCGGATGCCGCTCGGCCGACGTGTAGTGTCGTTTGCCATCTGACGTTAGCCCGGCGTTCTAGAACGTGCCCCCGACGCCGACCCGCGGAGAGGTCGGCAGTATTTCCCTGATGTACAGGCGCACGAACGCATCGACATCACCGATAAACGTCCGCGGAACATAGAGAACATCGCCAGACAAGAGCTGCACCTGCTCGGTCATACCCTCGGACAACGGTTTAGTAAAATCCAATCGCGTACCCTGATACTCGCTCTGGGACGACGAGAGTCGCAAGACGCTATCCATGCGCGCCGTATCGGTAAAGCCGCCGCGGTCCATGATGGCCTGCAACGCATTCATCCCCGGATGGTATACGACGAAGCCGGGGACTTTGACCTCGCCACCAACGTATACTTTCTGATCACCGAGCTGCGCGACGATGACGGCGATCTCCGGGTCGCGCAAACGATCACCTGTACGCTCCTTGATGATCTGTTCCAGCTCGGGGGTTGTCAGGCCGGCGGCGTGGATCGGGCCCGTCATCTGCAACGTCAGATCGCCGTCGGGACGAATCGGAACTTTTAAATCCAACTCGGGGTGAAACAGGAATTTGACCCGGAGCACATCACCCGGCTGCAGGCGATAGCCTCCGGGCTCCAGCACGGCGACCGACGTGCGCGGGGCGTCCAAAGGCGGCAGCGGCACCGGCCGGCTCGTGGAACACCCGCTGATCACCAAGGCAGCCAGGGAATACACCACGATTTGAACACTCTTTTTCATGATCATTTGCTCTTCCCCCGGTTTCGGAGCGGGGCGCTTATACGACCTCTTGACGATGCTATCAATGCGTGCGAACGCGGAGCGGTGAAGCTCCACGCCCGCGGCTGCTCTGCCAGGGAACATACTTGCGCATAAATTCGTTCGAGGTGCGAGGCCACCCCGCCCCAGGTCCACCACTCGTGAGCTGCCGTACGAACACGCCCGCCGAGCCGCTGTCTCAGCAGCGGATCGGTGAACAAGCGTCGTAATGCCTGCGCCAAAGCTTCCGCATCACCATTCGGGAATACCAGTCCGGTTTCCCCGTCGACAATCCCCTTGGCAGACCCGGCGGCAGCGACCACTGCCCGGCCGGCAGCCATGTAGTTCAGCAGCTTGATCGGAAACCCGGACCAGGAGCTACGCGGGGACACGAGCACATCCGCACGCGTCAACCAGCGCCGAACCACCGCGAAAGCCGGCGCCACAACCACCCGAGCACGCCCTGCAGAAACCAGGGCGGCGAGACTCTGCGGTATGCGTTCCACCCAGTTCGGTTCGTGCGTCAACACCACAAGCAACGCCTCGGGGACGTTCTCCTGCAAGGCCGCGACACCTCGGCACAGCACTCCCAGGTCCTGATACGCATCCAAGTTGCCGGCGTACATGACGACGAATCGGCCTTCGAAAGCGGCGGACTCTGACGCCTGGGTGTCGGCAATCGCGCACGGCCCCGCACCCGGCGGGAGCACCGCCAGTCGGGTGCCCGGCACGCCCTGAGCCCGCAGGAAGTCTCCGAGCTCGGGCGTCAGCGCAATGCTGAAATCAGCGCGGCGCGGAACGTGCCGGTCGAGTATGAAACCGAGGCGGCGCGCACACCACCGACGCCACCCCGGCTTCCAGTAGTGTCCCAACTCGTCGCTCAGCGCATTGTGCGAGTGGTACACCACTGGGACGCCGGTTCGCCAGCGCACGAGATAGCTGATGAGCGGTCCTTCATAATTGTGGGCGTGGATGACGTCGATGCGTTCGCGCCGCACGACGCGGTACAGCACCGCGGCCAGCCGCAGATCGAGCAGCAGTTTCCACCATCCCAGATGCGTAGGAGCCGTCCGCCCCTTTCGTACATTGACGCGGTGCACGAAAATCCCACTGATCGGCACAAGACATTCCGCCCAAGGATAGGTGACCAAGTGGACCTGGTGGCCGCGCTCGGCCAATGCCTGCGCCAGCTCACGGATGAGGACCTGGGAGCCTCGCGGCGAGGGAAACACACAGGGGGCAACCATGGCGATGCGCAGTGGCCACTCCTGGACTGCTTGGCGCCTCATTGCAAGTACCCCATGGCGCTCAAGCGGTTGGCGATTTCCTCGCTTTCCGCATCGCTGTAAAAATCCTCTGGGTAGTGGTCGACGCGCACGCCCGCCGACCGATAGCGCGTGTCGGCCGCGATCCAGCCGGGGAGTCGCCCATCACAGCGCGGCCCTTCGATCCCGCACAACGCCAAAATCGCCGGCGCCAGGTCTGCAATCTGGGTCCCGTTTACCAACCCCTGGCCGGCGTGGCTTCGGTCCAGCAAGAAGACACCGTCAGCGCGGTGGCTGCCGCTCATACCCGCCAGCTTGCCGCCCTTCATCTCAGCAGGATCGAGTACCCGCACCGCCTCGGGAGTAGGCGCCAGCGTGCTCGGCAGGCAGGTGTACGAGTAGCCGCGATCGAGATTGAACTCGAGGACGATATCCGGGGCGTAGTGAACCCACGGGCCCGCGTACAACTCCTCGCGGCGCCAGGCGCGCCGCACCACCGGCGCCCCATGCTCCGCGTCCCGCAACCCGCTCGTCGCTACACAGATGTCGTCGCGTACGCGTTCGTAGTCGGCCCGCTCGACGACGCCTTCGGGATCGCGGCCCTTCACGTTCAGCCAGATGTTGGGGAAGTAGTTGAGTTCCTCTGAAAATGCCCGTGTTCCGGCCCATTCGATTCCCGCGAAACGCGCCCGCGACTCGAGCCGACCCGCCCAGCGGCCACCATGCAGCCGAAATGCCCACGCTTGCGCCCCGGCCGGCAGTGTGCGCAGCGCCAGCCGCTTCACACCGCTCCCCAGCTTCCACCGGGACGCCGCCGGCGACGCCTTCTGCCAGCCGCTCCGCCGCAGCCACTGGTTGAGGTAGACGGCCTGGCTGCCGGCACCCCCAAACCCATGATCCGAGGCGATCAACACCGTCGCGGCGGGTGCTGCCGCAAGCACCTCTCCGATCGCAGCATCGAGCGCCCGGTACACGCGTTGAATTGCGTCACCCCACTCCAACGCTCCTGCAGGATCGAAACGGGGAGAATACCGGTCGTGAAACTTCCAAAAGTGGTGCGCCACGGTGTCCGACTCACCGAACAGGAGCAGGAAACAGTCCCAGCGCTGGCGCTCGAATAGGGCCGTGGCAAGCCGGGTTTTGATCTCGATACCGCGCAGGAGCGCCGCCAGCGCCCTCCGATGCCACTCCTTCCCCACCCGAAACTCCTGAAAGTCCGCAAATGGAAACCCGCCCAGCGCCATCACCATCGGAGCCAGTGTTGACGGCGTAATGAAAGAGGCGTCGGCCCGTGTGGTGACGGGCGTGTCGAAGCCACTAATCATACAACCGTTGAGCGGCTCGGGTGGGTACGTTCCGGGTACGCCGAGGACGCACACGCTCCGGCCGGCATCACTCAGACGTTTCCAGATGGTCCTTGACTTCCGAAAACTCGCGTTGACGAACTGCACGCGGTAGGTGCCCAACTCACGCCGCGTGAAGTCGAAGATGCCGTGCCGGCCAGGATTCATCCCGGTCATGAAGGTCGTCCAGCTCGGAAAGGTGGCGGGCGGCATGGTTGACCGGAGTGGGCCCCACGTGCCGTGGTGCCGAATCCGAGCGAGGTTTGGCAACCAGCCGCGCTCGATCCACGGATCGAGCAGGTCCCATGTCGCGCCGTCAAGACCGATGATCAGGAGCATGGGGGGCACTACTCACTGGGGACCGTGACGCGATACGCGCCCGCTCCCCGGCCAGCACACGGAGCATTTCCTCTGTCTTGCCACCTTGCACCACAGCAAGGTTGTCGTGTTCCGTTGGATCGCGGCTTAAATCATAGAGCTCTACCGGTTGCAGCCCGCGCGGGTTATCCGGATTCGCGGTGATCAACTTCCACGGCCCCACGCGCACGGCCGCGAGAACGTTTCCTTCCAAATCCTCCTCTGCGAACAAGGGCTCCTCTTGCACGGGAGGGGCGCCGAACAGATCCCGTCCGACAAACTCGGGAGGAACGCTGAACTTGGCAGCTGCCACTATGGTCGGAGCGATGTCCACGCTCCGTGTCACGGGCGAATCGACCGTACCGGGCAGCGGCTCGTGCGGCCGCTTGATGATCAGCGGCACTTGCATCTGCTCCTCATACAAGGTCGTTCCGTGCCACCAGCCGCCGTGCTCTCGGAACTCCTCCCCGTGGTCTGCAGTAACCACAATTACTGTGTCGTCGTAAAGACCGAGCGATTTGAGATGATTGAACAGTACATCCAGGTAACGGTCGAGGTACGTCACGTCTTCGCCATACAACTTGCGCATGTAGTCTTTCCACGCCGCCGGTGGATCAGGGTTGGTCACGCGCGCGACCCCATGGCCGTTGTACGGGATCTCAAAGTAAGGATCGTGCGGTTCCATGTAGTGGACGAACAGAAAGAACGGGGTGGGCGGGTGCTGGTCGAGCCACTTCGATACCGCGGCGTCGACCACGGCCGCGTCCTGATAGTAATGATAGAAGTAGATCCGATCGCTAAAGAGCCGCTCACGCACCAAGCGCAAACCTTTGTAGATGGCCAGACGCGTGGCAGAGTCCGTCGCCCAAAAGTAAAAATCGGGAGCGAGGTAAGTGTACTCATCAAAGCCCTGCTGAAAGTTGAACACTGGGGCGACATTGATGTTGCTCACGAACCCCGCCGTCCAGTAACCCCGTGAGCGGAGCGCCTCCGCCAAGGTAGTCACACGGCCCGGCAGCATATCCAGCTTGTGAACCGCCCCGTGCATGGACGGGTACAGGCTGGTCAGGATGGTCGCGATCGAAGGACGCGTCCACGTTGACTGTGCGTAGGTGTGCGCGAATCGCACGGCATCGCGCGCCAGTCGATCCAGCGCCGGTGTGCTGTCCGCCGGTGCTCCGTATGCACCAATAGCGTCCGCTCGCAGCGTGTCAGCCACTATCAAGATGATGTTCGGACGGCCTTTGGCGGCATTGCCCGCGGCCCGAACCGCGGCCGGCTCGACCGTGTGTGGCGAAGCCAGCACGGCAGCTCCTGAGCTGATTGCCACGCAAAAGACCAAGCCGGCTGTCACCAGGAGCAACCGGCGCCGATAGTGCCGCAGCGGTCGGGTGCTGTACATGGCCAGGAGCGCGCTGGCCACGACGAACACCAACAAGGCGGCGTGGACCGCGATCCCGACAGCGGAAAGACTCGCAAACTCCTCGTGAAAAACGCGCTGGATGACATGGTAACGCGCCACCGCGCCGCCGAGGACAACTACCGCAGCCGCCGCCCCGAGCCCCAGAGTGTCCCGAGGCGTTTTGCGTACCACGGTCGCAGCTACGACCACGCCCAGCGCGCACGCCGCCCCCAGCAAGCCGTAGCTCACCACCGCGTACGGAAAGAGCCAGTACTCTTCCGGAGCGCCGGACGTCGCCGCGATCACCCCCGCTTCAACCAATCCGACCACGGCTCCGCCGCAGGCCCCTCCCAAGGTGCCAGCCACCAAGCTCCGTACTATCGCTTTCCCCTGACCCATTCCCGACTGTCCACCTGCAAAACATAGCTCCGCCCCTCCGAGCTTTTCACCTCCCACCGCCGTGCGAGGCCTTACTGCTCGCTCAGAGGGCACGCCGACTACAGCCTGCCCACGAACCGTTCGGCCCTCAGGCCGATACGCGTTCAAGTATCTGTTGCGGCACTTCCACGCGTGTCTGTCGCCGCAACAGTTCCATCAAAACCCGGACCCGCCCACGGCCGCAGCCCGGATTTTCTATGATTCCCACCAACCCCTCGAACGGACCACGTTTGATCCGCACCACGTCACCCTGCCGGAATACTGGTATGTGCCGTAAAATCCCTTCGTGCCCCATTCGGGCGTGCAGGAAGTCGATCACCGCATCGTCCAACGGACACGGTGACGCACCAAACCCAACGAACTTGCGCACGCCGGGTGTCCAAACCACGTCGAAGTACTGGTCTACAAGATCGATGCGTACGAACAAATACCCGGGGAAAAGGGGCGCGATGATCGGCGTTGGTCGTACGTGTGCCGGCTCCAGGATGCGCGGCAGGAAGGTTTCCACCTTACGGCGCTCGAGTTCGCTCTTGCGCGTATTGTTCACGGCGCGCTTTGGTACTGATTACAAACCACTGCAGGTTCACCACGACTCCCCCTACCGCTACTCACCCAAGCTGGCGAGCCGGGTATCCTCCCGGAACAGCTTCTGCAACTGTTTTCCCACTCCGGCAACCTCATCGCGGCTGGAAAACCCGGTGAGCACCACCCGGAACACCGGGCGTTGCAAACCGATCCGGCCGGTGCCGACCCGCGCATCGAAACCGCGACCGCGCAGCGCGTTCTGCAACATGGTCGCCCGACGGGCAACCGGTGTCGAAAACACGAGCAACGAATAGTGCCCGCTGCCATCATTGAGCACCGGGAATCCTTCGCTGAGTTCCGGCAGGCGGATGGCTTGGCCCACTGAGATCACATCGATATCCCGCATTTCCGGGTTGGCGAGCTTCAGCAGGTCCAAGATCGTCGGGCTCGCCTGGCCGTACTTGCGCAGTGCGATCCCCGACATTGAATCCCCGCTGCGAACCGTGACCTCTGAAAACTGCACACCGTCGAGACGTGGAGATCGGGGGAACTCGACTTCTTCGGCGGCATTGTCTTCGCGTTCGGCCGCAATTTTCGGCGGTGGGTTTTCCGGCCGCGGCGCAGCCGGGCGCTGCTCTGCGGGGCGCGCCAGCGCGACTCGTGCAGCGCGAGGCGCCGCCTCGCGCTCCTCGGCAGGCGCCGCCGCAACGCGTTCTTGCACTGGCGGGTATTGCGGTGGCGCAGCGGCCACTTGCTCGCCTTCACGAGGCCCCTCTGCGTCCCGCACAGCCGGGGCCGCACCCACCGCCAAGGATTCTGGCGCAGGGCGTGCCGCTGCGGCGGGCGCTGGTTCAGCTTGCCCACCAACAGCCGCCTCGCGTTTGGCCGGAGCGGGAGGTTCGACGCGTGCGCGCTCCTCGCTTCCGGCATACCCCATGTCCTCGCGGTGCGGGAGCGGCACTTCAACGCCGACCCCAGGGGCCTGCGACCCGTGGGCGGATTACTTCAAACTGCGGCTGATTCGGTGCGGTCAGAACGGCTGTCTGCTCCTCCGAGTTACTGCGGTACCAGAGCGTTCGCCCCACTGAGATCAGGCCCACCAGCACAGCGATCAGGACGAGGCCGATCATACCGGAGCGCGCACGCCAACGGCTTTGCGGCTCAACATTGGTCGTCGTGACCGCCGGTGCAAGCGCCTCCGGTTGTTGATCGGAGACCACCAGGGGGGCCTCCATCGCGAGCAGATCAGCAGCTGCTTCGGTGATCACGTCCGCCCCGAGGCGCTTCCTTCCGAGCGCATATCCGATCACCAGCGCGTTGTCACAGACGACGTTCACCAATCGCGGAATTCCTCGGGAGAAGTGGTAAATACGGTCTTCCGCCTCGCGCGAGAACAACTTCAGGTCGGTGCACCCCGCCGCCTGCAGCCGGTACTGGATGTATTCGGTGATCTCGTCGCGCGACAAGGGCAGCAGGCGGCAATTGATGCCGATGCGTTGGCGGAGCTGGCGCAGCACCGGGTTGCTGAGCTTCTGACCCAGCTCCGGTTGTCCGGACAACATGATCTGCAGGATCTTTTCTTTCGCCGTCTCGAGGTTCGACAGCAGTCGCAAGTCCTCGAGCACCGAAAACTCCAAGTCCTGCGCCTCATCGATCAACAAGGCAACGTTGCCGCCTCCCTTGAGTTCCTCCAGCAAGAAGGCGTTGAGCCGTTGCAGCATATAGAGCTTCTTGCCGTTGTGCACCGGCAGGTCGAACTCGGCGAAGATGTACTCCAAGATCTCTTCGAACGTCACATTGGTGTTGAAGATGAAGACGGACTTCGTGGTTTTGTCCAAGTCCTCGAGCAGCTTGTTCAGGAGAGTTGTCTTACCGGTTCCCGCTTCGCCGATCAGCGTGATGAACCCTTTGCGTTGGGTGATGCCGTAGTTCAGCGAAGCGATCGCTTCCCGGTACCGGGCGTTCAAGTAGAGGAACTTCGGATCGGGCGTGACGTTAAAGGGACGTTCGGTCAGCTGATAAAAATCACAGTACATGGCTCATCTCGTCTATCAGCCGCAACGGCTGTGCCAGGCTGTCAGCCACACCCACTGCTTCCGTCCGCTGCATCCGCTCTTGCGGGGCTGCCAGACATATCGTGTTTTCGCGCCGAGAGCTTGCACCGGCGCAAGCCCGGATACGAAATGCATTCATCGACCGATCCTCTGCGGCGTTCCCTTCTGGGGCGTGCCCCTGCCGTTGGTGCGATACTCACTGGCGCGCAGCCCGTGCAGACGGATCTTGCGATGCAACGTCGCTTGATCAACCAGGGCGTGCTGCGCCGCCGGTGCGATGCTGCCATGATAGTGCTCCAGCACCTTGGCGAGATAGTCACGCTCCGCCGACTTGAGAAAGTGGCGCAGCGGCATCCGGAAATCGACATCGCCCCTTTTCCCACCGGTGCCCGCTGCAGCACCAGGCAGGTCTACGTCTCGAATGGTATCGCCTTTGGCCCGCAGCACGCTGCGCTCCATGACGTTGAGCAGCTCGCGGATGTTTCCAGGCCAACCGTAGGACATCAGCTGCGTCAACGCGCGGTCCGAAACCCGGTTGATCCCCTTCTCGCGAGCCATCGCATTGCTGCGCAGGAAGTCGGCGACCAACAGCGGCACGTCGGTGATTCGCTCGCGCAGCGGTGGCAAGTGGACCGGGACGACGTTGACGCGGTAGTAGAAGTCTTCCCGCATCCGACCGGTGGCGACGGCACTGGCCAGGTCCTGATTGGTAGCGGCAACCACACGCATGTCGACCGTCATCCGGCGGTTGCCGCCCAGCCGTTCGATGGTGCGCTCCTCGAGGACGCGCAGGAGCTTGGCCTGCATGGTCGACGGAATGCTTTCCACCTCATCGAGGAACAGGGTCCCGCCGTTGGCAAGCTCGATCTTGCCGACCCGCTCTTGCACCGCGCCGGTGAACGCGCCGCGCTCGTAGCCGAACAGTTCGCTCTCGAGCAAGCTCTCTGGCAGAGCCGCACAGTTGATCGCCACAAAGCGTCCGGCCTTGCGTTTCCCTTGGAAATGAATGGCGCGTGCGACCAACTCTTTGCCGGTTCCGGACTCTCCGGTGATCAGCACCGTCACGTCAGTCTGCGCCAGCATCTCGATGGTGGAGAACACCTCTATCATGGCAGGGTCCCGACTCACCATGTTCGCGAAGGTGTACCGATCCGAGAGCTGCTTGCGCAGATACTCGATTTCGTCGAGCAACCGGCGGCGCTCGATGACCTTCTGCGTCGCAAGCAAGATGTCATCCGGCTCAAACGGTTTCGTGATGTAGTCGCACGCCCCTTGACGCATGGCTTCGACCGCCCCCTTGATGCTGCCGTAGCCGGTAATCATGATCACGTCGACCACCGGCCAGCGCTCGCGGATCTGGCTCGTCAGCGCAATCCCGTCAATCCCGGGCATTTTGAGGTCGACGACCGCCAGCGTGAACTCCGAGCTGCTGAGCTTCTCCAGCGCCTGCTCAACGTCCGCCACCGCCTCGACGGTGTACGAATGGGCGGCGTACAGCGTTTCCAGCTGGCGACGGACCAGCGGATCGTCGTCGACGATCAGAATACGCTTTCCCGTCATCACCGATGACGTCAAGACTGGAGCGGAAGCGTGATCTCCCACCTGACATCTCCTGACGGTGCTGCTTTCGCCTGCAGGCCTCCGCCATGCATCTCCAAGAACTTTTCCGCCACGGCCCAGTGCATTTCCGCGACCGACGAGCACGGGAGCACCAAGCCAGCGGGGATATCGAGCCCGAGCAGCAGCACGCCGGCGGCAGGGCGTATTGTCGCCTGCAGCTCGATGCCGTTGCTATTGCTGCCATTTTCAACCAACCGTGTTGCCAACAACGCAAAGCAACGCACCAGCCTCCCGGGGTCAATGAGCAACCGGCCCTCCGTCGGCAACTTCGCACCGATTCTCACGTGAGTGCCAATCCTGTCACTCACCTGACGGGCTAAACTCTGCGCGATCTCAGCGCCCGAGACGTAATCGAGGGCGAGGGAGATGGGCGAGACATAATCGAGCACCAGCTGGAGAAAGTCCTCGAGTTCGCGGACGGTGCTTTCCAACTGATCCGCCGACTCACCGTGATCCCTCGGCTGGCTCAGGAGGTGGTAGATTCGTTGGAACAGATTACCGAGCACGTGGCCGACGTTATCCACCACCTGTTCTCGAACCACAACCAGTCGTCCGTCGCCGGCGATACGCTCGGCATCCCCACTTCCGCATGTTCCGACGGCAGCAGCACTCGTTGCCCAAGAATCTTTCACTGCGCGACCTCGCCCCCCGCTCTCACGTGCCAGCGGGGCATCCCCGCCAGAGATCCGTAACTCTCATCGATCCCCACCACTCCCTTTTCACCGCCCGACGCCGCATATGGACCAACACTTCCACCTGCAAGCGCCAGATGGTTACCACGCCCGGTGAAACATTTTCAAGCGAATTCTGCAATTACGGCGCCCACCGGCAAAAGCTGGTTTATCGTCTAATACGACACCATCGCGGTTGACTTTTCAACAGAAAACTGTGAACGTTCTCTCGTCATTCTTCCGGCGCTCGCTATGCAGGTGCGAGGGGATGGGAGGGAGGTTGCTGAGTGGTGTGCCCCGCGTTTGCGTGATCGACAACTCCCCGGTTGTTCGCGAAACGATTGCCATTATCCTTGCCGATCAGGCGGATGTCGTCGCGCTGCCAGTGGCCGAATACTTGCGCCACCCCGCGACGCCCGACGACGTCGACCTGTTCATTGTGGGGGATGGTCTGCCTGCACCGGCTGCCCGTGCACTGGGACAGAGCCGGCCGGTCCTCTGGCTACAGAGCGATGAGACGCCATCACAGCATGTGACCGGGAAGCCCGCAAGTGCCAGACGGCCTCTCGATCCCGAGGAGATCCGGAGCGAAGTTCGCCGCCGGCTGCGGCAGGGAGCGCCGCAGCCGGCGGGGCTCGCCGCTTGGTCAATTATCGACTACCCGGTGCTTCCCCACGAAGCCACGGTGCTTGCACGGCGGGCTGCCGCAACAAACCTCCCGGTCCTGATTTGCGGCGAACCCGGCACCGGCAAAGCCCGGCTCGGTCGGGCAATTCACGCTCTTGGCAAAGGCGGGCGATTCGTGGCATATGCGGCGACCCGCTGCACCGAAGCCGCCATCCAGCAAGCTGCCCACCTCGCGCCCGGGGCTTTGACCGTTTTCGTGGATGAAATCAATAACCTAACTGCGGATGCCCAACAGGTCCTCCGCGGCCTGCTCGACACGGGCGGAATGTTTTCCGACCACGGCTGGCACAGCATTCGCCTCATCTGTGCCACACAGTTGAGCTTCGAGGCACTCGCGGGCGCGTCGGCGCTCGATAAGGACCTATTCTACCGCCTGAGTATTTTCCCCGTGCGGCTTTTGCCGCTCCGCGAGCGGGCCGGTGACATCCCTGCCCTGACGCAGCACGTCGCAACCCAAATCGCCCGTTCACTTTCACTCGAGCCGGTGACGTTCACGCCGCGCGCCATCGAGAAACTTACCCGCTACTACTGGTTTGGGAACCTGGCGGAGCTGGAAGCGGTTTTGACCCGGACGCTGGCGCTGACAGATCATCGACCGCTGGATGTCGGCGACCTCCTCTTCGGGTTCGGGCGGCTCGTGCCGCAGGTAGCCGGTAGCGCCGCCGTTCCAGCGCCCGGTCGCAGCGAGAGTGCGACTTCACCAGAGGCGGTGGGCTTGATCATCAATGAGCTCGCGCATGAGTTCAAGAATCCCATGGTCACCATCAAGACCATCGCTCAGCACTTAGAGCGCCTGCTCGGCGACGAGATGGGACGCGAGCAGGTAGCGCGCCTGACCGGCGAGGCGGTCAACCGAATGGACAGGGCTCTGGAGAATCTGTTGCAGTTCACCCGGTTCCGCGCCCCCTCTCCGAAAGACATCACTTTGAACGCGCTACTCGCACCGTGTCTAACGGATCTCACTCCGACGCTGGCCGAGCGACGGGTCCTGCTCAACTACCGGCCTCCCGATCCACTGCCCGTGTTCGTCGACGCGGCCCAAGTCGTGTACGCGTTCGAGAATCTCCTGCGTGCCGTCATCCGTGACTTGCCCGAAGGCAAGACGTTGTCGGTCTACCCGGCGGGGGCTGAAACCGTCGGCGTCACGTTCGAGTTCCCAAGCCGCGGGCATCCGGTCGGCAACAAGCTTTCTACGCTCCTGGACCAAGACGCCGATGAGGTCACTTTGCCATTGGGGCTGGTGTTCGCGAAATCACTCATCGAACGGAACGGCGGCCGTATCGACATTCGCAACGATGCAGAAACAGCGGCAGTCACAGTCTGGCTGCCAGGCAGCGAGGTTATTGCTCCTGAGAATGGAAAAATCACGGGTCTTAATAGTTGACGACGAGCCGAGCGTTCGCGAATCGTTGCGAATGGTGCTGAAAGGCCGCTACGAAGCGATCGGCGCCACCAGTGGGCAGGAAGCGTTGGATCTGCTGAGCCACGATTCCATCGAGGTAGTGTTGCTGGACATCCTGATGCCCGGCATGGATGGGCTCGAGGTTCTGGAACGCATCCGTCAGCGGCCGGTGGCGCCCCAGGTGATCATGCTCACCGCCACAAAAACGGTGAAGACCGCGGTCACGGCGATGAAGCTCGGCGCCTTCGATTACGTAACCAAGCCGTTCGATGTCGATGAGTTACTGCTGATCGTGGAGCGGGCAGTGCAGTCGGCCGCCCTGGCGCGCGAGGTCGAGGCGTTGCGGTCCGAAGTCGGCACGCGCTACAGCTTCGACAACATCATCGGCACGGCACCGAAGGTCCAAGCCGTCTTGAAGACGGTCTCGATGGTGGCGCCGCTGCGAACCACGGTGCTGATCACGGGCGAAAGTGGCACCGGCAAAGAGCTGATCGCGAAGGCCATTCACTACCATAGCCCGCGTGCTCACCATCCCCTGGTCACGGTCAACTGCGCGGCTATTCCCGATACGCTGCTCGAGAGTGAGCTGTTCGGACATGAGCGCGGCGCCTTCACCGACGCATACGCCAAGAAGCTCGGCCAGTTCGAGGTGGCCGACCAAGGCACTCTGTTTCTCGACGAGATCGGAGAGATGAATCCCGCAACACAGGCGAAGATCCTGCGCGTCCTCGAGCAGGGCGAGTTTACCCGCATCGGGGCCGCGCAACCGGTACGGGTGGACGTGCGTGTCATCGCCGCCACCAACCGCGACCTGCACCAAGGCATGCGCGAGGGAACTTTCCGGTCAGACTTGTACTACCGACTCAACGTCGTTTCGGTGCAGTTACCGCCGCTGCGCGAGCGCCGGGCCGACATTCCACTGCTCATCCGCCATTTCCTGCGCGCCAAGTCCACCGCGCTTGGAATCGCGGAAAAGCCCTTCTCAAATGAGGCGCTCGACTTGCTCATGCAGTACTCGTGGCCCGGAAATGTTCGGGAACTGGAAAACGTGGTCGAGCGGGCCCTGGTCCTGTCCCAGGGCCCGGCGCTGATTCCCGATGACTTGCCGCAATGTCTCGAAACCGGCAGTGGCTTCGGCCATCCGATGCAACAGAGCGTCCTGCGTGGAGAAACGCGCTTGAGTGAAGCGGTCGACCTGTTTGAGCAGCAGCTCATCCGGAATGCCTTGGAGCAAGTCGAGCATAACCAGACCCGCGCCGCCGAGATCCTCGGAACCACGCGCCGCATTTTGAAATACAAAATGGATAAGCTGGGAATTCATTCCGCAGAGGGTACAGGCGACTGAACGGCTGACGACCGCAACCGAGTTCGTGCTCGTGCACGTGCTCGTTAATCGGAGCAAACGATCGCTGGGTGGCAGCGACGACTGGATTACGAGTACGAGCACCGCTTCGCTGCACGAAGATCTTCGTAGCTGCAAAACCGGAAACCTGAAATGGGAAACGGAAAACTGTCAGCCGTCCATGCGGCCTCCACCCCAGCCCTCCTCCGCGCCCTGGTAATGGCGCAGAAGGAGGGGACCCGTACACGTAGCGTGATGGGTAGTCACAACCGCCGCGGATTCAAACGCGCCGTGTTGAACGAGGTCGCACCGCCGCCTCCACGTCCCCTCCTCTGTGCCATTTCCGGCACGGAGGAGGGCTAGGGTGGAGGTCAGGATGGAGGCCAAGGAGCGGGTACAGCAAGCTTGGGACGATATCGTTTCGGAAATCTTCGCGCCACGCGATCATCCCCCGATTTCGTAGCTCAGTAGACGAACACGATCGTGGCGATCAGCTCGGCCGGTTCATCGTTGACTGGGCGCACGATCAGGCGGCCTGCCTTCTTCGGGGTCTCCGGCGCGACAGCGCCTCGTCAAGGGCCAGCAGGGCGCGTAAGGCCTCGTTGACGGACTGGGAATCCGAGAAGCGAACGGCCAGCTCCGGATCCAGAATCCGCAACAGCGCAGAGGCTTTGGCGGCCTTGCTGGCAAATCCTCCCCGTGTGGCCTTGGACCAATCGTATCGCCGGAGATTGCCTTCCGGGAGTTTAGTTGGATCAACCCGTTTCATATTTTCTCCTTTGCGTAGCGGATGCCTTCCGCGCACTGATGATACGAATTCGTCCGCTAGCCAAGCTCTCCGTATGGACGACGAAGAGGACCCGTAGCAGAGCCGAAAGCCCGATTGTGATCCAGCGCTGCGGTACCACGACATCGGGCGCTCCAAGCGCGTATGGGTCCGCAAGTGCGGTAATGGCTTCCTCGAAAGAGATTCCGTGCTTCGTCAAATTCGTAGCAGCTTTCCGATCATCCCATTCAAAATCACCGAAGACGATCGTTGCCACGCGCTGACCATACTACTGCAGTTGTGATCGTCAAGATCCCTCGAACCCTTGATCCCAGCTTGAGCTCAGATAAACCGCGTAGCCGGCTGTGCCGGCCGCTGGGGTTTGGACATTTGCCGCGTCGTTTCAACCCCGGCGACCGCCGAGGGCTGGAAGCCCACGGCTAAGAAAGCCAAGCCGGCTCAAGCATGTCCTGAGCGCCGTCGAAGGGCCGGCTCCCCGCCCCCACGCCCCGAGTGGAATGGCCGCCACGCGTTTCGTGTCGACCAACCGAGCGGCTCAGGTCGGCAACTGCTGGAGGATCGCTTGGCGCGCCTGATCGAGGCTGGACAGGGTCTTGGCGATCAGCTCCTGGAAGCGGGACGGGAAGTTCGCCGTCTTACGGAACTCGGCATTCTGTCCGTTGGCAACGAGCTGTTCGAGTTGGACGAGGTCGTCGCGGGCGACGCGCACGCGGGTGGCGGCCTCGGCATTGAGGAGGTCCTTGGTCGCCAAGTGTTCGGTGATCTGGGCAATCGGCAGGCCATCAACGCGGGGGACGAAATCCGTGCTCGCGGGCTGCACGTATTGCAGCGTGACGGCGGCGATGCGCAGCTCTTGCCAGAGCAGATGCAGTTTGAAGTAGCGTTCTTCGAGCCGCAGGCGTTCTTTGTAGTGGGTGTTGTCGACGTAATTGGCGCGTTCGAGCTGCCAACTGGCAAAGGCGAAGATGGCGGCGGCGACGGCGGCAACCGCCGCCACAAGGGCGGCAACAGAAGTGACTGCGTTCCAGTCCATGCAATGTCTCCGTACGAACGGCTGATGACCAACGGCAAATCGTGATCACTGAGAAGTATTGCACGGTCAATGGGCAAATCAAGTAGGGAGAAAAAGAGAGGGACCGCTGGAGATTGTGATCCCACCCGCCTTGGCCGAACCGCAAGCGTCGGCATTTGCGGACCTGAATCCCGATCGCCGGGTGAGCACGCCAGACAGTCCGACCCTGCTCAATCCCTATGAAAGCCGGCGCATCTGCGATGGCGGCAGGGCCGGCCACGGAACGAAGCCGGACTGCGGGTCATCGGTAATCACTCGCTGGGCGGGCGGAAGGTAGTTGCGGCTGCCCGGCTCATCGTAGCTTTCGCGGCGGCCCCATAGCTGAGCGAGTCCGTCTTGATACAAGAGAACCCATACCGATTGCTTCTGCATCACCTCAGCCGGGTGCGTCAGTTGTCGACTCACGAGCACCAGATCCGGGTGGCCGAACTTTAGCACGCGAGCGCTGTCGATCGGAGGTGAGCGGTCGCTGCGCCATCGGTTACCGGGCAGGTCCCCCACCTCGAAATCGAAATTCATGTCTGCGATCTCCCGCGGGTAGCAGGTGCGAAACCGGCCGTCAAAGTTGACCGTCGTTGCCGGCGCAAAAGCAGCAATAGCATACTGAGCCCAATCGAAGTGCACCACCAGCTTGCCGACGAGATGGTGATCCGCCATATAGGTGAACGCCTGGACAGGGTACCGTCCCTTGTTGACCCAGAGGCTGCGCGAGCGAAAGGCGAGCAATCCGGCCAGGACGAAGATCGCCAGCCACAGGATTGTGCGGACGACCTGGACCCCGCAAAGCGAGGCTTCCCGTCTGAGCGTTCTCGACATGCGCTCGCGAAAACGCATCCGGAGATCCTCCGCATGCGGCGGTAACCAGAACCCGATCAGAATGGCCAAGAACGAGATGTGACGGACGTGCGCCACGGATTGCCAGGCGGTGGCGATGAGCAGCACCATCTGGCTGAAGTCACGGCGTCTCCGGCTCGCTACCAAAACTGCGGCGGCTACAACAAGCAGCATGGTTACCGGCACGGCGTGCATGTCCGAGAGTGAAAATGGGCGCCACTCGGTGATCTCCGGGCGGGGCGGACCGAGGTCACGGATCAACCACACAAGCAGCCCGATGCCGTACGGGTTCAGCAGCGTCGCAACCCCGGACGCCACGAGGATCAAGCCGTATTCTGCCACCAAGCCGAGTGCCTGCGTCCGGCGCCTCCCCAGTGCCTGGACAATGCGGCAGCACACGTAGAGCACGAACGTGCACCAGCCAGCCACAAAACCTCCGTGTGTGTTAGCCCACACGACGAAAAGCGCGGGCGCGGTCCAGAGGAGACGCGTCCGACCGGGCGTGGCGGGGGCATCCCAACAATCGCAATCGCGGTCGAGAATGGCGATCAGCACGACGAAAAACGTGTACGTGAACAGTTGTGGCCGCAGTGTCCACCCCGGCGCGATGTTGTACACCGCCAAGACGATCACCGCGCACGTCACCACGAGACTGACGCCGTGCCGGCGCGACGACAGGATCATCAAGCCAACGGCGCTCAGCGCCAGGAAGCAGCGCAGCGCTGTCAAACCGAGGATCCCCATGTGACGCAACAGCGCCGCAAAGGCCAATTCGCTCAAGTTCTCGTGGTTGATCCACGGATAATCAGGCGCCGTGAACGTGTAAGTGGCGGTGGGCGGCAGCCGGCCGGCCTCCAGCACGTCTAGCCCGTAGCGGACATGCCCCCACAGGTCGGGATCGTCCTGCGGCGCGGTACAGAGCATCACCGCGCCGGCGAGCAGCAGGGCAAGCAAGAAAAAGGGCTCGAGAGGATCGCGACGTTTTCGCTCGAGCATGCGAGGCTCGGCCTCGTTAGTAGACATACGGCACAAAGCGGTACGGGGTTCGGCGCCGATATTCCTGGTAGAGTGGATCCTGTTCGAGGAGGCGCTCTTCCACGATGGCGCGCGCATTGAGCAGCACGATCGTTACCGCGATAATCAAGCCATTGCGCAGGGTCGGATACGAAACGGCATAGCTCACGTAGCCCAACAGGTAGGCGGAATACAGCGGATGCCGGACGCTTCGGTACGCACCGGAGGTCTTGATGCCACGGTTGGCCGCGACGACCGCGAAGCTGCGACCCAGGAAGGCGATGGCAACGATCGCCAGCAGCACCGCCGTGACCTGCACCGGCTGGCTCAGCCAGGCGAAAGAGCCCAGCAACTCGGTGGGTCTTAAGAACAACGGCAGAAAGGCGCCGGTGATGCCGATAACCCAATCAAACGGCCGGCTCGAGCTCACGATGCTGCGGCGGCGAGTCAGCGCGAGGACCACGACCAGAGACTCCTGCGCGACCATCGGCATGACGGTCGCCCACTGGCCGGTACGCCGCGCGACTACAAGTGGACGTAGACGAAAAACACGTACAGTCCGGCAAGGGCGAGATTGGAGACGAGCGCGCCCAGAGCATCAACCCAGCTACCGGTGTCCGGCTCGCCGACGATCTCGATCTGCGTGCCTTCGCCCACGCCGGCGCGCTTGAGCGTGCCCTCCGGCAGTTCGAGAACGCTGCTGGCCTCCTTGATCCGTGGCGAGATCCTGCCGGGTTGCAGGCCGCTCGCCGTGCCTACGACGCGACCCTCGCCATTGAGGAAGACGACATCGATCGCGTAGCGCATGCCGATCATGTGCACCTGGTTGCACGGCTTCAGCCAGAGGCCGTCGCCGGGATCGAGGCGGCGCGTGCCGAGCAAGCCCTTCAGCCGGGTCCAGTGCGTGTGCGCGGCGCGCAGCCGCTCGGCCAGCACCACGCCGGTGGCCGCATCACGGGCGCGATACATTAGTGGTGACGCCCAGTTTGCCAGGATGCCGCATCAATCGGCCTTCAGGGCTCCCGGAACAGGCACAGGACTCAGCGGCGGGATGATCTCGCCCCCAACATCGCGCCGCTCCGGCGCGCCGCGCTCTGGCCGGCACCGGGAACAGCTGGCTCGGCGTCACTTGACGCGCCGCGCCGCGTCGAGCGCCAGATAGGTTATGAAACCCGCCCCCGCGAGAAGGACAATTGCGACAACGATGTCCATGGCTACAAATCCTCCAATTTCGCTATGGCGGACTCGATGCGCGTATGCAGCGCATAGCATCCCCATGAAATGCCGATGAACGCCAAGATGTCACCCACAATCAGTGGCCATTCGCAGCCCGGAAGTTCCCAAGCAGCCATCCGACCACACTGATGTCTGTGACGATCACGATACCCAGCCACAGCTTGAGGTACGCGATCTGCTCCTTCGCCACATCGAGCTTGGACATACCCACTCCCAGCATAGCTCAGACATCCACGATACGCGAAACCCGCGCCGACCTAACGGAGCGGCGATGAGCCGCCGGCGGTAACGGAGGCCACAACCAAGCGATGCCTCTCCACCGCCGGTCGGCTCACGCGATTAGAGGCTTCCCCTTGCACGCTTGGCTGTCGCGCGCTTCACAGTGCGACGCGGTTTGCGGGGAACACGGTGCACCACTTCGAACTCGCCTCTGTCTTGACGCTCCTTGAGGTCACGGACAAGGGCCGCAAGGTCGAAGTTGAACCTTGCCGCGTACGCCTCCCGAATTCGATGCACTTCTTCCACAATAGGATCGCGGGACATGACTGATCAGTCCTCCATAAGTTCCTCCGGTGTGCAGATCACCGGCGGCTCGGTTATCGCGCCGAAGTGACGCTGTGCCCCACCATGGAGCTGTAGCCGCACCCACCCGGCCTCCTCCCTGTCCCTCCTCCGCGCCCGAGTGATGGCGCAGAGGAGGGGACCCATGCGCGTGACGTGGTGAGCCATCGCTGGAGCCACCGATTCACGCGCGGCCCCGCGCACATTGCCGCACCGCCGCCTCCAGGTCCCCTCCGCTGTGCCACTTCTGGCACGGAGGAGGGCTAGGGTGGAGGCCCGTCAGGCGAGCTGCGTCCTCAACACGGCGGTGATAGTGTCCAAGACACCCGGGAGATTCTCGTGAATCTCGACGTTGGTGAAGCGCATCACCTGACACTGCTTCTGTGTCTGCAGCCAACTGGATCGTTCGGCATCGTAGGCCGCCTGGTTGGCGTGCGAGTCGCCATCAACTTCGATGACGAGTTTGGCTTGCGGGCAGTAGAAGTCGACGATGAAGCGGCCGATCGGATACTGGCGGCGAAACTCGCAACCAGCGAGTTGTCCGCGGCGGAGGTGGTGCCAGAGGCGGCGTTCTGCCGGCGTGAGCTCACGACGCAGTTGGCGCGCGCATTCCTCGATCATGGAGGCAGAGCGCCAGCGGCGGCGATGAGGCTGCATGTACAGGTATGTACAACAACGTACTGTAAATTCAACTAGGACAAGATGCCGGCCTCCTCCCTGACCCTTCCTCCGCGCCCTGATGATGGCGCAGAGGAGGGGACCCATGCGCGTGACGTGAGAGAGAATCGCGGGCGTCAGTGATCCGCCGCACTTGCGTTGCTATCCTCAATATGGGATATAGCCGGGGCGGCCAATGCTCAGCCACTGAGGCCGGTTCGGTGGGTAGGAAGCAGTAGGGCGGATCTCCAGGTGCTGCCGAAGAAAGTGCGGGAGAAGGTCGGCTTCGCACTGTACATTGCGCAGCAAGGCCAGCAGCACGAGGCGGTGAAACCGCTGACGGGCTTCGGCGGCAGGGTCCTCGAGGTGGTCGAGGATTACAATCGTGGAACATACCGCGCGGTCTACACAGTCCGGTTTATCGAGGCGATCTACGTGCTCCACGTCTTCCAGAAAAAGGCGAAGCGCGGGATCGCGACGTCGAATCGGGACATCAACCTGATCACGGTGCGTTTACGGGAGGCCGCCAGAATGCACGCCAGGCAACAAGGAGCGAAACGATGAAGCGCACGAAGAAGATTCCCATTTACGAAGGCAGCGGCAATGTCTTCGCCGATGTCGGACTGCATGACCCGGAGGAATACTTGGCGAAGGCCGAGCTCGCCCGCCAGATCATCAACGCGGTTTCGGCCCGGCGGCTCACGCAGACGCAGGCAGCGACGATCCTCGGTGTTGGCCAACCGAAGATCTCAGCGCTCAGGAACGGTCACCTCGATGGGTTCTCAACCGACCGACTCATCCGCTTTCTCAATGTCCTCGGTCAAGACGTGAGAATCGTTGTCACTCCCAAGCCACGCTCGCGCCCGCGTGCACGGCTAATTGTGATGGCCGCCTAACCGTGTCGGATTCACGCGCGTTGTGCCGAGCAGGTCATGCTGGACGGCGATTTTGCGGCTGGCCAGTACGCGGTGCTCCGTGAGGTGGTCGCACGGCTTGGTGTCGCGGATGTGCGCGCTTTCGGCCTCACCTGGGAAGAATGCGAGGCGTTGGTAGGGCGGCTCGGTTATCGTGCCGAAGTGACGCTGTGCCCCACCACGGAGCTGTAGCCTTAACAGCCGGTTGAAAAACCCCGCCCCATGCTTCGAGAGCCTCAGCATGAGCGGATCCCCTCCCCGAATCTATTGAAGTTTTCCGCTCACCCTGAGGCTCTCGAAGGGTGCTCTCCGCCTTTTTCAACGCCCTGTTAAGGCCAGGGATGGAGGGCTGTCAGGCGAGCCGCATAGTAATCATACAGCATGCATAGTATAGCGCTGTACATGCGGCCTCCTCCCTGACCCCTTCGACAGGCTCAGGGCAGGCCTCCTCCGCGCCCTGGTGATGGCGCAGAGACCCGTGCGCGCGACGTGGTGCGAAATCACGGGCGGCACGGATTCACGCGCGCCGCAGCAGGCAAGCTCCTTTCAGGATCACTCCCTGTGATCGTGGGCCGTCGGATGAACGGCCGCCTGGGGCGGCAGGCAAGCGGCTACCCGCGCTGCCCCAGGCTCAAGTAGAGCCGCCCCTGGCGGGGCTGCTGGTGTTCCGGCCTCCTCCCTGACCCTCCGCGCCGGCCTGCCCTGAGCCCCGTCGAAGGGTGGTACGGAGGAGAAGGAGAGGGTGGAGCAATCCTCTGAACACTCCCCTCTACAGCGGGCAGTGCAGCGACGGCGGGGGCAAGGTGATGGCCTCGGTATCCACCTGCGGACCAGACGGGGTTTGGACCACGGCCTGAATGGTTACTGTCTGTCCTCCCAGCGCTGCGTCGTACTTCACACACGAGAGCGCGTCGCCCGGCTGTGGCGGTACCTGAAAGCAAAGCACGCACGTCGCGGCCTCGCCCGTCACACCCGGGCTGGTCACCGACACACCTGCCGGCACCGCCGACGTACCCGACGGCGTCGGGGTCACCGGCAGGATACTGAACTGTACAACGACGCCATTCCCCACAACTGCTCCCGTTGCGTCGGTCACCAGCGCGCTGATCACGCTGCTCATCGTTCCATCGAGGTTGGGGCTAGCGAGATTGGCGAACAGTGCCAGACGAATGTGTGCCGCCGCCGGCGTCGGCGTCGGCGTCTGTGTCGGAGTCATGCTGGGCGTCGGCGTAACCGTCGGCGTGAACGTGGGCGTCCGTGTGGGCGTCGCCGTGCGCACATCCGGCAACGTAATGGTCCGGGTTACCGGCGGCAGCCCTACCACAACTGCTTGAATGGTCACAGTCTGCCCGCTGAGTTCTGAGTTGTACTTCACGCACGACAGCGCATCCCCGGGCTGCGGCGGCACTGTAAAGTCGAGCACGCACGGTGCCGTTCGGCCGGTCAGCCCGGGACTGGTCACTGACACACCCGCGGGTACCGGCGGCACCA
The DNA here is from genome assembly GCA_963729835.1 of uncultured delta proteobacterium. Classification (GTDB taxonomy): domain Bacteria; phylum Desulfobacterota; class Binatia; order HRBIN30; family HRBIN30; genus CAVSQF01. Next base: position 302,017 of record CAVSQF010000017.1, on the reverse strand, counting down.
AGCTGAACTGGACTGGCACGTCATCGCCCACTGCGGCTCCGTTCGCATCGGTGACCACGGCGCTGATCACGCTCGTAAATGTTCCGTCATTGTTGTTACTAGCTTGATTGACGAACAATGCGAGCTGGATGTACGCCGCGGGCGGAGTAGGTGTCGGAGTCTGGGTTGGCGTGGAGGTTGGCGTCGGCGTGAATGTGCCCGTGGGCGTTGCGGTTCGCAGGTCGGGCAACACAATCGCTTGCGTCGCGGTGAGCGGGCCTGATGGCGTTTGCACCACCGCGCGAATCGTTACCGTCTGCCCGCTGAGCGCTGCATCGTACTTCACGCACGACAGCGCATCGCCCGGCTGCGGCGGCACTGTAAAATCGAGAACGCAGGGCGCGGTCTGACCAGTGAAACCTGGACTGGTTACGGACACTCCCGCCGGCACCACCGGCGTGGGGCCCACAGGCACAAGGCTGAACTGCACCGGAACGCCGTCGCCGACCACTGCTCCGGTCGCGTCGGTCACCAACGCGCTAATGACGCTGCTCAGCGTGCCATCATTGTTGTTGCTGGCTTGGTTGACGAACACTGCGAGTTGGATGTGCGCTGCCGCTGGAGTCGACGTCGGCGTCTGCGTTGGTGTCTGCGTCACAGTCGGTGTCGCCGTTGGGGTGGATGTCGGCGTTGGCGTCGGCCGCAAATCCGGCAGCGTGACGGTCTGGGTAACAGGGGAAAGGCCAGAGACCGCTGCCTGAATCGTCACGGTCTGGCCCTGAAGCGCCTGGTCATACTTGACACACGACAGCGCATCGCCGGGCTGCGGCGGCACGGTGAAGTCGAGCACGCAGGGGGCGGCGCGCCCGGTCAGCCCTGGGCTGGTGACCGCCACGCCGTCGGGCACCGGCAGCGCCAGACTGAACTGGACGGGCACATCGTTGTTGACCGCCACGCCGTTTACATCCGTCACCAGGGCGCTGATCACACTGGACAGCGTCCCATCATTGTTGTTGCTGGCTTGATTGACGAACAGCGCGAGTTGGATATGTGCGGCGGCCGGAGTCGATGTGGGCGTTTGCGTCGGCGTTTGTGTCACGGTTGGCGTAGAAGTTGGTGTCGATGTGAAGGTGCTGCTCGGCGTTGCGGTACGGATATCGGGCAGCGTAATGGTCCGGGTCACGGGAGTAAGCCCGGACACGGCCGCCTGAATGGTCACCGTCTGGCCGCTGAGTTCGGCATTGTACTTCACGCAGGACAGCGCATCGCCGGGCTGCGCTGGAACGGTGAAGCCGAGTGTGCAGGGGGCGGCGTGGCCGGTGAAGCCCGGACTCGTCACCGAAACACCCGCTGGAACAGGCGCTACCAAGCCAAACTGGACCGGCACGCCATCGCCCACTGCAACTCCGTCCGCATCTGTGACCACAGCGCTGATGACGCTGGTCAGCGTGCCGTCATTGTTGTTGCTGGCTTGGTTGATGAACAAGGCCAGTTGGATATGCGCCGCCGGAACGGTCGGGGTCGCCGTCGCCGGGGGCGTCGGCGACGGGCTCTGCGCGGCGGTGGGGGCCCCGGGAGTTTGTCCCGTGATCTGCGCCACGTCGGCTTCATTGGCTCCACCGCACCCCATGATGGGCAGCATTGCGAAGAGCGCCAAGACCGCACCGATTGCCGCGTATCTGCTCCGTGCCATCTCACCCCTCCTCGTTAGCCGCGTGTGATGATCTTGAACATCTCCTTGATCGCAAGGACCGCCGGGCCCACGGTGGCGACGAACAACGCCGGCAGAATGAACAGCGCCAGCGGGACCAGCATCTTGATGGGCAGCTTACGCGCCGCTTCCTCGGCGCGCTGCCGGCGTTTGGTACGGAGCAGGTCCGCATGCACGCGCAATGTCTTGGCCATGCTGGCGCCGAGCCGGTCGCTCTGGATGATCAGCCCGACAAGTGCCTTCAGATCATCGACGCCGTTCCGGTTTCCCAAGGCACGCAAGGATTCCTCGCGCGAACGGCCGCTGCGCAACTCGAGCGCACACCAGGGCGAACTCCTTTCCGAGCGGGTCATCCATCGTCGCGCGTTCTTCGCCCACGCGGGCGATGGTCGGGTTCAAGCCAAGCCCAGCCTCCAGGCACACCACCATAAGGTCGAGAGCGTCCGGCAGTGCCACGGTGATCAGGCGGATGCGGCGGGCGCCCGGCGGATCACGGAATTGACCAGCACATGCCCAGCCGCCCATAACCATGCCGCCGTCATCATTGCCCGGCCGAGCGGCTTGCCCGAGGATACCTGCGGGACCAGGTAGATCAACGCCGGGCCGAAACTCAATACAGTCCGTATGCCGAGGAACAGGGCCACCGCGTTGGCGCTGCGGAACCCGGCGGCCGAGAGGCTTTGCCTCAGAGACCCTTCGCTCCCGCCTCCCATGCTGAATCGCCCGAGCGCTGCCAGGGGCTGCGTGATGAGGCCCGGCTGCGCGTCCCGAGTGCGCCGCTTCTCTCGCAGCGGCCCCAGCTCCCGGAGCCGGCGTTCTACCGGGGTCTCCGCCGTAACCGTGTAATAGGCGACGAGGACGACGCCAGTGAAAAGAGCGAAGCTGGCAGCCGTGATCAACAGCACAGTCATGACGCGGCCTCAGACCTTGATCGTGACCAGACGCCGAATGACCAGATGCCCTACCACGATACTGAGCAGTGCATACGCCAGCATGTAGTGGCCTGTCGAGGTTTGGAGCATGGGTGCAAAATAGGTCGGGTTCAACACCAACATGACGAGCGCTACAATGAAGGGCAGCGCGGTCAGTACCCGTCCCGAGAGTCGCCCTTGCGCCGTCATGACTTGGGTGTCGCGCAAGAGCTTGAAGCGCTCGCGGATCGTGTGACTGATATTGTTCAGCACCTCGGCGAGATTTCCTCCGACCTCGTGGGTAACCAGGATACCGACCACCAGGATCGGCAGGTTGGGGTCGTCGACCCGCTCGATCAGGTGATAGAGGGCATCACGCATCGGCAGGCCAAGACGGATCTCTTCCGCGACTTCACGGAACTCCTGCGCGATGGGGTCGGGAAACTCGTCGGCCACCACGGTGAGGGCGCTGAGAAAACCATGGCCGGCCTGCAGTGCCGCACGAATGAGGTCGAGGGCATCCGACAATTGCTCGCTGAACAGGCGCGCTCGCTTGCGCCGGATGCGTTGGACGACGATCAGCGGGATCATCGCGGCAACCGCCCCGACAATCAGGCCGATGAGGCGACTACCACCGAGAAATACCACACCCAGAACGCCGACGCAGAAGAGCAGAGGGATATAGAGCAGCACTTCCCCGAGACGCCGGCTCGAGTCGCGCCTGTTGAATCATGCGCGTCAACGGCGCCACCAACGCACTGCGCGTCAGCAACGCGTTGAATGCTCCGATCGCCGACAAACGCTGATCCTTGAGCAGCGGCGTGTCGATGGCTGCCACTGGAGCGCCGGTCATTGCCGACAGCCGCTCTGCCCGTGCCTGCTGCGCCTCTTCGCCTTCGCGTACCCAGGCATAGATCGCATAGCCGCACAGACCGAGGGCTATGAACACCAGCAATGTGATTAGTCCGATCATGAAATTTTCGCTATGCGTTCGTCAAATATTTGAAAGCTTCCGGATCCGGCGCATAGCTCGATGTCTTGAGATGGTCGACAAAGCGCGGCCGAATGCCGGTGGACATGACCGGCCGACGATACGGCCCTCCGCGTCTATCCCATCACGATGATAGACGAACAGGTCCTGCATCATGATCATGTCGCCTTCCATGCCGACGATCTCGGTGATGTGGGTGACCTTGCGGGTGCCGTCGCTGAGGCGCGCGGCTGTGCACGATGAGGTCGATGCGCCGAGCGATCTGCTCGCGGATGGCGCGCGACGGGCAGCTCGATGCCGGCCATCAGCACCATCGTCTCCGAGGCGGCGCGAGCGCGTCGCGCGGCGAGTTGGCGTGGACGGTGGTCAGCGAGCCGTCGTGGCCGGTGTTCATCGCCTGGAGCATGTCGAGCGCCTCGCCGCCGCGGCACCTCGCCGACGACGATGCGGTCGGGCCGCATGCGCAGCGCGTTGCGCGACCAGGTCGCGGATGCGTGACCTCGCCCTTGCCCTTCGATGTTCGGCGGGCGCGTCTCCAGGCGCACGACGTGCTCCTGCTGCAGCTGCAGCTCGGCGGCGTCCTCGATCGTGACGATGCGCTCGTCGTCCGGGATGAAGCCGGAGAGCATGTTGAGCAGCGTCGTCTTGCCGGAGCCGGTGCCGCCGGAGATCGAGGATGTTGAGCCGCGCCGCGCACGCAGCTTCGCAGGAAAGTCGGCCATCGCCGGCGTGATGGTGCCGAAGCCGATCAGGTCCGTCGTGCGTGAACGGCTTGCGGCCGAATCTTGCGGATCGTGAGCATCGGCCCGTCGAGGGCGAGCGGCGGGATGATGGCGTTGACGCGCGAGCCGTCGGGCAGGCGGGCATCCACCATGGGCGACGCATTCGTCGACGCGCCGGCCGACCGTCGCGACGATGCGTCGATGATCCGCAGCAGGTGGGCGTCGTCGCGAAGATCGCCCGTCGGTCGGCCGAGCTTGCCCGTGCGCTCGATGAAGACCTGGCGCGGGCCGTTGACCAGGATGTCGGAGACGTCGGGGTCGCGCAGCAGAGGTTCGATGGGTCCCAAGCCGTAGACTTCGTGGAGGATTTCTTCACCGAGTTGCACGCGGTCGCGCTGGCTCAGCGGTATCGCCTGTTCATCGATAAGTTGCGTAATGACCGACTTGAGCTCAGCAGAGGCCTGGTCGATATCCAAGCGTGCCAGGCTAGTCAGGTCGGCGCGCTCCAGCAGATCCCGGTGGAATCCGGAGCTTGAGGTCCTGATGCGTTCTATCCACCAACGCTTTGCGGCTGACGGCCGCCACGCGTGCGGCGGGCTCGTTGCCGTGGGTCGCCGGCGCTATCGGCCGGAGGAGTCCGAACCGTTCTCGCACCTTCATACCCGGACTCCCCTAGAAAAAAGTCGTTGCAGCAGGGGTCCCCGCTTGCTGCGGCTCACGCCCCCTGTGCCGGCAACCTGGGCGGCGAGTTGATCGATTGCCTGCGTCAAACGAGACGGCCGGGTTCCGTTGAGCGGCGTCCCGGCGTTCATCGCCGCGGCGGCCGCAACCGAGTCGCGCGGAATCGTCAGAAGTGGTTGCTTGCCAATGGCACGCATGGCTTCGGCGAGGGCCACCGGACCGGGCACCGCATTGGTCACCAGCATCTCGACCCGCTCGGCAGGAATGCCGAGGCGGGTCATCAGCTCGCATATACGCTGAACGGCACGCACGCTGGGCACTGACAGATCGGTCAACAACAGGATATGGTCGCTCTGCTCGAAGGCAGCCAGCGTCGCCCCCGTGATCGTTCGGGACGTATCGACGACCGTGTAACGGAACTGCGCGCGCAGCAGGCCGATGGCACGGTCGATCTCGGCGTGTCCGATTGTTTCCGCCTCTTCGACCTGTACCGGGGCAGGCAACACGAACGTCCCGCTGGAATGCCGGGTGAGGGTGCCGCGCAAGAACTCGGTATCGAGATCTTCCCCGGCAGCGGCAACGGTAGCGAGGGACTGCGACGGTGTCAGGTTGAGAAACGCTGCGACGTCCCCGCGTTGCAAGTCGAGATCCACGAGCGCGACTTCGGCGCCCATCAGTGTTCCGAGGCGGATGGCCAGATTCACGGCCAGGGTGGTGACGCCGAGGCCGCCACGCGCGCCGCACAGAGTAACCACTTCGCCCATGGCGGTACGGGCCGCTGCGGGCTTCGTGTCGACCTGAGTAAACTTGATCAAGGCTTTGTGCAGCTCCCGGGAGTCGAGAGGCAGGGACAGCAGATCGTTGGCTCCGGCCTCGAGTGTCGCGCCAATCATGGCCACGCCACTGTCGCTCGAGGCGGCCAGAATCGTCACACGCGGAAACCGTTCGTGGACTTGCTTGAGAAGCGTCAACGCTTGCCCCGGACTGCTATCCATCTCGATCGCCACGAGCGGAGAGCGTTCCGAGCGGATCACGTCGAGCAAGTCGCCGTACCCGCAGAAGCGCACGGCCAGTTTGAATTCGCGGGCCGTCGTTTCCACCAACTCGCGGCTGCCCGCTTTTATCCCGCTCACCCAGACGAGCAGTCCCGCGGTCTTTGTTTCACCTGTCTGCATGTTGCTCCCTTGAGAACCCTAGACTTTAGACCTCTCTTGTTTTCAACATTGAGGCGGAGAAGGCATACTTAACAGGCGGATTCGTGACGCTGACAAGCATCGCAAAACCCGTCCCAGTGAAGTTCTGACTGCCCGCTGCGACCGGACCGGGCTCCCGCGCGCTACATACAACCTTCCCTGTGATGGTGTCGGTAACGGGATCTGCCGCGTCGATCACAATGGTCGCAAAACCCTTCAAGAATCCATCGGCAGCCCCATAGACGGGTATCTTGAACCGGTTGATGGAAGGACTCGCCACGAGACAAGCTTGGATAGCAGTGAGCAGGGCGATGTCTGAACCTGTCACCGGATTGATCACGTGCCGGCAGTGAGGGCGGTGGCGGGGTGATCGCACCCCCCGCACACGCTGCCGGCAGATAGGTCACAAGCAAGTTCGGGGTTAACGGTGGGGCGTTGGAGAAGCTCGTCCACTCCGTGTTGGAGGTTCCTACCACCACATTGTTCAGTTGAGGGAGGTTCCCTCCCTGGGCCGCAGGCCGGCAGTCCGGCTGCGGGCTGAAATTGCTATCCCCGATAGAGAGCGGCAGGCTCCCCTGCACCACTGCGCCGGTGGCATCTTGTGAATCGGGGGTGCTGGTGGAGATCGGCGCCAAGACTGCGGTGGCAACTTTTCCATAACAACGGTCAATGGCGCGAAGAGTGGGGATCGTCCAGCCGAGATAGTTGTGCACCTCGGTCACGCCACACACTTGCACGGCATTACTCGGTGTTGCGTCCGGCGTGAAGACGCCGCCGCCGTCGAGATTCCCAGGCTCGACAAACAAGAGGTCACTCGCGGTGGCAAATTGTCCATTCAAAAAGTTCTGAATCGCAACCGTCGTCGCGTCTGCCGTCACACTTGTCGTGTCGCCGTTCTGGTTAAACAAAGTCGTCGCGCCGGCTGTGGCGGCGCTGTCGGCAACGATGTGCAACTCGTTCAACGTGTGCACCAGGTGCCCCGTGTCTACCGCGATGGCGGCGATGGTGAAAAGCGCCAGGATCGTCACCGCCGCCGCAGCCAACACTTGCCCACGCTGGTTCCGTATCGGCTTTAGCATGTTGATAGGCTTCGACATCCTCTCCTGGTCAGGGGACCATGGGCAAGCGCGGGCGGGTCGCGTTGGCTGGGTCCGGGCGGCTCTCAACCTCCTGGTGCGTCCCGGCCCGCGATCTGTTGGGAGGGCCATTTCCGTGCCCGGAGGCCGCGGGTGCACCAAGTGGGGAGTGACCACCACCAGCAACTCCGTTACATCCTTCGAATACGTGGTGTGCCGGAACAGATCGCCGAGGTACGGGATGTCTTTGAAATAGGGGAAACGCCCGCGACCGTTTCCTGAGTCTTTGTCTGCAGCAACCCGCCGATCACCAGCGTTTCGCTGTTCCTCAACCGCGTGCTGGTGGAAGCGCGCCGTGTGGTAAAGGTCGGTACCCCCTGGACTTCGTTCGTGTAGTCGGGTTCGCTGACCTCCGGAGTCACAGTCAAGATGATGTCACCGTCTTCAGAGACTCGCGGAATAAAATTCACCAACGTGCCGAAGGGCTTGAACTCGACCCCCGCTACCAGGCCGGTGGAGATCACGATGGGGATCTCGCCGCCGACCTGGAACACCGCGGTTTGGCCGCTCATCGCCAGGAGGCTGGGTTGCGCCAGAATGGTGGCCAGGCCTTCCGTCTGAAGGGCTTGGATCAGTGCGCTAACGTCTTCCTTCGGGAAGATGAACGCATACGTTGGCTTCTCCTGGGTCAAGGTGAGCGGCAGCAGCGGCTGCCCGGGAATCGTGCCGCTCCCGCCGAATCCACCGCCCAAAAACGTGGCGGCGATGAAGTCGTTCTGCACGGCACGGACATCGATGCCGTGCTCCTCCGCCGCCGTGCGATCGATCTCGGCCACCGTCACCTCGAGCATGACCTGCTGGTTGAGGAAGCCCGCCACCGTGAGCGTGTGCACGTCCTCACCCTCGTCATCCCAAATGACGAGCGTGGTTTCGGCAACCCGCGGCTCGGAGTCGAACGTTCGGCCGAGAACAGTACCAGCCGCGACAGTCGTGGCGCCTATGAGTCCGGTCGTGGTGGCGCGCTGCGCTTCGACGCCCTTCGGCTGCGGGAGCTGTTTGCCGTCGATCATGATCGTGGACGGTCCCAGCACGAGGACGCCGGCCACGTCCGGATCGCCGACGGACACTCGCCTGATGGGCCGCGGCAGGTGCAGCACCCGGCTCTTGCCGCTTTGCAGCCAGATCGCCTCGCCCTTCTTGACAGGGGCGGTGCTGTGGCTGGCGGCACGTTCATTGGCTTCTTGCTCGGGCGACACGAGTTGATTTCCGATACCTTCTTTCACTGTCCGTGCGCTCTCCGTCAGTTTCACCAGCTTGTCCCGAAACGCGGTGTTCTGTTTCCGCCCGCCGCGCGCTGCAGGACCATACCAGCGCGGCCGAAACCGCCACGATTGCCCCACTGAGCCACCGACCCCGCATGTCCCCCTCCTGTGCGCTCTGAACGTTGCCGTTAGAACAGCTCTTGCCGCGTGACTTTGTCGCCCGGTTGAGCACCTCAACCGAATACCGCGCGCGCGGCTCCCTATGCTTCTCGACAACTCTTTCGACCTTGACTGGTGGCGCAACAGGCGCGGGCTTGTGTTCCTCTCCCAGGAGAGGGCCGTCATGGTAATCCCCAGGGGTTTTCGACGATCCCGTCGTCGCGATAGTTCCGCAGGGCGAGGCGCACCGGTTCCTGGCGCGTGGCGAGCGTGAGCTTTTCCGCGTCCGCGGGCGAGACCAACAGCGTCACCGTCGGCACGGTGACCGGTTTGTTGTCGCGCTGCTCTGACACTGCATCCCGTGGCCGACACCTGACGTACAGATCGTCTCGCGTCTTCGCGCCGCCGCACGCCCGACTCGGTTGCGCCGGCAGCCAAGACATCGACACGACTGTTCGGCGTAATGAAGCCGCTGACCCCGGTCACGTTGTCCACTTTGACGGCATCCCGCGCATACCCTCGTAATGAGGACGGGCAGAAGGCCCGCACCTTCGGTCAACTGCGATTGCAACAGGGGCTCATTCTTCTCGATCGTCACCCGGGCAGTGCGGCCGACCGCCTCCCCGCCCTGGTGGACTATCCCTTCCGGCTGCGCCTCGGCGGGCCAGGGTATGGCCTTGATTTGGCCCTGCTCAATCTGCGAGCCGATCGGGATCGTGTCCCTGGCGACCATCACGTCGATGGTCGCACCATGCACGGTACGGCGTGCGGCTTCGAACTCCATCTGTTGACTCCGCAGGTGCGGTACCATGGCCGCTCCGAGCGCACCAATGACGATTGCCAAGAGCAATATGCTTCCCGGTCTGCGCATCTCACGCCTCCTTATCCACGTCCCGCCAGCTCGCGCTCATCGCCCCTCATCGCGAAACGTCACCGATCGTGCCACCGGAAAATTGGCGCCGAAAAAGCCGGTCGCCAGTGGAACGGAACCGTTGATCGTCACCGTCACCGTTGGGATGGTATTGACGGTGACCTGGCAGCCACCATCCGGGGGGCACACGTCCACCGAGCTAATATTGCTGATGTCCATGACGGTAGAGATCTGGGTCAAAACCCGGCCCTTAATGTCGGACGCGTTGGTGATGTAACCGTTGCTGTCGCGCAACGACATCGGTTCAATGGCAGCCGCGCGCGCGCCGTCGCGCGCTGCATGCGTCAGCATGTTGGCAATCATCCACGCGCGGCCAAACTCGATGACTCCGAACGTCAGCGTGACAAAGAGGACGATGATGAGACCAAGTTCGACCAATGTCTGGCCACGTTCGTTGGCTACCAGGCGCCGAAATGCCGCGATGCGCCGCCGCGCGTGCCTGAGCCACTCGCCAGTCCGCAAGCCCGGCCCGGCCACTCACGCCGGCCCTGCACCTCAGGTTGCATCACCACCAACCTCGGAGTCCAACCACCGCCAGGACTGCGTAGAGTCCCCAGCCCAAGCGGCACGCTATACGGCAGACTCACAGCATTCCGGTCCGCAGCGGAGAGCTTCAATGGGGTAACCGAGCGCGTCACGACACTGGCGGTGACCATGGCGCCGATCGCCCACAGCTTTTCCCCCAAGCGCCCGATCTGAGCGAGATGGACGGCCATGATCACACCTCCTAATAGCATACCAATGGCCAATCCCGTAAGAGCCAAACGAGGCCCCAGCAGCGCACCGACTGCCGCCATCATCTTGACGTCGCCACCCCCGATACCGCCAAGCTGTCGAAGGCCCAGAACAGCACGGCGACAACCGCGATTAATCCACCGAGGCTCGCCATAAAACCCGGACCCGCAAAATAGACGACGTTTAGAGCCACTCCGAGCACGATGGCCGGAGCCGAGAGCGCATTAGGAATGCGCCTGGTATGGATGTCAACAACAACGCAGCATATAACGAACACCGCCGCTGCGACAATAATCGGGAACGGAATCACGCACAACAACCACTTACCGCTGGGGGCCGGACAGGGAGTGAATCCCCGTGCCAGCCCCTAGAATGACTGTTAGACGCTTGTCGCAGCACTACCGATGACGCTGTTCGCAACGCTCCAGAGCGTATTGACATCCCCAGCGATAGCCACGGCCGCTAGCGCGGCACCCGCGCCGATAACCGCGAGCGCGATACCATACTCCGCGAGGTCCTGGGCCACCTCGTCAGCAAACAACCGCCTGATCAACGCTAACATGTTTCCTCCTTTCCTGGGCTACCCCCGCGCTAAGTGTTACGCTCAATAAATACTATACATGAAATACTATACATGGAACATTGTAAATAACTACTGAGGATACCCATCCTGCACCTGCCAAACGTTTAGCCAAATGTGCGGAAGCCAGTCTCATTCATCAACACCACGGCTATAAACATCATCAACCCGATCAGCGACAGCGAGATGGCATACTCCGCCACGCTTGACTGGCTTCATCGCCGATCAAGTCTCGCCAGCTCCGACAGGAGGAAGTACCTTACCTGCATTGGGGAAGTCCCTTGCACTCTCAAGAACCTCGGAACTTTAATGCCTCACGACGCCCCTCGCCCCGCCTCTGAAGCCGGGCGGGCATGATGCACCACCATCCCATTAACCGCTCAAACTTCATTTTTAGGCTAACCCCAGCCAGCTGTCAATACACCTTCTGACGCTCATACGACTACACATAGGCGCAAACACTCAAATTGCGCCCGATCATGGACCGGGAGGTAGCCGACAACTGCCGCGGCCCATTGCTGGTTGTTGTCATCCGTTGATGAGGCTGACTGTGGGCTGGCGGACGTAATCAGGTACTGTGTCACCTCCTGCCGAGCCCCTTCCGGTAATCCCCAAGCGTGCGAGCATTCCGTCGAGCGTGCAACATTAGATTACCCTTGAGTGATCACCGTGTCAAACACCATTGTTTCGCAAGATTACGCACTTATCATCTGATTTACGCGCAGCTTCATGTTTACAGTGGATGAACCGGAATAGCAGCCATGCAACGACGTCCCACGGCTGAGCACCGCTGCAACCGTGGCCCACGGTGAGGTCGCATTCAGCGTCCAAGTCATGGTGGGATTAGTAAACGTGCTCTGACTTGTGGCCCCGTCGATGTGCGCGAAAGCAGTGGCTGTGTCCTGCACGTTGGTTAGCAGTGTGTTCCCCGACGTTATCGGGGCGGCAGATCTGGCGACCGCCACGTCGTCAAACACGAGGTTCCCCGCCGGACTGGTGATCGGGCCCAGCGTCGCGGTGGTCGAGCCGGTTTGCCCGTTATTGCTGGCCCCCGTACCACCCGAAGCAACGGAAGCCACGCCGGAGTACGAGGCCGAGCCCCCACCGATAATCGTGGCGTTGTTGGTGGTGACGGTGATGTTGGCGGTCTGCGAGGTGGGATTGAGCAAGTACCACACTTCGCTCCGCAAATAAATTGGACTACCCGTGCCGGCGGTATTGCATGACCCGGTTGCATTATCGTTGATGGCGCCGAGACAGGTGAGCGCCGCCGCACCAAATGTCACACCCGTCACCATGGTGTTGCCCCCAGCGCCGCCGCTACCGGTATCGGATCTGAATGATACCCCGACCAGCAAAATACGGCTGGACCCGGTGCCGATGGTGTGCGACCAGGCGAGGGTGGTACTCGACGCAGCCGAGACGCCGGACCCTGTGTGATCGGAAGCGATCGCAGCGGGCGTCAGGGTTACCGTCGGCGTAGCCGTCCACGTCGGGGTTACCGTCGGCGTATTCGTTCGGGTCACCGTCGGCGTAACCGTCGGGGTAGGTGTCACCGTCGGCGTGTTGGTCGGTGTCCGGGTCGGCGTGACCGTTGGTGTCTGGGTCGGGGTCGGCGTCACCGTCGGCGTCGGCGTCGGCGTTGGGGTGTATGTGGGCGTCGGTGTCGGCGTTTGCGTTGGCGTCAGCGTGATCGTTGGTGTCTGCGTCGGCGTACTTGTCGGCGTGAACGTTGGCGTCACCGTCGGCGTGTTCGTCGGCGTCCGCGTGATCGTTGGTGTCTGCGTCGGCGTACTTGTCGGCGTACTTGTCGGCGTCCGTGTTGGCGTCTGAGTGAGTGTCGGGGTCTGCGTCGGCGTACTTGTCGGCGTATTTGTCGGCGTCCGCGTCGGCGTCTGAGTGGGTGTTGGGGTCGGCGTCGGCGTGTTCGTCGGGGTACTTGTCGGCGTCCAAGTCGGGGTGTTGGTCGGCGTATTCGTCGGCGTCGGCGTGTTGGTCGGCGTGAACGTTGGCGTGACCGTCGGCGTGACCGTTGGCGTCGGGGTGATGGTGGGTGTGTTCGTCGGCCCAGACGGCGTCGGCGTCACGCAGATCGTCTGGCTGATATCCACGAAGATGCCCTGCAAGTCCGCCGAGGTGGGCGCGATGTAGAAATGGGCGTCGCCGGCTGGCGACGCACCGGGCTGGTGCACCTGGCCATTGTACGTGACCGGCACCGTCCCAGTGGCCATCGCCGCCAGCAGGTCGACGCCAGCGAAGGGGCCTGGGTTGCTACCGAAATGGATGGTGAAGATCTCGGTAGGGGGAGTGGCAGTCTTGGCGGCGTCGCTGGCGTCAAGTGCCAGCGTGATGTCAGCCGGGCACGACGTCGTGCACCCTCCGGTGGGCTCGTTGGGGTCACCATCGGAGATCAAAATCAGCACCTTATGCGTGGAGGCACCATCTGGCCCAACCAACTCGGCCTGGCCGACGCTCACGGCAGACTGCAAATTGGTGTAGATGATGCCGCTGCCGGCGGTGGTCGCCGTATCGGCGGCGGCGTAGAGACCGCTTGCCGGACTGCTGCTGCCGTAGGGGGGCGGAGAGAGGCTGTTGGTCATGCCCTGAACAATGGACGCCGCCGACGCGGTGGCGTTAGCACCGGCGCTGGTACCGAACTTACCGATGCCAATGCGCGGCGCCGGCGAGCTCGCCGCGAAGTAGCTCAACAGCGCCTTGGCGGCCGTGTCCTCGTCCGCCAAGGCGGTGGAGCTCATGCTGCCCGTGCGATCCAGCATGAGGACGATATCGGCATCAACCGCAGCAAAGCAGTAGGGCGTCGGGGTGGCCGTGGCGGTCGGCGTATTCGTCGGTGTGTTGGTTGGAGTCGATGTGGCAGTCCGAGTCGGGGTTCGCGTCGGTGTGCTGGTGGGCCCTGCCGGCGTGTTGGTCGGACTGGCTGTGGCGGAGGTTGTCGGCGTATTCGTGAGGGTGCTCGTCGGTGTGTTCGCGGGCGTGTTGGTCGGCGTCTGCGTCGGCGTCGGAGTGAGGGCATTGGTCGGTGTATTCGTTGGGCTACTTGTTGGGGTTGGGGTCGCCGTATCGGTTGGCGTGGCTGTCGGTATGGTGGTGTTCGTCGGCGTGTTGGTCGGCGTGCCCGTCGGTGTCTGTGTCGGCGTCGAGGTGGGGGTATTTGTCGGCGTCAGAGTGGGCGTATCGGTCGGCGTCTGAGTCTGTGTCGGCGTGACCGTCGGGGTGTTGGTGGGCGTACTGGTCGGCGTCGGCGTCGCTGTCTGAGTGGGCGTCTGAGTCGGGGTCGGGGTGCTGGTCGGAGTGTCGGTCGGTGTATCCGTTGGAGTATCCGTCGGCGTGCCGGTCGGCGTATCCGTCGGCGTATCGGTCGGGGTCGCGGTTGGCGTTTCCGTTGGCGTGGCCGTGGGGGTCTTGCTGCTCGTCGGCGTTTGCGTTGGGGTGGCTGTCGGTGTCGCCGTCGGCGTCCAGGTGGGGGTATGTGTCGGCGTCAGAGTGGGCGTATCGGTCGGCGTGCTGGTTGGCGTGTCGGTCGGGGTGTCTGTCGGTGTCTGAGTGGGTGCTTGCGTCGGGGTATCAGTCGGCGTAGCTGTGGGCGTCGGCGTGTACTGATCCACGATCTCAAAGCTGAATGCGGTGGCACCACCGCTAGTGCCGACGCTTTTGACGTTGTAGAACTGGCCCGCACTCACGTTCACAAAATCAGTTAAGTCGCTGCTGCATGTCTGCGCTCCAGAACTGACTGTGCAATGCGGTCCCGGCGTGCAGCTTGGCGCCGTGGCCGTGCTGCCCGCGCAGACGTTGACCGCGAAGGGCGTCGGTGCCGGCGTGACCATCTGCACATAGAGGTTACGCAGCGTGCAATCGCGCTCGGCTCGGACGACTTCCTGGTTCGCACCGGCGCCCAAAAACGGCGCGTGGAAGTTACCGTACTTCGTCCCGCTCACTGTGCTATCCGCACGGCCGGTGTCGATCTGCCCGGGGCCGCTGATCGTGACGGTGATGTTTCGGGTTCCGTAGGTGGACCCAGTACCCGTGTTATTGAAGCGCACGGCAATGAGATCGCCGGCAAAGACGTAGCAATCCGCCGCGCACGTCGAGCTGGCCGCCTTCACGTCTGCGTTGCCGCCGTTCAGGGTGACGCTCAGGCCAGCGGCGTCGCGTCCGGCGGTGACGTTGTAGACGGTATATGTTTCCGTACTCCCCGAACTTGGCGCGGCGGAACGTCGGACGGCGATACCCGAGAGGGAGCCGCTTGACGGGGCGATGAAGGCCGCCGCCGCTGGGCTGGTTGCTGCACAACCCGTGTCGGTGCCGACATCTCCGCCCGGACCGCAGAAGTCGCCGTTGCCGGGGATACTGAGCGCCTGCCCGCCCCACGAAACCACCGCGTCGTACGGATTGCCGTTCGCATCGTCGATCTCCGCAACGGCGTGGAAGGCCGCCGAAGTGGAGTTCGCCTGTGTCGCCAGGCTTTCCAGCGTCAGTTCGTCGAGCGTACCGCCGCCACGGACAGTTGCGGTGTCGGTCGTGTCGCTGCAGGTGCTGCCGGTTGCGGTGATTGTGCAGGCCAGCGGCGTCGGCGCCGTCGGCGCACCGTTCACCCGCACCGTAAATGTCTGGCCACCGCCGACGATCGCCGTGTGGGTGTTCACGGAGAGATTCCTTAGCCGCACCGTCGCCGGGAAGACCGTCGCAAAATTCGTTTCCGTGGTGCCGCCACCAGTGTGGTAGAAATTCGGCGTCGGCTGCACCTGCATGCCCGAGGCGTACCAGTACATTACCGCGTGGCCATGTGGGGTGGGCGTCGGGCCGGTCGGCGTTGGGCGCGCCGTGAACGTCAATGTTGGTGTGCCCGTTTGCGTGGGCGTCACCGTTGGCGTGCGCGTCGGCGTTTGCGTCGGCGTACTCGTCAGCGTGCTCGTCGGTGTCAGGGTTGGCGTATTGGTGGGAGGGCTGGTAGGGGTCACCGTCGGCGTGTTGGTCGGCGTGTTGGTCGGCGTGCCGGTTGGGGAACTGGTTGCGGTGATTGTGGGCGTGTTGCTCGGCGTGGCCGTGGGCGAATCGGTCGGTGTACCCGTTGGCGTGCTCGTGTTCGTCGGCGTCGACGTGGGCGTATCCGTCGCTGTCTGAGTCGGGGTGCTGGTCGGGGTACTCGTCGGCGAGGCGGTGCTCGTCTGGGTCGGCGTAGCGGTTGGGGTCAGGGTTGACGTCGCGGTTGGCGTTTCCGTTGGTGTCTCGGTCGGCGTCGCGGTGTTGGTCGGTGTGTCGGTTGCGGTAGCGGTCGGCGTCTCCGTCGGGGTGTCCGTTGGTGTGTCCGTATTCGTGGGCGTCTCGGTCGGCGTGTTGGTTGCCGTTTCGGTTGGCGTGGCCGTCGCTGTGTCGGTCGCCGTCGGTGTCTGCGTTGGGGTCTGTGTCGCCGTCTGGGTCGGCGTCGCCGTCGCCGTCGGGGTTGGCGTCTGAGTTGGCGTGTACGTCGGCGTCTCCGTGCTCGTCCGCGTCGGCGTCTCGGTGGGCGTTTCGGTCGGCGTGTTTGTGCTCGTGGGCGTTTCGGTCGCCGTCTCAGTTGCGGTGTCGGTCGGCGTCTCCGTCGGCGTTGCCGTTGGCGTATCGGTTGGGGTCTCGGTTGGCGTCTGCGTCGGCGTCTCGGTCGGGGTCGGCGTCACGCAGATCGCCTGGCTGATGTCCACGAAGATGCCCTGCAAGTCCGCCGAGGTGGGCGCGACATAGGCATCGCCACCGGTAGCGGGACTGCCGGGCTGGTGCCCCTGGCTGTTGTACGGAGCCGGCAGCGTACTGGCCGGCACCGTACCGGTGGCCATCGCGGCCAGTAACTCTGGGCCGGCGAAGCCGCTCGGGTTGGTGCCGTATTGGATGGTGAAGATCTCGGTGCCCGCGAGTTTGGCGGCATCGGCGGCGTCCAGGGCGACCTCTATCGGGTCCGTCGGGCTAGAGGGCTCGTTCGGGTCACCATCGGAAACCAAAATCAGCACATGGTGACTGGAGGTCCCGTTGGTAGCCAGCTCCGTCTGGCCGGTGTTCACGGCAGCCTGCAAATCGGTACCGACGGAGCTGTTGCAGCCGGTCGCCGTATTGATGGCACCATAGAGCCCGCCCGCCGGGGGGCTGCCGTAGGGAGCAGGAGATAAACTGTTGGTCAGGCCCTGAACAATGCCCGCGTCGGCGCCGCCCGATCCGCACGCGGCGCCGAAGGTGCCGATGCCAACGCGCGGCGCCGGCGAGGCCATCGCGAAGAAGGTGAGCAGAGACTGGGCGGCCGCGTTCTCGTTCGCAAGGTCGGTGGAGGACATGCTGCCCGTCCGGTCCAGCATGAGGACGATATCGGCACTAATCGCAGTGAAACAGTAAGGCGTCGGTGTGCTGCTCGGCGTCGCGGTGGCCGTGGTGGTCGGCGTTGGCGTTGGCGCCGTCGGTGTGTCGGTGGGCGTCCCGGTCGGCGTCTCCGTTGGCGTGGCCGTCGGCGTATCCGTGGGCGTGTTGGTCGGCGTCTCCGTCGGGGTCGCGGTCGGCGTGTCGGTTGGCGTCTGCGTTGGCGTGTCGGTCGGCGTGTCGGTGGCCGTCGGCGTGTGCGTCGGGGTTTCTGTCGGGGTTTGTGTCGGCGTTGCCGTCGCAGTCGCGGTCGGCGTGTGAGTTGGCGTGTACGTCGGGGTCGCGGTGCTCGTCGGCGTGGGCGTGTCCGTTGGAGTCTCGGTTGGCGTCCGCGTTGGCGTGTCGGTTGGCGTGTTCGTGTTCGTTGGCGTCTCGGTCGGGGTGTTGGTCGGCGTGTCAGTTGGCGTATCCGTCGGCGTCGCGGTCGGCGTGTCAGTTGGCGTTTGAGTCGGGGTATCCGTCGGGGTTGGCGTGTGTGTCGGCGTGCTGGTCGGTGTTTTCGTCGGCGTCTGTGTCGGGGTCAACGTCGGGGTATTCGTCGGCGTGCTCGTCAGCGTCGGCGTGTCCGTCGGGGTGTCTGTTGGCGTGTCCGTCGGGGTTGCGGTCGCCGTCTCCGTCGGCGTCTCAGTTGGGGTCGCGGTCGGCGTGTCGGTTGGGGTTTGAGTCCGGGTGTCGGTCGGGGTTGGCGTGTGTGTCGGCGTGCTGGTCGGCGTTTCCGTCGGCGTCTGTGTCGGGGTCAACGTCGGGGTATTCGTCGGCGTGTTCGTCGGCGTCGGTGTCTCCGTTGGGGTCGCGGTTGGCGTCTCCGTTGGGGTGTCCGTTGGGGTATCCGTCAGCGTCGCGGTCGGCGTGTCAGTTGGGGTCTCGGTCGGCGTGTCGGTTGGGGTTTGAGTCGGGGTGTCGGTCGGGGTTGGCGTGTGTGTCGGCGTGCTGGTCGGTGTTTCCGTCGGCGTCTGTGTCGGGGTTACCGTCGGGGTATTCGTCGGCGTGTCCGTCAGCGTCGGTGTTGCCGTTGGCGTGTCCGTAGGGGTGTTCGTCGGCGTCGCGGTCGGGGTCTCGGTCGGCGTCTCCGTGGGCGTGTTGGTCGCCGTCTCCGTCGGCGTCTCGGTCGGGGTGTCGGTTGCCGTTTGCGTTGGCGTCACCGTCGGCGTGTCGGTGGCCGTCGGCGTATGCGTCGGGGTTTCTGTCGGGGTTTGTGTCGGCGTTGCCGTCGCAGTCGCGGTCGGCGTGTGAGTCGGCGTCGGCGTCGAAGTCGCGGTGCTTGTCGCCGTGTCGGTTGGGGTCTCGGTTGGCGTCTGCGTTGCCGTGTCGGTCGGCGTGTTCGTGTTCGTTGGCGTCTCGGTCGGGGTGTTGGTCGGCGTGTCAGTTGGCGTATCCGTCGGCGTCGCGGTCGGCGTGTCAGTTGGCGTTTGAGTCGGGGTATCCGTCGGGGTTGGCGTGTGTGTCGGCGTGCTGGTCGGCGTTGCCGTCGGCGTCTGTGTCGGGGTATTCGTCGGCGTGCTCGTCAGCGTCGGCGTGTCCGTCGGGGTGTCCGTTGGCGTGTGCGTAGGGGTGTTCGTCGGGGTTGTGGTCGGCGTTGCCGTCGGCGTCTCGGTCGGCGTGGCGGTGGCCGTCGGCGTATGCGTCGGGGTGTCTGTCGGGGTTTGTGTCGGCGTTGCCGTCGCAGTCGCGGTCGGCGTGTGAGTCGGCGTCGGCGTCGAAGTCGCGGTGCTTGTCGCCGTGTCGGTTGGGGTCTCGGTTGGCGTCTGCGTTGCCGTGTCGGTCGGCGTGTTCGTGTTCGTTGGCGTCTCGGTTGGCGTCTCGGTCGGGGTATCGGTCGGCGTCCCCGTTGGCGTATCCGTCGGTGTGTCGCTAGCCGTCGGGGTCTGCGTCGGGGTGTCTGTCGGGGTCTGTGTCGGCGTTGCCGTCGCAGTCGCGGTCGGCGTGTGAGTCGGCGTTACAGTTGGTGTTTGCGTCGGCGTATTCGTGTTCGTTGGCGTCTCGGTTGGGGTCGCGGTCGGGGTGTCGGCAGGCGTGGGTGTCGGCGTATTCGTGGGCGTCGGCGTCGGCGTATCCGTCGGTGTATCACTTGGCGTTTGCGTTGGTGTACTTGTGCCCGTTGGTGTCGGCGTCGGCTGCCCGTACGACACGATCAGCGCCGGGCCGGCGTACTGTGTGTTGTCGCGCGACGCAAAAGTGGCAAAATTCTGGCCGGTCGGCTGATCGCCAGAAATGTGTAAGCGTAAATAGGTCGTGCCGGTCAGATTGATATTGCTGAAGTTGCTCAGTGCCAGGTTGTTGTAGTTGTAAATAAATGAGTTGAGCGATACGCCGAAAGCCGTGTTCGACGCCGTGGTGGTGTAATCCGAGCTATCACATCCAGGGGTCGGTTGATCCCAGTTGTACCATTCGCCCGTCACCTGCCGAGAGTCCGTGTTAGCCCAGAAGCCTGAAGTCTTGAACACGTAGATGCGCAAGGTCGCGCTCGTGATGGTCGCGTTGTCCGGCAACGCGGAGGTATCCCATTTAATCAAATCCACCGTAACCGTATAGGTCGAGCCATTCAGACTGCGCGCTGGACCCGACATGTAGGCACTGCTCATGTTGCAGCCGCCGTTGGTGCCCCCAAAAGCGGGTGGGTAACTGCTGCCTACGCCAGCGGCGGTGCCGTCTGAGCCACTGGTCCCGGCGCATACGGTGTACGGCGCGGTCGGGCACGAATTAGCTTGATTTGGGTAGCACACCACGCTCGGCGACGCGCACGAGGTACCATCGGCCCCGGTGCAGCAGATGCCGAGATTGAACGTTGTGGTCGGATCGATCGTGTACGGAAAGGCCGACTGCGGTAACTGCGCATCGTTGAAATCAAAAACCAACGAGGCAGTGCCTCGGGCCACAAGTTCGGCGGGGCCGCTCCCCGTTGGGTCGCTCTTGGCGGCTGCGGACGAAACTTGACTCATCAACGACGAGTCCGAGGCACCAAGCGCCGCTCCCTGTTCCTTGCCCACGACGCGCCACGGGCCGGCCGCATAGATCTGCTTATCCGCCCCAATCACGACCGGCGGGGTGACCGTCACCAGATTATTGACCGCGGCGCCATCAGGCCGAATCGTCCAGTCTGCTGCATTCCCGCTAAGGCCGTATGGGAACTGGTAACTGCGGAATCCACGCGGGGCGGGCACCAAACAGCCGAGCTTGAGGCCTTTGTCAGTGAGGCCGTACTCGCAGGTCAGCCCGTCGAAGCGGAATCGTGCGCGGCCGCCGTTGACCACCGCGTGCTGCGGCAAATGATAGGCTACCGCTCCCTGCGCGGCACGGTCACCGATGACGATGCACCCACTCGCGCCGGCGCGGGCAGGACACGCTGGTGTTCCGGCATCCACAAAACGCGCAAGGAATGGTAGCCCGTCTGCAACCTGACTACCGTCGGCGTGGCGATGAAACGTCCGGTCGAAGTCGCGCAGCTGCCTCGCATCATCAATCCAGTGCAGCGGACCGCTTCCGAAGACTACGCTGTAACGCCCGTCGGGCAGCTGAAAATGCTTGGTGGTGAGCGTTCGGCGCTCGACCAGTTCCCGGGCACCCGCAGGCAAGCCGTACTTGGCCGCATGCGCGCTCGGCGGTTGCGCCGTGGCTTGCCCCGAGACACTCAACAGCACGGCGAGCAGGGAAAGCAGTACTCGTGACATCGAACTCACTTCACAGGCGATCCGTCGAGAGAAATGCGACTCCGTAACGGCTTCCGCGCTCACCGCGCCTGTGGTTTGCCGTGACCCTGCCCGCAGGCATGCACTGCTCGCGTCGTCGCACGTTTCCTCAGAGATTGGACCCTACCCGCCGATTGCCCCTCATTCACTACCCGCTCGCTGTGATATACAGTCCAGGTTTTTGGCCGTTGTGTCAAGGCCACTTCGTGCAAGTCGGACCTCAGGGCATCCCCACCGCAAAGACGCTGGCGCCGTGGCGGAGGTACACCGCATCCGGCGCAATGAGTTGAACTTCGAACCCGCCGGCTGATTCGCCTTCGCGCAGCTTGACCACGCGCGTGCCTTCGAGGCGGAGCGTGACGACGCGTTTCGCAGGGTCGGGTGAGTATGCGAAAGACTTGACCTCGACCCCCGGTTCACCCGCGATCGGTGCCGACGCGGCCGCCGCCTCGGCCGGCGGGGCCTTCGGGCGCGGCTTGGGCCGGTGCGCCACGCGCTTGTGGACGGGCGGTGCGGCCACCGCCGGTGCGGGCACCGCGGGTGCGACTGCAACTTTGCCCTTGTCAACACGGGCCCGCGGCGGCTCATCGCGGGGCACCGCGGGGAGCTGCGCAGCGTGCGAGGCCTCGGGCGCGGGCGCCACGGCCGCGGGCGCCACGGGCGCGGGCGGCGCTTGCCCAACGTGTGGTCGGGCCACAGGCACGGAACGGGCGCCGGACATCGTGGGCGGCGGATTGTGGCCCAGGAAAACGACCACCAGGCCTGCGGTCCCTCCGGCCAGCACGAGTACCAGCGCCGCCACAAACCACCACCAGCGCGCCCCCCGTTCATCCCACGAGGTCTCGGGTCGCGTGACCGGTGTGCCGCGTTTTTCCAACTCGTGAAAGGCTTTGAGAATCGTGCTCACGATGCCCCTTGCGTGTGCATCGCCAGCGTGGGGTGCAGGTACCCGCCGCTGCCGTACAGCACGATGTCCGTCAACGGGCCCACGAGACCGTCGGCATCGAGTAGATGGGTGCGCTGGAAACCCAGCACCGCCGTGTTCGTCACCGCATCGAACACGCCCGTCGGCTCGCTGCCGAGCGTGCCCGCTTGCCGGAGGAGCTTCTGCAAGCGCACGACGCAGATGCCCCGCGCTCCTGGCCGCAGCACCGTACCGAGCCCCTCGAAATCGCGCCAGAGGATGAATGCGTCCCCCGGCCAAAGTCGCTCGAACACCTCCGCATGCACGGTCCGCGGTACGTCGCCGAGGGACAGTGCGATTCGTGATGCGTCCATCGCCGTGATCGCGGCATAGCGGAGATCTTTCACGCCGGGGAGGCGTAGCGCGACGATGGCCGGAAGGTCGAGGAGACGCAGCATGCTCCGGTTGCCGGTGAGCGACAACAATTGCAGGCCGCGGCGCCACGCGACAGATTCGAGATCTGCAGGAAGGCGGGCTTCATTCCCCACCAGCGGGTGTTCTCCCCACGCTGCGAGGATGACTTCTGCCGCAGCTCGGGCGCTTGCCCCGGTATCGAGCCTGATGAGCTCTCGTGCCAGCTCCTCCGCCGACGTCAGTGCCGCGGGCGCCACGGGCGCGGGCGCCGCGGGCGCAGGTGCCGGGAGCGCAAGCACCACAGGTGCGGGCACCACAGGTGCGGGCGCCACAGGTGCGGGCGCCACAGGCGCGGGCACCACAGGTGCGGGCACCACAGGTGCGGGCGCCACAGGCGCGGGCGCCACAGGCGCGGGCGCGGCAACCTGGGGAGCAGGGGGCGCATCGTCGGCGTCCCGTGCTCGGCTCGCCACCGATTCCGGCGTTGCGGCCGGCAACGGGGCCCTGAGCAACCGATCGAGCTGCGGTGCGCCGAAGGCAACCAGTGAGATGCCGATCGCCAGCCCGCCCGCTGCCCATGCTGCCTTGCGTAGGGTCGATAAAGTTCCCGGCAGAGGCACAGCTTGGAGCTCACGGTACGCATGCGCCATGAGCCGCCGGTTCACCTGTGTCTGACGGGCGACGAACGCCGCCAGCAGGGCGCGGTGCGCCACCATGTTGATCAAACGCGGCACCCCTCCGGACACACTGTGCAGGAGACGCAGTGCGGGGCGAGTGAACAGGTGCACGCGCCGCCCGCCGTTGGCGACGGCGAGCCGGTGATCGACGTAGGCAACGGTCTCACGAGCAGACAGCGGCCCCAGATGCCAGCGCAGCGTGATGCGTTGGTTGAGCTGCGCCAGCGCCGGATCGAGGAGGAGCTTACGCAACTGCGGCTGGCCGACCACCACGATGCGCAACAGCTTTTGGGTTTCGGTCTCGAGGTTCAAGAGTAAACGGATCTGCTCCAGCAGCTCGATCGACAACGCCTGTGCCTCGTCGAGCACGACGACGCACAGCCGCCCCGCCTCATGCTGGGCCACCAGGTACGCGTAGAGTTCCTCGAGCAACTCGCCCTGACTCTGGCTCGTCGCCGGCAATCCGAACTCTCGGGAAATTCTGCGCAGCAGCTCGACGGCGGAAAGCGGCGGTGCGAAAGCGTAGGCCGCATTGACGTTGCCGCCCAGCTCCGACAGGAAACAGCGCAGCAGCGTGGTCTTGCCGGTGCCGACGTCACCGGTGATACACACGAAACCGCTGGATTCGGTGAGACCGAGCCGCAGGTGCGCGAGCGCCTCGGCGTGCTTGGAGGACAGGAACAGGTACCGCGGATCGGGAGTCAGCCGGAACGGCTCATCTTCGAGCCCGAAGAATTGCTGGTACATTATCGGCCCGCTCGCTGCCTGTATAGTGCAAAGCATGCAGCGTTGCTAGAAGTTGCTAGCGTGATTTCCCGGGTTAAGCGGCCGTTTCTGCATCATCAGCCTACTCCCATCCGGGTGACGGCACTTGTCTATATAGTACCTACTAAGGTGCAACAATGTGACCAGCGACGCCAACGGTCGGTTGGTGAACCATCGAACGGTTGCCTGCGTCAGGGAAACCGGGCCGACCGATGACCCGATTAGCCGGCTGGGTTGCTACCAACCTGCTACCGCTCCCGCTCACCTGAGCCCACTCCAGATCAACAGCGGAGTCCAAAAGGCGCCGACTTTCCGACTCAGATAGCCCAAGAGAACCAGCGCCATCTCGACTCCGCCATGGATAAGCTGGGCATCGTCGCCGCCGGCAAATCGTTCGAGTCCTGAGAGCGTGTGAGGAAATTGGCATCAACACCGCTGCGCGGGATGGAGAGATCCGGTAGAATGAGTTCGGCGTGGAGGGGATGAGGATGGGGACGGCAGCGTTATTCACGGATCTCCCAGCAGCTGAGGAACGGGACGCGGGGCCAGCCGCTACACCGCGGCAAGCGGCGCGGGTGGTAGAACCGGTGCGCAACCAAGTCGAGATGGTGTGGCGAGATCTCGAATCGTTGGTGGCGGAGGACCATCCGGTGCGTGCGATCTGGGGATTGCTGGAGCGCCTCGACCTCAGCGGGTTTTATGCACAGGTTCGAGCCGTGCAGGGGCGGGCGGGGCGGCCGGCCACTGATCCGCGGGTCCTGTTGGGGTTGTGGGTATACGCGACGGTGGAAGATATCGGCAGCGCGCGCCGGCTGGCGGAGTTGACGGAACGGGATGACGTGTATCGGTGGCTGCGCGGGGACGTGCCGCTGAACTACCATTTGCTGGCGGACTTTCGGACGGCGCACCAAGCGGCCCTGAACGAGTTACTGACGGACATCATCACGACGCTGCTGGCGGAGGAGTTAGTGAGTCTCAAGCGCGTGGCGCAGGACGGGATGCGCGTGCGGGCGAGCGCGGGGGCGGCCTCGTTTCGGCGGGAGCCGACGCTGGAGCGCTTGCGACAGGAGGCGCACGAGCAAGTGGAGCGCTTAGCCGCCGAGGTGAGCGAGCCGGGCGGGCAAGCGAGCAAGCGGGAGCGCGCGGCGCGCGCGCGGGCCGCCCAGGAGCGGGCGGAGCAAGTCGAGCGGGCGCTGGCGCACCTGCCGGCGGTACGGGCGCTCAAGGAGCCGACGGCGGAGGGGCAGGCCAAGGCGCGCGTGTCGACAACCGATCCGGATGCGCGGGTGATGAAGATGGCCGACGGAGGGTTTCGGCCGGCGTACAATGTGGAGTTCGCCACTGACACCGCCACGCAAGTGGTGGTGGGAGTCAGCGTGACCAATGCGGGGACGGACACCGAAGAGGCGGTGCCGATGGCCGCGCAGGTGGAAGCGCGCAGCGGGCGGCGGCCCGCGGAGTATCTCGTGGATGGCGGCTTCGCCCCGAAACAGACGGTGCCGGCCTTGGCGGCGCAGGCCATCACCGTGTACACGCCGGTGCAGAAGCCCAAGGATCCGACCCGCAATCCGTACGAACCGCTCAAGGGCGATGTCCCGGCCGTAGCAGCTTGGCGGCAGCGCATGGGGACCGTCGAAGCCAAGGCGATCTACAAGGAACGGGCGGCGACGGCCGAGTGTGTGAATGCCCAGTGTCGCAACCGCTACGGTCTGCAGCAGTTTACCGTGCGCGGCGTGAACAAAGTGGCGTGCGTGGCGCTGCTGACGGTGATCACGCACAACTTGTTGCGATGGCTCGCCTTGATGGCGTGAGGAAGCGGAACGGAGAAGCCAACAAGAGATGCGAAGGCTTCAGAAGGTTGCATACGCCGCTGCCGCCACCGCTGGAAGCAGCGCGATATCAGGTCCACGGCGGTGGCGCCGTACCTCCCGATCGGTCATCGGTATTCTGGTCCGGCCGTCGCACCGATTTAATCACAAACTCTGAGCCCATACGGGCGTCACTTCTCTGACTCGGCGGCCAATTTTGTACGCTCGTCGGGTCAGACTCAATCCGACAAGCGGTTTGCATTCCCACCTCTTTAGCCCACGAGAGTACACATAATATCGCCCGTTTGAGCACATAGTTCAGGCGGCGTATGAGATTTCACGCGCTTTGGCATCTTCCATGCAGTCGTTCTCCACCCGGTTATTTGACGGGGGAATTCATGGAAGAGCGAGCGTCCCTGCTGATCGTCGACGACGAGCGCGGTCCGGCCGAATCGCTACGCATGATCTTCAAGCCCGCCTACAACGTCTTTACTGCTAGTGGCGGACAACAGGCGCTCGATATTCTGCGTTCGACGCCGATCGACGTGGTGACTCTCGACCTGCGCATGCCGCAGATGTCGGGAGTTGAGGTCATGCAACGAATCAAGGAGTTCGACCCGGACATCGAGGTCATCGTGGTGACCGGATACAGCTCACTCGACAGCGCCATCCGCGGCCTGCGTTTCGGCGTGTTTGATTATATTACAAAGCCGTTCGACGTCCCCCAGGTATCGGAGTTGGTGCGCCGCGCCGTCGCACGCCGGCGCGCGACCCTGCACTGCCGCCGCATGAAGGAAGAGTTTCTGGGTAACGTGTCGCACGAGTTGCGCACCCCCCTCAACGCGATCATGGGGTACAGCTCCATCCTGCTCGACGAGCTACGCGATAGCATCTCGACCGAGCAGCGCTCGGCGCTGGAGCGGATCCAGGTCAACTCGTGCCAACTGCTCGACTTGATCGAGGGGGTTCTTCTCTTGAACGCTCTGGATGCAAGCGAAATCACGCTGACGATTCGGCCATTCAACGTCTGCGCCACGGTGTCGCGTGCGGTCGAGAAATTCCAGCCCGTGGCGCGTGAGAAGGGGCTGCTGTTGCACACGGAGATATCGAGCCAAGACCTGGATGTGATCACCGACGAACAAAAGCTGGAGAGGGTCCTGTGGGCGCTGTTGGACAATTCGGTCAAGTTCACACCATCAGGGATGGTTTCGGTGGTGGTGTACCGTGCCGTGCGCGGCGATGCCGTGAAGATTGAGGTAAACGACACGGGGATCGGTATGCAACGGGACGAGATCGTGCGCGCTCTACAAGGCCTCTCGCCGGTCGACCCGTCACCGCGTCGCTGTTTCCGTGGGTTGGGCTTGGGTCTCCGGGTCGCAACCCGCTTGGTAGATCTCCTCGGTGGGGAATTGGATGCGCGCACCGAAGCCGGCCGTGGAACGCAGTTCAGTGTCACGATTCCTGCCCGCCCGGCAAATGCTCCCCAGCTCCACTGATGTACATCCTCAGCCACACCCATTTCGTCGCTTGTCAGACCTGCGGGGTTCTCCACCCGTGCCTGCACCATTCCCCTAGGGAGGGGGACAGCAGCGAACAGGAGGCAGCCGAGAGTTATCAACAATTTTGTTCTGCCCACGCCGGGCACCTAACGAGTGAGGTCCACCGTCACGATTCGGAATCTCTTGCCGACCGGCCGCTGTGGGACCCGCTGGCGTCGAGTGCCTTCGAGGTGACCGATGGCGAGCAAACCTACGTGGTGATTTCGACCCGAACTTCGATTGAAGAGCCCCGCGCCTATCGCTTCATCCCGGGTTCCGTCGAGGTGCGCACGTCAGACATCAGCGTCGACGACCGGGATGTCCGCCGCGGGTTGGATTACGCGTTCTATCCGCATGCTTTGCGCGATGCGAAAATGGACCGCTTCCTCACTGCCTTGCGCGAAGTGATCAGCCACGTGGAGCCGGATGAATTGGCGATCGCCTTTGACGCTGCGGATGACCCACAGGTCAGCATCGCGCCAATGCCCGATGGACAGTACGCCGAGCTGCTGGGTCGTTGCGCAGAAATCTTCGATGGTTGGGAACTGTCGCGGGTGAATAGCTTCCTGCAGAGCAACCGTGGCGAAGACGGGCTGCTGGCGTTGCGCGTGCGGCGCCAATACCTCATGACACTCGCCAGCTAACTCCGCAAGTCCCCTTCACTTCCGTTGTGGGCCACTATTCACGCCCGCTGGGTTATGATACCTACGTCTTATGCATGCGTCACTGGGCGCGGCTGCGGCCTCGGCTCGGCGGGATGGAGTCCGTGCTGCGGTACGGCGACTGCTTGAACATGCACTCGACGGCGAGACGCTCAGTGAAGACGAAGCCTGCATCCTGATCGAGGCAGATTCGCCCGACGAAGTGAGCGCTCTACTCGCGGTGGCGGGTCACATTCGGACGCGCCTCAAAGGCACCACCGTCACGTACTCGCCGAAGGTCTTCTTGCCGGTCACGAATCTCTGTCGCGACCGTTGCGGGTACTGCACGTTTCGCAGCGATCCGGATGATCCCCACGCTTGGACGATGCTGCCCGAGGAGATCCGCGACTGTTGTCAGCGTGGCCGCGCGTTGGGGTGCGTCGAGGCCCTCATGTGCCTCGGCGACAAGCCAGAGCTCGCTTTTCGGTCCTACCACGCGACACTGCAGAGTCTTGGCCACGCGTCCACGATCAGCTATGTCCGCGCCGCATGCGAGTTGGCGCTCGCGGAGGGCTTGCTCCCGCACACCAATGCCGGACTGATGAGTCGCGAACAGATGCAATGGCTGAAGCCGGTCAATGCCAGCATGGGCTTGATGCTTGAAAATGTGAGCCCGCGTCTGCGGCAGAAGGGCCAGGCGCACTACTATGCGCCAGACAAAGATCCGGACCGCCGGCTGCAGATGATCCGCGAAGCAGGGGAGCTGGCTATTCCGTTCACGACCGGCATCCTCCTGGGAATTGGGGAGACTCGGGCCGAACGGGTGGCCAGCCTTGCCGCCATTCGCGAGCTGCATCGCACCTACGGCCACATCCAAGAGGTCATCATTCAGAACTTCCGTGCGAAGCCCTCAACGCCGATGGCGGGACGGCCGGAGCCGGACAGCTTGGACATCGCCCGCACGGTGGCAGTTGCCCGGCTCATGCTCGGCAACATAAACATCCAGGCGCCGCCGAATCTCAGCCCGTACGACCACCGCCTGCTCCTCGCCGCCGGGCTCAACGACTGGGGCGGGATTTCCCCGCTCACGCCGGATTTCGTCAATCCGGAGGCGCCCTGGCCGCACGTGGCGGTCCTCAGCGAAACCTGCCGCGCCGAGGGCTTCACCCTGCAGCCGCGGTTGCCGATCTACGCCGAGTATGTCGGCCGGCCGGAGTTCGTGGCCCCCCAGCTGCGTGCGCGTTTGCTGGAACAGGCTGCCCAGGAAGGAGTATCATTATGCTCATGAGTCATTTGCGCGAGACCGTGGACGGCACGCGTCCGTTGGAGACGGTAATTGCCGCCGCCCGGCCGTCGATCGCCCGCATTCTCGAGCGCTCGATGGCCGGCGAGGAGCTCTCGTTCGAAGAGGGACTGGCACTCCTGCAGACAGAAGGTTCCGATCTCACCGCCCTGACACGGACGGCCGACTATACGCGCGCCGTGGATGTGGGACCGGTGGTGACCTATGTCGTCAATCGCAACATCAATTTCACTAACGTGTGCTTCGTGGGCTGCCAGTTCTGCGCGTTTGCGCGGCACCGCAATGACCCTGATGCACACACCGACGACACCGCGGAGGTCTTGCGCAAGGTCCAAGAAGCAATCGATTGCGGCGCCACCGAGATCTGTATGCAAGGCGGCATCAACCCGGAGATGGATGCCTTCGGCTATCGCGATCTGCTCGTCGCCATCAAAGCGCGCTACCCGCAAATTCATATTCACGCTTTCTCGCCGATGGAGATCATGTACGGCACGCGGCGCACCGGGATGAGTTACCGGGACTATATCACCATGCTGAAGGAAGCCGGGCTCGGAACCATTCCCGGCACCGCCGCTGAGATCTTGGACGATGATGTGCGGGAGATCCTGAGTCACAAGAAAGTCGACGTGCGCACGTGGGTCGAGATCATCACCACCGCGCACAAGGTCGGGCTGCGCACGAGCTCGACCGTGATGTACGGCCACGTCGAGAAGCCACACCATGTCGTTCGCCACCTGGAGCTGATCCGCTCGATCCAAAAGGAGACCGGTGGCTTTACCGAGTTCGTGCCGCTGCGTTTTATCCACACGTACACTGCGCTCTACCAGAAGGGCCTGGTCAACCCGCCGCCGAAAGGCGTCATCGACTTGCGCATGTACGCCTTCTGCCGCCTGATGCTGCGGGGTTGTATCAACAATTTGCAGACCTCATGGGTAAAGCTCGGGACTGAGCTGGCGCAGCTGAGCCTCGCCGCGGGGTGCAACGATTTCGGCGGCACGTTGATGGAGGAGCAGATCTCGAAATCGGCTGGAGCCGATGCCGGTGAGTATCTGCCTGTCGAGGCCATCCGCAGCCTGATCGAAAGCACCGGCCGCATTCCAGAGGAACGGACGACGACCTATGGCAGGGTCTCCGCGAAAGCGCACGGAGCGAGTGACCGTCTTGGCTGGGGGAGTGGGCGCAGCGCGTTTTCTCCGGGGCCTCAGCTCGCTTCTTGAGCCGCGCTACCTTACGGTCATCGTCAACACGGGCGACGACGAGACCTTCTTCGGTCTGCATGTCTCGCCGGATATCGACACGGTGATCTACACCCTCGCCGGAGTGGTTGCACCCGGCCAGGGTTGGGGGATCGAAGATGATGCGTTTACGTGTTTGAAAGCACTCGGCCGGTTTTATGATTCGACCTGGTTTCAGCTTGGCGACAACGACCTGGCGACGCACATCTTCCGGACGGACGCGTTGCGGCGCGGGAAGACCATGACGGCGATCACCCGCGCTCTCGCACGCGCGCATGGCGTCGGTGTGCATGTGCTGCCGATGACCGACGCCAAGGTGCGCACCTTTGTCGAGGTTGCCGGATGCGGTCCCCTGCCCTTCCAGGAATACTTGGTCCGCCGCCGCGGGCGTGGGCGGGTCACCGGCATCACACCGCGCGGCGCCCGGCAGGCGCAACCTGCGCCGGGTGCTCTGGCCGCCTTGCGCCGTGCGGCGTTTGTCATCATTCCTCCCAGCAATCCGCTGGTCAGCATCGGACCGATTCTGGCCCTGCGCGGCATGCGAGCGACGCTCCGGACGGTTCGGGCACGCGTGGCAGCAATCAGCCCAATCGTCGCCGGGGCACCGGTCAAGGGGCCGCTGCATCACATGCTCGACGGCCTCGGACACGAGGTGTCGCCAGTGGGCGTGGCGCGGCTGTACCGGCAACTCGCCGACATCTTCGTCCTCGACGAACGCGACGCAGCGCTCGCGCCACGTATCGCAGCACTGGGGATGCGCCCCATTACCACGGACACCCTGATGACCAGCCCAGCGAAGTCGCGCCGGCTGGCGGCCACGGTTCTCGCGGCATTGCGCCAATGCCCCTGACGATCACGCCCATTTCTGGTATCCCGGCCGTCCAACCGGGAGATGACCTGGCCGCCTTGCTGCTCGCAGCCCTCGAACGGGCGGCCTTCACTCTCACATATGGTGATATTCTCGTCCTCTGCCAGAAGATTGTCTCGAAGGCCGAGGGAAGGGTCGTCCGGCTCAGTACCGTCACCGCGTCGCCATTCGCGGAGCGCCTTGCCGCGCAGACCACCGACAAGGACCCGCGCATCGTCGAAGTCATCCTGCGCCAAACGACGCGCATCGTCAAAATGGATCGGGGGCATCTCATCGTCGAAACCGGTCCGGGCTGGGTATGTGCCAATGCGGGCGTCGATGAATCGAACAGCCTCGGCCCCGACACGGTGATCCTGCTGCCCGAGGATGCGGACGCGTCGGCGCGACTTCTGCGCGGAGCCATACGTGAGCG
Source organism: uncultured delta proteobacterium (assembly GCA_963729835.1). Lineage (GTDB taxonomy): Bacteria > Desulfobacterota > Binatia > HRBIN30 > HRBIN30 > CAVSQF01. Next base: position 270,436 of record CAVSQF010000017.1, on the reverse strand, counting down.
CTCCGGGATAGACGTGGCGGTGCTCGTCACCGACACCTTCGGTCGCCCGTGGCGTGAAGGTCTGGTCGACTTTGCCCTCGGTCTCGCAGGCATGGACGCCTTTCTGGACCTGCGCGGCCAGCACGACCTCACTGGCCGTGAGCTGCATCACACCGTGATGGCGCAAGCTGACGCCCTGGCGGCGGCGGCCGGTCTGGTGATGCGCAAAGGCGACGGTATTCCAGCCGCGTTGATCCGCGGCTACGACTTCAGTCCGGCGGAAGGCCATGCCAAGGCGCTCATCCGTGCACGCGAGTTTGATCTGTTTCGTTGAGCGCACGAAGAGGGGGCCAGCATCCCTTTTGCAACGGAAACCACCCCGAGTCTCGTTCGTCCACGTCTCATCGGTTGATCAGCACATGGCTGATATGTTCCGCGGCGGTTGAGCGCCAACGTTACTCGCCATCGAAAGAGGAATACAGGTATGCGTCGCGTGCTGCTTTCCTGGAGTTCAGGCAAGGACAGTGCCTGGACCTTGCATGTCCTTCGCCAACAACGGGACTTGGAGGTCGTGGGCCTGCTCACCACGTTCAATGAAGCTGCCGGCCGTGTGGCCATGCACGCCGTGCGTCACGCTCTCGTGGAAGAACAAGCGGCGGCGGCGGCACTACCCCTCTGGCCGGTTCCCCTGCCGTTCCCCTGTTCCAACGCCGAATACGAAGAAAGGATGCGCGCGGTAATCGGTCGCGCACAGGAGGAAGGGGTTACGCACGTGGCCTTTGGCGACCTGTTCCTGGAGGACGTGCGTGAGTACCGGATTCGCATGTTGTCCGGGACAGGGATCGAGCCGCTCTTTCCTCTATGGTGCTCGCCCGCCGCCACGCCGGCCCTCGCCCAGAGAATGGTGCGCGATGGCCTCCGTGCGGTGCTGACGTGCGTTGATCCCGCGCAGCTCGCGCAGGGTTTCGTTGGACGCCTGTACGACGCGGCGTTGTTGGCCGAGTTGCCGGACGGAGTCGATCCGTGCGGCGAACGCGGAGAGTTCCACACCTTCTGTTTCGCCGGACCGATGTTCGCGTCCGAGATCGCCGTGCAGGCCGGCGATGCCGTTTGCCGCGACGGGTTCTGCTTCATTGATCTGGCGCCGAAGAGAGCGGTCGAGCGAGCGCCATAGCTTGATCTGAAGACCCTGCTTGGATTCATCTTGGGCCCTACTTCACGGCTTCCAGCTCCATCAGCTCGCTCAGCACGCGCCAGTTGCAACCCGTGCACCAGATGTCGCCGGTGGCGCGCCGCCCCCGGTAGACATGATGGTAAACGATCCCGTCCGCGTACAGATCACGATCGATGAAATCAAACACCCCCAGCGCCCGCTCGCGGTAGACGGGTTTCTGCGTCGCCTCAAAGAGCCGCAGCAGCGCCAGCGCCGCGTAGCTGTTGGTCGACAACGATTCGTAGCCGTTGTCGCCGCGCTGTTCGCTGGAGGCGAAATACGCCCGGCGCTGCGGATCCCACAGGACGCTCAGGCCGTCGATCGTTTCCTCGGCCCGCGTTAAGTAGGCAGCAGCGCCCGTCAGCCGATGCGCCTGCAGGAGATCGAGTATCATCATGGCATTCGGCAACAGCACGACCATATCGCTGCCGAGCCGCGCGCGATACACATGCCGACTGGGGTCCCACGCGAGACGGCTGGTTTGCTCGATGATCGCACTGCCGACATCAAGCGGGCGCAGCCAGACCACCGATTGCCGCGGAAACCGCTCGGCATACTGCAACTGTGTGGCCGCCACGTGTGCGCCGAGGACCGTCGGACCGTACTCGAAGCCCCCTCCACCGGTGAACCAATCGAGCCACTCGAAGTAGTAGCGCTCCACCACTGCCAGGCCGCCGGTGATCGCCACGTATCGTTGCAAGGCGCTCTCGGCGGCAGCCCGATCTGCGCCGCCGGGACGATCAGCGACAGCGAACAGGCCCTCCACGCCGAATGAGGCTTCCCCCAAGTCCCGTGGCCGCGGCCAGCGCAACAACCTTGCTTCCCGTTGAATGATCTGCGGCACCACCGTTGTGTCACTTGCTGTGAGAAGCACCTTGATGGCGCATCCTGGCGAGTCGCCGTAATCGTAGGTGAAATCACCGCCCGCAAACGGCGTGCGCTCCAACAACGTTCGGAAGACCGCGTCGAACAGCTCACGGTAGCGGAAATCCGCCGGCCGCAAGCGTGCAAGCATCGCGTCGGTCGCTGGGCGCGAGGCGGCAGTGACGTCCGCCGACAGTCGCATCGGCCGGCGGCCGAGAATGTTCTCGTCCGCGTGCATGGCCACGCTGTCGAGCAACATGATCAGGTACGCGGTGTGCGCGCTGAGATCCGCATCGCCCGCAACCGCCGCGGCCCCGGCGCCCTGGACCAACCAGCGCAGCAGGGCGATGGCGCGCTCCCGATAGCGGACGTCGCCGGTATCCTTGAACAGCAGCACGAATGCCCCGGCGAGGTAGGCATTGGCACGCGCATCCGTGTCCTGCTTGGTCTCACCTGAACGATAGCTCCCATCCTCGTTCCGCAACCGCTCGACGGCTTCGGCCGTCCCAATCGCGGCCGATTCGTACTTCACCAATTCCTCGTTTTCGTACGCTTTCACGAACGCGTACATCGCCAAGACATTCGGCCACAGCGCCAGCTCTTCCGCGTGCGGGTCGCGGCGAAATCCTTTGCCGCCGGCCAGCGGCGCACGGACCAACATCTGTTCCAGTCTGCGTGCGCCATCGCCAGGCCAACGTTCCTCCCCGGGATGCCCGAGATCACCGTAATCTTTGTAGAGCAGCTCCAGGTAAGCCACCCACGCGCTGGCTCCGACCGTACCCCAGTCGGACAACTCCGGTGCGGAGACAAAGGCATCGACGTTCCGCGTCGCCCGCTCGATCGTGCTCAGGTTGCGACGAATGGCCTGCATGAGTTCCGGAGTGTCGGTGAACGGCAGCCGCGTCTTGGCGGCGTACAGGCCGAGCGTGCGAAACATGAGAGCGGGAGCGGGTCCCTCGGATTCCAGCGGTGCGGCCAGTCCCAGCACCGTGTTCGCCGCCACGCTGCGATCGAGCAACGGAAAAACCAGGGCCGGCCCCCATGCGCTCAACCCCGCGTCACTGTTCCACGCCGTGGTGGTCGAAGCGGCTCGGCGGCGCCCCTCGCTGAAATAATTCTGAAACGCCGTTGCTGGAGAATCCGCCACGAACGGCCGCGCGGCCAACGTGACCGTCTCAATGGCACCGGCCGTGGCGCAGAACACGCCCGCCAGCAGCACCGGCAACAGGCAACCCGCAAAACGTGAATCGCAAACTGTGCAATCAAGAGCGGATCTCGTCCGGCGCGCCCGCATCGTGCGTCCCAATCGCGCCGCACTTGTACCGCGGTCCACACCACGCCACAAGGAGTGAGGCGGGCGGCCACCGCGCGGCATCGCACCCCTGGGTGGTGCCCGCAGCAGGGGTGTGGTCAGCGACGAACGGGGCACCGTCACAACGCCGGTGCGGCGGAGTGGCGGCCAGGCTTGCCGCGTGGCGGGTCTCTCAGCTAGAAGATTCTGCGGTTTACTCGGCCCCACCATCCAAACGGCGGCGTAGCTCAGGTGGTTAGAGCGAGGGTCTCATAATCCCTAGGTCCGCGGTTCGAGTCCGCGCGCCGCCATTGATTTTTCAAGTACTTGGAAAAGCGTCTAGCCCTGCCCAGCAGGTCTGACAGCGCAGCGGTCGACGCTGGCGGCGTGCGGTTCTCCGATAATGGCCGCCCCTTCTCGAAACAGCTAGGATGATTTTATTGAAAACGAACGGAGGAAGACTATGACGGATGCGGGAACACGCGATCTGGTCGTCGTGATTACCCATGGCATCGACCACGAATTGTCATCCGCTGCTCTGATTATCGCCCTCGGCGGACTGACTGCCGGCCTGAGGGTCTCGATCTTTCTCACCAGCGCCGGCGTAGATATTGTGCGGCGCGGCGCGGCCGACATGACGCATGTCAAACCCCTCGAACCCTTGGCGGACATGCTGCGCGATTTTCTCGCTCGGGGCGGAACGCTGTGGGCTTGCACCCCCTGCGTGAAAAGCCGTGGTTATACCCAGGAGAGCCTGCTCGACGGAGTCATCATCACCGGGGCGAGCGTCATGCATGAGTTGATCAAGCGCGGCGCCGCCACACTGAGTTTCTGATCCCATATAAGGCGGGCACCAGGATTTTCTGCAAACCCCAAACTGTCACGGGCAAGAAAAATCCGTCAAGCATCGGTCGGTACCGGTCTGTACCTGACAACCTGAAGCACGGCTCCCGGTTGTGGCAGGCTACGCCGGCTTGTCCGTGTTCTGTCCGTGTCCTCATCCCAAACCGCGACAACGCGGCGCAAGTGGCCAGTTCGTGAACGTCAGCTCACTATGCTGTCGATTACGATGCGCACCGGCGGTGTCCGATCAGCCGGCGATACAGGGTGGTCGGCGGGTGGTCCGTCTCAGTGTGTGCTGCTCACCCATGCACCACGGACCAGGACTGCGACTTACTGAGCACGTCTCGGCGGTGGTGCAATTCAACGGCGTTCGTGCCAAACAGCGTGCATGCCAAAGCGCGGACGGACATCCTCACCGATCAGCAAGGGTGCCGCAGAAGCACCGCAATGACACGGAAATCTCTCGGGGCGGGCGGCCCGCGCCGCCGAAGCTGGCCCAGCCGTCTCTTCCGCAGCAAGATCCGACCTCTCTTCTCACGGCGGCTCTCCAGGCTCGCGACTTCCCTCGTCCCGCCTTTGTATCTGCTCTACATGCGGCTGGTTTGGGCAACGAGCCACATTGAGCCCCACAACTTCCTCGCTCTCAAAGAAATCATCGCGGAGCACAATGGGGCTGTCGGCTTGCTCTGGCACGAAGAGGTGATGACCGTTGCCTTCGGTTATGCCTACCTCGGCTTTCGCCCGCACACACTCGCAAGCGTGGGCGAATCGGGTGAGTTGATCGCTCGACTGCTGCAGCGTTGCCGATTCGTCGTCTTTCGCGGCGGCTCCACGACGCACCGCTCCCGACGTCGAGAAGGGGCCCTGAACGAGATGATCGAACACATGCAGACCCACGACGCAGTCATCTACGGCTTGACGGTCGATGGATCGAAGGGACCGCCCTACCGCATGAAAACCGGCGGGATCATCATTGCGCGTGAGTGCCATAAACCCATCATCTTGGCGCGCACATGGTACAAACGCTGCCTCCGGCTGCCGACCTGGGATCGGATGGCGCTGCCGCTGCCGTTCAACGTCATCGGCTATTACCTCCGGGGGCCTTACATGGTCCCCGACAGCGCTCACACCGCCGCCGGTCTGGAGCAGTTCCGGCTGCAACTCGAAAACGATCTCATCGACCTTGCGGCTCGCAGCTACGACGACGTCGGACAGGCCAGACCGGCAAACTTGGTGAAGTCAGGCGCAGGCGCTGCTGCGCAAGATTGAACGCCGTCGATTCTGCGTGCTGGATCTGGACGTCGACATTGTGGTCCGCGACAATCATGAACAGGCTCGGACCAACGGTCGTGGGGATGGGCAGTCAGGTTGGGGCTTCGTACGCCCTTGACGAAAGCCCGCTCTTCTGAGCGTTATTCTGCTCAGAAATCTCTGGTTAATGGGGGAAAACTCATGAAGCATTTTCTGCAGGGAGCAATCATGTTGGCGGTGCTCTCGTTGTACGCTGCGGACGCCCGCGCCGTCGGCAGGTGCAAAGTCTCGGTGAAGGCGCAGACCGGCGCAATTGAAGTAAGTGCCTCGAACGTCGGTACCAACCCGCACTGGGGCTCGTCGCCGAGTAACGTCCATGCCGCCTTCTACGACGGCGCGACGTGTTTTAATTCGAGTTCTCACTCCCTCAGCAAGTGCCACCTGGGTGCGCCCGGGACGCTCGCTGCGGCGACCCCGCCAGAGGGTTGCGCCGTCTACATCAGTGACGACAGTGGCGTGCAGTGCAACGCGCTGCTCAAGGGCTGTACGCCAGGGATGCGGCCGCGCGATGCGTCCTTCACCGATCCAAACGACCCACGCGGCATCGGTTTCGCCAACGCCAGCTTTATTCTGACGAAAGCCCTGAATTTCGTAGGCGACTTCGAGCCCTCTCAGCTGACCGGCCTGAGCCTAGTCGGCTTGGAGCTAGCCGGCACCAACCTGTCCGGCTTCACGCTCTCTGGAGTGATCCTTACCGGAGCGGACCTGACCGGCGCGAATCTCAGCAGTGCGTTCCTCGAGGGGACGAATCTCGCCAGCGCGAACCTGACGAACGCTGATCTGACCAACGCGGACCTTAACGATGCGACGTTGACCAACGTCGTTTGGTCGAACACCGTGTGTCCAGACGGCGCCAACAGCGGCACCGGGGCCGGCGCCACCTGCTGTGGACACCTCAACGGGTCCACCGGTGTGACAGGCTGTTAACGCCGGTATTCTAAGAACGTTCTGTCGCGTTCGCATCAGGTCGCGCCACTACTCAAAGTCGGCGCGCAAGGCCGACCGCTGTGCGTCCGTCAGTGGCGTTTCCACCTGGATGTCCGGGTGATCACAGCCCACCGCGACGGGCACACGACCGCCGGTCTGGAACTGCAGATACTGCACCGACGACAGCCGCGTATCGCCGATCTGCCGCGGGTCATAGCCCGCCGCGATGCGCGTGCCGTCCTCCAGGCGAACGTACATATGCTGCGGCAGACCGAGCCAGCGGCTCAGACACCGATCGCGCCCCGCCGGATCTTCGATTTCGATGAAGAGCACTGCACCCAGCTCGCCCGGTCCGCCGAGCAACTCGTTGTACGTGTCGATCTCGTGTTGAATGTCGGCTTCGCGCACCATGCGTTCGGCGCGGATCATTTCCTGCACCTGATACCGAACGGTCTCGGTGTTCTCGAAAGACAGCGTCAGCATCGAGCCGAGCGCCACCCGGCGCGCGTTGCGTTGCTCGATGAAAAACGGGCGCAAGCTGGCGCGTTGCTCCTCGTACGTGACGTAGTCCAGGATCTGGTCGCGACGCAGAGGTGTCATGGCGTAGCCTCCGGGGGTGCAACCTTGGTCGCGAACCCCTCCTCGCGATAGGCACGTGCCAGAATGGAAAGCGGATGCAGCGGCTTGGTGCCGGCATGCTGCTGAAACTGCAACGCCGCAAGCGGACACTCCGTCGCCCAGACCTGGGCACCGGCGTTCTTCATGCCGTCAAAGGCACGCTGCCCCAGGCGGCGTGAGGCCTCGAAGTCTTCAACTTTCATGGCAAACGTCCCGTTGTGGCCGCAGCACTCCATCACCATCGCCGGCGCAACATCCGGAATCAGACGCAGGAGATCGCGCCCTTTGAAACCGACCGCCTGCGCCCGGAGATGGCAGGGTGCGTGGTAGGCGATCGCTCCTCCCGGCGTCGACTTGAACTCGCGACTGAAGCGCCGCTCGCCACGAATCGACCACAAGTACTCACATGGATCCCGCACCGCGGCGGCTAGTCGTTTGGCCCGCTCGCGATCCGCGATCGGCAGCAGCTCCGGGTATTCGCGCCGCATCATCATGGAGCAGGTCGGATTGATGACCAGTACCTTCGCGCCGGCGTCGACGAACGGCATCAGCCGATCGAGATTGTGGCGCGCGTTGGCCCGCAAGGTCGCGAGATCGCCATGCTCCCACGCCGGCATGCCGCAACACCGCAGGCCGGCAACGCACGCCACGTCGATCTGGTTGTGCTTGAGCACGAACAACACGTCCTCGCCGATGTTCGGGTCGTTGTGCTGCACAAAGCACGTCTGAAAGAGCACGACTTCGGCGGGTGGCGTGGTGCGCAGGTATCCCGCGCGCTTTGCCCGCCGTTCGAAGGTGTCGCGGCTGAAATCCGGCAGCAGCTTTTCGTGATGAATACCACCGAATTTTTCCATCGCCCACCGCACAAGCGGCACCCGGTTCAGACGGTTGGCAAAACCGAAGCTCAGGCGCGCGAACCGCGCCGCGAGATCCGGATGCCCCAGCAACCGCTCACGCAACGGCAGACGATGACCGCGGGCGTGGATGGCTTGCTGGCGATGGATCAGGCGGGGAAAGTCGAGCTGGAACTCATGCTTCTCGCGCGGCGTGTACGGACACTGCACTTCGCAGAGCTTGCACTGGAAGCACGATGCGACGACGCGATCGATGTCGCCGCCGTCGAGCCGCTTGACGTCCCCGCCGTGCTTCTTATCCAGCAGGTCGAACAGGGTGGGGAAGCTGTCGCAGTATTTGAAGCACAGACGACAGCTGTTGCACAGCTCGAAGGCCCGTTCGATCTCACCGCGGAGCAGTGTGGCATCCCAGTACCGCGCCTCTTCCGGATCGTAGCTGAGCCCCTCAGTCGGTCGGAAGGAGGTCGGCCGCTCTGGTGAATGCTCGTTCGGCGTCATCCCTGCTCCACTGCCCCGCGGCTTGCGGCTCCTTACGCGATGCTGGCGAGCATCTTCTGGAAGCGCCCGGCGTGTGACTTTTCCGCCCGGGCAAGCGTCTCGAACCAGTCGGCGATTTCGCCGAACCCCTCCTCCCGAGCCGCCTTGGCCATGCCGGGGTACATGTCGGTGTACTCGTGTGTTTCCCCCGCGATGGCCGCCTTGAGGTTGAGCTGCGTGTCGCCCATCGGCAGCCCCGTAGCCGGATCGCCTACGCTCTTCAGGTAGTCCAGGTGGCCGTGCGCGTGGCCGGTTTCGCCCTCCGCCGTCTCGCGGAAGTTCATGGCGACTTCCGGATAGCCTTCCACGTCGGCGACCTTGGCAAAGTACAGGTAGCGCCGGTTGGCCTGCGATTCGCCCGCAAAGGCTGCCTTGAGGTTTTCAAACGTCTTTGAGTCCTTCAGATTCTTGCTGCTCATGTCGTTCTCCTTTCTGTGTGACTCGCATGAGTTGTGTCACACCAACCTAACAGCAACACCTTTGCCATACATTGCGACGGACGAAAATCCCTAAAGATCTTGGAATGCCCCGCATTATCTGGGACAATTACCGAAATGTCGGTGTTTGGTCCACCCATTTGTCGGTGCCGTCGGCTCAGCCCATGAATGAGGCGAAGCGCAGCGGGGTTTTCGATCTCACCGAGGACTTGCGGGAGATCGCGCGTCTGGCGGTACAGCCAGGAGGAGTGGATGAGCTGCTGGGCCGGGCGTTGGAGTATCTCGAGCCGGTGATCCCTTACGATCTGGCGGCCGTGCTGGAACTGCGCGAAGACCGCCTGCGTGTCCGCTGTGCGCGTGGCAAGCTGGCGAACGACCGCGTGCGTGCGCACGAGATCCGTCTGGCGGATTTTCCGAGTGTGCGACGAGCTATCGAGACCCGTTCTGCCCGCGTGCTGTTGGAGCATGATCATTCCGCAGGCGAGGGAGATCCGTACGCCGGAGTGCTCGATCTCCCCCACGGTCACTCGTGCATGGTCGTTCCGCTGTTTGCCGGGGATCGCACGCTCGGGGCGATCACCTTCGACCGCCAAGTGTGCGGGCCGTATAAGCCGGCCATCGTCAATCTCGCCGGCATCTGCGGCCAGCTGCTTGCTCTGGCAATGGCGGCGGCTGAGCAGGCCGTTCTCCTCGACCGGCAGCGCATCGGTCTGCAGGAGCACAACGAGATCTTGCGCAGTGAGGCGCGCTCACAGTCGGCGACCACCTTGCTCGAACAATCGAAGAGCGCCGCCATGCAACAGACGCTGCGGCTTGCGCGCCAGGTCGCGGTCACCGACACGCCCGTCCTGATACAGGGTGAAACCGGCAGCGGCAAGGAGGTACTGGCCGAGGCGATTCACGAGTGGAGCACGCGCCACGCCCGGCCCTTTCTCAAGCTCAATTGCGCGGCGATCCCCGAACAGTTGGTGGAGAGCGAGCTCTTCGGACATACGAAGGGCGCCTTCTCCGGAGCCACCCAGGCGCGCGCCGGGCGCTTCGTCACCGCCAACGGCGGCACGCTGCTGCTCGACGAGGTCGGCGAGCTGCCCCTGGGAGCGCAGGCAAAACTCCTGCGCGTGCTGCAGGACGGCACCTTCGAGCCGGTGGGCAGCGATCACACCGTACGGGTGAACGTGCGCGTCATCGCGGCGACCAACGTGGAACTCGAGGATGCCATCCGCGGCGGACGCTTCCGGCAGGATCTGTTCTACCGACTACACGTGTTTCCCATCACCGTTCCCCCGCTGCGTGAGCGGCACGACGATATCCCGCTGATCGCCGCGGCCTTCCTCCAAGATCTCTCCCGCCGTTTTCGGCGCAGCGCCTTGGTGGTGTCGGCGGACGGGGTCCGTCGCCTGCTGGAGTACGATTGGCCAGGCAACGTCCGCGAGCTGCTGAACGTCCTCGAGCGTGCCGCGATCCTGTGTCCGCCGGGCAAGTCGCTGGTTGACATCGAGCCGCTGCGCCGGCGCACCGCGCGTCGGGACGGCACCGACGTGTTGCTGAGCCTCGAGGCGCTGGAGCGCCAACACATCGAGCGCGTCTTGGAGCACACCGGCGGCCGCATCTACGGCGCCAGCGGCGCCGCCGAGATCCTCAAACTCAAGCCCTCGACGTTGCAGAGCCGCATGGCGAAGCTGGGAATCGTGCGGCACGCCCCGGCGAAGCCGAACCGTGCCGCTGTTTGAAGAGAGAGGAGTTTACGACGCCGCGGGTTCGGGTTGCGGGCTCGGGGTGGGCGCCGGCGCCGGTTTGTGATTTCTCCCATTGCTGCGCGCCGGCCGGTCGAAGAGCGTTGCGTACAGCGTTGGCGCACTGTCGTCGGCCGCCGCCCGTGCGCCGCGCTTGAGCGCGCCGAGCGGCGCGTCCCACGTTGGTGTCACGGCGTCACGGCTGGAGCGGGCGTCGCGCACCGCGGTGCCCAGCGCTCCTGTTCACAATTACGGCGACGTATTCCTTGGACCGAAGCAATTCCTCCCTCCTTTCGGGGGGTACTGTCCGCCGGACAGTACCTTTCGGGGACTGTCGATTTTCTCGCAATCGCCCGAGGTGGTACGACACCGGGGAATAAATTCCCCGGCTGAGTCGGCGAGAAGTCCCCTGAAGGGGACTCCGACAGTGCGTTTGGAGTCGGCTTCAGCCGACTTTGATCGACTGAGCCGGGGAATTTATTCCCCGGCGCTCGCAGCGGCACGGTCATTTCGAGTTTATCGACAGTCCCTTTCGTCCCCCTCCTTCGTTCAGAATACGTCACCGTAGCCCACGTTCATCACACGCAGCCAACTGCCATATTGTGAACGGGCACCTGTGTAAATAACAGTCGGTGGAGGGATACAATCGGCAAATGAATGACGCCGGCCATTGTGCATTGTGAGATGTACTTACGTTGAGAGCGGACATGGGAAGGCTGTGAGGACGCGGGCCCAGATCAGCCGTTGGAGGCTGGGGCGTAGATATACGGCCGCGCATAAGTTGAGGGACATGTCACAGGGCAGCGCTCTCTCCGTCATTCCCGCGAAAGCAGCGATTTTTGGGGGCCTGATGATTTGTCCACGTTGCAAGAGTATCCACACCAGACCACGGGTCTCCAGCGGGTCGAGTCCTCTTCCGCAGACTTCTTTGCACCACCCGCCGGAGAATTGCATTCTCCGGCGGGTGGTCGCGACGACTCTGCCGTGGCCCTGCTGCAGATGAGTTCCGCCGTTGGTAGGCCGAGAAGTCGATTCTCGGGCGGCGCGGCGATGCCGGGCCACCGGACTTTGCCGTGGCTCTGATCCACACAGTCGGTGCCGTTTCGCGCAGACAGCAACGATATCTCTAATTAAATATGGCGGTACTCTCCCGTGAAGCAGTGATGTAGCAGCTGATCATGCGGGATGATAGCCTGGTCGCTCATCTCAATTCCGCCATATTTGATTAGACTACCGCCCCCGCGTGTGCTAGAAGATCGCAGACGTGCGGCAGGAGGAAGAGGGGATGGTCTCATTCGATTTCGTGAGCCGGTCGGTGGTAGGGACTGCGGGCTCGTTGTTGGTGCCCGACGATGATGAAATCACGCGCAAGCTGTTGATGCTCATCGAGGGAGAGTGTGAGGGGGTGGGGCCGTGTGCCGCGGCGGCGAAGTTCGATTTCAGCAAGCAGCGCTATTTCCAACTGCGGGCGGCATTCATCGAGAGGGGGGCCCTGGCCTTGTTGAGCCAGAAGCGCGGGCCCAAGACCAACTACCGGCGCACCGACGAGGTCGTGCGCCAGGTGATCCGTCACCGCTTTCTCGATGCGGAGGCGTCCGCCGAGGTCATCGCCCAAATGCTTGTGCAGAGCGGGTTGGCGATCAGCATCCGCAGTGTGCAGCGGATCATCGAGAGTTTTGGCTTGCAAAAAAAAACTCTACTCCTATCGGCCCGGGCCGCAGAAGCTGATTGAGACCCAGCACACCAAACAACGCGTGCAGCTGAAGTCCGCCACCCCGCGCAGTCTCGAACGCGAAGTACGCCAACTGCTGGCGGATAAAGTCAGCGGCAACATGGTAGGACTGTGGCTGCTGGTCCCCGAGCACTTGCGTCTGGGCACGTGGGACCTGCTCCGCGCCTGGAGTGCGGGCGGGCCCGAACACGTCGAGCCCCGCTTGGCCCTGCAGTTGGTTCATGAGGCCGCGCTGTGCACCACGGGCATCCGCGCCAAGCGGTGTTTGTCGCAAAAGGGGTTCGAACTCACCAACGGCCTGCCCTACGTCGGCAGTGACCAGGCCATCCACGATCTGCTGGCGGCGCACACGGTAGGAGAGGCGCAAGGCCTCCAAATCGCCCTCGGCAAACTGCGCCGCGCGGGCGGCGACTTCGGCGGCAAGCTGCTCGCGGTCGATCCCCACCGCGTGCGCAGCTACAGCAAGCGGCAAATGCGCCGCCACCAGAAGAGCCCGCAATCCAAACCGAGCAAGATCGCCCAGACCTTCTTTGCCCTCGATGCCGAGAGCCACCAGCCCCTGTGCTTTACCACCGCCACCGCGGCGCGCTCGGTGACGCAAGCCACCCCAGAGTTACTCGACATGGCCGCCGCCATCCTCGACTCCACTGCCACCACCACAGCGCCCACCGTCCTCGCCGATTGTGAACATTTCTCCGTCAAGCTGGTCTTCGACAGTCATCAGGACGAACATGCGTAAGATCAAGGGGTTATGACGACGCTCGGGTGGCTTGGCACCATGTGATCGCCACGCGCGTGCGGAGATCATTCAGGAATGGCCTCCCGCGCAGAGCGCAGAGTTGGGGGCAGCGCCACGCCGGCGGCTTTGAAGGCCGCGCTGCAACTGCCACGCGTTTCGGTGCGTAGATGCACGCGCTTGCCTTGGTGCGTGAGCTCCACCTCTTGCAGGGCATCGAGGTCGCGCAGGACATCGGCCCACTCGGGAGGCTCGCCCAGAGGGGCGAGTCGATCCTGGAGTTCCTTGCGCAGCACCAGCGCAAGGAATGAACAGAACACATGCCCCGCAATGGTCTCGTCGCGTTTGTGATAAATCGGCCGGCTCTCCAGGATGGTCTTCATCGAGCGGAACATCTGTTCCACCATCCAGAGCTGCTTGTACTTCAGCGCCACCTCGCGATCGCTCAGCGCGGTGTTCGTGCGCAGGACCCAGAGGCCGTCGTAGCGGGCCTCCGCGGTGATCTTCTCTTCGTTGACCTGCAAGGCGTTCTTGGGCGCCGCACTCAGATACTTGCGGTATCCCTTGTTGCCCACCAAGGACTTCGCTCCATGCTTGAGCTGGTCGCGCAGGCCGGCCACAATGGCCTCCCGATCTGCCGCATCCTTCTTCGCCTGATCCTCGTTGCGGCAGACCACATAACGACGCCCGTCGATGCACACGCCCTTGACCTGCAACGGCGAGGGGTCTGTCCGGATGGGGCTCTTCGGATGAACCACCGCAAAGGGCGCCGGGTCTGCCAGCACCGCCCGGCGTACCTCCCCGTCGGCACGCAAGCGCGCCCCGAGGATGTACGCCCACTGCCGCGTCGCGCACTCCAGCTGCGTGAGCACCGCGCGGCTGATCATCCCGCGGTCCGCCACCACGCAGATCTGGCGGATGGCAAACCGCTGCCGCAGCCGGTCGACGACCGGGATTAGTGACTTTGCATCACTCGTGTTGCCCGGCCAGACCTCGCAGCACAGGGGCCGCCCCTGGCCGTCGAGCACCACGCCCACCACCATCTGGCGCAGGTCGGGCCGATGGTCTTTACTCTTGCCGCGCTGCCCCAGGCTTTCCCCACCCGCCCCCTCGAAGTAAATCGACGTCGTGTCGAAGAAGACGAGATCCAGGGAGCTGAACAGGTCACGCCGTGCCGCGAACAACTGCTCCTCGATCACATCCTTGGTCCGTCTGACCACCGTGGTTTTCCCTACCGTGCGCGGGGCTTCCGTCTCGGGCAGCGGGATTTCCTCCCCGAGCCATGCCATGGCGCGGTAGAGATGGTGGAGCTGCAGGGAGCTGGTGCCCGCGATGCGGTAGTCCTCTCGCCACTTGTCCGCCGCGCGGTCCGAGCCGGGATCAAACAGGCGGTGCAAGACGGTCAGAAAAATCGCCCGCTCAACTGGAAACTCGAACTGGCGCTCGGCAAGCAGGTGCTCGATGGTGAGGCGGCACCCGGTCTCGCTCCACAGCCGCTCGAAGACCAGTGCCGGACCGATGCGCCACGCCGCGGTGGTCGCCAGCGCACTGTGGCGCGTCGCGCTCAGGACGACCGCGGCCTCGCAGAACCGCGCCCCGGAGGCGAGCAGGGCGGACAGGTGACCGGAGGCTTCGAGCTGGTCGAGGCGTCCGAGGGTAGCGATGACGCGCTGTTTGACCGCACCGTCTTCCCACCGGTTTTCCACGATCTGCAGATAGGCATGGGAGCCGGACTTCTTGGCGCGGAAGAACATGGCGCACCATAGACACCATAATTGACGGTAAGAGTCAATGTCCTACAAGACATATTACTATTATCTGTGGCACTAGGTTTTTATCGCCAACACCCAGTTTTTCGGGAAAACACCTTATAAATACTCGCAGTCCACCTCTGGCGCAGACCCTCCACTGTCGAAGATCCGTCAAGCTCATCGAGCACATCCATGAACAAACCCACTTCGACCTCTTGGTTCCACTGCCCCAGCGAGCTTCCCTCGATCGGCTCGCCGGGACTGACCCGTGAGGGCCAGCCCGGCTGCCACACCACCGTACGTGCGGGTCCGCATACGGCGGTTCCGATCAGATGCGGGCCTGCGGCCCGTAGTGAAGAACAATCCACAACGTGCGCATGTCGGGAACTCCCTGTTCGTGCAGCCAGCGGTTATTCAGGGCACGTTGGACGATGCTGTTGGCACTCATCCGCCAGTACCCTTTACGGCTTCGCGTGGCCATGTGAACCTCCTTGGGTGGGATACCCAAGACGATCAGATGGCGGCGGCGAGTCCGGGGCCGTTTCCATTGCTTCCAGTAGTACAACCGCACTCTTCGGCGTACCCATTCCTCCAGTTCCAGCAACGCCGAGTAGGTGTGGCTGATGCCGAAGTAGTGGAGCCAACCGGTGACGTAGACGCGCAGTTCGTCGATGACGTCCTGCACCCGATGCCCCCGGTTGCGACGGGTGATCTCTTTCACCCGTCGCTTGAAGCGCGCATAGGCCTTGGTCGTCCACACCGCTCTGCCTCGGGCGCCGATCTGGAAGCCCAGAAAGGTGCACTGCTTGAGCGGGGCGGCTTGGCTTTTGACCCGGTTCACTACCAGCTGAAGCTGCCCCTCTACGTATCGCGTCAGGCTTTTCATCACCCGTTCGGCCGCTTTCGCGCTCTTGACCATAACCAGGAAGTCGTCGGCATAGCGGGCAAACCGATGTCCGCGCCGTTCGAGCTCCTTGTCTAAGGGGTCGAGCGTGATGTTGGCCAGCAAGGGCGACAGCGGCCCGCCCTGCGGCACTCCTTGAGGCGTGGCCTCGCGGGTACCCTCGGGCAGCACCACTCCGGCTTCGAGGTAGCGGCGGATCAGACCCAGGACCTTGCGGTCCCGGATCTTCTCGCGCAACTGACTCATCAGCCGGATGTGGTTGACGCTATCGAAGAAGGATTTGAGGTCACAGTCCACCGCATAGTGGCGTCCCTCATGCCAGCAGGCTTCCACTTCCCGCACCGCCTGATGGGCGTTGCGGCCTTCGTGGAACCCGTAGCTGTGAGCACTAAACCCGCTTTCAAAGAGCGGGGTCAGCACCTGCGCCAACGCCTGCTGAATCAGGCGATCCAACACCGTTGGCACCCCCAGCGGGCGCAGGGTCCCGTCGGGTTTGGGAATGAATACCCGGCGCACCGGCGCCGGGCGGTACGTCCCCGCCATGAGCGCGGAGCGTATCCGTGGCCATTGTTCCCGGCAGAACGCCGGAAACGCCTCGACGGTCGTGCCGTCGAGGCCCGGAGCCCCCGCGTTGGCCTTGACTCGTCGCCAGGCCACCCGCAGATTTTCCGGGGCCAGAACTTGCTCCATCATGGTCTGCTCCTGAACGCTCCCATGCTTCCCTGCGGGGCGGCCCTCACCGCTTCCTGGCCTGCCGGCGTCATCGGTCGCGATGTCCTCCACGCGGTCGGAACGTTCCTGTTCGGTTCGGCCCTTCATGCGCATCAAGACTTCCGGTGTGCGGGTTTAGGTGGGCGCCTTCCAGCCCCCGGCTTGCTGCTCATTACTATGGCCTCTGCTGACTCCCCGCCAGGTCGCCCCAGCGGGGTCTCCCCAGGTAAGAACGCGTTGCTTCCCGGCACCACCGCCGCATTTACCTCCGCGACTGAACCGTCGACTTCGCTGTGTTGTGCCAGCTCGTCGCATCACGTCGGCCTTCATATGCGGTTCTTGTCCATCGGCCCGCCGGTTTCCCCTAGCCTTCCTTCCCCCGACCGGTTACCCTGCCGGAGTTGGCTTCGAGTGGTAGGTTGTTCATGTTGCCATGATCGGTCCTCCTACAAGGGACTTTCACCCCATTTGCAACGCGCCCATGCTGGGCGCACACAAGCGCCTGCGGGCGATCCCGCCCGAACAGTTCACCCGCAGGTGGGCCGGCTATGCCACCACCACACTGCCCTACACCCTGACGGCCAGCCACGCCGGTCCCTTCTCCCAACTCGTTCAACGTCTGGGCGAAGATCCCGGGCAGTGGCGCTTCAAAGCTTTCCTTTCCACCACCCACGGAGATGAACTCGATGCCCTCACCCTCGACTACCCCAAACGTTGGCACATCGAAGAGTTCTTCAACGCCAATCAAGCTCTTGGCTGGCAGCGCGGGGGAACCCTCAACCTCAATATCCGCTACGGGCAAATGACCATGGCGTTGATCGCCCAGAGCGTCATCCACCAGCTGCGCCGTCGCCTCCTGCCCCCGATCTCCGGCTGGGACGCATCCCACCTCGCCAGCGCCCTGTTCCAGGGACTCGATGGGGACATCCGTGTCAACGAGGACACAATCCTCGTCACCTACTACAACGCTCCCGATGTCGAACGTCTCCGCCACCACTACGAGAACCTTCCCGCCAAACTCCGCTCCGAAAACGTCTGCCCTCGCATCCCCTGGCTCTACGATTTCCAACTCGATTTCCGCTTCCGCTGACTGTCAAATCAATTGGCCCCCAAAAATCGCTGCGAAAGCGGGAATCCACGCCGGCTTGAAGTCCACTGTCAGCCGTCCCTGGGTGCCGGCTTACGCGGGCATGACGGTTGGGAAGTTGCGCGCGACCGAGGATTGTCCCGCATCTTATATGTCCCTTTATTTATGCGCGGCTGTATAGTCCAGCCGACCACCTGTTGGCGGGGTACGCTTCGTCCGCTAGCCCGCCACCGTCTGTGCGTGCTGTCGAGAAGACCCCGTTCCACCGCTCCCGAAGTAACGTGAGCAGCGCCTGCGTGTCCCAGTTGAAGCTCGTGCCCTTCTGCTTCGGGGAGCTGCGATCTTCGCGGATCGCAGACCTTGCAGCTTCAACTCATTTGTCGCCGTGCACCGACTGCATTTCGCGCTCGGCGAACGGCCGTAGTCCCGTATTCAGCAGGTCCAGCGCCTTGCCGACGCGTTCCTGATTGGTGATGGCTATGCCACACCTCACTCCCTTGAAAGCAGAGCCTGTAGTGAAGCGAGAAGCGCCGGGATCTCCTCGGTTACCGTTCTCCACACGATGTCGCGATCGATGTCTGAGTACGCATGGATAAGGCGATTGCGCATCGAGACGATACGAGCCCAGGGAACCGTCGAAGCAACGGCCTGGGTCTCTTCGGAAACCTTTCCGGCTGCCTCTCCGATCACCTCGATTGCACGGATGACGCCGAACAGCAGCATGCGGTCCCGGTCGAGATCAACGCGTTCGCGGCCCGACACGAAGGAGAGTGCGGACTCGGCCGCTTCGATCATGTGGAGCACACGGATGCGATCATCATCCCGCAGACTGGACCTCGGCCGCGTGCACCACGCGCTCACGGAAGTACGGGCTTAGATCTTCCGGGGTGCGCAGGTCGACGGGGCGTCCGCCCAGCAACGTCGACAGCTCGGCTTCAATTGCGGCAAGTCCCAGGAAACCTGGCTTCTTGCCGGGTTCGAACTCCACAAGGAAGTCCACGTCGCTATCCGGACGGTCGGTCCCTTTTAGAACGGAGCCAAACAGGGACAGCCGGCGAATGTGATGACGGCGGCACACTCGCGCGATCGCGTCAGGGTCTACGGGAAGTCGATGATTCATGGCGCATTCTCCGCTCAATGAAGGTTCGCATCTTACGTGGCCAGCGCAACCTCTTCGGGCATCTCAATGGTCATCTGAACCATGCAGCGGTCCTCCCTCGCCCATTCTATCGCATTCTCCCGATTCGACCCAAGTGCGTCCCGATCACTTATCGCGCTCCGGTGATCGGCGGTCAACCGAAGCTATGGCTTCGGGCATCGCCTTGCCAGTGCGACTCCTGAGCGCAGCGACACCACCGGCTTGCGAGGTGGAGAACCTGCGTGACGAGGTCGTCGAGATGCTGGAGAAGGGCAGGATTGCGTATGACCCGAAATACCTCGACTGACCGGTCGTCTTGCAATCGGAGGCTGGCACCCCTCCGGGGTGCGTGTCATGTGGAACCTTCAGAGTCGGTGGTGTCGGCCTCACGGCCTCAACCACCGGCTAATTTCTCCGATCCCTTCGGGATGTGTGAGGATGGACCTTCCCCCTTTACTCGGCGGGATTCCCTGAGTAGAGGGGATGACAGTGATCGAGCAGTATCCTCGCGTTGCAGCGTTGCATGGCGTCCAGGGTTTGCGGGCGCGGCTCGTCGAGTTGGGCGTGCCCCTTCCGAGCGACGACGTGGCGCTGGCCGCGCCTGCGTCGCCACTCGCGCAGCCCCTCGAGCTTGGTGACCGGGACGGCACGCGTCGACTGTTGCCAATCGCTTCGTGATCCAACCGATGGAAGGATGGGACGCGACTCTCGATGGACGGCCTACGGATCTCACCTTCCGCCGCTGGCGCAACTTCGGTCGCTCCGGTGCCGGCTGGATCTGGGGCGGGGAGGCAGTCGCGGTCTGTCCAGCTGGCCGCGCCAACCCCCGACAGCTTTTGCTGACCAATGATACCGCCGCCGATATCGGCCGACTGCGGCATGCCCTGCTCGATGCAGCCACCGCCGAACCCAAACCGGCGACCGGATTGCAGCTCACGCACGGCGGACGCTGGTCGCAACCGACACCTGCAGGCGGTGCCCCGCGGATCGCGTTTCGGCATCCGCTGCTCGATAGGCGTGCCGGCGTGACCGACGATGCCGCTCTCCTGAGCGACGACGAGGTGCGCACGCTCATCCGCGACTTCGCTCACGCAGCCTACCTCGCACAGGAAGAGGGCTTCGATTTCGTCGATATCAAGCACTGTCACGGTTACCTGCTGCACGAATTTCTCGCGGCGCGCTCGCGCCCGGGCGCTTACGGCGGCGCGGCGCTCGCCGCGCGCACGCGTCTGTTGCGTGAAGTTGTCAGCGCCGTGCAGACGGCTGCGCCGCGCATCGGTGTTGGCGTCCGACTGTCGGTGTTCGACTGCGTGCCGCATCAGCCGGCGTTCGTGACGCAGGACGGCCGTCGCGGGCCCGGCATCGCCGAAACGCATTCACTTCCGTACCTGTGTGGGTTTGGTGTCGATCCGAATCGCCCCGACCGTGCGGACCTCACCGAGCCGGTGGCGGTGGTACGGCTGTTGCGCGAGGTCGGCGTGGCGTGGCTGAACGTGACGGCAGGCAGTCCGTATTATGTGCCGCACATTCAGCGGCCGGCGCTGTTTCCACCCAGCGACGGCTACGCGCCGCCGGAGGACCCGCTGGCCGGTGTCGCCCGGTTGCTGTACGCGGCGCGCACCATCAAAGCCGCCGTGCCCGAGATGATCGTGGTATCGTCCGGGTGGACGTATCTGCAAGAGTACGTGCCGCACGTCGCGCAAGCCTGCGTGCGCCAGCAGTGGTTCGACGCGGTGGGCCTCGGGCGCATGGTGCTCGCCTATCCAGAGTTGCCGTCCGACGTGCTCGCCGGGCGTGCCTTGGACCGGCGCCGCATCTGCCGGACGTTCAGCGAGTGCACCTCCGCGCCACGCAACGGTCTCGCCTCGGGCTGCTATCCGCTCGATCCGTTCTATCGCGCCCGACCGGAATCGGTGCAATTGGCAACGGCCAAACGGAGACGCGGCTGATGCCAGCGCTGCCGCTCGTCGATATCTTCTCCCGGCTCCAACCGCGGCGGGCGCATGGCATCTCCGCCGTACTGTTGCCGTACACGCCGCAGGGCACGATCGACTGGGAAGCGTTTGAACGCCATTTGGCACGCACGAAGACCGCGGGGCTTGACGTGGCGGTCAATATGGATACGGGCTTTGCCGACCTGCTGACCGCGAGCGAACGCGAGCTGGTGCTCGACGCCACCCGGCGTACCTTGGGCGCCGGAGTGGTGTTTTACGCCGGCGCGTTCCCTGTAACAGCCGGTGACGTCGCCAGCTATCAGACCGCGACGGCCGCAATCGCCGCACGCGGCAGCGTGCCGGTCATCGTGCAGTCACGTGCCATGCACGGGTTGCCCTCCGCGGAGAAGGCTGCCTTCTACGCGCGTATCTGCGAGCGGGTGGAGCGGGCGCTGGTATTTGAGCTGGGGACCATGTTTGCCCCGCACGGGGAGATCTGGGACGACGCCACCTTCGAACGCATCATGGCAATTCCGAACATCGCCGGCGCGAAGCACTCGTCGCTCGATCGTGGTATCGAATTCCGCCGCTTGGCCGCGCGCGACCGCCTGCGGCCGGACTTCCGCATCTACACTGGAAACGATCTGGCGATCGACATGGTCGCCTACGGCAGCGACTACCTGCTGGGGCTTTCGACTTTCGCGCCGGAAGTCTTTGCGCGACGCGACCGTGCACTGGCAGACGGCGATGTCTCGTTCCTGACGCTGAACGACGCCCTGCAACACCTGGGCAACGTCGGCTTTCGTGCGCCGGTGCCGGCGTACAAGCACTCCGCGGCGCAGTTTCTCCACATCACCGGTGGTCTCGACTCTGACGGCGTGCATCCGCTCGCGCCACGCCGGCCCGGCAGCGATCGCGTCCTTCTGTTCGACTGCGCCCTGCGGCTGGGAATGATCGAGGATGCGGAAGAGACCTTCCGCGAACGTGTACAACCGTACCTCTGAATCTGACGGAGAAATGAGTGAGTTCGACTATTCGGCAGCGGGACCGCCCCCGTGCCCTCGCCGCTACCTGCCGCGCTTCTCGATCTTCGCCCACGCATCCTTCAGGCCGACGATGCGGTTGAACACCGGTGCCCCGGGTTTCGACAGCCTCGTGTCGACGCAGAAGTACCCCTGCCGCTCGAACTGGAAACGCTCGCCGGGCTGCACCGTCGCCAGCGAGGGCTCGAGCTTGCACCCCTGGAGCACTTCTAGTGAGTCGAGGTTGAGGGCGGTGAGGAAGTTCTCTTCCCGATCAGGATACTCCACCGCGAAGAGCCGGTCGTACAACCGCACCTCGGCCTCCACTGCGTGTGGCGCCGAGACCCAGTGCAAGGTGCTTTTGACCTTGCGGCCGTCGGGCGCGTTTCCGCCACGGGTGGCGGGGTCGTAGGTGCAGTGGACCTCGGTCACTTCGCCTGTCTGCGGGTCCTTCACCACACGCTGACAGGTGATGAAATACGCGTACCGCAAGCGGACTTCCTTCCCCGGAGACAGCCGGAAGTATTTCGGCGGCGGCGTTTCGCGGAAATCGTCCTGCTCGATGTACAGCACCTTCGAAAACGGCACCGCGCGCGTGCCGGCAGATGGGTCCTCCGGGTTGTTGATCGCTTCGATCTCCTCCACTCGGTCGTCCGGGTAGTTGTCGATGACCACCCGCAGCGGCTTGAGAACCGCCATGACGCGAGCGGCGCGCTTGTTGAGATCTTCACGCACGCTGTGTTCGAGCATGTTGACGTCGACCGTGCTGTTCGCCTTGGCGACGCCGATGCGGTCACAGAAGTTGCGGATCGATTCGGGCGGGTAGCCACGCCGGCGGTAGCCGGCCATGGTGGGCATGCGCGGGTCGTCCCATCCATCGACCAGCCCGTCGCGCACGAGCTCCAACAACTTGCGTTTGCTGAGCACCGTGTAGGTGAGGTTCAGGCGTGCAAACTCGATCTGCTGCGGATGGCACGGGACATCGAGCTGGTCGAGAAACCAGTCGTACAGCGGTCGGTGGTCCTCGAACTCGAGCGTGCAGATCGAGTGCGTAATGCCCTCGATCGCGTCGGAAAGTCCGTGTGCGAAGTCGTACATCGGGTAGATGCACCACTTGTCGCCGGTGCGATGGTGGCTCGCTTTTTTGATGCGGTACACCGCCGGATCGCGCATGTTGA
The DNA here is from genome assembly GCA_963729835.1 of uncultured delta proteobacterium. Taxonomy (GTDB): domain Bacteria; phylum Desulfobacterota; class Binatia; order HRBIN30; family HRBIN30; genus CAVSQF01. The sequence goes on along the minus strand of CAVSQF010000017.1, from coordinate 247,636 downwards.
TGTTGGGCGACGCCATATCGATCTTCGCGCGCAGGACGCACGTGCCTTCCTCGAGCGCACCGCGCCGCATTTTTTCGAACCATTCGAGGTTCTCTTCGATCGAACGGTCGCGGTACGGGCTGTTCCTTCCCGGTTCCGTGAGCGTGCCCCGGTAGGCGCGGGTTTCCTCCGCTGTGAGGTGACAAACGTACGCCTTGCCCTTCTGGATCAGCTCGACGGCAAACCCATGGAGCCGGTCGAAGTAGTCCGAGGCGTAGAACAGCTTGTCGGCCCAATCGAAGCCCAACCAGCGCACGTCTTCCTGGATCGACTCGACGTACTCGACATCCTCCTTGACCGGGTTCGTATCGTCGAAGCGCAAGTGGCAGACGCCGCCGAACTCTCGGGCGATGCCGAAGTTCAGGCAGATCGATTTGGCGTGACCGATGTGCAGGTAGCCGTTCGGTTCCGGTGGAAAGCGGGTACGCACCGCTGCGTGCTTCCCGTTCTTCAAGTCGCTGACGACGATCTGGCGAATGAAGTCGGTGCCGGCCGCAGGGGTTCCCGCCGGCGGCGTCACTTCGGCTTTCGGGCTGTCGCTCATCGACACGGCTCTCCTCTTCGACCAGGCTCGATGGATAACAGCTTTCGTCGCGCTTGCAACGGTGTGGCGCGAACCAGCGCGCTCTGTCATGCCCACAATCTGCCGGCGGCGCTGCATTCCGCTACGCGGGATGCCAAGGGATTGCGGGGCGTGCCCCATGGAGACGGGCCAGCTCATGGGCAGAGACGATTGACTGCGGTGAGGTATTTTGGCCTAGTGATGGAATCAGTCGAATCGTCGGGCTGGAGACCACTACAAAGGGAGGCGGACATGAAAACCGTTGGCGATGTCATCAGGAAGAAGGGGAGTCAGGTGTGGTCGGTAACGCCCAGCACGACAGTGTACGACACGCTGAAGTTGATGGCTGAGAAAAGAATCGGCGCGGTCTTGGTGCTCGATGAAGGGCAGCCGGTGGGGATCTTTTCGGAGCGTGACTATGCGCGCCAGGTGGCCCTCAAGGGCCGGACGGCGGAGGACACGCCGGTCCAGCAGGTCATGGTCTCCCGCATCGTGTTCGTGCGGCCGGAGCAGAGCATCGAGGAGTGCATGGCCCTCATGACCGACAAGCACGTGCGGCACCTGCCGGTCCTGCAGCAGGGGGCACTGGTCGGCATGCTGTCGATCGGCGACATCGTCAAGGAAACGATCTCGGAGAAGGAATTCCTCATCGAGCAGCTGGCCAACTACATCCAGCGGGGCTGATCTCGTTGGTTGACAGTCCGGAGGATGATACGAGAATTCGATGGCGCCTGGCAGGCCGGGCAACGGGGCCGGAAGGAACCTAGCTCTGCCAGCGACGTTTCAGGCACAAACTGTACCCTATCCCGAAGAGCCGCTCGCTGGTCGGCGCCTGTAGTTGAGAGAATTGGGAGCTGGTGGTAACCAGGCCGGGCGCAGCTAGACAGCGGTGAGAGCCCGCCGGGTTGATGCGTGGCGAAACGAACAGGCGACTATGATTCGTTACCGACTTGATGAGCTTGGTTGGTACCAATTCGAGTGGCTAGCCCAAACGCTTCTCAAGGCGCAACTGGGGATGGGGGTTGAAGCATGGGGGCGTCACGGTGACCACGGACGAGATGCCTACTTCGCCGAGTCACTCGCGTCCCCCGCCAAGGACGTTCGCGAAGCGGGACCGTTCCTCTTTCAGGTCAAGTTCGTCGAGAATGCAAACGCAGCCGGCGCCAGGCCAGCCCAGGCGGTACGAGACGCAGTTAGGAAGGAAGCCGCTTCAATTCACAACAGGAAGCGGCTCACGCGGTGGAACGAACCTACCCACTACACGCTGATAACAAATGCGCAACTTGAGGCCGCGACCCGTCAGGAAGTGAAGCGCCTGATAACGGACGTTCTCCCCCGAACGAAAGTCCATAGTCAGGGGGGCGACGACGTGTGCGCGCTTCTCGACATTCATACCGGCCTTCGCCGCTCTTTCCCTCAGCTGTTGAGTCTCCGAGACCTCGACGACCTGATTCGTGAGGCTGTTAACTCGGACGTCACCGAAAGAAGCCACGCGGCAATCGAGTGCGCACGCGAGGTTGTTCCAGTCTTTGTGCCAACAGCGGCCTACGAAAAAGCCTGGAAGGTCCTGAGGGCCAAGCACTTTGTGGTCCTGGAAGGTCCACCCGAGATGGGCAAGACGGCGATAGCTTGGACGATTGCCCTCGCGCAGACGTCCCAGGGATGGCAGGCGATCGTGTGTGACAACCCTGATACCTTCTTTGGCTCTCTGAGTCGCGAGATCTCTCAGGTCTTTGTTGCGGACGATGCCTTTGGGCGCACAGAGTATGACCCTGCACGCGGGAATAAATGGGAGAAAGATCTTCACCGTGTGTTGCGCTCCATAGACACTACGCATTGGCTCGTGTGGACCAGCAGGAAACATATTCTTGAGCGGGCACGCCGCGTGATGGATCTGTAGAGTGACGCCACGAAGTTTCCCCAACCGGGCGAGGTTCTGGTAGATGCAAGCCAGTTGTCAGAACAGGAGAAGGCGCTGATTCTCTACCGTCACGCACGCGCGGCAGGGTTGGAGGATGAGGCGAGGAATCTCGTCCGCAAGCAGGCGCGGTCTATCGTGCAACACCCGAGCTTCACTCCTGAAAGGATCAGGTGGTTTGTTCGAGAACGCCTTCCAGAAATCACGACCCAACTGGCCAAGCGCGATATCAAGCCAGCCGTGGTCCAGCGTAGCGACCTAAGTTGAGGCGGAGTGACCTAATTTGAAAATGGTGAACCGGGCACGGATCAGTGGAGCTGTGGGAGCTGGCTCTTGGCGCATGCCTCAATGTTGAAGAAACGCGCAAGGCTGCGGACATGTCCGACCTGGATGTCCGGATTGGCATGCTTGTCGTGGGTGTTGCGTGGAAGATTCGGGTAGGATCGGTTCCCGCTACAGACGAGCCAGTTATGCGTCCGCTCCCTTCGCGTATGTCCGGGCAGGCATACGTCTAGCATCGCCCAAATCTGAGACAGCGGGATTGTTCCAAACGAACTCACGCGGCTTCCGCGAGTTCCTGGTCGAAGATGTTGTAGTCCGTGGGCTCGTGCACAGCATCCTTGTCCATGCGGCGAACCTCTATCCGTGGCGGTCTCGTATCCGCGTCTCGGCGGGGCAGATCGTCATTCGAGAGTTGTCCGCTTTTCACCTTCGCGTGAGCGGCCTCCCACTCTCTCACAGTCAGTTCGTTGCATTGGTTGAAAAACTTTTCGACTTCCGCCTTGAAGGTCTCGAACGATGAGACCTCCGCTGCGATGTCGAACAGCACCGACAGGTAACTCTTCTTTAGCTCACGGCTAGCTTCGGCAATATCCCTGCCGCCGGCCGCCATGCCTCCCGGATACACGCCGTAGAGCCAGTATCCTTCCTCTTCCTTCGTCAGCAAGGCGCGTCCATCAGTTCTGACGAACGCCATGAAATCGTGACCCGTTACGACATCACGATAGCCGAATAAGACCGGATATGAGGTCATTGGGCGTTCTCCCCTGGCCTAAAGCGAGCGTGCAAACTCCTCGCCAACCCCGCCCTCGCCGCGCATACCGCCGCTCTTTTTGATACGATGACCACGCAGCACTCAAAAACAGTAACGTTGGGCATCCAAACGTGCAACCCCTACACCAGAACCACACGGTATAGCAAGCGGAAATCAAGACCCCTGTCGCTACCTGGTCCAGGCTCAGGTCCTTGAGGCAATCAAGAATCCGACGGAACGCATGCGGAAGGCCTTCAAAGCTCTGGCGCCCTCGCAGAAATGGCTGCTGATCGCGCTGCTGGAGTCGGATGCTCGGCGCGAGGTGAGCAGTCTTCAACCTGCGTATGAATCGCACTGTCCGAGTGACGTGCGCCGGCCTTTTCGGGATGTTCTCGATGAACTTACAGAGGCGTTCGTGAAGACCGGAAAAGGGGGATACTTCTTTTCTGCGCCGCACAATCGCTGGGTGGCTGTAAAGCCTTCTGACATCTGGGTCGACTGGACGCATCCGAGCTGCAGGGATCTCGTGATCGAAGAACTCCTGGCTGACCCTGTCCTCCTCATGAGATTTGTCCGCCGCATGTCCCTCGAAGGAATAAAGTTGGCGATTTCGGACTCGGGGGGGACATCCGGGCAGCGTAAGCTTCCGCTGATGACATCGCCGGAGACGTGGGAATGCCTTCGTGAGCGCTGCGTCGATCTCGCAAAGGAGCGGCCGGCGAGTGAGGTCGCAGACCTCCTGAGCGCCTTGCAGAATGCTGCAGGTCAACCGTCGGACGATATCACCACAGGCCGGTTGGTTCGGATCATCGGAGAAGTGTGCAACGTCGCGTCCGCCAGCTGGGACGAGTCGGGGACGGCACTTTCGGCCCGCGAGCTGGCAGCGTACTGCGAGGCAAGCAAATTGGCGTCGCCGCTGCCGCGCTTGCCGAGGCTCGAATCGTCCTGGCGCGCTGCAGATTACCGTTTCATGAGCGGGTTGGAAGAGTCAGAGCAATCCAGTGCATTGGTTGGCGTGGACTACTGGCTTGATGGATGGGTCCAACTCCTATCTGTCATAAAGGCGAACGAACCACGCCTGTGGCAGGTGATTGCGGCAGCCGAAGGGTTCTCGGAGCGAGTTCGCCGGCTAGCGGAGGTCACGCGCGCAGATCTGGAGGCACCATCCACCTTCGACTATGCGGAGCAATATGAGGAAGAGGCACAGCGCCTAACTTCGCTCGCTGAAATGCTGGAAGCCTTGCCGGCAATAACAGCGAGTGATATCGAGGGCCTGTCGACGGTAAGCGACGAATTGCGGACGAGAGCTGAGGACCTTGAGGCGGAAGCCAGCGAGGCAGAGCGAGCAGAGCCGGACGATGAGGATGATCACAGCCTGGACGGAGAGGCGGCGGCGGGAGACTTTTTCAACATCGACGCGTTGTTCTCCGACCTTTGAGAGGCTGCTGAGCCGGTTGTTTCCAGGCTGTCAGTATGGCCGGGAGGCCCTCTCGCCGACGTCGTTTCGCTATTTCACCTGTCGACGCCCGGATGTCATGAGGCCGTTTGGACCATTGGGCGTCCTCACTTGCTCCAAAACGGCGCGGATCCGAGGGTGTCGCTTGACAGTGGCACCCGCGTAGCTCGGCGGCGAGGTCAAACACCCCTGTCTGCAGCGCCAGCTGCGTCAGCTTTCGAAAGTGCACCTCGAACGTCGCCTTCCGATCGCGTCGTTCTGCCGAATCGGAGCCCACCAGGCAATCCAGGCAGACGAGGTCGCTGATGCGGAAGACGGCGGCAGTCGCTGCTCGTATCTCACTACCGCGATGCCGTGGGGATTCGGCGAGATAGCGCAGCCTTGGGCTGAACCGGTAGGTCGAACCGAAGGCCTATGCCGCGTGCTTGCCGCGCTGGGGAACGAAGCGAATCTCGACGCGACGGTTGAGAGCAACGGCGATGCGCCGGAGCATGGAGAAAGAGTGCCCCTCGTAGTCCGCATCCTCCAGACGGCAGATCACGGAAGCGGTGGTGCCAACGAGCTTTGCGAGTGCCCGTTGCGAGAGGCCGGCCTTGGTGCGTAGCTCGTAGATCTTGCGGGCGATCTCGGCATTGGCCCGCTCTTCTTCGAGGAGAGCCAGCATCTTCGGCTTCCCCTCGAAATAGCGCCGGTGGAGGATCTCCACGGCGTCGGTGGTCGGTTCACGTTTCTTGGTCATCGTGGTCGCTCCTCGTACGTATGCGTTGCGGGATCGTGGGCGAAGGTCTCTTTGCGCCGTAGCGCCACGTTGATTTCACGTGCGGGCACCGCCTGCTCCTTCGTGAGGCCGTGCGACACGACAGCAGCCACGGTGCCGAAGAAGAAGTACAGCATGCGGTAGTTCACACCGCCCATGGCGACACGCAGCTCGTAGATGCCATCGCGCAGGTAGTCCGCTTCGGGGCGGCGCAATTCGTGTCCCAGTTGATGCAAGCGATCCAGTCGCAAACGGCACTTGGCTTTTGCGCGGGCTGGGATCTTGTCGAACCAATCAAGCAGCGGGATCGTTCCCTCCGCCTCGCGGTAAAAGACGACTCTGGTCTGCGGCACCTACGACCCACCCGACCCAGTGTTTCTAATATTGCGAACAGAGTCAAGCGCGTCCGAAGGAGCGGCCTGCTTGACGATATGTCCCTGATCTAAGACACTTGGGTCGTGCGAGTTGGAACTTGCGAAGAACCGGTTGAAGATGCGTCCCGATGAACCGGCTCTTGGCGCAGCCGAATTCCGTCACGCCGGCGGCGCACCGTAGTGCGCCCGCAGCTCCAAGTTGACCTCCAGCACGTTGACCAGCTGCGGCCCGAAGAGCCCGCCGCCCGGCGCGGTCGCCCTTTGCTCGAGGACGCCCTGGATCTCACGGCGCACCTGCGCCGGATCGTGATTCGTATCTTTCGCCCATGCTCCCGCCACGCGATCCAGTTGGTAGAGCGCACTGTCAAGCGTGATGTGCGGATCCAAGCCGGAACCCGACGCCATCACCATATCCGCCGGCACCTCCTCGAGGTCCGCAGCGGCATGCTCCTGCCGCCACATGTCGAAAAAGTTGGACTGAATGTCCGTGCCCTCCCGCACCGGCTCGATCACGCTCTCCGCCTTGCCGTCCGCGGTCTGATGCTGCACGGCTGCCGGGAACTGCCCGGGATGGTCCTGCGAGAAGCTGTTGAAGAAGATCACGGCAAGGTCCGCCGCCACCGGCTGCCGGGTGTCAGGATTGTCCTTGACCCACTGCGCCACTTCCGCTGGATGCGCCTTCACCCACTCGTCCACGTACTTGCCGTGCGCCGGGTCCGCCTTCACCCACGCCTGCGCCACCGCGTTGTGCGCGTCCGCCCACTGCGCCACGATGTGTGACTGCCCCTGATACCGATCCTGCTGGAACCACGCCTCAATGTCCGGCGCCACCAGTTGTCCCACTTTCGACCCGCCGTGATACTTCACAATCGGCCCGAGGATGCCGGCGACGCGGGCGCGCAACAGATAGTTGGAGGCGCTGTAGTTCGATGGCCCGGATGCCGATGCATCGTACGACGGTGCCGACGGACGCGGCTGGAAGTACTCGTCCTTGGTGAACGGCTGCGCGATCAGCCGCGAGCCCACAACGTTCCCGTCGGGACCGCGGACGAGGCTGCCATTCACTTGATCGGGAAAGACCGTCTGCCCGACCACCCATAATGTCAGGGGATACAGACCGCAACAAATGGTGACCGCAAATCCCATTAGGATCAAGCTCTTCGTCAGATATCGCAACATGGTTGTCTCCTCGTAGGCCGAGCGTCACGCCGCCAAGTGTAGTGCGACCGTGATGACGTCGATCAGCTTGATGCCCACAAACGGTACGATGACGCCGCCCAAACCCCAGATCAGCAGGTTGCGGCGCAGCAGCGCATCGGCACCCAACGGCTTGTATTGAACACCGCGCAAGGCGATCGGAATCAGCAGGGGGATGATGATGGCGTTGAAGATCACGGCCGACAGAATCGCGGACGTCGGCGAATGTAAGTGCATGACGTCCATGGCCTTCAGCCACGGCAACGTGCCCGCAAACAGTGCCGGGACGATGGCGAAGTACTTGGCCACGTCGTTGGCGATCGAAAACGTCGTCAGCGCACCGCGCGTTATCAGCAGCTGTTTGCCGATCTCCACCACCTCGAGCAGCTTGGTGGGATCGCTGTCGAGATCGACCATGTTGCCCGCTTCTTTGGCGGCCTGGGTTCCGGAATTCATCGCCAGCCCGACGTCGGCCTGCGCCAGCGCCGGCGCATCATTCGTCCCGTCGCCCATCATGGCGACCAGCTTGCCCTCGGCTTGCTCTTTTTGGATGTACGCGAGCTTTGCTTCGGGTGTGGACTGCGCGATGAAGTCGTCGACGCCGGCCTGGGCGGCGATGGTCGCCGCCGTGAGCGGGTTGTCACCGGTGATCATGACCGTGCGCAGGCCCATCTTGCGCAGGCGCGCGAAACGCTCCTTGATGCCGACTTTCAGGATGTCTTCGAGCATCACCACGCCGGCGATCTGATTGCCCTCCGCGACGACGAGCGGTGTCGCGCCCTTGGCCGCGATCTCCTTCACCGTCTCATCCAAGCCGTGCGGCACACTCCCCTTCTGCTGCCGCACGAGCTGGAGCACGGCATCCGGCGCGCCCTTGCGGATCTTGCGTCCGTCCGGCAGGTCGATGCCGCTCATGCGGGTCTGCGCACTGAACGGAATGAACTCGGCGCCACGCGGCGCGGTGGCTGCTCCCGCGGAGCGGTCCACTTCCTCTGCCAATTTGACAATTGTCTTGCCTTCGGGGGTTTCATCGGCCACCGAGGCCAGCGCCGCCAAGCGCACCAGCTGCGCCTCGGAGTAGCGGCCAAGGGGCACAAACCGCGTCGCATGCCGATTCCCCATGGTGATCGTACCGGTTTTGTCGAGCAGCACGGTGTCGATGTCTCCCGCGGTTTCCACCGCTTTGCCGCTCTTGGCGATGATGTTGGCCCGCAGGGCGCGGTCCATTCCCGCGATACCGATCGCGGCGAGCAGCGCGCCAATGGTCGTGGGGATCAGACACACCAGCAGCGCAACGAGGGTGGGGACATCGGTCCCCAGGCTCTTCAACGGCTCCGTGATGCCGAGATAGCTCATCATGTACTGCTCAGCGTTCCAGGCCATCGGCCACAGCGGCACGACGACGATCAGGAAGATGAGCGTGAACGCGGACAGCACGAGCGTCAGTGCAATTTCATTGGGCGTGCGTTGCCGGATGGCGCCCTCGACCAACGCGATCATGCGGTCGAGGAACGACTCGCCGGCGGCCGTGGTAATGCGCACGATGATACGGTCTGACAGCACCAAGGTGCCACCGGTGACGCCGGAGCGGTCGCCGCCGGCCTCACGAATCACCGGTGCCGATTCGCCGGTAATTGCCGACTCATCGACTGAGGCGACGCCTTCGATGATCTCCCCATCGCCCGGGATGATCTGCCCAACCTCAACGACGACCCGATCCCCCGATTTCAACGCCACCGAAGAGATTCGCTCAACGGTATTGTTCGGGCGCAGACGATAGGCGGGCGTGTCACCCCGCGTGCGCCGCAGCGAGTCGGCCTGGGCTTTGCCGCGCGCCTCGGCGAGCGCGGTGGCGAAGTTGGCGAACAGCACGGTCAAAAACAACCAGGCATCCAGGGCGATGAAGTAGGTGAGCGGCACCTGGCTGGCAGAGCCGAGGAGTGCGGCCTGCAGGACGAACAAGAGCGTCACAACAGCCCCAACCTCCACCACAAACATCACGGGATTGGTCCACTGGATGTCCGGGCGCAGCATGATGAATGACTGCTTGAGCGCTGCCTGCACCAGCTCTGGCGCGAACAAATCTTGCCGACGAGTCCGCCGAACCGGGCGGGGTACCTGTGGAAGGGGAGAAGGGACCTGGGTCGGCACCGGCTGCTTCAATGCAATTGCCATCAACGTTTGCCTCCTGTGAAAATGAAACCGCCGTTCACGCTCAGCCGCCGAACGGCATCGGGGCCAAGTGCTCGGCCAGCGGGCCCAGTGCGGCCACCGGCAGGAACAGCAGTGCGCCGATGATCACGATCGTGCCGAGCATCAGGAACCCGAAGGTCGTGGTATCGTCCCGCATCGTTCCTGATGTAAATGGTGACTTCTTCTTGGCTCCGAGGCTCGCGGCCATCGCGATCGGCGCCACGATCGGCAGATAACGACTGATCAGCATGACCAAGCCGGCTGCGATGTCCCACTGCGGGCTCGTCGGCGCCGGCGTCGGATTGTCATTGAAGCCGTACGTATCCCCGAGCCCCTCGAACCCCGAACCGTTGTTGGCGGACGAGGACGAGAACTCGTAGACGATTCCCGAAAAACCGTGCGCCCCTGGGTTGTTCTCCGCCTTCATCCCCCACGCCGTCGCTGCAAACAACCCCGATGGTCCGAGAATCATGATGGGATGCACGAGCAACGCGATCATCGCCAGCTTCATTTCACGCGCGCCGACCTTGAAGCCCAAGTACTCGGGCGTCCGGCCCACCATTTGGCCGGCGATGAACACCCCGATGATCAGGAACAAGAGGAAGTTGATCATCCCGACGCCCTTGCCGCCGAACACGCAGTTGAGCCACATCCCCACCATCGGCGACAACCCAGCCAGCGGATTCAGGCTGTCGTGTGCGCGATTGACCGCGCCGGTGGTAAACGCAGTGGTCAGTGCCGCGAAGGTTCCGCCCGCATAGGTACCGAAGCGCAGCTCGGCGCCTTCGAGGTTGCCCTGTGCCTGGTTGACCGGCAATCCGGCAACCGCCGGGAACGGAACCGCGCGCTGGCCACCTTCCGCGGTCGCACTCGGGACCGTAAAGCTGTCGTTCGCCGCATGCGCGGTAATCCCCGGATTCGGCCGCAACGCGTCCCAATAGACCGCCCAGCCGATCATGCCCAACAGTAATGTGCCCATCACCGCGTAGATCACGACGGCGTGACGCACCCGGCGCAGCATGCGCCCGTACATCAACACGAGCGCCAGGGGAAACAGCATCATGCCGAGACAGGTCACAAAATTGCTTAGCGCGGTCGGGTTTTCGAATGGATGGGCGCCGTTGGCGCCGTAGAACCCACCGCCATTGGTGCCGATCTGCTTGATGGGAATCATCGCCGCGACCGGACCGACGATGATGTTCTGCGGCTTGACCTGACCGTCGTCAGTCGTGCCCATGGCTCCCTGTTCGAGCGTCTGGACCTGTATTTCACTCCGGTACGTCATGGGCATGCCTTGTGACATGAAAATCATGCCCACGATCAGGCAGGCGGGCACGAACATGTAGACCAGCACCCGCCACATATCGACGAAGTAATTGCCGATGGTCTTCTCACCACGGAACAGCCGGATCATGGCGGTCAGGGCGCAGAAACCCACAGACGCGGAAATGAACATGTTGGCGATGATGCAGAAGACCTGGCTGAAATTGGACAGGTGCACATCGCCCGAGTAGTGCTGCAGGTTGGTGTTCGTCATGAACGACGCGACGGTGTTGAAGATCGTCGTCGGCTCCAGCATCCCCCTCTTGAGCGGGTTCAGCGGCGCCCAGGGCTGCACGGCCAAAACCAGGAACCCATAGACGAACAGGACCGTATTGAAGATGAGCAGCGCCGCCGTGTACTGCTTCCAGGTCTGCGGCCCGGTGTCGAGGCGTTCCTCGAACCACCGCAGGACTCGCGGGGCGTGATATTTCCCTTCCATGATCCACGCCAGATAGCGACTGAGCGGGATCGAAAGGACCACGGCGGTAACCAGTATGGACACCGGAAGAAGCCACATAACCTGACCCTCCATCATCGAAACTGCGCGCCCCTAGAACCATTCCGGTCGAATCAGCGCAGCGAAAAGATAGACAAACAGGAACAATGCAATGACTGCAGTCAGATAGATCATGATGATGACACCCTTCTCAGATCCTCTCGCACGCAGTGATGAAGGCGTAGCAGAGAAGCATGGTGGTAAGCCCTAAGAGGAACATTGCCGGCAACCAAACGATCAAGTTCATCCGTGCGACCTCCGTTGCCACGTGTAATGGCAGGAACCGTGCCATCCTCGGCCGCGGACTCGGGCTGCGGAGAACCGACGGGGAAGCCGTGCGCCGTCCTGCATTTTCACAGATCCGTGTCCGCCTCCCCTGCGTTTTGCATGACAGCCACCGGACGCGGAGTTCACCCGATACGGCGGCTGCTCTCAGTGGCATTCTGGTACGCAATCTGCTCCCGGAAACAGCAGCGCACTGTTCAAGATGCAGACGGGAACCTCACACTCGCAGGCGCTGCCGCTGCTGGAATCGAGCAACGCCAACATGACACGGGCAATCGCTGTTGCCCGACAGGTCGCACGCTCGAACGCGGCGGTGCTCATCACGGGCGAAAGCGGTACCGGCAAACGTGCCTTGGCACGCGCGATCCATGACTGGAGCCTGCGACGCGATCGCGCCTTCGTCATCACGCGACCGGTACGCGCCGGCCGCCGCCCAGACGGCGAGCTCCTTACCGACTTCGAGCAGATCCGCAAGGACGAGTGCCGCTGGTTCGAAGCCGCCAACGGCGGTACGCTGTTCTTCGAGGAAGTGGGCGACCTTCCGGCGGCTCAGCAATCGACGCTCATCGGCGTGCTTGACGGGTGCCGGTTCGAACGCAGCAACGGAGAAGCGGGCGAAGTGGATATGCGCGTCATCGCCGCCACGCACTACGATATCGACGCAGACGTGCGCGCCGGGCGGTTCCGTGAAGATCTCTATTTTCGCTTGAGCACTGTCAGCATCCGCCTGCCGCCGCTGCGCGATCGACGTGAAGATCTGCCGCGGCTGACCGACTACCTTCTCGCCGGACTCGCAGCGCGCTACCACCGCGACTTCTTGCAGGTGGCGCCAGAGGTCGCGGAGCTGTTCGCCCGTTACCCATGGCCGGGAAATGTTCGCGAGCTCGAAGGGATCTTGGAGCGTGCAGTGGTGCTGTCGCCAACCGATACAATTACTGCGGACGTCCTTCCGGATCGCGTGTCGTCTCCCGATAGGCCGCCCGTGTCCGACGCCCCGTCATCACCAGTGTCGTTGCGGGATTTCGAACGCCTGCAGATCGAGATGGCAATCAAGGAATCGGCAACGCTCAAAGAAGCCGCTTTGCGCTTGCGGATCGATTTGGCAACACTGTGGCGCAAACGGAAGCGGTACCACTTGGCCTGACGTTGACGGGGCACCAGCGCGCCCTGCCCCTGGCGCACACACAGGCGCACTGGCGTGCCCGAGGCTGTTGTCCCTTCCAATGTTCAACACCACACTGCATTTCGCACGAGCTTGCGAAGGATGCGGTGTCCCAACTGCACGCTGATGGCCGCGGACCCGTATCACCGGCCGCTGGCACGGACCGTGGAGGGTGCGGGCATGGTGCTCACATTGATCCTGATGGTGGCCGGCGCGTTCATCATCGCGTACGGTTTTTGGCTTGCCGGCGAGCTCGGCCTTGGACCGCGCCTCTTCCGACGGGAAAGCAGCGCCTCTCCCCGCGTGACTGAACACGCACTGGACGAAGAAGAGATGAGAGGTTCGCGAGGGAGCGGGGGCCCGGAAAATCAACCGATGACCAGCACGTAGTTTTCGCGCTGGAGCGGACGCGCGAGCGTGACGGCCGTCACGATCAGCGACGCAACAGTCCGTTGCACCGGCGTCAACGGGCTGAGGCGCGTCTCGGGAAATTTTTCTTCCAGATGTTCGATGATGTCGGAGGTGTCTTGGATGATGGAGCCGTCCGGAGCTTCCAGCACGGGCACGACGAAGAACCCCAGTGCCGGGGCGATCTGCGTTTGGAAGACGGCGTGCGTCGGGAAGCACTCCCGATACGGAATCTGCTTCTTGATCAGATAGGACCTCGCCTTGCCGGTGTAGAGCGATAACGGTCCACCCCACAGGATATACGTGTCATTGCTGCACCCGGTATTCATCATCTGCTTCACCTCCACGTCTCGTCGGAACAGGGGGGACGTGCGGCAGAATTGGCGGGATCCATTACTGACAATTCATTTCTTCCAAATGCGCGCCACATCCCCTCGTTCATTCCAGTAGCACAGAAAGGTGGCACAGGTCACCGTAACATCACCGTCGAGCTGATCAACTCGGTGACACCACCATAATGGCGGGTGGTGTGCTACACTGCGGGCGTGAGGGCCGGCACGTCTGATCTCCCCCGCGAATTCAAGCGGCTCTTCCGCAGCATGAGCTTTGTGTCGCGGCACCCGTCGTTGAACAGGCGCGGCTCGCAAGGAGAACGCTACGCCGAAATTTACCAGCAGCTGGGTATGTTGTGGGAGTTTCTGGCGCTGCAGTGCAGTCACGCCGAGGGCTGGCGCAAGGTGCGCGAGGGGAAGTTGGCGTGCAAGCTGTGTGGAACGATTCGGGGCGCGGACGAGCAGTGGGTATTGTTGCCGCGAACCGGAAAGAAGATTATCGGGCACAAGCTGTTTCCAAATTCCCGCGAGACATTTCCAAACAAGAAAGCCGCGGTGATCATCGACGATACCATCGACTTCCACGGCGCGACGTTGCACGTGGAGGTCCACAACGCGTATCGCTCGCGCTGGTTCCGACGCAGCAAGCTGGACATCAGCGTCGCGGCCGAGCGCATCGTGTGCGTGCAGGAAGGCGACATCGAGTGCTGGCTCGATACGGACCTCGCCAAGCTCACGTTGCGCAAGCACAAGCACGGCGAGCCTCCGCCTTACGGCGCGTTCTTGTCCGAGTTGCCCAAACGCGCGCTGAAACGGTTTCCGCTCCTGGTCGAGTACGACGCGCGCGGCGAGCTGGTAGGTGTCACGATCTTCAAACCGATGCCGCAGCAACGGCGTCGGAAAACGACACAACAAGCAAGTCCCGTGGAGAAACACATCGGCCGTCGCGAACGATCGGCTGAGTAGTCCGGTTCACATAGACGTGCTGCGGATCATGCATAAAGATGAAACGCGAGAATACTACGGGGATTTGGATCATGGGCTCGTGAGAGCAGGCGGTGCCGTCAGCCGAGATCGACCGCGCCATCGAACGGAAACGGCGATTCGAGAAGAGCCCTGACCGTCACACGTACCGGGAGGAGAGCCATGCCGAGTAGAAAGCGTAAGACGACGAGCGACGCCGTAGAGATTCTGCACCGGCGGTATTACGAGGGACACCCCGAGCGATTGGCGCAACTCGAAGCGGCCCGGGCCAGCGCCGCCATTGCTCGCACCGTGTACGAGCTGCGCACCACAGCGCGGCTGTCTCAAGCAGAGTTGGCGCGGCGGACCGGTGTCGCCAGAGCGTCATCTTTGATCTCGAGGACGACGATTTCCAGGGTGACGCGCTCGGGCTCCTCCAACGGATCGCTGGCGCACTCAACAAGACCATCGAGATCCGCGTGGTGCCGCGGAAAACCAAGCAGCACGCCGCATAAACAGGTGGGAACAAAGGAGGACGCAGCGCGGAATTGGCGGAATCCCTGCCGACGATTCAACTCTTCCAGTCCGCCCTTACGTCCCTCTCCTCTCCGAATTGACTTTCCATATAGAAAGACTAGGCTCTGAGTGTGGATGACTTCCGCGAGCAACTTGGCGCAGGACCGCCATCAGGAACGCTACAGGTCACCCTCTTCGTTCCCGGCGTTGACCGAGAGGGAAATCCGATTGGTCAAGAGATGTGGCGCGAAGAGGCGCTGCGCGTATTCGGGCGTCTGTTTCGCGGCGCCACCGCGTTTCCTCCCGGTCGCGGAGTTTGACGATGCGACGGAGTAAGAAGAAGGACTTCGTGTCGCAGCTTGCGCAGTCGCTAGGCGCAAGCCGCGTCATTGGCCTATCCAACCTACCGAGTGGCGGGCCACTCGACCTTCTGCAGCTTCGCGCCGACATGGCGCGTCGTCTGAAGTCAACCGGTGGGCGGCCCACAGACCCTGGCTGGAAGGTGCAGCGGCTGGTGCCGTTCGGAGAGGACCGGTGGCGACGACTCGAGGAGTTGGCGGAAGAGCTCAGCAGCAGCGAGCGCAAGATTAGTCCAGGACAGTTGGCGGCGATACTCATCGAGCGTGCCCTCGACGCAATACCAGACAGCGAAGGCCAACCGTAAGGAGAGGGCTCAGGTTTGGACGTTTTGCGGCATCGTCCTACACCCGGTTATCGCCGAGGGCTGAAGCCCCCGGCTCAGGCAAGCCAAGCCGGCCCAAACATGCCCTGGGCGCCGCCGAAGGGCCGGCTCCTCACCCCATTCCCCGGTTGTGCTTGCTCTGATGCGTTTCGTGTCGATGAACTGTGCAGTGCGGGCGCAACGAAGCACCAAACATTCCGTAGGCCTATTATCACTGATAGTGAGTTGCTGTTCGCGAGCCCGGTTTAGAGACTGTCGATAAACGCTCCACTGGCCGGCGAATGAATTCGCGCCTACGAAATGCACGAAGTCGGCCTGCGCCGACTGGCCTACTGTGGGGCGAGGAGCCCGCCCTTCGACGGGGCTCAGGACAAGCTCCGGCGGGCTTGGTGCGGTTCGTAGCCGCGGTTTCAACCGCCGGGGCAGGGTGGCGGTGATCCTTTGGTTTGGCGTTATGCCGGATACGCCTCCAATCCCGCCTTCATCGCCCCTTCGACCGTTCCATCCACATGCTGGCTGCCGGGAAACATCCACTCGTCGGGATCGTATGTTTCAGTGCTCCACTTGAAGATGGCAAACTCCCACTGATCAATCGGTCCCTTGTATGCGAGCCGACAAATCGGCCCAACCCTGCCGTAGTCACAGCGGTCGAGGTACAGGTGTTTCCCCTTGTACCGCGTCACGTAGTAGCTGTCCCCCTCGCCGAATGCCTCAAGGTTGAATCGCTCAACTATTGCTTGGACCGCCGCCTTGACATCATCAGGAATGGCTTTCGCTTTCACGGCTCCTCCACTTGCAGTTGATGACGGACCTTCGGGCATAACGCTTGCGTTTGAGCCGCGGCGAGGAAACGAACCCGACGTGTTCACCTGAGTCGCACCGTCCTCGCGGTCGGATGGGCGTCCTGTTCGGCCTTCACATCGCGTTTCTCTTTCCAGAGCGGCGATCTGCTGCTTCACGCTCTGCACAGATGTCTTACCGCTCGGCGGTCGCGGCTACCCAACAAGCCTGCAACCATCGGATCTCGTCTTGCCCAAGGATGACTCCCCTGGCTTGGCCATCAATGACCTCAAAGACCTGCTCCCAGCCGGCATCGCCGCCGCGCAGCTCGCCCTTTTTCCCGGCGCGGTGGTAGACGAACACCCACTGCTCGCCATACGAGTTCTCGAAATACCCGTGGTAGCGGCCGGGAGCCTCGTTAGTGAACGCGGGAGGTTCACCGCAGCCAATCATGTGGTTGTTCCGCATCACGAAGAACGGGGTACTCATGCGCCCTCCTGGTGAGCCGAACGCGTGCGCTCAGGCGCCGTGGCCTCGACGGGACGCTGCGCGCTTCTTCGAAACGGACTTCTGGCCACGGTCGGGTGCAGCGCCCTTGTTCGAGCCCGGGTGTCTGACCTGGCGCGCGGGCAGGTTGAACGAAACTAGCTTGCGTCGATCCTCGTCTCGGACGAAGACGACCATCTCCCCGGTACGCGCCGCCTCTGCGTACTGGTCATCGAGCTGCGCCTGAGATCGGGGGAAAAGACCAGCCCTGTATCCATGGAACTGGTACGCGTAAATGCGACGAGTGGGCAGCTCGAGCAGCATGACAGGCCGCTTCCTTGCGAACCTGGAGTACAGGTGGCGAATCGCCTGGATATCGCTCCAGGCTGCAGCAACATACTCAGTGTGCAGGTCTGTCATACCGTTCTCGATCCAGCCGGACTTTGCTCTGAACGTACGCTCCCCATGACCACCATCTACGCCCGCTCGTGCATCCGAGCAAGTGCGCGGAAAGCTCACACTCAGTTGCACCTACATGATCGCCAGGGTACAGTACCGCCGTGGCTCAGGCACAGCATTTCGCGCAGGAGTGGCCGGGAATCGAGAGCACCCCCGAAGTGTGCGGTGGTGATCCCTGCGTCGCGAGAACGCGGATTCCGGTGTGGCTGTTGGAGCAAGCAAGGAGAATGGGCGCGAGCGATGCCGACTTGTTGGCATGGTATCCAGGCCTTCGAGCCGCTGACCTCGTGAACGTCTGGGCATACGTAACGGCTCACCGCGCGGAAGTCGATTGCCAGATCCGCGAGAACGAAGAAGCCTGACGAGTGGCGCGGATTTACGCCGACGAGAATTTCGCGTTGCCCTGCACTTCATCGTGAACTCGTATTGTCGCATCCAGGTTAGCACTGATTGTGACGTCAAAGCAGCGCCAAATGCGCAGAGCGATGGCGAGAATAGGCCATCATATCCCCTTACCTCGCCTCTCCCGGAGGGAGAGGAATGCCTCACATCGCGAGGAAATGCAGCTCCCGAAAGACCAACGCCGGGCTGGCGGGCCGAGTCGCCGCGGCCTCAGCCCGTGAAGAACTGCAGCGAGCGGTCGGCTAACGCGATCACCGGGGCCCAGTAGACGCCCATGACGATGGTCGCTGCCGAGAGCACCCACATGAACGCGCCGCTGTGCACACTAACTGTGACCGGCGCCTCGCTGCCGTCAGGGAAATCGAGGAACATCGTGCGCACGATGCGCGCATAGTAGTAGAGCGAGACGACGCTGTTCAGCACGCCGACGAGGGCGAGCGGA
Source organism: uncultured delta proteobacterium (assembly GCA_963729835.1). Lineage (GTDB taxonomy): Bacteria > Desulfobacterota > Binatia > HRBIN30 > HRBIN30 > CAVSQF01. The sequence continues at coordinate 229,371 of CAVSQF010000017.1, read as the reverse complement.
TAGAAATGCTGGCGAATGACGGCGGCGAACAGATAGAACTTGCCCACGAACCCGGCGAACGGCGGCAGACCGGTGAGCGAAAACAGGAAGATCGCCATCGCCACCGCCGGTGCCGCGCCCCCGCGCCACGCCAGACCGCGGTAGCCCTCGATGTCCTCGCGCCCCGTCGCGTTGGCGACGATCATCACGACCAGGAAGGCCCCGACGTTCATGAGATAGTAGACGACCATGTAGAACAACATGGCGCGCAGGCCTTCGTTGCTCAGGACGACGAAGCCCATCAGCATGTAGCCGGCGTGCGCGATGCTCGAATAGGCCAGCAGCCGTTTCAAGTTGCGCTGCGACAATGCCGCCAGGTTCCCCAAGGTCATCGTCACCATGCACAGCACCAACACCAGCTGCGGCCAATCGACGCCCGGCAGGAACTGCCAGGTGCCGTCTGCACTCACGTGCGACAACGCGGGATAGAAGAAACGCATGAGCAACGCGAACCCGGCCGCCTTCGAGCCCACCGCCAGGAATGCCGTGATCGGAATCGGCGCGCCGGTGTACACATCCGGCGCCCACATGTGGAACGGCACCGCCGCAATCTTGTACCCAAAACCGGCGAGCATCAGCAGCACGGCCATGAACACCGCGAGCTTGTTCGGATCACCGTGCGTGAGCGCCGCGTTGATCTGCGCGAAGTCCATGCTGCCGGTGAGGCCGAACATCCAGCTCATGCCGTAAATCATCGTCCCGGAGGCGACCCCGCCGTAGATGAGATACTTGAGCGCCGCCTCGCCCGAACGGCGATCGTGCCGCAAGTAGCCCGTCAGCACGTACGAGGTCAGACTGACGAACTCCAAGGACAGGTACGCCATGAGGAGATTCGAGGCCGACGCCATGAAGTACATGCCCAGCGTGCTCGAAACGAGGAGCCCGTAATATTCGCCCTGGTTCGGTCCCTCGATCTCCTTCGAGTCCAACGACATCCACACCGCCGCCATCGCCGCCAACGCGAGCAGGACCTTGAAGAACATCGCGAATGGGTCCAGCACGATCATCCTGCTGAACAACCACCCCGCGGGCACTGCCGCCAACTGCGAGACGCTGAGCAACGACAGGGCAATCCCCGCCAAGGCGATTTCCCCTAGCCGCTCCTTTTCCGACACCACCAGATCCACCATGAAAACGACCATGATGGTCAGGACCAGAATCACCTCGGGGAGAATGTAGCCGACGCTCTGTACGTTCGTGACGGTCATAGCGGCAGCTCAGGAAACAACGCCCAGGAGGATGAAAAATGGAAAATGGAAAATGGAAAACCGGTCATTGCTCGCTCAAAGGGATGCAAGCACGAGCTGGTTCAGGTTGTTGAGCGACGCGCTCATCAGATCGAGAACGGCGTGCGGATAGAAGCCGAGTATCACGACGATCACCGCCAGCGGGACCAGCGTAAACAACTCACGGCCGCTGATCTCCGGGAGCGTTGCATACTTTTCGTTCGTCTTGCCGAAGAACATCCGCTGCATTGTCCACAGCAAATACCCGGCGGTGAGAATGACGGCGCTGGCTCCAATCGCGGTGAAGACCGGGTACTTTTGCCACGCTCCGAGCAGGACCAGCACTTCGGAGATGAACGCCGACAGCCCCGGCAGGCCGAGCGCGGCGAAGAACGCCAACGCCGTCACTCCGGTGTACACCGGCATGACCGACGCCAGCCCACCAAAGCCGTCGATGTCCCGGTGATGCGCGCGGTCGTAGATCACACCGACGAGCAAGAACAGCATGGCCGTGACCGTGCCGTGATTGAACATCTGCAGGACCGCGCCCTGGATTCCCATCGGCGTGAACGACGCCATCCCCAGCATGACGTAGCCCATGTGACTGATGCTGGAGTACGCCACCAGCTTCTTCAGGTCCTTCTGCGCCATGGCGCACAGCGCGCCGTAGACGATGTTGAAGGTGCCGAGCGCGCCGAGGCAGTAGTAGGACAGGTCGGCGGTGGCGAGCGGCAGCATGGCGAAGTTGATGCGCAGGATGCCGTAGGTGCCCATCTTCAACAGGATGCCGGCGAGGATCACCGAGATCGCCGTCGGCGCCTCGACGTGCGCGTCCGGCAACCACGTGTGGAACGGGAACGCCGGGATCTTGATGGCGAAGCCGATGAACAGCGCGATCCACAGGATGATCTGGAAGTTGTGCGGGTAGGTGCTGTGCGCCGCGATGAGCTTGGTCATGTCGAAGGTGTGCGGCGTGCTGGAGAAGTACAGCGCCAGCAACGCCAGCAACATCAGCACACTGCCGAACAGGGTGTAGAGGAAGAACTTGATGGCCGCATATTCACGCCGCGGGCCGCCCCAAATGCCGATGAGGAAGTACATCGGCAGCAGCATCAGCTCCCAGAAAATGTAGAAGAGGAAGAAATCGAGCGCCACGAACACGCCCATCATCGCCCCGTCGAGGAGCAGGAAGAGCATGAAGTAGCCTTTCACGGCCTTCTCGATGCCCCACGACGCGAAGATGCAAATGAAGCTGAGCAAGGCAGTGAGCAGCACCATCGCAATGCTGATCCCATCGACGCCCACGAAGTACTCGATGTTGAAGCTCGGAATCCACTGGTAGTGCTCGACGAATTGGAAGCCCGCCTGGTTGCGGTCGAAGTTGACGAACAGCCAGATTGCCAGCAGCAGCGGCGGCACGGTGGCAATCGCTGCGGTCCAGCGGATCAGATTGTGCGCCGCGCCCGGCAGGCACAGGATGACCAGCATGCCGGCGATCGGTATGAAGGTCATGTAGGTAAGCAGGTGTTGTTCCATTCGTTCAGCTCCAATATTACGGTTCCGTTCAGCAACCAGCGGAAAATGACAAACAGGAAACCGAAAACAGGAAATTCACAATTCGAAATTGGCGGGCGCACAGCCCGGCAATGACCGGTTTCCGGTTTTCCATTCTCCGCGACTTCGTCACATCAGTCTCGCGATCATCACCGCGACCACGCCCAGGACGATGACGTAGAGGTAGCCGTTGATGCTCCCGGTCTGCAGCCGGCGGACGCGTGTGCCGAGCCCGATCGTCCCGTCGGCAATCTGGTTGACCATGCCATCGATCACGTAGTTGTCGAAGAGACCGTTCAGCCACGACACGAGCCGGGTGACCGTCGCCGAGCCGTCGACGATGAAGTCTATCACGTAGCGATCGAACCCGGCGCACGCGCGCGCCAGCAGCAGCGTGCCGTTCACGAACACGGCGTTGTAGAACTCGTCGACGTAGTACTTATTGTACACCCAGCGGTAGATCGTACCGCCGGCGAGTTCAGAAAACGTCTCCGGCTTCAGGCGCTTCGAGTAGTACATAGCGTAGGCGACGCCGAAACCGGCCGTGGCGATGCCGACCGAGGCCAGCATGAACAGCAACTCGGTGCGCCCGGTGTGCGCCGGTGCAGCGGCGACGACGTGGTGTTCTCCGAAGACCGGGGCGAACCACTCTTCGATCCGATTGGCCCCGCCGAGCACATGCGGCACCCCGACAACACCGCCGACGAACGCCAGGATGGCCAGCGTCGCCAGCACGTACGTCATCACTGGTGGTGACTCGTGCAGGTGCTCGCGCGTATGGTGGTCGGCGCGGCACTCGCCGTAGAAGGTCATGAAGACCTGCCGGAACATGTAGAACGCGGTGAGGCCGGCCGCCGCAAAGGCCATCGCCCAGAGCAGCGGACTGCCGTACGGGCTCGAGAACGCCTGCCAGAGAATCTCGTCCTTGGAGAAAAACCCGGAGGTCGGCGGCACGCCGGCAATCGCCACCGTCGCAATCAGGAAGGTGAGATGCGTAATCGGCATCGCTTGCCGCAAGCCGCCCATCTTGCGCATGTCCTGCTCGCCGCCCATGGCGTGAATGACGCTGCCGGAAGCCAGGAAGAGGCATGCCTTGAAGAAGGCGTGCGTCATCAGATGAAAGATGCCGGCGCCGTAGGCCGCCACTCCCATGGCGATGAACATGTAGCCCAGCTGGCTCACCGTTGAGTACGCCAGCACGCGCTTGATGTCGTTCTGCGCCACGCCGATGGTCGCCGCGAACAGGGCGGTGGCCGCGCCGACCGCCGCCACGACATGCAGCGTGAACGGCGCCATGCTGAACAGGAAGTTCATTCGCGCGATCATGTACACACCGGCTGTGACCATGGTGGCCGCGTGAATCAAGGCGCTGACGGGTGTCGGGCCGGCCATCGCATCGGGCAACCAGACGTACAACGGAATCTGCGCCGACTTCCCGGTGGCGCCGACGAACAGCAACAGCGTCACCAGCGTGGCCACGCCGACACCCCAGAACACCTTGCCGTCCAAGACGTGCGCGTGCTGCGCCAGCTCGCGGAAGATGATCGTCGGGTGCCCCGCCTGCGACATGGACCAAAACAGCAGGAACACGCCGAGACTGAACCCGAAGTCGCCGACGCGGTTGACGATGAACGCCTTGCTGCCGGCGCTGGCGTTCGCCCACTCGGCATACCAGAACCCGATCAACGCGTAGGAGCACAGCCCGACGCCTTCCCAACCGATGAACATGACCAGCAGGTTGTCACCGAGCACCAGCGTCAGCATCGAGAAGGTGAAGAGGTTCAGCAGCGCGAAGTAGCGCCAATACGACTTGTCCTCGTGCATGTACCCGATGGAGTAAATGTGGATCAGGCCGCCCACGCCGGTCACCACGAGGATCATCACCGTCGACAGCGGATCGGCCAGCAACGCGATGTCGGCATGCAGGCCCCCGATGTCCAGCCAGGTCCACATGCGGTCGATCAGGAAACGCTGCTCGGGCGGCAAGCCGAGCAGTTGCACGAACACCTGCACGGACAAGCCGAAGGCAATGACCACCGGCATGCACGCGATCAACGAGATGGCGCGCTTGCCGAAACGTTTCTGAATGAGGGCGCCGGGAATGCCGTTGATCGCCGCCCCGAGCAGCGGCAGCAGCACAATCCAACGCAGGTACTCAACTGAGATCGGGTGTTCCATTCTTCTTCAGTTTCTGGTTTCTGGTTTCTCGTTTCCGGTTTCTGGTCTCTGGTTTCCGGTTTTCCGGCTTAGTCTTCCCCCTCAGGGTCTTCCAGCAGGAGACCCGAAACCGGGAACGCCGCGGCCTCACCCCCGCAGCGTCTCCGTCGCATCCACGTCGATGGTCTGAAATGTTTGATAAATCCCCAGAATGATCGCCAAGCCGATCGCTGCCTCCGCCGCCGCCAACATGATCACGAAAATCGCGAACACCTGGCCGTCGTAGTGCCCCGATCCGAAGCGGGAGAAGGCCAGGTAGTTGATGTTCGCCGAGTTCAAAATCAGCTCCACGCCCATCAAGATGCCGATGGCGTTGCGGCGTGTGAGCACACAGTACAAGCCGAGCACGAAGACGATCGTGCTCACCACCAGGTAGTGCGCCAGGCCGATGCTCATGGCTGTTTCAACTCCTTGCGTGACAACACTACCGCGCCGATCAGCGCGGCGAGCAGCACCACCGACGCCAACTCGAACGGCAGGATGTACTCGTTGAGGAAGCCGTTCCCGATCGCATAGGTCGTCGGCGCCGGGGTCCCCACGGCAACCCGGTGCCAGTTGGTGCTCAGCACCGTCTTGATCATCACTCCGGCAATGCCGGCGATGATGAACAGCGACGGCAGGCGAGCCACCGAGCGGTTGGAAATTCGCACGTCGGAAATGCGATGGGTCAGCATGACGGCGAAGATCATCAGCACCAGAATGCCCCCCACGTAGATGAGCACCTGGATCACCGCGACGAAGTCGGCCGCGAGAAACACGTACAACCCCGCCACCCCCATGAACGCGCCCATCAACGAGAACGTCGAGTAAATAATGTTGCGCGAGAATGCAACGCCGGCAGCGGAGACGATGGTGAATCCGGCGATGAGATAGAACAGCACATCCCCTAGCTGGAGGCCGTTCATGCCGCTTTGCCCTCCGGTTTCTTCACTTCCGGTGACGCGAACTCGTCTACATACCGCATGCCTCGGTCGAGCAACCGCAAGATGTCGGGATCGCTCTCGCCGCCGCCCTTCTTGGGCTTGTACGTCACCACCGGCTCTTTCACGAACCGGCGCACGAGGCTCTCCAACGCGAAGTCGGCGCCCTCGAACTCCGGCGTGTGATGGATGGCGCCCGTCGGACAGGGCTCACTGCACAGGCCGCAGTACATGCACTTCGCCATGTCGATGTCGAAGCGCGTCATCACCATCTCGCGCGTCTTGTGGTCCTTCTCGACATCGATGACGATGCAGTCAATCGGGCAGGCGCGTTCGCACGCCAAACAGCCGGTGCAGATCTGCAGATCGACTTCGAGGATGCCCCGATAACGGAACGGCAACGTGTCTTGTACGCGCATCGCCATGCGGTCCGGGTACTGGATAGTCACCGGCCGGCGCACCAGATACGAGAAGGTGACCGCCAACCCGTCGAAGATCGTGCTGCAGGTGTCTTTGATGTTGCGCAGGTAACTACTGTGTGCCCTCATGTTTCGCCTCAGGACAACGGGCTGAGATAGAGTCGCCCTTGTTCCCGCACGCGCGCCCGGTGTAAATGGAAGGCGACGCGCGAGAAGAAATAGCCGGTGATGATTGCCGCCACTCCCACCATCGCCCACTGGACAGCCCGATTGCCGTGGGGCCAGAGCACCTCCCACGTTGCCACGCCCAGCAGGTTGATGAACGACATGGGCACCAGGTATTTCCAGCACACCGACATCAGCTGATCGACGCGCACCCGTGGCAAGGTGGCACGCACCCACATGGCCACGAACACCCAGAAGTAAGCCTTCACGAAGAACGTCAGGAACTCGAGCACGGCGCGCAACACGGGACTCTGCGTGACCGGCGGAATTTGCCAGCCGCCGAGAAACAGCGTCGTGACCACCGCGCCGATGATGTACAGGTTCCCCCACTCGGCGAGGAAGAACATCAGATAGCGCACGCCGGAGTACTCGGTGACATAGCCCGCCACCAGCTCGGATTCAGCTTCCGGGAGATCGAACGGGGTCCGGTTTCCCTCCGCGAGCGCCGAGGTGAACAGCAGGAAGAACGCCACGAAGGTGAACGGGCTGCTGAAAATGAACCAGTCCTGCGGCGCCCAGCCCTGGGCGCGGATGATGCCTTGCATGCTCAACGTGCCCGTGAGCAGCACGATCGGCATGATCGACAGACCCGTCGGAATCTCGTAGCTGACGATCTGCGCCGCCGCGCGGATGCCACCGATCAACGACCACTTGTTGTTCGATGCCCACCCCGCCATCAGAATGCCGACGACCACCAGACTCGTCACCGCCGTGAGAAAGACGATGCCAACGTTCAGGTCCGCAATCACCAGGGCACTGCTGAACGGAATCACCACGAACGCGGTCACGAATCCCATGACCACCACATAGGGAGCCATCTTGAACAGTCGGGCGTCGGCGTCGGCCGGGACGATGTCCTCCTTCATGTGCAGCTTGACGCCGTCGGCCAACCACTGCAGAAACCCCTGCGGCCCGACGCGATTCGGCCCGACCCGGTTTTGCAGGCGGGCCCATACCCGCCGCTCCACCCACGTCGTGATCCCCGCCATCAGGATGATGAACACCAGGATGACCAGCACGCCGAACACGACCATGCCGGCCAAGTAGACGAGATCGCGCGGCACGCCGCCGAAGTACCCTTGCGCGATCAACCTATCGAGGAAATCTTGCATCAGATCATTTACTCACTGTTAGATTGTCCGATTGTATGATTGCCGATTTTTTGATTGCACTTCTCAAATCCGCCAATCTTCAATCATCCAATCACTCAATCCCTCAATCTCCCAATCTTCCAATCCCTCAATTTCATCTATCGATTTCCGGCGCGACGACGTCGAGGCTCGAGATCAACGCAACCAGATCGGCGATCATCAGCCCGCGCGACACCCGGTCGATGATGCCCATGGCCGCAAACGAACCGGTGCGCACCTTGCATCGGTACGGGAACTCGCTGCCGTCACTGACGGCATACCAGCCCATGTCACCGCGCGCGCTTTCCACCCGAATGTAGGCGTCACCGGCAGGCGGCTTGAACTTGCGCGGCACCTTGGCGATCACCGGACCATCGGGGATCTGTTTGAAGCACTGCCGCAGGATGCGACAGCTCTCCTGCATCTCCCGCATGCGCACGATGTACCGGTCGAAGCAGTCGCCCACCATGCCCACCTCGCCGGTCCCCACCGGAACGTCGAACTCCAACTCCGGGTAGATCGAATACGGGACGTCGCGGCGGACGTCATATTTCACACCCGAGCCGCGCAGGTTGGGCCCTACCAGATTGTAGTTGATCGCCAGTTCGGCCGAGATCGGGGCGACGTTCGCCAAGCGCTCGACGTAAATCTTGTTGTAGCTGATGAAGTCGTTGAACTCGTCGAGTAAGGGCTCGAACTGATCGAGAAACGCCGTCGCCTTCTCGATGAAGTTGGGCGGCAGGTCCCACGCCACGCCGCCGATGCGCATGTAATTGTACGTCAGGCGCGCGCCGCACACCTCTTCGAGTAGGTCGTTGATCTTCTCGCGTTCGCGGAAGGCGTAGACGAAGGGGGTCGCCGCGCCGATGTCGAGGATCATGGTGGCGGCGAACAGCAGGTGGCTGGCGATGCGGTTGAACTCCGCGACGATCACGCGGCAGTACTCGCTGCGCTTCGGCACTTCGATGCCGGCGAGCTTCTCGCACACCATCCCCCAGCCCTGATTGCAGAACATCGCGGCGACGTAGTCGACGCGGTCGGTGTACGGCATGAAGCCGTGGTAGCCGACCTTCTCGGAGATCTTTTCGATGGAGCGGTGCAGATAGCCGACGTCGGGGATCGCCTCGCGCATCACCTCGCCGTCCGCTTTGATGACGAAGCGCAGCACGCCGTGTGTGCTTGGGTGCTGCGGCCCCATGTTCAGGGTCATCTCCTCGGTTTCGAGGCCGGGATTGCCGACTTGTTGCACCTCGACTTCAAAGCCTGCCATGCTCATGGGTGGTTCCTCAGCGCGGGCTTCGCCCGCAACCCATTGCGGATTGCGCAATGCGGATTGCGGGACCCGCAATCCGAAATCCGCATTCCGAAATTCTTGCCACCATGCGACGACTTCTCAAACTAGTAGCTCACAGCGTGTGACTCAGCGCAGCAAGCTCTCGCGGTGCGTGCTGATGCCGTGATATTCTTCCGGCTCCACGAAGTCTTTGCGCAGCGGATAGCCGATCCAGTCTTCCGGCAAGAGGATCCGCCGCAAATCCGAGTGCCCCTCGAAGCTCACCCCGAGCAGGTCGTAGATCTCGCGCTCCATCCAGTTCGCCGCCTTCCACACCTCTTCCACGGTGGGCATGGCGGGATTGTCGCGCGGCACATCGACCTTCAGGACCAGCGTGTGCCGGTGCGGGTACGAATAGAGATGATAGACGACCTCGATGATTCCCTTCACCTTGTAATCCACGCCGGACTGATTGGAGAGCGCGTCGAAGCGGAGTTCGGGCTCGTCGTGGAGGAAACGGCACACGTCGACGATCGCTGCAGGCTGAATGAAGATGTACGGATCCTTCGCCTGCAGGTTGCAGTCGCCTACTGCCGCCTCAAACCGTGCCTTGAGGCGCTGGTAAATTGCCGCCGTATCCATGGGCTGCGCCCGGCGTCTATTCGGCGGGACCGCTCCCGTTGGTCGCTTCGAGCGGCTTCGAGCGAACTTGACTCATGTACGACAAGGTTCTTGCCATTGCGTGCCCTAAGCCGCTGCCGTCTGGCCCGCCTCCCCGGTGCGGACCAGCCACTTCTCCTTCATCACCTTCTCTTGCAGCTTCAGAATGCCCTCCGTGAGCGCCTCGGGACGCGGCGGGCAACCCGGAATGTAGACATCAACCGGAATGACTTTGTCAACCCCGTCACAGACCGAATACGCCAGCTGGAACAGTCCGCCGCAGTTGGCACAGCTCCCCATGGAGATCACGTACCGCGGCTCCGCCATTTGCTCGTACAGCAGCTTCGTACGCAGCGCCATCTTCAGCGTCAACGTGCCGGCGACGATCATCAGGTCCGATTGCCGCGGCGCGGCACGCGGCACGGCGCCGAACCGGTCGATGTCGGCCCGCGGGCCTTGCGTCTGCATCATCTCGATGGCGCAACACGCCAGGCCGAACAACATCCACCAGAGCGACGACTTCCGCGTCCAGTTGAGCAGCGCATCCGCCTTGGTAGTGAGCACCATTTCTGGGAATGAATTGATGAGTGACATGAGTGACCTCTGGCGACCTGCGCTTCAGGCCGCCCGGCGCGGCCGCTCGCGCTCCGGCTCAGAGACCGCCGGCACTTTCTTGAGCCACTCCAGGTCGCCCTTGGCCCACACGTAGACCAAGCCGACGAAGAGAATGATCAGGAAGAGGCCGATTTCCGCCAAAGCAAAGAGCCCCTGTCCTTTCGAGACCCACTCTTTGAACACCGCCGAGACCGGATAGATGAACGCGATCTCCACATCGAAGATCACGAAAACCAGGGCGACGAGGTAGAAACGAATATTGAAATTCAGCCACGCCTGGCCGGTCGGCGGCTCGCCACATTCGTAGGACGTCAGCTTCAGGGACTCGGGATTGTGCGGGCGCAACAGACTCGCCAGAGCCAGCAGAGCGCCTACCAATCCGATCGACAGCACAAAGAACACGAGTACGTTAGCGAATTGGAAGTACATCCACGTATTGCGACCCTTGATTCACGGCTAACATAGCCCTTCTGGCGAGTCAATTGTGCGACCGGCGCTGAAAACGCCAGTGTTTTCGCGAAGGAATCGGGACAACGGTAGGTTCATGGGCACGCTCTCGAAGGGTGGGGGCGATCTGGCCTTCCGCCCGACGGCTTGTCGGCAGCATACGGGATATGCCATACGCTATAGCTGGGATGAGCCGACTGTCGCACTTCAAACCCGGTCAAGCATTGGAGTTCTTCGCAGTACGGGAAGCGGGCTATCACGCGACGGGCCGCAACTGGTTCGCCACCTGACGTGTCCGGTGTCCACGCGATGATTTCCGCTGACGTGCTGCACGGTCCGTGGTTTCTCTGCGCAGCGATCCTCCTTGGAGCGGTGAGTGTTTGGCGCACGCCGCGGCCGGCAGCGAGTGAGCTGTGGGTGGCCGGCGCGATCACTGTCGGCGCAGCTGTGGCGCGTCTTGTCTGCGGCCTCTGGGGTCCCCTGCACATCAATGGGCAGGGGCCGCTCTGGATTCGTGGCGCGCTGGATCCCGAGGCGCTGGCCAGTTACGGCCCCGGGTACTTTGAGCTCTTCGGGTGGGTGGCGCGGCTGTGGGGTGCACCCGATCGCGCCATCTTCACGGCCAATGCCCTGCTTTCTGCGCTCTGCCCCGCGCTACTCTATGCCACCGCGCGGCTGGTGGGTGTCGCAGGAGGGGCAGCGCTTGCGATAGCCGTGGTGCTGGCCGCCGACGCGGTCACCGTACGGACAGCAGCGAGCGAGAGCTACTTTTCATCACTAATTGTGCTGGTGCTGGGTGTGCAAGCGTTGCTTGCGTTCGGGGTCCAGTGCCGACGGCGTCATGATCGTTGGGCAGCGAGCTTTGCGCTCGCTGCCGCATGCCTGCTCGCCGTAACGGTAGCGAGGATTCACCCTGTGGGTTACTTGCCGCTGGCGCTCTGCCCATTGGTGGTACTCGGTGCCGCGCGCCCCACAGCCTGGCGACCGCGGATCGCACTGGCGGCGTCGGCTGGAATGGCAGTCGCAGGGGCGGTGCTCCTCATCAGCGGCGGCACGATCATCACGGCACTGCGCGCGTCGCCCATGGCGAGCGATGCGTTTGGTGGGGTGACGCGGCGGCACGGAGAAGTGCTGGCAGCGTTGGTCGTGGCGATATGGTTAGTCCACCGCTGGGCGCGACCTCCCTGGCTCCCGTTGGTTGGAGGGTTATCACTTGTAGTGATGCTCACGACCCGCGATGCTTTTCAACAGCACCCGTTGTGGGAGCTGTGCTACGAGCGCCTGTTCTTGCCCGGCATGTTGCTGGGCGCAGCGCCTCTGCTGCCGCGGCGCCTGCAGTGGCCGGGTTGGGCTCTGAGCGTTGCCGTCGCCGGTGCCATCGGATTGCTGGTGCCCGCGTTGCCACACCTCCGTGCACCGACTACGGAGCAGCTCGAGTACCGCTTTCTGCAGGAAACGCTTCGGGGGACGCCACCGAGTTGCACGCTTGCCGCGGTGAGCCGTGCGGGCATGCGGGTCTGGGATATTCCGAGTTACCTCCTGCCGGCCTATGGTCTCGATGAGACCCACGGCCTGGCACTGGAGAGCGCGGCGGATTTGCGTGATGCGGTTGTGCCGGGAGACTGCCTTCTGTATGTGCGGTCGTCTCTGTGCGCGAGCGTGGAGGCGCGTGCGCTCTGCGACTCTATAGAGCGCGAGGCGCGGCTCGAACGCCTGGCGAGCCGCGTCTTCCCGGCGGCCCCAAGCCGCGTGGATCTACCCTACGATCGCTCCGAGGTGGAGGTGGTGGTATTCCAGGTGCGCGAGCACGGCGTTGCGGTCGCGCGCGGACGCTCCGCGCTGGGGCCGGGCCGCGCGATCACGCCGGACTTCGCTCAGGCGCTCTACAACCGACTGATAGGCTTGCGCGAGACTGACGGGTGTCGCCTGGTGCGGTTCGACACCGAGCGCTTTCGTATGGTGGTCGGCTTGCAGACGCCCGCGGGAGAGGCGCACGCATTCGAACTCGCGACGGCGACGGGGGGCGGCGGCACTAGCCGCAGAGTCGGTGGGTGGGCGCTCGCGGTGCCCGCGGAAATTGAGCGCGACTGCGGAGCTACGCTCGCAGCCGTCGAACGCGTGCTCGAAGACCTGGAGACGCCGGCGCCCCTCCACCGCATCGAGCCGGCGGAACGCTGGCTCAGCATGGGCGCAGGCCTGTTCCTTCTCGCGGCCGCAGGGTTGACACTCTCCGTCGTCGAGAAAGCACGTTGAATAGTGATGAAAGATACGATACTGTGATAAGCATCGCACCATGAAGTACTCGAGCCGAACCCCTCCTTTGATTATCCCCCGCGCGCAAACGCAGGTCGGCCCGCCAGTCGCTGCTCTTGTGGGACGCGGGCGCGCCGCCGTGCCTTTGCGAGCAGAACCGCAACCACTATCAGGAGGTAGGCGACGCCTCGATGCAAACCACCCGGTGCCACGGAACATGCGCCGCCTCCGCTGGCGGGGAGTGGAGCCGCCGTCGGCACGACGCCCGGGCCCCCTGTGGCCGTCGAACTCGGCAAGCCGACCGGGGTCGCTGTTTGGCCCACGCTGGGCGCCGGCGTCGGCGTGGACGTCGGGGTCAGGGTCGCCGTTGCCTCGGGTAACGTGATCCGTCCAATGGCACCTGCCCGGGTTTCGGTGAACCAAAGCATCCCGCCTGGGCCGGCGGTAATCGTACTACCGAAGATCGTCCCGGATTCAAAGGCACCCGCAGGAGCCGAGAACTCGACAATATCACCAGCTGTGGTGATTTGCCCGATTTGGTCCACGCCAGTTTCCGTGAACCAGACGTTGCCGTCCGCCCCGGCAGTGATTCCAGCCGGATAAGCACCGAGCGTTGGCAGCGTATATTCGATGATGCCGCCGTCCGGCGTGATGCGGCCGATCTGGTTGCCCTTGAACTCCGTGAACCAGAGGTTGCCGTCGGGGCCGCTGGTAATGCCGAGAGGCTGAGCGCTGGCATTCGAGAGTGCGAACTCGCTGACGGCACCGCTCGGCGTGATCCGCCCGATCCGGCCTTGGTTGAATTCGGTGAACCACATGTTGCCGTCGCCGCCGGATGTGATGTTGGCTGGCACGCTCAGTGACGTCGGAATGGTGTACTGCGTGATCGTTCCGGTCGGCGTGATCCACCCGATTTGGTTGGCACCGATCTCGGTGAACCACAGGTTCCCGTCGGCGCCGAGCGCGATGCCGAACGGCTCGCTGCCGGCATCAGGCAGCGCGAACTCGGTGATGCTGTTCGGGCGATTGCGCAGGATGCGGCCGATGCGGTTACGGTCATTCTCGGTGAACCACAGATTCCCGTCCGCACCCACAGCGATCGAAGCCGGGCCGCTCAAGCTTGCGAGCGCAAAGCTCGCGATGTCGCCCGACGTGGTCATGTTGCCGATCTCGTCCGTTCCTCCATCGGTAAACCATAGCGTGCCGTCCGGTGCGGCGGCGATCCCGCCGGGCCGGTGATCGGCTCCCGGAATGGAGAACTCGGAGATCGACAGCCCCGCGCTCGCTGCGAGCGCGCCCGAAGCAAGTGCAACGGCGACGCCGAGCGCAGCGCAGGCCGACACGAAGCGCATCATGGCAGAGTCGAGACTCATCACTAAGAGTGATGTCGTGTCCGCGGCACGAGCCGGAGCCACAACAGCGCTGCCAGGAGCAGCCACATCCAGCCGTTCCATCCTTCAACGGCACTGCCAACCTGGCAGCCCGAGCCCGCCGCCGTCGTGTCCGCCGCCCGTGCCGCCAGCAGTTGATTTGCCCCGGACGCCGACACGGTTACGTGCCCGTCCGTTGCGTTCGCACTGATTGCGTTGCCATGCGCGTCGGACGCGACGGCGTTGGCGCCGGCGAGCGTGTACACACCCGGCGGCGCATCCGCGCCAATGGCAATGTTGCACGTGTACAGCACCGAGCCGTCCGCGATGACATCGGTGTTGTAGCCCAGGATCAACGCCCGCACAGCTTGGCAATCAATTCCCGGTGTGCACGTTGGCGGGAGGAAGGCGAAGGCGCTGAGATCCTTGTGGATCGCGGAGTTGACCTGACAGTCCGGGTGGCCATTGGCAGTCGCGGCGATAGCGACGCGGGCATCGAAGGTGATGTCATTCTGCATCGCAGCCACGGTGGAGCCCGACGCATGCAACGTTACCGTGATGCTGACTGTGTCGCCCGGCTTCCCGGCCGTCGATCCGATTTCGGCCACTGCCGCCGGGTTCGGTACGGGCGTGCGTGTCGCGGTCGGAGGCCCAGTCGTGCGCGTCGCGGTTGGGAGCCGCGTCAAAGTTGGCGTCGCAGTCGGCAAGAACGTCGACGTGATCGTTGGGCTCGGCGTCGGCTTCGGAGTGTAGGGTGGCTCGGTGCAGCCACTCCCGACGCAGCTCAACGCGAGGGCGAACGGCTTCACGCCGACGGGAACACGCAGGCGTTCGACATTCTCCACCAAATCGAGCACCGACACCGAATTCGAGGCGAAGTTGGCGACATACCCGACACCGCCGCTGCGCGTGGTGCCGATGCCGTAGGGCTCGTCGGCCACGGCGATGAGATCGGTCGAATTCATTGTGCCGGTGTCGATGACCTGCACCCGGCCGCCCAGGTTGACGACGTAGACGTAGGCACCGTTGGGATGCACCGCGACGCCGCTGGGCCGGCCGAAAACCGGAATCGTCGTGGCCACCGTGTTCGTCGCCGTGTCGATCACGGAGAGATTCCACGAGCGGAAGTTCGCCACGTATGCCAAGCGGCCGTCCGGTGTGATCGCCACGCGGTTCGGCGTGTGACCCACGGCAACGGTAGCCGTCACGCTATTCGCCGCGGTATCGATTACTGAAACGGTTCCGGGCGAACCTGTAAACGAGTTAGTGACGTACGCGGCGGCACCGTCTGGTGTAACTGCCACGGCGTCCGGTCCAGCGCCAACGGGAATGGTAGCGACGACGCTGCCCGCGGCCGTATCGATGACCGACACCGAGTCCGAGCCGCGGTTGGCCACGTAAGCGAAGGTGTCGGCCGGCGCCAGCGCGATGCCCACGGGCCCTGAGCCCACCGGGATCGTTGCCAACACCGTATTCGTTCGAGTTTCAATGACCGACACAGTCCCGGACACGAAATTCGTTACGTACACCCGGGAGCCGTCCGAGGTCGCTACGATACCATCCGGGTCCTGCCCGACCGGGACGGTGGCGATGACCGAGTTGCTGTGCGCATCGATGACCGAAACGTCATCCGAGCCCAGGTTCGCCACGTAGGCGTACGGCTGCGCGAGCACGGGCGCGGCAAGCAGGTACACTGGCGCCACCGCCGCGGCGACGAGCCGGCACGCGTTGAAACCTTGAAATGCTGCGCTTCGGCGGGCACTCTGTCCAGCCATCATACTCCCCCTTTCGGGACTGCCTCCAAAGGAACCTTCACGGTCACATGGGAAAGCACCGCTTCATTCGTGCAAAGCAATGCTCATACCAGTCATGCCTCCAGCCGTTGCCGGAACGGACGGGCGCGCTGGAATCGCGGCAGTCGCGCACCGGCGCCAGCCTCTCGCGCGACTGCACCTAGGCGCAGCGGACGCACACATTGCTAGGCCGGCGCGCCGCGATCGGCACGGACCAAATTACGAAGTCCGGGGCTGATTGTGCTTTGGGACGAACCACCGCCAGGACGTACTGCAGGTTTCGTCCCTGGACGTTCCCGCCCGCTTTTCACCGACTGGTGAAGGGCTTGGGGGAAGTCGCCAAACCGCCTGCCAAGCAGGCACCTACAGCCTCTGCTCAGACCTGGCGAGACGTATGCCCCAGCCGCCACACACCCCACGTCAAGAGGCTCACAAGGGAGGCGGCCAATAGCGGCCACGAAAGGGTTGGCGCGGGTGCTGCTTGTTGCACCGGTCCCCCGCAGGACGCGATGATGTTGTTGATGGCGTCAGCGGTGCCGGTGCCGTCGCTGTTCACCAGCGAGTATTGCCCGCCACTCGTCGTCGCGTAAGTCTGCATGATGGGCACGATCGTTGACGTGTACTCGTCACTAGTGGGAACGTAAACCGCGGAAATCTTGATGCCGGCGCTCGCAGCCAGCGAAGCGACCTGGGCCGCATTGACGTCGTCGACGCCAGGCGTGTAGGCGTCGTCACAGCCCCCGGGACGTGCATCGGTAACCAGGATCGCAATCTTCAGACACTCCGAGCGAAATGTCCCCGGGGAGCCGCCTTCGGTTGTACAATTGGACGTGCCGGTCACCACCAGCCGCAGCGACTCATCCGAGGCCTCCGGTTCATTACCGCCGTCAGTGGGTGTCAGAGCGTTTACGGCGTTGGTTTCGTCCGTAAGATTGGTCGTCATTGTCTGCCGCACAATCGGGAAGTCCTCTGGGAAGCTCACCAATGACATACGCAGATCGTTACCGGACGCCGTCTGCGCCGTAGTGATAATCGAGTCGAGGCCGGTTTTGACGTTGTCGAGTGCGCCCCCCATGCTACCGGTATCGTCAATGACCAAGGCCACGTCCATACAGCCGCACGTTTCTGCTACCGCCGGACCGCAGAACCACAGAGTCACCGCTAGACCGAGCCCCACCAGAACCGCTGGTCTCACCACCTTGGACATTGTTTTTTGACCTCCTGCCGCCGCCGTCACGGCACGCTACTCATCAATCTTGCCCGTCGCTACCGACAGTCCCTACCATACGCCCTGCCGTCAAGTCAAACCGGTTTTCAAATGACCTTGGGGTGTGGGACAAATTGGGGCAGTCATATGCTTCCCCAACCCGGAATGCTGCATCGGCGCGCCGCCCGCGAGCGCGTCTCAGCGCCGTCGCGCCGCAATCAGTACGTACCAGTGATTGTGGTAGAGCTGTCCGTCGACGTCGACGAGATTGAGCGCCGCGCGCCGCGATGCATCGAGACGCCCGAGCGCCTCCTGAATCCGCGCCACGTTTTCGGCCGATACTCCGTCGGTAAGCGCGGTGAGAGGCCGGTGTTTGGTGTATGGCTCGACCGTCTCCACGACAAAACCGCTCGCCTCCAGCATCCGGGCCCATTCGCTCGGACGATACTCGCGGACGTGTGATTCGTCGTGCAGCCGGTCGAGCGCATTCATGCAAGCGTCGACAAAGTCGTCCTCCGGCACGCTGCGGTCATCGATGACCAGCCGCGCCGGGGGGCGAAGAACGCGGCGCATCTCTTGCAACGCCCGCATGATGTCGGAGAAGTGATGCGGAGCGAGGCGGCACGTCACCAGCTGAAACGAGGCGTCCGCGAATGGCAGCTGGTGGGCGTCCGCGACCCGAAATGTCACGTTGCGGATGCCGCGCTGGGCGCACAGCTCTTCGGCCTGCCGGAGCATTTCCGGCGTGAGATCGGTGGCGGTGACTGCGCGCACGTGTGGCGCGAGCGCCAGCGCGGTATGCCCGGCGCCGGTGGCGATATCCAGCACGGACCAGTCCGCTTGCGGCGCGCACAGCTCCACGAGGCGCGCCAGCACCTGCGGGTCCGTATGCGCGGCGCCGGTCCGGTACATCGCCGCGCGTTCGCCGAAGATCCGCCGCGCCGCGTCTTCGCGCCGCTCCATCAACGGCCCGGCGCGTGATCACTGGCCGCTGAACGTCGGCTTGCGCTTCGCCAAAAAGGCTTCGAGGCCCTCGCGATGGTCGGCAGTTCCAAAGGTGACGGCGAACGCTTCGGCTTCGTACCGGCAGCCGTCTTCGAGCGTCATATCCGCACCGGCATTGAGCGCCGCCTTGGCTTGCTGGATCGCGACCGGCGCCTTTGCCGCCAGCTCAGCCGCAAGGCGCATGGCCTCAGTCATCAGCTCGGCGCGCGGTAAGACGCGGTTCACCAGTCCGATCCGCAGCGCTTCGGCGGCGTCGATGAGTTGCCCGGAATAGATCATTTGCCGCGCAACCCCACGACTGACTCTGCGCACCAGACGTTGCGTGCCGCCGAATCCGGGAATGATGCCGAGATTGATCTCCGGCTGGCCGAACTTGGCGTTATCCGCGGCAAGAATGAAATCGCACGCCATCGCCAGCTCCAAACCGCCGCCGAGAGCGAAGCCGTTGACGGCGGCGATGACAGGAATGGGCAACTCCTCGAAACTCCGCAGGACAGCTTGCCCGCGACGCGCGAAGGCGCGCGCCTCGATGCCGCTCATCTGCAGCATCGCCGCGATGTCTGCCCCAGCGACGAAGGCCCGCTCTCCCGCGCCGGTGAGGACCAGACATCGGACGTTTTCCTTACGGCATTGTTCCACACGGCTGGCCAACGCCTCGACCGTTTCCGGATTCAGCGCGTTGAGGACCTGCGGTCGGTTGACGGTCAGGATCGCCACCGCATCCTGACGCTCGAAAAGGGTACAATCATCTGCTGCCATAATCACTCCTAAGCCGGCACAGCCGGAATCAAACAGGAAGACAATGAAAAACAGGAAATCGAAAACCGGAGATGGAAAACCGGCCAATTGACCAGTTTTCAGTTTCCGGTTTCCAGTTTCCGGTTTTCCATTTCTTTTTCGTTCGGCTCGTAACAGACTATGAATACTTCACGACTCAACACTCAAGATTCAACTCAGTCATATTGCTTGATGACGTTGCTGGCGATGACCAGTCGTTGGATCTCACTGGTGCCTTCGTAGATCTCGGTGATGCGGGCATCGCGGTAATGCCGTTCCGCAGGGAACTCGGTGACGTAACCGTTGCCGCCGAGGATTTGGATGGCCTGGTGCGTGACGAACGTGGCCGTTTCGGAGGCGGCGAGCTTGGCCATTGCCGCCTCGCACGTGAACCGCTGCCCCTGATCCTTCAGCTGCGCGGCCTGCCACGTGAGGAGGCGCGCGGCCTGGATGCGCAGTGCCATGTCGGCAAGCTTGAACTGAATCGCCTGCAGATTGGCGATGGGCGCGCTAAATGCCTCGCGCTGTTTGGCGTACGAGACCGCTTCTTCGAGCGCCGCCTGGGCAATGCCGATGGCCTGGGCGGCGATGCCGATGCGCCCGCCGTCCAACGTCATCATGGCGATCTTGAATCCCTCACCCACCTGCCCCAGCAGACTTTCCCGCGGCAGACGGCAGTCCTCGAAGATGAGATTACACGTCGACGAGGCGCGGATGCCCAACTTGTCTTCCTTCTTGCCGAGCGACAATCCCTCGGTGGGCATGGGGACCAGGAAGGCGCTGATGCCCTTGTGCTTGAGGGCGCGGTCGGTGGTGGCCAGCACCAAGGCGGCATTGGCCTCGTAGCCGTTGGTGATCCACGCCTTGGTGCCGTTGAGCACCCAGGAGTCGCCTTGCAGGTGGGCGGTGGTTTTGAGCGCCGCGGCATCAGAGCCGTTGCCGGGCTCGGTCAGCGCGAAGCAGCCGAGCTTCTTGCCGGCGGCAAACGGCGCCAGAAAAGTCGCCTTCTGCTCCGGCCGGGCGAACTTGTACACCGGATCGCAGTACAGCGAGTTGTTGACGCTCATGATCACGCCGGTGCCGGCACAACCGCGGCAGATCTCCTCCATGGCGATCGCGTACGCGAGGACATCCAATCCGGCCCCGCCTTCTTCCTCCGGGATCGCCACGCCCATCAACCCCAGCTCGGCGAGCTGTGCCACTTGCGGCGCGGGAAAACGGTGCTCGCGATCCAACGCCGCCGCGATCGGCTTCAGTTCCTTCTCGGCAAAGTCGTGACATGTTTGCCGCAGCATTTGGTGAGTTTCTGACAAACCAAACATCTCAGCATCCTTTCGAGGCGGTGGACTGTCTCGGCCCTGCCTCAGTGCTTCGCGGTGTCGTAGCGGTAGAACCCCCGCCCTGCCTTGCGGCCGAGGTAACCGGCATCGACATACTTCTTCAGCAAGGGACAGGGGCGATACTTATCATCGCCGAGCACGTCTTGCATGACCTCCATGATGGCGAGGCAGGTGTCGAGCCCGATGAGGTCGGCAAGCTCCAGGGGACCCATCGGCTGGTTGGTGCCGAGCTTCATCGCCATGTCGACGTCCTCGACGGTCCCCACCCCTTCGAATATGGCGTAGACCGCTTCATTGATCATCGGCAAGAGGACGCGATTGACGATGAATCCCGGCGAATCCTCGGCCACCATCGTGCTCTTCCCCATCCGCTCGGCCAGGGCTTTGACGGTTTCATACGTCTCCGGCGCGGTGGCGAGCCCACGCACGATCTCCACCAGGCGCATCACCGGCGGCGGGTTCATGAAGTGCATGCCGATGACCTGCTCCGGCCGGCCGCTGGCGGCACCGAGTCGGGTGATCGAGATCGATGACGTGTTCGAAGCCAGGATCACCTCGGGACGGCAAGCAGCATGCAAGCGCCGGAACAGCTCGATCTTCAAGGTCTCGCTTTCCGTCGCCGCTTCGATGACGAAGTCGGCCTGGCACAGCGCATCGAAGCTGGGCGTGGGATGGATGCGCGACAGGGTTGCCTGCCGTTCCTCCTCCGTGAGCTTTCCACGCGCCACAATCCGCTCGAGTCCTTTCCCCAGCCCCGCCATTCCGCGGGCTATGAGGGCCTCCGAGATGTCGTGCAACAAGACGTGGAAACCTGCTTGCGACGCCACCTGAGCAATGCCGCTGCCCATCTGTCCGGCGCCCAGGATACCGATGGTGTTAATGTCCATGGTTTTTCCTCCCCTCATTGGGATATGACACGAATCAATTTCTAGCGCCATCCGGGAACTCAAGGCCACGTAACCGGATTGCACCGCATACCAATCGAACATTGCGACCGGGTTAGGTCAAACGCGAAACCTGCTCCGCATCATCGAACGGCATGACGGCGATGGCCAGGTTTTGCCGCATGGCGGCAGCCCGGGGCGACTTGTCGCGCGCGACCTCGACATGGGACCGCAAATCTCGTATGCGGGCCGCGGAGCGACGACCTACATGCTTGATCCGGCACTGTTCTCACCGCGCGCAATCGACCCTGAGACGGTTGCATTCAACGCCGAGCTGGAGAGGCAGCTGGCGGCGTTTCCTCCGCTGTACAAGTTTCCGCCACAGCTGGTTCGAAAAGCGCGTGAATCTGGCCAGGGGCCGTTCGGCCCGGTGGTCTACGTCGACTGGGCTGAGGAGCGTTCCATCCCTGGTCCTGGCGGAACACTGCCGCTGCGCGTCTTCCTCCCGAAGAAGCCGATCAAGGGTGTGTATCTGCACTTGCATGGCGGCGGCTTCACCATCGGCAGCGCACGCCAGCAGGACCCGCTGCTGGCGGCGATCGCGACGCATTGCGCCGTCGCGGTCGTGAGTGTCGACTACCGACTCGCGCCGGAGCAACCGTATCCGGCAGGTCCCGACGATTGTGAGGCGGCGGCGCTGTGGCTGGCGACGCACGCACAGCGGGAGTTCGGGACGACACACTTGGTGATCGGTGGTGAATCGGCGGGGGCGAATCTTGCCGCGGTGACGTTGTTGCGCCTGCGCGATCACCACGCCTTCACCGGTTTCGCCGCGGTGAATCTGACGTTTGGCGTCTTCGACCTCTCGATGACTCCCAGCGCGGCGCGCTGGGGCGAGCGGAACCTGATCCTGAGCACCCCCATCATGGAATGGTTCAACGCGCAGTACGCTTCCCGGGAACGGCGGCGCGAAGCGGATGTCTCGCCGCTCTACGCCGATCTTTCAGGCCTGCCTCCGGCACTGTTCACCGTGGGCACGCTCGACCCCTTGGTGGACGATACCCTCTTCATGTGGGCGCGCTGGAAAGCTGCGGGCAGCGCTGCTGAGCTGGCGGTGTATCCGGGCGGGGTGCATGCCTTCACCGCCTTCCCCATCGCGCTCGGCAGGCGGGCAAACGCACGCATCGAAGAGTTCATCGCGGAGGCGGCGCGCGGCTAAGACCAAGACACAGCTGCCGTCTCAGGATCGTCCGTCGTGCCACTCCGACGCAAGAGCACCGAGTAAAGCCTCCAGCTTCTCCACGCTGGGCGGCTGAGCCAGGTGCTCGTCAAAGCCCGCCTCCTGCGCCTTGGCCAGATCCTCCAGCAGGGCGTAGCCGCTCAATGCTACAAGGAACGTGCCCTTGAGCGTGGCGTCGGCACGGATGGCGCGCGCGACCTCGTAGCCGTCCATGCCGGGCAGGCCGATGTCGCAGAGCACGACCTCAGGCTTCAACTCCCGGGCCCTGGCCAAGCCCTCGGGACCGTTGTACGCGACCTCAACAACGTGCGCGCCGAGCTTGAGCACCTCGCGCATGACGATCGCCGAGTTAGGCTGTCCTTGTCGAAGTAGCACAAAAATGGTACTCAACCGGTCATGGTTCGAGAAGTCACGCTGCGCCAGGCGGGGGGCTCGATCGGCGCCACGCTGCCGAAGGAGATGGCGGACCGACTTCATCTTGCAGCAGGTGATCGAGTGCTGGCCGTGGAGACTGAGACGGGCATTCTGCTCACGCCCTACGACGCCAGGGTGGAGCGGGCGCTCCGCATCGCAAGGCGCCTGGCCAAAAAGCATCGGAACGCGCTGCGGGAGTTGGCGAAGTAGCCGGTGCCGAAACGCCGCCGAAAGCCGGCGTGGATCGACCGCGTTGTTCTTGACGCGATTCACGTTGACCAACTCAGAGAGCATGGCGGACTCGCGGGTGTCAGGGACGAGAACGCCCTGGAGTCTGCCCTGGCGCGACCGCGAAATCGATGGCACTACGAACCGGAGGCCGGGTTGGCGGAGCTTGCTGCAGCCTACGGCTGGGGCCTGACGACGAGCCACCCGTATCGGGATGGAAACAAACGAGCGGCATTCCTGGCCATGGCCACCTTTGTGGAGCTCAACGGCTACGAGTTGAACGCCACCGACACCGAGGTGGTGCAGGTGATGTTGGCTGTAGCGGATCACGGGATGGGCGAACGCGAACTGGCCGAGTGGGTGCGTACTCATGTCACCACGAAACGGTAAGGGAGTCGGGCGGCGGGTAGTGGGGTCACCCCACTACCGGGCGGCGCGTGCTGTTGCAGGAGCGGCGATCGTGGCGCTAAGATGCGCCGCCTGAATGAGATGCCCTGCTGTATTCTCGGATTGACAGAGAGGCAGTCATGACTTCGATCGCAATGATGATGTCGACCCGGCACAAAGAAACTTGACCCGCCGCCTGGGAGACAGGTCTGTCTCCTGAGACGACGAGTCCCAAACCGGACGCTTCGTTGCCCGCCTGAGCGCGCCACCTTGGCTTGCGGGCGGCGAAGGTCCGCTCGCAACTGAAGGAGAAGCGCGATGTCTACAGATTACCGTCCGATGTGGATCGAGCTGGGTCTCGATCTCGAGGCGCACGACGCGCTGCTCGGCGTCCTCGGGTCGCTGTACGAGCAGACGTTCATGCAGCAGCATAACCGCCCCGCTGGCATGAAGTACTTCGACTTCGTGATGAGCGAGGTGCACGGGCTGCGCATCAAGGAGCTGCTGGACGCGAAGCAGCAGGGCCGCAAGGTGGTGGGCGCGTTCTGCGCCTTTGTCCCCGAAGAAATCGTCCTCGCTCTCGACGGCGTTATGGTGGGGCTATGCGCCGGAGCGGAGTTCGCCACCGCGGAGGCCGAGAAGTTCCTGCCCCGCAACACGTGCGCGCTCATCAAGGGGTTCTTCGGCTTTGCGCTGGCGCGCGTGTGCCCGTACCTCGCGGCGAGCGACGTCGTCGTCGGTGAAAATACCTGCGACGGGAAGAAGAAGAGCTTACGAAATTTTCAAGGACCTCGTTCCTCGCTTGCACGTCATGGACCTCCCGCATACGAAATCCGCGGAAGGCCGGGCGCTCCTCAGGGCGGAGTTCCGGCGGTTCGCGGCGTATCTGGAAGACCTCACCGGCAAGAAGCTGAACCCCGACGTCCTTCGAAGAGCGATCGTGGCGGTCAACGCCAAGCGAGCGGCCATGCACAGGCTCGCGCGACTCCGCGCCGCGGACCCGGCGCCGGTCTCCGGCCTCGACGCGCTGCTCATGAACCAAGTGTACTTCTACGACGACCCCAGCCGCTTCACGGCCTCGGTGAACACGATCTGCGATGAGATCCAGCAGAGAATCGAGCGCGGCGATGGTGTGGCCCCGAAGAAGACACCCCGGATCATCATCTCGGGGTGCCCCATGGCGGTGCCCAACTGGAAGCTGCCCACCATTGTCGAGCGGAGCGGGGCGGTCATCGTCGGGGAAGAGTCTTGTGTCGGGGAACGCGGCACGCAGTTCCTCACGGCAGACACGGGGCGGACGGTGGACGATCTCATGGACGCCATCGTCGATCGATATTTCAAGATCGACTGCGCTGTCTTTACACCCAACCCGTCGCGAGTCGAGCACGTCATGCGCATGGTCAAGGATCTCGACGCCGACGGCGTGATCCACTACGGGCTGCAGTTCTGCTCGCCGTACCAGATCGAGGCTGGCCCGGTGGAGAAGCGGCTGGAGAAGGAGGGCATCCCCACCCTGCGTATCGACACCGACTATAGCCAGGAGGACATCGGGCAGCTTCAGACCCGCGTGGAAGCCTTCGTCGAGCGCGTGCGCGGTTGACGGCATGCGCAGCGCGGGGATCGACGTCGGGTCCAGGGCGACGAAGCTCGTTGTGGTCGATGGCGGGCGTGTCGTGCTGCGCGCGGTCGAGGACACGGGCTCCGACCCCTTGGCGGTGTGCCACCGGCTGCTCGACGGGGTGGCTCACGATGTGATCACGGCGACGGGCTACGGGCGGCACCTGTTCAAGGAGCACTGGCCCGCCGCCGCGGTCATCTCGGAGATCACGGCGGTCGCCACAGGCGCAACGTCTTTGATTCCGGGGTGCCGGACCGTCGTCGACATCGGCGGGCAGGACACGAAGGCGATCACACTCGATGAGACCGGCAAGGTGCGCAAGTTCGTGATGAATGATCGCTGCGCCGCCGGCACCGGCCAGTTTTTCGAGATGATGGCCACAGCGCTGGCCTACACGCGGGAGGAGTTCGTCGCGGCGGCCGGACGGGCCGCGCGCGCCCAGCGGCTGAGCAGCATGTGCACGGTGTTCGCCCAGTCCGAGGTCGTGTCGCTGATCGCCCGCGGCGCGTCCAAGGAGGAGATGGCCCGAGCAGTTCACGAGGCCATCGCCAGCCGCACCGCGGCGCTGGCTGCAGGGGTGCCGGTGGAGGAGCCCGTGGTCTTCACCGGCGGCTGTGCCCACAACGCGTGCCTTGCCTCTCTCCTCTCCGCGGCGCTGAAAATACCGCTGCGGGTGCCCGAGGCACCCCAGACGGTCGCTGCCCTCGGCTGTGCGCTCCACGGTGGTGCAAGGAAAGGCTGAAACCCGCGACGGTCGAGCTGGCCGATTCGGCGAGCGAGAGTCTCGACCACCCTAGGGCTTGCCGACCATGACCGCGGTGGCCTTGACGATCGCCACCACCTCATCGCCAACACCGATGCCGAGCGTTTCTACCGCTCCACGAGTAATGACGGAGACCAACTCATTCTGGCCGACCTGGATGTGCACCTCGGCCATCACCCCGCCGAGCGTTATTGCGGTGACACGCCCACGCAGCTGGTTACGCGCACTGATTTCCATGCAATCTCCTTCTTGTGCATCCCGATCCATTCTGAAGGATCTTCGGGCAGCGGGCAACGCAGGTTCTCTTCGCACGGCCGGTTCCAACGCCCTATGCCCCGATGCTAAACGGGGGCGAGGAGGTGCAACCATGGCAGTGCGGATCGAAACGAAAGGGCCCGTGTTCACCGTAATCCTGTCGCGACCGGAGCGGCGCAACGCGGTGGATCGGGCCACCGCCAGCGCCTTGGCGGATGCGTTTCGCGCCTTTGAAGCAGACGCGAACGCGGCGGTGGCCGTGCTCTTCGGGGACGGCGGCAACTTCTGCGCCGGCGCGGACCTCAAAGCGATCACGGAGGGCGCGGGCAACGTGACGCGCGACGACGGCGACGGGCCGATGGGGCCAAGCCGAATGCTGCTGCGCAAGCCGTGCATCGCGGCGGTCGCGGGCTACGCCGTGGCTGGCGGATTGGAGCTGGCGTTGTGGTGTGACCTGCGCGTCGTCGAGCGCAGCGCGCATTTCGGTGTCTTTTGCCGCCGCTGGGGTGTGCCCCTGATGGACGGAGGAACAGTGCGGCTGCCGCGCATCGTGGGGCTCGGACGCGCCCTCGATATGATTCTCACTGGGCGCGCAGTAGACGCCGACGAAGCGCTGCGCATCGGACTGGCTGATCGGGTCGTGCCTGACGGCGAGAGCCGCACCGCCGCTGAGGCGTTGGCGGAACGTATCGCGGCCTTCCCCCAGTTGTGCGCCCGCTCGGATCGCCTCGCGGCCTACGAGCAGGCCGGCCAGTCGCTCGAAGGGGCGCTGCGCAATGAATTCCTCCGGGGCATGGAAGTGCTCCGCAGCGGTGAAACCCTGTCCGGCGCAACCCGCTTCGCCGGTGGCGCCGGACGGCATGGGGCAGGAACAGAGTGAAATGGAAAATGAAGAATGGAAAATGGAAAATGAAGAATGAAGAGCGTGAAACGTAAGGAGAGATATATTTACGTGTCACATTGTGTGGGTTACAAGTCGGCTTCGGTCATCGCGAGGTCGGTGCGACCGCAGCGACGTTGACTGCGGCGGCTGCGGGTCCGCTGATGATGCGTTCTTCGACCGGTTTCCCGTGCGTGAGCGGAATCCACTTCCAGCTCCCGCCCTCGTGAAGATCGAGGATCGCGTCGTAGCGATCCGGCCGGTTTTCACCGTAGTCCACGAGCATGTAGGTGACGGAGTTCCGCGACAGCGTGTCGAGCACATGCGCGACCTGGGGCGGGGTAAGCGTGGTGCCGATGCGGTCCAGCAGAGCAAAGCGCGGCGTAGCGAGCAGCAGCCGGGCCAGAACAAGGAGCTGCTGCTCGTCGAGCGAGAGGATGTTGTTCCAGTCGCGCTCGATGTCGAGTCCGCCCGCGCGCGTGACCACCTTTTCGAGCTGCAACTCATGCAGCACCGCGAGCACCCGGGCTTCCGAGACGCGGTGCTCGTCGCCCGCGCGTAGCACGATCTCGCGCAGTGTTCCGGGCACCACGTAGGGCCGCTCCGGCATCACGAAGAAGTTCTCCGGGCCCGGCCGGGTGATGCACCCGTCGCCGCACTCCCACATGCCGGCCATCGCGCGCACGAGAGCCACCTTTACGGTGTCGCTGTCGCCGCGGATGAGGACGTTGGTGCCCTTCGGAATTGAGAGGTCAAGCTCATGGATCAGTACCCGCCCGTCACGGGGCGACCGCAGCGTCAGCCGATCGAAGGTGATCTTCTCATTCTTCAACTCGATCAAGCGCACGTCGCAGGTGGCCATGGCCTTGGCCTTGGCCGCTTCCTCGAAATCACCGAGCCTGGCCAGAACTGCAGCGTACGAGGAAAGTGACTGGAACTGCGTAACGATCAAAGAGAAGGCGCCCATCAGTTGAGCGAACGCCATCGACGACTGCGTGATGACGCCGAACTCGACCTTGCCGCGGATGAAGAGCGGGGCGACGATGACGATCGGGACGATCTGGATCAGGTAGTTGTAGCCAGTGGTGAAAAAACTGAGGTTGCGGTTGACGGCGATGATGTGCCTGAAATTGGCAATGAGTGAATCGAGGTGGCGCATCAGGCGCGCCCGCATGCGCCCCTCGCGGTGGAGAAAGGCCACCCCCTCGGCGTTCTCCCGGATGTGCACCAGGTCCCTTCGGAAGAAGGCCTCCATATCGGCCTGCGCGTAGTTGAGGCGGATCAGTGGGCGCCCCAGAACGAATGTGAAAATCGACCCGACCAGCGCGTACCCGACGGCAACGCCGAAGAGGAGCGGGCTGATCGACAAGAGCACGCAGGAAAAGGCCGCGGCCGTGATGCTGCCGTTCAACAGCAGAAGCAGGAACGAGACGGTCGTCACGGCGAACGAGTGCGCGTCCTCGGCAATCCGCTGATCGGGATTCGAGATCCGGTCCGATTCGTTCAGATGGTAGTACACGCGGTGGTTGAGGTACTGCTGCAGCATTCCCCGCGTCAGCCATTCGCGCCAGAGCAAGCCGAGTCGCTCTTCGGCGAAGCGATACACGGTAGCGGCCACCGTCGAGAGCGCAAAGACGCCGAGGTAGAGGAAGGTCATCGCAATGAACGCTGTCGTGTTGCGTTGCGCGATGGCCGTCATGAAGTCTCGGCCGACGTAGCTGTTCACGACGTTGAGACCGCTGATCGCCAGCAATAAACTGACAAGCAGGGCGAGCAGCCCGCGTGCCTTGCTGCCGACCTCGGACGTCAGGAAGCGGCGCAACGCCCGAATGAAGCGGCGCCGATTGACGCGACTCAGCTCGAGGGTGTGCTTGCGCTTCGTCGGGTCAGTCATCGCGTCACTCCAGGGCCGGGTACCTAGTGACGCCGATGACGATGCCGCCCGCAAGCCAACCTGGCGAGCGGTGCACGGATCGCGAATGACGCCGTGATGTTTGATTGGGCGGCGTACATGCTGGACACTTCATACTCCAACACGCGGATCGGAGCCAACCCCGGCTGGGTGACCAACGATGAGTGGGCGCCCCCGCCGCGGGACAATCGTCCAGATGACGGAACTACCAGGCGCGAATAACACGCTGCCAGGGATCGGCAGGCTTCTCCCACTCGTCCGTCGGTGCTGCTGCGGTTGGCGCCGCCGCTGCCGCCGCAGGACGCGGCGCCGTGCTGTTGATCAACAACACAACCGAGTGCGAGCCACGGTTGACAACCACCAGGTCAACCCGCTTGTCCTCGTTGAAGTCGCCGGCGGCGAGGGCAATCGGGTGGCGGCCCACCTCGAAATGGATCGGCTCACCGAAGGTGTTCGTGCCGGTTCCGAGCAGAATCGAGATACGATCTTCGCTCTCCTCCGTGACCGCCAGGTCGAGCTGCCCGTCACCGTTGAAGTCCTCCGAGACCAGCGGCCGAACGCGGGTTCCCATGTTGTCAGTTTTCGGTGGCGCCAACCCGCCCGCCTGCCCTTTGAGCACCGAGACCTTCTCGTCGTGGTCATTGCCGACGATGAGATCGAGGCGGTGGTCGTCGTCCACCTCCCCCGTCATGACGAACATGGGGCGCGGCAGCACCGGGAAATTCACGGTGCGCGGGAAACCTCCGCGCCCATCGCCGAAGAGCACCGACACACTATCCGACATCGTGTTGGCCACCGCGATGTCGAGATTCCGATCGCCGTCGAAATCGGCGCTGGCGAGGGCGCTGGGTCCCATACCGACCGCCTTCAACAACGGCGCCGCGAAGTTCCCCGTGCCGTCGCCGGCGAGAATGGCGACGTCGTCCGACCCGAACTCGGCCACCGCCAAATCCGGCCGCCCATCGCCATCGAAGTCCGCCGCGACGAGCGCCCGCGGTTGCCGGCCGACGCGCAAGGTCGTTCGCGGGGAGAAATTCCCCGTGCCATCACCGAGCAAGATGAAAATGCTGTCCGAGCCTTCATCCGCAATGGCCACATCGAGGTGATGATCGCGGTCGAAATCGGCGACGGCAGCAGCGACGGGCTCCAGGCCGGTCTGTAACACCGGCGGCCCGGCGAAATGGCCCCGGCCGTCGTTAACGAGCAGTGTTATTGAATCACCAAGTCGATTGACCGCGATCAAGTCCGTCGCGCCGCGCCCCCTGACGTCACTCGCCAACAGATCCGCCGCCCCGTTGCCGACGTTCATCACCGCCCCAGACCGAAAGCCGCCCTTGCCGTCGCCGAGCCACACGGTCACATCCGCGCGTGACGGGTCGATGACGGCGAGATCGAGGTGGCCATCGCCGTCGAAGTCGCCAGCGGCGAGCGCCCCCAAGTGATCATTGCGCACAATGCGCTGGGGCGGCGCGAATGCCCCCGTCCCATCGCCGAGCAGCAAGGACAAGCCGATGTCATCGACGATGGCCACATCGAGTTTCCCGTCACCGTTGAAGTCGCGGGCGACGAGGCGATGGGGCCGGGCGCCGGCCGCGCTGGCCCGTAGCGGTTCGAAGTCCCCTTTCCCGTTGCCGGCGAAAACACCGACCGCCTCGCCGTCCTCGTCCAACAGAGCGAGGTCGAGCCGCCCGTCACCGTTGAAATCACCAACTGTGATCGCCCGTCCCGGCACGCCCGTTTCCACCTCGTGCGCCGCCGCAAAGCCGCCGTGACCGTTGCCGAGCAGCACCGAAACGCCGTTGGCGTGCCCAACGATGAGGTCCATGTGCTTGTCGCCGTCAACATCGAGGGCGAGCACCGCCGCTGGACGCGCGCCCACCGCAAAACGCTGTGCGATGCCGAAGCCCCCGGCGCCGTCGCCGCGCTGGGTGCACACCTCCGGCTCGAGGGGGCTGACGTACGCAACATCCAAACGGCCGTCCCCGTCGAAATCAGCGACGGCGATGGCGGTGGGGCTGGCTGCCGTGCGCACCATCAGCGGCGTGGAAAACGTCCCATGACCGGTCCCCAGCAGCACGCCAAAGCCGCCGTCCTCCGTGACCACCAGATCGGGAATCCGATCGCTGTTGACCAGGCCCTCAACCGCCATTCCCGGAAGCGTCCCGGCGGCGAAATCGTTACGCGTCACGAACGAGACCTCGGCCGCCGATACCCGCACCAGTACAGGGAGCAGCAGGCTCACGCGAAGGGCGCCCAATAGAGCAGTCTTCATCGGCTATGATCGCTTATCAGATCCGGGTCGCAGAATGAATCACGATCTACAAGGCGCCGGCCCGCGCTGAAGACACCGGCGGAGCGGCAAGTGGCGGATGCTCCTCAGGATCGCAAGAGGCCGTAGCGGATCACAAAAAGCACGGCGAACACGTAGAGCAGGGCGTGCACCTCGCGGCCGCGCCCCGCCGCGAGCATCAGCACGGCGTAGCTGATGAAGCCGAAAGCAATGCCCTCGGTGATCGAGAACCCAAACGGCATGGTGACCATGGTGATGAATGCGGCAATACCTGCGGGAATGTCGGTGAAGTCGATGCGCGTGACACTGCGGATCATGAAGCTGCCGACCATGATGAGCGCCGGCGCGACGACCGGATAGGTGGACAGCGTGCCGACGCGCACCGCTTCGCCGGCCATGTGCGCCAACGGAGACAAGAACAGCGCCGCCAGGAAGAGCAGCGCGGTCACCATGCTGGCCAGGCCGGTGCGTGCCCCCGCCTGCACCCCCGCTGCACTTTCGACGTAGGCCGTCACCGTCGATGTGCCCAGGACGGTGCCGACAATCGTCCCGAGCGCATCCGTCGCCATTGCCTCCCGGGCGCGCGGCAGCCGCCCGCGCCGCAGCAAATCGGCCTGCTCTGCCACACCAATGAGGGTGCCGACAGTGTCGAACAGTCCGAGAAAAAACAGCACGAAAATGACGGGAACGAGATCCGGGCGGAACGCCGAAACGATGTCAAGCTTACCCAGCGTGGGACCAATGGGCGGCGGCATCGCAACCAAGCCGCGGTACGGCACGAGGCCCAGCAGCACCGCCGCCATGCCGGTGGCCAACGTGCCGATGAGCACGGCGGCGGGCGTGCCCCGTGCGAGCAAAACGGCAGTGAGCAACGTGCCCGCGGCCGCCAGCAACGTCACAGGATGGTGCAGATTGCCCAGCGCCACCAGTGTCCCGGGCGCGGGCCGGACCAACCCGGCCCACTCGAACCCGACCAGCGCAATGAGCAGACCGATGCCGGCGGCGATCGCGTGCTTCAATGGGTCCGGAATCGCGTCAATGAGCCGCTCCCGCAAACCCGCCAGGGACAGGAGCAGAAACGCGATCCCCGCAACACAGTTGGCGCCGAGTGCCACCTGCCAGGAATAGCCCATCCCTCCGGCAGCGATCGGCCCCGCCACCATGAACGCGAAGTAAAAATTGTGCCCCATCGCCGGCGCCACGGCGATGGGATACTTCGCCCACAGCCCCATGAGGGCCGTGGCGCCGGCGGACGCCAGACACGTGGCGGTCATCACTGCTCCCGTGTCCATGCCGGTCGTCCCGAGAACTGCCGGCTGCACGAAGACGATGTACGAGCAGGTGACGAAGGTCGTGATGCCGCCGATCACCTCGGTACGAACCGTGGTGCCGTGCGCGCGGAGCTGGAAGAATTTGTCGAGCATCGCCATGCCGGCCCGCAACAAAGCACGAAACCCTCGCCGAAGGAAAGCGGCCCGATCGGTGCCCGCAACGCCTCGGAGACGCCGGTTCGACTCCCACGTGGCGGATGCAATCACACGTAGCGGCGCGGCTCCGGTCGGTCCGGCTCGATCTTATCGCCGCAAACGGAGCCGCACCGACTGCACAGGTAGTCGTACTTGTTGCCCTGCGGCAGGATCAGGAGCAGCTGCTTGCGCACCGGATTCGCAACCCGGCACTTCGGGCAAAACAGCATCGTGGCTTCCAATTGCTCGAACGCATCGCCCGTCATTCGCGTTGTAACCCTTCGAACAGGCCGATATATATAGGCGGCTTTGAACGAGGACAAGATCAGAAGACAGGAGTCGGGAGTCAGGTGGAATTCTGACTCCTGAATTCTGGCTCCTTACAGATATGCGCACCGTCTACATCGAGACCCACGGCTGCCAGATGAATCTGGCCGACACCGAGTTGCTGTTCGGCCATCTTGGTCGCCACGGCTACCAGCGAACGGACAGCCCCGCCGGTGCGGACGTCATCGTCGTCAACACGTGCGCGATCCGCGAGCATGCCGAGGAGCGTATCGTCGGTCGCCTGAGCGACTTGGTGCGGTACAAATCGCACCGCCCCGGTGTACAGTTGGGTCTCGCCGGGTGCATGGCGCAGCACGTGCGGGACCGGCTGCTCAGCACGCTGCCGTTCGTCGATTTCGTGGTGGGTCCGGATGCCTACCGTCGCTTGCCGGAGTTGCTCGAGCGCAGCGGCGACGACCCGCACGTTGATGTCCGACTCGATCGGGCGGAGACCTACGCCGACATCAGCCCGCAGCGCGAAGCGGGCGTGCGCGCGTGGGTTACGATCATGCGCGGTTGTGACCGGTTCTGCACGTTTTGCATCGTGCCGTACGTCCGCGGCCGCGAACGCAGCCTCCCGGCGGACGCGATTCTCCAGCAGGTGCGCAGGCTCGCGGAGGACGGTTACCGCGAGGTCGTCTACCTCGGGCAGACGGTGAACGCCTACCGCGACGGTGACGTGGGCTTCGCAGCATTGTTGCGCCGCACAAACGCCGTCGACGGCATCGAGCGCATTCGCTTCACCTCGCCGCACCCCAAAGACATGGGAGACGACGTGATCGAGGCCATGGCGAGCGCCACCAAGGTATGCCCCCAGTTGCACCTTCCCGTCCAGTCCGGCTCAGGTCGCATCCTGCAAAGCATGGAACGCGGCTACAGCGTCGCGCAGTACCTCGACCTGGTCGAGCGCTTGCGGCGGGCCATTCCGGCTCTCGCGCTGAGCACCGATATCATCGTCGGGTTTCCGGGCGAGGAGGAGTCGGACTTTCTCGCCACCTGCGAGCTGATGCGGGCGGTGCGATACGATAGCGCGTTCATGTTCAAATACTCCGCACGCCGCGGCACCAAGGCGTTCAAATGGGCGGAGACCGTATCCGACGCAGAGAAGGGCCGGCGCCTGCAGGAAGTCATCACGTTGCAGGAAGGGCAGTCGGCAGCGATCAACCGTGCACTGATCGGTACGACGACCGAGGTGCTGGTCGAAGGGCCGGCACGCCGGCGTGCCGGCTGCGTGGCCGGCAAGAACCCACAGTTCAAGACGGCTGTGTTCCCGGCCAGCGATGTATGCCCCGGCGAGATCCGGCGCGTGTACATCACTGACGCCACCGCGCACACGTTACTGGGTCAGATGGCAGGCGATCACCAACAGCTGGGGCACAGGTGATGGCTGGATCGGTGCGGAAGACTTCGCTCAGCACCTTCGCGGCTGGGCTGTCCACATTTGCCATGAGCTTGGGGATCGGGATCATCACGGCCCGCGTCCTGGGCCCCAACGATCGCGGCATATTCGGGTTGGCGGCCGTGATGCCGCACAGCATCGTCGCGCTGGTCAAGCTCGGGCTCGCGCAGGGGAGCATCTACGCCATTCGGCGCGACAAGGTGTCGCCGTCGCTGGTCGCCTCGACGTTGCTGATCTTTACGATCATCGGCAGCGTCGTCGCTCTGGCGGCGATGTATTTGCTGAAATACGAAGCGATGCTGCACCTGCTCAAAGGCGCGCCGCTGATGTGCTTCTTTTTCTCCATGTTCCTGGTGCCATTCCTGCTCGTCGAAAGCTATTTCTTCGGCATTCTGCAGGCCATCGGGCACTTCGAGCTGTTCAACCGGCGCCGACTGCTGGGAGGCGGACTGAGCCTCGTCGCCATGTTCGTCGCTTTGGTATTGTGGCACGGCCGGTTACTGACCGCACTGTGGGTGACGGCGGGCCTGACGATTTTGATGGACCTGTGGCTGGTCATCACCGTGCACCGCCTTTGCCGGCTGCGCTTGGCATGGGACGGTCCCCTGGCGAGCCGACTCCTGAAGTTCGGAGTCAAGTCCCATCTGCAATCGATTGCGACCCACATGAACTTCCGTGCCGACGTGTACCTGGTGGCGGGCATCCTCAATCCGAGCGAAGTTGCTTTCTACTCGATCGCCACGCGGCTTGCGGAGTTGCTGCTGTTCGTCCCCGAATCGTTGGGCACGGTGGTGTACCCCAAACAAGCCGAATCGGGACTGGATCAGTTGCAGGAGCTGACTGCGACCTCGTGCCGGCACGTGTTGTTCACCACGCTGATTGCCGGTGTTGTTCTGATGTTGATCGGGCCGCAACTGGTGGTCCTGTGGTACGGCAAGGCGTACGCGCCGGCCGGGCCACCGCTGTACTACCTGGTGCCGGGCGTGATCATGATGTCGTTGTTCTTCATGCTGTCCCGCAATTTCACCAGTCAGAATCGCCAGGGCATCAACATTCTGGCCTCCGGTGTTGCGGTCGGCGGCAACGTCGTAGTGAATCTCTACTTGATTCCGCGCATGGGCATTTCAGGAGCTGGTTTGGCGAGCCTGCTGTCCTACTCGTTGGCGACAATCATTCTTTCGTATTTTTACCTGACGGAATCGCGCAAGAGCATGCGCGAGGCGTTCATCATCCGGCGCTCCGACCTGCAGGTGTACCGGCGTTTGTTCTACGATGTCTTGGGGCGCCGGCCGGTCCGCTCTAAGGCGGCTCGGCCCACCGCAGAAGGGTGAGCGCTCAGGGCCGAATACTCTCAGCTGTCGACTATTGACTATCGACTGCGAGATTTTCAGGTTGGCGTTAGTACCCCGCCAGCGGCGCCAGGCGCTCGCGGTGAAAGGTCGCGTCGCCGAACGCCGCCGCGGCCCAAAGGGGACGTTGCGACGATTCGGACGTTGCGGCAGCGGAGCAATGCTCACCTTTGCCTGCGAGTGGTGACTACGACTTCGCGGCGGCGGGGCTGCCCTCGACGAAGCGTGGGAAGTCCGCTCAAAGGCCGGCGGTCGCGCCGAGCTTCGTCGTGTAGTACGTGCGATTGATGATCTCTCGTTTCAACTCATCCGAGAGATTGTCGAAGTACGCGCAGTACCCGGCGATACGGACGACGAGATCCTTGTACTTGCCCGGGTTGTTGTACGCATCGAGGAGAATCTCGCGGCTCACCAGATTCGGCTGAAACTGCATCCCCCCCTGATGGAAGAAGCCGCGAATCACACCCGCGAGGTTGTGAATACCGCTGTCGCCGGGGAACAGCGCGCCGTCGATGGTCTCGGTCACCGTGGTGCCGTTGGGTGCGAAGCTCGCGAAGTCGACCCGCGCAACGGCGTTGAGCGCCGAGGTCAGATCCACCATCTGCATGCCGAAGTGCGGACAGATGCTGTTGGCCAGCGGCTCTCCGCTCAACCTGCCCGACGGCAACGCCGGGGTCTTCTTCCCGTACACCCGGTTCACGTTCAAACCGTAGTATCCAGCCGAGTAGACGCCGTTGCGGGACTCGTGCTTGGCGCCGCTCAACGCATTCACGTACGCCTGCAAAACTCGATTCACCCACACGTGCCCCTCGGCCGCTGCATCGTCGCCGAATTTGGGTGCGGCGAGCAGCACCTGCTGAATCTCCCGATGACGCTCACCCGCGAAGTTCGCGTCGATAGCCTCGATCACATCCTCGATCGCGTAGAGATTTCTGCGGTACACGACCTCGTCGATGGCGGCCAGCGAATCGGCCACGTCGGTGATGCCGACCGCCTGAATACCGCTGCTGTTGAACGTGGCTCCGCCTTGGTAGGCATCCTTCCCCGAGGTGATGCATCCGGGGAAGAGAGAGGAAGCCAACGGCGTTGGGAAATGGCGCGCGAGCGCCCTCTCGATGCGCTGCTGGTCGGTCAACACGGCGACGACGACGTCATTCAGGCGCGCCTGGAAGCGCTGCATCAGCTGATCGATACTTGCCGGCGGGCGATAGCGCGACGCACCACGGCGCCACAGGCTGGGCCCGAGGAGCTGCATGGCCTTCTTCTCGAACTGCTCGAAGGCGCCATGCCTCCACAGCGGCCGCTCGTCACCCTTCAGTGCCTGGAGGAAGGGCAGAACGACATTGATGTTGGCGGCATCGGTGTTGGCGAAGTGATCCTCCGACGCCACCGGCTCGACGCAGCCGACGATCGCGTAATTGCGCGCATCCTCAACCCTGGTGGGGTAACGCTTACGCAACGCCGGGATGTAGACCTCGTCGTTGTACAACGCCGGCATCGGTGAGCCGTTCAGGTACACCTCGGCAATTCTGCGCACGTACTCGTCCGGGCTGTCACGGTGAATACGCGCCGCCATGTTGACCCCGATCGGATGCAGCTCGCACACGTCCAGGATCATGTACGTGACGTCGTTGGTGGAGTCGTTGCCGGCTTGATCGACGCCGCCGATGGTTACCGTCTCGACCGTTGACAGGCTCTCGAACAGCTTGCCGAGCTGAAAGGCCGTGTCGCCATCGTTGAGCAGGATAATTTCATCCAGCTTCAGGATGAAACAGGCCAGCAGCTCCTTGGCCGCTTGGTAGTCGAGCCTGCCGGCGGCAACATCGGCCGCGTAATATGGGTACAGCGCCTTATCGAGCCGCCCGAGCGAAATCGCATTCTCGAAGGACTCGGTGCACAACGCTACGTGCATGAACAGAATACTCTGCAGCGCTTCATGGAAGCTGCGCGCCGGATATTTCGGCACACCACGGCAGACGTTCTCCATGGCCTCGAGATCGGCGCGCCGTTGCGGGTTCGCTTCGCTGCGGCGCAGGTCGCCTAGGTGCTTCGCATAACGCTCAGCAAACTCCTCCACGGCCGTGAGGGCGATCAGCACGCCGTCATAGAATCCATCGTGGCCGTTGCGTCTTTCCCGCTGTTGCGCCTTCACTTCCTCGGCAATCCCCGTTGTGCCGAGCTTCAGCAGGCGCTCGGTGTTGACGATGAAGTGGG
Organism: uncultured delta proteobacterium; assembly: GCA_963729835.1. Classification (GTDB taxonomy): domain Bacteria; phylum Desulfobacterota; class Binatia; order HRBIN30; family HRBIN30; genus CAVSQF01. The sequence goes on along the minus strand of CAVSQF010000017.1, from coordinate 191,275 downwards.
CGATGGCCGCCATGTTGTTATTGAAGCCCACTCTCTGCCTCGAGCGTGCTCACCATGAAGGGGACAAGTTCCCGCAACGACGGAAAGGCCTTGGCCACGAGTCCGTGCCTGGCCCAGAAGGGCAAGAGCCTCGAGTAGAAAGCGAGCTTGTCCGCCAACGAGCATTTGAACGCCACGGGCTTTTGCCGGTCGATTCTCCACAGGTTCACCAACATGGCCGTGCCGAAGTACTCCACCCAGATGTTGCCGCCGACGCGCTGCGCCGTGAAGTTGCCGACCAACAACTCGTCCGGATAGACGGTGATGGTCTTGTGGTTGAGCAGGTAGCGGAGCACATTCGCCCGCTGCACGGCGACTGGAGCGCTGAACCCATGCCTCTTGTAGAACTCTGTCTTCAGCCGCGCCGATTCGAGGCACACCGCGTAGCCGCTATCCCGAATGGCCTTCTTCAAGTCGTGCACGCGCTTTGTGAATGTCGGTGTTCGCCGCGCCCCATGCACACCGGTCTGCTCCACCGCGATTCCGAGCGACGTCAGCGTTTGGGCCGCTTGTTCGAGCGCTGCGGCGCTGCGCTCGCCCGTGATGTGCAACGGCTCCTGGACCAGATGCAAACGCTCGGCCTTCTGCTCGTGCACGTTGTAGTAGCGCAGCAACTCGATGCTGGGGTGCCCGAGGGATTTCAATAACGCCGCTGTGGCCTCGAGGTTCGCAGACGAATCGTTGAAACCGGGAACGACGCACATCCGGAAGCGAACCTGCGCGTGCGCGCCGACCAGGCGCGCGATGTTCTCCGCGATCCGCCGCCGATGCCGTCCCGTCAGCTGGAAATGCAAGTCATCATCACAGACGACCTTGAGATCGAACAAGAACACATTGACGAACGGCAGCGACGCCTGGAATGCCTGCCAGGGCACTTCGCCTGCGGTTTCGACGGCTACGTGGATGTCTTCCGCCTTCAGTGCCTCCAGCAGCTCGACCAAACTCGCCTGGTCCTGCAGCAAGGGCTCCCCTCCGCTCAGGGTCACACCGCCGTGCGTCTGGCGATAGTACTCCTTGTCTCGGAGTACCACCCGCATGACATCCGACACCGAACATCCACCACTCTCACACTCGTCGTGCCGGGGGAATGGCTGCGCTTCGGGGTTGTGGCACCACTTGCAGCGCATATTGCAGCCACGAAAGAAGACGGTGCTACGGATGCCCGGACCGTCGTGGACGCAGGTGCGCTGGATGTTCAACACCGAGCGCAGGGACCCCATAACGGGGGCAGTTGGCGTTAAGATAGCACTCTCAGCCGTACCCACCCTCCCCGAGGCGCCCGCAACAGTCCACACGCACCCTCAGCACGCCTATACGCCGCGGGTAAACGGCATGCAAGCGCCCGGTACTGTCCGGTCGACTGTCGGCTTGGTTCGTAGTAAGCAATGGCGGCTCCTGGCGGTCTATGGTGCAGGCGATGCAGCGCGGCTTCTACGGCTGGTGGATTGTGGCCGGCTCCTTTTTGATTCTGTTCATCAGCGTCGGCATCGGCCTGTATGTGCCGCCGGTGTTTCTCGTTCCGCTGCAGCAACACTTCGGCTGGAGCCGGGCGGCGATAGCCAGCGGCAGCGCCATTGCCGCCGCGGTGTGTGGATTGGCCTCACCGTTGGTCGGTATCTGGATCGACAGGTACGGCGGGCGCGCCGTGATGGCCGGTGGCGCGCTGCTCATGGGCGGCGCCTTCGCGTCGTTGGGCATGGTGAGCGCGCTCTGGCAATACTACGCGCTCAACGCACTGGCCGCCGTCGGGATCACGTGCATCGCGTGGGTACCGGTGCAGACGCTGATTGCGAACTGGTTCAGCCGCAAACGCGGGCGGGCCATGGGTATCGCTCTCACCGGCATCGGTTTCGGCGGTCTCGTCATGGCACCGCTCGCGGGACTGCTCATTGCCCGCCTCGGCTGGCGACTGGCCTTCGCTACGTTGGGTGGTCTGGTCTTGGCCGTCGCCACGGTTGTTGTGGCGATTGTGCGGAGCCGGCCGGCGGACATGGGGTTGCTTCCGGACGGTGACCGTGCGCCGGTGAGTACGGCTTCGTCATCTCACACGGTGCCCGGCGTGGGCGCCGCCGGAGTTGAGTTGGGCGAGGCGGTGCGGAGCCGGGCGTTCTGGAGCCTGTCGCTGGCGCAATTCCTTTCGGTCTTCGGCGAGATGTCCGTCGTCGGCCACCTGGTCGCCTTTTTGCGCGACACGGGCTTCGAAGGCGGCACGGCCGCGGCCGCTCTGGGACTGATGGTTGGTATGAGCGTCGGCGGGCGCGTGCTGTTCGGTGTTCTGGCGGACAGCGCCAGCAAGCGCGACATCATGACCGGCACCTTCCTGCTGTTAGCCGTGGCGACGGCCTTGCTGCTGCGCGTCGGGTCGCTGGGGGCGCTGCCGGCCTTCGTCGTGATCTTCGGCGCCGGTTTCGGCGGGGCCGCCGTGTTGGAGCCGCTCTTGGTCGGCGAATGCTTCGGGCTGCTCGCCTTCGGCAAGATCCTCGGCCTGATCATGATCTCGAGCACGTTGGGAGCCGCGGCCGGGCCGGTGCTGACCGGACGGCTCTACGATGTCACAGGAAGTTATAGCCTAGCATTCATGCTCCACATCGCGGCGTTCCTCGGCGCCGCCATAGCCATCCGCTTCCTCCCTCGGCCGCGGGGGGAGAAGAAAATGGATGCTCAGCCGGAATAGCCGAACGTTGCCAGGGTTGCCTTCACCTGATCGGCGAAGCGGCTGAGCAAATCGGTTTCGGGCGCCCTCAGCTCTTCCTCACTCGGAGTGACAATGAGGCAGAGACCGCGGTCGTGGGTCTTCGTGCGCAGCATGTGCTCCATGTACTCCCGGTTGTCGTCGAACAGCCGCGGGTTGTTCAGACCGAGATGCGGGATGACCGCCGTCTTACCACCGAACCGCGCCCAGACGGCCTCGAACGGCGTCTCCGTCGCTCCGAAGTTGATGCCGCGCAGGTTGTGTATGTGCCCGAGGTTGTCGAACTGGTGCACGAAGTTGCCGCAGGAGTGGATCATCACCCCGCCGAATTCCTCCGAGATCTCGTTCACGTAGGGTAAGCAGAACTCCCGGTAGAGCTGGGGGCTGAGCACGGCCAGGCCGTCGTCGCTGACGGAGATGCCGCGCCCATCGGGAAGCCACAAAGGCGGATAATGGCACGGGAGGAACTCGTGCGAGCGGGAACGCTGCTCCTTCACGTACCGGATGATCAAGTCGGTCACCAGGCGCATCAGGTGATGCACTTCATCGGGGTTGGTGTACATGGCCACCATGAAGGCACTGGGCTCCCACACGAGGTAGGCCGTGTCGAGCGGCCCTTGCAAGTCGGTGATCGCCACCGGGTAGCGCCCGCCGGTTTGCGCAACGAAGTAGTCGGTGAACGCCAGCATGTCGCCGAGTTGGCCGTCGTGCACCGCGGGTGACGGCAGCTCGTACACCTTCCCCGGCGGGTCGCTCTGGCGAATGACCGGATGCGCCCAGGGCAACGTGTGCTCGAAGAAATCCACCTGGCAACCAAAGGCGGAGGCAAAAACCGTCACGCCGCCTTGCGGTTGCAAGTGCGGAATGAAGTCATCGCCGATGTCGATCATCTCACGCCAGCGCAGGAGACCCAGCTGCGCGTTCAGCTGCACGTCCCTGTCCTGGAGGAGCTGAGGAATGGGAACCAGGCCCAGCACCGCCGCGGTCAGCACAGGGGACGACGGGATCAGCCAGAGCGGCCGCCCGATCTCCTCCAACGACCAGAAGGCTTCCCAGCGCTGCAGGCGCTCGGCCCACTGGGGCTCACGAGTGACCGGAACGACTCCAGTACTCATCGAGCGGCGGCGACTCAGTTGAGTCCGAGGAGCCGGCGGGCGAGAGGAACGGCCACCGCCGCATCGCGGCCGAAGCCATCGGCACCGATCTTGTCGGCGAAGGCCTGGGTCACCGGCGCGCCGCCGATCATCACCTTCACCCCTGAGAGACCCGACTCGCGGACGGCGCGGATCGTTTTCTCCATCGCGGGCAGCGTGGTGGACAGCAGCGCCGAGAGCCCGACCAGTTTGGCACCGCTCTCTCTGGCGGCGTCGACGAAACGCTGGGGCGGTACGTCGCTCCCGAGATCGATCACCTGGAAGCCACTGCCCTCGAGCATGATCATCACCAGCTTTTTGCCGATGTCGTGGAGATCGCCTTGAACCGTGCCGAGCACGACTTTGCCCACGGCCTCAACGCCTGCGGCGGTGAGATGCGGACGCAGCAGGTCGAGGGCCGCGTACATGGCGCGCGCTGCCAGCAGCAGCTCCGGCACGAAATACTCTCCCTGTTCGAAGAGCTCGCCGACCCTCCCCATGCCGGGGATGAGCGCTTCGCCCAAGATTGACTGTGCGGGATACCCCTCCTGCAGGGCCTGCCGCGCAAGCTCCGCTACGCCGCGTGCATCTCCTTCGATCAGTCGCTGTTTCACGCCTTGAAGATCCATTGCGCTCTCGTGCCCTCCATAGAGCGAGCCTATACTGCAGCGCCGGTTCCCGCGCCAGTGGCCGAGACGCTCTGACTCGGATGCCCGCTGGCGCGGTGCGCACATCACGCCCGACGACGCGGCGCTAAATGCCGGCGAGGTACACCGCCATCGCCAAACCGATGAGCGCGAGAACAGCCGCAACCGAGTAAGCGAACGACGAACCGAAGGCAGAGCGGAACCGGCCCTGATCGATAGCCTGTATGTATCGATAATGGCGCGCGGCCGCCACGATGTTGACCAGAATGCCAACGACAATGAGGGCGACGCCCAGCGGGAGTGAGAATCCGCTCGCCGCATGCAGCGGCGCTGCGCTCGTGACCGCAAGCTCACGGAGGAAGAGGCCAAACCGGGCGAGGATGAAGCCGAAACCCATGAAGGCCACGCCGGTACGAATCCAGGCGAGAAACGTGCGCTCGGCCGCCATGTAGATACGGGGATCGTTCGGTAGCTCTTGTCGCATAACCCGACGTGAACCGGATGAGAGCCTATCACACGCGACGGCAGCCGGGCCAGCGGAGCCGAAACAGCGGGGCCTGGAGTCTCCGAGGATGGGCAGGCAGTCGCCACAGGGCGACCCGTCGACAGCGCTCAGCGTAGGCTGCCGCGCGCAACCCAATTCGTGCTCGTGCGCGTGCTCGCAATCGTAATCTTCGCGCCGCGCGACGACGCTTGGAAGTAACAGCTCAGCGGCAGACGCCTGTCTCAATGAGCTGCGCGACCTCCGCACGACTCAGCCCGAGGACGCCGGTGAGGATGGCCTCCGTGTGCTCGCCGAGCAGCGGCGCTGGCCCAGTTGTGACGAGCTGCGTCCGACTCATGCGGATCGGATTGCCGACGTGGCGCTCCGGCCCCATCTCAGCGTGCGTCACGGTGACCAGTGCGCCACGCGCAGCCAGGTGGGGGTCGGCGCGATGGTCATCGGCGTTTTGAACGATCATCGCCGACACACCGGCCGCTTGAAGCGTGGCGGTTGCCTCCTCGGCGCTGCACTCGCCGGTCCAGGCTTCGAGGCGTGCGTCGATCTCGGCGCGAGCTGCGAGACGGCCGGCCAACGTCGCGAGGGCCGGCTCCTGCGCCCAGCCGAGACAGCGGGTGAGCCGTTCCCATGCGGCATCGCCCACCACGGCGATCGCCACCCAGCGATCGTCACCCTGGCAACGGTAGACGCCGTGCGGGGCGGCATACTCCACGGTGTTGCCGCGTGCCGTTGCCGGCCGTCCGGTACACGACCCTTCGAGGTAGAACTCGCCAAGCAGGTAGGCGCACGCTTCGGTTTGCGCCATCTCGATGAGCTGTCCCTCGCCGGTGCGCCGGCGATGGTCGAATGCAGCGAGCACACCGGCAGCCGCCAGTTTGCTGGCGACGTGATCGGGATGGTTGAGGGCTGACCCCGCCGGATAAGGGGCGTGCGGATGGTTCCACAGCAAGTTGGAGCCCGCGAAGCACGAGTTGAGCGGTCCGAAGGACGACGCCTCGCCCAGCGGACCACCACGCCCAAAACCTTGAGAGGCCACATAGATCACGTCGGGGCGGACGCGTCGCACGTCTTCGTAGTCCAGGCCCCACCCTCGCACTACGCCGCCGCGATTGTTCTCGACCACGATGTCGGCTGTGGCACAAAGTTGCAGGGCCAGCTCACGACCGCGGGGTGTGCGCAGATCGAGACAGACGCTCTTCTGCCCGCGGCACTCCGTATTGAACGTCCACGCGCGGTTCGGCGTGTCGGGTTCGACCGTCACGGCGCGCAGAAAATCGAGGTTGGCGCGCGACTCGATTTTGATCACCTCCGCACCCAGCGTCACCAACACCCAACCAAGTTCCGGGCCGACGGCGCCGACTGCCAGATTGATGACCCGCACCCCTGCAAGCAGCGGCCGATCGGCTTGCCCTGTGGGTGTCGTCTCGAGGCGCGCGGAAAAGCCGCTCCCACCATCCTCGCCCGGTGCCGGCGCGGGGCGGCGCACCGCAAGTGGCGTCACGGACATGTTGAGCGGCACGGACGCGAACGGCGCCTCCCCGACGTGCGGGAAACCGGTGCGCCGGAAGTAACCGCGCAACTGCGTTTGCTCGGCGGCGACGAATTCGTCGGGTGAGTTTATCGGCGCGATGGGGACCCCCATTGGGCGCCCCTGTGCGAACAGCTCGGCGCGCGTGCGGTTGCGCAACGCATCCCGAGCGACCTGCCGGATCACTTCCCCGCTGAACAACCGGAACACCGGGCTGAGCCATTCCTCGCCGCTGAAGGCTTCGGGTTCACCGAGCATCGTGACAAACGCTTTCCAATGCTTCAGCGTGACCGCAACGAAACGCACGTAACCATCGGCCACGGGCAGGACGAGGTACATGCCGTCGGCGTTGCGCGGCGGCGAAGAGGGCATCACTGGGTAGATCTGCACGTAATCGGCAAACGGGATGGACCAGGGATTCAAGCAGAGCAGCGCCGCTTCTTGCACCGATATTTCGACGGTTTGCCCTGCGCCATGCCGCTCGCGATCGAGGACGGCGGCCAACGCACCCACCACGCCTGTTACTGAAGCGGCGTCATGCGCACAGTAGCCCGGCAGCCAGCAGGGCGGCAGCTCGAGAAAGCCGGACGCGAACAGCCCGCCGGAGGCGGCGAACGCCGGCAGGGGCTCGAGGCGCCAGGCGGCGCATGGCCCGGAGAGGCCGAAATCGGCGATCGCCAGGTGCACGAGATGCGGGTGCTGCGCGCGTACCACCGCGACGTCCAAGCCATAGCGGCGTTGTCCGTCGAGCCCGAGGTTCTCCACCAAGATGTCGGCGTGGTGGCACAGCTCGGCAAACCGCTGCTTCCCTGCGGCGCTGTCGAGATCGATGACGGCGCCACGCTTGTTGGCGTTGCGGTAGAGGAACGGCAGTGAGCGGTCACTGGCGGTGACATTCCCCGCAAACGGCGGCCGCAGCCGGTCGGGGTCGCCCCCGGGGGGCTCGACCTTGATCACGTCGGCGCCCAGGTCGGCCAGGAGCCGCCCCGCAAACGCGCCGCGGAGGTCCGTGAGATCAACGACACGAAGATGCGAAAGCGGTGAGGTCATGGTCGGACTCTACTATGCCGGTGGTGCGCCCGACAAGTCGCTCGCGACGGCGGCTGAAGCCGCGAAACGAGAATGGGATGCCCGTTGGCACGTTGTACGAGCACGAGCCTGGAGTACGCCGTCCGTTGCACCTCTGTACGGGAGGTGCTAAAGTATTTTCTATTCTGATTGTCCGGCGCGAGAATCCTCCTCGCCTTTAGGCTTCCGAGAGCCTCCCGCACCCACATTCAGGCAGACACGGCGATGACAATGGGTGCCGTCGGCCGTGAGGCGTACCATGCCGGGGTCCGGCAGCAGTCGGATTCAACGTCAACATGGCCGCAGCGGCGGCCCAACGAGAGGGAGTTCGCGCAATGGGCAGAAAATTGTATGTCGGAAATCTGGCGTTCGGCGTCGGCGACAAGGACCTGGAGGAGTTGTTCGCTCAGGCTGGGGCGTGCGAGTCGGCCGCGGTCATTACCGATCGCTCCACCGGCCAGTCCCGAGGCTTCGGTTTCGTGGAGATGGGTTCGAACGCTGAGGCGCAGAAAGCGATCCAGCAGTTCGACGGGCAGGACTTCAAAGGCCGCGCGCTCAAGGTCAACGAAGCACGCGACAGTGGCCGTGGCGGTGGTGGCGGTGGTGGTGGCGGGCGCGGCGGCTGGAACCGTCGCTAGGCCGTTGCACCCGGATGTTGTTCGACAACCTGCCGGCGTCGAAGCCGGCTCCACGGCGCGTCAAGAAAGATCCCGTGCTGGGCGCGGGCTGGCACGTGCACGTCAACTGGCCGCAGCGGCCCGGATGTCCAGCCGACCCGGTGCCGCTGACTGATGGCGCTGGCCATCAGCTCCCCAACGATCTTGCGGACGGACAGCAGGTCGAGATCTTGTCCTGGCGGCCGCGAGCGCGTGAAGGCCTCACCTATCAGATCCGCCGGCTCAGCGATGGCACCGAATGGTGGATCGCCGCAGTTTACCTGCGCCGATTGCCGGACGCGGGCCCAGGAACGCTTTGACCACGTCCGGACGGCGGCCCGCCCGCACCAACGGCACGGGGTTGACCCGTGCCGTGTTCTTCATCACACGTCGTCTCACACGGTTGAACGCGCCTGCCGTTTGCAACGGGCGCCACAGCACAGAGGAAGGATCTCCAATTTCGTGAATTCTGCAGAAGTAACATTTCAACACTTTGATCTCTCTCGAACGATGCAGGCGGCGCTGCGCACCGCTGGCTATGGGATACCAACACCAATTCAAGCAGGCGCCATCCCCGCAGCGTTAGCCGGGCGCGATGTGATCGGCGCAGCGCAGACGGGGACCGGCAAGACGGCCGCGTTCCTCATTCCCGTAGTCGAACGCCTGCGTGCCGCACGTCTCACCGGCGGGCACACAACCGCTCTGGTGTTGTCGCCGACACGTGAGCTCGCTGAGCAGACGCACGGCTGGACCCGGCGCTTGGGCTCTGGTCTGCACACGGCGCTCGTCGTTGGTGGCGTCGCGTACGGCCCGCAATTCACGGAGTTGCACAGCCGTCCGGCGATCATCATCGCGACACCGGGGCGCCTGGTCGACCATCTCGAGCGCGGCACGGTGTCGTTGAGCGACGTGCGCATCCTGGTACTCGACGAAGCCGATCGGATGCTCGACATGGGCTTCAAACCACAGCTCGACCGCATCCTGCGGGTGTTGCCAACGCCACGGCAGACGCTGCTGTTCTCCGCAACGCTGGCACCTGACCTCAGTGCCCTGGCACGGATGCATTTGCGTGATCCTCTCCGTGTCGCGGTCGGTCGGCAGGCGGTACCACCCAGCCGCGCCGTTCAGGATGTGTATCTCGTGGAGCACGAGCACAAAGCCCCGCTGCTGCTCTCGCTGATCGAGCGCGACGCGGGCAACGTCCTGGTGTTCGCGCGCACCAAGCACCGCACCGATCGTCTGGCGCGCACGGTGCGCAACGCCGGCCATGCCGTGCAACGCCTGCACTCCGATCGCTCCCAGTCACAACGCCGCGAGGCCTTGGAGGGCTTTCGCGATGGCCGCTACCGGATCTTGATCGCCACCGATGTCGCGGCGCGCGGCATCGACGTCGCCGGCATCCGGCGCGTCATCAACTACGATTTGCCGCACACGGTGGAGGATTACGTGCATCGGGTCGGCCGCACCGCGCGCGCCGACGCACACGGCCACGCCTCGAGCTTCGCTGCACCCGAGGAGCGTGCGCAACTCTCGGCGATCGAACGGCACATCGGCGGCGCGTTGCCGCGCCAGCGGCACGCGGCCGGCGCGACAGCACCTGCAGTTGTTAGGCACCATGCTAAGGAGGTTCAGCATGCGCAAGGAAGATGCACCCCGATTCGCTCCGGGGCATTGGGCGACGCTGCGCGACAGCGGCGAGCACGTCAAGGTTGAGTCGTGGTCGGCCATCGCCACGGCGTATCGGGTGCACTCGCGCAAACACGGCCTGCAGTTCGCGAGTGAAGCGGAGCTGGCGGAGATCTGTGTGCACCCCGAGGTCCACCTCGGCAAGCATTGGCGCCGCTGCCAGGCCTCTGGCTGCGGTGCTCCGCTCACGCCGGAGCTGGCAAATTGCCCGCGGTGTCAGGCACCGATCTGTGTGTGCGGGCGCTGCCAATGCGTCGGCAAGCCGGTGCGGGCGAAGACGGCGCGCAAGAAGTCCGCGCCCAAGGCGCGGTGATTCCCGTGCGCGTCTTCTTGGTGCACATTCGCGACCCGCAATTCTACGCGCTGCCGACGGCGACCCGCGCCGCGAACGGCAACATTCGGGTCATGGGCTTTCCGCCGATCGGCATCATGTCACTCTCCGCCGTGCTCAAGCGCGCCGGTCACGAGTGCGTCATGTTCGATCAAGCCAATCCAGAGACGCCCAACGCCGTCATCATCGAGGAGATCCGCAGGCAACAACCGGCGCTCGTCGGCTTGAGCTTCTTGAGCACCACGAGTTACCCGCACGCCAAGATCCTTGCGCGTCAGATCCGCGCTGCCGACGCGCGCGTGGGGCTCACGTTCGGTGGCGTGTTTGTGACGTTGAACTCGCAGCTGGTGAAGCTGCAATGCCCGGAGGTGGACTTTGTCTGCCGCGGTGACGGCGAACAGCTCATCCTCGATCTCCTCGAGCAGCTGGATGACCCTGCGGGCGTGGCCGGCGTCACCTGGGCAAAGGACGGCCTGCCGGTGCACAACCCCAATCGGACGCTGGACCGCGACCTCGACCAGTGGCCGTTCCCCGACCGTGACAGCCTGCCGTTGGACTTCGTCGAATCGATGCCGCTCGACGTGCCTGCGGTTTTGTCGATGGAGCGCTTCACCACCATGCAGACGTCGCGCGGCTGTCCTTGGCCGTGTGTGTTCTGCGACATCCCCACATTCAATGAGGGCAAGTGGCGCGCGCGTAGCCCGCAGCACGTTGTCGACGAGTTCAGTCATCTGCAGGCGCTCGGCTACGGCTCCGTCTACTTCGTCGACGACCATTTTCTGCTGCAGCCCAAGCGCATCGAAGCAATCTGCGAAGGCATCGATGCGACCGGGGTGACCATCCAGTGGGGATGCGAAGGGCGCGTCGATTCCACCGCGCAGCACCTGTTCCCTGCCATGGCCAAGGCGCACTGCCGCACGTTGATGTTCGGTATCGAGAGCGGCAGCCAACGCGTGCTCGACCGGCTGAAGAAGGAGCAGACGTTGGCGGATGTTGTGACTGCCGTAGCGAACGCGAAGCGGGCCGGGATCGAGATCGTGCACGGGTTCTTCGTGGTTGGCAACCCCGACGAGACCGTCGAGGACATGCGCGCCACCTTCGACTTCGCCGCCGCGCTCCGGCTCGACACCTTCGCCTTCAACCGGCTGTGTGTCTACCGCGGTACGCCGCTCTGGCAGGAGTACGTGGCCCGCGGGTTGGTCACTGATGCCGCGGACTGGTACAAGTATTTCAAGTGTTCGGAGATCGATCCCACTTGTCTGCCGGGCGAGAAGATCAACGCCGAACGCAGCGCCGGCTTGCGACGGGTGTTTGCCTACAAGCTGACGCATTATCCGTTGCAAACCCTGCGGCTGTTGCGGCGCTTCCTGCGCCACATGCGACTCCGTGACGTCGTCTATCTGATCGTCAAGCCGTTCCTCGGGAATGGCAGCGGGCCGACCAAGACCGAAGTGCTGACCCGTACCGTCGAGCACGGCGCCCGCAAGGACGCCGCCGCACGCCTGACGCAGACCTCCGTTTGATCTCGGCAATCGGTGCGGCATCGATACTGGTTGAAAGCGCCGGGGGAATTTTGCCTGTGCTGCGGCTGCTTCCGAGAACGACTCCGTGGGGTGCTGAGCCTCGGATACCGGCCCTCCGGTTGCACTGCAACCATCCAGTTCCGCCAGTCTCGGCGCCCCAGGACGCCTAGACTCCCCCGGCTTGCTGTGCTAGGTACGCCGTACCGCAAACGGAACGCGTCGTGAAAGGCGCCCGGTACATCGTAGTGGAAGGACCGATCGGCGTCGGGAAAACCACGCTGGCTCGCCTGCTCGCCGAAGAGTTCAACGCTCGCGCCGTGCTCGAACAGGTAGACGAAAACCCGTTCCTCAAGAAATTCTACGACGAGCCGGGCTTGTATGCCTTCCAAACGCAGCTGTTCTTCCTGCTGAGCCGCTACCGCCAGCAATTGCAGCTCGCCCAACAGGACCTCTTCAGCCAAAGCACGGTGTCCGACTACCTGTTTGCCAAGGACCAGATCTTCGCTCAGGCAAACCTCGACACCGACGAGCTGGTGCTGTACCGGCAGCTGTTCCGGCTGCTCGATTCCCGCTTGCCAAAACCCGATCTCGTCGTGTATCTTGAAGCCCGTGGTGATGTGCTCATGGAACGGCTCCGGAAGCGGGACCGGGACTACGAGCGGTGCATCACCCGGGAGTACGTACGACGCATAGCGGAGGCTTATAGAGACTTTTTCTTTTATTACGAGGAAACGCCCCTGCTGGTGGTCAACAGCTCCGAGGTCGACTTCGTAGCGCACTCGGACGAGTTGGCCGATCTGGTCGAAGAGATCAGAGGCATGGGGCAAGGAGTGCAACACTACATACCGCTTGGATCCAGATAACCCGGCACCAGCCGGGAATCGGACCGAGACGGAGCGCCCCTAGAACGGGGTTCGTGAGTGGTCGATTCGATTCGCCGAGCGGCGACGAGACGCCGACTCGAAGCGAGCGAACCCGAATCTACAATCCACGAAGCACGGAAAGCCCTCCGGGTTCGGTCCCAGGAGGGCTTTTTGATGGAACGTAAGGTGACCGTTCCGGACATTCTGAAGCGCAAAGGCGGCCGCGACCCGATCGTGGCGCTGACCGCCTACGACTTTCCGTTCGGCCGCATCGCTGATGAAGCCGGCGTGGACGTGATTCTCGTCGGCGATTCCCTCGGCATGGTCGTGCAAGGGATGGACACGACCCTGCCGGTGACCATGGACGAGATCATCTACCACTGCCGCATGGTAGCGCGAGCTCGCCGGCGTGCCTTGCTCGTCGGCGATCTACCCTTCTTATCTTATCAGATTTCCGTGCCGGAGGCGGTGGCGAATGCCGGCCGGCTCATCAAGGAAGGCGCCGCGGAAGCGGTGAAACTGGAAGGCGGCGTGGTCATGGCGGACACCATTCGCGCCATTGCCAGAGTCGATATCCCGGTGATGGGACACGTCGGGCTGACGCCGCAATCCGTGCACCGCATGGGTGGCCACAAGGTGCAGGGGAAACGGCACGGCGCCGCGCCCGGACAACGCGAGCGTGTGATCGAGGATGCGCTTGCGGTCGAAGAGGCGGGGGCGTTCGCGGTCGTGCTCGAAGGCATTCCGCTCGATCTGGCCGCCGAGATCACGCGCCAGCTCACGATTCCAACGATCGGCATCGGCGCCGGACGGCACTGCGACGGGCAGATTCTCGTCCTGCATGATGTCCTCGGCCTCTCTGATGGCTTCACGCCTAAGTTCGCCAAGCGTTACGCTGAGCTGTGGCACGCGGCGGGAGAGGCCATCGGCGCATACGCCCGCGAGGTGCACGCCGGCGCCTTCCCGGCGGACGAGCATTCGTTCCATTCGCTGGTCACCGTGTCTCGGGAAGAGAAGGCGGCAGCCGAAGGATAGAGAGCAGTGAGCAGTAATCAGTGATCAGTGATCAGTGATCAGTGATCAGTGATCAGTGATCAGTAATCGGTGAATAGTGAATGCGTGTGATCAACAGCATACGTGACATGCAGAGCTGGTCGGACACGGTGCGGGCGCGCGGCCAGCGCATCGGGCTGGTTCCGACCATGGGCTACCTGCACGCCGGACACTTGAGCTTGGTCGAGGAAGCGCGGCGGCGCACGGATCTCATCGTGGCGTCGATTTTTGTCAATCCCCTCCAGTTCGGCGCCAGCGAAGACCTGGGGCGCTACCCACGGGATCTCGAGCGCGATACGCGTCTCCTGACCGAGGCGGGGACAGACGCGCTCTTTGTTCCCGAAGGGAGGTCAATCTACCCGGAGGGCTTTCAGACGACGGTCACCGTCGAGCGTGTCACGCGCGGTCTGTGTGGAGCGGCGCGGCCAACGCATTTCCGCGGCGTGACCACGGTCGTGGCCAAGCTGTTCAACATCGTGAAACCGCACGTCGCGGTGTTCGGCTGCAAGGATTATCAGCAGTTGGTCGCCATCCGCCGGATGGTGGCGGATTTGAACTACGACGTTCAGATTGTCGGGGCGCCGATCGTCCGTGAGCCCGACGGTCTGGCCATGAGCTCGCGTAATGCTTACTTGTCGCCGGCAGAACGGCAAGCCGCGCGTTGCCTGTCCACCACGCTGGCCGTGGCGCAGGGGCAGGCCGAACGCGGCGAAGGCGACGGGTGGCGGATCCTCGCTGCGGCACGGCGCGTCATTACCGGCGAGCCGCTGGCGCGTCTCGAGTACGCCACCTTGGCCGACCCCGAGACATTGGACGAAGTGACCACCGTCAACGCGCCGACGCTGCTGGCTCTCGCCGTACATATCGGCAACACGCGCCTGATCGACAATTGCATCTTAAACGACGGTCGACAGTCGAAGGTCGAAGGGGCAGCGTGCGGGATCAGAGAAGAGATATGACTTTAGGGGAGCAGCTTCTTCGACTTTTCGACATTCGACTTTTCGACTGAAATGGGAGGTTTTCATGCGTATCTATGCTGCGAGGCAAGATCCACCGCGCCACCGTTACCGGCGCCGACTTGCACTACGAAGGGAGCATCACCATTGACGAGAACCTGTTGGAACGTGCCGACATCCTGCCGTACCAGCAGGTAGACGTCTGGAACGTCACGAACGGTGAGCGCTTCACGACCTACGCGTTTGCCGGCCAGCGCGGTTCGGGGGTCATCTGCATCAACGGCGCCGCCGCCCACAAGGCGCGCCGCGGCGACCTGGTCATCATCGCCAGTTTCAGCCCGGCGACCGAGGAGGAGGCGCGCACCTGGAAGGCGCAGTGCGTGTTCGTGGACGCGCAGAACCGCCCCGTGGAGCTCCGGGCAGAGCGCGCGGGCCAGGCGGAGGTCGCGGAGGCCTGGCACTAACCGGGCCGAAGCCAGCTCACCGGCTCGCGCAATCTCAGGCGACGGCCTTCGCCTCGAGCTCGACCGTCGCAAGCAGAATTAACATGCGCTAGATTCAGGGCCATGAACGCAACGACAGCAACGGCCACCGCCTACCGGTACATCATGTGCGAGCCGGGAGTGCGCGGTGGCCACGCGATTGTTGAAGGCACCCGCATCGGCGTTCACGACGTCATCGGCCTGCTCCAAAATGGCGAGACCGTGGAGACCGTCGTCAGTCGCTGTTTCCCCAACCTGACCCCTGCGCAGGTATATGAGTGCCTGGCGTATTACGAGGACCACCGCGGGGAGATCGACGTGCTGGTGGCCCGGCAAATGGCCGCGCCCACGCCGTGAAGTTTTTGCTCGACCACGACGTGCCGGATGACGCAAGCTTCGCGCTGGAAGCGATGGGGCATGAGGTCGTCAAGCTACGGGAGTTGCTGCCTGTCACAACCCCTGACGACCAGGTGCTGCGGTTGGCGGGCGAGCGGGGCGCGTTGCTGATCACCTGCAACCGTGATGATTTCCTGGCCGCCGCGGGCCGGGTGCCGCATCACGGTATCATCATCCTCATCCGCCGCAAGTCGCGCGCGCAGGAACGCGCGGCCTTGGTGCGGCTGGTCGATTCCGCGGGGAAACCGGGTCTGCGCGACAACATCAATTTCGCATAAGCAGTCTCCGGACCTCCGTGCTCACTCCACTCTGAGGCGAACGTCACACCGAGTCGACAGCTTCAACACCTGCTCGCCTGCGTCGAGGAAGACCACTCAGCCTCTGGTGAATGTCTGGTCGTCGAGCTGCGTGAGCTTCTCGGAGAGCACTATCAGCGACCAGCGGCCGTCACGGTAATCCACGAGCACGTGCTCCCGCGACACCGTGTCGATCCCGAGGAACACCTCCGAGGCAACCGTCCCACGCCGGCCCAGTATATCGCCGGGCCGGCACTCGAACTGGCGTGCTCCGACGACCAAGTCCAAGCGCGGTCCTGTCTGCCCTCAGTTGTGTCCGCGGACGAAGAGGGACGTACATCCCTTCCTTCTCGCCGCTTCCGGCTGCTTTGCGCAGGTAACCGCAATCTTCAGTCAACGATGCGCGCTGGGCGTGCCCGGAAGAGGTCAATGTCGATCTTGTGCTCATCAGTGAAGTACCGGGGGGGCATGTCACAGAAGAAATTGTGGTAGTCCGCAACCCACGCGTACTTCGACCAAACCGCCGGGGCACCGCGGTATTCGCAAAGATTCTCCTCGACAACTTTCTTGTGACGGAGAAGCTCTGCGTAGAACGGCCCGGTCTCTTCGACCATGAGGACAGAATCGAGGTAATGCGAGAACCACTGACCATCCGCGTCTCTGAGTACATTCCGGACCTGCGGCGCGTTTGCCGGTTCATCGTAGTAGGTCAGGTGCTTCTTGATCGCCTCGACAGCCGAAGATGTCAGGATAATCCTCGGGTCTCTCGCCAGACTCGATTCACCATCGCGAGCCTCTATGAGGGCAGTTCCGAAGACGGCGATCTCATCGATGTACGCGTCACCAACGGACAGCGCGCCTCGGAGAAAGAAGCCTTCGACAACCATTGAGAGCTGAAAGTTGGCGAGTTTGAAAAAGGCGCTTCCGAATTCAGACTCGGCGTCGTCGTGAACCGGCCACCCGACACAATGTTGTCCGTAAACGCCTTGAGGGCGTAGCCGTCCTTATTCCCCAGTCTGACTTGATCCAGCGGGGCCCGGTCTTCAAGCCACCCTCGTCCCACTGACAGAGCTTGGTAGAGCCTCTGTAGCAGTTCGGGCTGCGTACCGGCGCCCTCAGACTGTCTGATCATCTCCGAGTAGCCGAGGATATCCATAAACGCAAATACGGACTGCCGGAGCGTGGGCGGCTGATCTGGAAGATGGTACGGATTGCGAGACATAGGGCCGGTGCTGGTTTGCGATGCCGTGAACTTGCTCTCCAGCCTTCCACCGCGCACCGCCCGTGCTTGACTGGCCGTTGATCTGCGCCATATATATGCGGCGTCCGGGCCGTCCGAGGTTTTCCGGGCACGTGCGGGAGGGTGGGAACGTCGGGTATCTGCGCTTATGACAATTCCCCCGTTAATGCGGCCTATCCGCATAAGAACAGGTCCCGTTCGGCGGCCTGGAGCTCCTGCTGCATGCCACGAAGATCTCGCCCCTGCCCTTCCTCCGTGCGCCAAGGCAACCGTCAGTGTGATGTTAATCAACAGTGACTTTCGATCGGCTGGGAGTGGATAAGGACACTTTTACCAACTGACGTTTTTCAGCAGTGAGCCCGGGAGAGGAGAGCCTGTCATGGATTCGAGTGTCCGTCCTGGACAACCAGAAAAAGAGGGCGAATCCCGCAACGCAAGTGCGGCCCGCATCGGCCCGGGAAGACGCGCATGGATTGTGGGCGGAGCGTTGGACCGCTGGTGGGGAATAATGCTTGCTCTCCAGCAATGGGGCATCGAGGTGAAACCTGTTGGGTCTGATGCCGACCTCACTGCGCTTGCAGTGCAGGCCGGCGACGACGGTGGGGTCATCGTGGTTGATTTGCTGGACAACATCGACCGAGGCATCGCGGCCATCACCTTCTGTCTATCCTCGTCTTTGCCGGTCACCATAATTGCGGTCCTTGCCGCGCCGCCGGCGGAGCTGGCGCAACGCCTGCGCAATCTCGGAGTGTTTCGGCTGGCCCTTCACCCGCTCGATCCTGCAAAGATGCGGGACGTGCTCGAAGAGGCGTTTCGTCACGCCGAACATTTGCGTGCGCGTGGCGAAGGAGGGAAGAAGATCCTCGTCATCGACGACGACCCCGACTACCGCAGCTCGGTGCAGGCCCTGCTGCAGAGCGAGGGTTTTGTGGTTTGCTGCGCGACCACAGGCTCCCAGGGGTTGGATATGGCGGTTTCCGAGAAACCGGACCTGATTGTCTTGGACATCATGATGGAAAACATGTGGACAGGCTATGAGGTCAATCAGACGCTCAAGTTCCGAAGCGGCTATGAGAGCGTCCGGAGGATACCTGTCATAATGGTTTCCTCAGTTCAGGAGGATCCGGCAGAGCGGTTCGCCAGGTCCGAAGATCCTTCGAGGGTCTGTCCGGACGTCTATATGACGAAGCCGCTAGACATAGCAAAGTTTCTGGAAACGGTGCGCTCTCTCTTGAGCGCGCCATCGACAAAGGCGACAGGCTCATGAGCGCCGATTCGTCAGCGACACAGACCGGTGGACCGGCCGTCTCTCGGCCTCCCTGCTCTCTCAAGTGCGAAATGCGACCGGCCTCGACCCGGCACGCTGCTATCAATGCGGCAAGTGCTCTGCCGGCTGCCCCATGGCGCCCGAGATGGCTCTCAAGACCCACGAGATCATCCGTCTCCTGCAGCTCGATTTCCGGGATCGTTTGCTTGCTACCGAGTCCATCTGGATGTGTTTGACCTGTGAGACATGCACGACGCGATGCCCGAACGGGTTCGATCCTGCAGTCGTGATCGACGCCTTGCGTGAGATCACTCTCAGGGAACGTCCCGATCGCGTCCCCCGGAACATTGGCGCGTTTCATTCAGCCTTCCTCCGCCAGATACGAACGCACGGCCGCGTCTTCGAGTTTGGGCTCGTGGCTTCCTACAAGCTGCGCAGCGGTGCGCTGCTTGCCGACGTTGAGGCCATGCCGGCGATGCTGGCTCGAGGGAAGCTCGCGCTGGCCCCCAGGCGCATAGAAGGAATTGGAGAGGTGCGGCGGATCTTCGACGAGTGCGCAAAGAGAGAGGAGCCGCGATGAAGATCGGGTACTTTCCCGGATGCTCGCTCCACGCGACAGCACGCGAATTTGACGAGAGCTTGAAGGCCGTTGCAGCGGTTCTGGATATTGATCTTGAAGAAGTGCAGGACTGGGCGTGCTGCGGTGCGAGCTCGGCCCATGCCACCAGCCATGTGCTCAGTGTTGCGCTTCCGACGCGCACCCTGGCGCTGGCAGAGAAGCAGCAGCTCGACCGGGTGCTGGCCCCGTGTGCCGCCTGCTACAACCGCCTGGCGACCGCACGTTATGCGCTGAACCACGACAAGAAAACGGCGGCACAGGTGCAATCCATTCTTGGGGACGGTTTCAACAATTCCGTCGGGGTTGTGAGCATTGCCCAGCTGTTGAGCGAGGCAACGGCTGAGATCCGCCAGCAGGCCAAGGTGCCCCTCACCGGCTGGAAGGTGGCCTGTTACTATGGCTGCCTCCTGGTCCGGCCGCCGGAGGTGTGTGGATTCGACGACGCGGAGGTTCCGAGTTCTCTCGAAAACATCGTCCGCGCGACGGGCGCCACGCCGGTCAAGTGGGACATGTCGCTGGAATGTTGTGGGGGTGGCTTCTCGTTGTCGCGCACTACCTCCGTGGTGCGGCTGGGCCGCTTGATTCTCCAATCGGCGAGGAACGCCGGCGCCCAGGTTATTGTGGTTGCGTGCCCCATGTGCCACTCGAACCTCGATTTCCGGCAAAAAGCGATGCTGGAGCGCGGCGGCTTCGGCGATGCGATGCCCATTTTGTTCTTGAGCCAGCTTGTGGGTTTGAGCATTGGTCTCGATCCGATCAGGCTCGGGCTGCAGCGGCACTTCGTGAGCACACAGCCGCTCCTTGATCGGATCGGTGCGGCCAAATCACAGCCAGAACACAGGGAGCAGGCCTGATGTCCCGGGTTGGTGTTTTCATTTGTCACTGCGGCGAAAACATAGGTCGAACGGTGGATTGCTCCCGGGTGGCGCAGACATTGGGAGAGTTGCCGGGCGTTGTGCACTCCGTCGACTACAAGTACATGTGTTCGGATCCCGGCCAGGCGCTGATCAAGCAGGCCATACAGGAAAAGCACCTGGATGGCGTGGTGGTGGGCGCGTGCTCGCCTCACATGCATGAGAAAACGTTCCGCAAGGCGGCCGCCGGGGCGGGACTGAATCCGTTCCTGTGTGAGATGGCAAACCTGCGCGAGCACTGCTCGTGGATTCATGACGATCGCGAGAAGGCCACACGCAAGGCCGTCGACCTCGGACGCTTCATCGTTGAGAAGATAAAGTTCAATCGCCCGCTTTCCACCATTTTCATCCCGGTGGAGCGCCGCGCCCTGGTGATCGGCGGAGGGATTGCCGGCATTCAGGCCGCCCTCGATATTGCCGATGGCGGCCGGGAGGTGATCCTGGTCGAGAAGGAGCCGTCGATCGGCGGCCACATGAGCCAGCTTTCGGAGACGTTCCCCACGCTCGATTGCTCGCAGTGCATCCTGACGCCGCGGATGGTCGAGGTTGCCCAGCACCCGCGCATCAAGCTGCTCGCGTACAGTGAGGTAGAGTCGGTCGAGGGCTACATCGGCAACTTCCAGGTCAAAATCCGCAGGAAGGCCCGGAGCGTCGACGAGACCAAGTGCAACGGTTGTGGCGAATGCCAGAAGAACTGCCCCAACAAGAAGATTCCGGGCGAATTCGACCAGGGCCTCGGCCTGCGCACTGCCATCTACGTTCCGTTTCCACAGGCGGTCCCGAACATCCCGGTCATCGATCGGGCCAACTGCGCCCTCTTTCGCGGGCGGGCGAAAGGCGTCAAGAAGGTGGTCTGCGCCAAGTGCGCGGAAGTATGCGGCCGCAAGGCCGTCGATTTCGATCAGCAGGACACGTTCGTTACCGAAAATGTCGGCGCCATCGTCGTGGCGACCGGCTATCAGCTCTACTCCATCGGCAAGGAGCAGGAATCCGCGACGCTGCGCGGCTACGGCGAATACGGCTACGGCGCGATCCCGGACGTCATCGACGGGTTGCAGTTTGAACGCCTGGCGTCCGCCTCGGGGCCGACGGGCGGCAAGATTCTTCGCCCCTCGGATCACAAAGAGCCCAGGACGGTCGTGTTTTTGCAGTGCATCGGCTCCCGCGATCCTGCCAAGGGAATCGAATACTGCTCCAAGATCTGTTGCATGTACGTGGCCAAGCACACCATGCTCTTCCACCACAAAGTCCATGATGGGAAAGCCATCGTTTTCTATATGGACATTCGCGCGGGTGGAAAGGGCTACGACGAGTTCGTGCGCCGCGCCATCGAGGAAAGCCACGCCCTCTATCTGCGCGGCCGCGTGTCGCGGATGTACCGCAACGGTGACACCATTCGAGTTCACGGCGTCGACACGCTCTCCGGCGAGCCCGTCGCCATCGACGCCGATATGGTGGTGCTGGCGACGGCGATGCGGGCGCAGCCGGGGATCGCCGCGCTGGCTCAGAAACTTTCCGTGTCCTACGATCAACATGGGTTCCTGAATGAAGCGCACCCCAAGCTGCGGCCGGTCGAGACGAATACTGCCGGGGTGTTTGTGGCCGGGGCCTGCCAGGCGCCGCGGGATATTCCGGATTCGGTGGCAATGGCGAGCGCCACGGCCTCGAAGGTCCTGGGGCTGTTCAGCAAAGAGCTGCTGGAACGCGAGCCGTTGATCGCGCGGGTGGAGCGCCTGACCTGCACGGGCTGCTTCCACTGCGAACGCGTGTGCCCATACGGCGCCGTCGAGCGCAAGCCGCTCACGGACGGAAAGGGGCGGCTCATCAAGGTCGTGGCGGAGGTGAATCAGGGAGTCTGCCAGGGCTGCGGCACGTGCCAGGCAACGTGCCCCTCGAAGTCGGTGGAGCTGGAAGGGTTTACGGATGAGCAGATCTACGCGGCAGTCAACGCGCTGTAATCAGCTGTCAACCATTAGCCATCGGGAAAGCTGAACGTGCCAAGGGGAGCATGAGCCATGTCTGCACCAGTCACCGTCGGGAATGGCGCATTTGAGCCGAGCATCGTCGCATTCGTGTGCAACTGGTGCACCTATACAGGCGCTGACCTTGCCGGGACCAGCCGCATTCTCATGGCCGACAACGTGCGCGTCATCCGTTTGCCCTGTACGGGGCGCATTGACACGCTGTTCATCCTCAAGGCGTTCGAGCGCGGCGCCGACGGTGTCATCGTGAGCGGCTGCCATCCGGCCGACTGTCACTACACTGCGGGCAATTATCACGCGCGGCGCCGCTTCGCGATCTTCCGAGAGCTCATGAACTTTGTGGGGATCGACCCGCGCCGTGTCACCTTCTCCTGGGTTTCAGCTTCGGAAGGCGGGAAATGGGCTGAGGTTGTCAACGGCACCACGGAGCAGGTGCGGCAGCTCGGTCCATTTGCGACGTACCCGAAGCTTCACCGTTCTGCAGGTGAATGAGCATGCAAGAGTTGAGGGAGTTGGCAAGAAAGCTTCTGGACGAGAAGCAGGTGAGCGCGATTCTCGGGTACGAGCACGGGCGTGTGGGAACGCGGCCGGCCTTCGTGACTGATGTTGCGGATTGCGAGCGGCTGGTTTTCGACCACCGCTGCGTGCACAACCTCGCTGCCTATCTGTCGCCGCGACGGACCCACGTTGCGGCACTTGGGCGCCTGGCCGTGGTGGTCAAATCTTGTGACGCGCGGGCAGTCGCCGGCTTGATTCGTGAGAGCCAGATCAAACGCGAGGATGTGGTCCTGATCGGCGTGCGCTGCGGCGGCGTGGTGCGCGATCCCACCGATGCCCGGCCGTTGAGCGCAGACAACGTGGCGCCGCGCTGCGTCGGTTGCGAGACGCGGGAACCGGCACTCGCCGATCACCTCGTGGGCGAGCCGAAACCCGCTCCCGCGGCAAGCAGCAGCCGGGACGCGCGCCTGTCCGAGATCGAGGCGATGAGTACCGACGAGCGTCTGGCGTTGTGGACGCGGCTGCTGGCACCGTGCACGCGTTGCCATGCCTGCCGGCAAGTCTGCCCGATGTGTTTCTGCGAGCGCTGTATCGCCGAAAAGACGCAGCCGACCTGGATTGAAACGTCGCCGCACGCCCGCGGCAACCTGGCGTGGCATTTGACCCGAGCCTTGCACCTGGCCGGGCGCTGCGTCGATTGTGGCGAATGCGAGCGTGCCTGCCCGGCCCAGATCCCGCTCGGCCTGTTGAATCGCAAGGTGGCTCGCGTGGTGGCAGACCGTTACGGGTACGTCGTTGCAGACGACCCGTCCAGGCCAACGCCGATTGGAACGTATCGGCTGGACGATGCGCAGGAGTTCATCCAGTGAGCACAAAGAGATTTCTCAGCAGGGCCAACCTGGACGCTCTGATCCGCGACCTCATTGCCGCCGGAGCAGTCGTGGTGGCACCGACTCACAGCAGTGGCCAGGAGCGCACCGGCGTCACGTATGGGCACGTGCAGAGCCCCGATGAAGTGTTTCTGGACGGACCACAGCCCATCCGCCCACTGAAGGAAGTCGTCTTTCCGCCCACCGAAGCGCTGTTTCGGTGGCGGCAGGAGAAATCTGCCGTGAAGATCGAGGAGGTGCCGGCCGGCTTCAAGGAAACGGTCGTCATCGGCGCGCGGCCGTGCGATGCCGCAGGGCTGGACGTCGTCGACTGCGTCATGGGGTGGGACTTCCGCGACGAGCTGTGGTTTGGGCGCAGGCAGGCCACAACGGTGTTGGCAATGGCCTGCACAACCTGTGATGCATCATGCTTCTGCACCGCGGTGGGGCTTTCTCCCACGAGCACCCGGGGCGCGGATTGGTTCCTGACGCCGGTTGATGGCGGCTTTGAGGTCGACATCCTGACTCCCAAGGGGCAAGCAGCCCTGGAACGCCACCAGTCCCGATGCCCTGAGAGGGAGGGGTCGGCACCATCGCGAACTGCCGGACTGGAACAGCAGGTGCGAGCCAATCTTGACGTGCGCCCCGACCGGATTCGCGGATGGCTGGACACGCACTTCGACGATCCGTTGTGGAAGCGCGTGGCGCTGCGCTGCCACGGCTGCGGCGCCTGTGCTTTCGTGTGCCCCGCGTGCCATTGCTTCGACATCGTTGACGAACCCGACGGCGCCCACAGCGGCACGCGCCGGCGCAACTGGGATGCATGTCAGACGGCGCTGTTCACATTGCACGGTTCGGGACACAACCCGCGCAAAGATCAGACGGCACGATTCCGCCAGCGCATCATGCACAAGTTCAGCATCTATCCGGCTCGGTTCGGCGAGGTCCTCTGCACCGGGTGCGGCCGCTGCGTGCGGGTGTGCGCGGCGGGCATGGACTTGGTCTCGATACTGGCGGAGATCGATCGCGCCGCGCAGGGGGGAGCCGAAACATGAACCTGTATCAGCCGCATCTCGTGCGCATCGAGGAAATGGTCGACGAGACCATCGACACGCGCACGTTCAAACTGTCCTTCGACGATGCTGCGGTTGCCGAGCGATTCGATTTCAAGGCGGGGCAGTTCGGCGAGTACTCGGTTTTTGGTTTCGGCGAGTGCACGTTCTGCATTGCCTCCCCGCCAACGCGCAAGGGGTACATCGAAGCGAGCTTCAAGGCTGTGGGCAAGGCCACACGGGCCATGCGGCGGCTGAACATCGGTGACACGATGGGATTTCGTGGCCCCTACGGCAACTGTTTCCCGCTGGACCAGATGATGGGGAAAAACATCCTGTTCATCGCCGGCGGCATAGGGCTGGCGCCGGTCCGGTGTGTGATCTGGAACACCCTCGATCTCAGAGACCGGTTCCGGGACGTGACGATTGTCTACGGTGCCCGCAGCGTTGCGGACCTTGTCTACAAACGGGAACTCGAGGAGTGGGCCCAACGATCCGATGTGCGTCTCCATCAATGTGTGGATCCGGGAGGAGAGACCCCGGATTGGACGGGGGAGATCTGCTTCGTGCCGACGCTGGTGGAGAAACTGGCTCCTTCTCCCCACGACACCTATGCGATTGTCTGCGGCCCGCCCATCATGATCACCTTCACCCTCCCGCTCCTGGAGAAGCTGGGTTTTGCTTCGGACCGCGTCTACACCACGCTCGAAAATCGGATGAAATGCGGGCTCGGCAAGTGCGGCCGCTGCAACGTCGGCTCGGTGTACGTGTGCAAGGACGGCCCTGTCTTCACCGCCGCCCAGCTGAAGACCCTCCCGCCGGAATATTAGCATTGTAATAATATTGACCTTGATGTGACAATAATCTCGGATCGCATCGAGGCCTGATGCCACTCAGAGCTTTGGGAGGTGGCAAAATTGCTTCGCGTTGCGGCGGATGGAGCGGCTGGCCTTCGAGTGACACCGTCTCGAATCTGCGAATCTCAGCACGCTGCACGAGCGAACTGAGGACAGCGGTATGTAGTCTGGCGCAAGCGTAAACAGGCAGGCATCGAACCGCCCGCTGTTTCACCGATTGGGTTTGAACCGGCGCTTGTGTTACACTTGGCAGAACGCGACAAGGGTGATCGAGATGGTGCAACAACTGACGATTACAACGGACGAAACGGCGCGACTCAGACCGTTGATTGAGGTTGCCATTCAGAACGAGGCGAAGTTGGTGGCGCACGGCATCCAGCGCACGTGTGACAAACTGCGATCGTTTGAACAGCGGTTCGGTTCCACCTCGGAAGACTTTGAGCGCCGCTTCGCCGCGGGTGAACTCCAGGAAACGCTTGAGTTCATTGAATGGGCCGGCGAGATCAAGATGCTGCGCATCCTGGAAGGCCAGCAGCGCGCATTAGCCGGAGCGCAGATCGTTGATTGACGATTACTTTCAAACCGTACTGATGGTCTTACAGGCTTCACCCTACGTGAAGTCGCACAACGTCACCTTCGATCGCCGCAGTTTGACGGCTGGCTACATTCGAGGTGACGTTTATTTTCTGGACGACTCGCTGCTTCATTTCCGAGAATTCGTCAACACCGAATCCGGCATCGAACGCTTCACTTACGTGTTCCACTACCAGCGTGCTGATGGCTCATTCGTCTTCCGCTACGACAATACGGAGCATTATCCTGATCTGGATAACTTTCCTCACCACAAACACGTCGACGATGAAAATAACGCCATCTCCAGCGCCGGTCCCGACTTGGCGCGGGTGATCCAGGAGGTCGAAGACCGGCTGATCTCGGCATAGTCGATCTATTGCTACTCTCGCCGCGCCTGCGCGATACCTTCCGGCGCTCGGCGCCTACCCGGGGTCGGTGACGACGCAACTTTGAACGTTCTTGTCTTACTGACGTTGTCCTACCGCCCGCGCCGAATCTACAACGGCCCGGAAGCGCTCCGCTGGCACAAAATCGATGCGCGCGGCGTTGGAAAAGCGTGGTCCAACGCCCGACGCGAGCAATGCGGGCGTAACCAAGCCTCGGTTTCTGAAAAATCTATAGGTTGAGGCTCGGACCAGCGTAGATTTTGGGCATCGAGATCGTGCGACGGCGTGATCAAGGCTCTCCCGTGGCAATGCGTATAGAAAACGGGCCGGACCAGCTTGGATTTTAGGCAAGCGGGTCGTGCGGTGGCTCCACCAAGCCTCGGCTGCGCCGATTTCTATAGACAGCGGCCCGGCGGATCCTTGGTTTCGGCAAAATCTATAGAAATCACGCCGACCAAGCTCTTGCCGCGACGCTTCGCGCTCTGTGACGGCTCGGACCAGCCTGGGTTTGCCAGCAGTTGCCAAGAGGACTGGGAAATCCCAAACTCGAAGCTCGAAATTCGAGACAAATTCGAAATTCGAAGGCTCGAAATTCGAGAACTGGCGCAGCATCCGTAGTGATCATTTGTTTTGGTCCTTCGAATTTTGGACTTCGGATTTGTTTCGAGTTTCGGATTTCGCATTTGAGGATTCCTTGAGTCGTTCTGCGCAGACTGCGCCGGAATCCAATCCTAAAATGCCTTGTCCCACGAAGGCGATAATCTAAACACACATACTGAACCGTGGTGCCCGTGGTGTAGTCGGCCCGGCGGATCAGCCCTGACCTCGCGGAATCGTGGTTCACGCGTTGACCGCCGAAGGCTGCGGGTCGACACAGGCTGCAGACCGCATGAATGCAGTGCCTAACCCATTGCTCATGTGGCAAAGTTCGGTGTATGAGGCGCGCATGAGCGTGGGTGTGTTGAGCCGCGGCTGCCGGCTGGGTTGGCGATTTTGTTGGTACGTTCAAATCAAAGTCCGGCGTGGTGGGTGGCTGGGTCATGTCAACCTATGCAAACAACACTGGTCCGACCACTGCTCGAACCACCTTCTTGATTTAGCGACGGCGCGATGCAACAAGTGATCGACCGCTTGATTCGCAGATTGCCAGACTGGGTGCGTTGGGCTCTGTTCCTGCCAGCAGCGCTTCTCGGCGATCTTGCCAGCCAGAGCATCGGTCGCGCGTTCGCAAGGCTTGCTCTTCCGAACGCGATTGTCCCCTATTCAGACGAGTTCGTGTGGCGCGTTTGGGCGCCCACAATGTTTGTTCTCGCGGGCACGAAAGTCGCTCCGAGAGGTTGGTTCTATGTCGCGTGCCTGTTGACCGCTATCAAGTCAGTAGTGGCTGCCGTCAACATTCACACTCTGGTAGTATTCTGGATGGATGGCGGTAGCCTGACAGAACCCGCGATCATCACTGGGGCCCCCGTGTGGTCGTCGATCGTAGCGGAAGTCTTGTTTCTTGGATTTGCTGTGCTGTTGGTAATGATGGACCGAGGCATCCGGAAAGAGCGAACGGACGCCTATACGGTTCTCAAATTCTAAGGGACATCCGCAAACGACAGGGCAAGGAGATCCGTGACGAGATCGAGAAAGCGGAACTCACTCACTTCCTCGTGTTCGAATACAGTGACGGGCAGAGTAGCACCTTCGACGGCATACACGGGTTCAAAGGGGCGGAATGAGGACATCAACACTCATGGAGGTTCTTGATGCCTGGGGCCGATTACTTTTTCTTCGATCTTTCCACAAGATCAACCCGATATGCACGCGATGCCGACCGCGAAGCGTTCCTTCGGCACGTGCTCGACACTGCGCAAAAACGGGTCGAGATAGTCCCAAAGGGGAGCTTCTTCTGGCGTGCCCAACTCGGCCATGACTTGAAGCCGCTTCCCGGCAGCCCCCTCGAATCGAAGGTGCCGGCGCCGTATCCGCCCGATCGGATGAAGCCACTGAAGGATCGTGCCAGGGAGGGCCGCGCCAACCCGAAGGGGATACCCTTCTTGTACGTTGCCACAAATCGAGAGACGGCGTGCGCAGAGGTCCGTCCTTGGATCGGGTCGTCGATTTCGTTGGCTCAATTCAGGACGCGCCAGCTGCTTCGCCTCGTTGATTGCACGATACATCAAACGTTATCCCCGCCAAACGTCTTTCAGCAAGTACTGCTCAACGAGGTACCCGCCGCAGATGAGCGCGAGGAGCGGCTGTGGTCTGACGTTGACGACGCCTTCGCTACGCCAGCCGCGTCGACCGATGATGTCGCCAGCTACGTTCCAACGCAAATCATAGCAGAGCACCTCAAGGTGAATGCATTTCACGGCGTGAAGTACAGGAGTTCTTTGGAGGCGGGGCGCAATATCGCGCTCTTCGACGTCGACGCCGCCGACATCGTGAGCCGTTGCCTCGTTTTGGTTCAGGGCATGAAGTTCACCTTCAGCGCGTCTTACGTTGTTGAGCAGGACGCCGGCCCAAACGAGCATCACGATGATCAGACCTAGCGATTCCTCCCGCCATGGGCGACCAGGCTACGGAGCCCCGATTGTTCGCGGCTTGCCGAACAATGCGGCTGCAGGCGATGGCGGGCGGGAGCCGGCTTCCAGTGACGCCCGCCGCGCCTGAGCCGCGGCGTTCGGCTTACCGCAAAGCGGTAATGACAACACACTGCCATCGGTCGTGCGGACTCATCCCACAGGCTAGCCCGATAAGCCGGCAGACCTTCAACGCCCAAGGCCCGTCCTGACCATGCGCATTGGCGTCCAGCACGGCTGGTTTTGGAGCGCTGTCGTTGGCGTGATGATTGGGTATTCTGCGCGAGAGAGCGGGATCACGTCACCAACCCTAATCGCCTGGCTGGTCCTCGCGGTAGGAATTGCCGGCGCGCGACTCCTGCGATTTTCAATTGAAGAGCCTGAGTGGTGGGCGGGTCAGGTCAGAACAAAGGGCGCGGGTACAGTTGTAGGGAACACGATCTGGGGAGTGCTCTCTTTCGCTGTGATCTACGCGGTAATCATGGCCGTCGCTGGTCTGTTGGCATTGCTTCTGTAGACGAGACTGGCGGAGACAGACGGAGCACTTGCTCGGGTACACAAGAGGGCGTAGGTGTTGATCATGCCAAGCGTAACTTTGAAGGCCCACTACGACGGAGAGCGGATTGAGCTCGATGAACCGTTCGATCTTCCCCCTAACGCTGCACTCTTGGTGACCGTTCTAGCAGAGGGCAACGGTGATCGAATTGGCTGGCTCGCAGCAAGCAGGGCCGGCTTAGCGCGAGCGTTCGCCGACAACGAGCCCGAGTACAGCTTGGCCGACATCCGACGATGAAGGAAGGTGATGTCGTCCTCACGCCGCTGCCGCAAGCCGACGGGCAAGTAAAGAATCGCCCCGCCATCATTCTGCGCGCGATGCCACCGTACGGGGATTTTCTTGTCTGCGGCGTCAGCATGCAGTTGCACCATGAGGTCGCGGGTTTAGATGACCCGATTCGTCCCAGCGACGCGGACTTTGCCGCAAGCGGGCTCAAGGCCGCTTCGCTCATTCGCTTGGGCTTCTTGGCCGTCCTTCCCGAAAGCAGTTTTCTGGGTGCAATCGGATCAATCGATCAGGCACGCCATCTGCGGCTGCTAGATCGGCTGGCAAATCATCTCCGCCCAGTGGCGCCCCCTACGGACATCACGCCCGAGCGCGGTGGCGAAGATGTGAAATCATGACGCTACTGCTCGGCTTTCTTATCGGCTTAGCAACGCCGATCGTCCTGGATCTGTACCGCGACGCACGGAGCAAACAGGGCCGCATCGAGCTCATGAAGGCGGAGGCCAGTGCGTTCGCTCGCGCCTCCAGGGCCTCTGCTGGCATCGGCTTCTGGGACTCAACCGAGGTGCGCCACCTCGCAACGCTTCTGGAAGACCGATACGCAAGAGAGTCTGAGCGATGGATCGCGGTTAGTGATCCGACCTGCCGCGAGGCGCTCACGACCTTCTACATGGAGTGTGTGGGCTACCTCGCTCTCCGCCAACTCTACGAGAGCCAAGTTCAAGCCGCTACCCGTGCCACAGCACAAGATTCAGGAGAGCTGGTTCCCACCACCTACCAACCCACCGCACCAAAGGCTGACGAGATCAAGAGCACGTACGCCAACCTCGCTGACCGTGCCGATAGGTTCCGTGAACTCCTCGAAAAGGAGCAACCACTCTTCTGGCGCGCGTGGTGCTCTCGTCGGTGCGGATGAACGTTCCACGGAATCCACAAGCAGCGCCGTTGGCCGTCGGACCCGTGGGGGGCACAAAGAGGGACGTAGCGCGAATTTGGAGGATACGAGAGGCGATTCCTCCCATTCCGCGTGACCTCCCCATGTCCGCAAAAAGGAGGAGCTGCAGCGATTTGGCAGAGCCGTCGTCGGGATCGGGTACCAGTGCGGGTTCTTCGCTGGCGCGCCGATGAAAGGCGGAGCACGATCAGCCCCGACGGGGCGGCCCTACTTGAAGCCCGGGGCGCGAGCCCCTGGCGATCATCGCCCCTACCGCGCCAGCGCAGCAGGAACACCGCCTACAGCTGCGCGAGGAGGTCGAAGTAGCGGTCGCGGCTCAGCTTTGCGGCCCACAAATCCGATCAAACGGGTCACGATGCAGTCATCGACCCTCGAACAGCGCGACCATGTCCTCTGGCAGCGGAGCGTCGAAGTCGTCGGGTACCATGAACTCACCGGCGCACAGCCCAAAGGGCCGTAAGTGGCGATTTGCAGGAGCTACGGGCCGGATTTCGGCGATCGGCTCGTGGTCTTGCACCACCGTGAACGCCTCACCCGCCCGAACCCGGCGGAAGTATTCACGCACGTCCCGCTGCACTTCGTCGATGGTCACCTTCGTCATCATTGTAATTGTACCGGGCGTTCGAAACCCTGCAAACTCAAGATGGGGACATGGTCTCGGAGGTCTGTGGGACGTACGAGTTTGGAACCTTTCGTCTGGGCTTCAGACATCGGGCCTCTGGCTTCAGGAAACACCAGGGATTCCGGACCCTGGGGTCTGAAGCCCGAGGCCTGAGGGCGATTGTTTCACAAACTGGTAGCGCGGAATTGGCGGAATTGTGGGTGAGCTGACACACGACGCCGGCAACAACGGCCCGCGATGGGCACCGGGGCGGAAGCGGTCAGGCGGCATGCTGGCGTGAGGTTTCCCTGGATGCTGCACTCGCCCCCATTTGACAAACCGGCATGCTGAGGGTATGCAGACCATCAGAATGCCGAAGAGGCCGGGTGCACTCCTCGAGCGCAGCAAGTTCCGTATCCCGGGCATGCCGCTGGTCGCTGAGACCTCGGTCGCCCGATTTCCGCCCGGTGAAAAGAACCCACTCGGTCTCAAGTATCGCCTCCAGCTTTACCGCGAGGACACCGGGGAGACCCTGGTCCGCTACGATATTCACCATGGCAAGGGCCACCACCGTCACTTCCTGAGTGAAGAACGCCCGTACGTGTGGCGTGGTGTGGACAAGCTGTTCGAGAATTTTCGCAAAGACATTGATCGCATTCGAGCTATGCTCGAAGAAGGAGCACGATGAAAGTCTGCCGAGTCAAAATAAAGGTTGAGCCTGAGGCGGAATACTGGAAGGGTCAGCAGCGCCGCCTGGAGCGGGCAGAGAAAACCATCCAGGCGGGGAAGTACCCGCGGGTTGTCGGGACGGAGCTCGTGTTTGCCAGTCTGACCGACATGGCGCGGGCACTCACACCGAAGCGGTTGGAGACGCTCCGGCTCATTCGTCGCCACCGCCCCTCATCCGTGCGCGAGCTGGCGGCGACCGCACACCGTGATCCCAAGAACGTGCTCGCCGACGTGAAAGCACTCGAAGCCTTGGGCTTAATCGAGACCGAAGGTCGCGGAGCCGAGCGCCACCGCAAGGCGCCGCGCACGAACCTCAGCCGCATCGAGGTGCAAGTCCAACTGTAAGCCTTGGTTCCCCGTGAAAGAACCTCCGCCCGGACTCTTCAGTACCCCGCCAGCTGCGCCAGACGCTCGCGGTGAAACGTCGCGTCGCCGAACGCCGCCTCGTTCCACTTGGCGCGTTTGAACCACAGCGGCAAGTCGTGTTCCCAGGTGAAGCCAATGCCGCCGTGGATTTGCACCGCGCGGTTGGTGGCCCGGCTGTACACGTCACTCAATCGCGCCTTCGCCATGGCCGCCGCGCGGGCGGCGTTGCGTGGCTCGTGATCGTAGGCATACGCGGCATACCACACCAGTGAGCGCGCCGGCTCCATGTCACTGACTATCTCGGCGGCCATGTGCTTGAGCGCCTGAAACGAGCCGATCGGCCGGCCGAACTGCTGGCGCACCTTCGAGTATTCCACGCTCATCTCGAGGGCTTGCTGCGCGCCGCCCAAGCTGTCCGCCGCTAAGACCACGCACGCCGCATCCATCACACGCCGCAACACCTTCCATCCCTTCGTGTCGTCCCCGAGCTGCGCGCTGGCAGGCACGTCCACCTTGCGAAAGACGACTTCGCACGGTCGCCGCGTCTGATCGACGCTCTGCAACGGCTGCACCGATACCCCCGGCGTGTCGCGCGACACCAGGAACAGGCTGATGCCCGACTCCTCCTTGCCGCGGCTGCGGAACGCGGCAACGATGACATCTGCGACCTGCGCGTCGGTGACGAACAGCTTGACGCCGTCGAGTTGGTAGCCGCCGCGTGTCTTGGTGCAGCGCGCGCTGATCCCCGCCGCGTCGAGCCGGTCGCTTTCCTCCAGGAAGGCCAGCGTCCCGATCGCCTCGCCCGCGGCCATGCGCGGCAACCATTCCTGCTTGTGCGCCGCGCTGCCGGCGTAGACGAGACTCAACGCCGCCAGCACGGACGACGAAAAGAACGGGCCGGGAACGACGGCGCGCCCCATCTCCTCGGCCAAGACCGTCAGATCGAGCACGCCGAGGCCTTGCCCGCCGAACTTCTCCGGGATGACCAGCCCCGCCCAACCCATCTCAGCGATCTTCTGGTACAAGGCGCGCGGAAACCCGTCATCACTTTGTGTGACGGCGCGCACCAACGTGGTCGGGCACTCCCGCGCCAGGAAATCCCGCGCACTGTGTTGCAGCAACTCCTGTTCTTCCGACAGTCCGAAATCCATGGTTGACGTACTCCTTGCTAGTTGTTGGTTGCTAGTTGTTAGTTTCTAGTAAGCTAACTTAACAACTAACAACTGGGAACCAACAACTATTGACTATGAAACTATTGACCGTTCCCTTGGCATGCCCAGCCCGCGCTCGGCGATGATGTTCTTCTGGATCTGCGAGGTGCCGCCGCCGATGATCAGTCCGAGCGAGAACATGAAATCGATCGGCCAGGTCCCGCGCGCCACGACGCGGCGCGAGGTGCGCGCCAGCCAGCCGTATGAGCCCATGATCTCCAACGCCAGGCCGGCGATGTCGTGGTTCAGCTCCGTCGACACCAGCTTGTTGACGGAGGCGCCGATGCCCGGCGGGCGCTGGCGGATCGAATCGGTCAGCTGCCGGAAGGCGTGATACTTCATCGCCTCGACGCGGATCTGCAGATCGGCCAAGCGTTGGCGGAGCACGGGATCGGCCGAGGCGGGGCGCCCGTACCGTCGATGGCTCTGCGCCAGGCGCAGCAGCCCGTTGAACAGCTGCTGGGTACGCACCGTCGAGCCGAGCATGTTGCGCTCGTGCAGGAGCGTGGCGTTGGCCACCAGCCAGCCCTGATTCAGTTCGCCGACCAAGTTGTCGCGGGGCACGCGCACCTCCTCGAGGAAGACCTCGTTGAAGCCTGGCATCGCCGGTCATTGGAATCAGCGGGCGCACAGTGATCCCCGGCGATTTCATGTCGATCAGGACGTAGGAGATGCCGCGGTGCTTCGGGGCGTCCGGCATCGGTACGCACCAAGCAGAACATCCAGTCAGCGAACTGCGCGTTCGAGGTCCACACTTTCTGGCCGTTGATGATGAACTCGTCACCGACGAGCTCGGCGCGCGTCTTCAGCGAGGCAAGGTCCGAGCCGGCGCCGGGCTCCTGAATAGCCCTGGCACCAGATCTCCTCCGCCGTGAGGATGCTCGGCAAGTAGCGCCGGCGTTGTGCTCTCGGTGCCGCACTGGATGAGCGTCGGGCCGACCATTTGGATGCCCATTAAGCCGATGAGCGCGGGCGCGCGCGCCAGCACGAGCTCCTCATTCACGATGTTCTGGTGCACCACGTCGGCGCCCTGGCCGCCGTATTCCGCGGCCAGCCCAGGGCAATGTAGCCGGCATCGTACAGCTTGCGCTGCCAGGCCTTCAGCTGTTGCACGTGCTGCGGCGAGCCGTACTCCAGTGGCAGCGCATCGCGCTCGCGCGCCGCGAGGTTTGCTTTGATCCAGCGGCGCACCGTGCGCCGGAAGGCTTCCTGCTCAGGCGTGAACGACAGGTCCATACGGATACTCCTCGCCTCCTGCGCCCCGTGTTGTGGGGGACACACCCTCGTGCCCTACCATCGGAAAGTGGAAAGGGGAAGCGACCTGCTGCATGCCGGCGTGGTTGGAGGCCCGGCGAACACGTAGGGGCGATTCGGGAATCGCCCCACGCGGCGGTGCGGATTCGACGCGCCGTTTCGGGCGGTTCCCGAACCGCCCCTACACGCAAACCCCTTGAAGCAGCCTCGCAGGCCGTTGAGTTCCGCCGGGAACTCGTTCATGAGATTCTGCGAGACGTCGCGTGCGACGGAGCGCAGGTGAAGACCGCGCGCCGCAATGGAGCCGTCGCCGCGGAGGAGGCTTATCGAATGGATTTCCGACTCACCGAGCAACAGGAACTGCTGCAACAGACCGTGCGCAAGTTCGCCCAGCAGGAGTGCCGCGAGCCAGCCGCTGTGTGGGAGCGCACGGGCGCCCTCTCAGATGCCGGGTTCCTCCGGAAGATGGTGGAGATGGGGCTGATCGGCATGTGCTTGCCGGAGGAGTACGGCGGCGGCGGGCAGGAGTTGCTGTCGGCGATCCTGTGCATCGAGCAGCTGGCAGCGGTGTCGCCGCTGGCCGCGGCGCCGGTGTTCGAGTCGAACGTCGGGCCGGTGCGCGTGATCGAGCTCTTTGGCAACAGCTCGCAAAAGGCGCGCTGGTTGCCGCGGGTCGCCCGGAGCGAGTTGCAGATCTCAATCGGCATGAGCGAGCCGGAAGCCGGCAGCGCCCTCACCGATCTGCGCACGCGCGCCGACAAATGCAGCGGCGGCTACCGCGTCAACGGGCGGAAGTGCTTTTGTACCGGCGGCGGCCATTCCGGGGCGTATATGGTGTACTGCCGTGTCGGCAATGTCCCCGGCGCCAAGGGCATCACCGGGCTGCTGATCGAGAAGGGCAGCCCCGGCTTCACGTTCGGAAAGCAAGAACACTTCATGGGGATGCGTGGCTTTCCGAGCTGCGACTTGATCTTCGAGGATCTGCTTCGTGCCGGAGGAGAACCTCATCGTGCCGCCCGGCGGCTTCGCCGCGCTCATGCAATGCTTCGACATCGAGCGCTGCGGCAATGCGACGATGGCGCTGGGCATCGCCACCGGCGCGCTGGAGTTCGCCGTCGAGTATGCCAAGGGTCGGCAGACGTTCGGCAAACCGATCTGCGATCGCCAAGCTATCCAGATGATGGTTGCCGACATGGCAACGCGCGTCGATGCCGCGCGCCTGCTCGTGTACCGCGCCGCCGTCAACGCCGGCACCGGCATCCCGTCGATCAAGGAAACGTCGATGGCCAAGGTTTTCGCCAATGAGACGGCAAAGGCGGTCACCGACATGGCGATGGAGATCCTCGGCGGCTACGGCTATTCCAACGAGTATCCGATCGAGCGGATGCTGCGCGACAGCCGCGGCTGGCCGATCGCCGGCGGCACGTTACAGATGCAAAGGATCATCATCGCCGCGCTGGTGTTCGGCCGCCGCTTCGATCAGCGGAAATGAGACGGTGTCACACGTCGAGATCCTCGCCCACCTCACCGGCCCCGGCGGGCAGTTCGAGCCGGGGCGCGACATGTTGCGGCGCCGCTTTATCGCAGCAACGCTGGCGCCAGCTCGCGCCATTGGCGTAGCGGCAAGGCGCGCGGATCGGGATCGAGGACCTGGATGCACACGTGGTCGGCACCGGCGTCGTGATGCGCACGCACGCGCGTGAGCACGGCGTCAACGCCGCCCCATGCCACGATGGCGTCGACGAGCTTGTCGCTGCCGCCGTTGCTGATATCACTGTCGGTGAATCCGAGGCGTTTGAGGTTGTTCACGTAGTTCGGCAAACCCAGATAGGTGGCCATGTGGGCGCGCGCGATCTGCCGGGCGGTGTCCGGATCTCTCTCGAGGATGACCGCTTGCTCGGGTGCCAGCAACGGGCCGCTGCCGAGGATCTGGCGCGCGTACGCCGTGTGCTCGGGAGGAACGAAGTAGGGATGGGCACCCGCGGCGCGTTCTGCGGAGAGTTGCAACATCTTCGGTGCGAGCGCGCCGATGACCCGCATCAGCGGCGTGGTGGGCGGGGCACCGACGAAAAAGGCGGCATCCATCGCATCGAGGTAGGCGCGCATCGTGCTGAAGGGCTTCTCGTAGCAGTGCCCCCGCATGCCTTCGACGATCGGGGCGTGGCTCACGCCGAGCCCGAGCAAAAAGCGGTCTGGATACGCTTCGGTCAGGGTCTTCTGCGCGGCGGCCGCAGCCATGGCGTCGCGCGCGAAGATGTTGGCGATCCCGGTGGCCACGACGAGGCGGCGCGTCCCGGCCAGCAAGAGCCCCGCATGGGTGAACGCTTCTCGTCCGACGGCTTCAGGAATCCAGAGGGCCTTGAACCCCAGCTCCTCGATCTCCGCCGCCGCCTCTTGCGCGCGCGCCGCCGGCTGCGAATCGAGTGCAAATGTCCAGATACCGACGCGTCCGATGTCCATGGTTGGCTCTCTCCTTGTGCGTGGCCTGTCCCGGAGCGACTATGGAACCGTGAAACGTGAAACGTAACCCGTAAAGTTCACGAATCACGATTCCCGGTTCACCTCGTCATCGCAGCACGTGGCCGAAGCGATCCCAGCGCAGCCAATGCGTCTCGCTGTTCCAGGACCAGTAGATGAAGGTGGCTTGCCCCTTCACATCGCCTTCGTCCGCAAATCCCCAATACCTGCTGTCGTAGCTTTGGTCGCGGTTGTCCCCCATCACGAAGAACTTGCCGGGCGGCACGGTGACCGGCCCGAAGTTATCGCGCGGGACAGAGTCGCGGCCGCGAGGATCGGTAAACGTCGCGTGTGGGTCCGGCACCGCTTCGCCGTTGATGAACAGGCGCTTGTGGCGGACCTCCACCGCATCGCCGCCGATCGCGATGACGCGCTTGATCAGGTCGGTCTTGTGGTCAACCGGCGATCGGAACACGACGATGTCGCCGCGGTGGAGCGGGCGCCATTGCGCGACCTCCCGGCTGACGAACGGCAGGTGCATCCCGTACGCCAGTTTGTTCACGAACAGGTGGTCGCCGATCTGGATGGTGGGCAGCATCGATCCTGAGGGGACCCAAAACGCCTCGACGACGGACGAGCGGACCAGCAGTGCGACCAGGACGGCAAGTAGCAGGGACTCGACGTTCTGCCGCAGCCGGGATTTCTCGGTAGCGCCGCCGCGCCAGAAGGCGAAGCTCGAGACTGCTGGGCGGTTCGGGGGTGATGAAGCCGACTGTCTGGACGGATTGGGTTGAGCCATAAGGATTACTCTAATGATGAAATGTTACCGGTCCATCGTCAAGGGCGCGCCGCGACCGCCACGTGATGGGCGCGACGGGCCTTTGATGCTGAACCGGCATCGGGAAGCTGAACCAGCATCGAGTTCTGCGTTGGCTGCGGACTTCGCCCGGCTGGCAGGCAACCTTGGCGGCTGATCAGACGAACCGATCTGCACCGCGCCCTGTCGAACGCTGAGCCCGCCTGAATGAACCTTGTCTCCGATCACCACCACGCGTTGACAACACCGTACTACGGTACTACAGGTTAGCCGTATGGCCTACCTGAGCATACGGAACGTCCCAGAATACCTCGAGCGTCGGATCATCCAGGAGGCGCGGCACCGGCACACGACCAAGACGGCAGTCGTTCTGGAATACCTCGCCCGCGGCGCGCGCGCGGCGCGCTCACCGCGGGCGCGTCCGAGCCTGCGTGCCTGGGCCGGGAAGCTCGCACGCACGGATCTCGCTCGCGTCCTGCAAACCAGCCGCGAGCACAGAATTGTTGATCTCGAGTTATGGTCCACGTGACCCTCGCGCTGGACACCAGCGGCTACGCCCTGTTCGATGCCGGCTTTGCGCCAGCGGTCGAACAGATGGAACGCGCGACGCGGCTGGCGATTCCAACCATTGCCCTCGGTGAGTTGCTCTCCGGGTTTCGAAAAGGCAGCCGCGCGCAGCGGAACGTCTCCCGGTTAGAACAGTTTGTCGAGACCTTCGACGTCGAGTGGCTGGAGGTCACTCGGACCGTCGCGGAGCGCTACGCGCAGATCCACGACCAGCTTCGCCGCCGGGGCACGCCGATACCCACCAATGACCTCTGGATCGCAGCCTGCTGTCTCGCGGCCGATGCGGCGTTGCTCACCTCAGACCCGCATTTCCAACGGGTCGAGGATTTGCGCACCGTCCAACTGGAGTACCCGCCTGCACGCCGTTGATCCCGGGGCCGGCGTGCCAACCCGTTTTGATTCCAAAATTCCAAAACAGGTTTACCGCCGGGGGAGCCTCTTTGCCGTCTACGTCACGGAGTTTTTTGCGATCCGCGCCACCTGCCGACACTGCGGGCGAAGTATGCGCGGCAGCCCACAGTGCGCATCGAGCACGCGGACTTCCTCGTAAATGGGCGCGCGGCCGCTTCGATCTCTATTTGCTTTTCTTCGAAGCGGCGTCTCACCGATGTCCTTGCACAGAATCTTGGGCCGCAAGATGTCGCGGAGCGGCGGTGTCTGAGCTTTCCTAGTCAGGCGACCTTCCCGACGCCGACCCCATCGCCATCACTGTGCGTATCCTTGCTTGCAGGCCGGCCCCGAACTGTATATGTCCATGGATCATGTCCATGACCGCCAAGAAAATTCCAGCGGGCGCGTTCAAGCAAGGGTGCCTGGCGATCCTCGATGACGTCGCCAAGACCCACCGCGAAGTGGTGATTACCAAGCGCGGCAAGCCGGTGGCGCGCGTGGTGCCCGTGATCAGTGATCGGCAGCGCGAAGAAGAACTTCTCGCCACGCTGCGCGGCCGCGCCCGGATGCTGGTCGGCGAGGAAGAGTTCCTCAAGCCGCTGACCGCTGAGGCCGGGTGGCGTCTCGGGGACGGCGGATAAACCCGTGGTGGTGCTCGACACCCACACCGCCATCTGGTGGGCGAGCGACGCGCAGTTGCTGAGCTCTCGGGCGGAACGCACCATCGCCCGCGCGGATCGGCTTGGAATTCCGGCGATCGTGTTCTGGGAAACATCCTTGTTGGTGCGAAAAGGGAGACTTGATCTCGATATGCCCGTTCTCGAATGGGCAGCCAAGATCCAAGCGATTCCCCGTGTCGACGCCTTGCCGCTGACCGCGGACATCGCGCTGTTGGCGGACTCCTTGAATATGCACCCCGATCCTGCGGATCGCTTCATCGTGGCTACAGCCATCCACCATGGGGTTCCGATCGTGACCAAGGACCGACTGCTCCGGCCGTTGCGCATCGTCAAGACGATCTGGTGATCGCAAGCGCGGGTAGCCATAGGCAATCCGGGGGGGGCAGCCCCGCTAGTACTCGTCGATATGCTCCCGGACGATCATCTTGAGCATCGTCTGATACGCAAGACCACGCTTGGCGTCCTTTTCCTTCAGCTTACTGATGAGGTCGTTTCCTAGCCGGATCGACGTCGATCGCTGTGGGCGCACCACGATGGCCGAACCGGATGCTTCGATGTCTTCGCCCAGATCCCTCTCTACAAACTCCCGCAACTGTGCGTCCCCCCCGACGCGGGCGTTCTTCACCCGCAGAACCTTGCCCTTAGTTCACAAGGCGCGATCGGGCACGATGCGAAAGCGACGGCGACCTTCGATGCGGTAGGTCTCGAAGTCGTCGTGATCGATGGTGAAGATCGTGTTGAGCGACTCTCGGCGCGCCAAGTGCACGAGGGTGGCATCGGCGAAGTCCATCGGCCGGTCATGGTAGCGCGCCATCAGTGCATCGAGCGCGGCAAGATCCGCATCATCGATTAGCGCAACCGTCACCGCCCCAGAGCGAAGAAACTTCCACGCCGCCGCCACATCGCGCCGCTGGTCGCCGACGAGATGGAACAGCTCCGCCAGGACCGCCGCGGAAGTAAGCAGCGGTACCCGCAGGCTCGCAAACGCGCTGACGCATACGTGATGCCAGCGATCGTCGCGGTCGAGCAGCGCAAGGATCGCGCCGGTATCAATGAGCGCGCTAGCGCGCACGCCGCCTCGCCAGTCGCTGGCGGATCAGCGCGCGCGCCTGCTCGGATCGATGCGGGTTCCCGCCCCGAATGGCTCCGAAGGTTCGTGCCGCCGCCGCGTGCCGCCGCGCTTGCTCCGTCTCATCGCCGTCAGTGTCCCGTCCGCGTGCGACCAGCCATTCGTGCACGAGACGCTCCAGCAGGCGGCCGATGGAGCTGCGCTCGCCGCGCGCGGCATGCTCCAGCGCAATCTTGATCTCCGGCGCAACCCGCCAACTGTACACCTCGCTCTTGGCCATGCACCACACCGTAGTGCAAGCGCAGGATCTCGTCAATGATCGAGCGGCGGCGTTTGGCTCTTCAATGCATGGCCGCCGCCTGCTGGCTCACGGCGTCGATCAGATCATCGAGCGGGATGTTGTAGTCTACCAGGTGCAGACCGAAACCGGGTTCGACGACCGAATGATACGGAGGTTCCGCACGCAGATCACCGGACGCGAGCTGCAATGAAATCTCCAGGTAACTGAAACCATTGCTGTGAACGCACTCCCCGTGAAACACGTTGCGGTAGAGCAGGAACGGCGTGGTCACGCCAGCGGGAATCGGCTCGATCGACGAGAAGAAGGGCTGGTTGACCTGAACCGGAAAGTAGCTGCCGCGGTAAAGACCCGGGTTGCCGGCGATGCTCGCGGGGTTGACGCACGCGGTCTCGAAACCGTCGGGGGCGCGGCCGAAGAGCGCGTGCGCGCCGGGTGGATACTCCGTGGAAAACGAGGAGTAGGCGATCAGGCAGCCGGTCTCCCCTGGGGCGGCGCACGTGGAAATATTCTTGAAGCTGAGGCCCAGCGGAAAGCCGTTGCTCGTGATGACGTGGGAGCCGTCTCCGGTGCGCTGGCCTTGGGTGACGACGAGTCCTCCGCCAATCAGCAGAGCGGAGATCATGCGTGAACGGAGGGCAGGCACGGGGTCGACCTCCGTTTGCATCATCAAGGCCAGCATTGCTGCCCCTTGCGAGTGGCCCATGATGACGAAGTTGCGGCCGCGACTGAGGTGATCGAGATAGAATCGGAATGCGTTCGTGACGTCTTGCAGCGCCAGCGCGGCGTCGCCGGTGACCTTGAAACCGCTGAGCGACACTTGTCGATACAGCGGCGCGTACACCTCGCACACGCGCGTAAAGCGCGCCGCTTGCGAGTCCAGCGGATCGCGCTCCGTGCTCACGTCCGAGAAGTCGATCAAGTTTCCGTCGCCCTTCAGATCGACCGTCGGGTACACGTAAAAGCAATCGAACGTTGGATTGGCGGCACGCACGTGCGGCACCACCCTGCGGCTCCCGTCAGCGAGGAACTCGGTGGCGTCCAGGTCGACGTCGCATTCGTCGGGTTGGTTTCCCGGCCGGCACAACCAGAGGTTGGGATCGCTGTAGTCGAGCGGCGCCGTTGTCCCGACGTTGGTGAGATGGGACCGGTCGATGACCGTCACCGGGACTGCGGTCGAGGGCGGAGGGCCGTACGATTCATTATCCCCGCCACAGCCGATCAGGCAGGTGAGGCCGCCCACGCACAGCATGTATATGGGCACCCGGAGAATGGACAGCTTTGCCATAGCGTGAGTCGACGTTCGCATCTCGGTCCTCCCGATCGCACGTTGCCGTGCTCGGACGCCATGGGATTACCAGAAATCGGCGCCGCGCACGAGGTAGGACCGTCCGCCCTGAAGTGCCGCCGGTGACCAGCGCCACGCTGCCGTCGAACTTCATTATGACCCTCCTTGTCAGGTTCACAGATGGAGGACCCGAGCAACACCGCCGTCTACGATCATGCCTGATGGCATCAACGGGAGGTCCGGGCGGCCCGGAAATGGAGCTGGAGCGACAGGACGACGTAGTACAGCGGAAAGAACAGGGAGACGAACGCCAGCCAGCGCGATGGCTGCGGGAATTGCAGTATCAGGATCGCCACGCACACCGCCCACGCGACGCCGAACGCGTGTGTGAGGCGCCGGGCGGTCGGGTTACGACTCGGGTACAAGTAACGGATCGGGACGAAGACCAGGACGGAGAACAGCACCAACACTCCGACGTTGAACCACGTGGGGCTGGCGAGAGCGTAGAAGTAGAACACGACGATGTTCCAGTATGACGGGAAGCCGGTGAAGAAATGGTCCGCCGTCTTCGCCTCCGCCTGACAGAAACCGTAGCCGCTGGCGAGCAAGGGCAGCGAGCCGATCAGCAACCCGCCCACCCCTTTCGGGATGAAGGCGGCGTGGTAGGCCAACACCACGGGAACAACAACATAGTTCAGATAATCGACAATATCGTCCAGTTTCGATCCGTCGAAATCGGGAAGCACTTCCTTCACGCGTGCCCACCGCGCCAGGGTGCCATCGGTGCAGTCGATGCAGGTCGCAAGGGCCATGAGGAAGAAGGCGCGGCCGTAACTGCCCGCCGCAGTAGCCGCCAACGCGAAGAAGCCCACGGCTGCACCAGAGGCAGTGTACAGGTGCACCCCCCACGCGGCTAAGACCGCAGCGGTCATCGGCTGGCGGGGAAACGGTTTCATAAGGAGAGGAATTTCCGCACGGCCCGCTCCACGGCTTCGGGCCGCTCCATCGGGACGAAGTGGGTCGTGCGCGCAATGGTCTTCAATCGACCTTGCGGCAGCAGTGACAAGACATTCCGCGCGCGCGCCTCCGGGAAGGCGTCGCTGGTTTCGCCGCAGAGCAGCAGGACGGGAATGGTGACGCGGGGCAACAGCGCGAAGACGTCCAGACTGGGAGCGCTTTCATAGATCTGCGCCTCGATGCTCCCCGGGCATTTGAGCTCGATGCGCCCGTCGCTGTGCAACACTGTGCCCTCTTCGATGTATGCCCACAGCACATCTTCACGCCACGTGTTGAACGGCGGGCAGGTACGGAACGAGTGAAACATCGAGGTGCGGCTCTCCCACACCATCCGTCGCTTGCGGGCACGCTGCGCCATCGGGCTCGGTCGGACCTCACCGTCGGGTGGCGGCGGGACCATGATGGGATCGATGAGCACGGCGCGTGAAATCAGGCCCGGATGGGTCGCCGCACACACCACAATGGCGGTGGCCCCGGCTGAGTGCCCGACCGCGACGACACCCTGCAAGCGCAACGTCGAAAGGAGCTGGTACAGATCTTCCGCGAAGGCGTGCCACCCGTATTCCTCCTCGGGCTTCACGGAGTCGCCGTGTCCGCGTTGATCCGGCGCCAGGACTTGGCAATCGCGACTGAGCCCTTGCGCGATCGGCTTCCACACGTAGCCGTGAAAGCCGGTGGCGTGCATCAGGACGACCGGTGTGCCCGTGTGTCCCCACGCAAAGTAGTGGAAACGCTGCCGGTCGAGGGTAACGAAGCGATGCTGCACGATCGCACTTGGTACGCTGCTACCTCTGGCAAGCATAGCGAACAGATATTCCCCGTCAGGCGCTCGCAAGTCCAGCCCGACGTATCGACTCAGCATGGCGGGAGAATCGCGACCAAGTTATGGGGGGATACTCCTCGGAGTTGCAAAGGCCCTGGGCGCAGGGCCAGGGGCCCAAGGCCCCGCTGCGGGTCCGAATCTAGGCGAGCTTTGAGACGTTCGCGGCCTGCAATCCCTTGGGCCCTTGCGTGATTTCGAACTCCACGCGCTGGCCCTCCTCCAACGACTTGAAACCTTGGCCGATGATGGCAGAGTAGTGGACGAACACGTCCTGCCCATCGTCCTTCGTGATGAAGCCATAGCCTTTTTGGCCGTTAAACCACTTGACCGTACCTTGGACCATGTTGCTGTGTCCCCCCTTTGGGTGCGTTGTGTGTTTCAGAGAAACGCAACCGGAAAGGCCGTTCCACGCAGACGAAAGCGCAGGTCGGGCTGCGGAGCCACCTGCTGTACATTGACACCTTGGTGCCCTTCACCTCGAAACACGCGCGCCTCATAGCATGCGCGCGCGCAGCTGTGCAACAAAAATCACCAGCGAATTTTGCCCCATGGGTCGGCCGTTCTCAGGGTATGGCTTCTGGCCTCTCGCGTGCTAAAGATTCGGTGGGGTGTGAATGAAATCCCTGCGCCGAATGCTCGTGGCCATCATCGCCGTGCTGCTCGCCGCAGTCGGGGTACTCGTCGGCCGGACCATGTGGCAACAGTATGACCGCGACCTGGCGGCAAAAGGGTTGGAATTCCTGCCTGGGGTGTCGCAGCACATTCAGGATT
Organism: uncultured delta proteobacterium; assembly: GCA_963729835.1. Taxonomy (GTDB): domain Bacteria; phylum Desulfobacterota; class Binatia; order HRBIN30; family HRBIN30; genus CAVSQF01. Next base: position 146,526 of record CAVSQF010000017.1, on the reverse strand, counting down.
TCCATCGCGTCAAGGTGCGAGACGGCCGCAAGGTGTGGGAAGTCTCCGCCGATGATGCGCAGTACTTCGATGAGGAGAAGACGGTGGTCGTGCGCGACGCCGCCATACAGCTGTTCCTGAGCGACGGCCGGATCGTGGGATTGCGCGGCGACGAGGGCCGCATCTTGTTGGATGGCCGCGAGATCAGCGAAGTGCAACTCAACGGACAGATCGAGGTCACGTTGGCCGACTACGTCGTGCACACGGCGCGCGCGACCTACTACCACGATCGGCAGGTCATCTCGGTGCCGACACCCGTCGACATTTCAGGGAATGCCCTGCACCTGCGTGGCGACCGCATGGAGATCGACGTCTCAAACCAGAGTGTCTCGTTGCTCAGTAACATCGCCATGCGGCTCGAGCCCGCGCTGCTCAAAGGAGGCGGCGATGCCGCCCTGTAACGCTCACGGCGCCGCCCGCACGGCGCGTGCAGCGTTGGTGGGGCGGACCGTCGTGCTGCTCCTGTCGGTGCTCGCCAGCGGCAGCCGCCCATGCCGGGCTGAGGAGGCGCGGGCGGCAACCCACGTCCCCGCGTCGGACAGCCAGAAGATCCCAAATGAGACGGGCTTCCTCGCCGGGTTCTCCTTTACGTCGACCCGCGAGCCGATTTCGGTAACCGCCGATGGCTTGGAGTTCAACTACCGCACGCGGGTGCTGACTTACAAAGGCAACGTCGTTGTGACGCAAGGCGACATGAAGTTGCAGAGCGATACGCTCGTCGTGTCGCTCGACGAGCACACGGACAACCAAATCAACGAGGTCGTCGCCGATGGCCAGGTGCGGCTGTCGAAAGGCACGCGCTGGGCCACCGGCGGCCACGCAGTGTTCGACCACGGCCGAAACACAGTGGTGTTGAGCCAGAACGCCGTACTGCATGATGGCCCGAATCAAGTGAGCGGCGATCGAGTGGTGGTCTACCTCGATCAGGAACGCAGCGTGGTCGAAGGCGGAACCGGACGGGTGCGCGCCGTGCTGTTCCCATCAACCCCGGGCGCCGAAACGACGCCGGCTGCGGAACGGCTCACGGCGGAGGGGGCACCGTGAGTCACGACGGCCAGCCACACTGTGGCCAGCCGCAGGGCGGCCTTTTGCGGGCCGAAGGATTGTGCAAGCGGCTCGGTGGCCGGGAGATTCTGCGCTCCGTGTCTCTGGAAGTCCACGCCGGCGAGGTGGTCGGCCTGCTCGGGCCCAACGGCGCCGGGAAGACCACCACCTTCTACGCCATCGTCGGCTTGCTGCGGCCCGATCGTGGTCGGGTCGAGCTCAACGGTACCGACCTGACCTCCGACCCAATGTACAAACGTGCCCGCAACGGCATCAGCTATCTCCCCCAAGAGCCCTCGGTGTTTCGCAAGCTGACGGTGGAAGAGAACATTTTGGCCATTCTCGAGACCCTTGACCTGAGCCGCGAGGAGCGCGCCGAGCGCCTGGCCGAGCTCTTGGAGGAACTGAGCATCGCCCACTTGGCCAAGAGTAAAGCGTACTCGCTCTCCGGCGGGGAACGACGCCGCGTGGAAATCACCCGCGCCCTGGTGACCGAACCCGTCTTCATGCTCCTCGATGAACCGTTTGCAGGCATCGATCCTCTTGCTATTCTGGACATCCAGAGCATTGTGTCGCAACTGAAGGAGCGAGGTATTGGTATCCTGATTACAGATCACAACGTGCGCGAGACGTTGGGCATCTGCGACCGCGCTTACATCCTGAATGAAGGGGCGGTGCTCGAAGAGGGAACCCCCCAGCAGATCGCCGGGAGTCAGCGGGCACGTGATTTGTACCTCGGGGAGCGCTTCACGCTGTAGGACGATGGCACTCGAAACGAAACTCTACCAAAAGCTCAGCCAGCAGCTGGTCATGACGCCGCAGCTGCGGCAGGCGATCAAGATTCTGCAGGTTTCCCGCGCCGAGCTGGAGACGTTGATCGATGAAGCCCTGACCGAGAATCCAGCGCTGGATGAGGGACTCGAGCCCACAGAAGAGGAACGGGAACGACCGCGGACCGACGATGCCGCGGCGCCGAACGGTGAAGGCAGTGAGGAATGGGGGGAGGTTCGCGAGCAGCGCGAGACCACCACCGAGATCGAGCCCAATAATCGAATGGGCGAAATCGACTGGAAGGAATACCTCGACAATTACCGTAACGACTGGCACAGCGCCTCGGCAACGCCCGCTGACTACGACGATGAGAAACGCCCGACACTCGAAAATACCTTGGTCCGCGCTCAGTCGTTGACGGAGTACTTGATCTGGCAGTTGCGCATGACCGGGATGAACGCGGCTGAGCAATCCGTGGCGGCTTTGATCATCGGCAACATGGACAAGGACGGTTACGTGCAGGTGGCCGTCGAAGACATTGCCTTCCAAAGCGGGCAGGACTTCGACGTCGTCGAACGGGCGCTCAAGCTGATCCAAGAGCTCGATCCCCCTGGCGTCGGGGCCCGCGACCTGTCGGAGTGCCTGCTCCTGCAACTGCGCATCCTCGGCAAGGAAGATTCGCTGGCCGCGGCCATCGTCCGCGACCACCTGCCGCTACTGGAGAGCAAGCGGTACGACAGAATCGCACGCGAGCTCGGCGCCTCCGTCGAAGAGGTCGCCGCCGCGGCGCAGTGCATCGCTACCTTGGAACCCAAGCCCGGCCGCAACTTCGGCGAGGGCGATATCCGGTACATCACCCCCGACGTCTTCGTGCAGAAGATCGGCGACGAGTTGGTGGTCACGCTGAACGACGAGGGCCTGCCACGGCTGCGCGTGAGCAACTTCTACCGCCAAGTCCTGGCGGAAGGAGAAATGGGCGAGGCGAAGCGGTACATCCAGGAGAAAATGCGGGCCGCCGCGTGGCTCATCAAGAGTATCCAGCAGCGCCAGCGTACGCTGTATCTGGTCACCCAAAGCATCGTCCGATTCCAGCGCGAGTTCTTCGACAAGGGCGTTGCCTGCCTCAAACCGCTGGTCTTGAAGGACGTGGCCATGGACATCGGCATGCACGAGTCGACGGTGAGTCGAGCCACGGCCAACAAGTACGTGCACACCCCACAGGGCACCTTCGAGCTGAAGTATTTCTTCACCTCGAGTTTGCAGGGATCTGACGGAGATGAGGTCTCCGCAGAAAGTGTCAAGGACCGTATTCGCGGGATCGTCAGCCAGGAAGATCCACGTCACCCGCTCAGCGATCAGCATATCGCCAGGATGCTGGGCCTTGAGCACGTCGGTATCGCCCGGCGGACAGTCGCGAAGTACCGTGGTGTGATGGGGATCCTCCCATCTTCGAAACGGCGCCAGGCGTTCTAGGGCGCCAGAAGGGAGTCACCTGCATGCAGGTCATGGTAACCTTCCGGCACGTGGAGCCGAGTGAAGGGTTGCGGCAGTATGCTGAAGAGAAGGTGCAGCGCGTCAACAAATTTGTGCGCCGGCCGATCGACGCGCACGTCACCTTGTCGGTGCTCAAACACCGGCATATCGCCGAGGTGCAACTGAGCGGCAACCACCTCAGTGTCGCCGCCACCGAAGAGACCGGCGACCTATACTCCGCCATCGATCTGGCGATGACCAAGATCGAGCGCCAAGTGAAGAAACACGTAGCACGATACAGGAACCGCAAGGGAGCCAACAACGTTCCCGCCGCCATCGCGGCCGACACGGAAGTCACCCGTAACGGGGCGGTGATCCGCGCGACCCGCGTCCCGGTGAAGCCCATGTCGGTGGACGAGGCGGTGCTGCAGTTGAAGCTGCAGAATAGTGGGTTTCTCTTATTCAAGAATGCCGCCAGTGAAACCTTGAGCGTGATTTACCGGCGCAAAGACGGCAACTACGGATTGATCGAGCCAGAGGTGTCCTAAGATACACGCCTGCTTGCTATGATGCATCGGTACAGTGGCAGCTATGAGAATTACAGACCTTCTTCCCGAAGCGTTGGTGCTCCCCGATCTGCAAGGCCAGTCAAAGGGGGAAGTGCTGCGCGAGCTGGCGCAGCCCATGTCGGCGCAGTACCCGCAGATCGACGCCGCCCGTTTGGTGGACGTGTTGTGGGAACGTGAACGTCTGGGAAGCACTGCGATTGGCGACGGCATCGCAATCCCGCACGGTAAGCTCCCGGGCCTGAAATCCGTGCTGGTGGCGTTCGGCCGCCACCTGCGGGGCGTTGATTTCGATTCACTCGATGGTCAGCCTACAAAGTTGTTCTTTCTGTTGGTGGCTCCGGACGATTCGGTCGGCCAACACCTCAAGGCGCTGGCGCGGGTGTCGCGCTTGTTGAAGGATGCCGCTTTCCGTGCGCAACTGCTGACCGCCGGTGATCGTGCCGACCTGTACCGGCGGATCCGTGAGGAGGATGAGAAGTTCTGACTCCAGCGCCGGGGTCTCGGTCGGCGGGCTGCTCGCCGAGCAGGGCGTCCACTGGAACCTCGAACTGGTCGCCGGGAAGGCGGGGGTCCATCGTAAGATCCTGGCCCCGCGCATCCAAAAGCCGGGGTTGGCGTTGGCCGGCTACGTCCGCCAGATCCATCCGGGCCGCGTGCAAGTCATTGGCGGCCCCGAGCTCTCTTACCTCGAGAGCATGCCCCCGCTGGCGGCTCGCCAGGCCGTCGAGCGGGTCTCCGCGGAAGAGGTGGCGTGCTTCATCGTCACCAACGGCGCCGACATTCCTTCCGTGCTGCGCCGCATGGCTGATAAATATCGGGTCGCCCTGTTACGCACACCGCTCAAGAGCGCGGTCCTCATCCGTGCCGTTACCGGTTGGTTGGAGGAAAAGCTGGCGCCGCGGGTAACCGTTCACGGAGTGCTCGCGCAGGTTTTCGGGCTCGGCGTGCTCATCGTTGGGAAGAGTGGCATCGGCAAAAGCGAGGCGGCACTGGAGCTCATCGCTCGTGGTCATCGCCTGGTTGCCGACGACGTGGTGGAGGTCGCCGAGGTCTCACCGCTGACTCTAAAGGGGCGCAGCCCCAATCTCATTCAGCATCACATGGAGATTCACGGCCTTGGGATCATCAACATTCGTGAGCTCTTCGGCACCCTCGCCACCGTCGAAGAGCAGCAGATCGACCTCGCAGTCGAGCTGGTGGAATGGGGTGTCCAGGTTGATCGGCTGGGACTCGATGACCAAGGGTACGCGATTCTGCAGGTGTCGGTCCCCTTGGTGCGCCTGCCTGTCAGCCCCGGGCGCAACCTGGCGAGTCTCATTGAAGTAGCGGCGCGCAACCAAGCCCTTAAATCTCGCGGGGAGCATTCGGCGCGCCGCTTCACGGCCATGGTCGAGCGCGGGTTGCGCCGCGCCACGCGTACGGGAGAAGGCCGCGAGAGCTGAAACCGTTGCCATGGCCGACGTCACCCTCTGCAAGCAACTCGAGATCAAAAACCGGCTGGGCCTGCATGCCCGTGCCGCCGCACAGTTGGTCCAAACGGCCGCACAGTACGAAGCGGAGATCACCGTGGTCAAGGACGGCCAGACGGTGAATGGCAAGAGCATCATCGGCCTGATGATGTTGGCAGCCGCACAAGGGACGGTGATCGATGTCAGTGCCTCTGGCCCGCAGGCAGCGGAAGCCCTGAGCGCCATCGAGCGCCTCGTGGACCGGAAGTTCAACGAGGAATAATCCGCTTGACGGCTGTTGGAACGCTGTATTATCACAACTACGCTGGTCCTGGTGATTTGGCACGCAGGTACTTGCGCGGCGGGTAGGTGCGCCGGCAAAGGAGATGCTATGGCTTTGAAAGATTTCCTCTTTACGTCGGAATCGGTGTCCGAAGGGCACCCGGACAAGATGTGCGACCAGATCTCCGACGCCATTCTGGACGCGTTGCTCGAACAGGATCCCGACAGCCGGGTGGCGTGCGAAAGCCTCACGAAAACCGGCATGGTCGTCGTGGCTGGCGAAATCACCACGACCGCGCAAATCACCTACGCCGAGGTCGTGCGCAAGACGATCCGCGACATCGGCTACAACTCCTCTGAGATGGGCTTCGACGCCGATACCTGCGCCGTCCTCACCGCCATCGATCGGCAGTCACCCGACATCTCACAAGGAGTGACCGAAGGGCAGGGCCTGCACGAGGAGCAAGGCGCCGGCGACCAGGGGCTGATGTTCGGCTTTGCCTGCGATGAGACACCTGAGTTCATGCCATTGCCCATCGTCATGGCGCATCAACTGGTCAAGCACCTCGCCGACGTCCGGAAGGCGGGAACGTATTCCTTCTTGCGCCCAGATGCGAAATCCCAGGTGACCGTCGACTACCGCGACGGCCGTCCGCGCCGCGTCGATGCGGTGGTCGTCTCCTCACAGCACAGCCCGGATGTGCGCCACGAGACGCTCCGAGAGATGATCGTTGAGGAAGTCATCAAGAAGGTGATCCCCGCCGAGTACCTCGACGCCCACACCAAGTTCCATGTCAATCCGACCGGCCGGTTCGTGATCGGTGGACCGGTGGGCGACTGCGGCCTGACGGGGCGCAAAATCATCGTCGATACGTACGGTGGCTACAGCCGTCACGGCGGTGGCGCATTCTCCGGGAAGGATCCCTCCAAGGTCGACCGCAGCGCGGCGTACATGGCGCGCTACATCGCCAAGAATATTGTGGCCGCTGGATTGGCGCGCAAGTGTGAGGTGCAATTGGCCTATGCGATTGGTGTCGCCGAGCCGATCTCGGTGCTGGTCGATGCGTTCGAGACCGGCGTGGTGCCGAATGAGAAAATCGCCCAGCTGGTGCGCGAGTATTTCGAGATGAAGCCGGCCGCGATCATCCGTGCCCTGGATTTGAAGCGGCCGATCTATCAGCGCACGGCGGCGTACGGGCATTTTGGGCGTACGCCTGAGGACGGCTACTTTACCTGGGAGAGGGACGACCGCGCCGACGCGTTGCGCCGCGCGCTGGGCGCCGCCGCGCGGCCGCAGCCGCGCGCGGCCGCAGCGCCGGCAGTGTTGTAGCCGGCTTTTCCCGGCGCCCCTCTCAGCGCACGATTCCTCGCGCGCGCAGCGCGGCGAGGCGCTCGTCACTGACTCCAAGGCTGCGCAGCACCCGGTCCGTGTGCTCTCCCAGTGACGGCGCCGGACGCAGCTCGCGCAATGGTGATCGCTCGAGTCGGATCGGATTGCCGGGAAGGCGCACGCGGCCGCGGGTCGGATGCTCGACCTCGCGGATCATGCCGCGTGCGAGCAGATGCCGATCGTCGGCGACCTCCCGCAGCGAGAGCACCGGCGCAGCCGGCACGCCGGCAGCCAGGAGCCGCTTGGTGAGGTCCCACTTGCGCTGCGCAGCGGTCCACTCACCGATGATGGCGTCCAGTGCATCCATCTGGGCGGCGCGCGCGAGGAAGTTGGAGAACGGACCGTCTGGCGCGAATTCCGGGCGGTCAATGAGGACAGCGAGCTGCGTCCAGTGCCCCTCCGATACGCACATGATCGCCACGTGTCCGTCGCTCGCCGGGTACACATTATACGGCGCGATGATGTAGTGCCGATTGCCGGTGCGATCGGGCGGCGGGTGGTCGCTCCCCGCCGCCCTGTACAGGGCGCCGAGCGGCGACGCAAGCGTCGGATAGATCGTATCGTGCATCGCGACCTCGACCCGCTGGCCGCGCCCGCTGCGCTCGCGCTCGTACAGCGCGGCGAGCACGCCTGCAGCCAAGTGGATGCCTCCCAGGAAGTCCGCCACGGTGATCCCAGTCTTGAGCGGTGGGCTCTCAGGGAAGCCGGTCGTCGCCATCACGCCGGCGATCGCCTGGATGGTCACATCCATTGCGGGATAGTCGGCGTACGGCCCTTCGTTCCCGAACCCCTTGCCATCGGCGTACACCAGTCTTGGATTGCCATTCCGCAGGACGTCCCAGCTGAGACCGAAGCGGTCCATGACGCCGGGCTTGAAGTTCTCGATCACGACGTCGGCGCCGCGAACGAGGTCGAGAAACAGCTCCCGGGCTTCGGGCGCCTTGAGGTTCAGCGCGATCGAGGACTTGTTCGAGTTGAGCATCAAGAACTCGTGCGCGTCCTCCCCCAAGGCGCGGAGCCGATCACCGCCGATCGGTTCGACCTTGATGACCTCGGCCCCGAGGTACGCCAGGAGCAGGCCGCAGTACGGGCCGTTGTAAATCTGGCCCAGCTCAATCACCCGGATGCCATCAAGCGCTGCCATCGCGTCGCCCCTCCTGTTTCACAGTGCCCTGCGTGTCATTTCTTCCATTGTGCATCTTCTTGCCCCACGCACCATGCGGATTATGATGTCGGCATTCTGCCTCTGCTTGAATCCATGAATACGTGTTTGAGATTTACGGGCGGCTGTCAAGACGAATCGGCGGCGCGCTCGCCCTGGTGTGCCACGACGTGCGTTGCATGTCTGATGGGAGGGCTGCGCGTACCTACTGTTGTTCCGCCGACAAATCGGGCGTAATGGAGAGCGTGGCGACTCGAACCACGACCACGTTCTCTTCTCTCAGCGCTGCGGAACGCGCCGCAGCGGTGTTGGATGGCGGCACGTTTGCCCCGCTCACTACACTCAGGAGCGGTGATTCCCTGGCAGCTGGGTCGGGACGCCTCAGGGGAGATCCCGCGCTCGTCGCGTTCATGGACGGCCACATTCGGGGCGGCACGCTGGGGGTCCGTGAAGCGCGGATTCTGGCCGGGCTGCTTGAGAATACGATCAGCATCCCAGCGTCCGAGCAACGGCCGGCGGCGGTGATCGTCGGCTTTGATACCGGCGGCGTGCGCGTCGAGGAAGGCCCTATCGCGCTGGCCGCCGCATCTGGGGTTGCCGTCTGCTTGGCGCGTCTGACACTGATGGGCATTCCTGTGGCCGCGGTGATCAGCGGACCGCGCGGTTGCTTTGGGGCCCCTGCGGTGATGGCCGCTTTGCCCGACCGGATTCTGATCACCGAAAATGCGCATTGGGGCCTGACCGGACCCAAGCTGCTCGGCGGTGTTCTCGATGGACCGGCGCCGGAGCGAGCGGCGTTGCAGGCTACCTCCGCCGCGACCAAGGTGCGAAACGGTGATGCACACGCGGTGGTCGCCGACCGTGCCGCAGCGATACGCGCCGAGCTGCACAGCTTTGTCCGTGCCGCGCGTGGGCGCGCGGCATCAGCTTTGCCACAGCGGATCATTGCCAGTGCCGCGATTACGGCCGACTTACAACGCCGCCTGCAGAAGTCAGCGACGACGCAAATACCGCCGCAGGGGAGGCGGCGCCGCGATCTTCTGCAATACTCCTTTCGTGGCCAATGGAAGCCGACCGGGCCCATCCAACGGCGCGGTTTGATCCACGCCGCACTCGGCACCCTCGGAGGCCGGCCGGCGCTCGGCTTCATTATCGGACCGGAGCAGCAACGCGGCGCCGGCGTCGGCATCGACGAAGCCGCCGTCGTCACCGACATGATCCGTATTGCTCTCCCCTCGCCCGGAGCCGCACGCGCTGCCGTGTTGACGTTCCTGTTCTGCCAGGGGCACGCGGTGGACTTCGCACAGGAGCGCTTTGGGTTGCCGCGCGCCTTGGCGGAATGCCTGCGCGCCATGGTCGCGGCGCGTCTCCTCGGCCACCCGATCGTCACCGTCTTGGGCGGCGGCACCTATGGTGCGGCGTACTTGGCCTTGGCCGCACCGAGCCACCGGATTCTGGCGATGCGCGGCACGTCGGTGGCGCCGATGGCACCAGAGGTGTTACGTGCTTTTCAGGCCCTGCGCGGTGTCAAGCGGGGCCACGAAACCGAGGCGCAACTGGCCGACCTGATCCCTGATGTCCGCATCGTCGAAAGTGTGATTCGGTTACCCAGTGTACTGCGCGAAGAGCTACTGAGTTTAGTAGAGAACACACGGTTGGAAATAGGCGTCTGACGGAAGCCGGATTACGCTGCTGCTGGTCTGGCAAGAGATCCAGCCCCGCTGCACATATCAGCTCCGCTTTCTTCACACACCCGGTCAAGCACCGCCAGCAAGGCATCCACACTGATGGGTTTCACGAGGAACGCCGCAACGCCGAGCTGAGCCGCGGCAGCTGACACGTCGTAGTGGCCCGAATGCACGACGACCGGAATCGCTGCCCAACGTGGGTCCTTCAGCTGGTGCTTCCGGAACTCGCGGCCATCCATGTCGGGCATCATCAAATCGAGCACGATCACGCAGGGCAGAGGCCCGTCACTCAGGGCGGCTAAGCCGGCCCTGCCGTTTTCCGCCGTCTCCACTTCGAAACCGTACAGCCGGAGCAGCGATTCGACTGCTTCGCGTGTGTCGGGTTCGTCTTCTATGAGCAATATGCGCCGGGTTGATTGCGCGTTCCTCATCATCGCCGCCTCGCGATTCACTTCCGGTTTTGTGACGAAGCAGCCTTCGTGCCACGCGAGGGGGCTAAGCGTGCCCAAATAACCGCCCGTTTGGCCGGCTCCTCAATTGAAGCTTTTACACCCAACAATTGAACAACCGGTCTGGGAGGCTGCCGCACCGGCCTCTCCCAGGTGTTCCCAGGCTCCAGGCCAGTGCACGAAAAAGTTTCTCCGTCGTTGCAGGCTGGCCCTGAAGCGGTCGCGGCGCGGCATGTCCGCAGACGAGAGAGGGCTCGATGCGCGGGCAGGAACCGTGGTATGTGAGCTCGTCATGCCACAGATCATGATCACCGTGAGGCGCGTACGTCCGGAGGCAGAGCAGCTGCCACTGCCAGAGTACATGACCCCGGCGGCCGCTGGGATGGACTTGATGGCCGACATCACGGCACCGGTCGAATTGCTACCCGGCACCCGCGCGCTGATTCCTACGGGGCTCGCCGTGGAGATTCCGTCGGGGTTCGAGGCCCAGATCCGCCCGCGCAGCGGCCTGGCGCTGCGGTACGGTCTCACCTTGCTCAACTCCCCCGGCACGATCGACTCGGACTACCGCGGTGAAATCCACGTGCTGGTGATCAACCTCGGCGAACGGCCGTACACCGTGCGGCGCGGCGACCGCATTGCCCAGATGGTGGTTGCCCCAGTGACGCGTGCCGAGCTTCGCGAGGTTGAGCGTCTCGCCGAGAGCGCCCGTGGGGCGGGAGGATTCGGACACACGGACCAGGAATGACACGTGACGCAGCGCGGGGGATCGGCTAGAGTACGCAGCGCGTTGTTGAGCGGGTGGGTCAGGTGGAAGTTCCGTGGCAACCGACAGCGTATCCCCTGCGCACCCTTTTCAAACAATCAAAAAGTGAGACGGATCGATGATTGAACGGTACACACGCCCGCAGATGGCGGCGGTTTGGGCTGAAGAAGAGAAACTGGGTATCTGGCTCGAAGTGGAGCTGCTCGCTTGCGAAGCGCTGGCGCAACGCGGTGAGATTCCACCCGAGGTCCCGGAAAAGCTGCGCGCCCGCGCCCGCGTGAACGTCGAGCGCATGCGCGCCATCGAGCGCGAAGTCGGGCACGACGTGGTCGCTTTCGTGACGTCCATTGCCGAAGTGTGCGGGCCGGAAGGCCGCTACCTGCACCTCGGCCTCACGTCATCCGACGTGCTCGACACGGCCCTTGCGGTCCAGTTGATGCGGGCCGCAGACCTGCTGATCCAGGATGCTGTCGAGCTCGCCGATGCGGTTCGCGGTCAAGCGCAGGCGCATCGCGGCACGGTGATGGTCGGCCGTACCCACGGCATCCACGCCGAGCCCATCACCTTCGGTCTGAAGCTGGCTGGCTGGTACGCGGAGATGCAGCGCAACTTGGAGCGGCTGCGTGCCGCGCGTGAAACGGTCCGCTTCGGCAAGCTGTCCGGTGCGGTCGGAACCTTTGCGCACCTCGCACCGGAAGTGGAAGCGTACGTGTGTGCTCGGTTGGGACTGCAACCGGAGCCACTGGCGACGCAGGTCGTGCCGCGGGATCGCCATGCACAGTTCTTCTCGACGTTGGCCATCGTTGCCGGCTCCGTTGAGCGCTTCGCAGTCGAGATCCGTCACCTGCAGCGCAGCGAGGTGCGTGAAGCGGAAGAGCCCTTCGGCAGTGCCCAAAAGGGTTCGTCGGCGATGCCGCACAAGCGGAACCCGATTCTGTCGGAGAACCTCACAGGCTTGGCGCGGCTGGTGCGCAGCTATGCCGGCGCGGCGCTGGAAAACATTGCGCTCTGGCACGAGCGGGATATCAGTCACTCGTCCGTGGAACGTGTCATCGGGCCGGATGCGACCATCGTGCTCGATTTCATGTTGCATCGGATGGCGCGGATCATACGCGGCCTGGTGGTCCACCCGGAGGCGATGGCCGCCAACTTGCACCGCTGGCGCGGCGCAGTATTTTCCGAGGCGGTGTTGCTGGCGTTGGTGCGCAAGGGGGTGGCGCGTGAAGAGGCGTACCGGTGGGTGCAACGTGCCGGGATGAAAGCTCTGGATGGAGCGGAGTTCCGCGCCGAAGTGAGCGGCGATCCGGACATTGGTCGCCACCTGACGGCAGCCGAACTGTCGGACCTCTTCGACCTTCGGCATCAGTTGCGCTATGAAGACGAACTGTTCCGGCGCACCTTCGAGGGCGCCGTGGAGGGGACGGATGGAAAAACGTGAGCTGATACGAATTACGGTCCTGTGTGCCGATGCCGCGTGCTGAGGTGGGTATGCGCGCTCACGTTTTCATTATGCCGAAGAAGGGCATCCTCGACCCGCAGGGGAAGGCGGTGGAACACTCACTGCACCAGCTGGGGTTCGCCGAGGCGCACGACGTCCGCTTGGGGAAGTACGTCGAGATGAGCGTCGATGCGGCCGGCCGCGAGCAGGCGCAGCAGCGCGTCGACGAGATGTGCCGCAAGCTGCTGGCAAACGGGGTGATCGAAGACTACCGTTTCGAGCTGCTGGAGTAAGAAGAGAAGGTAGCCGTTTAGCGGAATGAAGTACCTCAAACCAAAACCTAACCCCCTGGCCCCCTTCCCTCCGAGGGAAGGGGAAACACACCGATCAGTGGTGGAATCGAAGCTTTCCCCTCTCCGCGCCGGAGAGGGGAAAGGGGAGAGGTCTCTGCCAAGCCGAACGGCGCGCCGGTCCTGAATTGTTGTTGAGGTGTTCGTTATGCGGTGGGGAGTGGTCACGTTTCCCGGATCGAATGACGATCACGACACGCTGTACGCCCTTGATCATGTGTTGGGGGAGCAGGCGGTGTCGTTGTGGCACAAGGAGCCAGACCTGAAAGGCGTTGATTGCGTCATCCTTCCCGGAGGCTTCTCGTACGGCGATTACCTGCGCTGCGGCGCGCTGGCGCGGTTCTCGCCGGTGCTGGAGAGCGTCGCCGCATTCGCCCGCGGGGGAGGATTGGTGCTCGGGATTTGCAATGGCTTTCAGGTCCTCTGCGAAGCCGGTCTGCTGCCGGGGGCGCTGGTACGCAACCGCAGCTTGCGGTTCATTTGCATGCCGGTGCACTTGCGCCTGGAGGAGACCGACACCCCGTTCACGTCGCAGTGCACGCGCGGGGAAGTGTTGTGCATTCCGATCAAACACGGTGAGGGATGCTACGTGGCCGACGCCACGACGCTCGCTCGGCTGGAGGAGAACCATCAAGTCGTATTGCGATACGTGGACGCGAGTGGCCGGGCGACCGCGGAGGCGAATCCCAACGGTTCGTTGCACAACATCGCGGGCATCGTGAACGAGCAGCGCAACGTCTTCGGCCTCATGCCGCACCCGGAGCACGCCGTCGAAAAGGCACTCGGCGGAGAGGACGGTCTGAAGCTGTTCCGTTCCGTGCTCGCCGCATACACCAACGGCAGCCGCCGCACGGCAGCCGCCGTGGCCCCAGGACACTGAGGACATGCCGAGCAGTCTGGTCGCGGTCAGCGAAGTCGAGGCCATCGCGCACGGGCTCTCGCCGCAGGAGTACGCGCACATCTGCAGGGCACTCGGCCGCGCGCCTAACCTGGTCGAGCTGGGCGTGTTCTCGGTGATGTGGTCGGAGCACTGCAGTTACAAGAGCTCGCGGGTGTTTCTGAAAGAGCTGCCCACCAGCGGGCCGCACGTGTTGCAGGGCCCCGGCGAAAACGCCGGCGCGATCGACATCGGGGATGGGCTGGCGGTCGTCTTCAAGATGGAAAGCCACAACCATCCTTCCTTCGTCGAGCCGTACCAAGGCGCCGCCACCGGGGTGGGCGGCATTCTGCGCGACGTGTTCACCATGGGAGCGCGCCCGATCGCGAATCTCAACTCGCTGCGTTTCGGCAGCTTCGACCACCCGCGCACCCGCTACCTAGTGAACGGCGTGGTGGGGGGCATCGGCTTTTACGGCAACTGCATCGGCGTACCCACGGTGGGTGGCGAAGTGTACTTCGACGAGGGATACAACGAGAACATCCTGGTCAACGCCTTCACCCTCGGCCTGGTCCGCGCCGACAGAATCTTCCGCGCCAAAGCCACCGGGGTGGGCAATCCGGTGATGTATGTCGGGTCGAAGACCGGACGCGACGGGATTCACGGCGCCAGCTTGCTGGCGTCCGCCGAGTTCAGCGCAGCGGCCGAAGAGAAACGGCCTACCGTCCAAGTCGGCGATCCGTTCACCGAGAAGCTCCTCTTGGAAGCGTGTCTCGAGCTGATGGAGCATGATGCCATCGTCGCCATTCAGGACATGGGCGCAGCCGGCTTGACCAGTTCCAGCGTCGAGATGGCGGGGCGCGGCGGCATGGGTATCATGATCGATCTCGATCGCGTGCCGCGACGGGAGTCGGGCATGACCCCGTACGACATTCTGCTCTCCGAATCGCAAGAGCGCATGCTCATCGTCGCCCGGGCAGGGGCCGAAGAGCGCGTCCGGCAGGTGTTTGCAAAGTGGGAGCTCGATGCCGTCGTGATCGGCCGTGTCACTGACGACGGCACGCTGCGTGTCCTCTTCGAAGGTGCCGAAGTCGCCGCATTGCCCATCCAGGTGCTCACAGACGCCGCCCCGGCATACACGCGTCCCGCGGCGATGCCGGCGCACTTCGATGAACTGCAAGAGCTCCACGTGGAGCAGCTGCCGCTGCCGGGCGATTACAACCAGACGCTCTTGGCCTTGCTGGACTCGCCGAACATCGGCTCGAAAGCCTGGGTGTATCGGCAGTACGATTATCTGGTGCGGAGCAATACGGTCGTCCAGCCCGGCTCGGATGCTGCGGTGCTCCGCGTCAAAGGCACCGCGAAGGGCGTCGCACTGAGTGTCGATTGCAACAGCCGTTACTGCGCCCTCGATCCCTATGTCGGCGCAATGATCGCTGTCGCCGAGGCCGCCCGCAACGTCGTCTGCGCAGGCGCTGTCCCTTTGGGTGTCACCGATTGCCTGAATTTCGGCAATCCGGAGAAGCCGGAGGTCATGTGGCAGTTCGCCGAATCGATCCGCGGAATTCGTGATGCCTGCCTGGCGCTCGGCACCCCCGTGGTCAGTGGCAATGTCAGCTTCTACAACGAAACGAACGGGCGCGCGATCCCGCCGACACCGACTATCGCCATGGTCGGGCTGCTCGAAAAGAGCGAGCAGCACACGACGCAATGGTTCAAAGCCGAGGGCGATATGATCGCCCTGCTCGGCCGCACGCGTGAGGAGCTCGGCGCCAGCGAGTACCTGGCGCTGACGCAGCGGCTGGTCTGTGGGGCGCCGCCGTGGATCGACCTGCGCGTCGAAAAGCAGGTCGAGCACGTCTGCCTGACCGCAATCGGCGAAGGTCTGGTGCGTTCCGCGCACGACGTGAGTGAAGGTGGCCTCGCGGTCGCGCTCGCCGAGTGTTGCATCTCGGGACCCGAGCCGCATCTGGGCGCGGTCATCGAGCTGGAGGGCGCGATTCGGCCCGACGCGCTCCTCTTCGGCGAAAGCCAGTCACGTATCATCCTCACGTTGCGCCGCCGGCATGTGTCTCGGCTGCGTGAGATCGCTAACGCGGCCGACATCCCGCTCACCGTCTTGGGCGAGGTGCGCGGCCGCCGGTTGGTCATCAGTCCGCTGATCGATGTCGAAGTCGAGGCATTGCGGCGAATCTGGAGCGCGGCGCTGCCGCGGCGGATGGAATCGGCGGGATGAGAAGAATGGAAAATGGAAAATGGAAAACGGAAAACGTTTCGCCGTTTCATTCTTCATTTTCCATTTTCCATTTTCCATTCGTTGAGTGTCCGGGAGCCTGATGGATCGCTTTCGTGAGGAGTGTGGGATCGTCGGCATTTTCGGCCATCCGGAAGCGGCCAATTTAGCCTATCTCAGCCTGTATGCGCTGCAGCACCGCGGCCAAGAGTCCGCCGGCATCGTTTCGGCAAAGGACGATATTCTCATTTCGCATCGCGGACTCGGTTTGGTGGCCGACGTGTTCAAAGAGGAGATCATCCGCAAGTTCGAAGGCCTCGCGGCGATCGGTCATAACCGTTATTCAACCTCCGGCCAGACGCTGTTGAAGAACACCCAACCGTTCGTGGTGGAGTACGGAGGCGGCGGATTGGCGGTCGCCCACAACGGCAACCTCGTCAACGCGGTGGAACTGCGCGAGCGCCTGCGGCGGAACGGCGCGATCTTTCAGTCCACTGTGGACACCGAAGTCATCATTCATCTGATGGCCACAGCCGGGGGGGAGCGCACGGTCGATCGGGTCATCGCCGCCCTCAGCGAAGTGCGCGGCGCCTATTCGCTGGTCTTCCTCACGCCGAGCGAATTGATCGCGGTGCGCGATCCCAACGGATTCCGGCCGTTGGTTTTCGGGCGCATCAAGGATGCCGTGGTCGTGGCCTCGGAAACCTGCGCGCTCGATCTGATCGGGGCCAACTATGAGCGCGAGATCGAGCCGGGCGAAGTGCTGCACGTGACCGCCGCCGGGCTGCAGAGCTTTCGTCCGTTTCCCGCGGCCCCATGCACCAGGTGTGTCTTCGAGTACATCTACTTCGCGCGGCCGGACAGCCGCGTCTACGGTCGCAACGTCTACGAAGTGCGCAAGCAACTCGGGCGCCAGCTGGCACGGGAACAGCCGGCGAACGCCGACATTGTCATTCCGGTGCCGGATTCCGGTCTCCCCGCCGCGCTGGGCTTCGCCGAGCAGTCCGGCTTGCCGTTCGAGATGGGCTTGATTCGCAATCACTATGTCGGACGCACGTTCATCGAGCCCCAGGACGCCATTCGGAATTTCGGTGTGAAGATCAAGCTCAACGCGCAGCCCGACGTTTTGAACGGCAAACGCGTGGTGGTGGTGGATGACTCGATCGTGCGCGGCACGACCAGCCGCAAGATCGTCAACATGGTGCGCAACGCCGGGGCACGCGAGGTTCACGTCCGCATCAGCTCGCCACCGACCATCGGCCCGTGCTTCTACGGCGTCGACACGCCGACGAGCGAAGAGCTGATCGCCGCCGCGCATCCGGTGGAGAGCATTCGCCAGTACCTGACGGCGGACTCACTCGGCTACCTGAGCGAGCGCGGCATGTACAGTTTCCTCAAGCCCGGCGAGCGCGACGGCTTCTGCGCCGCTTGCTTCACGCGGCGCTACCCGCTCCCGGACACCGACCACGGCCGAACTCACCAGCTGTTACTATTCGAGGCGCGGGACCGGTAGGCTTTGACTTCGCAAATTGCGATATCACCTCAAGCATGAGATCGACGAGCAGGTGAATCGTCTCCGCGGGCTGACGACGGACGAGGCCACCACCCCCGGGAGCTTTACATTTTGGGCCGTTGGCTCTACTGAACTCCGGGGAGGAACGTCACAATGAACTTCGTCGCCGTCATCGCCGCCCTGGCACTCATCGAGTATTTGGTCATCATGCTGCAGACGGGACGCGCGCGGCAAACCTACGGTATCAAGGCGCCGGCTACGACCGGCGACCCGATCTTCGAACGACACTACCGCGTGCAGCAGAACACCGTCGAGCAGCTGGTCGTATTTTTGCCGGCCCTGTTTCTGTTCGCGCGCTACGTCGGCCCGCGCAGTGCGGGTGTGCTGGGAATTGTCTTCATCGTCGGGCGCGCGCTGTACGCGCGCAGCTACGTCGCCGACCCCGAGAAGCGCGGACCCGGCTTCGCCCTCAGCTTCGGCGTCAACGCCATCCTCGTGCTGGGCGCACTGATCGGCGCGATCGCTGGCTAGCTGACTAGGCCTCTCCGTTGCGGCCGATCTTTCGCCGTGGCATTGCCGTGAGTGACGCATCGGCAGGATGACGGTTCCGCGTTAGTGACCGACGGGCGAACCCGCCGCCTCCACCAGTGCCTGCACCGCTGCTTCGACGAGCACCAGCGCGCGCTCGAGCGGCGCGTCGTCCTCTGCGCCGGCGAACAGCACATCGGGTAGCAGTGGCGCGCCGATGCGCATGCGGATCGTCGACGGAATCCACGGCAGGAAGATGAAGGGCGAGCCAAGCCACAGATAGACGAGCAGCGCCCGCCACGGCCAGGCGAGCGGTAACGCAAACGCGATGAGCGCTGCGACCAGCAGCCCCAACAGCGTGAGCGACCACCGTTTCAGCCCGATGAGCCGCGGCCCGACGAAGAGCTTGGGCAGCAAGCGCGATCGCCAGAGCACTGGCGCCGTGTAGTGGCTTCCGCGGATGCCCATCGGCACGATAGGCACGCGCAGCTCGCGGGCGATGCGCAGGAACCCCTTGCGACCGCCGAAGTCGACGCGGTGCGCTTGCCAGACCGGCCGCAGGGTTTCGTGATCGCCGCCCGGAAACATGAGCAACGGCACGCCTGCGGCCAGCGTGGCGCGCGCCGCCTCGTACGTCGACGGGATCGCGCCAACGTGGTAGAGGACGCGCGACGCGGGATACAGGTGGAAACCAAACGGGAGGGCGAACCCGGCGAGCGGTCGGTCAGCACCGACCTGCTCGAGGTAGAGCACCGCGAACGTCAGGATCTCGGCGATCCCGAGGCCAGCGGAGTGGTTGGCCACCAGCAGGTACGGGCCTGTGGTCGGGAGGTTTTCCACGCCGTCGAGGCGCGGGCGGTGCGCCACACGCACCAGCGGAGCGAGGTAGCGGCGCGCAAAACGCACGAACTCGGGAGTCGGCCGCCCGGGGTTTCCCGGACGTGCCTCACCGGCCCAGCGTGCGTGCTGGGTGACCGTCGGCGGAGACTCACGGGGCGCCACCTCGACACCCTCTCACGCGGCTGGCCGCAGCGCAATTGGAACTGAGCGTCTTGTTGGAACTGAGCGTGTTTGATGATGGCGCAGCGATACTGAGGGAGGATAGACGCCGCCCCCGTACGTGTCCGTCTGAGGGTTTTCGGGATACGGCCGAAGGCGCGGAAACGTCTGTCGTGGACTTTATGACACCCGTTGGTACGGACTATCCGCCTGCACAGTGTACCCATCCAGACCAGCTCCTGTTGCTCCGAACCGGCAGTAAAGGTAAATATTCCGGAGATACATTTACCAGAAACGACAGGAGAGACCATTATGACCGAAGAAGGAACTGCCAGGTATTCCCAGCCAGAATCGCCCGTTCGCCACTCCTATCCGCTCGCTGTCACCACCGAGGGGTTCTCGACTGCTCTCAATCTGTGTCTTAAGACTATGCCTTATGTGTGGATGAGGCTCGGGGCGTACGTCGCCTTCACCGTTGCTGCGGTCATTTGGCTCGCGCTTGTCGGGGGCGTTGCGTACATGTTCTCAGGGAAGAACGGTGCGAACTCCGGCGGCGGACTGGTGCTGTTTCTTATCGGCTTTGGCCTTCCCGTAGGAGTTTTTTATTGGGTGAGGCAGTATGTACTTTATCTGCTCAAGGCCGGACATATCGCTGTTCTGACTCGTTTCATCACCATCGGCACTCTGCCCGCAGGCGTCAACCAAGTCGCTTATGGCAAACAGATCGTAACTGACAAGTTCGGACAGACCAACGTAATGTTTGCGCTCGATGCGCTGATTCGCGGCGTTACCACGGCGTTTAATCGCACACTCGATTGGGTCGCCGGATTAATCCCGATTCCGGGGCTGGATTCGCTGATGAAGGTGGTGGAGAAGATAATCGATAACGCCACAACGTATATTGATGAGAGCATTTTCAGCTACAATTTGGCGCGCAACGACGAAAATGTTTGGCGTTCGTCGGTCGACGGCCTAGTTTATTACGCACAAAACGCAAAGGCCATTCTTAGAACCGCCGTCTGGGTGCTGATCATCGACTACGCTTCTACCTTCGGCGCATTTCTGATCTGCCTCATCCCCGCCTGGATGTTGAAGATCGTGCTGCCAGGGGCAGTCCAGAGCTGGGCCTGGCTTTTTGCGGTGGCGCTGGCGGCCGGTGTTCGCGCCGCCTTTCTGCGCCCCATCTTCCTTACCATGGTGATGCTGACCTATCATCAAAATGCGCACGCCCAGCCGATAAACCTGGAGATGGAAGGAACTCTCTCCAGCGCCAGCGACAAGTTTCAGGAGCTGCTGGGAAAAGCCAAGAGTTGGACGGCAGGAGCAGTTGGGGCGTAGCGGGACCGCTGCCGAAACATGTCGCAAAAGCGAACGGCCGCCGCCGGAACGCGTTGTCAGATGCCCATGGCGAACATCGTGTTCGGTGCCGTGGAGTCGGGTTGCCAACGAGTCGAGAACGGCGCGCGCTTCAGCGGCCCGGTGCGAGGTCTTTGGCGATCGCCTTTTCGAGGGCCGTGAGGCTCGAGCGGGCAGCGAAGATGGTGTTGACGTAGTCGGTCCGCGTCTCCGTGTAGGTACGTTCCGCATCGAGCAACTCCAGCAACGAGGCCGCCCCGACCCGGTACGACGTCTCGGCGGAGGTCACGACCGTCTTCGCGTGGTCCAGATAGCCGCTCTCGAAGGTGTGCCGCAGGCGCTGCGTCGATTCGTAGCGCACGCGCGCATCGTGGACGTCTTGCGCGATGTCCAGCCGCAGGCGGGCGAGCCCGGTGTCGGCTTCCCGGAGGGCTACCTCCGCTTTCGCGATCTCACCCTGGTTCTGATTCAACAACGGCAACGGCAGGCTAAAGCCGAAGCCGATCGTGTTGCGATTGTCGCCAGCAACGACAAACTCACTGTGTGTGTAGTCGGCGCCGACCGTCACATCGGGGTAACGCTCGCGCTTCGCGAGGGTGAGCGCCGTCGCCGCTTGCGCGCGCGCCTGTTGCGCCGCCGCCAAATCCGGCCGGTTCGCGCGCGCCGTCTCGAGCAGATCTTCGCCCGCGATATCGACGTCCGGGGCCGCCAGGGCACCGTTGGCGGCCAGTCCGCCGCTGGCCCCCGTCAACCGGCCGAGCAGCTGCTGGCTTTCCGACAAGGCGCGGCGGGCCTCTTCGGTTTCTGTGAGGAACTTGAGGTTCTCCAGTTCGATCTTGCGATACTCCACCTCGGAGATGTCGCCGCTGTGGAAGCGCCGTTGGTTCAGTTCAACGATCCTCTGGTAGCGCTGCTGGTTATCGCCGGCGAACTGCAGCAGCTGCTGATCGCGCAACGCCTGGTAGAACGCGTCCTTTACCGCGGCGCGCAGCTCGCGCAGCGCGTCCCGAGCTGACTGCGTCGCCGCGGCGATGCCGAGCTCGGCGCCCTGGCGCCGCAACCCCCGCTTGCCCCACAACACCAGCGGCTGGTCGAGGCGCGCCGTGCTGCCGATCGTTTGCCCGACCGAAAGGCCTGACGGAGTGGTCCGGCCAGCCGGGATGTTGTTGGCGTCGACGCTCAATGTGGGATTCGGATAGAGCCGCGCCGCGACGCGCTCGGCTTCGGCCTCGGCGATCTGCAACCGCGCCGCGAGGGTGTCCGGGTTTTCAGTCTCCAGCAACTCCAACGCCTGCTCGAGGGTAATCCTTTTCGTCGGCTGGTCGACCGCAGCGGCCGGCGCACACCACAGAGCCGTCAGAACCAGGGCACAGCACAAACGCAGATAGGGCATCATGGCGCGGTATCTCCAGGGTGCTCCGGCATCGCTCCGGCGTGTTGCCGCGCCATCCACATGTAGGCGCTCGGCAGCACCAGGAGGGTCAGGAGCGTGGCGGAGATCAAGCCACCGATCACGACGATGGCCAGTGGGCGTTGGACCTCTGCGCCGATGGCGTGGGAGAAAGCCGCCGGCAGAAAACCGAAGATCGCCAGCAGTCCGGTCATCAGCACGGGCCGCAGCCGCACTTCCGAGCCGCGCAACACCGCCGCACGCAACGACAGTCCCTGCGTGCGCAGGTCGTTGAAGCACGACACCAGCAAGACGCCGTTGAGCACCGCGACGCCGAAGAGGGAGATGAAACCAACGCCCGCCGAAATGCTGAAGTGCGTGCCGGTGACGAGCAGCGCCAGGATGCCGCCGATCAACGCAAACGGCACGTGCAGCAGCACCAGCGCCGCGTCGCGCACCGAGTTGAAGCTCCCGAAGAGCAGGATGAAGATGATGAAGATCACGGTGGGAACGATCAGCTCCAACCGGTGCATGGCGCGTTGCTGGTCCTCGAAACGCCCGCTCCACACCAGCCGGTAGCCTTCCGGCAACTTGACGGCGGCGCTCACCTGGCGCTGCGCCTCCGCCACCATCCCACCCATGTCGCGGCCGCGCACGCTCCACTTCACCGCGATGCGCCGCTGATTGTCTTCCCGCACGATCTGCGCAAAGCCGGTCGCCGCAGCGACGTGGGTAATCTGGCTCAGCGGAATGCGCGCCCCGTCCGGGCTGGGCACGAGGAGGTTCTCCAGGCGCTCGCGGGAGGACGCCGCGCCGCTGTCGAGCTTCACCACCAGCGGGAAGCGGCGCTCGCCCTCCAGGATATCGGACACGTGCTTGCCGGCGGTGGCGGTCTCAATCGCATCCTGCACATCACTTACAGTGATACCATAGCGGTTCGCCTGCTCGCGATCGATGGCGATGCGCAGCTGCGGCTGGCCGGTCAGATGATCGAAGTCGAGGTCGTACACGCCCCGGATGCCGGCGAGCACGCGCGTGATCTGCTCCGCCTTCTCCTGCAACACCTCGATTTCAGGCCCGAAGATCTTGATGGACAGCTCGCCCTTCACGCCGGAGATCGCCTCGTCGACATTGTCCTTGATCGGTTGGGAGAAATTGAACGTCATCCCCGGATACACTTGCAGCTGCCGGTTCATGGCGTCAATCAAGGTCCCCTTGTCATGCACCGTGGTCCACTGCGGGCGCGGCTTGAGCCCAACGTACAGCTCGACGTTGTCGGGCCCGTTGGGATCGGTGCCGTCGTCCGGCGAGCCGAGCTGGGAGACGACCGTGCGCACCTCGGGGAACTGCAGGAGGATGTCGCGCATTTTGCCGACGTACCGATCGGCGCCTTCCAGCGAGATGCCGATGGGCAACTTGGCACGTATCCAGATGTCCCCCTCGTCCAGCTCGGGCAGGAATTCGCTGCCCAAGAACGGCACGGCGGCGAAGCTCAGGAGCAGCAGCACCAGGGCGATGGCCATGGTCGACCGCGGGCGCTCCAGCCACCACTCCAGGCGCGGCACGTACAGCCGCCGCGCCCAGGTCATCAACCAGCCCTCCCGTTCCGCACCGACGTGGCGCAACCCCAGCGAGCACAGCACCGGGATGGTCGTCAACGTCAGGCCGAGCGCGCCGAGCAAAGCGAAACAGATCGTCGACGCCATCGGAATGAACATCTTCCCCTCGACGCGTTGGAAGAATAGGATCGGCAAGTACACGGTCATGATGATCAGCACGGAGAAGAAGATCGGCGAGCCGACCTCGCGTGCGGCCGCATACACAATCGCGCGCGCCCGCGCCCCAGCGTGGTGTTGCGCTGCCAGGTGACGATAGATGTTCTCGACCATGATCACGGCGCCGTCGACGATGATGCCGAAGTCGATGGCCCCGATGGAGAGCAGGTTGGCGGAAATCCCGCGCAGGTCCATGCAGGTAAAGGCAACCAGCAGCGACAACGGGATGGTGAGCGCAACGATCAGCGCGCTGCGCAGGTTGCGCAGAAAGACAAGGAGAATGAGGAGCACCAAAAACGCGCCCTCGATGAGGTTCTTCTCGACCGTGTGCACCGTCGTTTGCACCAGGTGGCTGCGGTCGTAGTAGGGCTGCAGCGTGACCCCTTCGGGCAGAATGTCGCGCAGCTCGGCCAGCTTTGCCTGCACGCGCGTGAGCACCTCCGAGGCGTTCTCGCCCTTGCGCATCAGCACGATCCCCTGGACGAGGTCGTCATCGTGGTCGCGCCCCAAGATGCCCAGCCGGATGCCGTGGCCGATCGCAGCGTGCCCGATGTCCTTGATGCGTACCGGGGTACCGTTGTGGGCCGTCACCACAACGTTGTCGATATCCGCCGTCGAGCCGAGCAGGCCGAGTCCGCGCACCATGTAGGCGTAATCGCCCTGCGGGATGTAGCTGCCGCCGGCGTTGGCGTTGCTCGCCGCCAGCGCGTCGAATACCTGCTTGAACGTGAGCCCGTGCTGTTTCAGCTTGGCCGGGTCGAGCAAGACCTGGTATTGCTTCAAGCCGCCACCCCAGCTCACCACATCCACGACCCCCGGCACTTGCCGAAAGCGCCGCTCCAACACCCAGTCCTGCAACGCCTTTAACTCCACCAGGTCGAGCGCATCGCTCTTCAGCGTGTAGCGTAAGATTTCGCCGATGGAGCCGCTCAGCGGGCCCAGATCCGCATCCACTCCGGCCGGCAAGTCAGCGAGCTTCAGCCGTTCCAACACCTGTTGGCGCGCAAAGTAGTCGTCGGTATTATCTTCGAAGACCGCGCGCACGACAGAGAGGCCGAAGATCGAGGTGGAGCGGACCGCCGTCAGGCGCGGGGTGCCGTTGACCTCGTTTTCAATCGGGATGGTAACGAACTTCTCGACTTCCTCCGCCGCATGCCCGGGGAACAAGGTGATGACCTGTACCTGCACGTCCGACAGCTCGGGATACGCTTCGATCGGCAGATGGAGGAACGCAACCACACCCGCCCCGACCAACAGTACGCTCAGTGCAACGACGATGAGCCGTTGTTCCAGTGAAAATGCAATGAGGCGGTTAACCATGGCTGTCCAAGCTGAAGTTCCGGCCGAGTTTGAGCGAGAATGACCGTGAAGTCTAGAGGTTAAGGCGGTGAAGATACTGCGCGCTGGACCTCGGTAGCTGGTCCATGGCGAGAATATGGCCTTGGCTAGCGCCGTCCCAGGCACTACGCATCACGGCCGAAAAGACACGAACTACGACATCGCGCGGTGCAGGACGGCCATCCCGTTTTTCTCGGCCAGCCGCAGTTTGCGGTGGCAGAGATAGATCAGGGTGGGCTGCAGCACGCGTGTCAGCAGGAGGATGGCGAGGGCGCCACCAATGACCACGATGGCGAGCGGGCGTTGGGTTTGCGCGCCGATCCGGGCGGAGATCGCCGCGGGCAGGAGGCCAAAAGCATCCACCAGATCGGTCATCATGGTGGCGCGCAGGCGGCGGTCGGAACCCATGATGATCGACTCGGTAAACGGATGGCCTTCGTCCCACAGCTGGCGAATGTAAAAGCTCAGCAGAATGCCGTCCATCACGGCGATGCCGAAGATCGAAATGAAGCCCACCGCCGCCGAAATGCTGAACGGTGTACCGGTGAGAATCAGCCCCAAAATGCCGCCGAGACAGGCCACCGGCAATTGCGCCACGATGACGAACGTGTCGACCAATGAGTTGGTCGCTGCATAGAGGACTCCCACGATGAGCATCAAGGCCAGGGGCACGACGATCATCAGCCGCCGATTGGCCTGCTGCAGCTCTCCGTATTCCCCGGCCCATTCCAGGTGAACGCCCTCGGGCAACTTGAGCTCCTGGGCGATGCGCCGCTTCGCCTCCTCCACGCCGCCGGCCAGGTCGCGCCCACGCACGCTGAAGCGTAGCGGCACGTAGCGCTCGAGGTTCTCACGATAGACGAATGAGGCACCCTCGTCGGTCTTGACGTCCGCAACCTGCGCGAGGGGAACAAACCCACCGGCGGGCGCGGCCACTCGGATCTGTCGGATGGCATCGAGACTCTGCCGATACTGCGGCAACCAGCGGATCACGAGATCGAAGCGTCGATCGCCTTCCAGCACTTGCGTGACCGCCTGACCACCGATTGCCGCCTGCACCACGGCCGCGACGTCGCCGACGTTGAGGCCGTAGCGCGAGCATGCCGTGCGGTCCGGGGTGATCAACAAGTTGGGCTGTCCCAGCGATCGATACACGGCGGTGTTGACGATTCCAGGCACCTTGTTCAGCGCCGCCAAGACCTGATTGGCCACCGTCTCGTCAGTGACGATGTCGGGACCGAATATCTTCACCGAGTTGTCGCCCTTCACCCCCGACATCGCTTCGTTGACGTTGTCCTCGATATACTGCGAGTAACTGAAATTGATGGCAGGGAATTCGTATGTCAGCTTGGCGTCGATCTCCTTCACCAACGCCGCCTTCGTCAGCCCCTTCCGCCAAGACGAATCCGGCTTGAGTTCCGCCGACAATTCGAGATTGAAGAACCCCGTGGCGTCGGTACCGTCATCAGGCCGGCCGAGTTGCGAGACGACCGTCTTCACCTCGCGAAACGACAGAAACACATCGCGGGCCCGTTCGGCCACCTGTGCGCCATACTCCAACGAGACGCTCAGCGGCATCGTCCCTCGCGCCCAGATATTGCCTTCCTCGAGGTGGGGCAGGAATTCCCCACCCAACATGGGGAACAGGGACAAGACGCCGCCGATGAGGACGACGAGGATCGCTAACGTCACTTTCGGCCACGCCAGTACCCGCACAAACAGCGCATGGTAGCCGCGGCGCACGGCATTCCACACAACGTTGCGGTTCTCTGACATTCTCTTGGGCAGCAGGAAGGAGCTGAGTACCGGGGAAAGGGTCACGGCCAGGAGGATGGCGGCACCGAGCGCATAGGCATAGGTATGCGACATCGGTGAAAAGATCGCCCCCGCCACCCCACGCATGGTGAACAACGGCAGAAAGGCGATGACGAAAATGAGCGTCGAGAAGAATATCGGCCCGCCAACCTCTCGTGCCGCGCGCAGAATGATGTGTGTGGTGCTCTCGTGCGCCGCCTCATCCGAGGTCAGGTGACGGAAAATGTTCTCCATCACGATGACCGTGGAGTCGATGATAATGCCGAAATCGATCGCACCGAGGGAGATGAGGTTGGCGGCAATCCCCGACATACGCATCAGGACGAAGGCTCCGAACAGCGCCAGCGGAATATTGATGGCTGTAATGATGGCGGTACGCAGGTTGCCGAGAAAGAACACCAACACCAGAAACACCAGGACAATCCCGATGGACAGGTTCTCCAACACCGTGTGCAGTGTCGTCTCCACCAGGCTGGTGCGATCGTAGTACGGCTTGATCCGATAGCCCTTGGGCAAGATACCCGAGGTATTGAGGCTCTCGACCTTGGCCTTCACGTCCTTGAGCGTCTTCGACGTGTCGCCATACTTGCGCATCAGTACGATCCCCTGCACGACCTCGTTGCGGCGATTCATACCGACAATACCGAGGCGCGGCGCATAGCCGGTGTCGACGTTCGCCACGTCACCCACTCGGACCGGCGTTGAGTTGGTCGCCGAGAGTACGATGCTGCGGATATCGTCCAAGGAACGAATGAAGCCGATACCGCGGACGTTGAAGGCTTGCTCGCCCACGCGCAGGTAATTGCCGCCGACACTGGTGTTGGCATTGCCGATCGCGGCGGTCAGCGTCGACAGCGGGACTTGGTAATTGATCAGCTTCTCCGGATCGACGTCAACGTGATACTCCTTGGCCAAGCCGCCGAAACTGGTGACGTCGATCACGCCCGGCACCGTCTTGAATTGCTTCTCCAGGACCCAGTCCTCGATCTCTTTTTCTTTGGTCAAGTCGTGATCGGGACTCTCGACCATGTAGCGGTAGATCTCGCCGAGCGGGTTTGCCGGCGAAATGGCGGGGGTGATTCCTTGTGGCAGGCTGATGAAACCGAGGCGGTTGATGACCTCAGTGCGGTCGTCATAGTAGTCGCTGTCCCATGAGAAGTAACAGCGGACGAAGGAGAGGCCGAACAGCGAGCTCGAGCGCACCGATTGCAGATTGCGCATGCCGGCCAATCCGACTTCCAGTGGAACCGTGACCAGCTTCTCGACTTCCTCGGCGCCCAGCCCGCTCGGCTGCGCCAGCACGATGACCACCGGCTGCACCGGATCCGGATAGGCCTCGATGTCAAGCTCGTGGAAGGAATAGAACCCCGCGAGCACCAAAAGCAGCGCGGCGCCAAGAACCACCACGCGCTCGTGAAGCGCCAACTGCACCAAGGCGCCGAGCACAACTACCCTCGCCTACGAACTCTCACCATGTGCCTGATGCCAGAGGGCGTTAGCCTGGATGGACTGACCTTGGATGACACGTTCGCCTGCGGTCAGACCGGCCAGTACACGAGCGTATCCCTGCTCGTTCCAGGAGGCCACAACCACACGCCGGCGCATCACTCTATCCG
Source organism: uncultured delta proteobacterium (assembly GCA_963729835.1). Lineage (GTDB taxonomy): Bacteria > Desulfobacterota > Binatia > HRBIN30 > HRBIN30 > CAVSQF01. Next base: position 118,217 of record CAVSQF010000017.1, on the reverse strand, counting down.
GCCCCGCCTGCACAAAGGCGTAGTAGCCGTCGGTTTCGAAGACCAGCGCTTCCTGCGGCACCACCAGCGCCGTGCCTGGCGTTGTCACCACACGCACGCGCACAAGCATCTGCGGTTTGAGGCGGAGATCCGGATTGCGCACCTGGCAGCGGATCTGCAACGTGTGCGTGTTGGGATCGATGTTGGGGCTGATCCGGGTGATGACCCCTTTGAACACCTGGTCGGGGAAGGCAATGGGGACCGCTTCGAGTTCCTGGCCGGCGTGCACCCGGGCCAGGTCGGCCTCATAGATGTCCGCCGTAATCCAGACCTCGTCCAACATCCCGAGGGTGAACAGCACGTCACCCGGGTTCACCTGCGAGCCACGCATCACCTGCTTTTCGGTCACCATGCCGCTGATGGGCGCGCGCATCACCACCGTGGTGCTCGGCGTCTTGATCGCGTCGATGTCACTGTTGTCCAACCCGAGTAGCTCCAGCTTCCGCCGGGCGGCGGCCACCATTCCGCTTGCGAGCAGACTGTGCTCGGACAACGCCGGCTGGGTGTTGAGTTGTGACGTCTTCAATGCCTGCAAGTATTCCGCCTCTGCCGTCATGAAATCCGGGCTGTAGAGCGCGACGATCGGCTGGCCACGTTTGACGCTGTCCCATTGCGACACGTTCACCGCCTCGACGCGGCCGGTTACCCGCGAGATGATGGTGGCCACGCGCCGGTCGTCGAACGCCACCTGTCCGCTGGTCTCCAACATGCGCGGCAGCTCGACTTCGCTGACCGTGGCCACCGTCATGCCCGGCACTGCCTGCGCCCGCAGCTCCAGCAATTCAGCGCCGTCTGCCTGGCGCACCAGCCGGGGCTGTACCGCCGGCGTGTTGACGCTCTCGCTGCTCGCGGGGGAGCCGGCGCATCCAGTTAGGAGCAGAGGGCCGAGGAGCAGGGCGGCCAGCTTCATCGGCTTCGGCTTCCTTCAGTGGCAGCGGCGAGCGGCTCGCCGATGGCCTGTTCGAGGCCAACACGTTGTGCCAGAAACTGATTCGCCGCTTGTAGGTACGCCACCCTGGCGTCGTTGCGCTGGCGCAGGGTGTTGGCGAGGCTGACGAAATCGATCTTGCCTCCCTGGTAAGCGACCAGCGCAACGTCGAATCCTTGCTGCGCCAGCGCGATCAGCGAATCGCGGTACAGCAGCGCCGTGCGGTACGCCAGCTCAGCCTGCCGATACGCGGTGGTGACCTGTGCGCCGGTCTGGGTGCGGATCGAGGTCAGGTCATCGCGCGCCGCTTGCAGGTCGTAGGCCGCGCGTTCCACGTCCTCGCGTTGCCGCAACCAGAAAAAGAGCGGCAGATTGAAGCCAATGGAAATGCCATGCGTTTGCAGGCGCGTGTCGGACGGCCCCGCGGAGGTCAGCACATAGCGGTCGAAAATGTACCCGAGCGTGAGATCCGGCGCATATTCGAGCTTGGCCAAGGTGAGCGCCGTCGCCGCGTTCTCTTCTCCGAGCGCCGCCTGCAGGATCTCTTGCCGGATGCGGCTGGCGCGGTCGATCAAGGTGTCGAGTCGGATTTCGAGCGGTGTCAGGTCCAGGCGGCGCTGCACATCGAGTGGTTCGCCGGGTGCTCGGTTGAGCACCTGGTTGAGAGTGGTCTTGTCATTGGCGGTCGCCGTTTCGAACTGGCGCTGCTGCTGCTCGGCGGCAGCGAAATCGAACTCGGCACTGATGAAGTCCGCCTGCGTGACGCGGTTGGCCGAGTAGGCGACCTGGGTGACCTCCAGCACGCGCCGCAGATTGGCGACGTTCTCCGCGGCGAGATCGGCCGAAGCGTTGTCGAGCAGGAGTTGGTAGAACACCACTTCCGCCTGCGCCCGGATGTCACGCACGGTCGCGTCGTACGTCAGCCTGGCAATATCCGCCGAGCGCCGCGCCGTCTTGCCTTGCAGGTAGCCCTTGCCGGGAAACTGGAGGGCTTGGCTCACCTGGTACGATTGCGATGACGGGCTGGTGAAACCGTTGGTCGGACTATCGAGGTTGGCAAAGCTGAGCGTCGGGTCGGTGGGCGCATAGTTCGGGAGGATCGAATGCTCTGCGGACTGCCAGCGCTTGCGGGCAGCGCGCACCTGCGGATTAGCCTGCAACGCCATTGCAACGATGTCGTCGACGGATAAGGGCGATTCGGCGCGGGCTTCCCCGACACTGACTGTCGCCAGTGCGGTGGCGATGATGACGAGGCCTATGTTCCGTTGGCAGATCATTCTCGTCGTTCGGCGCATCGGCGCACGTATGTGAAGTGGCTCAGACGAGCAGTAGCCGTTGAGGATCCGCACCGGTTCGATTGCTCCTTACTTCAAAACCCAGCGTGCGCCGGAGGAGCGCTGCGCTCAGCGCACGGCAACGGAACGGGCGACACGCTTGCCGTCACGCCCGGCCACGGTGTTGAGCCGAACGACGGTACCGCTGCGCACGGCATTCAATCCGGCCGCCCCGCGCGCCTGTACTTTGGCCCCGGGAGAGATGGCCACTTCGTGCGTTGTGCCCGCCGGCGTACGGATTGTGATTACACGGCTGAGCCGGCGCACCGCAACCACCCGCCCCTCCAGCATCTGTGGACGGTCTTGGTGGAGGGCGGTGGGCGCGCGCTCCTGCCGCGCCGGACGAACCAGTGCAGCGCTCGCGTCGCCAGTGCAGAGAGCGAAACTCAACCCCATCAATCCCGCGGAGATCGGGAGCGCTAGAACCAGCACCCGTACGACTCCCACCAGTGCACGTAGAATTCCCATGGACTCCGAACTGTCTTACCGCGGTGGGGAGCAAGAGGCGTTCCATTGGCACGTCAACCCCACGTATGATGGACGCGGCGTTTTCTCACTAACAGTCCTGGAAAATGCTGTCCTTGTATATGAACACCTGTCGCATCGCGCAGACACAAAGAGCATGCCGCCCACGGACAACCTGCTTGTGCGGCGTTGGCGAGGCATCGAGGGTATTGGTGGCGGTGTTGATGATGGAGATAAGCCTATCGCTCGCCGGTTTGCGAGGAGCAGGCCCTTTTTCATTTCAAGGCCGAGAACCCCCATGATAGCGTCCGCCCACAACGGCTCATGCACGCGGGGCGACGCGAGCACTGGGGCATAATGAAGACCCAATTCGACAGCCGTCGGTCAGCGCGCTACAAGGGGACAGAAGCCTGCCATTGTCATGATGAGCTCAGCGCCTTGGGCGCAGCGCGGGATAGCGCATGCAGAGCACTCGTTAGCGCGCGCGTTCCCAGTACTTGCCGAGATAACGCACGTGTGGTCGTACGTGCTACTCCCACACTGACACGGCTGGGGCGCTCGATCGAAAAGAGGCGCAGCACCACACTCCACACCTGTCCCGTGCCCAAACGCGACAAGCCGATCGCAAGCGTAGTTCGTAACCCGTACCCGCTGTTCGAGTTTGTCCTCCTTTGAAAATACGAGACCTCGCAGCATCCCAGCCCTCACCCGAACCCTCTCCCGTGCCGGAAGTGGCAGGGGCGAGGGGCGCTTGCTTTTCATCGTCTTCGGATGGCCAGCCGGCCATGGGCACTCCCACGAACAGTTGACTGCCTGGTTCGTGCTGTCTCACCTTGTCATGGAAGCACGTAGATTGTCACCGGTTTGAGACAGCGGACACACCGCATCGTTACCAATCGACCAGAGTTAACATGCTGAGTGCGAATCTTGCTGTAGTGCGGAGTATGCCACTGAACGAGACACTGAAAGACCCGCGAGTACGTGAGTGGTGGATCCGCTGGGGGTTTCGGGTTGGCTTCACCCTGCTCGGCGTACTCTCAATTTATGAGTTGGTCCGTGGCTGAGCTATGGGCAAAGGGCAAGCCGAACGAGAGGGTCCAATGCCGGGAGGCAATGAAATCTTGCTGGAACGCATTTCAGGAGGAGCACGAATGAGAGCGCCACATCAGTCAAGTGGCGGAGGCAGTGTTCCGTTCGATGTCGCAGCTGAGAAGCTTGCGACGATGAAATTGGTGTGTATCGCGGTGGAAGAAGGGATCACCCCCGAAGATGTGTTGCGGCTCATGGCGGAGAGGAATCCGGAGTTGTCGCCAGGGCATGTAGGCTGCCTGGGGCGACCGTGGTGACGATGGGAAAAACTGGGGCAATTGGGTAAGCGGAGCTTCCGGTTGTCCATTTCGTTTGACTAGCAAGCCTTTGCGTCTCCAGCGCTGCCCAGCATCATGCCGCCCCGATTGGTCGCTCTGCTCACCTTGGTGATGGCGCTCTGGTTACCTGCGGCGAATGCCGAGGCCGATGACGGTGGACGGCCGTGGCTGCAATCGCTTGCGCTGCGCACGGCCTACGGAAGCGCGACTCGTGACAATATCCAATTCGTGTCGGTATTGCCGCGGGTGAGCCTGTTTTTCCCGGCGGCCATCGAGAACCCACTGGCCAGCCACCAGGTGCATGCCGAGTTTGTGGTCGAGCCGATCGTCTCGTACATCACCAATACCATGAACACCGTGGAGGCCGGCGTGAATCCGCTCTTCTTCTCCCTGCGCTATGATCGCGGTCAGCAGTTGGTCCCGTTCCTCGAAGGCGGCGAGGGCGTGCTCTACACGGGCCTGCGCGGAGAGCGGTTGGGCGGCCATTTCGAATTTAGCTCGCAAGGCGGCGGCGGACTGCACTGGTTTCTCGACCGAACGACAGCGCTGACGATATCCTACCGCATACGCCACATCTCGAACGCAGGCATCACTCGCGTGAACGATGGGTTGAACACCCACTTTTTCACCATCGGACTCTCGTTCTTCCCGTCGCGGTGAGGCTGGTAGCACCTGTCAGGCCCCGTCGGGCTTGGCACGAAGAACAACCGCCAGGTGAAGACACTTGACGGCTCGGATAGCGGATAACGACCTCCCCAACCCTCGCCGTCGTCGTGCGGCGCGGTGTTTCCTTCGCGATAGACTCCGGCCGGCCGCCACACACCCCGGCCGGCGGACGTTGTGGTGTTGACTTCGACACACCGGTGGTCGGTATCCTCATTCCGGCGTTACGCTGACCGTGGAATTGGATGGTACATCCCTAACGGCAACCTGTGCCGCGTTGGCGACTCCGCCACATAGTCCGGACAGCGCTGGGATGCTGAAATCCGGTGGCTCTGTTGTCCGCCAGTGGGCATGGGTCCTGCTTCTTCAAAAACTCCCTCACGGCGCGAAGCAGCGGGAGATCACATGATTACCATCGAACCAGGAACCGTGTGTTGTGTCAGCATTGCCCTGGGCTGAAGAACGGGCCGGACGGGGAACGGTTATGAAAACAGCGCTCAATTCTGTTGGCCTCTCGGGGGCGCAGCCGCACGGATCGCCCCGAACCGGTGCGAAGGTCGTGATCACCGGCGGGTGTATACGGCCGTCCGTAAAGATGACGGAACGATCCGCAAGTGCCCGTCCCTTATTGCTCCGCTGTGGTGTCGCGGTGCTTGCAAGCTGTGCTGCGCTCGGGATCACACTGCTTATCGACAATCCGCTGACCGAGCCGAACACCTTGCTGGTGTTTTTGGCTGCGGTGATGTGCAGCTCGTGGTTCGCTGGGCTCGGCGCCGGACTGGTTGCTACCGTGCTCAATGGGTTTTTCGCCCTCTACTTCTACCTGCCACCATACTACTCGTTCAGCTTACGCGACGAGAGCGCGGCGGTGCGTTTGGGTGAGTTCGTCGCCGCTGGTCTGCTCATCAGTGTGCTGAATGAGGCGCGACGGAGGTCGGAGGAGCGTGCCCAGCGCGCACGGGACGAGGCCGAGGCGGCAAACCAAGCCAAGGACAACTTCCTCGCCATGGTATCGCACGAGCTGCGGACCCCGTTGAGCGCCATCGCGGGTTGGGTGCACGTGCTCCAGACGGATCAGCTATCCGGCGCCGCCGCGATGCAAGCCCTTGAGACTATCGGCCGGAATGCCAAGATCCAGGCGCGGTTGGTTGAGGACCTGCTGGATGTTTCGCGTATCGTCGCGGGGCGCCTGCATATCAAGGTGCGGCCGATTCACGTGCGCGGCGCCATCGAAGCGGCGGTAGAGGTCTTGCGTCCGGCCGCCGATGCGAAGCGGCTACAGTTGGTCGTGAAGCTCGATCCCGGTGCGGGTATCATCGCCGGAGATCCGGACCGGCTGCAACAGGTATGTTGGAATCTCCTGTCTAACGCCGTGAAATTCACGCCGGAAGGCGGGCAAATTGAAGTATCCCTGAAGGGCGCCGGCTCGCACGTGACAATCACTATTCGTGACACTGGGGACGGAATCGCCCCCGAGGTGTTGCCGTTCATCTTCGAGCCATTCCGGCAGGGCGACCGTAATGTCAGACGAGGAGACGGCTTGGGTCTGGGTCTGTCCATCGTGCGTCACTTGGTGGAGCTGCACGGGGGGACGATCCAGGTGCACAGTGACGGCATCGGGCATGGGGCAAAGTTCACGGTGCAGTTTCCCGTTGCCTCGGCGCGCAGCGAGCCAGTAGCGCTTCCTGGGAACAACCCAAGGGGGTCATAGTTGTGCGCCGCGAAAAGGCGCAGAGGATCAGGGGATGAAAGTTCCCCACAAGGCGCACCGGCTTGTCGGCGCAGCGGCACGCAATTTGTCACCCTTGGGGCGAATTCGCTCACGCGCGCGGGCCGCCGTGTTAAGCAGCGCACGATCAACGCGCGACGGCGCCGCGGTGTCGAGGACGAGCGCCTGTCGAGAGAGTGCCAGGGCGCGACAGGCCCAGAGGGTGAGCTTGAGAAGAAGCAGCATCGCCGGAAGATGCGAGCGGACCGCTGCGATAGCAAGAGTGGGAGCGACCGTCGTGTTGTCGGAAGGGGCCGATTCCGGTTCAAGGCGCGGCGGATGGAATATTGGCGAGGCACAGGGGTGAAGTCATACTCTTCGCGGACCAAGCCGGGGAACTGATCTTGCGTAATGGTCTTTCTTGGCCGTGCATGCACCGGCGAGTATTGCCATCACGCCAGACGGGCCGTCATGGCGCATATTGCAGCTGGCTGCCGTCGGGGGTTTGCCGCAGTTGGGCTGTCTGCCTGCAGCGCCAAGCCCCGACCATAGGCCCCAAACTTCTTACCGCGGTGGACAGCAAGGGGCGTTCCATTGGCGCGTCAACCCCACGCATAACGGACGGGGGGGTTCTCACTAACAGTCCGGGAAAATGCTGTCCTTTTACCCGAACACCCGTCACCTCACGCAGACACAAAGAGCATGCCGGCTACGGACAACCTGCCTGTGCGGCGTTGGCGAGGCATCGAGGGTATTGGTAGCGGTGTTGATGATGGAGGTAAACCATCGCTCGCCGGTTTGCGAGGAGCGAGGAGCGGGCTTTTTGTATTGCAAGGTCGAGAAGCCCCATGATAACGTCTGCCCACAACCGCTCATGCACGCGGGGCGACGCGAGCACTGGGGGGATAATGAAGACCCAATTCGACAGCCGTCGGTCAGCGCGCTATAAGGGGCACAGAAGCCTGTAATTGTCATGACGAGCTCAGCGCCTTGGGCGGAGCGCGGGATAGTGCATGCAGAGCACTCGTTAGAGCGCGCACTCCCCGCACTCCCAGTACTTCTTGGCGAGATAACGTACGCGTGGTCGTACGTGCTATTATGGACGATTGTCTTCTTGGCGATAGCGGCACTTTCCGCCGTCGCCGACGTACGCCTGTTTTCTGATCTGCGGCGGGGCCGTCTGACGTCGCTCTTAGAGTACGTTGCGCAGGGATTTCGAACGTTCTTCAAGCTCCTTCGCGACCGCCAGACCCCCTACACGGCGCGCGCACTGCTGGGAGTCGCACTCGTCTACTGGCTCTCATCACCATGGGACATATTCCCCGACAACTGGCAGGTGCCCGGCTTTCTCGACGAACTGCTTGTCACCCTGGCAGCCACGAAAGCGTTTATGTACCTGTGCCCGGAGTGGCTGGTGAGCCGGCACGCCGCCCCCGAGACCGTCCTGAGTTAAAGAGATCACACTCCGGATCTGCGTCATCTCCATGAGTATGAGCACCACGGCCGAAAGGACCCTGGGCGCCCCTTGGATAGCTACTCTGCAGCGATTAGCACGACGTACCGACAATTCGGATTCGGACACACGAACCCTATCAGTCGCCCCTCATCAAGCTCAGTCCACTTCTGCCACTCGCCTTTTAGACCATGGCACAGAGGCAGCGATGCCCGCGCAAGCTGCCCTGCTCTTGATCGAGATCCACCGCCATGCTGACTCTCCTTAACCAAAAAGGGAGTTCTCTAAAGTCGTCAAGGAAAGCGCCGCAGTTGGTAGTGACACGTCACGGCTTCTCTCTCAGCGAAAGTCGTCCTTGCATGCGCGGGGGCTGCGGGCCGGTTGTAACTGCCAGCCCCGCCAAGGCTTGACCGGGGGGTTATTCCCGGCGTATTCAGAGGGGACCTTTGAGGTTTTAGGGGAAGGGCACGAGAGTGTGGGAATGTCTGAGTGGGTCTTGTGACAATTAACCCGCTAATACGAACTATCCACGGCCTCTTGCTCCTGGTCTCGGTGCTGGCGTTGTGGCCGGCTCGCGGAGAGTCGCAGTGGTACGTGGCGAATTCTTTGGCTGCTAGCGTTTCAGTCAGGGACATGGATACCAATGCCTTGCTGACCACCATTCCTGTCGGCGGCGGACCGCTGGCGCTCGCGATCGACCCCGCCAGTCACCGCCTGTACGTTGCCAACAGCACGGCCGCGACGTTGTCTGTCATCGATACGCAAACGCACAGCGTCGTTGCCGTCGTGCCGGTGGGGTACAGTCCGAACGCTGTCGCGCTGCTTCCCGACGGCACGCAAGTCTACGTAGCCAACTACTGCGGTGAGGAAAAGAACTGTAATTTGCCCGGGAGCATCTCCGTCGTGGATACAGCGACCAACACCGTGAAGAATACCATCCGGTTAGGGGGGCATCCGATCGCCGTCGCCGTCACCCCCGATGGGCGGGTGGCGTACGCCCCAAACTTCAACAGCGCGAACGTCGGGGTGATCTACACCAGCAATGGCAAGGTGAAGAACACCATAGGCGTTGGCACATATCCGACCGATGTCGCGATCACCCCGAACGGTCGCACGGCGTACGTGGTGAACAGCCAGAGCGCGACGCTTTCGGTCGTCGATGCCAGGCAGCTTACGGTTACCGGAACCATTGCGCTATCAGCAATGCCTCGCCACATCGCCGTGCGGCCCGACGGTGCCGTTGCGTACGTTTCGACCGTAGGCCAGTTTTCGTCCACCAGCAACGCGATCGTCGTTATCGATACGAGACACAACAAGGTGTCCGCGAACCTCCCGCTTCAGCAGCGCCCGCAAGACATTGCATTCGCTCCGGACGGTGGCCGTGCCTATGTGACGGTCGACGAAGGCAGCGTGCTGATCCTCGACGCAGAGACGAATCAAGTGGCAGCGACGGTGCCAATTGGCGGGGTGCCGCGAGGAGTTGCGTTCGCGGCGCCGCCGAGTGAAACGCCTGGCACTGTAACCCCGATGGCGACAGCCACTCAGACGCCGACCAACACCCCGACGCTTTCGGTTACTCCGAGCCCCACGGGGCTACCGCCGTGCACCGGTGACTGCGATGGCAGCGGCGACGTCGGCGTGAACGAGATCATCACTCTGGTGAACATCGCCTTGGGCACCGCACAACCTTCGGCGTGCCCGGACGGCGTTCCGAGCGGTGGCGCGGTTGACATTGCCCTCATCATTCAGGCCGTGAACAACGCGCTAAGCGGGTGCGGCTGGATCGACCAGGCGACGGTTCTTAACCGACCGGACAGACGCTCGGCGCGGCCTTAGCCGTCGGCCTGGCGCTCCGCCTCGGCTTTGAGGAGGATCGACCCTTCGGTTACGACCCGATCCGTGGTGGAGAGCCCGGCCGTGACCGCGACATGATCATCCGATTTGTTCCCTAAAGTCACTTGCCGCCGCAGTAGACGGTTGCCATCCGTGACGGTAAACACATACGGTTGGCCGGTGCCTTCACCGTGCACGGCGGCGAGCGGTACGGTCGTCACCGTGGCGTTCGCCGCCGTGTACACCGTCGCGGTGACGAACATCTCGGGTTTGAGGTGCTGCTGTGGGTTCTCGACCGTGGCGCGCACTTTCACGGTACGACTGGAGGGGTCAACCACGTCGCCGATGTAATTGATGTGCCCGATGAACTCCTCATCCGGCCAGGCGGCAGCACGGATCCGCACCTCGTCTCCCGGCCGCACCAGCGACAGGTCCTTCTCGTAGACATCCGCGGTCACCCACAACGTGCCCAGATCGGCAATCACGAACAGCCGTGCCGCAGTATCACCGCCGACGATCTGCCCCAACGTCACGGTCCGTTCGACGACGGTGCCACCGATCGGAGACGACAGGTTGAACTGAGAACGGACATGCAGCGTGTCGAGCGGTTGGTCAAGCTCCGATTCCTCCACGCCGAGGGAGACCAGGCGCTCGCGCGTGCGGCGCCGATCGGCCTTGGCTTTGACGAATTCATCCTCCGCCTTTTGGACCTCTTTGCGGGCCATCGCCTTGGCGGACAGGAGTTCCCGGGCCAAGCGGTGGTTGCGCTCCGCGAGAACCAGGTCGGCACACCCCTTGATGTACTCGGAGAACGCCGAGCCCAAATCAGCGCTGTCGATTACCGCCAGTGTCTGCCCTGCCGCAACCCGCTCGCCGGGCCGCACCCGGAGCGAAGTCACCCGGCCGACTAATGGTGATGATATATAACTCAAATGCTCTTCGTTGAAGGTCGCCTTGCCGGATGTCCGAATGATGATTGGTTCGACGCTGGCGGCGACCGGCTCGATACGCACCTGACCACTGCTGAGCAAGTCCGAACTCAGCCGAACGTCGCTCGGATCCGGGGCCCCGGTGGTCTTCGCCCGGGCGCCGGCATCCTGGCAGCCGATCAGCACCGCCGGCATCAGGAACACGATGACCAGCAGCCGTACACCGCCATCCACCACTGCGCGTAGAATCCTCATAACCTCCGAACTGTCTCACTGCGGTGACAGCAAGAGGCGTTCCATTCGCATGGTAACCCCACGCACGATGCACGCGGGAGTTTCTCACCGGCTGTCGTGGATACTGCTGTCCTTGTGCCTGAACACCTGTCACCTCAGGCAGACACAAGCCCGACGATGCCGGCTACGGACAGCCTGCCTGCGCAGCGTTGACCGCCCTGAGGATCTCGTCTACCGAAATCTGCCCGTCGTGATTGACATCGCCGGCGGGACAGTCGGACATTGGGGAGGCGCCCAGCGCAATATTCACGAGCGTCAGCAGCTCGTTGATTGTGACGGCGTGATCGCCGTTGCAGTCGCCGGGGCACACGGTTGGGCTCGGTGCTGCGCCGATGGCGATGTAGCGGGGCGCCTTTCCAATTCCCTCGAGCGTGATGCGCACCGCCTTCGTCGCGGTGTCGATGACGGAGATGTCGTTCGACTTGTAGTTGCCTACGTATGCATCGATCCCGTCTGGTGTAATCGCAATGCTGGCAGGTCCCGCCCCAACGGTTATCGGGCCCCCTTCCACTGTATCCGTGGCGGTGTTGATCACCGAGACAGTACCGGGGCCATAGTTGACCACGTAGACATGTGTTGCATCCGGGGTCATTGCGATGCCGCTTGGATGTGCTCCGACTGGAATCGGCGGTCCTTGCAGGGTGTTAGCAACCAGGTTGAGGACCGAGACGGTACCGGGGATGTAGTTGAGCACGTAGGCGCGGCTGCCGTCCGGAGTTATCGCGATGCTGCGGGGTGAGCTGACCGCAATTGGCGTGTCCACTATCTGATTACTGTCGACATCTATTGCCGACACGGTTCCGGCACTGTAGTTCGAAACGTACGCGCGCCGGCCATCCGGCGTCACAGCGACCTCGGTTGGACTTCCGCCGAGGGTAACGTTGCTCGTCGATTCGTTTTGCGTGTCGATGACCGACAGGATTCCGGTTTCGAAGTTCGTCACGTACAGGAGGCGGCCGTCGGGGGTGATTGCCGCTCCGAAGAGGCCATAAGTGAGTGACAGGGAGTGGACGGTGCGAGTGGCGAGGTCGATGACGGAAACCGTTCCCGAAACGTTCGCGACATATCGCTCGAGTGCCGTCCGGCGCAAGAGCAATCGCTTTCGGTCCGATGCCGACTGTGATTGGCGAAGCATCGACGGTGCTGGTAGCGGTATCGATGACGGAGACGGTTCGCGACGCGTAATTCGCCACGTATGCGAAAGGCTGAGCGTATAGCGGGGTCGCGAACCAAACGGATGCAATGATCGCAAAAACCAAAGACGCCGTGGCCTCCACGCGCACGTGCGGCAAGGGCGATACCGCACCCGGCCCGGTGCCGGCATCAGTGCCGTCAGAACGGATAAACATACCGACCCTAGATAGCCCAGCGCTCGCCGTTTTGCGAGAAGAGTTTGAGGAGCACTATCGGTACCTGGATTGAACCCAGCCGGACATTCAGATAGTAATGAATCCATCCGTTCAGTTGTTTGCTTGACGAGATGTGGCTCGTCGGAGGGATCACTTCCGGTGGTGCTGCAGTGAAGGAGGTTGTATGCGCAAAACTGTCAGAGGAGCGGTACTCGCTACGGCGGTGGCCGGGATGTTCCTCGCCCGTGGCGCCCTGGCGGAGTCCGGCACAACGAAAACCGAGGCCGAGGAAGGTGCACTGTGAAGGCGTCAACGCCTGCAAAGGCCAAGGGGCGTGCGCCAGCGCCAAGCATGACTGTGCCGGCAAGAACGAATGCAAGGGCAAGGGGTGGGTGGATATGTCGGCCGACGAATGCACGGCCAAAGGCGGTACGGTGAAGAAGTAGAAACAGTTTCAGCACTCAGCTGCAGACACACGGCGCATCGCGCCGTTCGGAACAGCTGAGAGCTGACGGCTGATTGCTCCATGCACTTCCCGTTTCTCGGTTACGGTGTCGGCCTGCGCCCCAAGCACTACGGCGAAATCCTCGATGTCTGGCCGGCGGTGGATTGGTTTGAGGTCATCTCCGAGAACTTCCTGATCCGCGGTGGCCGGCCGCTACACACGTTGGAACGTATACGGACACGCTATCCGATCGCGCTGCATGGGGTGTCGCTGTCGATCGGATCGACGGACTCTCTGAATCGGGACTACCTTCGCCAGCTGAAGGAGCTGGCGCGCCGGTTCGAGCCGGCATGGATCTCGGACCATCTGTGCTGGAGCAGTATCGGCGGTCACACCTTGCACGACCTGCTGCCACTCCCTTACACCCACGAGACCCTGGCGCACGTGGTAGCGCGCGTGCGGCAAGTCCAGGACATCCTGGGACGCCGCATCCTCCTCGAGAATGTCTCGACGTACCTCGAGTACCGGCACTCGACGATGCCGGAGTGGGAGTTCTTGAGTCAGGTTGCCGAGCAGGCCGACTGCGGCATTCTGCTCGACGTCAACAACGTGTTCGTCAGCGCCTGGAATCACGGCTTCAGTCCTGTCGAATACCTGGACGCGATCCCGATCGGCCGTGTGCAGCAGTTTCACCTTGCCGGGTACAGCGACCGCGGAGCGTTCTTGCATGACACTCACGATCACCCGGTCGCCGATGCCGTGTGGGATCTCTACGCGCACGCCGTGCGGCGCTTCGGCCGTGTATCGACTGTGATCGAGTGGGACGACCGGATTCCACCGTTTGCTGTCCTTTACGCCGAAGCACAGCACGCGAAAAATCTTGGTGAGCGGATAACCCATGGGGCCAACGCCGACACTCGCACAGACGCAAGAGTTGTTCTGGAAGCTGATCACCGCGCCTGAAGGCGTGAGGGCCGGGCTGGCGCGACTGAGCCCGCGCGAACGTGCTGTGGGTGCGTCCCTCGTCCGCGGCGATGCGCGTCTCTCATCGATCGAGCGGCTCGACATCTATGCCAATATGTACTTTTACCGCTTGCGCGACGCGCTCAGAGGAGACTTCGGCGCGGTCGCTGCGGTCCTGGGTGAAAGCCGTTTCCACAACCTGATCACCGATTATCTTCTGGTGCATCCGCCGTCCCATTTCTCGCTGCGCTACGCCGGCCAGCACCTGGCTGGGTTTCTCCGGGGCCATCCCGAAGGCAGTCAGCGCCCGTATTTGGCCGATTTGGCGCGCTTGGAGTGGGCGATACTGGAGGCCTTTGACGCCGCCGAGGCAGAGCCGCTAGAGGCAGGCGCGCTCGCCGGCGTGCCGCCGGAGCGTTGGGCGGAGTTGCGCTTTGACCTCGCGCCATCGCTGCAGCTGTTGGCGGTCGGCTGGCCGGTACACGAGATCTGGCGGCAGACCCAGCGTGGCGATGTCAAGATTGCTGAGCCACAGTGCGAGCCGGTGTGGCTGCGCGTCTGGCGTCAGGATCTGCAAACCTTCCACCGAGCGATGGACTTGGTCGAGGCCGCGGCCTTGCAGGCGGTATACGGTGGCGCGTGTTTCGCGGAGGTCTGCGAGCAGATTGCCGAGCGCCTAGGTGAAGCCCGTGCCCCGGAGCGGGCTTTGGCGCTGGTGAGCGAGTGGTTGGGGGATGGATTGCTGACCGCCGCGTCTGGCTGCTCGTCCTCAAAGGTGGAGCAGCCGCAGAACACCAACCCGCGGCGGAAGGTTGCCGGAGATGGCGCCAGGACGGTAATCACATCTTCGGAAACACCTGCAGAAACGGCTTCACGTCGACACGATTGAAGACGCCGTTGATCACGTACGGGTCGCGCGCGACCACGTCCCACACGGCGGCGCGCGATTCGGCTTCGATGACGAGCAAGCTGCCGCTGCCGTCGGTAAACGGGCCGGCCAGCAGGAGCTTGCCCGCTTGCGCCAGCGGTTCGAGGTACCGCAGGTGTGCCGGGCGGTGCTGCGGGCGCTTGTCTTTACCGTCTGGGGCATCGTGCCCAATGATCACGAATAACGTACGCACCTCCTCGCCAGTCACGGGTTGCACCTGGCCGCAAACCTTGTAGCCTACGGATGTGATGGCACACAAGCACGCGGAAGCGGCCCCGACGGCGTTGGAAACCGTCCTCGCGCAGCTCGGAGAAATCGAGGTGGTCCTCGGCAAACAGGTGGCGCCGGCCGTCGCCGCCGTCAGCGCCACACTGATCGAGGCAATGGCCGCCCGCGACCGTGGTGACCCAGTGGCAGCAGTCGATCACATCGGCCGCGCGATGGATCGCTTGAGCGTCTTGGCCGATCAACTCGATCCCGCCGAAGCCGTGCTCATGCGCGCGCTGGCGCGCACATTTCGCACCGCCCTGTTGCGTGGTGACGACGCGCAGGTGCAACAAAGCACCGGCCGCATGCTGGAGCGGTCTGGAAGCCGGGAGGATCAGTGATCAGTGGCCGCGGGCTTCTGTCCGATCAGTGCAAAGCCCCGCGATTGGCTGAAGCGCTGGTCGATGTTCCGAAATCCGATCTCGCGCAACCAGCCGGCGATCGTCTCGGGCGAGCGTGCCGCGGGCCGTCCCGTACAGGCATCGACGTCCCAATACGTCCGCCCCACAGGAGGCTTGACCAGCGTCGTGCACACGAAGAACCCGCCAGCGCTCAAATGTCTGAAGGCCACGCGCATGACCGTGCGCACATCATCGTCACTGGGCATGATCGCGAACAGGCCCACCGCCAGCACGACATCCGGGTCACTGCTCGTGAGATAACTCGACTCGTCGGTCGCGTCGCCGACGGAGAAGGTAAACCGCTTCAGCCCTTCGGCCGTCACCAACTGCCTCCCCAGCATCACCTCGCGCGGGTTGCGATCGTGGCAGGCAATCACCA
This sequence comes from uncultured delta proteobacterium, assembly GCA_963729835.1. Lineage (GTDB taxonomy): Bacteria > Desulfobacterota > Binatia > HRBIN30 > HRBIN30 > CAVSQF01. The sequence continues at coordinate 102,472 of CAVSQF010000017.1, read as the reverse complement.
AGTCCTCACCGCCGCACTCGCGCGCCAGCTCGCGCAGGTACAGTGCCGTCCCCGCGGCGACATCAAGGACCATCGTCGAGGCACCGGCGGCACGCCGCCTGGCGAGAATCTCGGCGATGAGCGTCTTGGTCGTTGCCGTGCGCTGCCGCACCCCCTCCCAGATGCGAGCCCGCAAGAAGCTCCGGTCAAGCCAGCGCCCGACCAACCCTGTCCCATGCGGTTGGTTGCGACTGGCGTATTCGGACAGCACGCCGGAGACCGGTCCATGCTCCACCGACAGGCGGAGCCCTTCGGAATAACGCGCCAAGAATCGGAGGAGGGCCCGCGGAACCAGCATAGAGGCGCATAATCGTATGACAGCGCGCGTGCTGGTGCAAGGATCACGGGGGCTGGAACGACCCCCTGTCAACTGCTCGCTGTGCAACATACACGTGCTGTCGCAGCCGCCGACACATCCTTGCGGCTGTGCACGACACCTTGGTACAGTGGGTCCGCATCGGAGGGAAACATGGCGACGATTGCGGCTGCAGACCTGTCATACACCAAGGTACGCGCCCTCGATATGCGCCGGACCGTTTGCTTTCAATCGGTGAGCGCGCTCGAAGTACATGGACCGCATTTACCCATCGGCATGGATTACTACATGGCCCGCTGGATGGCCGAGGAGACGGGACGCCGCTTTGCCGAGGCGCACGCGGACTGGACGGTGGTCCAACTACCCCCACTGCCCCTCGGCACCGATGAGTTGCCGCTGGCGGGGTCGATGAACGCCGGCCAGCGGACGGTGTGCGGTGCCGTCACGGCGCATGGCCGTTCGCTCGCCCGTGCTGGATACCGCTATATCGTCCTGACCAACGGCCACGGTGGCCCGCGTCACGCGGCCGCGTTGGAGCATGCGTGTTTGAAGATCAGCAAGCGCTACGGGGTGCAAATGTTCACACCCTGCATCCTGGTGTTGCACCGCATCATCCGTGGCGCCCGCACCGAGGCGGTGGAGTCGCTTCTCGGCCGGCCATTGACGGACGCTGAGAAGCGCGGCTTGTTCAACGGCGAGCATGCCGGCAGCTGGGAAACCTCTTTCATGCTCGCCGATCGCCCGGAGTTGGTCGAGCCCTGCTATCGGGACTTGCCGCTCGGTGGCCCGCCGGCGTTCAAGCCGCTCGCGACGCTCGGCGAGCGCGTCGTGCAGTGGCGCGCGCGCCGTGGCTCTGATGCCGCGAAACTCCGCGAAGCCGTCGATTCTCTCTCCAAGAGCATCGGCTGGCTGCTCAACGCCCATTACGGCTACGGCGGTCCATCCGTGACATACAAGGGCGACCCATCCGTCGCCTCCGCGGAAATCGGCAAGGCCTTCCGCGAAGTGGTAGTACGCGACTGCCTCGAGGTGGTGGAAGCGGTCACGGCGGGCAAGATGCAGGCCCGCGACATCCGCAGCATCGCCTCCGATCACGCGATCATCCAGCCGCATTTCTGGGAGCGGGTCGGTTTAGTTGCGGCGGCGCTGCTCGCCCTGCTGGTTTTGTGAGCCAGTCGATCGTTGACAGTCAAGAGCGATCGGCCATAAGCCATAAGGTGTTCGTGGATGAGGTGATGCCGGCATCCGGATGAAGGGTTTCTGGTTTGTGGTTTGTGGTTTTGGGGACGCGACGTATGGGTACGAATAGGCAGTTCGAGGACATTGAGGCTTGACAGAAAGCTCGCGAGCTGACGCGGGCCGTCTACGCGTGCTCGGGGGCAGGGACCTTTGCAAAGGATTTCGGGTTGCGGGATCAGATTCGCCGAGCTGCCATCTCTATCATGGCAAACATCGCTGAGGGCTTCGAGCGCGGCGGCTCGTCGGAATTCTCCCAATTCCTGTCGATTGCGAAGGGTTCCGCAGGTGAAGTGGAAGCGCACCTCTACGTGGCGCTGGATCAGGGTCACATCACATCGGCCGACTTCGATCAACTCAAGAGTCTCGCCCAATCAACGAAAAGACTCACCGCCGGCTTCATGCTGTATCTGAAACGCTCCGGTGTACGTGGCCAAAAGTTCAAATAGCCGGTTTCAAGACCACAAACCAGAAACCGGAGACCACAAACCAGAGACCAACAAATCAGGAACTATCGATTCAGAAACACCGGGCACGGACTGTTGCGCAGCACGTACTCCGTCGTGCTGCCGAGGACCATCTCAATGATGCGACTGTGGCCGTAGGCGCCGATGAACAACAGGTCGAACCCGCCCTCTTTGATAGAGCTGATGATCTGTTCCGTCGGATGCCCGAGTTGTAGCTGGCACGAAGAATTGAGACTGTAGGATTGGGAATATTTGCGCGCGCCGGCCACGATCCGTTCTCCCGCCTCAGCCTCTTTGCACACGGTCAGCACGGTCAGCGGCAAGGACAGCGAGACGCAGAACTCGGCGGCCGCATGCATCGCCGCGGCGGCGCGCTGGCTCCCGTCGTACGCCAGTAAGGGCCGCGTGATGGGCCGGAATTCCTTGGTCGACACAAACACCGGCTTCGGACACTTGCGCGTCACGCTTTCCGCCGTGCCCCCAAGCAGCCCCGTCGAGAACTTCTCATTGATGCCGCGATGGCCGATCACCACCAGGTCCGCAGTCCGCGCCTGCTCGGCGACCTCGTTGGCCACCACGCCCATCCCCATGACCGTGTCGGCACGGACACCAGCCTGCGCCGCCTGCTCGGCAAACTCCGCCAGCAAGCCCTTGCCGCGCTCGTGCAGCACCTCGCGCATCTTCGAAGAGAAATCCAGATACGGTTCGAATCCGAGCGAGCCGGAGATATCGTGAAAAAATGATCCCTCGATCGAGACGATGTCGACGACGTGCAAGCCGATCACCGTCGCGCCGAGCCGTTCCCCAAGCCACAGCGCGTATTGCCGAGCGGTACGCGCATGGTCCGAGTTGTCCAGGCCAACGAGGATCGTTTTGATCATCGGAAAGACCATCCCCTGTGTAACACTTTCACGCACTGGGCTTCAAGACATGGCGGCCCCCCTACCGCGGCACGGCATGGTTCGCTATGAGAACCAGGCTGCGCCCTACTCAGCCATGAAGGAGAACCGTATGCGACACTCCGCCTCCGGAAGCGCGGTACTGGTACTGATCGTTTTGCTCGCAGGCGTCGCCTTGGCGGTGGCGAATGTGGCCACCTTGGCGGCAGCCATGAAGGGAGCCATCAGCTGGCCGGCGCTTGTCGAGGCGTACGAAACTGTGTGTACCGTGCTTCATCTACTTCGCCGCCGCGCCCGTGGTATTCGCAATCGTGATGGCGCTGGTGGCGCGGCGGCGCCCCGCCCCTGCCGCCGCAGCAACGCAGGCGCTGCCCACAACCAAACCTGCGGCAGCGCCGCCCTCCCCGGCCCCCGCGCTGCGGTTGCTGAGCCTGCTCCAACAAGAGGGCCGGCTGATCGATTTCATCCAGGAGGATATCGACGGCTACAGTGACGCACAGGTCGGCGCCGCGGTGCGCTCGATCCATTCCGGCTGCCGCAAAGCGCTGCAAGACCGCATCGAGTTGCAGCGCATTTTTGGCGCCGAGGACGGCAGCGAGGTCGTCGTCGACAAGAGCTTTGACCCGGCCACCGTGCGCCTCACCGGCAACGTCTCCGGAGAGCCGCCGTTCCGCGGCGTCTTGCAGCACGGCGGCTGGCGTGCCACCAAGGTCGCCTTGCCGGAGTCCCCGGGCGACGTTGATCCCCACGTCATTGCACCCGCGGAGGTGGAGATCCCGTGAGCACGAAACAAGGGCCGACGGCAAATGAGCCCCGGTTCGTCGTCGGCATCGATCTGGGCACGACGAACAGCGTCGTGGCATTCACAGACACAGCTGGTGAAGCGCCGACACTAATCCAGGTGCTCGCGGTTCCGCAGCTCACCGGCCCCGGGGCCGTGGAGGCGCGCGCCGTCCTGCCCTCCTTCCTCTATCTGCCGGCCGCCGGCGAGTTTACGGCCGATGCCTTGCAGCTGCCGTGGGCGAGCGACGTGGAATGCATCGTTGGACAGTTCGCGCAGAAACGTGGCGCGGAAGTGCCCACGCGGGTGATCACCTCGGCCAAATCGTGGCTCTCCTACGCCGGCGCCGACCGCACGGCAGCAATTCTGCCGTGGGGCAGCCCCGAGGAGGTGCGGAAACTGTCGCCCGTGGAAGCCTCCACGCAATACCTCCTACACATTCGCAACGCGTGGAATGCCGCCTTTCCCGACGCGTCGCTCGAACAGCAAGACGTCCTCCTCACGGTGCCCGCATCCTTCGATGCCGTCGCCCGCGATCTCACAGCCCGTGCAGCCGTGGCCGCGGGCTTGGGGCACGTCACCATTCTCGAAGAGCCGCAAGCCGCTTTTTACGCCTGGATCGACGCCACCGGAGAGCAGTGGCGTCAGGCCGTGCACGTCGGCGACGTGGTATTGGTGTGCGATATCGGAGGCGGGACCACCGATTTCACGCTGATTGCGGTGCGCGAGGAGCACGGCGAGTTGGTGTTGGAACGCGTTGCCGTCGGCGACCACATCCTGCTCGGGGGCGACAACATGGATCTGGCCCTGGCGTACGGCGTGCGGGAGCGGTTGGCGAAAGCGGGCACGCAGCTCGACCAGTGGCAATTCCGCAGCCTGAGTCTGACGTGCCGCGAAGCCAAGGAACGCCTCTTGAGCGGCGGCAAGGAGACCACACACCCGATCGCCATACTCGGCCGTGGCCGCAAGGTGGTAGGTGGTACGTTGCGGACCGACATCGACCGGCCGGAGATCGACCACATCCTGGTGGACGGTTTCTTCCCACACTGCACCCCGGACGCGCGTCCCGAGCGGCAACGCCGATCGGCTTTGCAGGAGATCGGCTTGCCCTACGCAACCGACCCCGGGGTGACTCGCCATCTGGCGTACTTTCTGAGTCGCCACGGCGGGGCGATCGATGTGCAGCACACCGCGCCGGCGCGCCTGGCCGCCGTCCGCCCAACGGCGTTGCTCTTCAACGGGGGCGTCATGCGCGCCGACGTGCTGCGGCATCGCCTGGTCGAGGTCCTCGACAGCTGGTTCGGTCCCGATGCGGGCGTGCGCGTGCTCACTGGTGGTGATCCCGAGCACGCCGTGGCACGCGGCGCCGCGTACTACGGTCTGGCGAAACGCGGGCGCGGCGTGCGCATCCGCGGCGGCACGGCGCGCGCCTACTACATCGGCATCGAGAGCGCGATGCCCGCGGTGCCGGGAGTCCGCCCACCGCTCAAGGCCCTGTGCGTCCTGCCCTACGGCCTGGAAGAAGGCAGTGATGTCCAGCTGCCGGCGCAAGAGTTCGGCCTCGTCGTCGGCGAGCCGACGGAGTTCCGCTTCCTCAGCTCGCCAACCCGTCGTGATGACCAGGTCGGCACGCTGGTGGAAACCTGGGAAGATGATATCACCGAGCTGGCGCCGCTCGCGACGACGTTGGAGTGGAAGGGGCAGGAAGGCACCACGGTGCCCGTGCAGCTGGAAGCGCGGGTGAACGAGGTGGGGGTCCTGGAGCTGTCGTGCGTCAGCCGCGACGGCCAGCAGCGCTGGAAGCTGGAGTTCAATGTGCGGGCGCAGGCGGCGGACAGGCAATGAAAAATGGAGAATGGAAAATGAACAATGAAGAATGCGCTGATTTTCCATTCTCCGTTTTCCATTTTCCATTCTGCATGCTCCTGCTCTCGGCATGAGTAATCGTCGCTACATCGTCGGCATCGATCTCGGCACCACCAACTCGGCGGTGGCGTACGTCGACCCCGCGGATGCGCGGCGGCGCGTCCAGTCGCTGGTCATCCCGCAGCTGGTCTCGGACGGCACGGTCGCCGAGCGCCCGGCACTGCCCTCCTTTCTCTACATCGGCGGCACACACGACGTCGCGCCGGGCAGCCTGGCGCTGCCGTGGGATGCCGCACGCACGTATGCGGTGGGGGAATTTGCGCGTCTGCAAGGGGCCCGCGTCCCCGGGCGCCTCGTGTCCTCCGCCAAGTCTTGGCTGTGTCACGGCGGAGTCGATCGCGAGGCCGCGATCCTGCCGTGGGGAGCGCCCGACGACGTGGGCAAGGTGTCGCCGGTCGAAGCGTCCAGCCGGTATCTGCTGCACATCCGCGAGGTCTGGCAGCAACGTTTTCCGCAGGCGCCCCTCGAATCACAAGATGTGATGTTGACCGTGCCGGCGTCGTTCGACGAGGTGGCGCGCGAGCTGACGGTGGCCGCGGCGGCGCGCGCCGGCCTCGCGCGGGTGGTCTTGTTGGAGGAGCCGCAGGCGGCGTTTTACGCGTGGCTGCACGAGCACGAAGGGAACTGGGCCGAGCGCCTGGCGGATGTGCGCCTCATTCTGGTCATCGACATCGGCGGCGGCACCACCGACTTCAGCTTGGTCGCGGTGCGGCAGACGAACGGCCGCGTAGCGCTCGAGCGCCTGGCGGTGGGCGATCATCTCTTGCTCGGTGGCGACAATATCGATGTGGCGCTCGCGCGGGTGCTCGAACCGCGCCTGGGAACCGTCACCGACGGAACCGTCACTGACTGTACCCGTCTCGACAGCCAGCGCTGGTATGCGCTGACGAGCTTGTGCCGCGCCGCAAAAGAAACGCTCCTCGGCACCGAGCCGCCGAGCGAGGTGCCGGTCCGCCTCGTCGGCCGCGGCCGCTCCGTGGTGGGCGGCGTTTTGGCGGCCAGCTTGACGCGCGCCGAGGTAGAACAGCTCGTGTTGGACGGCTTCTTCCCACTGGTCAGCAGCGACAGCATGCCGCGGCGAACGGTACGGGTCGGCTTGCAGGAATGGGGATTGCCGTTCGCCAACGAGCCCGAGGTCTCGCGTCACCTGGCGGCGTTTCTCCGCACCCACCGTGATGAATCTGCCGTCGACAATCCACAATCCACAATCCACAATCCGCAATCCGCAATCCGCAATCCGCAATTCCCGGATGCGCTGCTGTTCAATGGGGGGGCGCTGAAGCCGGCGCTCATCCGCGAGCGACTGCGCAGCCTGTTCACGAGTTGGAACGACGGACGCGAGCCGGTCGTCCTGCACAGTGTGGATTTGGATCTGGCGGTCGCCCGTGGCGCCGCGTACTACGGCCTCGTCCGGCGCGGCCTCGGCATTCGCATCGGTGGCGGCAGCGCGCGCTCCTACTATCTCGGCGTCGGAGACACCGCGCACGACCACGAGCACGTGAGGGCGCTGTGCCTGGCGCCGCGGGGCATGGAAGAAGGCCAGGAGGTGGAGATCACTGAACCGGCGCTGGAGGTGGTCGCGAATCGTGCCGTGAGCTTTCCGCTCTACGCTTCGAGTACGCGCGCCGGAGAACAGGCCGGACAACTCGTCAGCGCCGAGCGCGCCTCGATCACCGAGCTTCCTCCCATCCGCACGGTGCTGCGTTTTGGAAAGAAGCTCAACACGCGCGCGCTTCCCGTACACGTACTGGCGCGACTGACGGAGGTGGGCACCTTGGAGGTGTGGTGCCGCTCACTCACCACCGATCATCGCTGGCGCCTGCAGTTTCAATTGCGCGAGGCGACGCAACTCACTGACGAGGAAGAAGACACACCTGAGCAACAAGGGGCGGAATCCGTCGTCAGTGAAGCGCAGTTAAACGCCGCGCTGGAGGCCCTGCGAGCGGTTTTTCCACCGGGAACGGAGCCGAGCTACGGCGACCCCGTGGGATTGGTCCGCCAATTGGAAGAGCATCTCGGCGCTGGCAAGGACGCCTGGCCGCTGGTGGTGATCCGCAAGCTGTGGGACGTCCTCTGGCAGGGGCACGATCAACGGGGACACAGTGCGGAGCACGAGGCGCGCTGGTTGAATCTCAGCGGCTTCCTCTTGCGGCCGGGATTCGGTGCCGAGCTGGACGACTGGCGCATGCAGCAGCTCTGGAAGACCAAGTCCACCGGTCCGCGCTTCCCCAAAGCGGCGCAGTGCCGCGCCGAGTGGTGGAACATGTGGAAGCGCGTCGCCGGCGGCCTGACGCGCCAGCAACAGCTGCAGCTGCACATCGAGGTCGCGCCGTCGCTGTTGCCGCGATTGAAGTCCAAGGCGAAAAGCGCACCCAAAGTCGGGCCGCAAGAAATCCGTGAATACTGGCAACTGATGGGCAGCTGTGAACGGCTGTCGGCAGAAATGAAAGCCGAACTGGGGGATGCGCTGCTGCCCGCGATACTGAAGGGCAAAGCCTCGGAAGCCGAGCTGTGGGCGCTCGGGCGGCTGGGCGCGCGGGCGCCGTTTTACGGGCCGCTCAACTGCGTGGTGGCGCGCGACACCGCGGCGCACTGGGTCGAGGCGCTGCTCGGCGCGCAAGCGAACAAGCCGGAGGCGCTGGCCTTTACGTTCGTCCAGCTGGCGCGCTGCGTCGGTGACCGCGAACGCGACCTCAAAGAGTCTTTGCGCAAACGGCTCGCCGAACGCCTCACGTCGCTTCCGGGCGGCAGCCGCGCGGCGCGGCTGGTGACCGAGTTCATTCCGCTGCAAGCGCAAGAGCGCACGCGCATCCTCGACGAGTCACTACCGGTGGGATTGCAGCTGCGGGCGTAGGGGCGCCTCGCGACGCGCCCCTACGCCGGATACAACCGCGGCGCGCCCGGCGGGCGCGTCTTCCAGCGGTGATGAAACCAGATCCACTGCTCCGGGTAGCGACGGATCATCCGCTCGATCGCATCGGAGCAGCGCTGCGTGTTGGCGCGAATGTCGGCTTCGCGATCACCTGTAGTGATGAGTTCTATTTCGGGCAACACCTCGACGCGATGCCGGCCGCTTTCGCCTGCGCGCACGAGAAAGGCGGGGATGATCGGCACGCCCGTGCGCATGGCCAGACGCGCGGCGCCGGGCGTCGTGCACGCCGGCAGCCCGAAGAAGTCGACGAACACCCCAAAGGCCGCCGTTTGATTCTGATCGGAGGGGATGACCAGCAGCCCGCGCTCCCTGAGCACACGCAGCGCTTCTTTGGCCGCCGCCTTCTTCCTGATGCCCCGCGTTCCGGCCGCCGCGCGCACGGCCCCGATGAAGCGGTCGAAAGCCACGTTGTGCATGGGCCGGTGCACGAGGGTCACCGGATGGCCCAGCAAACCGTGCGCGTACGCCAGCAGCTCCCAGTTGCCGAAGTGCGCCGTCAGGATCACCGCCCCACCCTGCTCGGCGTGCGCGATGGCGCGCTCCCACGCCGCGCGGTCGGCGAAGCTGATGATGTCATCGAGGCGCGCGGCATCGAGCTGCGGCAGATGGCAGAACTCCGCAGCCACCCGCCCGAGGTTGCGGCAGCTGACCCGCAGGATGCGCCGCCGTTCGGACAGCGGCATGTCGGGGAAGGCAATCCCCAGGTTGAAGAACGCAATGCGCCGGTCGCGCACATCGAACAAATAGAAGAGCGCGCCGAGCCCGGCGCCTACACGCAACGCCGCCGGGAGCGGCAGCGCGGCAAACAGCGCAAATACGCCGCGGAAGATGGCGTACTCGAGTCGGTGCAGGAAACGCGCCGGCTTGGCCGGCGCCGCCAGCTCTGCTGCTTCGGTCACCGATGAATTCACGTCTGTCATGCTGAGGCCTGGGGAGGATCTCGCGTCCTTCATTCTTGTCGACGCAAAGCGGACCCGGGCCTGGTATATGCAAGCGCCGCATCGAGGTCGAGCTGCGGCAGCGGCGGGCGACGCCAGCGGCGATGCCACCACACCCATTCTGCCGGGTTGCTGCGAATCTGCGCCTGGAGCGCCGCACTGAACTGCCGCGTCAGTGCACGAATATCGGTTTGTGTATCCCCGGTGCGCGCAATGACGAACGGCGCACTGATAGTGATACGCTGGCCACCTTGCCGACGTCGCTGGATGAACGCCACTGCAGCCGGGAGATCACGCCGGATCGCCAGTGCCGCCGCACCGGCCGGCGTCCGCGCCAGCCGGCCGAAGAACGGCACCGAGACCGAGGCCGTGTGCGTGTCCTGGTCGATCAGCATGGCCAGCAGGGCCTTCGATTTCAACGCCCGCAGGATTTGTCGGGTGGCGTGCGGGCTCTCCCGCAGAATCGTCTCCACTCCCTGGCGGGACCGGAAGTCGACGAGGAGCTCGTTGAGCCCGGCGGCGTAAATGCGCCGTCCAATTGCCGCAACCGTCTCTCCCTTCCACGCAAAGTACGCCGCCAGCAATTCCCAGTTGCCGATGTGCCCGGTGACGATCACCGCACCTTTCCCTTCCGCCAGCAGCTGGCGCTGCAACTCGTTCCACCCCTCGAGGTCGAAATATTCGTCTCTGCGGGCACGGATCTCGTCGATCTTCGCCAGCTCACAGAAACACCGCGCGATGTTAATGAACGAGGCGCGCGCCAGGCGCGCGCGTGCCGCCGCACTCAGCCCATCGCCAAATGCAGCGCGCAGGTGCTCCAACGCGAGCCGGCGTGAGCGCCGCAGCAGCCGATACAGCAGCGTGCCGACAACCTCACCAAGCCCCAGCGCATGCTCCAGCGACAGACGCCCGACGGCCCACAACCCGAACCGTGCCAGGTCGGTCACGGCAGCATTCTTGACGCGCCGAAAGAGTCGGCGCAGTCGCGGCGAAGCTTTGAAGAAGCGGCGGATGGCAATTGGCATATAGCTTATGATCTATATCTATGACGTATAGCATCCGGCCCTAAGCCATATGCCATAAGCCATATGCGCCTCACCTCACACCACTCCCGCTTTCAACAGATCATGCAAATGAATGACGCCCTGCGGGCGCCGGTCGTCGGCGCCGAGAATGAACAGCGAGGTGATGCTGTGCCGTTCCATTGCCGCAACCGCCTCGGCGGCCAGCGCCGAGGCCGCGATGGTCTTCGGATTCTTGGTCATGATGTCCGCGGCCACCGCCGCGCGCACGTCGTCGAGGCGCGCGAAGGCGCGACGCAGATCACCGTCAGTGATCACGCCGATCAACGCCCCGTCCTCACCCACCACGCCCGTCACACCCAGACGCTTGCCCGTAATTTCCAACAACGTCTCGTGGAACGCGGTCGTCGCACGGACCAGGGGGATCGCCGCGCCGCGGTGCATGAGATCCTCGACCTTGAGCAACCGCCGGCCCAGCGCACCGGCCGGGTGCAGCACGGCGAAATCCTCGGCACGGAAGCCGTTGCGTTCCAACAAGGCAACCGCCAACGCATCCCCCAACGCCAGCGCCGCGGTCGTGCTCGCGGTGGGCGCCAAGTTCAGCGGGCAGGCCTCCTCGGCAACGCTCACGTCGAGCACCACATCCGCCGCGTCCGCCAGGGGCGATTCTGGATCACCGGTCAGGGCGATCAGCGGCAGCTCCAGCCGTTTGATCAGCGGCAGCAAACGGACGATCTCTTCCGTCTCTCCACTGCTGGAAAGCGCCAGGACTATATCGCCCTTCGTGAACACGCCGGCATCGCCGTGTGCCGCCTCCGCGGCATGCAAGAAGAGCGCGGGGGTACCGGTGCTGGCGAACGTCGCCGCAATCTTGCGACAGATGATCCCCGACTTCCCCATGCCGGTGACGATGATTTTTCCCGTGCACGCCGCGAGCAACTCGAGCGCCCGATCGAACCGGTCGTCGAGGCGGCTGGCGAGTGCAGCAACGGCTTTCGCCTCGATCGACAACACGCGGCGCGCCCGCCGTCGCGCCGCACTCTCGGAACGCCCGCGTTGAACCGCCGGGGGCCGCAACGCCGGCTCCGCCCAGCGACCCTCCGGCGGGTCCGCCGCTGATGGTGGCTTGGTTCGTGCCATCACAAACCCTCTTTCACAACCGCATCGATCCGCTTCAGCTCGCGCAACAACCCTTCGATCTCGTCGAGGCGATACGAGTTCGGCCCGTCGCTCAGCGCGCGCTCCGGTTCCTCATGCACCTCCAAAAAGACGCCGTCGACACCGGCGGCGACTGCCGCGCGCGCCAAGGGACGGATGCATTCCCGCTGGCCCCCCGAGCAAGTCCCCTGCCCGCCCGGCAGCTGCACGCTGTGACCCGCATCGTAGATCACCGGATACCCGAATCGCGCCAACACCGCCAGCGAGCGCATATCGGCGACGAGATTGTTGTAGCCAAACGAGACACCGCGCTCGGTCACCATGAGCCGGTGATTGCCCGTGCTCGCGAGTTTCTCCAGCACCGGCCCCATGTCCCACGGGGCCAGAAACTGTCCCTTCTTCACGTTCACCGGCTTACCGCTGGCCGCCACCTGCAGCAGGAAGTCGGTCTGGCGGCACAGGAACGCGGGGGTCTGCAGCACGTCGACCACCTCGGCCACCGCAGCGATCTGGCCGGCTTCATGCACATCGGTCAACACCGGCACGCCGGCCTCACGTTGCACCGCCCGGAGAATCTCGAGCCCGGCATCCAAGCCCGGCCCGCGGTACGCGCTCAGGGAAGTGCGATTGGCCTTGTCGAAGGACGACTTGTAGATGAACGGCACACCGACGCGCTCGGTGATCTGCCGCAGCGCCAGCGCATGGCGCAGGGCGTGGTCGCGCCCCTCGATTACGCACGGGCCGCCAATGAAAACGAACGGCCGCCCGCCGCCCAAGCGCAGCGGCCCGACAACGACTTCTGGCGACGGCGGCATCATAGGATTCTACTTCACAATTGACCGGAAAGTGCTCCCCCCTCCTTGGTAAGGAGGAGGAACAATTCCGGCAGCCCAACCAATCAGATGTGTCACAGCAATTCTTATCGTGACACCGCGCTCAGCAGCGGCGCGCGCGAGCTTTCGACCTTGTGCTGCAACGCCGCTTTGACGAACCCCTTGAACAGCGGATGGCAATCCAGCGGGCGCGACTTGAACTCGGGATGAAATTGACTGGCGAGAAAAAACGGATGCTCCGCGATCTCGATCATCTCCACCAAAGACTCATCCGGTGACAGGCCGCTCAGGACCAGCCCGTGCTGCGACAGGACGTCACGATACGCGTTGTTGACCTCGTAGCGGTGGCGGTGGCGCTCGCTGATCTTGCGCTTGCCGTAGGCCCGCGCCGCCAGCGAGCCCTCGCGCAGCACGCAGTCGTAGGCGCCGAGGCGCATCGTACCGCCTTTGCGGGTCACGCCGCGTTGCTCCGGCATCAGATGGATCACCGGATGCGGGGTGCTTTCGTCGACCTCCGTCGAGTTCGCGCGTTCGAGGCCGCACACGTGGCGCGCGTATTCGATGACAGCCATCTGCATACCGAAACAGATGCCGAGAAACGGCAGCTTCTCCTCCCGCGCGTACTGCACCGCGGCGATCTTCCCTTCCGTGCCGCGGGGGCCGAAGCCCATCGGCACCAAAATCGCGTCGGCGCGCTCCACTTCCCTGGGCAGGCCATCCTGCTCGATCTTCTCGGAGTCGATGTAGTCGATCTCGACCCTGCACTCGTTCGCAATCCCGCCGTGCACAACGCTTCGTGCAGGCTCTTATACGAGTCGGCGAGGTCGACGTACTTGCCGACCATGGCGATGCGCGACGGTCGTCGCGCGGCTGCTTGACCGTCTGCACGACCTTCGCCCACTTGCTCAGGTTCGGCGCGCGCCGGTCCAGATGTTGAGCCGTTCGACGATCCGCTCGTCCAGCCCTCTCCTCGTGGAAAATGAGCGGCACCTCGTAGATGGAGTCGACATCCTTCGCGGTGATGACGGCGTTCCCGTCGACGTTGCAGAAGTGCGCGATCTTGGCTTCGATCTTCCGTTCGCAGAAGCGGCTCGGTGCGGCAGAGCAGAATGTCCGGCTGGATGCCGAGCCCGGCGCAGCTCCTTGACGCGATGCTGCGTCGGCTTGGTCTTCAGTTCGCCGGCGGCACTGATGAACGGCACCAAGGTGAGGTGGATGTACAAGACGTTCTGCGCGGCCGCGGTCCGAGCGGAATCTGCCGGATCGCCTCGAGGAACGGCAGGCGCCTCGATGTCACCAACCGTTCCCCCGATCTTCGACCGATGGCAATATCGTAGCCGTCCGCGGCCTCGCAGGATGCGGCGCTTGATCTCGTCGGTGATGTGCGGGATGACCTGCACCGTACGCGCCGAGGTAGTTGCCGCGCGCGTTCGTTGGCGATGACGCGGTCGTAGATCTGACCGGTGGTGAAGTTGTTCTTCTGGCGTCATGCGCGAGGACAGTGAAGCGCTCGTAGTGCCCGAGGTCGAGATCCGTCTCGGCACCGTCGTCGGTGACGAACACCTCGCCGTGTTGGAACGGGCTCATCGTGCCGGGATCGACGTTGATGTACGGATCCATCTTGAAGACGGTCACCTTCAACCCACGGCTTTCGAGCAGCGCACCGATCGACGCCGAGGCCAGCCCCTTGCCCAATGAGGAGACCACGCCGCCGGTCACAAAGATGAATTTGGTTCGTTTCTTCTCACTCGCCATCGCCCCCTCTCAACACGCCGACCATAGCACGCACGCGTTTTCCAAGTCTTGCGGCGTATCCACTTCAATGCCCGCATGATCGACCGTCGCCACTTTGATGCGATAGCCCCACTCCAGTGCACGCAACTGCTCCAGCTTTTCGGCGCGCTCCAGCGGTGTGGGCGGCAGCCGCGCAAAGCGCAGGAGAAAGTCGCGCCGATACACGTACAAGCCGATGTGTCTGTAGCCCAACACGCTCTCACCGGCCGCGTCACGCCAATAGGGCAACGGACTGCGCGAGAAGTACAAGGCGCACCCGTCGCGGTCGGTGACCACCTTGACGACGTTGGGATTCTCCATCTCGGTGCGATCGCGGATGGCGGTTTTCACCGTGGCCATCGGCAGCGCGCCATCGCCGCGCATCAGCGCCAACGGCGCTTCCAACAGTGCGCTTTCGAGAAAGAGGAGGTCCCCCTGCACGTTGATGACGATCTCCGCGTCGAGACCGCGAGCCACTTCCGCGATGCGGTCGGTTCCGGACTGGTGACTGGCATCCGTCATGACCACCTCGCCGCCGAAATGCTGAACGGTCGCGGCGACGCGAGCATCGTCGGTGGCCACGAGCACGCGCTCCACCAGCCCGACCGCCCGCGTGCGCTCATACACATGCTGAATCATCGGCTTCCCGTCGATCACGGCGAGCGGCTTCCCGGGAAAACGCGTGGACTCGTAGCGTGCGGGAACAATGGCAACCACCTCTGAGCCCATGAACCAGTAGTCCGGGATGAACTACGGGGGATTTCTATAGCAAAGGTGGAAGGCAAGTCAAACTTGTTGTGCGCCCATCCAGCGATCGCTGCGCCGAACCCAATCAACCTCTCCCCTGTCCGTGCCGACCGATACGCGATAAACTGACGCTGGTATGCGCACCTTTGCGCTCTACATTCACATTCCCTACTGCCAGGCGAAGTGTCCGTACTGTGATTTCAACTCGTACGCCGTGTCACGGTGGCCGGAGGAGGAGTATGTCGACGCGTTGGGCACCGAATTGCGGCACTATGTGGAGTCCTCGCTGTGGGCGAGCGGAGAGATCAGCACGATCTTTTTCGGCGGCGGGACGCCCTCGTTGTTCACGCCGGGGTCGATTGCGGACATCCTAGAAACCGTTCGGAGGTTGTGGTCGTGGCAGCACCAGCATGAGCCCGGAGTCGATAGCGACGTCGAAATCACGCTGGAAGCCAACCCCGGGACCGTCACGTTGGACACGCTGCGCGGTTTCCGCGCCGCTGGCGTCAACCGCATCAGCTTCGGGGTGCAATCATTCCAGGCGCATCATTTGCGCACGCTCGGCCGTATTCACGGCACACACGAAGCCATCGAAGCCGTCCAATTGGCACGGCATGCAGGCTTTACCAACGTCAGCATCGATCTCATTTTCGCGTTGCCCAACCAAACGCTGGCCGAGTGGGAAAGCGATCTCCGTCAGGCGTGCGCCCTGGGCGTCGACCACCTTTCAGCTTACAGCCTGACGTACGAAGAGGGCACGACATTTCACCTCTGGCGGAAGCACGGGAAGCTGCGCCAGCTTTCAGAGGACGTCGAGGTGGCGATGTTCACGCACCCAAGAGAGATCCTCGGGACGGCAGGCTATCAGCAGTACGAAATCTCGAATTACGCGCGACCGGGATTCGAGTGCCGCCACAACTTGAACTATTGGCACAGCGGTGCGTATCTCGGGGTGGGCGCTGGGGCGCATTCGTATCTCGGAAGACAGTCGATAGTTGATAGTCGAGAGTCGAGAGCCGTCTCCACACCCCCGGAGCGACAGTTTGCGTGGGGCTGTCGGTGGAGCAATGAGAAGAGCCCGAACGCGTACGTGCGCGCCGTCGCCGAGTGGGGTCATGCGCGTGTGACGAGCGAATCCCTCGATGCACGGCAGGCACGCGGCGAGTTCGTGTTCCTTGGCCTCCGCTGCCGCGACGGCGTGTCGGCCGCGGCGTTTAGGAAACGCTTCGGCGACGATTTCCCCGCAGTCTTTCCGCATGCCATCGACCTGCGCGACGCGGGGTTGCTGCAGTGCGCCGATGAACGCTGGCAGCTCACCCCGCAGGGACTCCTGCTGGCGGACAGCGTGTTTGCGACGTTCCTGTAACGAGGGCGGGGCGCCACAATCTTCTGGTCGGCGCCCCTCCCCAATCAACAGCGCCTCACACCGTACTGCGCGCCGCGCTCCGCGCCGCGCCGGCGAACGCCGCGCCGCAGAAGATCACGGTGATCACGAGCGACGGCAATAACGCCGGCACCGGGCCCGCCGCCGCGGGGTGCGTCAGATACAAGCAGCGGCGTAGCGCCGCCATGCCGTAGGTGAGTGGATTGATCACCATCAACCAGCTCAGCGGCGCCGGGGCTCCGGATGCCGGGAAGAATGCACCGGACAGGAACCAGATGGGCAGCAGGACGAGATTCATGATGGCGTGAAACCCCTGCGTCGAATCCATGCGCCAGGCGATGATCAGCCCGAGGCTCGTGAGGCTGAGCGCCACGATCAGCATCACTATCAGTGATGCGACGACCGAACCCAGGGACAGCGGGATGCCGAGCAGCGGCGCCAGCATCAGGAACAACGCCCCTTGCACGACCGCCAACGTCGTGCCCCCGAGCGCTTGGCCCAGCACGATCGCCCACCGCGGGATCGGAGCCACCAGCACCCCCTGCAAAAACCCCTCGCGACGATCCTCGACCGTCGAAATGGTGGCGAAAATCGCGGTGAACAGCAGGACGAGGGCGATCGTGCCGGGATAAAAGTACTCCATGTAATTGGCGCCCTCCCCGCCAGCAGACCGAAACGAAGCATTCAATCCACCGCCGAGCAGCAACCAGAACACCAACGGTTGGGCGAAGGCGCCGGTCACTCGGCTGCGCTGGCGCACGAAGCGCACGACCTCACGCCACCACAATGCCAGCACGGGTAAGAACACCGTCACGTCGCCGCCTCCTCGCCACCCTCTGCCCAGAAGCGGTGGCCGGTCAGATGAATGAAGACATCCTCCAGCGTCGGCTTGCCATAGGTCACCAGCGTGAGGTCCTCCGGAAAGGCCTCCACCACGTCACGCACAAACTCGTGCCCGCGCGGCCGTTCGACCCGCAACATCCCGTCGACCACGATCGCATCGCAGCCGAAGCGCGCGCGGATCTTGCGCCGCAACGCCTCGGGCTCCAACGCCCGCATCACCACCACGTCCCCGCCGACGGCATTCTTCAACTGCGCGGCGGATCCGACGCTCACCAGCCGTCCGCGGTGCAAGATGGCGACGCGGTCGCAGCGCTCCGCCTCCTCCATGTCGTGCGTCGTCAGCACGATGGTCGCGGTCTCTTGCTCGCGCAGCTGCCGCAGGTACTGCATGAAGTCACGCCGGGCACCGGGGTCCAACCCCGTGCTCGGCTCATCGAGGAGCAGCAGCGGTGGCCGGTGCAGCAGCGCCTTCGCCAACTCGGTGCGTCGCCGCAATCCGCCCGACAAGATTTCCACGCGGTCCCGAGCGCGCTCCGCCAAGCCCAGGCGCTGCAGCACCGCAGCGCTGCGCTCGGCCAAGTCGGCGCCGTGCAACCCGTACAGCTGGCCATGGCACGTCAGGTTCTCCGCCACCGTGAGCTTTGCATCGAGGCTCGGATGCTGAAACACCACACCGAGGTGGCGGCGCACCGCGCCCGGCGCCGACAGGGGATCACCGAAGATGGTTGCGGCGCCACTCGTCGGCACCAACAGCGTGGACAGGATTTTGAACAGGGTCGTCTTGCCACCACCATTGGGCCCCAACAACCCGAAAATCTCGCCGCGCTGGACGGCGAAGCTCACGTCATCGAGCGCGATGCGGCTGCCGTAAACATGCCGCAAGCTTTCAACCCGGATAGCTTCCACGTTCAGTGCAGGATGGCAGAGTGCGCCGCTGGGCGCAATGCGCCGAGAGCGCATCCCCATCGGCATCCGGCGATAACCTCCGGCGGTGATTTCGCCTTCGAGCGGAGGAAACCCGTTACTGCGGGACCTCTCCGGATCTGTTCTTCTGCACCCGTTTGTGTCAGAATATTATTGCTTCGAGGGGGCATAATGGTTGATGAGGTCGAAGCGTATCTGCGTGAACGACGATCGATGGTGCTCGCCACGTATCTCGACGGTGAGGTCCGTGCATCGAGCTTGTGTTTTGCCGTTGGCGATGAGATGATGATTTACTCGTTCGTTTTTCAGAACAGCGTCAAACATCGCGGCATTTCACAGAACCCGCAGGTCGCGGTGGTCGTCGACGACGGTTTCTGTGTTCCCATGCGCGGCGTGGAGATCATCGGCACGGCAACAATCGTGGAGGGAGCGGAGCGCCGCCATGCGCAAGAGCTGCTCACCAAGCGTTTTCCCGAACTGGCGGGCGTCTGGGAGGATCCCCGCATTCTGACCGTCCGCGTCACCGCGGACCGCGTGCGTTTCACAGATTGGACGCACGGCGTCGGCCACGCGCGCGAGGCGAGCATTACGCCGCGCACGGGCGCGTGAGCGCGTTGTTCACCCTCACACTTCCACGCTCTCACCGAACCGAACCCTTGAACCCCTGTCCACTGATCCGCTATCGATCATCTAAATGGGCAAGAGTCTTCTCGCCAAGGTGTGGCAGGCGCACACGGTGCGCGAGTTGCCGACGGGCCAGACGCAGCTGTTCATCGGCCTGCATCTCATCCACGAGGTGACCAGCCCACAAGCCTTTCAGATGATGCGTGAGCAGGGCCTGACGGTCGCGTTTGCGGATCGGACCTTCGCCACGGTCGACCACATCATTCCGACGGACACCCGCCGGCGCCCGTACGCCGACCCGCAAGCCGAAGGCATGATGACCGCCGTCGAGCGCAACTGCCGCGCGTTCGACATCCGCTTCTTCGGAGTGGATACCGAGCAGCAGGGCATCGTGCATGTGCTCGGCCCGGAGCTTGGCCTCACCCAACCGGGCATGACGGTGGCATGCGGAGACAGTCACACCAGCACCCACGGGGCGCTCGGCGCTGTGGCATTTGGCGTCGGCACGAGCCAGGTGCGTGACGTCCTCGCCAGCCAATGTCTGGCGATTCAACGGCCCAAGCTGCGGCGGGTCACGGTCGCCGGCAGGCTGGGGCACGGGGTGTACGCGAAGGACGTCATCCTGCACATCATCCGCCGCCTCGGAGTGAAAGGCGGCGTGGGCTACGCGTACGAATACGGCGGAGCGGTGCTCGAGCGCATGAGCATGGAAGAGCGGATGACGGTCTGCAACATGAGCATCGAGGGCGGCGCGCGGCTGGGCTACGTCAATCCCGACGCCACCACCTTCACGTATCTGCGTGGACGCCCGTTTGCGCCTGCCGCGGAGCACTTCAACGACGCCGTTGCCTGGTGGAAGTCGATGGCCTCGGATGCCGACGCGTCGTACGATGACACAGTAGAACTGGATGGGGCTGCCATCGCACCCACCGTCACGTGGGGCATCAATCCCGGCCAAGCCATCGGGGTTGACGAGCGCCTTCCGGCGCCCGCGACGTTTCCGCCTGATGAGCGGGAGGTGGCCGAAGACGCGTACGGGTACATGGATCTCAAGCCCGGGACGCCGATCCGTGGCACGCGGATCGACGTCGCGTTCATCGGGTCATGCACCAACGGGCGGCTCTCTGACCTGCGCGAGGCGGCACGCGTGGCGCGGCTCGGGCACGTCGCCCCGCACGTCAAGGCGCTGGTCGTGCCGGGGTCGCAAGCCGTCGCGCGGGCAGCCGAGGCCGAGGGGCTCGACGCCGTTTTCCGGCAAGCGGGTTTCGAATGGCGCCTGCCGGGCTGTTCCATGTGCTTAGCCATGAACCCGGACAAGCTCGTCGGCCGGCAGGTGTGCGCCTCGTCGAGCAACCGCAACTTCAAAGGTCGTCAAGGCAGCCCGAGCGGTCGCACGTTGCTGATGAGCCCGGCGATGGTGGCGGCGGCGGCGCTGGAGGGGGCCGTGGCGGATGTGCGGGAGGTATTGGGAAAAGAGAATGGAGAATGGAAAATGGAGAATGGAAAATGAGGTTTCCATTGTTCATTTTCCATTGTTCATTCTCCATTCTCAGAGGTTCGCATGACTGATCTCATCCGCATCGCCCGCGTCGCCGGCCGTCCCATTCCACTGCGCGGCAACGACATCGACACCGACCGCATCATTCCGGCACGGTACATGAAAGCCGTGACCTTCGAGGGGCTTGGCCAGTACGTCTTCAACGATGTGCGCGTCGACGCCCAGGGACGTTCGAAAGGTCACGTGCTGGACGATCCACGTTTTGAGGCGAAAGGCCCGCGCGTCGCCGTCGTGAACAAGAACTTCGGTTGCGGCTCCTCCCGCGAGCACGCGCCGCAGGCGCTGCTGCGGTGGGGCATCAAGGCACTCGTGGGCGAGTCGTTCGCGGACATTTTCTTCGGCAACTGCGTCGCCCTCGGCATGCCCTGCGTCGCCGCCAGTGAGGCAGATATCCTCACCTTGATGGCCGCAGTCGAGGAAGATCCCGCGCATGACCTGGTTGTCGACGTCGAATTATGCACCGCAACCTATCGCGGCACGAGCTATCCGATCAGCCTTCCACCCGGAGCACGCACGCAACTTCTCGAAGGCACGTGGGACGCAACGCGCATCTTGCTCCAGGCTGCCGAGCAAGTCCGTGCAACCGCCGCCCGCCTCCCTTACATCAGTGGCTTCCAGCGGTGAGGGCCGCCCGCCAACTCACGCATGAGGTTGGGCTTCACGTTTGACGTTTTCCGTTTTAGAGTGCCGCCCATGACTGCTCACCTCACGCATGTCGCGCTGTTCGTCCGCGATACCGCCCGCACCGTCGACTTCTACCAACGCTTCGTCGGCCTGCACGTCGTTCACGACCGCACCGACAACAGCACGCGCGTCGTCTGGCTCAGCGAGCAACAATGCGATCCGGAGTTCGTGATCGTCGCCATCACCCTGCCGCCGGGCGACAACGGCTTCCCGCCGCACATGGCCCACTTCGGCTACGACGTCCCGTCGCGTGCCGCCGTCGACGAGATCGCCAAGCGCGCCGAAGCGGAGTCCATCCTCGACCAGGGCCCCACGGAGGCCGGCCCAATCGTCGGCTACATCTGCATCGTGCGCGATCCCGACGGTAACCTGGTGGAGTTCTCCCACGGCCAGCCGATCAACCCCAAGCGGCTGACCGAGCCCAGATCGGATTGAGGACCGGCAGCGGTTCCACGTATCACACGTGGTTCCGTAGCATCAACTCTTTGGGGTGTGGTTCGAGATACGTCTGCGCCTGCATGTAGGAGATCGCGAACTGCCGCACGTAGTACCGCACCAAGGTGAGCGGGACCACCAGCGGCAGTAGCCCACGCTTATAGTCTTCGATGAGTTCGATCAGCTCCTGGCGGGCCGCGCCGTCGAGCTGATCGGTGAAGTACCCGAGGATGTGCTGCAACACGTTCACGTGCTTTCGGGGCGTCGCCATCATTTCGAGGGCGCTCATAAACTGCGCCTCATAGGACGCGCGTAATGCTGGACGCGGCACCGCTTTCGCCCGGGCCACCAGGCGTCCCAGCTCGGCATACAACCGTGGTGAGTGCGCCATGAGCTGCAGCTTGTGCGCCGTGTGGAAGGCGACCACGCTGCCGATCGTCCAGCGGCCGCCGAACAGCGACCGCAGGCGGCGATAGGCGAACACCCGCTCGACGAAGTTGTCGCGCAGGCGCGGGTTACTCAGGCGGCCCTCTTCCTCCACCGGGAGGTGGGGAAAGGCCTGCAGCAATGCCTCGGCGAACAGGCCGCGGCCGTTCGCAACCGGACCGCTGCGCCCGTAAATTTTCACGCGCTCCATGCCGCAGCTCGGCGAGTTCTTCTTGAGCACATACCCGCACAGATCGTGTGCGGCGAGCGCGGCAAGGCGCTGCGCTGCGTAGCGGCGCATGGTGTCGGTGTGATCGATGCCGGTCGTGGCGGTGACCAGGCGCACCTGATCCTGCATACGGCTCAAATGCATCGACTCCCGCGGTACGCCGAGCCCGGCCTCGACTTCGGGGCACACGGGCACCCATTCGACGTAGCGGCCGAAGGTTTCGACCAGGAAGGTGTCGCGTTTGTGCCCGCCATCGAAGCGCACGCGTTCACCCAGCAAACAGGTGGAAACGCCGATGCGGATCGGTGCAGGCGGCCGAATGGCTGCATCCGTGCCCCGCACGACGCGCTTCGTTGGTCCGACCGAACTCACGCGCTTACCTCGTAGTCTGGCTCTTTTCCCTCTTGTGCACGCAGCCGGAGGTCAGGTACAAACAGTTTCCGGCCATGTTTCCAGGAGCACCAGCGGAGGGAAAGGTGATGCGACTCCCCACGATGCGGCAGGTGGTATGGCTGCTCGCTTGCGGCCTGGCAGCTATCACAGGCTGTGGTGATTCGGTCCATGAGCAGTTCGTCACCGACCAGCGCGGACGCGCGTTGATTCTGCACGGCGTCAACGTGACCGGCTCCGCCAAAGACGACCCGTTGAGAATGCCGTGGATCACCCAGCAGGACGCGCAGCGTGTCGCTAGCGACTGGGGCTTCAATCTCGTACGCTTCCTCATCTTCTGGGACGCCGCTGAGCCCTCGCCCGGCCAATACGATGAGGCCTACCTCGATCGGGTCGCCGAGCGCGTCCAGTGGTTTGCAGACGCGGGGGTGTATGTCATTCTCGACATGCATCAGGACGTGTACGGCAAATATGACTCCAACGGGCAGCCGATCGGCTTCGACGGCGCGCCGCCTTGGGCCACCCGCAGCGATGGTATCCCCAATACCATCGAACAGCCGTGGTCTGTCAACTACATCCATCCGGCTGTCAGACGGGTGTTCGACAACTTCTGGAACGACCCGGGTCCGGATGCGGACCTGCAGGAGCACTATGCCGCAATGTGGGCGCACATCGCCGCACGATTCAAAGGCAACCCGATGGTGCTGGGCTACAACCTGATGAACGAGCCCGATGCTGGCAGCGCCATCTACGAGGACTTCGGCGGCGGCCTGGTGGTCGGAACGCTGGAGAAGTCGATTGCGTTCGAGACGACCAAGTTTCGGAGCTTTTACGCGCGCATGATCGCGGCCATCCGCAACGTCGATCCGGACGGTTGGATCTTTTACGAACCGCTTGCCAGCCCGGCCAACAACGGCGGGCCGTCGCATTTGGGAGTCCTGAGCGACCCACGACCGGGCGAGAGCCATCTGGCGTATTTCCCGCATCTGTACCCGCTCGCACCGGAAGTCCGCGGCTCGTACCAACCCGAGGACACGCAGGTACTCGACGACTGGTCGCGCGAGCGTACGGCGGAGATCCGCGCCCAGCACGGTGCCATGTTCATCGGTGAGTTCGGCGTCATAGCAGACGCCGGCGGCGATCCGCTCGGCTACCTGCGACAAATCATGACGCTGGCGGACCGGATCACGAGCGGCTGGGCTTACTGGTCCTACGACCGCGGCGGGGGCTTCGCAATCATCGGGTCCGACGGCAGCGAAAACCCGCCGCTCAACGTGCTCGTGCGGACGTATCCACAGCGCGTTGCCGGCACGCCCGAGCAGTACTTCTACGACCCTGCCAGCCAGTTCTTCTCTCTCAGTTTCACCGACCGGCCGGGAGTATCCGGCCCGACCGAGATTTACGTCCCGGCGCGCCGCTTCTACTCCGATGGCTGGCAGTTGCACGTCAGCGATGCGGACGGCACCTGGTCCAGCACGTGGGATGCCGATCGCGAGGTGCTCTCTGTCACAACCCCGCAGACCGGGCGCCAGCACTACATCCTCATCACGCCTCCTGTGGCGTGCGGCAATCTCTTCGGCAAAGCGTGCGGCTGGCGGAACTGAACGTCAGGTTGTCTTGCGCCGCCGACGTACGAACCGCTTCGCGCGCACCGCGCATTTTGCTATGTTGCTCCTGACGCGATGACCTTCACCGTGCAAGAGTTCCACGACCTGGTGCGGTTGCTCGAACAGCAGCCGGAATGGCGCGGCGATCTCCGCCGCCTGCTGCTCACCGATGACCTGCTGCACCTCCCCGGCATCACGCAGGAGCTTGCGGAGGCGCAACAGCATACCGAGGAACGGCTGGGGCAACTTGCCGAGGCGCAACAGCGCACCGAGCAACGGCTTGCGGATCGGATGGATCAGCTCGCTGCTGGAATGGCTCAGCTCGCCGAGGCGCAGCAGCGCACGGAGGTGCAAGTTGCCAAGCTCGGCGCCGCGATGGAGGAGCTGGTCAAGCGTACCGGTAAGCTCACCGATGAGGTGGGCAGACTGAAGGGCTACATGCTGGAGCGCACCTACCGGGAACGGGCTCCGTCGTATTTTCAGGGCCTGCTCCGACGCATCCACGCGCTGTCAGTGGAGGAAGTCGCGGCGCTCGTTGAAGAGGCCGAAGCCCGCGGTGTCATCTCCGATGCAAATCGGATCGACCTGGTCGCAACAGATCTCATCGTGCACGGGATTCGACGCGAAGACGGTGCCGAAGTCTACCTGGTGGTGGAGATCTCCGCCGGCATCGGACGGAACGATGTCAACCGTGCCGCGTGGCGGGCACCCCTTTTGGGCAAGGTGACACGCAAGGCGGTCTTGCCCGTGGTAGCGGGCGACTGGATGACCTCTGAGGCCGAAGAGGCCGCCAAGGGCGCGCGCGTCTGGTGCATCCTCGACGGGCAAACCAAGTCGCCCGACGAGCTTGCCAGCTGAGTGGGGCGCGGCCCGACGCATCCAGGAGTCAAGACCGCCTGCGCCGCCGACCGTTGCGTCGTTCGATTGTGCGTAGCCGGCGCTCGTGGTCGTCCAGCCGCGCCAGATCTTGCGTGCGCCCGCGAGCGATAGCCGTTGCCAACCGGTCAACGCGCTCAGAGATGCCGATCAGCGCGTCTTCCATCCGCTCGAAGTGTCGCGAATGCGCCTCCAGCACGTCGACGACGCGGCCCGGCGCCACCTGGACTGGGGGTCACATTGCTGCGCGACCATCCGGCAGAGGGCAACGTAGTTTCGTTTGTTTCAGTCTCACTTGGAATGTAATATATTAACTGAGAGTGACTATCTGCGCACCGACGTTGTTGCGCCCATCCCGAAGTGCCACGCCAGAGATACCGTGAGCGTACAGGCTGCGTGATAAGATCAGACCTCGGCATTTCACAAACCACCGAGACTCCCGTATAGGAGTCAGTCGTAAAGGGAGGAGGGCGCAGATGACCAGGCGTCTATTCGGTTTGGGACTGTTGATCGCGGTGGTGGGATGTCGCGGCCAGCACCAAGGCCCCGGGGAAGTCACGCAGAAACGCGTGCCGGCCGCGGTCGTTGCCGCGCGCGCCACGAGCCAGGCGGCGGCTGTCAATCGACCGGTGCCGGCGGCGCCGGAGCACGAGAAGCAGATCCTCTTCGGGGACCTGCACGTCCACACCACATTCTCGGTCGACGCCTTTACGATGAGCCTGCCATTCCTGCAAGGCGAAGGCGCGCACCCGCCGGCCGATGCGTGTGACTTCGCACGGTTTTGCTCGGGGCTCGATTTCTGGAGCATCAATGACCACGCCGAGGGCATCACCCCGCAGCACTGGCAGGAAACCAAGGAGTCCATCCGCCAATGCAACGCCGTCGCCAGCGACCCGCACAACCCCGATGTCGTCGCGTTTCTGGGCTGGGAATGGACGCAAGTGGGCCAGACCCCCGCGGAACACTACGGTCACAAGAACGTCATCTTCAAGGACACCGCGGACGATCGCGTGCCGCGCCGCCCGATCAGCGCACCAGACACCCTGCTGCGCGCCTTTCGACAACGTTCGGCCTGGCAACAGTGGGAGTTCCCCTTGTTCGACTTTGCCAACCGACAACGGTACTTCGACTTCGGCCTGTACGAACGAGAGATCCAAAGCAGCCCGGTCTGTGCGTCCGGGGTCGATACCCGACAGTTACCGGCCGAATGCCGCGAGATTGCCCACACCCCGCAGGAGCTGTTCGAAAAACTCTCGCAATGGGGCTTCGACACGATCGTCATTCCGCACGGTACAACGTGGGGCCTCTACACTCCCGCCGGCAGCACGTTGGACAAGCAACTGACGGCGGCGCAGCACGATCCGCAGAAACAGACGCTCATCGAGGTGTACTCCGGCCATGGCAACTCGGAGGAGTATCGCGACTGGAAGGCGATTGACTACGACGCGGGCGGTCACCCTGTCTGCCCCGCACCGACGGCCAAGTACCTGCCCTGCTGCTGGCAGGCCGGCGAGTTGATCCGCGCGCGCTGCGGCACCATCCCGAAAGACGCCTGTGAGCGCCGGGTCGCCGCCGCGCGCAAGAATTATCTGGCGGCGGGGCAGTCGGGCCATCTGACCGTGCCCGGGGCCCAGCTGGAAGACTGGAAGGACTGCGGCCAATGCCGTGACTGTTTCAATCCGGCCTTCAACTTCCGCCCCGGCGAGTCGGTACAATACGCGATGGCGCTGTCGAACTTCGACGATCCCGCCAACCCGCGGCGCTTCCGATTTGGTTTCATCGCGTCGAGCGACAACCACTCGGGACGGCCCGGCACCGGGTACAAGGAGTTTCGGCCGCCACTTCATGACGGAGGCTGCCGGCCCACGTGATCCGGCATGGCGCAAGCGCATTCTCGGGACCGAGATGCCGGCGGCCGCCGAATCGGTTCCGTTCAACCCGAATGTGACGACGGTGCCGATGGTTCAAATGTTTGAAGCGGAGCGCCAGGCATCGTTCTTCATGACCGGCGGACTGGTGGCGATCCATTCAGAGGG
Source organism: uncultured delta proteobacterium (assembly GCA_963729835.1). GTDB lineage: Bacteria > Desulfobacterota > Binatia > HRBIN30 > HRBIN30 > CAVSQF01. The sequence continues at coordinate 75,389 of CAVSQF010000017.1, read as the reverse complement.
GCGTGACCGCGACGCCTTGTGGGCGGCGCTCAAGCGGCGTGAGGTGTATGGCACCAGCGGCGAGCGCATCCTCCTCTGGTTTGATCTGCTGAACGGCGCCACCGGTCCGTTGCCGATGGGATCGGAAACCGCATTGGACCAAGCACCGCGGTTTCGCGTCCGCGCGGTGGGAGCCTTCAAACAGAAGCCGGGATGCCCGGCGTATTCGGTGAGTGCGTTGGCTCCCGAACGCCTCGCCTACCTCTGTCACAACGAGTGTTACAACCCGACGGACGAGCGGCGCCTCATCACGCGCATCGAGGTCGTGCGCGTGCGCCCGCAAACGGCGCCGGGGGAGCCGATCGGCTCACTCATCCAGGATCCGTGGCGGAAGTTCGAGTGCAGTCCGGACCCGAAGGGCTGTGCCGTCGAGTTCGAGGATCCGGACTTCATCTCAGCCGGGCGCGAGGTGATCTACTACGCCCGCGCCATCCAAGAACCGACACTGGCGGTGAATGCCGGTGGGCTGCGGTGCAAGTACAACGCCGGCGGCGAGTGCGTCGAGGTTCACCCGTGCTACGCTGATTTCCGCACACCGTATGCCGACGACTGTCTGAGCCCCAACGAAGAGCGCGCCTGGTCGTCGCCGATTTATGTGGGAGTCAAGAAGTGAGCCGTTCCCGCCGTCCCCTCACCCTGCTGACAGTCGGTGCCGCCACCGGCCTCCTGCTGGCCGGCAGCGGGCTGGTGGGATCGGCACGCACCGGCGGCGGGCTGCCGCCGGGAGCGGTTGCGCGCATCAATGGCGAGCTGGTCCGTGCGGATGACTTCGAGCGCGCCCTCGCCGGCCTTGCCAGCGACCGGCGCAGTGGAATCGATGACACGCAACGCCGCCAGCTGCTCGACCGTTTGATCGAGGAAGAGTTGCTCGTGCAGCGCGGCCTGGAGCTCGGCCTGGCGCGGCATGACCGCAAGGTGCGCGGCGATCTCAGCGCCGCGGTCATCGCCTCGGTAGTGGCCGAATACGAAGACCTACAGCCCACGGACGCCGAGCTGCAGGCGTTTTATGACGAGCACGCCGATTTCTTCGTGCGTCCCGGCCGCCTCCGTCTGCGGCAGATTTTCTGCCGCGCGACGGGTCCGGCCGATGATGCTCAGGCCATCGAGCGCGCCCGTGAGGTCGTGCGCCGGCTGCGCGCCGGTGAAGCGTTTGCGACGGTGCGCGCCGCGCTCGGTGACCGTGAGCTGTCGCCCTTGCCGGACGCGCCGCTGCCTGTGCCGAAACTGGTGGAATATTTGGGGCCGACAACCGCGCAAGCGGCGCTCGCCTTGGCCGCCGGTGAAACGAGCGAGCCGGTGCGTTCAAGCACCGGCTACCACGTGCTGCAGCTCCTCGAGCGCCAGGCCGACGCGCGCCCTCCACTGGCCGAGGTAAAATCACAGATCGTGACTGAGTTCCGCCGCCGCGCCGGCGAGAAAGCGCTGCGCGCGTACCTCGACGAGCTCCGCAGCCGGGCGGAAATTACTCTCAGTTCAAAGCTTCCATGACATCATTTCACACGTCACGCGTCACGTTTGACGTTTCACGCTTCACGTTTCGCGTCTTTCTTCTCCCACTCCTGCTCTGCGCCCCCGCCGCGGCCCACGAGCGCAGCGTGTCATATTCCAACTGGGAGATTCGCGGTCGCGACGCGCGCGTCACCGTGCGCGTGACGCAGCTGGAGCTGTCGCGTTTTCCTTGGGCACTCGCCGGCGTCGCCGACCGGGAGCGGATTCTCGCGCGCTATCTGGCCGAGAGCCTGCAGATGAGCGCGCACGATGCTCCTTGTATCGTCAGCGACGGGCCGCGCGCCTTGGACTCGGCATCGGGGTGGGCGGTTTACGAGTGGCGCCTGCGGTGCCCGGACGGCGAGCCGATGAAGATCGCCACGGCGCTGCTGTTGGATGTGGCGCCCTCGCACTTGCACTTTGCGCGGGTCACACGCGACGGCTCGGCGCCGCTGGAGCGGGTGTTGTCGAACGCCGAGCGCACCTGGTCTTTCAGCGTACCCGGCTCGGCAGGCACCGGACAACATCTCGGCACGTCTTTGGGGGAGTACCTCATCCTCGGTGTCGAGCATATCTGGACGGGCTACGATCATCTGGCGTTCCTGCTGGCGCTGTTGCTGATCGGCGGCTCGGTTGGAGAAGTGGCCCGTGTGGTCACCGGGTTCACGGTCGCGCACAGCATTACGTTAGCACTGGCGGCGCTGGGGTACCTGCGTCCCGAGACCGGCTCCATCGAGGCGCTGATCGGCTTATCGATTGCCTTGGTGGCCGCCGAGAACATCTGGCTGCTCAACGGGCGGCGCGGGCGGCTTCCGCTCATCATCGCCGGCAGCTTGGCGGCGCTGGCGCTGCTACGGTTGGTCGAGGGGTACGGGCGCGTGCCCGGATTGACGTTGGCGGGTCTGGCGATCTTCGCGGTCTGTTACTTCCAGCTTCTGGGAGTGGCGTCGCGGCCGGCACTCTTGCGTTGGGCGATTGCGTTCGTGTTCGGATTGGTCCACGGCTTTGCGTTCGCAGCGGTGTTGTCGGAAGCGCACCTGCCGCCCGACCGGCTCGCACGCGCGCTGTTGGGGTTTAACGTCGGCGTCGAGCTGGGTCAGCTGGCGATCGTCACACTGGTCTGGCCACTGCTGCACCTGGCAACCGGTGCTGACCGCAGCCGACTCCGCAGTGCCGTGATCGAGGTCGGCTCCGCCGCCGTCTGCGGGTTGGGGCTGTTCTGGTTCGTGACGCGGGCGTATGGGTAGGCTCTTTCGCGGAGAAGGGAAAAAGGAAATGGGAAACTGGAAACTGATCAATTGGCCGGTTTTCCATTTCCTGTTTGCTGTTTCCTGTTTTTCATTTTCTTCGTGTTTGCCTCCCGCCCTGTTTCTTGCGCTGTTGTCGGCCCAGACCCCCGCCCTGGGCAGGCAGGTCGACGTGCCGCTCACGTTCGACTACGCGTTCGTCCGCCAGGAGCTCATCGCGCAGGTGTACACCAGCCCCAGCGATCAGGCGATTGTCTGGGACGACGGCACGGGCTGTGCCTTCTTGAAACTGCGCGACCCGAACGTCAGTGGCGCCGGGGGGCGCTTGCGTGTGGTCAGCCGCGGTGCCGCACGCGTCGGCACGCCGATCGGGGATCAGTGCCTGGCGCCAATACAATGGGAGGGGTTTCTCGAAGTCTTCGAAGACCCGGAGATCTCGGCGGACCAACGCCTGCTGCGCTTCCGCGTCGTGCAATCCAACATCTACGATACCGCGTGGAAGAAGGGCTTCCTGACCGGCAAGCTGTGGGACCTCATGAAGGAGCACGTGCAACCCCGGCTCGAATCGGTGCGCATCGATCTCAATGAGCCGGTGCGCAACGTACGCGACATTCTCCCCCTGCTCTTCGCGAAGGCCGACACTGCACGGATCGACGAAATGTTGAGCTCGATTCGCTTGGCGGCCGCCTCGGTAAGCGATACCGGCGTTCACGCCACCCTCGATTTCACAGTGAGTGATGCGACTCCCGCCGGCGGCCCGATCCCCGAGCCGACCCTGACCGCCGAGGAACTGCGGCGCTGGGAGGAGGCTTGGCAGCGCTGGGATGCGTTTCTGACGTTCACCATAAAGCAATTCGATCGCGACACCCTGGCCGCCGACGTGCGCCAAGCCCTGACCGATGTGCTCGTCGAGGGCCGCTACGATATCATCGAAGCGCTGGCCCCCTCAGCACCCGGGGCACCTGATCCCACTCGCGCGCTGTTCCTCAAGACGTGGGAGCGCCTCGTCCCGGCCATTAGGCAGAGCGCCGCCCTCCAACCCGGCGCGACGGCGCTGCGCTACATGAGCTTCATTGCCGCGGGCGACGCCCTGGCCGCACTGGACCAGGTGGCACCCGACATCGGATTGGACATCTCGGCCGACGGCTTGCGCCGGCTCGCACGCATCGTCGCCCCGCTGAGCGTCGAGGATCCGCTCGCGTACAGCACGAGCGTCGATCCTGAATTACGGCAGCTGTCCGGGTTCGGACCCTCGTTGCCGCCACCGGACTTGTCCGGCGCCCCGAGCGGCGAAGCCTGGTGGCGGCACTGGGTTGTTGCGTCTCCTGCCTTCGCCGCTGCGGAGGCGCCGAATCCCAAGACGCTTGAACGCTGGCTGCCACCCGATGGCGATACCGTCGATGCGTACCTCCAGGCAGTGCACGAGGCGTTGGATGAAGTAACGCAGAAAACGCTGGCCGGCACCGGGCTGCCAGACCAGTATCACAAGTTGTATCAGCAACTGGTTCTCGCCACCGCCTGGCAGGAGAGCTGCTGGCGGCAGTTCCTTCGGAGCAACGGTACGCTCACGTACATGAAATCCGCAATCGGCTCGGTTGGCCTCATGCAGATCAACGAGCACGTGTGGCGCGGATTCTACGATGTCCGCGGGCTGCGCTGGGACATTCGTTACAACGCCCGCGCCGGCGCCGAGATCCTGATGCGTTACCTGCGCGACTACACGGTCGCCCGCACGAAAGAAGCCGGCGTCAATCCGACCGACGTCCTGGCGCGCGCCACCTACATCGTCTACAACGGCGGCCCAGGGCAGCTCCCCCGCTTCTTCAAGCGAACTCTTTCGAAGGGGACACGGCGCATCGATGACCTCTTCTGGGAGAAGTACCAAGCGATCACCAAGAACGACCAGGCCGCGCTGGCCCGCTGCCTGGTGGGCGGCTGAAGACAGCGCTGCTACGCCGCATCCGGCACCCGCTCGACGCAGCGTTTGAACTCCCTGTGCCAGTTTATCACTGTTCCAAGCTGCTTGAGGTACGCATCGAGCCCCATCAGGGCGCGCACCAGGAAGACGCGATGGCCGGGCACCTTGAAGATGCGGTGCTCGATGCCGATGGCCGCGATTTGCATGCCCTTCTCGACCGTGTTGTAGTCGCGCGGGTCGTAGGGCTTGTCCTTCAGCACCGGCTCGAAGAGGATCTCCATGATGCGCGCCATCGGCGTGGGGTCGTCGTCCGCATCCAGGTACTCGAGCCGCACGAAGCAGTCCGCCATCGTCCGCGTGTCGCGCACCAGCATCCCTTTGGCCAGCTGATGGTACGCCTGGCGGATCGGCTCCGGGAAGATCCGAATCGAGCCGAAGTCGAGCATCGCCAATTTCGGGTGGTAGGTGACCAGATAATTGCCGGGATGCGGATCGGTATGCAGCACGCCGAACTCGAATATCTGCCGCCACACGGTGCGGAAGTACTTCAGCGCCACCCAATCCTTCAGCGACTGGTCCACGCCGGGCCCGAGGATCGACAGCAACGGATAGCCTTCCACCGAACCCATCGTCAGCACGCGGCGCGACGACACGCTCGGGTAGACGTCGGGAATGATCACCTCGTCGTCATCCCGAAACATCTTCTGGAAGCGGGTGATATTCTTCGCCTCGTTGACGTAATCGAGCTCTTCCTGCAGCCGCTCTTCCAGTTCCCGATAGACGTCGGATTGGTCGATCTTCTGCCCCATGACGTCACGGCCAATCAGCGTGAGCGTGTGCAGCAACGCCTTGACGTTCTGGAGATCCTGCCGCACGGTTTCTTCGACACCGGGGTATTGGATCTTGACCACGACTTCCGCGCCGTTCTTGAGCAGCGCCTTGTGCACCTGCCCCAGTGAGGCCGCCGCAAACGCCTCCTGGTCGAAGGACGCGAACAGCTCCTCCGGCGGCTTGCCGAGCTCGCGGGTGATCTGCTTGCGGATGAGCGCGTAATCCATCGGCGGCACGGACGACTGCACCACCGACAGCACTTGCAACGCCTCGGCCGGGAGGATGTCGTCGCGCATCGACAGCATCTGCACCAGTTTCATGAACGCGCCGCGCAGCTCCTTCGAGCGCTCGACGATCTTCAACGCGTTCTTGATGTGCGTGTCGAGCAGAGCCTGCTGGCGCTTGTCGGCAGAGCGGAACGGCCACCGCAGCGCTTGCCAGACGTAGCTGGAGCCGACGGAGGTAGCGAGCTCGCCGACCTTGAAGACCCGCTTGGCGCGTCCGCTGGTGATACTGTTCCGCTCCGGTCTTCTCGCTGCCGCCATCTGTAAAGTCTGACGTGTGTTGGAAATCAGGGCAAGCTATGCTTCATGGGGTATCGCCTATGGCATCCAGAAAGCGGTCCATGGCCTGCGCCGCTGCGGGCCGTAGTGCGTCGACATAGCGGGATGTGTCACTGGCGATGCGGCGTGCGGCGGCATCCGGGTCGCTGCCGAGGTCGCCCGGGTATGCGCCCACCCACGATTCGATCATCGCCGCATCGACTTCCAAATGGAATTGCAGCCCGTAGGCGGAACGGCCGAGGCGAAACGCTTGATGCTTGGTGAATGCGCTCGAAGCGAGCGGCACTGCCCCGGCGGGCAGATCGAACGTCTCTCCGTGCCAGTGGAACACGGCACGGAGATCTCCCAGCCCGCACAGCACCGGATCCCGACGTCCGTCCTCCGTCAACGACACCGCTTCCCAGCCAATCTCCGGATGCGTCCCCGGGTAGACGGGCGCGCCCGCGCCGGCGGCCAGGAGCTGCGCGCCGAGGCAAACGCCGAGAATCGGCATAGGCTTCGCCAGGGCAGCGCGGATCACCGCTTTCTCTTCGGCGAGATAGCCCGAGCGCGCCTCATCGTTCACGCTCATCGGGCCACCCAGGAAGATGAGGGCTCGAGCATTCTCGACATCGCCCGGGATGCGATCACCTGCAAAGAGACGCACGTAGTCTGCACCAAACCCCCGGCGCGCGAGAACCGCGGCAAAGGTACCCAGGTCCTCGCACCCGATGTGCTGGAAGACGTAGATCTGCTCTGCCATTGCCGCGTACTGTACCGTGTACGGCACCGGCGTGCAAAGCGTCGCCCTTGCCCCGCGTGTTTTGTGGCGCCGGACCTGCTCACCGCCACACTCGTCACAGCTTGTACTCGACGCGCACGAACCCTTCGTCGTTGCGCCGGTACTGGCCGCCGATGGATTGCGCGCGCCCGGCGATGAAGAGATAGCCGACCTCGATATCGGTGTGGTCGCTGAAACGGTACACAATGCACGGGCGCAGGATCGTGTAGTCGCTCTCGATCGCGTGGATCGCCACCAATTGCGTCTGCACCGTGTCGGATACGAAGCTGGTGCGTAGGTTCGCCAGCAGCCGCGTCTCGACGTCTTTGATCAACAACTCGACGTGGTTGTGCAGCACGTCCGTCTGGTTCATCTGCAGGAGGAACATGTAGCCGTTGTACGTGTAATCCGCGCCGACGCCCCACTCGACCGCATCACGGATCACGAATGAGCCCGGCACCTCCACATCCTTGCCCGGTTGAGCGAGGGCCTGCTTAATCAGTGGCCCTAACGCAGCCGGGTCCGAAAGCAGCGAGCGCAGGTCACGACTGAACGGACGGCCGCCGACAAATGCCCCTTCTCCACGCACGGTGATGCGGTCGAGCGCGTACGCGAAATCCGCCCCCACCGCGTCGATCTGGTGGAACTCGGGAGACAACGTGGTCGCCCCGGAGAGCGTAGAGAGCTGGAAGGGCAGCGGGTTGCGCGGGTTCGGGTCCGGCTGGCCGTGCGCCGCAGCATCCAAGCGAAAGGCCGGCTGCGGGTCGAAGCCATGGAAGTAATAGAGCGCCACATCCGTGTCGTGGACCAAGGCCGAATACCGCAGGCCGATTTCGTTGTTCTCCAGGCGCCACGCCGGCGTCGCCGCGTTGCGCACCCGAAAGCTCAACGGAATCGTGAGCGGCACCGGCGTGACGACCTCCCCAAGCGAAAAGCCGGCGGGAAGCGTGAGGCTCGCGGGCGGCATCGCGGCCGGTGGAAACCACCGCTCAATATCGCACTGCGATACATGCCCCTGCACGTCGCAGCGCGCGAGTGGAAAACGGTAGGGCAGATACACCGGCACCCACACGGCGGTGACGCGACTCTCCGGCGGGAAGTCACTCGGCAGGTAATACGACGCCTGCAGCGCCGGGACGCCGATTTTCCGCTCCGCCTCGTCCTGCAAAAACGGATCGCTGTAGGCAGACGGGTTGATCAAATCGTTCGGCTGCGTGCGGTCGAGCTTGCCCCATGCCACCTTCTGTTTGCCGAGGCGCAGGTCGAGCGCGGGGAACAGCAGATCGAAGTAAGCCTCCTCCAAGTCGAGCGCCGGTGAAACGTCCTGGAAGGCGTCGTCCCACGTATACACGCCGGCGCGGTCCGACTTGAGCGTCGGTCCGCCGTTGGTGCCGGTTGCCGTCGCATCGAAGCGCAGCCAATCTGTCAGTGCGACGGCCGCACGCACGCGCAGCTGCTCGAGCGTGCGCTCGTGCGTCGTGGCGTGGTTCTCTTCGAGGACTTCCCGCACACTGAAGGTGCCGTCGAGATCAACGCGGCGCCCGTCGACCGTGGTCTGCAACGCGAGCGCTACCGCGCCTGCCGAGAATTGGAAGGCCACGACGGCCCCGAGCCCCATGCGCCACGTTTGCGACACCCGTTTCCCCCACCGGCGGACGGGCTTCCCTAACTTGAATTGCGTCATTGCGCAAGTTATGTGGGGGAGCCTGCGCGACGACCTGGTGAGGTGTACAACGATGCTACCGACCAATCTGCTCTCGAAGGGCTTGGATCGCGACATTTGCACGGCCCATGAGCGGTTCCTGGCGGCGATGGAAACCCGTCTGCCCGCCATGAACCTGGAGACCAAAGAGCGTTACTTCGCCATCCTCTCGACGCTGGTGGGCAAGCTGGAGATGCGCGAGAAGGACTTGCGGCAGGTCGTGCAGGAGATGATGGCGGAGGGCGGGGGCCTTTATCTTGCAGGAGATCAGCCGCGCCTGAGGCGTGAAACGTGATGCGTGCCCCAATCGGGAACCGGTCTGTCTCGCCGCGCCGCACGCATCATGACCGCACCTTTCGGCCCGCAGCTGCCTCCCGTAGAATGTCTCCGTGAAGTCCGCGTTCCTTCCTCGCCTGGTCAACGGACCGTTCGGTGACCCCGGCCTGCACATCGGTCTGCGCTGGCAGGGTACGGCGTTACAGTTCGACCTCGGCCGGCTGGACCGCTTCCCCGCCGCCGAGATCCTCAAACTGACGCACGTTTTCGTTTCGCACACGCATGTCGACCATTTCATCGGCTTCGATCGGCTGGTGCGGCTGTTCCTTGCCCGTGACGCCACGGTGTCGCTGTTCGGCCCCCCAGGAATCGTTCGCAACGTGGCCGGAAAGCTGGCGGGGTACACCTGGAACCTGGTCGACGGCTATCCGTTCGTCCTCGACGTGCATGAGGTGCACCCGAGCCGCATCAGCAGCGTGCGGCTGCACGCAATGACCGGGTTTGGCATCGAGCAGATCGGCGAGCGGCCGTTCACCGGCGTGCTGCACGACGCACCGGGCTTCAGCGTGCACGCGGTCCACCTCGATCACCGCATTCCGTGCCTGGCTTTCGCCGCCGTTGAAAAATCTCGCCTCAACATCCGCAAGGATGAGCTGGAGCGCCTCGGCGTACCGGCCGGCCCCTGGCTCAACGTCCTGAAAAATGCCATTCGCACGCAGCAGCCGGACGATACCATCATTGCCGCGAAATGGCTCACGGGCGGGGCTGAGCAGCAGGCGACGTTTCAGCTCCACGAGCTGCGGGACCGCCTGGTGGTGGAGACGACGGGAGAGAAGATCGTGTATGCGGTGGACAACCTGTTCAGCAGCGCGAATGTGGCGCGTCTCGTTGAGCTGGCGCGCGGCGCGACGCTCTTCTACTGCGAGTCCCTGTTCCTCGACGAGGACCGTGAGCAAGCCCTGAAACGGTATCACTTGACGGCACGCCAAGCCGGCACGTTGGCGCGCTGGGCGGGGGTGCAGCGGCTGCAAGTGTTTCACTTCTCGCCGCGCTACGAGGGCATGGCCGACCGTCTGTACGCTGAGGCCGCCGCTGCGTTCGCCGGCACCATGGCGCCCGATGAGCCTGTCTGAAGCCGCCCGTGAGTCCGCTGCTCGGCACGCTTGCGCCACTGGGCGGCTGCGGAATCCACGGGCACGCCCGGGCTCGAGCCTCATGAAAGAAGGTAGTGGCGGGATGTTTCAGGTCGAGGCATACTGAGGGCGCGATGAAGAGCCATTCTGATCGGCGCAAGGGTCTTTACCCGTTGTTCCTGTGGGCGCTCGCTTTCGTCCTGCCCGCGGCGTGCTCCCGCACGCCGCAGCGCCCGCCGGATGTCTACGTGTTGCTCGTCGACACGCTGCGGGCAGACCACTTGAGCACCTATGGATACAAGCGTCCGACTTCGGCCGCGCTCGACCATTTCGCCCAGTCGGCGCTGGTTTTCACCAATGTAATAGCGCCGTCGTCCTGGACGCTCCCCTCCGTAGGCTCCGTACTCACAGCGAGTTATCCAACCGTGCACGGCTTGAGAGCCCACGGCGGGCAGTCCCCCGAAACGGTGCGCGGTCTCCGCCCCGGCGTGGTCACCATCGCCGAGGCATTGCAGCGGTCCGGTTACTATACGGCCGCCGTCATTGCCAACATCTGGCTGCGGAAGAGCAACATAACCGGCGCGGATCGCGGTTTCATGCAATATGAGGTGATCGGCAACGCGCACGCCGACGAGGTGAATCGGGTCGCGCAACAGATCCTCGAGCAGCACCCCGATACCCCGGTGTTCCTGTACCTGCACTACATGGAACCCCACCCGCCTTACGCCGCTGCGGACTTGCCGCCGTCCATCCTCGGCCCGGTGGAGGGCGGCGAACGCCGGATACCGGACGGGCAGGTGGCCCCGGCGCGGCACATGGTCAAGAGGGACAAATGGGCGGACGACGAAGGCCACACGCTGGGGGAAATCGTCGATGCGTACGACCGGACCATCTACCAGTGGGACCAGTCGTTCGGGCGACTCGTCGATTGGCTTCGCGAGCATGGCCGGCTAGATCGGAGCTGGATCAGTGTAGTCGCTGATCACGGCGAGGAGATCTTCGAACACGGCGGTTGGGGACACGGCACGGCGCTGTTCAACGAACAGATGAAGGTTCCGTGGGTGCTGCGAGGCCCCGGCGGCCGGCCTACAGGGCGTTCGGCTGCACCGGTGAGCTTGATCGACGTGGCACCGACAATGTTAGCAGCGGCCGGCGTGGCCACACCGCCCACCATGATCGGGCTCGACGCGCGTCGGGCCCCGGCGCAACGCACCCTTTTTGCTGAGGTCGACGCGTGCCGCGGGGATTGGCACTCGTGTTTCCAGCGCGCGGTCTGGGACGGCCCCTACAAACTGTTCCTCCAGCAGAACTTGCCGCGCTTCTACAACCTGCGCGACGACCCCCGAGAACAAGTCGTGCTGCCCCCGGACCCGCGGCTGCTGAAGGTCCTGAATGATTGGGTGAGAAAACAGGAAGAAACCGCCAAGCAGTTCGGTAGCTCCAACAGCGAGGAGCTTGATCCGGCCGTGCGAGAACGGCTCCATGCCCTCGGCTACTAGAGGCTGCGCCTAGCGGATACGCTTCCTCTCATTTTCCTCTCTGCCTCGCATTGCCGAGTCGTCGCTGGCGTGTTAGACGAACACCCTTCATTTCGAGCGATGGTGATGCGCGGCGCAGTGACGATGGAGAAGATTGTGAACCTCGCGAAACGGCGCGGGTTCGCGTTTCAGTCGAGTGAAATTTACGGCGGGCTGGCCAGCTGCTGGGATTTCGGGCCGGTCGGCGTGGAGTTGAAGCGCAACGTCAAGGAAGCCTGGTGGCGGGAGATGGTGCTGACACGCTCGGACATCGTCGGCATCGACTGCGCGATCCTCATGCACCCGCGCGTGTGGGAGGCCTCCGGGCACGTCGCCGGCTTCACCGATCCGCTCGTCGACTGCAAGAAGTGCAAAGAGCGCTTTCGCGCCGACAAACTGCTGGACGTCTGGTGTCCCGAGAAGCCCTCGAAGCACCCCGGCGAATGCGGCGGCGAGCTGACCGAGGCGCGGCAGTTCAATTTGATGTTCAAGACCTTCATGGGGCCGGTCGAGGACACGGCGAACATCGTCTTCATGCGCCCGGAGACGGCCCAAGGGATCTTCGTGAACTTTCTGAATGTCATGAACTCCGCGCGCCAGAAGGTTCCGTTCGGCATCGCGCAGATCGGCAAGTCGTTCCGCAACGAGATCACCCCCGGGAATTTTCTCTTCCGCACGCGTGAGTTCGAGCAGATGGAGATGGAGTTCTTCGTCAAACCGGGCGAAGACGACAGATGGTACGAGTACTGGTACAACCACCGCCTCGAATGGTATCGCAAGTACGGCATTCGCGCCGACAATCTGCGCCTGCGGCCGCACACGAAAGACGAGCTGGCGCACTATGCCAAGGCCTGTGTCGACGTCGAGTACGAATTCCCCTTCGGGTGGTCGGAGCTCGAAGGGGTTGCCAACCGCACTGATTTCGATCTGAAGCGCCACACTGAGTATAGCGGCAAGGACATGACGTACTTCGACGAGGAGAAGAGGGAGCGCTACTTCCCCTACGTCATCGAGCCGGCCGCGGGCGCCGATCGCGCCACCCTGGCCTTCCTCGTCGATGCTTACGAGGAGGACGAAGCGGAAGGCGAAACGCGCGCGGTGCTGCGGTTCCATCCGCGTTTGGCACCGGTGAAGGCCGCGATCTTCCCGCTGCTGCGCAAGGACGGCCAACCGGAGAAGGCGCAGCAGGTGCGCGACCTCCTAGCGCCGCAGTTTCCCGTGCAGTACGACCAGGCCGGCTCGATCGGACGCCGCTACCGCCGCCAAGACGAGATCGGCACGCCGTACGGCATCACCGTCGATCACCAAACAATGCAGGATCAGACCGTCACGCTTCGCGACCGCGACTCGATGCAGCAAGAGCGCCTCCCGATCGAGCGATTGGTTGAGGAGCTGAGGCGGCGCATTGATAGCGCCTGGGCACGGCCCGAACACTAGGCCGGTTGTCGGCTGCTAAAGGCTCAGGCTAAAGCCTGTGGCTACAACAGAGGAAGAAAACTGATGGCGAGAAAAAGCATGCAGCAAAAGTCCCCGCAAAAACGGCGTCCCATCGCCCAGCGACGCGACCGCACCAAAGCCGCGGTGCAGCCGCGCCCCAAGCAGGCGCGCGCCGTATTCGCCTTCGGCGGCGGACGCGCTGACGGTAACGCGAAAATGAAGAACTTGCTCGGCGGCAAGGGCGCAAACCTGGCCGAAATGGCCGGCTTAGGCCTGCCGGTACCGCCCGGCTTCACGATCTCCACGGAGGTGTGTACGTACTTCGACAGCCACGGCAAGAAGTACCCTCCCGGCCTCGACCGCGACGTGGCCCGCCACCTCGCCCACGTCGAGGAACTCCTCGGACGGGGCTTCGGCGATGCCAAGAATCCGCTGCTCCTCTCCGTGCGCTCCGGCGCGCGCGCCTCCATGCCGGGCATGATGGACACGATCCTCAACTTGGGCCTCAACGACCAGACGGTGCAGGGGTTGATCGAGCAGTCCGGTGATCGGCGCTTCGCGTATGATTGCTACCGGCGCTTCGTGCAGATGTATGGCGACATCGCGCTCGGCCTGAAACCGGAAACCAAAACGGAGATCGACCCGTTCGAGGCCATCATCGAGAAGAAGAAGCACGAGCGCGGCATCCGACTCGACACGGAGCTGACCGCCGACGATCTGCGCGAGCTGGTGAGCGAGTTCAAGGCCGCGGTGCGGCAACGCCGCGGCGTCGAGTTTCCAGAGGATACGCAGGAGCAGCTCTGGGGCGCGATCGGCGCGGTGTTCGGCTCGTGGAACAACCCACGTGCCGTCGCCTACCGCAAGCTCAACAACATCCCCGACGATTGGGGTACGGCCGTCAACGTCCAGGCGATGGTCTTCGGCAACATGGGTGCCGATTCTGGTACCGGCGTGGCGTTCACGCGTGATCCCGCGACCGGCGCCAACGACTTCTACGGGGAGTTCCTCATGAACGCCCAGGGGGAAGACGTCGTCGCCGGCATTCGCACCCCGCTGCCGATCAAGGAGCTCGAACGCGAGAACCCGAAGGTCTACGCCGAGCTGCTGAAGATCCGGCGCACGTTGGAGCGGCATTACCGTGAGGTGATGGACATCGAGTTCACCATCCAGCAGGGCACGCTGTACATGCTGCAGTGCCGCGTCGGCAAGCGGACGGCCGTCGCCTCGGTGCGCACGGCGGTCGACATGGCGCGCGAGCGGCTCATCACTCACAGTGAGGCCGTGAGCCGGGTCGAGCCGGAGCGCCTGAACGAGCTGCTCCGTCCGGTGTTCGCCCCCGCCGAGAAAGCCCGCGCCATCAACGACAACCGGCTGCTGGCACGTGGCCTGAATGCCGGGCCCGGCGCGGCAACCGGGCGCGTCGCTTTCCATGCCGACGATGCCGAAGCGATGGCCGCGCGCGGCGAGCCGGTGATTCTGGCACGCATTGAAACCTCGCCGGAGGACATCCGCGGCATGAACGCGGCGCGCGGCATCCTCACCGCCCGCGGCGGCATGACCAGTCACGCCGCTCTGGTGGCGCGGCAGATGGGAAAGGTCTGCGTCGCAGGCTGTGAGGCGCTGCTCATCGACTACGCGTCCGGCACGATGCGCGTCAGCGGCCGCGAAGAGGTGATCCGCGCCGGCGATGACCTGTCGCTCGACGGCTTCACCGGCGAAGTTTTCCTCGGTGAAGTGGCCCACACACCCAGTGAAATCGTCCAGGTGCTCATCGATCGGAGCCTCGAGCCGGAGAAGGCACCCGTCTATCAACTGTATGCCCAGATCATGAAGTGGGCGGACCAGGTGCGGCGGTTGGGAGTGCGCGCCAACGCCGATCAGCCGGACCAATGCACGCAAGCGCTGGCGTTCGGCGCCGAAGGGGTGGGCCTGTGCCGCACCGAGCACATGTTCTTCGGCGAGGGCAAAATCGGGCCGATGCGCGAGATGATCCTCTCCGAAACCGTCGAGCAGCGCCGTGCCGCGCTCGCCAAGCTCCTGCCGCTGCAACGCGCCGACTTCGAGGGCATCTTCCGCGAGATGAACGGGCGGCCGGTCACCATCCGGACCATCGATCCACCGCTGCACGAGTTCCTGCCGCACGATGAAGCCGAGCAGCGGGCGCTGGCAACCGAAATGGGGATTCCCTTCGAGCGCGTGCGCGACCGGGTGGCGGCGCTGCACGAGGTCAATCCCATGCTGGGGTTCCGCGGCTGCCGGCTCGGCATCGTGTACCCGGAAATCACCGAAATGCAGGCGCGCGCGATTTTCGAGGCGGCGGTCGCCGTCAAGCAAGCCGGTACGCCCGTCGAGCCGGAGGTCATGATCCCGCTTGTCGGGCATGTCAAGGAGCTGAAGCTGCAGGAGGAGATCGTCCGCCGCGTCGCTGCCGAGGTGGTGCGCAAGAGCGGCGTACGCTTCAAGTACCTGGTCGGTACGATGATTGAAGTGCCGCGGGGAGCGATCACCGCGGACGAGATCGGCACCGTCGCTGAGTTCTTCTCCTTCGGGACCAACGATCTGACGCAAACGACCTTGGGCGTCTCGCGCGACGACGCGGCGCGCTTCCTCGTCCCGTACGTCGACATTTTCGAGATCTATCCGAAGGATCCCTTCCAATCGCTCGATCAAGCCGGCGTTGGCGCATTGATGCAAATTGCCGTGCAGAAAGGGCGCGCCGCTCGGCCGAAGATCAAGATGGGCATCTGCGGCGAACACGGTGGGGACCCGGATTCCGTGGTCTTCTGTGACCGCCTGGGGCTCAACTACGTCTCGTGCTCGCCATTCCGGGTGCCGATTGCCCGGCTGGCGGCCGCGCATGCCGCATTGGGTGCCGCTGGCGGCGGCGGTGAAAACGCCTAGAAAATTGGCATCGCTGGCGCGAGGCGTGTCGCTGCAGGACTTTAGCCTGCGGCGTCTGTCCGTCTACTGCGTCCTTTCCGGCATCACGGGTGCGGTTCTACCCCGGAGCGCAGGCTAAAGTCCTGCGCCTACAACCCTGCGCGCGCGTTGAATTCAAAATTGACAAGGCCGGGGCGCCTGAGTAGCGTAGTAGCGTCGTGGCAGAGCGTGCGAGCATGCCGATCCCTGCGGCGCCGAGTACCCGGCTGGGTGAGCTCCTGGTCAGACGTGGCTTGCTGAGCGCCACCCAGCTCACCCAGGCCATCGAGGAGCAGAAGAGCACTGGCAACGCACTCGCTGTGGTCCTCATCAAGACGGGTATTCTCAGCGAAGCTGACCTCGCCGGTTGTCTGCAGAAGGAGTACCGCCTCTCGCTCGTCGACCCCTCGGCGATGAACCTCAACCCCGAGGTGTTACGCCTCATCCCGCCCACGTTGGTGCAGCGCCACCATCTTGTTCCGATCAACCTGAGCGGGTCCTCTCTAACTGTGGCGATGTCCGATCCCTCGAACATCGTGGCCATCAACGAGGTCAAATTCCTCACCGGCTACGACGTGAAAGTGGCGGTTGCCGGCGTGTCCTCGATCACCGCTGCCATCGAGGAGCATTACGACGAGAACGCCAGTTACGACGACGTGCTGACGGAGCTGGGGGCCGACGACGTCAAGTTGGTGGAGTGGGAAGAGGAAATCGACCTCAAAGAGCTGGAGAAGGCCACCGAGGATGCCCCGGTGGTACGGCTGGTGAACGCCATCCTCACCAGCGCGATCAAGCGGCGGGCCAGTGACGTCCACCTCGAACCGTTCGAAAAAATGTTCCGCGTGCGCTTCCGCGTCGACGGCGTGCTGGAAGAGATCATGCGGCCACCGGTGAAGCTCAAGAACGCCATGACCTCGCGCCTCAAAGTCATGGCCTCCCTCGATATCGCCGAACGGCGGCTGCCGCAGGACGGCCGCATCAAACTGAAGCTGGGACGCGGCCAGGAAATGGACTTCCGCGTCTCGGTGCTGCCGACGATCTTTGGCGAGAAAATCGTGCTGCGCCTGCTCGACAAATCGAGCTTGCAGCTCGACATGACCAAGCTTGGCTTCGAAGAGGCCGCCCTCAAAGATTTCAAGGATTCCATCTATAGGCCCTACGGCATGGTGCTGGTCACCGGCCCAACGGGCAGCGGCAAGACCACGACGCTGTATTCCGCCCTCTCTGAGTTGAACAAGATCGTCACCAACATCTCGGCCGCCGAGGACCCCGTCGAGTACAATCTCGTCGGCATCAACCAGGTCCAGGTCCACGAAGAGATCGGATATAATTTCGCCAGCGCGTTACGCGCGTTCTTGCGGCAAGACCCCGATATCATCATGGTCGGGGAGATCCGCGACTTCGAAACGGCCGAGATTGCCATCAAAGCGGCTTTGACCGGGCATCTCGTGCTGAGTACGGTGCACACCAACGACGCGCCGTCGACGATCAATCGGCTACTCAATATGGGCGTCGAGCCCTTCCTCGTGGCCTCCTCCGTCAATCTCATTCTGGCGCAACGGCTGGCGCGCGTCGTCTGCGGCAATTGCCGGGAGCCGGTGGAGATCCCGCCGCAAGCGCTGCTCGACATCGGTATCCCGAAGGAGGAGATCGGCACCTTCACGTGCTTCCAAGGCGTCGGGTGCCCGCAATGCAACAACAGCGGCTTTCGGGGGCGCGTCGCCCTCTACGAGGTGATGCCGATGACGGAGGATCTGCGCGAGCTGGTGCTCAACGGGGCGTCGGCCGTCGAGCTCAAACACAGCGCCGTCGCCGGAGGCATGAAGACCCTGCGGCAAGCCGGGTTGACCAAATTGAAGGAAGGGGTCACGACGGTCGGCGAGGTCGTGCGTGTCACCATGGCCGACTAGGAGAACGGCTTTCAATCAACATGGCTATCGGGCAAGCACGTGCGCACGCCGAGGAGGGTGCGTGCTTTCAGCGGCCCCCCCTCGCGGACCTCACGCCCAATCCGTCATGCCCGCAATCTCTTAGTGGGCATCCAGCGCATGCGGGAAGTCCGCTTGAAGACTGCGGGAATGACGAGCAGCAACACGGACGCGCTCAGCCAGACATGATTGACAACGAAGATTGTATTGTAATATGTAGTTGATGGAGAGACTTCTAAACAAATGACTAATTCAGCTGTGCCTCCGGCATCTGAAGCGGAGGTTGTCACACCGCTCAGTATTCAGACGTTCCTCGAACTCGTCGTGCAGCGGGGTTCGACCGACTTGCACATCTCGACAAACAGCCCGCCGTTGATGCGCATCGACGGGCAGCTCACGCCGTTGCCCTTCCCGCCGCTGTCAGCCACGGAAACCAAGAACCTGTGTTACAGCTTGCTCACCGATAGCCAGCGGCACCGCTTCGAGGAGGACAGCGAGCTCGATTTCTCCTTCGGCATTCGCGGCGTGAGCCGCTTCCGCGGCAATCTCTTCCTGCAAAAGGGCACCGTGGGTGGGGCCTTTCGCCTGATCCCGTATGAAGTGCGCGGCCTCGCGGAGCTGGGGTTGCCGCCGGTGGTCGCCGAGCTGACGAAGCTCCCGCGCGGCTTGGTGCTGGTCACCGGCCCGACAGGGAGCGGCAAGTCGACGACGCTGGCCTCGATGATCGACAAAATCAATCGCGAGCGGCACGAGCATATCGTCACCGTCGAGGACCCCATCGAATTCGTGCACGAGCATCACAATTGCGTCGTGAATCAACGGGAGGTCTACGCCGACACGCACAGCTTCGCCGAAGCGTTGCGGCACGTCCTGCGCCAAGATCCCGACGTCGTGCTGATCGGCGAGATGCGCGACCTTGAAACCGTCGCCTCAGCGCTCACGGTGGCCGAGACGGGCCATCTGGTGCTCTCCAGCTTGCACACCAACTCGGCGGTACAAACGATCAACCGCATCATCGATATCTTCCCATCCAACCAACAGCCGCAGGTGCGCGCCCAGCTGTCGCTGGTGCTCCACGGCGTGGTCTCGCAACAGCTCCTTCCGCGCGCCGACGGCCGCGGGCGGGTGTTGGCCGTCGAAGTCATGATCCCCAATGCGGCGATCCGCAACCTCATCCGCGAAGAGAAGATCCATCAGATCTATTCGCAGCTGCAGGTTGGGCAGATCAAATTCGGCATGCAGACGATGACCCAATCGCTCGTCGATCTGTATCAGCGGCGCCTGATCTCGTACGATGAGGCATTAGGACACGCCACGGAGTTGGACGAGACGCGTGGGATGCTGGGTCAGCCACCGTACCGGTGATAGCGCATGGCACGCTCCGTGCTTTCCTTCTCAGCGCTACGTCATGTCGTGAAGAAAACTGCAGTTTCTCTGCGTCCGGGCGGGCGAGTGAGGTGAAAAAATGGCGGTGTTCCGTTGGCAGGGTATCTCTCCTCGTGGCGAGACGTTGGCAGGGGAAATGGAGGCGCCGACGCGGGATGCGGTGCTGATACGGCTGCGCTCGCAACGTATCCAACCCATTCCCCAGAAAATTCGGGAGAAAGGCAGAGGGCTCGAAACAGAGATCAATATCCCCGGCTTTGGCGAGTCGATCAAGCAACGCGATGTCGTGATCTTCACCCGGCAGCTGGCGACGATGATCGACGCCGGCTTGCCCATCGTCCAATGTCTGGAGATCTTGGCGACGCAGTCAACCAACCGCAAGTTACGTGGCGTCGTGCGCCAACTGAAGGAGGAGGTGGAGGCCGGCTCGACGTTCACCGATGCGCTGCGCAAACACCCGAAGCAATTCGATGACCTGTACGTGAACATGGTCGCTGCCGGCGAGATCGGCGGCATCCTCGATAGCATCTTGCACCGGCTCGCCACGTACATGGAGAAGGCCATGAGACTGAAGAGCAAGATCAAGGGGGCGATGATTTATCCAGCGGCCATCGTGACCGTGGCGATCGGGGTCACGGCCATCCTGCTCATCTTCGTGATTCCGGTCTTCGCCGAGCTCTTTTCGAGCTTTGGCCAGTCACTCCCGGCCCCGACGCAGTTTGTGATCAATCTCAGCAACGTGACCGTCGCGTACGCCAAGTACATCGGCGCAGCGCTGCTGGCAGCGGGTGTGGCGGCACGGCAGTTTTACCGGACTGAGGCGGGACGATTCACCTTCGATCGCTTCTTCCTGGAGATGCCGGTTTTCGGCGACCTCGTTCGCAAGTCCGCCGTTGCCCGGTTCACCCGGACCCTGAGCACGCTGGTGTCCTCGGGCGTCCCCATCTTGGATTCGCTGGCGATCACCGCCCGGACCGCCGGCAACAAGATCGTCGAGCGCGCCGTGTTAGCCACGCGGATCAGCATCAGCGAGGGCCGCACCATCGCCGAGCCACTCTCGCAGAGCAAAGTGTTTCCACCCATGGTGTGCCAAATGATTTCCGTAGGTGAAACGACGGGCGCCCTGGATGCGATGCTCCAGAAAATCGCCGATTTCTACGAAGACGAGGTGGATAACGCCGTCAACAATCTCACCGCGCTGATGGAGCCCCTCATCATCTTGTTCTTGGGCGTGGTCATCGGCGGCCTGGTCATTTCGATGTATCTGCCGATCTTCAAGTTCGGGATCCGTAATCACCTGATGCTCCTCACCGACAAGCCCGGCAACGGCACGGAAGGGTTACGCGGGCGGCTGAAGCTGCTGCTGTTCTTCCGTGTGCTGATCGTGTCCTTCTTCCTGGGCGCGCTGGCCCTTTTGTACCTCGGCACCGGAGAGCAGCGCTACACCGTCTCCGTAAGTTGGCTGTTGTTCGCGATCACCGCGACCTATGCCCTGACCATCCTGTCGGCCGTTTTTCTGCTCCGCCTCAAGCGCCTGCGCATATTCACGTATCTCCAGGTGGGGTTGGATGTTTGCCTCACCACGGGTGTCATCCTGATGACCGGCGGGAGCGACAGCCCCTTCGGCTTTCTCTACGGACTTGTGGTGATCAACGCCGCGGCGTTGCTGTCCACGCCCGGTGCGCTACTGGCAGCGGCCAGCTCCTCCGTCGCTTACGGGGTGTTGCTCGTGGTCTTACATACCGGCCTCGTGCCGCGCCCGGAGTACCCATTCCCCCCAGAGCCCTTCGACCGCCAATTCGTGCTGCGCTTCGCAACGACGAACGGAACGTTCTTCCTCATGGCCGCGTTGGCCAGCTCGCTGGTGCGGCGGTTGCATGAGGCGGAACGGCTCGCGAGCGAGCGCGAGGTCGAGCGTGATCGCCTGGCGTCGTTGCAGGAAGCGCTGGCGCGCAGCATCGGCAGCGCGCTGATCACGACGGACGCCGAGGGGTGTGTGACCTCCATGAACCACATCGCCGAAGAGGTGGCGGGTTTTCGAATCGCCGAGGTGCTCGGCAAGGACGTCGGAGCGCTCTTTGCCGCGTTGCGCCACACGCAGCTGGGACGACTGCAGTTCCTGCAATCTTCTAGCAGTGTGCATCCGACCGAGTTCATGCAGCGCACGGCGGATGGCCGCCTGCTGACGTTGCGCTGCTCCGCCGTCGCCGTACGCGATACGTATGAGAACCCAATCGGAGCACTGTACGTCCTGCAGGACATCACGAAGCTGCGGTACCTCGAAGAGCGACTGCAACAAACGGCCCCGGCCACCGCCGGTCCCGAGTCGGCGCTCGAAGAGGAGCCGGTGGTGAACGGACTGATCGGCACCAGCCCGGCGATGGCCCACATCCATCAACTGATCGAGAAAGCTGCCCGGACCGATGCCACGTTGCTGATCAGCGGCGAAAAGGGCACCGGCAAAGAGCTCGCGGCGCGCGCCGTGCACGCCCGGGGCGTTCGCCACGACCGGCCGTTCGTCTCCGTGAACTGCAGCACGATCCCGAGTGACCTCATTGAAAGCGAGCTGTTCGGGCACGCCAAGGGCGCCTACCCCGGTGCGCCCACCCGCAACGCGGGACTATTTCGGCTCGCCGATGGGGGCACCATCTTCCTGGATGAGGTGGGCGACCTTCCCGCCTCGATACAAGCCAAGCTCCTGCGGGTACTGCAGGAGCGGAGCTTCACCCCGATCGGCGCCGATACACACGTCACTGTCGACGTGCGCATGATCGCCGCCACCAGCTATGAGTTGGCCGAGGCGGTGCATGCAGCACGGTTTCGTGAGGATCTGTTCTACCGCTTGAACGTGATGACGATTGAGGTGCCGGCGCTGCGCGAGCGGCGCCAAGACATTCCGCTGCTGGTCCGGCGGTTCTTGCACCAGTTCTCCAGGTTGCACAACAAGACGCTGGCGCGGCTATCGGTCAGTGCCGCGCGGCGGCTGCAGGAATACAACTATCCGGGGAACGTTCGCGAGCTGGAAAACATCATCGAGCACGCGGTGGCCCTGTGCGATGGGGAGACGATTCACGAAGACCACCTGCCCAGCTCCGTCCTGAGCCTGCACGCTCCGCAAACCGAGGCGCCGCCAGTCGAGTCGTCTCGCGCCAGCCGCCGCCCCGGGCGCTGACAACCTCGACGACAGCCTGGCGAGCTACGAAAAGCGCATCCTGCTGAAGGCGCTTGCAGACGCCGGCGGCGTGAAAAAACGCGCCGCAGAGCTGCTCGGCATCAACTACCGCTCCTTCCGCCACCGCCTCCAAAAGTACGGCATCAGCGAGTCGGATTATTGAACGTAGGAGCCCACTGCCCTGCGCTGGTTTGGGCGCAACTCTCAACTATCGACTATTCACCGTCGACTGAAAGGTTTTCAGATCGGGGTTACTGAGCCAGCGGCTTGCGGTTCGTGCCCGTGACGACGGTGAACAGTGAATGCGTCGCCGTCTTGTACGTCCCGGTGATTTCGATCGCCACGCCGACGACGACGTCCTGCAGCCCCAAGGTATGCCACCCGAGTCGGCGGGTGACCGGCTCGATGAAACTGTCGATGGCCGCCAAGGTACGATGCCGGCTGCGGAAGTGATTGATGATCACGACAGTCGCCCCGGGTTTGCTCACCCGCAGCACCTCGCGCATCAGCCGAGCCGCATCCGGTACGACATTGACGACGTGGAAGGCCATCACGTAGTCGAAAGTATCCTCGGCGAACTTGAGGTTCAGGGCATCCATCTCCATCACCTTCAAGTGCCGCCAGCCGTTGCGGACGATTTTCTCTTGTGCCTTTTCGAGCATATCGGGAGCCAGGTCGATGCCGGTCACCTGGCAGTGCTTCGGGTAGGCGTCGAACGAGAGCCCAGTACCCACACCGACCTCGAGCACCCGCGCCCCGGGTGCGCCAAAGCGCAGGCCGTGGGTTTGACCGCCGGTTGGACGAAGGTCGTCACGGCCGGCTTCACCGATCCGAACAACTCGTACGCTCCCGCCGTCATCGAGTTCAAGGGCTATCTCTACTTGAGCACGACCGCGAACGAGTCCGGGTACGTGTTCTCGAAGAGCCACAAAGCAGGCGGTGATATCTGGCGTACCTCGGACGGGATCAAGTGGGAGCAAGTCGGCAAGCCTGGTCTCGGCAACACCCATAACTCGTCGTTCAACTTCGTGACCTATAACGACAAGCTGTACGCTATCGCTAACAACATCAACGACCACGGCCTCGAGATCTGGGTCACGAGCGACGGCAAGAATTTCACAGAGATCGAGAAGGGCGGATTCGGCGATAAGAATAGCGACTGGGCGGTGGGGTTCACGTTTGCCGGTCGCCTGATCCTCGGCGTCGCGAACGTCAAGAGCGGTGCTCAAATCGGGTGTCGGACGACGGTGCGACCTTCCGACAAGTGGTCGACGCTGGGCTGGGCGACAAGGAGAACACCGGCATTATCGGCGCGGTCGACCAGGGCGAGCAGATGTCCGTTTTGGACGGCAAGCTCTATGTGGGGACGTCGAATCCGGGCTCGGGCGGGGAGATCTCGGAGGACGGCGGACGGCTTGAACTGGGAGCGGGTGGCCGACGCTGGGCTCGGCCGGAGCACGAGCACGAGCCTCACCCCATACCTCGTGTTCCAGAATCAGCTCTACGTCACGGGCGTGACCGGAGGAGACCTCGGCGAGCTGAAAGGATTGGATGTCTTCCGCACGAGCGACGGCACCACGTGGGAGAAGGTAGTCAGCGAAGGCTTCGACATCGGCAAGGAGCGGAACGTCCACGGGTCACTAGTCGAGTTCCAGGACAAGCTGTATCTCGTGACGAACACGATGGATCCTCGTCTGCTTGTGCCCGGTAGGCCCTCTGAGCGCATGGCTCCTCGTGGATTTCAGCTGTATGTCTCCGCCGACGGGGCCAAATGGACTCAGGTGGGCAGAGATGGTTTTGGCGCGTCCACTAGTCTCTGGGCGGACATGTCGGTGCTCGGCGGCGTCGCCTATCTCAGCGTCTTCGACTACCACCAAGGCAGTCAACTCTGGCGTTCGACCGACGGGCAGAGTTGCGATGCTATCTACCGGGAGCCCGACCCGAGCTTTTTCAGCGAAGGGGGCGGAGCCCTGGGTTACGGCGGCCATATCCTCTGGATCGATAACGACCTGGTCCATGGGTTGGAGGTCTGGCGGAGCGACGCCGCGCTCTTTGCGCAGGGAGCGGTGACTCACCACTGATGTTGAGACGACATCGAGCTCTTCAGGCGCGACTGGGTCCACAGACGGCACCACCGGCGGCACCAGCGCTGGGCAGCCTGCCACCAGCGCCGGTACCGGTGGGTCGGCCGGAGGATCCAGCGGTGGAGGCACGGAGCAGAACGCCAGCGAAGGTGGCTTGTCCGGGGGGTGGATAGCGCTGATCGCGGTGGTGGCCGTCGTGGTCGTGGCGGCGTTAGGAGTCGCGATGTTCATACTTGGCCGCTCCCGTGGCGGGCAAGGGCGCACGTCAGGATCGACAGCGGCGGGAGCAAGCTTCGCGGCCCCCAGTGACTCGAGTACGGGCGCCGTCTCGGACGCCGCCACCGGACTTGGCGGAGAGGAGGCGGCTCGGACGGCAACCGGCCTCGCCGCCAGGTCTTTCTGCTCAGAGTGCGGGACTTCGCTCGAGACGGGTGCGAGGTACTGTTCCGGCTGCGGCCGGACCTTGTAGCACGCTGAGGCCGGATTTTCTGGCACATTGAGCACGCTGCTGCCGGATTTGTGAGCGCCTTCGCTGCCCTCGACCGCCGTTTGCCCTGCTTCAGCGGTGGCGCTTGGCTGAGCTTAGGCTTTCCCCCGCGGTGGTTGACCCGTTTCATTTCTGGGCATCTATTCTTTCCGTGACATCGCAGCAGCGGCGTGATGTCACGACCCGGCCACGCAAGGGGGAGACGCATGAAGATATCGCGATCGGTTCTCTCGGGCGTCCCGCTGATCCGACTGGAGGGCGAGGTCGACCACAAGTGCGGCGCCGAACTGCAGTCAGCGGTACAGGAAGCGTTGGCGTCGGGTGCGCGACAGATCCTCATCGATCTCGAATCATGTGCATACCTGGATAGCGCGGGACTCAGCATCCTTCTGAGATTGGCGGAAGAATTCAGAGGCTGCGGCTGGGTGGGAATGATCGCACCGTCACGGATGGCTCTCCGGCTTTTCGACCTTGTCGGCCTGACCGAAGAACCCGATTTCCGGATATTCCCGTCCATGAGCGACGCGCGCTCGGTGCTGAGGGGTCGCGACCGACTGCCGGCCGAGGAATAGGCCTAGAAGTTCAATAAGAAGGGCGCTCGATGGTCGGGGATCGAGCGCCCAAAGAGGCAGGAGTCAGACCCGCGCTGCGCGTGATCCCCAGGGAGGGTACGCAGGTCCGAGATCCTGGTTCGCATGATAAACGCTCGCTCATAAAATCCGCGTAAGGGTTCCACGCCGACGTAACTGCTGTTCGTGCGCGAAGCCCGAGTTCGGAGTGCCAGCCGTCCTTCTTCGCGCTGGGTCGGCGGGCGCGAACCCCTCGCGACGAGCGGCTACGCAGGCAGGAATACCGAGAAGGTAGAGCCCTTGCCCTCTGCGCTCGCCAACTCCAGCCGTCCGCCCGCGCGCTCTACGAGCCGCTTGGCGATGGCCAGTCCCAGCCCGTTCCCTTCCAGGTTGCGGGTCTCGGCTCGCTTCTCCCGGAAGAACTCGCTGAACACCTCGGCTAGGTGTTCCGTCGCGATGCCGATGCCCGTGTCTTTCACGTCGATGCGCACCCACTCTTCGTCGCGGCCGGCCTGGACGGCAACAGTGCCGCCGTCGCGGTTGTATTTCACCGCGTTGCCGATGAGGTTTCCCACGATCATGTCGAGATCGTCGGCTGAGATCAGTACTCGCGGGAGATCGGATTCGATGCTCACCTTTGCGACGATCTCGCGAGCGGCGAGGCGCTCTTTCTGCATCTCCATGCCGGCGAGGATGGCGGGCTCCACCGTAAGCAATTCGGCCCCGGCGAGGTCGCGCACCTGCTCGCTCCGGGAAAGGGTAAGGAGATCGCCTATCAGTTCGACCAGACCGTCGATGCGGGCCTCGGCGCGGTGCAGCATGGGAATGTAGGCGTCCACCTGGTCGCCGAGACTCTTGTCCGTGGCTACCTCCACCAAGCTTCGCACCGCTCCCAGCGGCGACTTGAACTCGTGGACCATCGTGCGGATAAAGCGCTCCTTCTCCATCGCGAGTCGGCGTACTTCAGAGATATCGGAGAGCGTGAGTATCCTGCCTAGGGCGGTGGTGTCCTCGGCCCGGAACGTTACGATGCTGGCCATGTAGCTCCGCTCGCCGATCGTGAACTCGCTCACAGTGCGGTCTTTGGCCGGTGCAGACAGTTGCTCGGCAAGGGACGACAGGGGCCCCTGCGCCAGGGCTTCACGGACCGACTGGCGGAGCATCTGCTCCTCGGCGATTCCTATCAAGGCGGCCATCGCCCGGTTCGCGAGAACGATCTCGCCCTCCCGGTTCACCACGAGGACGGCGTCCCGCAGCGAAGACACCAACGAATGTGTCTGTGTCTTCTCCTCGGCTAGCGCGAGCAGGCCGGCCTCATGCTCGCGGCGTAGACGCTCCGCCTCCACCCTGGCTTGCTTGTGGCGGGCTAGGGTCTCCACCGCGCCTATCAAGTCTTCCGGGGAAAAGGCTTGGGCAGGAAGAAGTCGACCCCCTGCCGCGTCGCGGCGATAGCCGTGTCGATGTTCGCGTACGCCGTGATCATGCAGGTCATCGGCTGCAGGCCGTTTCTCTTGATGGACTGGAGGATCATCAAGCCATCGATGTCGGGCAGACGGTAATCGAGAAGCGCGACGTCGTACTCGTTTTCCTCGAGCAAAGCGAGGGCCGCCTCTCCGGTCTCGCAATCGTCCACACAGTAGCCCTGGAGCTCGAGGATCTGGCGGATCCCCGTCCGCACTCCGTACTCGTCATCCACGACCAGGATCTTCGCGGGGTTCATCGCGTCATCCCTTGTCTCCGAAAGCCCCTGCTGGCGCGGACGCCCGGGGTGCTTCGGCTTCGCGGGGCGTTGGGGCCGACTCGGCGAGCAGTTCCTCTGCCACGCCCAGCAACTGCTTGCCCGTCACGGGCTTGTCGATGAAGCGGTCGAGCCGCGACCACGCACGCAGGCCGTCCATCTCGTCGTCGAAGCGCTGCCCGGTAGCCGCCACCACGCCACTCAACATCACGATAGGGGTCGCGCGCAAGCCTTCGCGCTTGCGCATCGCGTAGCCGAGGCGGAAGCCGCTGTCGAAGCGCTCCATCATCAGGTCGAGGAATATGATGTCGGGGGTGATCGCGTCGAGCGCCTCCATTGCCTCCTCGCTACTGGACGCCGTGACCACGGTATGTCCGCGGCTTCCGAAGTACGCGGCTTGGGCTTGCAAGAAATCGTTGTCGTCGTCCACGAACAAGATGCTCCATGTGGTCGTCATCTCAACCGCTCCTCAGGTGTTGGTTGGCGCCAGTGATGGCGTCATGGCGCTGCCGCCGATCGCTGCGTTCTCGACGGTCAGCGGCTTCTCACCGGCCGCGTGGGTGATGGGGATCTCGACATGGAACGTCGTGCCGTGGTCGGGCTCCGACTCGAACCAGATCGTGCCGCCGTGCATCTTGACGATGCCGTACGAGATCGGCAGCCCCAGGCCCGTTCCCTTGCCGATGCTTTTCGTGGTGAAGAACGGCTGGAACACCTTGTCCTGTGCCCCGGGCGGGATGCCGCACCCTTCGTCGCTCACCGCGAAGTGGACCCGGTGGTGCTCCGGCATCTCGTAGGCCGACAACCGCACGGTGCCGCTCCTGCCTTCCATGGCTTCCACGCCGTTCTTCAGCAGGTTCACCAGGACCTGGGTCATCTGGTCGCGGTCCAGGTCGGCCTGCATGCCGGGGGTCACTTCGAGGGCGAGCTTCACACCGCCGCCGGTTGTCCCGTCCCTGCCGTTCCCATCCGGGCCGGTGGCTCCGGGGCCGGGTCCCAGGTTGCAGGCGGCGGCGTCCACTGCCGAGCGCACCAGTTCGTCGATCGACGCCGGTTCGATATGCACCCGGGTCTGGCGGGCGAAGTCGAGAAGGTTGCCGATGATCTGCTTGCAGCGCTCGGATTCGTCGGCCATCAGCTTGAGATCGTGGTTCAGGTCGTCGCCGATCCTCGAGTTTGCGCCGCAAGATATGCGAGTAGAGCAGTATGCGTGCTCAGCGGGTTGTTCAATTCGTGAGCCACCCCGGCCGCCATCTGGCCCATCGAGGCGAGTTTCTCGCGTGTTTATAAGGTGGCGGTGGACATCGCGCAGGTCTTTCCAAGGCACCTTGAGCTCGTGGCATACGCCGCTCGGCCTGGTCGATCATGAACGGCAGGCACATGGCTTCCTCCGCCATGCCGCTGTCCACCGCGCGGGCCTTGTCGCGGCAGGTGGCGTATCCGCATGCCCCGCAGTTCAACTCGTCCTCCGGAAAGAACTTATTGGTGCGAGCCCAAGATTTCGCGGATCTCTTCTTCGCTTGGGCTCCTGCCGCCGGTCGTTGGCCAGGTAGTCCGCCTCGATCGAGGGAGACGTGTGTTCCTACGATCGGAGAAAGCGAGCCGTGCCGGATTGCTGGCTGCACAGACTCTCGGCTCGCGAATTCGGCCACTCGGCGCTCGCCGGAGCACGCCCGGTTCGCGCGCTGGCGCCCGGGCCGTTGAAGCAACCCCTGGCACATCAGGGCTTCCACCAGTAAATTCTCGTCGGTTTCGCTTCCGGCGATCGCGTCGAGCGCCTGGATGGTCTCGTCGTGGCCGCTCACTACGATCAACCGCGGGATCGAACACCCGTCGCCGATGCCCGGCGCTCTCGAGCATCCCGCCGGGAATCGGGTACATGCGCGCCATTACCGGCATAGGGGGGGTCGACGTCGCTGGCCGGCGTCTGAAGGGATCGACGTCCACGGGCCTTGAGCATCGTCCGGCCTCGTAAGGTGAGTGCCTCGTCCACCGCCGCTACCAGCTCGGGATCGCGGGCCTCGGACTTCTTGGCCACGCATGGGCCGATGAAGACGCAGCGCACGTGCTGCGCCGTAGCGCGCTTTGACGGCTATGGCGGTGGCCACCATCGGCGACACCAGTGGGATGAGCTGCTCGGTGAGCTTGGGATGATACTTGCCGATGTACTCGACCACCGCCGGACAACTGCGTGGCGATGTGGACGCCCGTGGGGTTCTCGGCCAGGTACTCGCGGTATGCGTGGTTGACGAGGTCCGCGCCGTAGGCGACCTCCACCACATACGTGAACCCGACCTTGCGAACCCGCCAACCATCTGGGCCGGCGCCACGGAGACGCCCGCGGGGAACGAAGGCGCCATCAAGCGCCGCCGCCGTCCCGCCTCTTCCAGCAGGCCAGAGCCCTCTCAGTGCCGCTCGAGTAGGCCTTGGCGCCCTGAGAGCAAACCTTGGTGCAGTTGCCGCACGCGATGCAGCGCTCGGCGACGACCGAAGCCTGGCCCGTCCTCGATGCGGATAGCTTTGGCCGGGCAATCGCGGACGCAGGTGTAACACCGGCGGCAATTCTGCTTTATGGTTGTGATGATGCCTTCCATCGCGGTCCGCTTAGCCTCTCGCGCTCGCCATTGCCAAGGATTCGCTCGCACCCGGGGCAACGCTCAAACAGGTCTCCGAGTCCGGCTCCGGGTTGGCGAACCACTGCGGTCCATGTATTTGCGGTGGAGCAGCCTGTGCGACACTTCGCCCAGCGGCCTGCCCAGCAGCTCCTCGTAGAGCGCCGTCACGCTCATGTTCTGGTGAGAGTACGCGTATCGGCATGCTCGTCGGCTTTGTACAAGTCGATCCTGGCGCTCGCGGACGCCGCTCCATCTCGTCTGCCGTAGGGTTGGCCGCCACCGCCGACGCATCCGCCTGGACACGACATCACTTCCACGAAGTGCACGTCCGGAGAGGACTTCCTCGAGGGCCGGGTGCAGGCGGCCCAGTCCGTTGATGACACGCCGAACTTCAGCTCGGTGCCGCCGACTTCCACGCTGAAGCATTTGACCCTTCGAGTCCGCGGGCCTCGCCGGCGAGTTGCACCGGGGTGCGCTCGGGGTTCATGAACACAGCGGCGGTGCGAACTGCCGCCTCCATCACGCCGCCGGTGCTGGCGAACAGTCGTCCGGCACCGGTGGCCTCCGCAAACGGCGGATCCAGGGGAGCGCGTTCGTCGAAGGCCGTCGAAGTCGACGCCGAAGCAGTCCCAGAGGGCGTCCAGTTCCCGCGTGGTCAGCACGTAGTCCACGTCACCTTGGTCCTGGGCCTCGAATTCTTGGCGGTACAAGGCATGAGCGAGACGACGACCAGCCGCTTGCCATCGAGCCCGGCATAGCCTGGGATAGATCTCCCTGATCAGCGCACCGGCCATCTGCTGCGGCGACTTGCAGGTGGAGAGGTGAGGTATGAGGTCGGGGCGGTGCGTCTCCACGTAGATGCACCCAGGCCGGCGAACAACTCGTGAACATGGGGAGCACGCCGCCTTCTTGCACCCGATGGAGCAACTCGGTGGCTTCTTCCATGATGGTGAGATCGGCCGCGAAAGCGGTGTCGAATACCGCGGCGAAGCCGACGTGCTTGAGGGCCGCTGCGAGCCGTTCGAGTGTCCGCGCACATCCTGGCGCTTGTTCGGCCCTTCAGCCAGCGTCGCTGGTACCGCCGGCGCGATCTGCGCCACCACGACCGCGTTGGGATCACCCAACTCGGCCACGACCGCATCCACGTGGCGCGCTCCATAAGGCGCCGGTGGGGCAGACCCGCACGCACTGGCCGCAGTGGACGCATCCCGAGACGTTCAGCCCTGCGTAGAACCCCGGGGCCACTTGAGTCCGGAAGCCTCGGCCCGTGAAGTCGATGGCTCCGCACGCCCTGCACCTGCTGACACATCGTGACACATCGCCCGCACAGCACGCATTTGTTGGGGTCGCGCCAGATCGCCGGCGAGGATATGTCGATGGGTTGGTCTTTCTTGCTGCCCACGTACCGGCTTTGGCGCACGCCGAGATCCCCTGCCAATTCGGCCAATTCGCAGCTGCCCGACCGCGAGCATGTCAGGCAATCCTGCGGATGGTTGGCCACGAGCAGCTCGACTATGGCCCGGCGCGCTTTGAGCAGGCGGGGAGTGTGTGTCCGCACCACCATGCCTTCGGCAGCGGGCAGGGTGCAGCTCGTTTGCAGTCGGAGCGATTCCCTCCACCTCCACCACACAGAGGCGGCAGGAAGCGGACGGTGACGGAGCCCAATCCAGGGAGCAGAGGTGGGGGATGTTGATCCGGCCCTGCGGGCCACTTGGAGCACCGTCTCGCCCGGCGTGGAGCTCAGCCTCTTCTCATTGATGGTGATGTTCATGGCGACCTTCTCAGGCGACTGCGGCCATGGCCTGCTTGGTGCAGGCGTCGGCGCAGGCGCCACAGCCCGACGCAACGGTCGACGATGATGTAGTGCGACCTTCCTGCGTTCGCCGACGATGGCGTTGCTCGGGCAGCCTCTTACGACACGCGTGCAGCCCGTGCAGATGGCTGGTATCCACGCTGTAGGTGCGCAGACCCTGGCAGACTCCGGCCGGGCAGCGTTCTCCATGATGTGCGCCTCGTACTCGTCGCGGAAGAACCGCAACGTCGAGAGCACCGGGTTGGCGGCGGTCTGGCCGAGGCCGCAGAGCGAGGTTTCCTTGATCGTCTCGGCGAGCTCCTCCAGATGAAGCAGACCGCGGAAGCGTTCGAGTTTCTGCATCTCTTCCCCCACGGGCCGCTCGGTGAGAGCCACCAGGATCTCGTGCATGCGGGTGGTGCCTTCGCGGCACGGCGTGCACTTTCCGCAGGACTCGTTCCGGATGAACTCCATGAAGTACTTGGCCACGTCCACCATGCAGCTGCGCTCGTCCATCACGACCATGCCGCCGGAGCCCATCATGGCACCCAGCTTTGCAGCTTGCCGTAGTCGACGGCCACGTCCAGCAGCGCTTCGGGGATGCAGCCTCCGCTTGGCCCGCCGATCTGCACGGCCTTGATGTGATGTCCCGCCGGGGCCCCGCCACCGATGCCGCAGACGATCTGCGCGGAGCGGTGTCCCCACCGGGACTTCACCAAGCCGGTATTGCGCACCTGGCCGCTCAGCGCGAAGACCTTGGTCCCCGCGGCGTCACCGAGGCCCAGGCTCTTGAACCATTCCGCGCCATGGTTCAGGATCTCAGGCACATTGGCGAGCGTCTCGACGTTGTTGAGCACGGTCGGCTTTCCGTGCAGACCGCTACCGCCGGAATGGAGGCCGGGCCGCGGCATGCCCCGACCGCCTTCGATACTGGCCAGGATGGCCGTCTCCTCGCCGCAGACGAAGGCGCCGGCGCCCTGTTTGATGGTGATGTCGAAGTCGGTGAGGCTCCCGAGTATATTGGTGCCGAGCAAGCCGGCCCGCCGGCACTGGTCGATCGCGTCCTGCAGACGGTGGATAGCCAACGGATACTCGGCTCGGCAGTAGATGTAGCCTTTGCTGGCCCCGATGGCGTATGCCGCTATCAGCATGCCCTCGACCACTCGGAACGGGTCACCTTCAAGCACGGCTCGGTCCATGAAGGCTCCAGGATCGCCTTCGTCGGCGTTGCATATGAGGTACTTCTGGGCGCGAGGAGTGGCCAGCGCGATCTTCCACTTCTGCCCCGTGGGGAAGCCCGCACCGCCTCGGCCTCTGAGCCCCGAAGCCGTGACCGTGTCGCACACCTCTTCACGCGTCATGGCAGTGAGCGCGCGCGCGGCTGCCGCGAATGCGCCCGCGGCCAGGGCCGAGTCCAAAGACCTGGGGTCTACGATCCCGCAGTTCTGCAAGACCACGCGGGTCTGCCGCGCGAAGAATGGCGTTTCGCGGACGAGCGGAATGTCGTCATAGGCCGAGGTCTCACCGGCCGCGGTGTCGGCCAGGGTGCGAGTGCCGGATCTCGAGCCGGTCCGGTCTCCGGCGCCGTCGGTGTCGGCATAACGCCCGTATAGGAATCGGTTGCGCAGTTCCTTGCGCTCGAAAACGGCGTCCAGGAACTCGTCTACGGTCTCTGGTCCGAGATCGCAATAGGAAAGGCGCACGCCGTCTTCGCGTCGCAGGTCTACGAAGACCTCGCGCTGGCAGTAGCCGACACATCCCACTTCCACCACGCTCACCGGCAGGGAGCGCGAAGCCACGTATTCCTGGGCTCTCTTTATCACTTGCGCGGCACCGTTGGCACGCCCGCAGGTTCCGGCGCCGACGTAAAGCACCGGGCCGCCGCCGCCATGGAGCGCATGCTCGACTCGGCTCCCCCTCTCGGTCGTGCATGCCGGCGAGTCGTGGCAGATCGGACCGCTTTGGATGCAGGCGACAAGGTCTCTGCAAGGGTTGCTCAGGGTGTGAGTGCAGCGTGGGCAACAAGGGGCGATGAGAGCGAACTGGGTCATGACAGGCTCACCTCCCTCGTGGCCGCGTAACGCCGGTGCTCCGGCTGCTGCCGTCCGGTCCCGTGTGACTCAGCCGCATCTTGTTCAACGGCCCGAGCGGCTTCTCGTGAATCGAGTTTGTCGAGCAGCTCGTCGAGCTTCTCCAGAGTGAGATGGCCGTGGAACTCATCATCCAGCTTGATGACCGGAGCTAGAGAACATGCCCCAAGGCAGGCCACGCTGATCACGCTGAAACGTCCGTCCGCGGAGTTGCCGTCGTCGCGCAACTTGAGGCGCCGTTTGAGGTGCTGGGCGAGCGTCAAGCTCTGTTTGACATGGCACGCCGTGCCGCGGCAGATCTCGATCACATGCTCACCCAGAGGGGCGAACCGGAATTGGTTGTAGAAGGTGGCGACCCCGTAGACTCGCGCCACGGAGATGCCGAGGGCGGTGGCCACTGCAGTCATCGCGGCCTGGGACACATGGCCTTCTCGGGCCTGTATCTCCTGGAGGAGGGGGATCAAGTGGTCGCCCCTCAGGTCGCTTCGCTCCGCCTGGCTCGGCTCCTTGATGATCTCGCCCACGGGATTCAAGACTAGCCCTCCTGCCCGACCGGCCACGGTGTCCTCCGCTCCTCGTCACGGGCTAGCAGAACATCGATCCGCTCAGCGAGAGCCGACAATCTCACCGGCTTCTGGAAGAACGTCTCCACTGGCCAGTCCTGGCCCATCAGCGAGGCTATGACCTTTTCCCGTGTCTCTTTCTGCACGTTGAAGCCCGAGACCATGATTATCGGGATGTCCCTGGTGGGCCCGTCGCTCTTGAGAGCGCTGGCAAATACCATGCCTTCCTCGTCATAGTCCATCATTACGTCTAGGACTATGAGGTCGGGTCGCTTTTCGATGATCTGCTCGTAGGCCTCCCGGCCGTTGTTCGCGGTGGCTACGACGAAGCCACGCGCTCCGAGGAATGCCTCCATCGAGGCCACCAGATCGCGGTCATCGTCCACGACGAGGATCTTCTTGGCTGCCATGATCTACCCCCCTCTTTCCTAACAGGGCTTGAATGCCGACCCCGCCATTAGTTACCTGCTTCACAGTGAAAGTATTCACAATAGATGCCAAAAAAAGAGCTGCCTACTCAGCTTTGCGCTGGCTCAGAAACGAAAGTTTCTCGAGCTTGGCCGAAATGTCCATGTGCTCGACGAAACAACCCTCCGGGGCGACGACTCGCTTAGGAACGAAATTCAGAAACGCTCGGATCCCAGCGGCCGCCGCCCGGTCCACAAGTGTCTGGATGCCTTCCGGCCTCGAGGTGAGGATGCCGATGCGCACGGCGTAGTCGAGCACCACTGCTTCGAGATCGTCCAACGAGTAGCAGCGGCGGCCGGCGAATACTCGGCCGACCTTCTCCGGGTCGACGTCGAAGGCTACGGCCAGATGGAACCCGCGCTCCTCGAAGCCGCGGTACGACAGGAGGGCTCGGCCAAGGTCGCCAACCCCGAACAAGGCCACGGCTTGCACAGTGTCGGTGCCGATGATGCGGCTTATGGTCCGGCTCATCTGGTAGACGTTGTAGCCGCGGGAAATATTACCGAATGTGCCAAAGCTGGCCAGATCGCGCCGCAGTTGTGCCGGAGTCACCCCGACGAGGGAGGCAAGACGCTGTGAATGGATGTACTCCACCCCGTCGTGGTCGAGCTCTTCCAGAAGCCGCCGGTATACGCTCAGACGCTCTACCGTGTGGAGTGATACTGGTTTGACCGGGCGGGAAAGCTTCCCGTCTGCCGCGATGGGGCCATCGGCTGCGCCGGTCCCCGTTTCCGGGGCGCTACATCGCGATCTTGTGCATCATCGTGACTCACCTGGTTCTCCTTGTATTTGCACGGTGAATATAATCACAGCTGACGTTCGCCGTCAAGGAGTCTGACCTCGCTGGGCACAACCGCCCTTCCGAGTCGCGTCCACGGCACATTCCGCCACCGCCGCCTAAACAACATTCCTACGGCTTGGCGCGGCGTCAGTACGGTTCTTTGACGGTATGTCTGTTGTTATGTTGAGGGTAAACTTGATTCGTCCATGCATTTCGTCCGGCCTTGAGGTGTAGTGGCACCTTCGCCGACCGAAACCTAAGGAGACGCCATGGTTCTGTCGGTCGTCTTGTCGCTCGACGAAGTCACCGACGACGTCGTTCGCTACATAGAGCAGACAGGGGGCAAGCCGCCGATCTTAGGTTCCGTCGCAATCGGGAGATGGGCCCTTCCGGAGGAAGTCCCCTTGGAGCTCAGGCTCACGCTTGAGTTTCGCAGAGAAGCTCCGCCAGTGGCCGGGGACACGGGCGCGGGGCCCGCCGAGCGGCAACGGGCCAGCAAAGCCAGCCTGAACACCGGCGACAAGGTGACGATAGTCAAGAACACCATGGCGGGGACCAAATACCCCCCGGAATGGCTGGCGCAATACCTTGGCAGGACTGGCGTGGTTCCTGGATCACCAACGAGGGAGCGATGATCCAGCTCGCCGAGGGGGCCACTTGGTTCCCGTACGCGGAACTGAGTATGGAGGACTAGCTAAGTTTCGCTCTCCAGGAGCTGACCGCCCGTGGCATCGCGCCGTCTGCGGCATCGCGTTGTCCGCGGAACGCCGTCATGGGCATGGTCCCTTGTCTGGCTGTGGTGAAAATCCAGCCGGCTCCCTGTGGTCATCGGCGCCCGCCGCACTGCCGTCTATTTCGAAATCGTAACCCGGCAATAACCGTCGCTTATTCCTGGCCACCCATACTGGGCCGACAAGGTACTGTGCAGAGCTTTGACGAGGAAAGACGGGCGGCGGTATTGAAACAGCCATTCAAGAGGATGTGGGTCGTGTCCACGGCGGCTCTCTTGCTGACACTGGGTGGTGCCCCCGCTGCTCTGGCGGCGACGACGGGAGCAGATGGAAACTCGGTAGTCGCTGCGTCTCGTGCGTCTGAAGTGCTGGGGCCATTGGGTGTCTTCGGCAAACTGTCCGATAGGTTCTTCCTCTCGGGGTCGACGGAAACAGCTGCGACCGTTTTGCAGGCGTCCGCTTACCGGCGACGGCTCCACGAACTCATCCCCTGGTGTGACCGCTCCGACGGAGGCAACCACGATGTGAGATAGCTCTGGCCTGCTCCCTTCCCCCCTCACCACGGTTGGCTGGGCCCCTACAGCCTGGCCAACCACACCTCAAAAAAAAGCCGCAAATGATGAAGATGCTAGACTTGATACCGATGGAAAAAGAGATCGAGATCCTTGTAATCGAAGATGATCCGGCCATCGCCGAGAGCCTCGCTGATGGCATCGGACAGCAGGGTTACAGGGTACATTGGGAATCCACTGGGAACGGCGGTGTTGCTTACGCGCGCGACAAAGATCCCCGCCTCGTCATCCTCGATGTGCGGCTCCCCGATGGCTCCGGTTTCGACTTTTGCCGGGAGATGAGGCGGCTGGGGATACGCCTGCCGATCCTCATGCTCACGGTCCAGGGCAAAGAACTCGACAAGGTCTTGGGCCTGGAAATGGGTGCGGATGACTACCTCACCAAACCCTACAAACTCCGGGAGCTTCTCGCCCGCATCCGAGCTCTCCTGCGAAGGGCCTACGGCGAGCTATCCACAGTCGAAGCCGATCTCCTGTCGTCGGCGATCTCGTCGTCGACCGGGGCAGGGCTCGAGTCACCCGCGGGGGCAAGACGATCAACCTCACCCCCACGGAGTTCCGCCTGCTCGTGTTCTTCGCCCAGCACCCGGGGCAAGTGTTCAGCCGGACGCAGCTCATGGACAACGTCTGGGGGTACTCCGCCGATTACTACGACGACAAGACGGTTAACGTGCACATCAGGCGGCTGCGGGAGAAGATCGAGATGGAACCCAGCGCGCCGGAACTCTTGCTCACCGTCCCCGGGATGGGGTACCGGTTGGCGGTGTCCGCTTGAGTCTCACCTCGCGGATGAGGCGAGTCTCTCTGAGGTACCGGCTGCCGGCGACGTACGGGATGGTGGCGTTGCTGACCATGCTTCTGGTGGGCGCCATCCTTCTATTGCTTCTCAACAACTACTACGCCGGGTCGGAAAGGGAATACCTCAAGGCCGGCGCGGCGCGCGCAGCGGACGAGCTTTCAAGCGTCGACTGGGCGACGGTGGCCAAGGCGGACACATCGCCACGGCGACGCTTGCCGAGCAACAGACGAAAGCCGTCGCGCTGGCTACTCAGTTGAGGGTCATGGTGGCTGACGACAGACGGGACACGCTTGGCCGACTCCGGTTCGCCCGGCAACATCGACCCTTCCACGCTCGTGCCGGCCGGCAGACGGCGCGCCCGGCTGCGGCAACATGGGCAGGGCGGTGCTCCCGGCGCGAACTCCGGCGGGCCGCGGCGGCCTTCCCAGTCCGCTTGGCCCGGGCCTGTTCGGCGGCGACGGGGCCAACGTCCCCCGCTCGAGCCAGGTGATCGAGCAGCCGCTGGTGGTCGATGGCCAGCAGGTGGCGACGCTTCGACTCTCCGAGGGCCCCGCCTATGGGTCCGCGATCCTGCACAATACCTTCATCGGCTGGCTCCTGGCGGGATTAGTGGCTGTCTTGATAGCTGCGGGGCTGGGATGGTTGTGGAGCCGGCGGCTCACGCGGCCGCTCATCCAGGTGACCGCCGCGAGCGACAGCATGGCTCTCGGCGATCTGACCGCTCGCGTGGAAATCGACCGGGCGGACGAGATAGGGAGGCTGGGGCACTCGTTCAACACGATGGCCAGCCGGGTGCAGCACACGGTGTCCGCCTTGCAGCAGTTCGTGGCTGATGCGGCTCACGAGCTGGGCACGCCTCTCACGGCGCTCGAGGCCGATCTGGAGCTCGCACACGATCGGAGCGAGAGTGAAGATGAGCAACGCCTCCTGAAGCGCGCCATGCGGCAGGCGGAGAGGCTGGAGAAGCTGTCTCGCAGTCTGCTCCAACTCTCGCGCCTGGATACCGGCGAGTTCGCCGACCGGCCCTGGAAAAGCTCGATCTTGCCTCCTTGGTGCGCCAGATGGCTGACACCGTGGCGTCGCGCGCCGAGCAGGCAGACATAGACCTGAGGATCGAAGTGGCCGATGGCGAGATCTGGATTTCAGGGCTACGAGGATAAGCTGCAGGCCGCGATCGGCAACTTGATCGACAACGCTCTCAAGTTCACCCCCGCCGGGGGGTGTGTGACCATCGGATTGAAGGCGGACAGCGGCCAGGCGTGTCTCTGGGTCGCCGACACCGGCATCGGGATCCCGGCTGAGGATATGAAGGAGCTCTTCGGCCGCTTCCACCGGGCTCGCAACGCTCGGCCTATCCCGGCAACGGGCTTGGACTGGCCATCGTCAAGGCTACCATGGAGATCCACGGCGGCTCGGTCGGGGCGGAGAGCAGCCCGACCGGGTCTGCGGTTCGAGCGATCCTTCCTAGGCCGTGGAATCCCCGCCCGCACCGACGAGCTGAACTTCCAGCCGAGGCTCGGCTGGCTGAGGTCCATGCCTCAGGAGTTTCGGATTCGCCTCGTCTTCAGACGTTGCGCTCCCAAGTTACAAACCGTAATCCAGCCCTAACCCCCCGTCACTTCGCCCGGCCACACTGGAGAAGTCCGCGTACAAGTCGCGGTCACTATTCAGGCAAGAACACGTGATTGGGGTGACATGGCAGCAAAGAAAGGTGGTAGACGGAGGCGCATATCGCATCATTGTCGTAGGGCGGCAATAGTCGTTGTGGCCGTAGCGGGCTATTTCGCCTACCGGACAACTCATAATACGGCCAGCGCGGCGATCAAGTACACCACCGAGGCTGCGCAGAAGATGACCCTGACGTCTTCGGTGTCCGGAACCGGCAACATGATTCTCGGCAGCAGTGCCACCGTCAGCCCAAGTGTTAGCGGGACGGTCTCGGGGCTGGCCGTGAAAGTCGGGGACACGGTGACGAAGGGGCAAGTCCTCTTCACGCTGGCTCAATCCTCAGCTCGATCTTGGCTGATCGAGGACGCGCAAGAATTCCTACAACCAGGCGGTCAACTCGCGTTAGCCAAGCTAAGCTCTCTGTTCTTGCAGGCCAAGAAGAGCCTGAGTGATCTGGAAACGCAGAAAGCAGACCAGACAGCGAGCGCGGTCATGGCCGCGCAAGTGCCGCTCCAGACGGCAAGCGTTCCGCACGCCAGGCGACCCCGGTCGACGCTCGCCGAGGCTTCCTCCAGGGTCGGCCACACTCAACCCAGCCGACTCCTCGACCCACCACCGATTCCACGACCGATCCGCACCCCCGACTCCACGACCTCGAGCTCGTCGACGACCGAATCTACGCTCGACCACGACTCTCCCCAGCTCGACGTCCACCACACAGAGCGACCACTGCAACATGACGGACGCACCGACCGGCGAGCATTACCGGCAACACAACCACGACCGTCAAGGCGATAACCACGCTCGACATCGAGATGGCGGGCAGCAAGTCACCACCGCCGAACTCGGTGTCGCTTCCGCGGAGACCCAGATTGAATCCGCCAAACTGGCCCTTCACCAGGCCGAGGATAACGCGGCGGCCAGAGAGGTCACCGCCGCCGATAGACGGCACCGTGACCACGCTCAGCGTCAGCAACGACGACACCGTTGGAAGCTCGTCTTCGAGCAGCTCGGTGGCCACCGGTTCCTCGGCCGGTTCTTCGACTGGTTCCTCTTCCTCGAGCAGCTCCGCCATGGTCATCACCGACCCGAGCAGCTTCGAGGCGACCGTGACTCTGGCCGAGGCGGACGTAGTCAACGTCAAGGTGGGCGACAAAGCTACGTTTACCTTCGACGCTCTGCCCGATCTCACCCTCACCGGCAAGGTGACGAGCCTGGACACCACCGGCACTGTCAGCCAGGGCGTGGTCAGTTACACCGTGACCATCGTGCCGGACGTTACCAATGACAGCGTGAAGAGCGGCATGACGGTGACCGCGGACATCATTACCAAGGTCACCCCCAGGACGCCCTGGTTGTCCCCAGCGCCGCCGTCAAGTCTGATTCCAGCGGTGGGAACTACGTGCAGATCCTTACAGAACGGTTCCCCGGTCAGCCAGACCGTGGTGGTAGGTACCCCAAACGATACCTACACGCAGATCACGAGCGGTCTGACGGTGGGCCAGAAAGTCGTCACCGCGGACCACCAGCTCCTCGCAAACACCACCGGCACCACCACCAGGCGCACGGCAGCAGCCTTCTCAACAGCGGTGGGCTTACCGGGGGCGGCGGCGTCCTTCCGGCGGCGGCTCTTCCCGAAGCGGCGGACTTCCCGGCGGGAACTGAGATGGAAGCCTGACAACCTCCATGATCCAGTGCCGGGACCTGAGCAAGGTGTACCTGCCGGGTGAGAACGAGACCGTCGCTCTCGAGGCATCGACCTGCGGATCGACCAAGGCGAATACATCGCGATCATGGCCTTCCGGCTCCGGCAAATCAACGCTGATGCACATCCTTGGAGCGCTGGACACTCCCACCAGCGGCGACTACTTCTTCGAAGGGAAGGACATCTCCAGCTACTCCGACGAGGAGCTGGCGGACATCCGGCGGACCCGCATCGGTTTCGTGTTCCAGGCTTTCAACTTGCTTCCCCGGGCCACGGTGCTGCGCAACGTGGTGCTGCCACTGGTATACGCCGGGGTCTCCCGGCGCGACCGCGAAGACCTCGCCAAGCGGGCTCTGGAACTGGCCGGACTCGAAGAATTCGCATTGGGGCCACCTGTCCAACCAGCTCTCGGGAGGCCAGATCCAGCGGGTTGCGATAGCGAGGGCGCTGATCAACGATCCGGCCCTCATCCTGGCCGACGAGCCCACCGGCAACCTGGATACCAAGACCGGAGACATCATCCTCGAGGCTTTCGAGACGCTCATACGAGACCGGGCATACGGTCGTTCTCATCACCCACGAGCAGACGGTCGCCGACCACGCGCAAAGGGCCATCCGCATCCAGGACGGGCTCATCGTCGAGCGACATCACCCGGGGGAACGGGAACGCCACATTCACCTGCTTCCGCGGCGCCGAAGTGAAGGCGTCCGTGCAAGCAGCGTCGACTACGACGGAGGAGGCGCCAGCATGAGGCTGGGGGACATCTTCAGCGAATCTTTCCGGGCGATATCGGCGAACAAGGCCAGGTCCGGACTCACCGTCCTTGGCATCGTCATCGGCATCGCCTCGGTCATCGCCCTTGTGGCTGTGGGCCAGGGCAGCACCAACTCCATCACCTCGAGCATCGAGTCGACCGGCGCCAACCTGGTCACCGTCAGTCCGGGCTTCAGCCGAGACGGCTGGGCCGGTCAGTGGCGGGCGGGGAGAGCGCCACCACGCTGACGGTCGATGACGCGACCGCGATCGCCGATGGGGTCGGCCAGATTGCGGCTATCGCCCCGGAGGTGGACGGACGCTACCAAATCATCGCTTCTTCGGCCAATACGAACACTCAGGTGATCGGCACCGTGTCGTCCTATACCGAGGTGCACAAGATCACCTTGTCGGAGGGGTCGTTCATCTCTGACGTACAGAATCAGAACGCGTCGCGAGTGGTGGTGCTGGGCTCGACCGCGGCGACAGATCTCTTCGGCGATCCCACCAGCGGCGGGACCGACCCCCTCGGGCAGACCCTACGCATCAAAGGACTCCAGTTCACCGTCATCGGGGTGACCACAAGCAAGGGTGGTACCGACTTCAACAGTCCGGACGATGCCATCTACGTGCCGCTCACTACCAGCCAGAGGTTCCTGGCCGGGCAAACCAAGTACCTGTCCAGCATCGGCGTAGAGGCCGCGACGCAAGGCGCCATGACCCAGGTGCAAACCGACATCACAGATCTGCTCCTCACCCGGCACAAGATCACCGACTCCGCCTCGGCCGATTTCTCGGTCATCAACCAGACTGACCTGGCCTCAACTTTGTCGTCGACCACGAGGACGCTGACCCTGGCTTCTCGCCGCGGTCGCCGGGATATCGCTGATCGTGGGCGGCATCGGGATCATGAACATGATGTTGACGACAGTCACCGAGCGCACCCGGGAGATAGGTCTGCGGAAGGCCATCGGGGCCAAGAGGCGCGACGTGAGTATCCAGTTCCTGGTTGAAGCGGTGGTGCTCACGTTCTTCGGTGGATTCCTCGGGATCGTGCTCGGTGGCTGGTCTCGGTCGCGCTCACCAAGTTCGCCGGTTTGCAATCGCAGGTGACCCCCATCGCAGTGGTGCTGGCTTTCGGGGTCTCGGCAGTGATCGGCATCGTGTTCGGTTTCTATCCGGCCCGGCGAGCCGCCGGGCTCAATCCCATAGATGCGCTTCGGTACGAGTAAGAGTCGAAAAGACCAGCGGGGTGCCAGATGTGCCCCAGAACGGAGGATGTGCCAATGAAACGTTGGTTGATACCGGTGATCGTGGTGGTCGTAGCGGCCATCGGAGTAGGCGCTTTCTTCGGCGGCAAGGCGGCCGGCGGGGGGACGCCGTCGGCCGCGGAGGCCATGAAAGTAGTCTCGAACCTGACCGCGGCGCAGCGACAGGCTCTTGCCCAGAGCAGCGGCGGCACCGGGACCGCGACCGGCGCTCCAACCGGCGGACCCACCGGGGCGTCCGCCGGGGGCGGCGACATGACCAGCGGCTCGATCGTAAGCAGCGACGCCAACACTATGACGATCAAGCTGGACAGCGGCAGCACCAAGATCGTCCTCTTCTCCGACTCCACGACGATCTCGGTGAGTAAGACCGGCAGCACCTCCGACCTTACCGCCGGGAAGAGGTACGGGTGAGTGGCACCACGAATTCCGACGGCAGTATTACCGCCAGTAACATCCAGTGCGGCACGGCCGCCGCCGGCGCCACGCCGCCGGCCGGCGCAGCACCGGGTGACACCACGGGCACCACAAGCGCGTCAGGCACCGGCGCTACGAATGTCTCAGGCGCTGGTACCGGCTCCGGCACCGCGACCAGTACAAGCACCCAGTAGCCGCAGACCACCGACCACTGTCCCCCCTCGCGTCAGGGGCGGGTTAGGCAACGTGTTGCCTAACCCGCCCCGACTCATTCACGGCCGTAAGGCTGTGCAACCGGCGTCATCGACTCCGCCACCGCGAGTAGCTCTTCCCTGGCGAATCCGTACGAATCATCCCGGGCATAAGGTGGGCGTTAGCCTTTTGCTAGTGTATCGTTCCATGCACAGAAACACCTTGTAG
Source organism: uncultured delta proteobacterium (assembly GCA_963729835.1). Lineage (GTDB taxonomy): Bacteria > Desulfobacterota > Binatia > HRBIN30 > HRBIN30 > CAVSQF01. The sequence continues at coordinate 31,552 of CAVSQF010000017.1, read as the reverse complement.
CCACTTCATGTCCGCGTTGGTACCGTCGACGTCAGCCCTCATGGCAGAGACGCAAAGAATCGGAGCGAGTCTTTGGGAAGCCTGATGCGACGAATTCGTTGGTGGGGTTGGACGATCCTCGCGTTGGTCATCGTAATGGTGGCGGCGGGCGGATTCGTCTGGACGGAGCACGCGCTCTCCGTGCAGATGGCCACCGTGTCTCCCGTCCAGGGAGCCCGCCTCGCCTCTTCTTCGGTCAAGATCACGTGCGCCCTCCCGGGGTTTGCCCCTGGACGGGGCTCGGTTTCCGTGACGGTCGACGGCAGGCTGGTCGACTCTGCGGCCGTTGCTCTCCATACGGATGGCATCGAGGCGACCGTCTCTCTCGCCGACGGCGCCCATACTGTGGACGTGGAGTACAACTCGGCGAACATCTTCTCGCGGCACCTGTCCCAATCTTGGGGATTCTCGATCGACACCACCGCGCCGGAAGTCCATGTGGTTTCGCCGTCACCGGCTACCATCCTGAGCCAAAAGGCCAATCACTTCCTGGCCACCTTCAACGAAGACGCTACGGCGACGCTGCTCATCGACGGCAAGGCTGTCCCTCTGACGGCGGGCGACCCCTCGTCCTCGACGACCACGTCGGTAGCGGCGGCCACCGCAACCAGCAGTGACCCCGTTAGCAGCGGCATACGGTCGGTCGAGGCAGATTTCTCGTTGCCGCAGGGGAAACACGAGTTCGATCTCACGGTCACCGATGCGCTGGGCAACAGGACCGTCCAGAAATGGGAAGCGATCGCCGACTACAAGGCACCCACCATCAAGTCAGAAGACTGGCCAGGCACCACGTGGAACCAGACCTCGGCCAGCCTCACGTTCGCCGTTACGGACAACTTCCCGGACAACATGGTTGTGACGGCGACCGTCGACGGACAGAACGCCATGTTGCTGCCCACCAGCGCGCCGGTCCCGGATACCTCCGCAACAGCTACGACCGGCAAGGTTCTGTCGCCCACGAGTACGAAGAAATCCACCTCGACCACGACGACGTCCGTAACGACAGGCAGCTCGAGCACGGCTTCCAAAGGGGGCTCGTCCTCGGCGTCCCTGGGCAGCTCGACTGCTACTTCGGCAGGCAGCGCGGCGGCTACGTCGAGTTCAACGCAGCACGTTTTGCTCACAACCGGCGAGTTGTGGGAGGGCACTCACGACATAGACATCACGGCACGGGATGCCGCGGGCCACGTGTCGATCTGGCATCACACCTTCCTGGTCGATACGACGGAGACCTTCGGTGATCGCCCGATGGGCCTGGGGGCGGTCGGAAAAGACGTAACCGCGCTGCAGAACATTTTGATCGCCAAGGGTCTCTTCTCAGGTGAGGCCAACGCCGTTTACGACATCGCCACCGCGCAGGCCGTCGCCGCCTTCAACACTTCACGGAACCTTCCTGGCGGCACGACGCTCACCGTCGACGACATCGACCTACTCCTAGGGTCTATCCGCATAGATCTCTCGCAGCGCAAGCTCTATCTGTATTCCGAGGGCAAGCTGGTGAAGACATACTCGGTGGCGGTCGGGCGGCCGTCGTATCCCACTCCGCAGGGCCACTGGAAGATCATCACGAAGGTAGTCAACCCCACCTGGACCCCGCCGGACTCGCCGTGGGCTGCTGGGGCGGTGCCGATCGGTCCCGGTCCCCGCGATCCGCTGGGCACCCGCTGGATGGGGTTGTCGGCTCCCGGCGTGGGCATCCATGGTACCAACGAACCCTGGTCGATCGGCTCGTATGCCTCTCACGGCTGCATCCGCATGCACATATCTGACGCAGAGGACCTTTTCAACCGCGTCTTTGTTGGGACGCCGGTGGATATCGTTCCATAACGTTAAGCGCGTGGCTACCGGTTGCCGTCGCGGTCGGGTCGCGAGAGTGTCTTCGCGAAGTTGGGTAATGCGGGTCGCATCACCCTGACCGGCGTCACCGGTTCGTGTCAGCGGTTAGAGGCTTGCCCAAGTACTGACTGGGGGATCGAGGACTGTATCGGTCGCTTGCTGGGCCATGGGCGAAGCGGTCATCTAAAAGGTGGAGGGTGACGTGGCAGAGATCGTCGACATCGCGATCGTCGGGGGAGGACCTGCGGGGCTCACGGCTGCCCTGTACGGCGCGAGGGGCAGGGCCAACACGGTTGTCTACGAGGCAGGACTACCGGGCGGCCAGATCATCACCGCCTCCTGGGTGGAAAACTACCCGGGCTTTCCGGATGGAGTGAGCGGAGACGCGCTGGGCGATCTGTTCTTCAAACAGGCTCAGAACGCCGGAGCGCAGTTTCGTACTCTCACACCCGTCGAATCCATCAGGAAAGACGGATGCGACTTCGTGCTCGGTCTGGACGGCGAAAAGGTGACAGCGCGCGCGCTGATCCTGGCCACGGGAGCGGTACCCAAGAGGCTTGGAAGCCCTGGGGAGGCGAAGTTCGCCGGCCGGGGTGTCTCCTGGTGCGCCACCTGCGATGCGCCACTCTACCGGGACAAGGTCGTGGCTGTGGTCGGGGGTGGAGACGCCGCCACCCAAGAAGCTCTGTTTCTGACCAAGTTCGCCAAGCAAGTACATCTGATCCACCGGCGGGACGAGCTAAGAGCTACGGTTTGCATCCAGGAGCGATGCTTCATCAACCCGCGGATCACCATGCACTGGTCGCGGGTGATCGATGAGATCCTAGGCGAGGGTGGGAGGGTCTCCGGGCTCAAGCTGCGCTCGACCGAGGACGGCAGCAAGGAGATCCTACCCGTGGACGGGGTGTTCATCTTCGTAGGCGTCGACGCGCAGAGTTCACTAATCAAAGGCTTGTGCGAGCTGGACGATGAAGGCTTCGTCAAGGTCGACCGCAACGGGCTCACCTCGTGCCCCGGCCTTTATGCCGCAGGCGACGTGACGGACTACGCGCTCAAGCAGGTTGTCACAGCCTGTGCCAGGGGGGCCTTCTCGGCCTATCACGCCCTTCATTACCTGGACGCGAGGGTCTGCGGAGTCTGAAGGAGTCGGACCGCACTCCCCGTGCTTCATGGTTGCCGCTGGAGGCTCATCTGTGGAACGCTTTCGCCCCGTTCCACCAGCAGGCTCCTTTCTCACCACATAGTTTGGACCACAGCCACCGGCGCAATAGTTATGAGAGGCGGGAACAAATGACGCTCGGGCTGTGGCGTGTGAACTACGACGGCAAGGAGGAGTAATGGCACTGGAGGACCTTCCGGAGCTTGACAACGAGCTCAGCGACGGCGTGCGCGACATGAAACGGGCGGTGGCTTCGCTCATGGAGGAGCTACAGGCAGCCCTTTGGTACGACATGCGCGTGGAGACCAGCAAGGATCCCAGGCTCAAGGCCGTGCTCGCGCACAATCGCGACGAAGAGAAGGAGCATGCCGCCATGCTCTTGGAGTGGATACGGCGCAACGATCCGGTCCAGGCCAGGGAATTCAAGGACTACCTCTTTACGGATGGCTCAATCACCAGGCTGGAGGAGAAGAACAAGTAAGACCCGCGTTTGCATGAGTGCGCCGGCGGCGGTAGGGACGGCGGCAAATTGGGTACTACCTTCTCGCACCGTAACAAGATCGAACCTGGCTGACGGCTGGGAGGTAACGAATGAGCGGCGAAAACGGGTTCACCGCCGATGAGGCAAAGGCTATCGGTGAAAACCTAGGCATCGATTGGGCGGCCTTCGACGTGGATGAATTCCGTCGAGGCATGGACGTCGAGTTGGAACACGGGCTGCGTGACCCTGAGACCAACGTCACGAGTGACGATCCGCTGACCACGGCAAAGATCGCACTGGCCCACCTGAAGGAATATCCGGATTACTACGATCGCCTCGACAAGATGGAGCTGGAAGCAGAGGCCTTCTGGGAAGGTCCCGCGGCGGGCGGGCCCGCGCCGGAGGAGACCACAAACCGAGGAAGAGACAGCGGAAGCCGGAAGAGGCTTCTGACGCGGCCCGCGAGCCGGAAGATCATTCACAAGGGGGGAAGAAGGCTATGTCCAAATACCTGCAGCGCGGCGACGCTCCCTTCGGCGAAGGGGTCTGGGGTAAGATCGACGAGGTCGTTACTCGGGGCGGCCCACAGCCAGTTGAGCGTGCGCCGGGTCGTCGGCGTCACCGGGCCGCTCGGCCTCGAGCTCCGTCACCTGCCCACCAAGGACCAGACAGTCGTTGGAGATACCGGGATCAGTCTCTCCGCAAGCGGCACATTCCCGGTGGCGCAGTTGTCTGCCGGTTTTACGCTGCCCAGACGGGATCTCGCAGCCTTCGAGGCAGATGGCATCGAGCCGGACCTCGGCGTGGTAGCTGAGGCGGCGATCCTTCTGGCGATGGAGGAAGACAAGCTGCTCCTATACGGCTCCGACGCACTATGCGTGGCCGGTCTGACCACCGCCGAAGGCATTCAGAGCGTCAAACTTGCCCCATGGACCAAGGTGGGCGCGGCTGCGGACAACCGTGATCGAGGCGGTCACTGCCCTGGACAAAGCCGGGTTCCACGGACCGTATGCGCTGGCTCTGGCCCCAGACAAATACAATCTTCTGTACCGCCGATATCCGCAAAGCGACGGCACCGAGCTCGAGCACGTCAGCCGAATCGTGACCGGCGGCGTCGTCAAGGCCCCGGGTCTCGGAGAAGGCGCCCTTCTCATAGCGGTGGGCAAGCAGTATGCGGCGGTCGTGATCGGCCAGGACATCCACGCCGGCTACGTTGGCCCGACTCCTGAGCTGGAATACCAGTTCACGATATCCGAAAGTCTTGCGCTTCAAATCTTTGCTCCCGGAGCGATCTGCGTGATCAAATAGCGGAGGCCGGACGTGCGCTCGGCCACGAATGCTGGCGACCGGGCCTAACGTGACAAGAGGCGGCCCCGGCACGCGACCTGCGCGCCGGGGCCGTGCCGATTTAAGACCAGGGCCGCGCCGCTATCCCTACTCGAAGATCTGACTCTGGGGGCCGAAGCTCCGTGAGGCACGACGTTGGCAATCGGTCGGCGCTCTGCGTCTGTCCGCCCGTCGACAGCAGGTTAGTGCTCTCCCTCGGTCTGTTGGCGGGCGGAAGGTCGGTTTCGTGCGCCGGCACCGGTCGCGCCAATGGCCCCGGGCGCCAAAGCTCCCCCAAAGTGCCCGAGCCAGCTCGTCTCCCCATGGTGCCCCCGCCGGCACCGCGAAGCACATACGCGATGCCCACGGCCACAAGGCTTCCTACAAGAGGACCGGCGACATATGCCCACCAAGCGGTGAAGTCCCCCACGATCACGGCCGGTCCAAGCGAGCGGGCGATGTTCATGGAGGCGCCGCTCACGGGCGAACCAAAGAGACCGGCGAGGGCGATGTAGCCTCCTACCCCGACGGCGGCGCCCCAACCTACCGCTTGGGCGCCAGAGGCCGTACCCAGGATCACGCTGACCAGGCCCATCGTAAGCAGTATCTCCCAGAGGAACGCCGTGGTCGAGCTGACTCCCGCACCGGGGAGGGTGAGGCCCGCAACTCCCTGGTGGCCCAGGATGGCGCGGAGGAGGATGGTAGCCAAGATCGCGCCAGCGAATTGAGCGACGACGTACCCGGGAACGCGCTTCCAGGGAAAGTCGCGGCGCAGGGCGAAGGCGATGGTCACGCCGGGGTTGAGATGAGCGCCGGAAACCGCGCCCATGAAAAGGATGATGCTCATCACCATAAGCCCGGGTGCCACCACTCGCGCGGCCGTCGGGATAGCATGACCGCCAAACCTCGCGTTCACCATGTCCGCGCCGGCTGCTACGAGCACCAGGAGAAACGTGCCGAACAACTCCGAAAAGAGCCGTCGCCACTCGAGGCTGCCTTTGTCGAAGTCAAGCCTCGACAGAAGCTCGCTACGGGTGCCCACTGTTTCACCCACGACCCAGGCGCCCAGAGGGCTCTCGGGGCCGCGGGGCTGAGACGGCACGGGTTCAACCATTTTCAATCCTCCCCATCGCGTCTTGGTCGCGGGAAATCGCCTGAGTGTCGGGACGAGCCAAGGCACGCGCTCCCCACATTGATTCCCCACGCGCAGTCAACGTCCTTCGGGCGTCGTTCAGAAAGCCACTTGAACCGCGCATCGGCCGCTCGTCTCGGTCGAGGACGGCGCTCCGGCCGGAGCACCTGGTCTTGTTATTGGAGGGTGTTAAGGTGAGCGATGAGCGCGCTCTCGGTCCCGGTCAGACTCCGTCGTGGCACCGCCTGGCCGTCAGCCCCCAAGTATGTCCTGCTTGCGCTGTAGGAACTCCTCGCGGTCGATCTCGCTTCGGGCGTAGCGCTCCTCGAGCAGCTGTAGCGCGCTTTTCTCGTTGGGTCCCGGCGCGGCAGGACCTTGATTCGGGCCCGGAGGGAATGGGCCGTGCCCAGAAGCGTAGTGAACGTGGTCGTGACGAGTCAGGCCCCTGATCATGAAGACGATGCCGACAACTATGACAACGAGGACGACGAGCATGATCACTTCCCAGATGACGGTGCCCACAACCCAGCCATTTCCAAAAATCCGCATTATCTGCACCCCCTCTGTGGAAGATTCTGAGGTTACTCTCCCCCTGGCTGCCTGACGGCAACCATCTGGAAAGGAAGGGCCCGCGGCTCCGCGAACGGGTTGTCCTTGGAGCCACAGAATGTGGGAAGCTAGATGTCCCTGGCCTTGCCGGAGTCGTACGAAGGGACGAAGCGTGAGGGGAAGTGACTTTGGGCTGCTAGAGACGGAGCTATACCAGCGTCGCTGGCGGGTGCTCGTCATGACCGCCATAGGCACCTTTATGACGCCCCTGGACTCCAGTATCGTATCGGTGGCCCTGCCCGCCATCGGTCCACACCTCCACCTGAGTTACACCGAAGCGCTCTGGGTCCAAGCGGCCTATCTGCTCGTGATCAGCATCTTGCTCATTCCCGTCGGGCGCCTGGCGGACATGCACGGGCCTCTGCGCTTCTACATGATGGGCACTATCCTCTTCGGCCTGGCCTCTATCGGAGCGGCGCTCTCGTTCAACGGTTCGTCGCTTATCGTGGCGAGAAGCATCCAGGGGGCGGGCGGGGCACTGATGTTCTCCACCTCGGCGGCCATCCTCACGTCGGTATTCCCCGGCAAGGAACGGGGACGGGTACTGGGCCTTAATGTGATGGTCGCCTACCTGGGGCTCACCCTTGGACCGCCTATCGGCGGGCTCATCGTTTCACACACGAGTTGGCGATGGATATTCCTGCTCAACGTGCCCGTGGCGCTGCTTACGCTGCTTGTGGGCTGGAATCTCTTGCCCGCGGAGCGGCGCGACCGCGCGGCCTTGATCGCTCGAAGAGGCCGTCTCGCGGGTCCATCACCGGATAGACCTGGTGGGAGCAGCAACCCTGGGAGCAATGCTCGTATGCTTCTTCCTCCCACTGACCTTCTCGCCCTTCTGGGGCTGGGGAAGCGGGCGTGCCGTGGGGCTTTTCGTGGCTGCTGTCGTGCTGTTCGGAGTGTTCGTCGTCTTCGAACGCCGGGTGGACGAGCCCATATTGGACCTGAACCTCGTGAGGCGGAACCGGACGTTCGCGGCAGCCAACACTGCCGACCCTCCTGAACTACGTAGCCGTGTTCGGCATCACCATCTTCACCGCGGTATTCCTGGAAATCGTGCAGGGCCGCTCGCCTCAGCGGTCCGGCCTCATACTCCTCGCGCAGCCGGTGCTGATGGCCGCACTCTCGCCGTTTGCCGGCCGGCTCTCCGACCGGGTCGGCTCGCGGGCGCTCGTCACGTGTGGTCAGATCTTCATCGCGGCCGGCATGGTCCAGTTGGCACTGCTGTCCGCGGTCTCTCCCACCTCGCGGGTAATGTTGGCGCTGGCCACGGTGGGCGTGGGGATGGCTGGCTTCAGCTCTCCCAATACTTCGGCTGTCATGGGATCGGTCCCACGGTCGCAACTCAACGTGGCTTCAGGGTTCCTAGCGACCATGCGCTTTGCCGGAGCAAGGGATGTCTATCGCGGTGCTGGGGGCTATCGCGGCCGCGGGGCTCGGCCCGAATGGCGGGCGCGTCATCCTGCTTGGCGAAGCGGCCAGCAAAGCCAGTGCGGCTACATATGCCACCGGCTACCGGCAGGCGATGTTCGTGGGAGCCGGAGTCGCCGTGCTCGCCGCCATCATCTCGTTCGTGCAGGAGCGGAGAGGGCAGGAAGGTGCCGCGGAACCCAGCCCCGAGACAGCGGGCCGGCTCGGCGGCGCGCCGGTCAGCGAGCTTGGCGGCCGATCAGGTGCGGAGCCAAACACGGGGCCCGCGGATGCGTGATCTGTTCGAATCGTGTGTCGTCAACGGCATGGTTCTGGCCAATCGTTTCGTGCGTTCGGCTACCTGGGAAGGGCTTGCGACCCAAGATGGAGCCGCCACACCGAAGCTCGTGAGGATGATGGAGGAGCTTGCTTTCGGCGAGGTGGGACTGATCATCTCCGGACACGCCTACGTTAATCGGGAAGGGCGCGGAAGCTCCGGACAGCTGGGGGCCTACTCCGACGAGTTGATTCCCGGGCTCGCCGGCATGGCAGCCGCCGTGCACGCAGCCGGGGGCCGCATCGCCTTGCAGATCTCGCACGCGGGTATCCGTTCCGCGCCTGTCCCGAACGGTCCGGAGCCGGCCGGGCCTTCGCCAGTACTGCTAGAAACCGGGCCGGCAGGACGAGCCATGACGCGAGAGGACATGGCCGTTTTGTGCCTCGACTTCGCGCGCGCCGCGGCCCGGGCGAAGGCAGCCGGCTTCGATGCCGTGCAAATACATGCCGCTCACGGGTTCCTCCTGAGCGAGTTCTTGTCCCCATTCTTCAACCAACGCACGGATGACTACGGGGGAAGCCGCGAGAGCCGGGCAAGGCTGGTGCTTGAGGTCCTGACGGCGGTCAGGAACGCGGTCGGCCGGGACTTCCCAGTGCTGATCAAGATGAATTCCGAGGATTTCCTGCCCGGTGGGCTGACGGTGGAGGACATGGTCGCCACGGCGGAACTGCTTGAGGAAGCCGGCATCGACGCCATCGAGCTGAGCGGCGGCACATTTCTTTCCGGCAAGCTGAGCTTCTCCCGCACGGGCTCTCGTACGGCCAAAGCCGATTCGACGGGTACCGAGGCCTACTACGAAGCCGCAGCCCGGTCGTACAAACGGGCGGTGAAGACCCCCCTGATGCTGGTGGGCGGGATCCGGACTTTGGAGACCGCCCGGTCGCTTGTGGCCGAGGGAGTCGCCGACCATATCTGCCTTTGCCGGCCCCTTATCCGCGAACCCCATCTGGTGGCGCGATGGCGCGCAGGAGACACGGGGCCTGCTCTGTGCGTGTCCGACAATGGCTGCTTTCAGCCGGCAGGCGAAGGCAAGGGGATCTACTGCACCCTCGACGCCTCAAGTGAAAGCGCGTCGCAGCCATAGCTGGCGCTCAGCTGGACCGGGTCCCGGCGCTCAGGTCGGTCCACGGCCAGAATGCACGCAAAGCCTAGTACAATGGGCTCCTGGCGGGCTTGACTCTCGATGGCATGGATCCGGCCGCATCCATGCCCAGGGGAGAAGTCGCCCAGATCTTATGGAACGCGCTTTTCTTCATCAAGTAAGGAGACGTCACATGGAGTTTCGAGAGATCGTGATGAGCCGGTACGCCACCAAGCTCTTCGACGGAAACCAGATCCCGCCCGAGAAGCTCGCGGAACTGCTGGAACTCGTGAGATGGGCTCCCTCCGGACTCAATATCCAGCCCTGGAGGATAAAGGTAGTGAGCGATCAGGAGACCAAGGAGCTGCTCTCGGCGGCGACGTTTGACGAACCGCAGATCAAGAGTTGCTCTCATCTTCTGGTCTTCTGCGCCGACGCGGATTTCGACGGGCTGCGTCACAAGCTGGCGAATGGGATGAAGGCGAACGGCGTGCCCGAGCATGTCTGGCATATCGTCATGGGGATCGCAGAGGAGATGTCAAAGATGTCTCCCCCGGAGTGGCTGGCGTACGCTCAATGCCAGGCCTATCTTGCGCTGTCGTACGCCATCCTGGGTGCGAAGGACCTCGGCTTCGACTCCTGTCCCATGACGCACTTCAGGCCTGACGAGTACTCGCGGATCCTCGGATTGCCGGCGAACCTCGTGCCGACCATCTTGTGCCCCGTGGGCTTTGCGGCGGACCAGCAGCGTGGGAAATGGCGGGTCCCGGTGGAGGATATCGTCCTTAGCTGAGGCTCTGGACCGGGCCTGTCCATACGATGACTGTTCGCAGCGACAAGGAGCGCGGGCGCCGGCGGGTCCGCACGCCGGCGGACCCGGCCTATCTGCGCGATCTCTTCAGTCACAGCGCTCGTTACTACGACCCGGTCAACACGCTCACCAGTCTTGGTCAGGTCGTCCTCTGGCGTAAGGAAGTAGCGCGCACGGCGCACGTCATGCCTGGTGACCGGGTGCTCGACGCGTTCTGTGGGCCCGGGGGCCTCTCCGAGCAGGTGCTGCCACTTCTCGGTGTGGATGGCCGGCTGGTGCTGGCCGACCTCAGCCCGGTGATGCTCCACGAAGCCCGTTTGCGGCTGGGCCGGAGGTCGGAGCGGGACAGGAGCAGGCCGCGGCCCCACGTCGATTACGTCGTCGGCGACCTCCTTCGGGACGAACTTGGACTGCGGGATTTCGACGTTGTGCTCGTGGGATGGGGGCTGCGCTACGTGCCGGACGTACCGGCCGCCCTGCTCAAGATGCGGAAGTTCCTCAGACCCGGAGGCCGTATGGTGATCCTCGAGTTCACGAAACCTCGGGGGCAGGTATGGTCCGCACCGGCGCACGTGTACTTCCGGCGGTTACTTCCGGCGATCGGGTCGTGGCTGGCGGCGGACAAGGAACTACACGAGTACATGAGTGTCTCGGCAGCCGAGTTCCTTGCGGCGCCTGCACTGGCCGACGCGGTGCGGGCTGCCGGCTTCAAGGTCGACAGCTGTCACGGTCACCTCGGGGGTCTGGTCACCATACTCGCCGCCGTCCGGGAGGATGGAGGCGATCCGGGCGACTACTTCAACTGACCGCGGATCGCCCCGTTGGGGTGCGATTTGGTGCCAACGCTGATGTATGCGTTGTCCGCCTTGATGAGGGCGACGAGGTCGGCAAGTGGCTTACCCTTGAGGGCGCCTGACAGGGTGGACGCCTTCTCGGAGCCGCTCGCGAGTTCGCCCGAGTAAACCCCCGTCTTCGTGGGCCCCGAGAACAATGTGAGCACGACCGCGCCTGCGCTTCCGGCTTTGCCCTCATGGATGCGGGCGACACTTGGGTTGGTCAGCCCGCTGACTCTGACCACAAAACCGAGAGTGCCGTCCGGGTTGTACGTAAGGGTAACCGAGCCGGTAGCCGCGGTTGAGACCGGGGGGACCTCAGCGGCGCCGGTCAGGTCGGCGGTAAAGATCTGCGCCACCCCGGCGGTGGTGCTGGTCTTCGTGGTACTCGTACTCGTGGTGCTTTGCCCGTTGCTCTCGGTCGTCGTGCTTGTCGTGGTAACCGAGGACTGGCCGCGTCCCTTAAGGCCGACGGCGAGCCCGACGATCAGGATGATCAGCACGAGCACACCCACGCTGAGTACAATCCGGCGCCTTCGTATCTGGCGAGCTCTCCGTTCGCGTGCTCGTTGTCTCGCGAGAGGTTCTTGCGGGGGTCCAGTTTCCATTGGCTCTCCGATTGGCGAAGGGTCCACGCCTCGAGGGACTGCCCCTATCTACCCACGAAACGTGTTCCACGAACAGGTTTCTCCAACGCAAATTTCGCCGCCTCTGGGGGTCGCTCCTGCACGAAGTACGCAGAGAACGTGTCGGTACAAAGACCTCCCCGCACGCGGCCCGGCCCGCATATCACCGCCGTCTCGCGCTGAGCGGCTTTTTACGGGTGGTAGGAGTCGCCTCCACCGAGCGCTGCGAGCACCTTCTCCGGTGTGATGGGCAGAGACCAGATTCTTACACCGATGGCATCGTAAATGGCGTTAGCGACGGCCGCCGCCTGGTTCACGCAGCCCGGCTCACCCACGCCCTTCGCGCCGAACGGGCCCGTGGGGTCGGGCTGCTCCAGAAGAATGGTTTCCATCTCTGGCATGTCCAGCGTACTGGCGATCTTGTAGGTGTCGAAATCGTCGGTGAGCATCTCACCTGTCACCGTGTCGATGACCGGCTCTTCCCAAAGAGCGTAGCCCAATCCCTGCGCCGTGCCGCCTTCCAGCTGTCCTTCCACCGTCATCGGGTTTATAGCCCGGCCGCTGTCGTTCGCGGTGACGAGTTTGAGCACGTGCACCTCGCCGGTGTCGATGTCTACCTCGACTTCCGCGAAAAGGGCCTGATAGGGCGGCGGCGACGTGGTGGGCGCGAACGAAGCGTGGCCGGTGATCTCCTCCACATCGGCCATACGGTAGATGGCTCGCTTGGCCACTTCGGCGACCGAGAGTCCCCGGTCCGGATCGGCTTTCACGAATACGCGGCGGTCCTCGATCGCCAACTCGTCGGCGGAAACGCCCAGATTCTCGGCGGCCCTCGCTAGCAGCTTCGCCCGCGCGTTAAGCGCGGCACGTTCGACCGTCTGGCCCAAGATGTACATGGTCCGCGAAGCGTGCGAGCCGATCTCGTACATCGTGGTGTCGGTGTCGCCCCAGACGACGCGGACGTCCTCGAAACGAAGCCCAAGGACCTCGGCGGCGACCTGCGACAGCGAGGTGAGGGCATTGGTGCCGATGGACGCGGGCCAAGCCGTGAGGACGATGGAGCCATCCTCGTTGAACTTGATGCGGGCATTGCTGTGCTCCACGTGGACCGGCCACGCCCCGCTGTTGTGTGCCATGCACGAGACGCCGACTCCGCGGCGCTTGCTGGATGCTTCGTTGGCGCGGCCGACAGCGCCTCCACCGTGGCGGCGTTTCTCTTTCCAGCCGATCCGCTCGGCTCCCAGCCGAAGGCAGTCTCCCAAGCCCATGCTGGTTATGGGGAACTCTGGGCCGAAAGTCCCTGGATCACCGAGCTGCGAGAGGTTCATCAAGCGGAACTCCACTGGGTCCATCCCCAGCTTTTCCGCAGCTTGGTCCATCACCTGCTCGCGGACGAAGGTCCCCTCCGGATTGCCGAAGCCTCGCATGGCTCCACAGGGAAGCCGGTTCGTGTAGACGGCGTCCACCTCGGCGTTGTAGCTTTTGCGTCTGTACAAAGGATTGGCAGCGGCCGAGGCGATTAGGGAGGAGAGCGCGGAACACTCCACGTGGGCTCCCGCGGTTGTGACCATCTTCTGTTCGACGGCCGTGATGGAGCCGTCATTCTTGACTCCCATCTTGAAGATGTAAGGGCCCATGCACGAGCGCGTCGGGCGGTCGGCGAAGTCCTCCTGGCGCGAATAGACGAGCTTCACCGGTCTGCCGGATTTCTTGGCAAGTAGGATGCAGATCGGCTCGCGGAAAACGATCAGTCCCGTGCCGAACCCTCCGCCCGTAAACTCGTTCTTGACCCTGATCTTGCCCAGGGGGATATCGAAGATGTAGGCGATCATCCGTTGGAACAGGTAGGGCAGCTGGACCGGCGCCCAGATCGTGAGGCGGCCGTCTGCGGCGAAACTGGCGATGCAGTGGAACGTCTCCAGTGGGGCCTGCTTCTGCTGCGTCGTGTAGCCGACGGACTCGATTACAAGATCAGCCTCGCGAAAGTCTTGCTCCACGTCTCCCACCGGTTGGTGGCAGGTGTGCACGGCCAGGTTCCCGGAGGCGGGCTCGTCGCCCGGCGTCCCGTCAGCCTGCCGGCGCTGGACTGAGTCGTGGATGAGCGGCGCACCTCCCTTCTGCGCTTCGAGCTCGTCGAACACCGCGGGCAGCACTTCGTACTCCACCCGGATGAGCTGGAGCGCCTGCTCGGCCACCAACTCGCTCACCGCGGCCACCGCGGCGACGGCGTCACCCACGTAACGGACTTTGTCTTCCAGCACGCGCACGTCGTATACGCCCCACGGCTCGATGCCTCCGTAACTCTGGAGGTTCATCAAGGTGCCCGTGTATTGTTTGGTGGGGGCGTCCTTGTAGGTGACCACCGCTTCCACACTCGGGATCTTTTCGGCCTCGGAGGTGTCGATGCTCACGATGCGCGCGTGGGCATGGGGGCTGTGCAGCACTTTTCCGTAGAGCATCCCCGGCAGTGTGACATCGGAGATGAACTTGGCCTCGCCGGTGACCTTCTGGACTCCTGTCATGTCGGGCACGCGCTTCCCGACCACAGAGAGCGGCTTCACCATGGCACGCAGCCTCCCGTCATCGCCCCGGACCGTAAGACTTCCGCCGCGGCCAGTACCGCCTCTACGATCTTCACGTAACCGGTGCACCGGCAAAGATTGCCGGCCAGGGCTTCTCTCACCTCCTGCTCGGTGGGATCGGGGTTCTGGTCCAGGAGCGCCTTGGCCGAAAGGACCATCCCCGGGGTGCAGTAGCCGCACTGTACGGCGCCGTGGTCAAGGAATGCTTGCTGGATGGGATGCAGGCTCCCGTTCTTCGCGAGCCCCTCGATGGTGACGACCTCCCTGTCCCTGGCACTCCAAGCAAGGGTGACGCAGGAGAGCGTCGGCTTGCCGTCGAGGAGCACGGTGCACGCTCCGCAGTTACCGCTTGCCGAGCAGCCGCGCTTGGTGCCGGTGAGGTTCAGTCGATCCCGGAGAAGCTCGAGCAGGGTCATGTTCGCGGGAACCAGCTCCTCGTAACTTCTTCCGTTGATAGTAAAGGTGGCGGCTGCTTTTCTCATGCCTCACCGCCTTGCGTGTCTGGAGAAACTCCGTGGTCGGCGCCGGTCCTACTGTCCTCGGCGCCCGCGCGGTCGACGGCGGCTAGGATGGCCCGGCGGGTGAGCACCGCGACCATATGTTTGCGGTACTCGGCGCTGGCGCGCAGGTCGCTGATGGGCGTCGCTTCGGCCGCCGCGAGTTCCGCGGCCTCGGCCGCCAGTTCGCGCGTGATGGGTCTACCTTGCAGGGCCAATTCGGCTTTGCGCGTCCGCACGACGGTCGGTGCGACGGCGCCCAGGGCGATGCGAGCCTCGCTGCATACGCCGTCCTCGATCGTGACGAGCACGGCAACGTTCACCTTGGCTATGCAGGCCTTGGTGTGCGCCAGTTTCTTGAAGGCGGTTCCCGTGCGAGCCGGCAGCGGCGGCACGGATACCTCAGTGACGATCTGCTGTGGCGTCAGCACACTTTGGCACACCGGGACGAAAAAGTCCTCGATGGGTACGCGCGCCACGCCTTCGGGGCCGGAGACCTCCAACTCGGCCCCGAGCACGTAGAGGGCGGGGGCCATATCGGAGGCGGGGGTTGCTACGCACAGATTACCCACCAGAGTGCCCATGGTCTTCACTTGGACGGAGGCGATCTGGTGGGCGGTCTCCTGAAGCAACGGCCATTCGTCGCGGACTAGGCGGGACAGCTCGAGGGCGCGAAGGGTCGTCATCGGGCCGATGCGAAGCTGTCCGCGGTTGTCCGTCCGGAGAAAGTCAAGGCCGGGAATCCGTTGAAGGCTGACCAGACAGGACGGATCCACCTGCCACCGGGTCATCCGGGAGACCAGATCAAGGCCACCGGCGAGTACTTTGGCGCCCGGGCCCGCAGAGGCGAGGGTCTGGACCGCGTCCCGCAAGGACTCGGGCTCGAGCAATTCGAAGGGTCTTAGGGTGCGGTGCATATTTTGGGCCATCGCTCCTCCCACCTGCGGGCGCGTGCTCCGCGAGAGAGCAGGCATGTTGTTATTACCGGTTCCCCTGTACGCCAGATTGGCTGCCGTGTCAAGCGTGGCCCGGCGCTCCACGAGGGCACGCGCGGTGCCCGGAGCAAAGATGAGGGCGGACTACTTGGTCGATTTCCTGAGGTCCTGCACCGTTTCCGCCGCGGAAGGCTCCACAAACGCCACGTCCTTGCCGATCTCGAGACTCGCGGGAGCGGGGAGGAATACCTTGCCGAGGGAGCCGGAGAGTCCGAACCCGTCTACCTTCCCGGTGCCGGCATTGTAGTAGAAGCTGTCGATCTTGCCGAGATCGCGGCCCTCAGTAGTGTGGATGTGGAGGCCGTGGACGCTCGCTCCCCGGTCGACCGCCTGTTTCATCTCGGGTATGTCGGAGGCTTTGACTCGGCTCATCTCGGAGTCGACTATCACCGCGTCGGCGCCGATCACGCGGATGGCGGTCCACGGGACGACCTTGGCGCTGCTGAACCAACCGCCTTCGTCCACCAGCAAGCCCAGAACCTTGGTGCCGGCTCCGTCGAGAAGGAGGTCGTGCACTTTGCCGAGCTTGGTCCCGGCGTCCAAGGTGATTATCTGCAGTCCCATCGCGTCTTTGCTCTTGAGCATCTTTAGACCCCCAGTGTTCGGGCGGAGCTTCAGGTCACGATATTCCCGGTCAAGCGTCGAGTTAGTCCGGATCGGGCCGGTCCGACAAACGAGTGCCGACAGGAGGAGCGGCAATCGACGGGTCTTTACCTCGCGTCTGCAAGTCAGCCCATCGCGGTCGTCGCGATGGGCTGACTTGCAGACAGAACCCGCGTTGAGAGACCACCACCTTGGTCGAGGGGTGGTCTTCGGCTCACGTCGTGCTGGGTGTGGCGCCTGCGCCGGAGGTGCCGGTGCCAGTCCCAGGCGCACTCCCACCAGTTCCGGCAGGTCTCGGCAGGGTCCCCACCTGGATTCTGGTGGCGGTGATGCTGCCATCCGAGTTGGCGGTGCCGGTGACAGTGACGTCCTGTCCCGTCGTCAGGTCAGACGCGGAACCCGTCTTCGACACCGCGATCACCGTGGACGGGGAATAGAGGACGATCTTGCGTGCCGCCGGTGCTGAGCTTGACGGTGATGCTGCTGCTGTCAGAGCTCACGATGGAGCCACTGGTGAAACCGCCAGCGCCGGTCCCGCCAGTGCCGCCAGCTCCCCGGCCGCCGCCGAAGATGCTGCCGAGCCCGCCGCTACTGCCGAGCAGACTCTGCCGCTGTGCAGCTGTGAGATTGGTGAGGACCTTGAGGGCTGCCGCAGGCGTCGGTGTACCACCACCGCCCGAGGATTTACCCCCAAAGAAGGCGCCGACGCCAACAGCGATGACGACTATGACCACCACCGCGATCAACCAACGTTTCATTGTTATTCCTCTCTATTCATGACGAAGTGCTTCGATGGGATTGAGCCCCGCCGCTCGACGAGCGGGGTAGAAACCAAATACGATACCGATGACGGCTGAGACGCCAAAGGCCAGTACGATCGACTGCCAGGTCACGCTTGCGTGCAGACTGGAGAATCTGGTCAGGGCGACGGCGACCAACCAGCCCAGGATCACGCCGATCACTCCACTAAGGAGCGTTAACACCACCGCTTCCACCAGGAACTGCACGGTCACATCTCCTCTCTTTGCCCCGATGGCTTTGCGCAGTCCAATCTCTCGCGTGCGCTCGGTGACGGTGGTCAGCATCATGTTCATGATCCCGATGCCTCCCACGACCAGGGAGATACCGGCGATGGCGGCGAGCAGCAGGGTGAGGGTCCGCGAGGTGGAGGAAGCCGTGGAAGCCAGGTCGGCCTGGTTGATCACGCTGAAGTCCGCTTTTGTAGGGTCGGTGATCTTGTGGTTCTGAAGCAGCAGATTGGTGATGTCCGTCTGCAGTTGGGTCATCGCGTTCTGCGTGGTGGCCTCGACGTTACGCTCGATAGATAGGAGGCCTGACCGGCCAAGTAGCGCTGCGCCGAGGTCAGCGGCACGAAAATGGTGTCATCCGGCCCGTTGAAGCTCGTTCCCCCTTTGGCTAGTCACCCCGATGACGGTGAAGGCAAGACCCTTGATGCGAATGGTCTGGCCCAGGGGGTCCTGTCCCGCCGTGGGTGGGGTCGCCGAAGAGGTCGGAGGCCGCGGTGGGGCCGAGGACTGCCACCCGCGTGGCGTTCTGGACATCCTGGTCGGTGACGAAATTGCCTTCGCTGATCTGTATGTTGCGTACGGATGTGTAGGACGAGGTAGTGCCGACGACCGAGACGTTGGTGTTGCCCGCCGTGGCCACTACTTGGTAGCGGCCGTCCAACTCCGGGGCTACCGCTGCCACGTTGTTCAAGGTGGTGATGTCTTGGGCGTCGGTAAGAGTGAGGGTGCGGGCGCTGCCGCGGCCGGCGCTGACCGGGCCGGCCGTTCTCTGGAAACCGGGCGTCACTACGAGCAGGTTAGCGCCGATCGACTCGATGCTGGCGGTGATCGAGTTCGTGCTGCCTTGGCCCACGGCAAGGAGAGCGATCACGGAAGCGATGCCGATGACGATGCCGAGCACCGTGAGACCGGAACGGACAAGGTTGCTCGAAATCGAGACGAACAGACTCTTCGAATACGTCGCCGAGCTTCACGACGCCTCCCCCGCTGAACGAGCGTCTCTTGGTCGGCCGAGGGAGGGACTCACCAGTGTCTCGACATCGGAGCACGAGCGCGCGGTCGCCAGCCTCCGACGTGTCGCTCACGATGAGGCCGTCCTGGAGTCTGATTACCCTTTGGGCGTGCTCGGCAACGGTCGCCTCATGGGTGATGAGGACTATCGTGTGGCCGCTCCTGTGCAGCTGGGCGAACGTCTCGAGGATGATCTCTCCCGTCTTGGTGTCCAGGTTGCCGGTAGGCTCGTCGGCGAGAATGAGCGCGGGATCGTTGATCAGTGCCCGGGCGATGGCTACTCGCTGGATCTGGCCGCCGGAGAGCTGGTTGGAAAGATGCGGCCAATGCGATTTCCTCCAGCCCCGCCATGCGCAGCGCGCTCGGCGGCCCGGCGTTCGCGCTCCTGCGCGCCACACCCGAATAGACGAGCGGAAGCACCACGTTGCGGATGACGGTGGCCCGAGGGAGCAGGTTGAAGGACTGGAACACGAAGCCGATTCGGTTCCGTCGGATGTCGGCGAGCTCATCGTCATCCAGTTGGGACACGTCCTTGCCCTCGAAGAAATACTCGCCGCTGGTCGGGGTATCAAGCGCCCCGAGCAGATGCATCAGTGTCGATTTTCCCGAGCCCGACGGACCCATGATCGCCAGATACTCACCCGCAGAAATGCACAGGTTCACTCCGGCCAGCGCGACCGTCGCGGTCTGGGTGGAGTCGTAGACCTTTACCAGGTCCCGGCAGTCGATCATGCAGGACTGGGTGTCCATTTAGCTCCGCATCACTGGGATCAGAGCAGGTCTGCAGAGCATCGGCCGGTCATCTCATCCGCCGGGAACTGAACCCGCCGCCGCCGCCAAGCCGCCGCCGCCGAAGCCGGACGGCTGCCGCCCCGGCGGATCGTGGTGGTGGTCCCTCCTGCCGACGGGGTGATCGTCGCGGTAACGACTTCTTGACCCACCGTAAGTCCGCTGGTGATCTGGGTGTAGGTGTCGTTGGCGATGCCTACCGTGACCGTGACATCCGTCGGCTGACCTTTTGTCAGCACCTGCACATAGTCACCGCCGCCGGTTTGGGTCTTGACCGCGGCGTTCGGGACCACCAGGGCGTCGCTTGCCACCTGAGTGATGATGTTCACGGTGACCGACATGCCGCCCTTGACGCTCGGGTCGGTGGTGTCTGGGACGATCGTCGCGTTGTAGGTGACCACCCCTTGACTGTTCGTACCCTGAGTGTCGACAGTTGCGACCTTGCCGGCAAGCGTCAGGTTGGGTAGGGCGTTGAAGGTGATGACCGCCTGTTGCCCTACCTTGACGCTGGGTACGTCGGTCTCAGCCAGCGCTATGACCGCCTCGATGCTGTTCACGTTGGTGATGACGAGAGAAGCGCTACTGGAGCTGCTCGACCCCGTGCCTGAACTGCTGGCCCCCCCGCCCGTGCTCCCCAGGCTGTCGCCGTTCTCTACGTTCAAAGTGGTTACGACGCCGTCGATGGGGGCGGTGACAGTCCGCTCGGCAGCGGTGTCCTGGGCCTGCTGGAGAGCCAGTTTGGCCGAAGTCACCTGGGCCTGGGCGGCGGTTACGGAGAGCTGGGCGCTCGTCACCTGCTGCTGCGCCACCTCTATCTGAAGGGCCGAGATAGTGGTCGTCGTCGTCGAGGGCTGCGTGATGGAGGTACCACTACCCCGAGTCGTGGTAGTAGTACGGGGGACGGTGGTGGTGGTGGTTGACGTGGGCGCCGTGGGTCGAGCGTCGTAGAAGTCGACGGTGGCTCGGTAGAGCTCGTCGATGAAGTCTCGGTCGTGGATGTGGTCGTGGGCGACAAAGTAGTGGGTGGTTCGGTCGTGCCCGTAAAGTCCGCCGCCGAGAGCTCCACGGAGGAGGCCATTTGCGAAGCCGACGCGCTCGACTCAG
Organism: uncultured delta proteobacterium; assembly: GCA_963729835.1. Lineage (GTDB taxonomy): Bacteria > Desulfobacterota > Binatia > HRBIN30 > HRBIN30 > CAVSQF01. The sequence goes on along the minus strand of CAVSQF010000017.1, from coordinate 11,266 downwards.
CCGCCTTTTGCGTCTCGAGCTGGTTGAGAGCCTGTTGCGCTTGCAAGACGGAGAGCTGGGCCTTCTGTACGCCATCCACCGCCTGGTTGTACGAGTTGGTGGCGTTGGCCACGTCGAGATCGAGCTGAGGGTTGACCACGGTGAAGAGTGTTTCACCCTTCGTCACCGCGTCTCCGACAGCTACCCGGAGGTTGCTGACCGTACCAGTGATGGATGGGATTAACAGAGGCGCTGCTGCTGAGCGAGATGTTGCCCGTTCCTGAAACCGAGGAGGTGATGGTCAACTGCTGGACGGCTTGCGTCGTATAGGTGATAGCTCCGGCGGAGGTCTTGTGGAGGGCACGGTAGGTAAAGAAGCCCGCGATGATGAGAACGATGATGAACCCAAGGACAACATACCGTCCGACATGCCGCTTCTTAGAGCCGCTCATACCCCCCCATCTCCCGTCGTCCATACGATTGTCTCCCCATTGGGTTAAGCAAGGCCCCCTACGGTTTCGCCTGCCGCAACATAACAGCCTCGGCATAAGGCTGACGTAAGAAAGCCCGGCACTATCGTTCACCCGCCCAAAGCAGCGACCCCAGTGGCTTCTTGCCCCACCTCGCGGAGGGTCGCCCACGACGAGAGATCAGACCTTCATACCGTGGCAGGGGGTGTCTTTTCGGGGCCCACCAAGATGCTATCAGCCTCGACTTTCGCTGTATAGGTGCGCAAAGGCCGGGCATGTCTGAGCAGCTTTCCGACGCCGAGCTTGGTCCCCTCCCAATCCGTCCACCGTACCACGTGTCCGTCGCGGAGGTCGAACTGCGAGTGATGGCGCGGGCAGGTAATGATCGTGCCTTCGAGCTTCCCGTCCACGAGATAACCGTGCATGTGCGGGCATCTAGCGTCGGTGACGAAGTACTCATCTCCGACACGGGCGACCAGCATCTCGTGGTCCTCGATGGAGGCTCCCTTGAGGCCGCCGGGTTCGAGACCCTCCGTGGTTGTCAACTGCATGTACTCGTCCATGTCTGGCGCTCCTGCTCTCTTGGATGTGCGTTTTGGATGCGCGTTAGCTCGTCGCTTCCGTCAAGGCCTCGGCGTCGCGAGCGCCATTCCTCGAAGACATTCGACAATGCAGCGTTCACCCGGAGCCATCGCCAATCGCGTCTTGCCGAGGATCTGGGCGTACATATGGAGGGTCTTCTTGGTCTCTGCCCACTCCTCGTATGGCAGAGCCGGCCATTCCGCCGGTTTGCTTGTGGTCATCCGTCGCCCTCCCTTCGGTCGCGGTCGAATCCGGGGTCAGCCTCCGGTTGTGGCAGCGGCTCTTGAAGCCTCGGTTCGTGCGCTAGGACTCATACCCAAACTCGTAGGCGGCCATACTCATGTCGCCCCAATACCAGCTTTGGTGAAGCCGTCTGCCCCGAGCTCCGCCGCCCGCCGCGCCCAGTGCCGCCAGCAGAGGCACGTAGTGGTCGGGCCGGGGGTGGGCGCGCTCCGGGTAAGGAGCAAGCACTCGATAATCGACCAGACTTTCGGCGTCTCCTCGCACCACCACGCCGTCGAGCCAGTCGAAGAACTCGCTTGCCCACCGGTCGGTCACCGCTCCCGGGCCAAGAGGGGCATATCCGAGAGGATGCACGGCTCCGCCGCTGCCGATGACCAACACGTTCTCATGGCGCAGATCGGCGATGGCCAGTCCGACCGCGAAATGCATGGCCGGATCGAGATGGTGCTGGATGGACAATTGCACCACCGGGATGTGCGCTCCCGGGAACATGGAAAGGAGGGGGACCCACGCTCCGTGGTCCAAGCCTCGCGTCCCGTCCAGGTCGCAGGGGAGGCCGGCGTCTGCCAGCTTTTGAACGATCGTGCGGGCCAGCTCAGGTGCTCCCAGGGCCGGGTAATCCAGCCGGTAGAGCTCAGGGGGAAAACCGTAGAAATCGTGGATCGTGTCCGGTCTGCCGGTGCCGCCGACCGTGGGTCGCGTCGTCTCCCAATGCGCGGATATGCACAGCACCGCGGCCACGTCCTGGTAGGTCCCGCCGAGTTCCTGCCAGAACCTTCTGGCGGGGATGTCCTCCAGGGGAGTCGTGGGGGCGCCGTGAGACAAGAAGATCGTGGGCAGTAGCCGGTCCATGTCTTTCTCGTATACCCAAGACGGCGGGCATCTCATCCTCCAGGAGCAGGGAAAGTGCGTCCTGGGCGCGTATCGACGCCGGCAGCCAAACCGGGCTACCATTCGCAAGGCAGTGTATAAGCATTTTCGCCAAAGTTTGACGGATCATCCGCTCGCGGTCGATATCACGATCGCGCTGGCGATCGCCGTGCTACTTGCAGCTGCGAGCATCGCCGGTGGATTGCGCGACCAGCACCAACTTTCGGCCACTCTGTTTCCGGCGCTCCTGGTGGGGCTCGTGGCTCTTCCGTTGTGCGCCCGGCGGGTGCGGCCGTATGCGGCCTTAGCTGGAACGCTGATCTTTGCCGCACTTGCCTTCGGGCTATCAACGCCTCTGCCTCCCACCGTCGTTCCGATCGCCGTTGCTCTCTACACGATCGGCGCGCGGGGCGACCGGCGCAGCTCGCTCACCGCCGTGGCGGTCTCGGTGGCTTCCACCCTGGTGATCCGCCTGATATTCGCCTACGGCGCCGGATACGCGGAGGGCGTCACCCGCGATCTGGGGTGGATACTCGGGTCGACTGCGCTGGGGTACGCGGTGGCCAGCCGGAGGGCATACGTGGAGCAGTTCAAGCAGCGCGCCATCGAGGCCGAGCGCACCCGGGAGGAAGAAGCACAGCGGCGGGTGGACGAGGAGCGGCTCCGCATCGCACGAGACGTCCACGACGGGGTGGCTCACGCGCTGGCGTCGATATCGCTGCAGGCGAGTGCAGCCAGCGCGGTCCTCGATTCGGACCCGGCAGGGGCGCGAGAAGCGCTTCAGCAGATCCGGGGCACCAGCGTCTCCGCGCTTGCCGAACTGCGGGCGACGCTGGGGGTGCTGAGGCAGACAGGCGAGGGCCCCAGGGCGCCCGGGCTTGTCGAGGTCACCGAGCTCGCGAATGTCCTGCGGGCGGGTGGAATCGAGGTATCGGTGCGTCAGGAAGGCGGCGGCCGACCGCTGCCGACGGAGGTGGGGAATGTGGCATATCGGATCCTGCAGGAAGCCCTCACCAACGTGCTCCGCCATTCCGGTGCCGGGCATGCCGACGTGACCGTCCGCCAGGACGAGGCCGCCATGCTCATCGTCGTGGCCGACGACGGACACGGTCCCGCTCCAGGCAGCGAGCACGGGAAAGGCTACGGCATCACGGGGATGCGCGAGCGGGCCGCGTCCGTGGGCGGCTCCTTGGAGGCAGGGCCTCAAGCTAGAGGCGGTTTCCTGGTGAAGGCCGTGCTGCCCTTGACGGCGGTGGCCGGATGAGCGTCCTCCAGACAGATGGCACCCCCATCCGGGTCCTCCTCGCCGACGACCAGCCCCTCGTGCGTGCCGGGCTGAAGATGCTGCTCTCCACCGTCCTCGATATCGAGGTGGTGGGCGAGGCGACGGACGGGGAGCAGGCGGTGCGTCTCGCCCGCGAACTGACGGCGGACGTGGTGCTCATGGACATCCGCATGCACGGCATGGATGGGTTGGAAGCGACCCGGCGCATCTCCGCGGACGAAGATCTTGCTGGGGTGCGAGTGGTGATCCTCACGACCTTCGATATCGACGACTACCTGTTCGAGGCGTTGCAGGCCGGTGCGAGCGGGTTCCTGCTCAAGGATGCCGAACCGGATGAGTTGGTGCGGGCGGTGCGTGTGGCCGCCGCCGGAGATGCCCTCTTGTCTCCGAGCGTGACGCGGCGCCTGATCGCAGACTACGCCAGCCGTCCCCGCTACCGGCGGTTATCGTCGGCCGGCCTGGACGTACTCACGGAGCGGGAGCGCGAGGTGATGGCCCTGGTGGCCCGCGGCCTTTCCAACGAGGAGATCGCCCGGCGTCTCGTGGTCAGCCCGCTCACGGCCAAGACGCACGTGAGCCGCATCCTTGCCAAGCTAGGCGCCCGCGACCGCGGTCAGTTGGTGATGCTCGCGTACGAACTGGGCCTGGTGCAACCGGGAGAGGTCCTTCCGTCGGAGGAGGCCCGGTAGCCCGGCCGCTGCTCGGCCCAGGCACTACTCGGGCGGGTCTCCTCGGTGGGGCTCGGCCGGACTGGGCCAGGCTGGTGAAGCGGGACAAGGCTGGGCCTGGAAGCGCGGTTTGCCAGCATATACCTCCGCAGGAGTATCATCAGAGCCTTCTAGAAGCCGATGTCGTTGGCCCGGATGTCGTGTAAGCTCCCGTCGAACTGGGTAAGAGAACGCGGAAGTAACAACCGCTCGGGAGCCGAGACGAGTCCGGCGAAGCGGTTCGGCGGGAACGTATGTGGTGCGAAGCCGAGTCAGACTCGGGCAGTCCCCTAGGATGTAACACCGCTGACAAACCTGATGATCCCAACAAAGGAGTCATCGTGCACAGAAAGTCGATCATAATCGTAGCCTTGGCGGCGGTCCTTGCCGTCACAGGCATTACCGTGGGTCTCGTGGAGACGCGAGCCCAGGGCGAGCCGGAGTTCGCGACCATAACCGCCGCGCAGTTGCTCGCCAACGTGGCTCAGTACGCGGGCGACAATGCCTCGGTGAGCGGCGCCGTCTCGTGGAAGAACGACGTCCTTGGGCTCTCGGCGCTTTCCTTCAACGGAGAGGGAATGGGTGGTCTCACCTCCCTCCTGGCGAGTGGCTCGGGCCGGCTTTGGGTCCAGGGCGGCGAGTTCCGCTTCGAGATCCAGGGGGCGGCCGGGGACACCAACATCGTTGGAAGCCAGACGAGTGTCTGGGTCTACAGCTCGAGTGGCAACACAGCCACTGAGTACACGCTCCCGGCGGGCACAAGCGGGACATCTGCCTCGACCACCTCGACCTCAGCGGCTGCGAAGGTCGACCCGGTGACCGCGATAAATACGTTCATTCAAAATCTTGCTCCCACGGCTGTTGTGGCAGTGAGTGGCCAGGAAACGGTGGCCGGACGAGCCGCCTACGTGCTGTCACTGGTTCCTAAGGCGCCGAACACGGTCTTCGGCTCGGTGCAGGTGGCGATAGACAGTACGACCTACCTGCCCCTCCGGCTCGAGATCTTCGCAAAAGGTGACGCCCAAGCGGTGCTCTCCGCGGGCTTTGAGAGCGTTTCTTACTCCACGATCGCCGATAGCACCTTCGCTTTCACGCCTCCGGCCGGGGCCAAGGTGGATCACAAGACCCTGTCGCTTCCGGCGGGACTTGCCGGTAAGCTCGGTAACGAGCCGGCGACTACCCCCACCACCGCCGGCACCCCTGTGACCGGCGACTCGGCGACGACTGCAGCCGCGGCGGGGAAGGCCCCGTTGACGCTCGCTGAGGCAGCCGCCAAGGCCGGTTTTACGCCCTTGGCTCCGCAGACCACTAGCGCGGACCTCGCTTTCGGCGGCGCCTTCGTCATCCCCGTTCAACAGGTTGATCTGCAGTCTCTGCTGAGCAGCCTGGGATCGGGCCTCGGCGGCCTCGGCGGTCTCGGCACAGGCGGCGGCCAGTCGGCCGCCACGGCTCCTACCACGGCCGGCGCGACCACGTCGGGTGCGTCCACGTCCGATTCTTCGACTTCTTCGAGCCTCCCTTCGTTCACCTTGCCCACCGGCACGATCGCCCTCGGCCCCACGGTGATACTCCGCTACGGCCAGGGATTCGGCTCGGTGGTGCTGGTCGAGGCCAAACTGCCGTCGCAGTTGATCACGCAGCTCGAGCAGACGTTGGCGAGCGTGCCTCTGCTCAGCCGCACGACCGTTGCCGGCGGCACCGCGTATCAGTTCAATACCGCGCTGGGCTCCGTCATGCTGTGGGACAAAGACGGGCTTCTGTTGTTGGCTGCGGGTAGTGTCTCTCAATCCGACCTAATGGGGTTTGCTGCCAATGTCCGCTAAACACTCAGACGCTGACCTAGACAAGCGCCTACCGGTCGGCTGCGATGGCCGGCCGGTCGTCCTATCCACTCACGGCCTCACCAAGGATTTCAAGAAGCTTCGGGCGGTCGACAATCTCGACATCTCGGTGTGCCGAGGCGATGTTTACGGCTTCTTGGGCCCGAACGGCTGCGGGAAGACCACCACCATCCGGCTGATATTCGGTCTCATCTATCCCAGCGCCGGGTACGTCGAGGTGCTCGATCACAAGGTGCCTGCAAACCGCACCAGCGCTCTGCGTCACCTCGGCGGCTTTGTGGACGACCCCATGTTCTACAACAACATGACCGCCCGCCGGAACCTGCGCATGCTGGGGAAGATGAACGGCGAGGTCACCGAGGCGCGGGTGTCCGAGGTCCTGGAGCAGGTAGGGCTTTCCGACCGCGGCGGCTCGAAGGTAGGCAGCTACTCGCACGGCATGCGTCAGCGTCTGGGGATCGCGCTGGCTCTCATTCACAAACCGGACGTCATCGTCCTGGACGAGCCCACCAGCGGTCTCGACCCCCAGGGGATGAAGGACGTACGAGAGCTTATCCGCGATCTGGGCAAGCAGGGAACCACGGTCTTCCTGTCCTCCCACTTGCTGCACGAAGTGGAGCTCGTCTGTAATCGCGCGGCCATCATGAGCAAGGGCCATCTGATCGTTCAAGGACCTGTCTCGGACCTACACCCGAAGATCACCACCATCAGGGTGCTCACAGGAGACCAGGCGAAGGCTTGGGAGGTGATCCGCGGGCTGGTCGCCCCGGGTGCGTTCCGCCGGGACGAGAGCTTCATCGTAGTGGAATCGGGCGACGGCTTCGTGCCGGAGATGGTGCGCCGGCTGGTGGCCGACAGCATCGACGTGCTGGCCGTGGTCCCGTCCGCGGAGCAAGGACTGGAAGACATGTTCCTCGAGCTCACTTCCGAGGACGAACAGGCGCGCACTGCCGGGGTCTCTCCCGCCGGCGCGGGAGGGGGCCCCAAATGAGCAGCATACGGCGAGAATTTGTGAAAACGCTGTTCCAAAAACGTACCTACATAGGTTGGGGAGGGCTCTTCCTGGTGCCGTGGCTCATCACCATCGCCTTCCGGTTCTCCAGCGGAGGCCCGCGGGGCGGAGGTGGCGCACAAGACCAGGGCGCTCAGATCTTCGACCAGGTGAGGAGCAACGGTCTCTTCGTGGCGCTCGCGGCACTGCTCGCGCTGGCCACGTTCCTGTTGCCGTTGCTGGCGTCGATGTCCGGTAGCTACACGGTGGCCGGCGAGGCGGAAGGCGGCACTCTGCGGACCACGCTCATGCAGCCCATCCGGCGCAGCGCCTTCCTCATTTCCAAATCGCGGGACGTTTGCCTTTCGGCGGAGCGCATAAACGGAAGTGCCCGGACGCGCCTATTGGCTGCGGATTCCATAAGCGCCGCACCGGCTTGAGCCGCTCAATCCGGACAGCGAAAGGACGTGCCCATGAATCCTGCCGACGTGGCACAGTCGGTGCTCCCGCTCACTTCTTCCGATCTTTCGCTGTTCACGCTGTTCTGGCATGCGCATTGGATCGTCAAGGCGGTGATGGTCGGGCTTTTGGTCTGCTCGGTCTGGGTCTGGGCGATCGCCATCGACAAGACGGTATTGTTTTCGCGCAGCCGGCGCGCCATGGACCGTTTCGAGCAGGCGTTCTGGTCCGGCCAGTCGCTGGAGGAGCTGTATCGCTCGCTGTCGTCCAAGCCGAGCCATTCGATGGCGGCGCTGTTCGTGGCCGCGATGCGCGAGTGGAAACGCAGCTTCGAGGGCCCGCAGCGCTCCTTCGCCGGCCTGCAGATGCGCATCGAGAAGGTGATGGACGTGACCATCGCCCGCGAGGTCGAGCGGCTGGAACGCCGCCTCCTGGTGCTGGCCACGGTCGGCTCGGCCGGCCCCTTTATCGGCCTGTTCGGCACGGTCTGGGGCATCATGACCAGCTTCCAGTCGATCGCCGCCTCGAAGAATACCTCGCTGGCGGTGGTGGCGCCGGGCATCGCCGAGGCGCTGTTTGCGACCGCAATCGGCCTTGTCGCCGCCATACCGGCGACCATTTTCTATAATAAGTTCGCCGGCGAGGTGAACAAGCAGGCCCAGCGTCTGGAGGGGTTCGCCGACGAATTTGCCGCCATCCTGTCGCGGCAGATCGACGAGCGGGGGTAGCGCATGATCCCGAAAAGTGGGAACCGGTTTTCGGACAAGATCATGCGCAGGGAAGATAGCATGGCAGCCAATGCCGGCACGCCGGCATGGGAAGCGGCGTCACCGTCAAAGGGTGATGAGCGAGATCAACGTCACGCCGATGGTCGACGTGATGTTGGTGCTGCTGATCATCTTCATGGTTTCGGCGCCGCTGCTGACGGTCGGCGTACCGATCGACCTGCCGCAGAGCCAGGCCAAAAGCCTTGAGCAGGACAAGGAACCGCTCACCGTGTCGATCAACGACGGCGGCAAGGTCTTCCTGCAGAATGCCGAGATCGCGTCGACGATCTGGTCCCGAAGCTGCAGGCGGTAGCGCAGGCGCGCGGCGGCACCGACGCGCGCGTCTATGTGCGGGGCGACAAGAAAGTTGATTACGGGACCATGATGAAGGTGATGGGGCGGCTGTCGTCGGCCGGCTTCCATCGCGTCGCGCTGGTCACCGAATTCGAGCAGGGCAAGTAGCCGTGTTCCGCAAGTCCGCAGCGATATCGGCCGGCCTGCACGTCGCGGTGTTGCTGTGGGCGCTGATCTCGTTCTCCGGCAAGACCTTCGAGGTGACGCCGACGGAGGCACTGCCGGTCGATATCATCAACGACAAGGACTTCAGCGAAATCACCAAAGGCACCAAAGACGCGCCCAAGCCGGTCGAGCAGCCGAAGCCGTTGGTCGAGAAGAAGGCCGAGGCCCCCAAGCCGGTCGAGGAGGTCGGCGCCCAAGCTCGACAAGAAGAGCTCAAGGCCGTGCAGGAGAAATCCCCGCCGCCGCAGCCGCAGACCCGATCCGATCGCCGACAAGATCAAAAACAGGAGCCGACCCAAGCAGGAGGCCAGATGCCCAGCAGCCGCTGCCGCCGAAGAAGCCGCCGCAGCCGCCGAAACAGCAACCGAAATTCGACGCCCAAAAGATCGCCGCTTTGCTCGACAAACGCGACCCGACCCGCGACGCCGCCGCCGGCGCCGAGCTCAATTCGGCGCCCTCGCTCGGCTTCCCACGGCAATGCCGCCAAGCTCATCGCCTCGGAGATCGATGCGTTGCGCGCGCGCCTGATGGCCTTGTGGAATCCGCCGGTCGGCGTGCAGGACGCCGATGAGCTCTCAGGTCACCATCCGCATCCGCTTCAATCGCGACGGCACGTTGACAGGCGGACCCATGGTGCTGACCAGCGGCAACGGGCCCGCTACGAGCGATGCGCGACAGCGCGGTGCGCGCGGTCTTCGTCGGCCAGCCCTTATACGATGCTCAAGCCCGAGCACTACGATATCTGGAAGGAAATGGACTTCACCTTCGATACGACACAAATGTTCAACGATATTGCCCGAGAGATGATTACCCGAATGTCCCGACAGCAATTTTCGTTCAATCGCCGCGGTCTGCTCATCGGCGCGGGCGCCGGCGCGCTCGCGGCTTGCCGCCGCGCCGGCCGGCGCCGTGCTGCGCGTCGACATCACGCAGGGCAATCCGCAGCCGATGCCGATCGCGCTGCCGGATTTTCTCGGCGGCGCGCGGGCGAGACCGAGTCGCCCGCAACGTCACCGGCGATGATCAGCAACAATCTGCAGCGCAGCGGCCTGTTCGCGCCGATCAATCCGCAGGCGTTCACCGAGAAGATCACCAATTCCGACGCGGTGCCGCGCTTTCGCCGATTGGCGCGTGATCAACGCGCAGGCGCTGGTCACCGGCCGCATCACCAAGCAGGGCGACGGACGGCTGAAGGCCGAATTCCGCCTGTGGGACGTGTTCGCCGGCCAGCAACTCGACGGCAAGCAGTATTTCACCACGCCCGACAACTGGCGGCGCATCGCGCACATCATCTCGACGAGGTCTACGAGCGCTCCCGGCGAGAAAGGCTATTTCGACAGCCGCATCGTGTTCGTCGACGAGACCGGCCCGAAGGACCGGCGCGTGAAGCGGCTCGCCATCATGGACCAGGACGGCGCTGGCGTGCGTTACCTGACGCGCGGCGACGATCTGGTGCTCACGCCGCGCTTTAATCCGTCGACGCAAGAAATCACCTACATGTCGTACGGGCAGGGCCAACCGCGCGTCTATCTGCTCAACATCGAAACCGGCCAGCGCGAGATCGTCGGTAACTTTCCGGGCATGACTTTTGCCCCGCGGTTTTCGCCGGACGGCCAACGCGTGATCATGTCCCTGCAGCAGGGCACCAACGCCAACCTGTTCGTGATGGACCTGCGCTCGAAGGCGACGACGCGGCTCACCGACACGCCGGCGATCGACACCGCGCCCTGCTATTCGCCGGACGGCCCCGCATCTGCTTCGAGAGCGACCGCGGCGGCACGCAGCAGATTTATGTGATGCGGCGACCGGCGGGCCGGCGCACGCATCTCGTTGGGCGAGGGCCCCCACTCGACGCCGGTGTGGTCGCCGCGCGGCGACTTCATCGCCTTCACCGGGCAGGCGCGCGGGCATTCTCCATCGGCATCCTGAAGCCCGACGGCAAGGGCGAGCGCGTCCTCACCGAAGGCTTCCACAACGAAGGGCCGACCTTCGCGCCGAACGGCCGGGTGATTATGTTCTTCCGCGACCCGGGCAGGGGCCCTCCTCTACACGATCGACATTACCGGCCGCAACGAGCTGAAGGTGCCGACGCCGAGCTCTGCTCCGACCCGGCATGGTCGCCGCTATTGTCATAATTCGACCGCCACCGTCCAAACCTCGCCGCAATTCACCGGCTCTTAACCATCAGGGGACGGTTTACAAGGGTCCCGACAATTTTACTGGGCAGCTCCCCAAGGTTCCATCAAGGTTGATGGAAGGTTTGCTTAACGAACGGCCTGTTAAACGTTGGGTCGACGCCCGGTTGCCGAGTTCCAGGCTGGACCGCGCCCAGTTTAGAACACTGCTCAGTGCGTGAGTGTGGAGGCACTGCAATGATCGAGATCCAGGCACATCTTCCGCCGGCTTGCGTTTGAGCCGCCGTTCTGGCCGCCGCGTTGGCGATTTCGGCTTGCGCCAAGAACAATGCCGAGGAGGCGCAGGCGAACGCCGCCGACGTGGCGACGCCCGGCAGCCGACCGGACTTCGTCGTGGACAATGTCGGCGACCGCGTGT